>CAWECH010000030.1:0-353625 GCA_963807565.1 uncultured Alphaproteobacteria bacterium | reverse complement strand
CGATCGTGGCGAAAACCTTCTCCAGCCTCGTGACATGGCCCTCGGTCTCGCCGCGATGCTTTTCGAAGGCATGCTGCAAATCTGGTGATTGTGCAGCCTTCGCCATCTTCGGCAGCGTAGCCAAGATTTTCTTCTCGGCGAAGTAGATGTCTTTTAACGTATCGTGAAAGAGTTCGTCCAATTGCTTCGGTTCTTTAGCCATGCTGGCCTCCAGTATTGAGATGGCGCGGTCGGGTTTTTTGATAGCTCGTCGCCGGATTCGCGCGTGATGTGCACCAAGTGCGCAGTCGAACATTAGGTTCCTGCATCAGCCGCTGGTTTGCGAACTCCCGTCGAGTGTCGGCTTGCACCGACCTTGGGCTTCCACGGTTGACCGAACGGAACGTTGTTGCGGCGGCGAGCGTTGCACTTCAGCTCTTCGCAGAAAACTAAAACTCAAATGCGTAGTTCGCGGACAATCGTTCGCACTCGGCGCCAAAGGATAAGTCATGGACGAAAATCGGATCGCCGGGACGGCCAGAAATATCGGCGGAAAAGTAGAGGAGGGTTTTGGCCGGGCGACCGGCGACAACACGACCCGCATCGAAGGTGTCGCAAGTCAGGCTGCTGGAGCTGCCCAGGACTTGTACGGGCAAGCGCGCGACTCGGCGTCAGACGCAGCCGGGGCCGTCCGTGACTCGGCCGCGTCTTTGGAAAAATGGCTTCGACATAAAATTGAGACGCAGCCGTATACGACCGCGCTCGTTGCGGTAGGTGTCGGCTGGCTTCTTGGCCGGATGCATCGCCCCCTCTGACGGCAGTGTGGGCTGCCTTACCGCAACGGTCTTGCTGCCCGCATCTTGGAGCTTCAGCGTATTCACAACATCGGCGAGTCTTCAGCATCGTTGCTGCCGCTTGTCGCAAAACTAGAGAGAGTTTTTCATGAGCCAGGACGAGCATAGCGAGGATGTGGGAGGCCTTTACGTTGATCCGACCTCGGAAGAAGCGTCTTCTTCAATTGAAATAGCCCTCTCGCCGGAAATGGAAGAAATGCGCGACCATCAGCTTGCAATGATTGAAGTGGCACAAGCGAACGCCAACGCGGCGTTCGATTTCGCACGCAACCTGGTTTCGGCAAAGACGCCTTCGCAATTGATGGACTTGTGCTCGATCCACGCTCAAAAGCAACTCGGGGATGCCCCGACTGAACATATTCGAAACGCCGAGCTTGAAAGAGAAGCGGCACTGCCCAGAGCGTACATTGAGGCTCGTCCGAAGGGGCGGGAATTTGATCCAATTACCGACTTTTCAGTCGAAGATAACGCGGGCCAGGTTCTGGCTACTTTTGACACTCAGATGGAGGCGATCGTTTGGGCGAAAGATGCGGGCCATGAGGCCATGGTCACGCGCGATCGTGAACTCAGTGACAGGAATAATCCTGACCACTGGCGAGCATTCTGAGCGGCAGTGCGGTCGTGCGAAAGCTCAAGCAAAAAGCCCCGAAGAAAATTCGGGGCCTTTTGCCGGATAATCAGAAAAAGCAAAGCAAATTGCTACGTCATCAAACACTTTGAAATCGCTGGACGGCGCGATCACTTTTTGGCGATCCGCCGGTTCTGTGAACCGGTGCCGTCCCATTTTGACAATTCATGACTGTCGAATTTGTTCCGCCGCTCTGCGGCGGTCTTCAGCCGTGCTGAGCGAATACGACGAAATAGACCGCCGCAAAAGCCACCACGACGCCAACCAGGCCATAGACCAGCACATAGCGGACGTTATGTCCGGTAACGCCACCACGGGCCTCCGTGGTCGTGACGACCTCAGGGCGCTGATTTGAAGAGGGATTGGAATTTGTGGCCATGGTCTTTTCGGTACGAATGGGTGAATGAGGCCCCGGAATGACCCGGAGCCTCATGACGTCGTAGAGGCTACGGCGCCTTTACTTGTCTTGCTTCGCGCCGGAATTTTCAGAAGCCGGGCTGCGATCCTTCTCGCTGCTCTGGCCGCCCGGTGTGGTCGCGTTGGTATTCTTTGGCGGGTTCGACATGTTGGTGCCGGTGTTCGGACCCTGTCCGCTCATGCCCTGCGCGAAAGCAGAACCCGAGATCGCGACGAGGACCGCGGCGGCGGTCAATACAGTTTTCAATTTCATAGAATGCTCCCGATAAAAAACAGCCGTCATGCGGCTCTTTGAACAACGGTGTGCGCTTCAATTTTGTTCCGGGCCGATCAGTCCATCGGTGCGAGCTAAAAGACGTGTGGCGTGTGTAGTATGAGCTGAAGCTCACCGCATAAATTCGGCGGAACGTTTTCCCCTGTTGGGAACTTCACCCTAATGAGTCTCGGACGTTATTGGCTCCGGAGATCCGCCAGACAAAACAACAAAAGCAGTGAGGGACATCAGTGGATGGAAAAACAACTCACCGTACTCATCGTCGACGACGAGCCTATTATCCAGCTATTCGCAAAAGAGTTTCTGGACGAAGCGAATTTCAATACGGTCCTGGCATCGAACGCCGATGAAGCAATCGCGGCTCTGGAACGCCACAGTGACATTCGCGCCGTCATCACTGACGTTCAGATGCCGGGATCGATGGACGGTGTGCGGTTGGCGAATGCCGTGCGTCACCGCTGGCCGCCGATTGCGATCATCGTAACTTCAGGCCAGTGGCCAGTGCCGCCCGCTCTCCCGGAGAACAGCCGGTTTTTTCACAAGCCGTTTCGTCCGCAGGATATCATCAGCGCCGTGCATGAACTGGTGAATTGATCAGGCTATTGGATGGCTTCGCGATTTGAGCCAGCAATCGTATTTTATCTGAGTTGATCATTTGGCGGCGGCGTGGCGTGCCTCAATTTTGCGATGCTCAACAATTTCCTCGGGCTCTTTCTTGTCGAGCGATGCGAACTCACCTCGGGCGTGATCCTGAACTCTCAAAAGCTCATCGAGTTTGGCGTGAATCGCTTGAGTATCGCGATGCTCCGCTCGCTGGATAAGGAGCGTCATGATCCAGGTTGCGATCGTGGCCACGCCCTGCCAATCGAGCGTGCGCGGCGAGATTATCAGCCACAAGATGATATAAATTAGAACGATAAAAAATGCGTTTGGATGAGAGGTCCATACGCCGAATTGAGTGATGAAGTGGCGAGCGGTGCGGGACAGTAGAGGCCTCGTTAAAAGCTGCCGGAGAGCAGATTAGGTGAAACGCGTGCCTATGCGTTGTTGCCGCAGCCAGAAACCGGCAAAATTAGCTGCGTCCGCCTTCACTGCTATGGCCGGTTGGCACTCCGGCAGCGTTGGGCAACGCCTTCAAGGCGCACAAAGTTTCCGAACGGAAGTATTTGATTGATTTAACGACCCGGCGGAACAGCGACGTGTTTCGCGAATTACATCTTCATATGGGTTTATATCACCCAATGAACCTCACCCACTTTTCACCGGGAGATCAAATATGAAAATCGTCTATGCAGTTACTGCCGGAGCGCTTCTTCTCAGTTCCTCCGCCTTTGCGGCGAGCATGATGTCGAGCGTTCCTACATCCAGCAAGACCGTGTCGGATTGGTACAAGCAGGATGTGTACGATCCGTCCGCCAGCAAGATCGGCAAGATCGATGACGTGCTGGTTTCCGATAGCGGACAAGTGAGCGCGCTCATCGTTGGCGTCGGCGGCTTTCTGGGCGCCGGCGAAAAGGATGTCGCGGTGCCGTTTACCGCAGTCACGTGGGCGACCAAGGACAGCAAGAAATACCTGACGATGGCCGCCACGAAAGACGACCTGAAGTCAGCGCAGGGCCTTAAGTACGATAGCGACAAGACGGCTTGGGTCCCGGCGAAATAGCTCGCCTAAACAGAGCTAAGGAGGCTTCGCTGCGGCGAAGCCTCTGTCTCAGCCCCGCTTCGGCGGGGCTTTTTTATTCTTGGGGCGTACCGGCGGTGGCGGGGATCAGGCGAGCGGCATTGCGATACTGGCTCGGGTCTTGCTTTAATTGCGTCGCCGTCCGCCTTGCGCAATGCAGGGGGACGCGAGGAGTGCATCATGACGATTTGCCGTCGCCGCTTTCTGCATCTGACAACCGGTGCTGTGGCCATGCCCGCGATATCGCGCGCCGCCTGGGCGGACGTCTTTCCGTCGCGGCCCGTACACCTTGTCGTGTTCTATGCCGCAGGCGGCGGCAACGACATCATCGCCCGTCTCATGGGCCAGTGGTTGTCGCAGCGGCTCGGCCAGTCTTTCATCATCGAGAACCGGCCAGGCGGCGGCGGCAATACCGGAACCGAATATGTCGTGCACGCCGCGCCCGACGGCTACACGCTGCTGCTGAGCTCCACGGCAAACGTCGTCAACGCATCGCTCTACAGCAACCTGGATTTTGATTTCGTTCGCGACGTCGCTCCGGTCGCGAGTATCAGCTACGAGCCCAACGTCATGGTGCTCAATCCGTCGGTACCGGCGAAAACGATCCCGGAGTTCATCGCCTACGCCAAAGCCAATCCCGGCAAGATCAATTTCGGATCGGCCGGCATCGGTTCGTCGCAGCACATGTCCGGCGAACTGTTCAAGATGATGGCCGGAATTGACATGACGCATATCCCGTTTCGCGGCACCGCGCCCGCGCTGCAGAATCTGCTCGGCGGGCAGATTCAGCTCATGTACGCCAGCATGCCGGCGACGCTCGAACATGTCCGCTCCGGCAGACTGGTGGCGCTCGGCGTGACAACGCCAAAGCGTTCGGATGTGTTGCCGGACCTTCCGAGTGTCAGCGAATTTTTACCGGGCTTTGACGCGGAGGTTTATTACGGGATCGCCGCGCCCAAGAGCACGCCGCCTGAGGTTGTCGACAGGCTCAATAAGGAAATCAACGCCGGCCTTGCCGATCCGGAGTTCAAGGCGAAGCTCACAGAACTCGGAAGCGCGGTGCTGCCGGGTTCGCCTGCCGACTTTGGCAAGTTCCTCGCAAACGAATCCGATAAGTGGGCCAAGGTCGTCAAGTTCGCGAACATCAAGGCGGAGTGAACCGACCGCGCAGTCCGCGCGCGATCAGCGCGTGCACTCGATCGCGACGTAACTGCAGGTCGTGCCCTGGCAGGAGTCAGGCCCCTCGCTCGGAATGGCGCCGGTGATGTCGTCGCGGTCGACCTTCGAGACCGCAGTCGCCTGGGCGAATTCGTGGGTGTGGCAATACGAGTTCGCCACCGTGGTGCCGCAGCTTGCGCCTGTCGCCAGGCAGCGGTCGACGCCGTAGCCGTCCGGATTGTTGGCGATGATGAAGAGGCGCTTTTCCGCGCTGGCCGCGCCGGCGCCGAACATCACGGCGGCCACGCACGCGGCCGCGATTGCAAAACGCATGACATCCCCTAACCGGCGCTAAAACGCGCCCCGACCCGTCCCGCGGGCTGGAGGATGCGACGGTCGAGTTAAGCATGCGTTAAACAGAAATCGCTTTTGCCGGCCTTTGAAGCTCAAGCGCCGGCCATTGGGCACGCCACAATCCGGCACTCGGCACGCCGGGGGCTGGTCCAGCGGGCTGCGTTCTATTCAATATTCAACGCGGAGTTCGCGCTCGGCTTCCCGGGCGCGCGTCCAGTTCGGCATCGCCTCGAACATGCGCACCATGCTTTTCGCGTCGCGCCCGGCTTTTTCGTCGAACGCAAGATGCAATTCGACGCGTGGCGCTGTCGTCAGCCGGGGCAGCCGTGATGAAAACACCGAAGTCGTCGCCGCCGCCTTGGAGGCTGACCTGACCAATGCCGTCTGGCGCATGGGGAAAGGCAATTTCGGCGCTGATACCAGCACGATTCGGACATGTGCATGATGAAGCGCACCTTGCGGTCGTAGCGCTCCAAAACGTCCGGCTCATCGCCCGGATTGGAGAAGCTCGCAACGAACTGGTCGTAGGTTCTGGTTTGCATGCCGTGCTTTATGAACGACAGCATTCGCGCGAGCTGCTTTGCACGCTCTTCGACCTGGCTTTCCGTCCCCAGCCAAACACAACGGCCCCCCGCGGTCTGCCGGTAATTTTTGCACGGTGGCGCAGAATTTTCAAAACTTGGGAAAAAAGCGCCGGAAAACTGTCACTTAGAAGGAGGCTTTCCGTTCGGCCTTGACGGAAAACCCGGCCTCGACCATTGTCCGCGCCGATGACGAGCCCAATCACCATCTGCGGCATTTGCCGGGAGATTATTAGCTAGCGACATTGCTGGCTGGCGCCGTCTTTTTCTCAATACGTGAGACCGATAGACGCCCGGCCAGCAGGCCCGAAGGCGTATAATTCGATTCGATGCATGAATGGACCTGAAACTCTACGATACGCTCTCCCGCGAGAAGCGCGTTTTCAAGCCGATCGATCCGGCCAACGTGCGCATGTATGTGTGCGGGCCGACGGTCTACGACTTCGCGCATATCGGCAACGCGCGGCCGGTCATCGTGTTCGACGTGCTGTTCCGGCTGCTGCGCCATCTCTATGGCGACAAGCACGTCACTTACGTGCGCAACATCACCGACGTCGACGACAAGATCAACGCGCGCGCCGCCGAAGAATATCCGGGCCTGCCGCTGAACGAGGCGATCCGGCAGGTCACGGAAAAGACCGACAGGCAATTTCACGAGGATGTCGCGCGCGCTCGGCTGCCTCGATCCGACGCATCGAGCCGCGTGCCACCGAGCATATCGCCGAGATGCGCGATGCTGATCGATCGGCTTGGTCACATCCGGCAATGCCTACGTCGCCGAAGACAATGTGCTGTTCAGCGTGCCGTCGATGAAGGATTACGGCCAGCTCTCGAAGCGGCCGCTTGACGAGATGATCGCCGGCGCTCGGGTCGAGGTCGCGCCCTACAAGAAAGACCCACGCGACTTCGTGCTGTGGAAGCCGTCGAAACCCGGCGAGCCGGCATGGCCGTCGCCAGCCGGCGTCAAGACGCCCGGACGTCCCGGCTGGCACATCGAGTGCTCGGCGATGGCATGGAAATATCTTGGCGAGACGTTCGACATCCACGGAGGCGGTGTCGATCTGGTCTTCCCACATCACGAGGACGAGATCGCGCAATCGCGATGCGCCTTCCATACGCCGGTGATGGCGAATTACTGGATGCACAACGGCTTTCTGCAGGTCGAAGGCGAGAAGATGTCGAAGTCGCTCGGCAACTTCGTGACGATCAATGAGTTGCTGAGAGATTGGCCGGGCGAGGTCGTGCGTCTCAATATGCTGCGTACGCATTACCGGCAGCCAATAGATTGGACATTACGAGGGCTGGAAGAAAGCCTGAAGACCCTCGACGAGTGGTACGCGCTTTCGGCGGTAGCAGTGAGAGCGGGCAACGTTTCACAATCAGGTGTTGAACGCGCTCGAAGATGATCTGAATACGCCGAAAGCGCTCGCGGAACTCCACCAGCTCAGAAATCATGCGGTGCATGGTGCTGGGGAGGAGTACATCGCGGATTTGGTTGGATCGCTTCATCTATTGGGCTTCTTGAGCGTGAGCGACGAAACGTGGAGGTCGCGCACACAAAAGGCGTTAAGCGTGGATCCCGCGAAGATCGAGGAGTTGATCGCTAATCGTAATTCCGCGCGTAAGGCCAAAAATTTCAAAGAATCCGACCGCATCCGTGACGAACTCGCGGCAATGGGCGTCGTTCTGAAAGACAGCAAGGACGGCACCACCTGGGAGATTGCGCGATGAGCGCGCATCCGCAAACACTCGCGATGCGCCCGATGCTGCCGGAAGACGTGCCGCTGCTCGCGGAGATATTCCGCGCCGCAATCGAGGAACTGACTGGCGACGACTACAGCGAAACGCAGCAGGAGGCATGGGCGGAAACCGCCGATGACCTGGAAGCGTTCGGCGCCAAGCTCGCGATCGACCTGACGCTAGTTGCGACCCATGAAGGATCGGCGGTTGGTTTTGCATCGCTCGCCGGACAATGCGCGTATCGACATGGTGTATGTGCATCCGGCCGCGGCAGGGCAGGGCGCCGGCGGCATGCTGGTCGACGCGCTGGAGAAGCTCGCCGCGGGTCGCGGCACCAAGGAGCTTACGGTCGAGGCCAGCGACACCGCGCGTGATTTCTTTGAAAAGCGCGGCTTCACCGCGAAAAGCCGCAACACCGTGTTTCGCGCCGGCGAGTGGCTCGCCAACACCACAATGACCAAGGCGCTCGGCGCCAAGGACAAACCGTCATGAAGCGCCCCGACACGCCTTTTCCGCGGCATTGGCTCTACTACCTGGTCCTCAAATACGGGGTGCTGGCGGCCGCCGTTGCGGTGACGTTCTATACCGCTTACCGGCTCTATCGGGGCTGAGGAATCGTACCATGCCCGAACCCGGCCCCACTTTTTTTGGCCTCCGCACTCACCATCTGGTGATTGCGCTGATCGCCGTCCTGATCGCGGTGGCGCTGGCCTCGAACTACTATCTTTGGTGACACGTCATGTCTCGCGAGCGGCTTTATTTGTTCGATACCACGCTGCGTGACGGCGCGCAGACCAATGGCGTCGATTTCACGCTGGCCGACAAGCTCGCCATTGCGCGCATGCTCGATGAACTCGGCATCGATTATGTCGAGGCCGGTTATCCCGGCGCCAATCCGATCGACACCAGTTTCTTCGCCGAGCGCCGGCCGATGCGCGGCTGCCTCACCGCTTTCGGCATGACGCGGCGGCCGGGCCGTTCGGCGTCGAACGATCCGGGACTGGTCGCGCTCCTTGACGCGGAAGCCGACGCGATCTGCTTTGTCGCGAAGTCGTGGGATTACCATGTGCGCGTCGCGCTGGAGACGACGGAAGAGGAAATGCTGGCCTCGATCCGCGACAGCGTCCGCGCCGCCAAAGCCAAAGGCCGCGAAGTGATGCTCGACTGCGAGCATTTCTTCGATGGCTACAAGGCGAATTCCGCTTACGCGCTGGCCTGCGCCAAAGCGGCGTATGACGAAGGCGCGCGCTGGGTCGTGCTTTGCGACACCAATGGCGGGACGCTGCCGCACGAAGTCGAAAAGATTGTCGGCGAGGTCTGCAAGATCATTCCCGGCGATCATGTCGGCATTCACGCCCACAACGATACCGAGCAGGCGGTGGCCAACAGCTTTGCCGCGGTGCGCGCCGGTGCGCGGCAGATTCAGGGCACGCTCAACGGACTTGGCGAGCGCTGCGGCAACGCCAACCTGGTTTCGATCATTCCGACGCTGAAGCTCAAGCCGGAATACGCGGGCAAATTCGACATCGGCGTGTCGGACGACAAGCTCAACACTCTCGCGCATGTCTCGCACGCGCTCGACGAGATGCTCAACCGCGCGCCGGACCGTCATGCGCCCTATGTCGGTGCAAGCGCCTTCGCCACCAAGACCGGCATCCATGCGTCGGCCATCCTCAAGGAGCCGGCGACCTACGAGCATGTTTCGCCGGAGCGCGTCGGCAACCGGCGCAAGGTTCTGGTGTCCGATCAATCCGGCAAGTCGAACGTGCTCGCCGAGCTTGAGCGTATCGGTCTCGCCGTCGACAAGAACGATCCGCGCGTGGTGCGTTTGCTCGACGAAGTGAAGGATCGCGAGGCGATCGGTTACGCCTATGAAGCCGCCGATGCTTCGTTCGAACTGCTGGCGCGCCGCATGCTCGGCACCGTGCCGAAGTTCTTCGATGTCAGCTATTTCGACGTGAAGGTCGAGCAGCGCGGCCAGAACGGCGGCGCCGAGGTGCTCACGACCGCGGTGGTGAAAGTGAAGATCGGCGACGAGATGCTGATCAACGCCGCCGAGGGCAATGGCCCGGTCAATGCGCTTGACGTGGCGCTGCGCAAGGACCTCGGCAAATACCAGAAATACATTTCCGGCCTGAAGCTGACCGATTACCGCGTGCGTATCCTCAATGGCGGCACCGAAGCCGTCACACGCGTGCTGATCGAGAGCGCCGACGAAAACGGCGAGCATTGGACCACGGTCGGTGTGTCGCCGAACATCATCGATGCCTCATTTCAGGCGCTGATGGATTCTATCGTTTACAAGCTGGTGAAGTCGGGAGCGCCGGCCTGAGCGTAACAGAGGAGCCGCCGATGATCGATCACATCTCGATTCCGGTTCGCGATCTCAAGGCTTCGGCGCGGTTTCTACGAAACGCTGCTGGCTCCGCTCGGCATGACGCGCGTCGTTGAACGTGAGACGACCATCGGCTTCGGCAAGACCTATCCGGAATTCTGGCTTAACGAGCGCGCCAAGCTGGAGCCGTCTGCCGGAAAATTCCGGTGCGCACATTGCGTTGCGTGCGCCGGACACCAAAGCTGTTGATGCGTTTCATGCCGCGGGAGCTTGCCGCCGGTGCGCACTCCGACGGCGCGCCGGGGATGCGGCTTGAATATTCCACGCACTATTATGCCGCCTTCGTCCGCGACTGGGACGGCAACCGGGTCGAAGCGGTGACGTTTTTGCGGGATCCGAAATAACGCTCTTGACTGGCTTTCGGCGATCACGACAAGGGTGATCGGGCGGCCTTTCACCGATGTTGTTCCAGACACAGTTCTACGTGCTCGTTTTCCTGCCTTTGGTGGCAGTGCTGTATTATGCCGCCGCCGGTTCGATGCGTGCCCGGCAATGGGTTTTGATCGGTGCGTCGCTGGTCTTTTACGCCTGGTGGGATGTCCGGTTCGTCATTCTTCCCGTCGCGCAGATCGCCGTTACATGGTTGTTGGCGCTGCTTCACGAACGCACCGGACGGCGCGCCGCGCTTGTTGCGGGGGTCGTGCTCAACCTGCTTTCGCTCGCGGTCTTCAAGTATCTCGACTTCTTGTTGGGCTCAGTGAGCGCCGTGTTCGGCGTCTCGTTGCCGCTTCCTTCGGTCATATTGCCGATCGGTATCAGCTTCTTCTCCTTTCAACTGATCTCCTACCTTGTCGATCGGATGCGCGGTGAGGCCCCGATCTATCCGTTTCGCCCGTTCGCGTTGTTCGTGCTGCTTTATCCGCATCTGATTGCAGGCCCGATCGTGCGGCACAACGAATTGGTTCCGCAATTCGCGCTTGATCCTCGCCGCGAAAGCCTGTGGCGGCGGATCGGAACCGGCTTGGTGATCTTCACCATGGGATTCGCCAAGAAGGTGCTGCTGGCCGACCGGCTCGGCGTCATGGTCGACCCGCTATTCGCCGACGCCCGTATGCACGCGCTTGATCTCGGCTCGGCCTGGAGCGCCGTCCTTGGCTTCTCGCTTCAGCTGTTTCTTGATTTTTCGGCCTATACCGAAATGGCGATTGGTTCGGCGCTGGTTTTCGGACTCGTCCTGCCGGAGAATTTCCGCCGGCCCTATCTGGCCACCGACATCCGCGACTTCTGGCGACGCTGGCACATTTCCCTGTCCAAGTTCATCCGCGATTATCTCTACATTCCGCTGGGCGGCAGCCGCCATGGCACGGCGCGTTATGTTTTCGCGACGCTGACTGCGATGGGCCTGTGCGGTCTCTGGCACGGCGCGGGATGGACCTTTGTGATTTGGGGACTTTGGCACGGCGTTGGTCTGGTGCTTTGCCGGGGCTGGGAGCAGCTTCGCGTGCCGCTGCCCTCGGCTCTCGGCTGGCTGATTACCATGCTGTTCGTGCTGATCGGCTGGGTGATGTTCCGTGCGGCGAATTTTTCAGTCGCAACATCGCTCATCGCATCGCTGTCCGGATGGAATGGCGCAGGCGGCTCTATTCAGGAGTTCAACCTCCTCGCCGTGGCGGCGCTCGCATCGGCGGCTCTTCCATCTGCGCACGAGATCATTGACGGGCTGAAGAAGCCAATCCCTGCGCTCGCGATCGGTGCTGCCGTTCTGGCGGTTTGCTGCCTGCTCGAAGTCGGGCAGGGCGCGCCGGTCCAGTTTATCTATTTTCAGTTTTAGGATGTTCGGCGTGCATTGGCGATTTATCGAGGCAGCCGAATCCGGGAGTTGGCGCGGATTTGTGATCGCGTTTTTGCTGACCCATGGCATCGGCGTCGTTGCGATCATGATGCTGATCATCATTGCCGATCCGTACGATAGCGGCCGCTTCGGCGTGGAATGGAATGTTGGAATTGTTGATGAGAGCCCGCGCACGGCTGATGTCAGCCGTGGTCGTGATCCGAATTTCAACGCCGTGGTGATCGGCGATTCACGCGGGCAACTTCTCGATCCCAAGCGCCTATCGGCCGGTACCGGCTGGAATTTTGTTCAGCTCAGCGTGCCCGGCAGTCGCCCGCGCGAACAACTGGCAATATTGCGTTGGTTCCTGCAGCATCACGGCGGCAAGGGCGCGGTCGTGCTGACGACGGACGACGCCTGGTGCACCGAAGATCCTGCCCTGCCGCTTCTTGAACCGTTTCCGTTCTGGCTATACGGGAGCGATCTTGACTATGTGGTTCATGTGCTGCGCGGCGAAGCGCTCGACCGCTCCTGGCGCCGCATCATGCTCGCCGCCGGCCGTCGCACCGCGAGTGACCCCGCCGGTTACTGGGACTACGAACTCGGCCGGGTCTGGCACTTTGCCCCGCCGGAGCCGCCGGCCCCGGCCGAACTGGCCTCACTCACGCCGCGCGGGCCGCAAAGAACCTTCCCGGCAATAAAACAGCTGGAAGCAATGCTGGCGAATTCGAACGGCGAAGTCGCGCTTGTCATGATTTTCCCGCCGGCATTTGCGGGAGCATTGCCCCTGCGGGAGAGCGCCGAGGCCGAGACGATGGCGCAATGCAAGGGAGCGCTCGCGGCGCTGGCGCAGCGATACGGCGCCTTTCTCGATTTTCTTGTCGATGGCGATGTCGCGCGCGATCCGATGAATTTTATGGATCAAACGCACTATCGTGCGGGGGTCGCTCGACGATTGGAGGATGCCATCACGGCTGCGTTCGCCGCCCAACGGCAAAAGCAATCGGCGCACTGAGAATTCGTCTGCCTGCTGTCGCGCCTGGCAGGCTCGCTACATCCGTGCCGTCGGGACGGCCATTTGCTTTTCGCCTTCGGTCACATCGCGGGATGCTTCCAGGAGCTTCGGCAGGATATCTTCAACCCGATTGGCGACGTGACAGTCGACACGCGGGGTTGCCCACAAGAATTCCTGCTTCCGCATGTGCGCAATCAGCGACAGCAGTGGATCCCAGTAGCCGTTGATATTGGCAAGCAGGATCGGTTTCTTATGCTGACCGAGCTGCGCCCAGGTCAGTTGCTCGACCACTTCTTCCAGCGTGCCGATGCCGCCCGGCAGCGCGACGAAGGCGTCGGCGTATTCGAACATCTTGCGCTTCCGCTCGTGCATGTCGCGCGTGATGATCAGCTCCTGACAGAGCCGCTTCGGCTGCTCTCGCCGGGTCAGGAATTCCGGGATGATGCCGATAACCTGGCCACCGTGCTCCATCACCGCTTCTGCGACCGCGCCCATCAGGCCGACAGAGCCGCCGCCGTAGACCAGCCGTACGCCTTTTTCCGCGAGGATTTTGCCGAAACCACGTGCCGTTTCGACAAACGCCGGGTCGGTCCCCGGGCTTGATCCGCAATAGACGCAGATCGCATTGATTTTGCTCATAGAGTCATTCTCATTCATAGGGCTTATGTGGCGTTGATTCGCGTATGCCGCAAGCACTTAGGCCGGTGCGCATGCGGTGCGGATCGCGACAAAACTATCTATATGACGTGAGTAAGCGGCCCGATGTGGCCGATTTGGCCCGGGGCTTTATGAGCGATTTCCACGGATCTCCGCACCTGTCGAGGCGCGACGTCAATGTCGACGGCGGCGCCATGCTGCGGACCATTGCGCATCTGTGGCCGTTTATCTGGCCGGCCGACCGGGCCGATCTGCGCAACCGGGTGATCCTTGCGACGGTGCTGCTGTTCATCGCCAAGCTCGCGACGATGGCGGTGCCGTTCACGTTCAAATGGGCGACCGATGCACTGGCCGGCCATGGCACGGCGCCGCTCGGGCCCGATGACATTTTCGTCTGGGCGCTGGCCACGCCGGTGATGATGACGCTTGCCTACGGCGGCATGCGCATCCTGATGGCGGGCGCTGACGCAGGTGCGCGACGGCATTTTTGCCAAGGTGGCGATGCACGCGGTGCGGCGGCTCGCGATCATGACCTTCGACCACATGCACATGCTGTCGCTGCGCTTTCACCTCGAGCGCAAGACCGGCGGTCTGACGCGCATTCTTGAGCGCGGTCGCAATGCCATCGAGACAATCGTGCGCATGGTGCTGTTGCAACTGGCGCCGACCATTGTCGAACTGGTGCTGATCGTCGCGGTGCTGCTGTTTCACTTCGACTGGCGTTATGTCGCGGTGATCGGAGTCACCGTCGCGCTGTATATGTGGTTCACCTATCGCGCGACGGAATGGCGCATCAATATCCGCCGCGAGATGAACACGAGCGACACCGACGCCAATGCCAAGGCGATCGACTCGCTGCTCAACTACGAAACCGTCAAATATTTCTCGGCCGAAGAGCGCGAGGCCGAGCGCTACGATCGTTCGATGGAGCGATACGAGGAAGCAAGCGTCCGTGCCTACGTTTCGATGACGGTGCTCAACTTCGGGCAGGCCTTCATCTTTACGCTGGGTCTTGCCGCGACGATGATCCTTTGCGTCTACGGCATCCAGCACGGCACCAATACGGTCGGCGATTTCGTCATGATCAACGCCATGATGATCCAGCTTTACCAGCCGCTGAATTTCATGGGCATGGTCTATCGCGAGATCAAACAGGCGGTGATCGATATCGAAATCATGTTCACGATGCTGGACCGTAAACCGGAAATCGAGGACAAAGCCGACGCCAAGCCGCTCCACGTTACGGCGGGCACGATCCGCTTCGAGAACGTGACGTTCTCCTACGAGCCGGCGCGGCCAATCCTCAAAAGTCTGAGCTTCGACGTCGCCGCCGGTCACACGGTGGCGATTGTCGGCCCGTCCGGTGCGGGCAAATCGACGATCTCGAGGCTGCTGTTCCGGTTCTACGATGTGACCGGCGGCCGCATTCTGATCGACGGTCAGGATATTCGCGATGTCACGCAAACATCGCTGCGCGCGTCAATCGGCATGGTTCCGCAGGATACGGTGCTGTTCAACGATACGATCCGCTACAACATCCGTTACGGACGGTGGGATGCGAGCGACGCCGAAGTCGAAGAGGCGGCGCGGCAGGCGCAGATCGACGGCTTCATCAGCCGTTCGCCGAAAGGCTATCAGACCGAAGTGGGCGAGCGCGGTCTGAAATTGTCCGGCGGCGAAAAACAGCGCATCGCCATTGCGCGCACCATCCTCAAAGGCCCGCCGATCCTGGTGCTCGACGAGGCGACTTCGGCGCTCGACAGCCACACCGAGCGGGATATCCAGGACGAACTCGATCGGGTCTCGCGCAATCGCACCACGCTGGTCATCGCGCACCGGCTTTCGACGATCGTTGGCGCTGACGAGATATTGGTGCTCGATGATGGCGTGATCGTCGAGCGCGGTACGCATGTCCAATTGCTCGGGCGCGGCGGACTTTATGCCAGTATGTGGAATCGTCAGCGCGAGGCGCAGATGGCGCGCGAAATTCTGGCCGGGGTCGGAGAGGAGGATGGCGCTGCGGCGCCAAACCGCAATCCTCCACAATTGCCGAAGATGCAGAGACGTCGAATGAAACCCTCTCCACGGCTGATGCGGCTGAATAACAATGTCCGTCATTAATTCCATTCGCTCGCAACTCTCGCCGGTCCATCCGCTTGGCTATCCGTTCATCGGCGGCTTTGCGCTGGCGAGCCTGATCCTGTTCTGGATCTGGTCGCCGCTCGGCTGGATCGGCACGGTTGCCACGCTGTGGTGCGCATACTTCTTCCGCGATCCACCGCGTGTCACGCCGGTGCGCGACGGAATTGTCGTCGTCGCCTGCCGACGGCCGCGTTAGCCAGATCGCCAATGCGGTGCCTCCAGCCGAACTTGGCCTTGGCGAACGGCCGCTACCGCGCATTTCGATCTTCATGAGTGTGTTCGATTGCCATGTGAATCGCAGCCCGGTGTCGGGGCGCGTCGAGCGTGTCGTCTACCGCGCCGGAAAGTTTCTCAGCGCCGATCTCGACAAGGCGAGCGAAGATAACGAACGCAATGCATTTCTGATCTCAACCGCGGGTGCGCGCATCGGCGTCATCCAGATCGCGGGTCTGGTGGCGCGTCGTATCGTGCCGTTCACGCGGGAAGGGGAGCAGGTGGTGGCCGGTCAACGTATCGGCATGATCCGCTTTGGCTCCCGGGTGGACGTCTATTTGCCTGAAGGCACCAAGCCGCTTGCCGGCGAAGGGCAGACCGCCATCGCTGGCGAAACGGTGATCGCCGACCTCAAGGCATTCGATACGGGGCGGACATTTCGCGTGGCCTGATAACGGGTTAACTGCGGTCTTACATCGCGTGGCGGGTAAGAGCCGGAACGGCTATACTCCCCCTTATGCAACCCCGTTCACCCGCATTTCGCCGTCCCCGGCTGTCGCGCCTGCAGCAGCAGCGCCTGCGCCGCATTCCGATGCGGACGCTGGTGCCGAACGTCATAACGCTGCTTGCCCTTTGCGCCGGCCTCACTGCGATCCGCATGGCGTTCGAGGACCGCTACGTGCTGGCGCTCGCTGCCGTCGTGTTCGCTGCCATCCTCGACGGCATCGACGGACGCCTGGCGCGGCTGCTCAAAGGCACTTCACGCTTCGGCGCTGAACTCGACAGTCTTTCCGACTTCGTCAATTTCGGCGTCGCGCCGGCGCTCATCCTGTATTTCTGGGGCCTGCACGAGCTGAAGTCGGCCGGCTGGATTGCCGCGATGGTGTTCGCGATTTGCACCGGGCTGCGGCTCGCCCGGTTCAATGTGATGATCGACGACCCGGATCGCCCGGCCTGGACCGCGAATTTCTTTGTCGGCATGCCGGCGCCGGCCGGCGCGATCACCGTGCTGTTGCCGATCTATGCGGCATTCCTCGGCCTGCCGCGTTCAGAGTTCCTGACCTGGGTGATGCTGTTTTACACGCTGGCGATCGCGCTCTTGATGGTGTCGCGGCTTCCAGTGTTTTCCGGCAAGCGTGTTGGCACCCGGGTGCCGACCGAAATGGTCGGCCCGGTCATTCTCGTCGTGATCCTCACGGTTGCGCTGTTGATCGCCTATCCGTGGGTGCTGCTGACCGCGGCGACACTGGCTTATCTTGCCAGCCTGCCGCTGGGCTATCTGTCCTATCGCCGCTACGAGCAGAACTCTCGCGAAGCCAAGACGGAATCCGCTGCTGCGTGCGCATTCAGCGCCGGCCGCCGGGGTTGCTCATCCGCCAGGGAACGAAGATCGGCCATCGCGCCTCAATTGAGCCGCATCGTTGTTGCTGCTGAAGGGCTGCGAAAGACCGAGCAAGCATGCGTGTTGCCCGCCGCACATTTGTTGTTTCGACGTTGGCGGCGGTCGCTTCTCCCGCAGTCTTGCGTTTTGCCCGGGCAGATGCGCCGCAAGTCGTGCTCAAATTGCATCATTCGTTCTCGTCGGTATCGGGCGCGCATGACAAGTTCCTCGCGCCGTGGTCGCGGCAGGTTCAGGCGCAATCCGGCGGCCGCATCCGGATCGATCTCTTCCCGTCGATGCAGCTTGGCGGCGCGCCCGCCGCGCTGTTCGATCAGGCGCGCGATGGTGTCGCCGATATCGTCTGGGCGATGCCGAGCCTCACGCCTGGACGGTTCCCGAAGATCGAAGCGTGGGAGCTGCCGTTCGTGCCGTCGCGGCGCGCGCTGGTCAGTTCCAAGGCGATCGACGATTTCGGTCGCGCCAACCTGATGGACGAATTCCGCGAAGTGCATCCGATTTGTTTCTCATGCTCCGATCGCGGCGTGCTGCATGCAAACCGGCCGGTCCGCACCGTCGAAGACATGAAGGATCTGCGGCTGCACGTGCAGACCCGCTTTGCCGGCGATGCGGTTCGCGCGCTCGGCGCTGTCGCTGTGCCGATGCCGAGCGCGCAGCTTCCGCTGGCGATCACCCAGCATGTGATCGACGGCTGCATCGATCCCTGGGACATGATGCCGGCGCTGAAGCTCAACGATTTGCTCAAGACCCATACCGAATTTGCCGATGTGTCGCCGAGCTCGACGACATTCGCGCTGGTGATGAACAAGGCTGCCTACGACCGGCTGCCGCAGCGACCTCAAAGCCATGATCGATGCCAATTCGGGCCTGCCGGCTGCGGGCATGGCGGGCACGATGTGGGACCTGCAAGCCGCGGCGGCTCGCCGACGTGGTGGCGCAACGCGGCGATCCGATCACGACGCTGCAGCCGGAAGCCGTCGCGCATTGGCGCAAGGCGGTCGAGCCGGTCACGGACGGCTGGCTCAAGAGCATGAAGGAGCAGAAAGCCGACGGCGGCAAGCTGCTCGCCAGCGCCCATGCGTCGCTGGCTGAAATATGTGAACGAGCCGGAGCCGCAGCCTGCGCAGACGCCGCAAGCCGATCAGACATCGGAGCCGGCCCAGCCGTCGCAGGCGGCGCAGCAACCGCAACAAAAATTGCCATCTGAAGCGAAGGTCGATGGGAGCGCGCGCGACCAAGAGCCGATGCGGCAAGCGCCGCCCCGGCGAAACCCGCACTTCCGCACCGGCCGCCGAAACCGGACGTCAGCGCTTCCGCTGCGCCTCAAGCTCCTGCGCCTGACAAGCCGCAGTCATGGTCATCGTGGTTGCGTGTCGCTGGTTCAGTTCGAAATCGACAGCTTCGTCTGCGCCTGCGACATCGAGCGCGGCGCATGCACCTGCGAGTTCAGTAGCTGCGCCGTCAGCGTCGGTCGCGTCTCCACCGCCACCGGCCGCGAGTCCTGTGCCAGCCGCTCCCGCACCAGCCGCTCCTGCTCCGGCAGCAACTGCGTCGGTCGCCGCTCCTCCGCCGGTAGCTGCACCCGCCGCGCCGGTTGTTAGTCCGCCGGCGGCGCCGGTTCCGCCAGCACCGGCAGTCGCAGCGCCTGTTGCGAGTCCGGCTCCGATCCCCGCGCCGGTCACGCCTTTCGTGAAGCCGGCAGCAAAGGCGATCGATATTCCGCTTTAGTGCAACTGATCAGAGATTAGGCGGATAGCCGGGCATCAGGTCGTAGGGGTGCGCCCAGTTGGGCAGCGCCTTCATGCGGCCGAGCCAGGCGCCGATGTTCTTGTGCTCGGCAGCGATGTCGAAGCCGAACTCTTCCGCCGGATAATAAAGATACGCGCAATAGGAAACGTCGGCGATCGTCGGCCGATCGCCGAGCATGAACGGCGCTTTCGCCAGCCGCTTGTCGAGGACCGCAAGGCTGCCGTCGATGCGGGCCTTTAGAAACGCCATCACCGCCGGATCGCCGGCCGGCCGCGCGAAATTTTTCAGGAAGCGATACGGCCCGAGGAAGCCGTTGACCTTCTGATTGTCGAAGATGATCCAGCGCAGCGCTTCGAGCCGCGCGTCTTCGGTATCGTCCGGCTTGAATTTGCCGGAGCGCTCGGCGAGATAATTCAGGATCACGCCGGACTGGCTGAGTTTTTTGCCGCCATGCGCCAGCACCGGCACTTCGCCCATTTCGTTGACTTCGGTGCGATACTTCGGCGTGCGTGTTTCGCCGCCCTTGAAGAAATCGACATAGATCGGCTGCCAGTCGGCGCCGATCAGATTGAGCATGAGGGCGGCGCGGTAGGCATTGCCCGATTGAGCAAAGCAATAGAGCTGATATTCGGCCATTTGATTTTCCAAATCGGCTTGTTGCTAATGCGACAGCGTGACGGTGCCGCCGCTGTTGTCCTGACCTTCAAAATGACCGCCGGTGAATGAAAGCTGCGCCAGCGGCTGTCCCTTGTGGTCGCGCACGATCAGATTGTCATGCTCGAAGGTCCACTTGCGGCTGGTGAAGAAGCTGCCGGGGCAGCCGCCTTCGGGCGCAATGGTGCCCTGCGAGGCGCCCGGCGCGCCGCCGAGCGTCATGAAGCAGCCGCCGCCTGCAGCGGCAGTGAAGTGCCAGCGCCCGGCCATGTCGGTCGGCGGCGGAGAGGGTGGAGGCGGGGCAGGCGCCGGCGCCGCGGCAACCGGCGGCTCCGGCTTGGGTTCGGACGCGCAGCCGGCCAGCGCCATAACGGCAAGCGTGACGGCCGCCGCGCCGGCGATGCCGTGCAACACGTTTTTCTTGCCCGTTACGAAAATCGGCATTTGAGCGAACGGTCCCCGAGCCCGACTAAGCTGGAAACAAAGGCGAATTGGCGGCGCGGCGCAAGGCCGGGATTCTCGGATTTGTCCCTTATGGGCGCGAACGCTATCGTTCACGCGGTTGAAGCGTTCGGTGCGTTCCTGATGAGCAGGCAGCGTGCATTAATCATCGGCGGGTCCCTGGGGGGATTATTTGCCGCCAATCTCCTGCGGACGATCGGTTGGGATGTCACTGTCTACGAGCGCACGCGCGGCGATCTTGCGGGGCGAGGCGTAGGTCTCGGGACGCGAGATGAACTCTTCACAGTATTGCGCCGCGCCGGCATCCCGGCCGGGGACTCGATGGGCGTCGATGTGCGGTCGCGCACCTGCCTCAACGTGGATGGCACGATTGCCTGCGAGCTTCCCATCCAGACAGTGACGACAGCCTGGGATCGTCTTTATCGAAGCCTCAAGGATGCGCTTCCTGCGACCTGCTATCGCTTCGGAATGCAACTTCTGTCCGTCGAGCAGAATGGAAATAAGGCCGTAGCGTTGTTCACCGACGGCTCACGTGATGAAGCTGAGCTTTTGGTTGCGGCTGACGGCATGAATTCAACGGTTCGCCGTCAGCTCTTGCCGATCTCGCGCCGCGCTATGCCGGTTATGTGGCCTGGCGCGGCGCGGTGACTGAAAGCCAACTGCCCGCCGCCTATCACGAGCTCATCTTTCATCACATGAATTTCTGCTTTCCAGAAGGCGAGCTGGCCATCATCGTTCCGATGCCGCCTTTGAACGATCAGGAGTCACGCAGAAGCCAGTTCAGCTGGTTCTGTCCTGTCGATCGCGAGGTCGGGTTGCGAAATCTCTGTACCGATGAGACGGGACATTGCCACGGAGAAGCGATACCGCCTCCGCTGATCCGCGAAAAGCTGATTGAGGATTTGCGCGCGCATGCCAACGCCGTGTTGGCGCCCCAGGTCGCCGCCCTGGTCGACAAGACGCCGCAGCCTCTGCTTCAGGCGATATATGATCTTGAGACGCCACAGCTCGTTTTCGGCAGAATTGTCCTGCTTGGTGACGCGGCTTTCGTTGCGCGTCCCCACGTCGGCACCGGTGTGACCAAAGCGGCGCTCGACGCGCAATGTCTCGCCGATGTGTTGCTTGATGCCGGTGAAGACCTGACTGACGCGCTGCATCAGTACGATTTCAAACGCCGGCAATTTGGAAGCTGGCTGGTGGCGCGCGGCCGGTATCTTGGCGCCTACCTCTCTGCGCAACAAAAGCCTATCGAGCAACGCAGTGCCGCCGAGCTCAATCGGCAACCTGAAATCTTCATGCGCGAATTCGGCGGAGCAGGCGTTATCGAAGCCATGCCGGCCGATGCCTGGCATTAAATCGCCGTCCGCGACAAAGCTGGAAATATCTCACCGCATCGTCGGAATGACGAACTCGGCGCCTTCCTTGGTGCCGGACGGCCAGCGCGCCGTCACCGTTTTGGTCTTGGTGTAGAACCGGATTGAATCCGGGCCGTGCTGATTGAGATCGCCGAAGCCGGAACGCTTCCAGCCGCCGAACGTGTAATAGGAAAGCGGTACCGGGATTGCGAAATTCACGCCGACCATGCCGACCTGCACGCGGCTGGTGAAATCGCGCGCGGTATCGCCGTCGCGCGTGAAGATCGCGACACCGTTGCCGTAGTCATGCTCTGACGGGAGCCGAACTGCTTCTTCGTAGTCCTTGGCGCGCACCACCGACAGCACCGGGCCGAAAATCTCTTCCTTGTAGATGGTCATATCCGGCTTGACGTCGTCGAACAGACAGCCGCCGATAAAGTTACCGTTCTCGTAGCCCTGGAGCTTGAAGTTGCGGCCATCGACCACGAGCTTGGCACCTTCCTTGACGCCTTGATCGACATAGCCACGCACTTTGTCGAGAAGTTGCCGCGTGACCATCGGACCATAATCGGCTTGCGGATCGGATGACGGGCCGATCTTGAGGCCCTCGACGCGCGGAATCAGCTTTTCAACCAGAATGTCGGCAGTCTTCTTGCCGACCGGAACGGCGACCGAAACAGCCATGCAGCGCTCGCCGGCTGAGCCGTATCCTGCACCGATCAGCGCATCGACCGCCTGGTCCATGTCGGCATCGGGCATCACGATCATGTGGTTCTTGGCGCCGCCGAAGCATTGCACGCGTTTGCCGTGCGCAGTGCCGGTCGAATAAATGTATTCGGCAATTGACGATGAGCCGACAAAGCCGATGGCTTTGACGCGCGCGTCTGTCAGCAGCGTGTCCACGGCCTCCTTGTCGCCGTTGACGACATTGAGGATGCCAGCCGGAAGCCCCGCTTTCAGGAAAAGCTCGGCAATGCGCATCGGCACCGATGGGTCGCGTTCGGACGGCTTGAGAATGAAGGCGTTGCCGCAGGCGATGGCTGGTGCGCATTTCCAGAGCGGGATCATGGCTGGGAAATTGAATGGTGTGATGCCGACTGTGACGCCGAGTGGCTGACGCAGCGAATAGAGGTCAATGCCTGGCCCGGCGGCGTCGGTGTATTCGCCCTTCATCAGATGCGGGATGCCACAGGCAAATTCGACCACTTCGAGCCCGCGCTGAATGTCACCTTTAGCGTCGGCGAATGTCTTGCCGTGCTCGGATGAAAGCAGACGCGCCAGGTCGTCATATTCGTCCTGGATCAGTTCAAGGAACTTGAACATGACGCGGGCGCGGCGCTGCGGATTGGTCGCGGCCCAACCCGGGAAAGCGGCCTGGGCATTGGCGATCGCCTTTTCGACCTCCGATTTGCTGGCCAGCGCGACCTTGGCCTGGACTTCCCCGGTATTGGGATTGAACACGTCGCCGGACCGTCCCGACTCCCCCTTCACCTCTTTGCCGCCGATGAAGTGGCCGATCTCGCGCATGAAGGTCTCCCTGGGGAAAAACGAAGGCATTTATGCCTTTTGGGTTGAGCCATTGTGCGGGTTTTTTCCGCGGCGGTCACCGGGCTCTTTGGCACACCGTGGCCGGGCATTTTTTTGCCCGGAAAGCGCACTGTGACGGCCAAAAGTTCCCCCAAGTAACCCTCCCTTAAGCGCAGCAAAGGTACGGTAATAACCGGCCGTTAAGGGCCGGCGTTCGCTTGGCTGGAGTAGTTATGGACATTGCAACAGGCCTAGGCCTGCTCGGCGCCGCGGGCGTGCTGTGCACCATCATGCTGATGGGTGGCGGCTTTGGCATGTTCTACAGCGACCACGCCATCATCGTCATTTTCGGTGGTTCGTTTGCCGCAACATTGATCCGCTTCCCCCTCGCCACCATCATGCACGGCTTGCCGGTGGGCATGAAATACGCCTTCACCCTGCGTCGCATTACGCAGCGCGAACTGGTCGATGAGATTGCTCAGCTGGCCGAGATCGCGCGCAAGCAGGGCCCGATCGGATTGGAAAAAGTCGAGATCGAAGACACGTTTCTCGCCAAAGGCATCAGGTTCGTCGCCGACGGCTACGACGCCGACTTCATCCGCGATAACCTTGAGCGCGACCGTGATAACTTCCTCACGCTTCTCGACGAAGGTCAGAAGATTTACCGCGCGATCGGCGACTGCGCGCCTGCCTTCGGCATGATCGGCACTCTGCTCGGAATGGTGCAGATGTTCGCAAACATGACCGATCCGTCGAAGCTCGGCCCGTTCATGGCGACAGCTCTGTTGGCGACGCTCTACGGCGCGGTGGTGGCGAACATCGTTTGTTTGCCGATCGCCGACAAGTTGCACGGCAAGGTGGCTGATGAAGAGATCAACCGCACTTTGATCATCGACGGCGTGCTGATGATGCGCGATTCCAAAAGTCCCGCTCTGGTACGCGAGATGTTGCTGGCCTACCTGCCGGAGAAGCATCGGCACGAAGCTTCGGGCGAGGGCGAACTCGCTGCTGCCGCCTGATGATCGGGCAGGGCCGCTAAAACCATGGCACGGAAGAAGGAAGCTCACGGCGGCGGCCACGGCTGGTTCGTGACCTTCGCCGACCTCATGGGCTTGCTCGTCAGCTTCTTCGTGATGCTGGTCGCTTTCTCGAGTCAGGACCAGCAGAAATTGCAAATCGTGGCCGGCTCGATGCGCGACGCGTTTGGCACGCAAAACAACGTACGCTATTCCGGCATTGTCGAGGTCGACGGCCTGCCGACACGGCCCAAGCTCAAGAACACGGCGCACATTCGGCCGGAAGACTCGTCAGCTACGCCGACGCCCGACCAAAACGATCACGATCGCCAGATCGGCTCGAATTTCAAAAACGATCAGGCCTTTGCGCTTGCGGCAGCTTCACTTCGGCAGGCGCTGCAAGACATGCCTGAACTGACCGAAGCGTCCAAGCACATCATGGTCGAGGAGACCAAAGAGGGGCTCAATATCGAGATCGTCGACCAGGACGGCCGCTCGATGTTTCCGCAAGGCTCCAAGGATCCCTATGACCGGACCCGGGTGATCATCCAGAAGCTGGCGGTGCCGCTGAAGGCCCAGCCGTACCGCGTTTCCGTCACCGGACACACCGCCGCGACCCGCGAGGCCCCGCAGCCCGGATACGGCCCCTGGAATCTGTCAGCGGACCGGGCCAATTCAGTGCGGCAAATCCTCGAAGAGGAGGGGATACCCTCGGCAAATTTCTATGAGGTCGGAGGCAAAGCGGATACCGACCCATTATTTCCGGACGACCCCTATGTGGCCGCCAACCGCCGTGTGACCGTAACGCTGATGCACGAGGCGCCCCCGGTTCCGCCCGATCTGCAGCCCTGAGCGGTCCGTCGGCCGTCATTCCCATCTCGGGCTTTGGCGGCTTGTCAGGTTTCCCCCGATAGAAGTTTATTCCCCGCTCAATTACCAGAGTACCGGGCGACGGTGGTTTTTTGACCGCCTTTAGCTCTGTCAGAACTAACTTGCCCCGGTGCTATTAGCGCCGGGGTTTTTATTTGCGCCCTCAGTTGTCGGCCCGTTTTGCCTGTCGCGTTCCCCGGCGGCTGGCTTTGGCCGTCTGGGGGATGGGGCTGCTCTTCCGGCATGATCCGTTTCTCGGCGATGCAAAATTCGCCAGCGGCTGGTTCCAGCCACGACCGCAGTTTTGTGACTGAAAATACGCCGGAAAATGACGCGCGGTCGCGCATGACTCCAGGGCGTGGAGGGTGTATAGGCGCGCCCTGCATCCGCTCTCGGGGCAGCATCAGGAGCAGGGCGAGAGCCTGTTTCACTTTTTATGGCAGACAGCGTGACTGCCCCGATTGCAGGGGATACGCCGGCGGATGGCAGCGCCCACGCGCGGACCGGCACCGGGCTGTTCTGGCCTTGCACTCGGCAGTATCGGTGTCGTCTATGGCGATATCGGAACCAGCCCGCTGTACGCGTTTCGCGAGGCCATCATCGCCTCAGCCGGCCCGCATCACTATGAAGCCCTCAAACATGGCGAAGAGACGCTAATCCGTGCCGACGTCCTCGGCGTCGTGTCGCTGATCCTGTGGGCACTGTTCATTATCGTCACGCTGAAATACGTCGTCATATTGCTTCGCGCCGATAACAACGGCGAAGGCGGAACACTCACCCTGATGGCGCTGGCCTCTCGTGCGGTCGGCCGGCACACCAAGGCTGCCGGTGTTATTGCGCTACTCGGCATTATCAGCGCAGCCCTGTTCTACGGCGACGCGGTTATTACGCCGGCACTGTCGGTACTCTCGGCGGTCGAAGGTCTTGATGTCGCGACCCCACGATTTCACGACTACGTCGTGCCGTTGACGATCGTGATCCTGCTGGTGCTGTTTGCGTTTCAATCGCGCGGCACGGCCAAGGTTGCCGCCTTATTTGGCCCGGTCATGGTGGTCTGGTTCGTGGCGATTGCGATCCCCGGCATCATGGCGATCGCCGCCGACCCCGGCATCCTGTGGGCCTTCTATCCGTTCTACGGCGTCTACTTCCTGCTTCATCACGGCATGATCGGCCTGTTCACGCTCGGCGCGGTATTCCTTGCCGTCACCGGAGCCGAAGCGCTTTATGCCGACCTCGGGCATTTTGGCCGCGGTCCGATTCAGATCGCATGGATCGCGCTGGTATTGCCGTCACTGGCGCTGAACTATCTGGGGCAGGGCGCGCTGGTGCTCGCCAACCCCAAGGCCATCGAGAACCCGTTCTTCCTGCTGTATCCCGATTGGCTGCTTATTCCGTCCGTGGTGCTCGCCACCGTAGCGACGGTGATCGCCAGCCAGGCGGTGATCACCGGCGCCTATTCGCTCAGCAGTCAGGCGATCCAGCTCGGGCTGCTGCCGCGTCTCGAAATCCGGCACACCTCCGCGCATCAGGCCGGCCAGATTTACATGCCGCGCGTGAATGGGCTGCTGTTGATGGCGGTGCTGTTGCTGGTTGCGCTGTTCCGATCCTCCAGTGCTCTCGCTTCGGCGTATGGCATCGCGGTGACCGGCACGATGGTCGTGACCTGCATGATGGCTTTTGTCGTCATCTGGCGGAAATGGCATTGGTCGATGCTGGCGGCTGCGGCGCTGATGCTGCCGTTCCTCTTCATCGACCTCACTTTCCTGTCAGCGAACATGCTGAAAGTCGTCGAAGGCGGCTGGGTGCCGCTCGCCCTTGGCGGCATTGTGATGCTGGTCATGTATACGTGGCGGCGCGGCACCAGGATTCTCTACGAGAAGACCCGGCGTCTTGAGACACCGCTTGAAGATCTGGTGCGAATGCTGGAGCGCAAGCCGCCGCAGCGGGTACCCGGCACCGCTGTCTTCCTCACCAGCGATCCAGCCAGTGCGCCGACTGCGCTGATGCATAGCCTCAAGCACTACAAGGTGCTGCACGAAAAGAACGTCATCATCAGTGTCGAGACCATGCATACGCCTCGGGTGCACGGCGCTGACCGTGTTCGCATCGATCCGGTTGGTTCGACATTCCTGCGGGTGATGTTGCGGTTTGGCTATATGGAATCGCCGAATATTCCCCGTGCGTTGGCGATTGCGCGGAAGCTCGGTTGGCAGTTCGATATCATGTCGACATCGTTCTTCCTGTCGCGGCGTGCGCTGCGCCCGGCGCCGCATTCCTTCATGCCGCGCTGGCAGGATAAGCTCTTCATCTGGCTGGCGCGGTCCGCCAATGACGCGACCGATTATTTCCAGATACCGACAGACCGTGTGGTCGAGGTTGGCACCCAAGTGACAGTTTGATTTTGACCGTTTGATTCCCGGAAGCGGCTGACGCAAGCTGTCACTCGCGGAAGGTTCCATAGTACGGAGACTGACGATGTCAGATCAGAAACACGGCGTGCGCGATCTGACGCCGGAAGAAGTGGCGCGAGGGCTGGAAGCCGGCCGTATGCTGCTGGTCGATGTGCGCGAACTCAACGAGACTGCAATCGAGCGTTATCCGGACGCCGTCATTGTGCCGCTTTCGGAATTCGATCCGGCGGCCATTCCCGAGCCGCAGGGCCGTGAAGTCGTATTCGCCTGCCGTTCTGGCCGCCGCTCGGTGACCGCTTCGCTCGCCGCCCAGGAGCAGGGCTACGCTTATTGCTGTCATCTGGCAGGCGGTATCCTGGCCTGGAAGGAAGCAGGCTTGCCAACAGAGTCCTGAACGCCTGCTCCCGGCGTTCGCGTCAGCTATCCGGTTGATCCAAACCCGATATACTCCTGCCGAGACGGTCATAGACTGCTTTGGGAGGGGCTCGTGATCAGAACATTTTGCATAGTGGCAGTGACGGTCGTGACGGCTATTGCCGTTCCGGCGAATGCTGCCGACAACGTAAAGATCGGTGTCATCTATCCACTCACCGGAAATGCGGCGAGCGCCGGCCAATCGGCCAAGGACGCCGTCAACATGGCGGCCGATATCGTCAATACGGCGCATCCGGAGCTGAAGAATTTGCCGCTCGGACCTACGGCGGGTCTGCCAAATCTCGGCGGCGCCAAGATCGAGCTGGATGAGGCCGATCACCAGGGCAATCCTCAGGTCGGCCAGCAACAGACCTTGCGCCTGATTACGCAAGACCATGTCGCCGCCATGCTTGGCTCATATCATTCTTCGGTATCGCTGGTGGCGACGGCGGTCGCCGAGCGGCAAGGTATTCCGTTTCTGGTCGCTGACTCGGTCGCCGCCAATATTACCGGCCGCGGGTTCAAATGGACATTTCGGACGACACCTTACGCGCCCGATTTCGCCAAAGCCTACGCTGAGTTTCTGACTGACCTGAAAAAATCTGGTACCAGGATCAACAGTATTGCCGTGGTCAACGAGAATACCGATTACGGCACCTCGGTGTCGGCGAGCATTCTTGAGGCGGCCAAGGCTGCAAACATCCCCGTTGCTGCTCAGATTGCCTATAGCGCCAACGGTTCGGACGTCACCGCGCAGGTGCTTCAGCTCAAATCGACCAACCCGGATGCCGTGATCTTCGTCAGCTACACTGCCGACATCATCCTCTATTTCAAGACGATGAAGAACCTCGAATATCTGCCGCCGATCATCATTGGTGACGACGCCGGATTTTCCGACCCCAGCTTCATACCCAATGTCGGCGATCTGGCGCAGGGCGCCGTCAACCGAAGTGCTTTCGATATCGGCAAGCCCGGCACCAACAGCTACATCATCGACCAGATGTTCAAGGCCAAGTTCGGCCGCGATCTCGATGACACCAGTGCACGCTGGATGCAGGGCTTCTTCGTGCTGGCCGACGCCATCAACCGCGCCGGCTCGACAGAGCCCGACAAAATCCAGGCGGCATTGAAGGCGACCGATCTCAAGGCCGATCAACTGATGATCGGCTACAACGGCGTCAAATTTGACGACACCGGCCAGAATAGTCTGGCATCGACTTTCCTGATCCAGCTCAAGGGCAAAGAATATGTTTCAGTTTGGCCGGCGGATCGCGCCACCAGCAAGATCGAACTGCCAATGAAGGGCTGGCACTAAAGGGATTTCACGGGATTTCTGTCTTGAACGGGCGGCGCTTGCCGCCCGTTTTTTAGCGCCAGCGCTTGTGCAGCCACAGCCACTGTTCGGGATGCGCTCGCACCCAATTTTCGATAATCGACGTGATGACCTGCATAGTGCCGGCAATGGCGATACGGCCGTCGGCTTCCCGCGGCGGTTCGATAGCGTCGGTGATCTCCAGCCGGAAACTGTTGCGGTCGGGTTGACGGATGACGCGGATGCCGTAGATCGGCGCTTCTGTTTGCCGGGCAAGGAGTGCGATCAGCGGATTGGCCAGGCACCGCCGCCCGAAAAACGTCACCTCAACGCCTTTTCCATAGTGCTGGTCGGCCAGCATGCCGACATGGGTTCCGGCCTGGAGCATGCGAGCAAGCTTTATCGGTGCATCAAGCGACGTCGCCACCAAGTCGCCCATCAGCGGCTCGCGCAGCTTGATCACGGTGTCACTGATCGCTCCGATGTTGGGTCGCCGAAACAGCACGGCAGATTTGATACCGGTTCTTCCGGCTGCGACACCGGAAAGCTCCCAGTTCGCGAGATGGGCGACGAAGCAGATCGTAGCTTTATTGCTCGCCACGATGCTCTCGACGCGTTGCCTGGATTCTGGCGCATAATCCAGCAACTCCAGCTTTTGCGGGCCAAAATCCTTAAGTCCGAACTTGTCCAGATGAGCGAACTCGACGGCGACGCGTCCGAGATTGTCCCAGACCCCTGCAAGAATAAGCTCAATCTCGGCGTCGGATTTTTCCGGAAACGCGGCACGTAATTGTTCCCGGCCCAGCTGGTGCTCCTTGAACAAGGGACCGATCTTCCGGGAAATCGCTGCAACAAGATTTGCAGTGCGCCTGCGATCGAACCAGCGAACGGTGTTGATCAGCCCAAGGGCAAATGCGCCGACTGCCGCGTCGAGCAGGGGCTTGAAGCGCCGCCGAACCATCAGAAATTGACGATGATCTTGCCGAACACCTGGCGAGTCTCGAGGCGAGCCAGTCCGCGTTCGAAGTCGGGAAGCGCCACCTCGGTGTCGACCACCGGACTAAGCCCCGCCGCCATCTTGGCGAGGCTCTCCCGGATATTGCGGATCGAGCAGCCGAACGATCCGAAGATGCGATATTGCTGCAAATAGAGCTGGAACAGATTGAAGGTGATCGATTGGCCGGAGGTCGAGCCGCAGGTGACGAGCCGGCCGCCGCGTTTGAGACAAAGCAGCGAGCCGTTGAAAGTGTCTGGTCCGACGTGCTCGAAAGCGACATCGACGCCTTTCTTGCCGGTGAGTTTGCGCACGATGGTTTCGAAACGGTCAGTCCGATAGTTGATGACGTGATCGGCGCCAAGCGCCTTGGCCTTCTCCGCCTTTGCATCGTCGCCAACCGTCGTGATCACAGTGGCGCCAATAGCTTTAGCCATCTTGATCGCCGTAGTGCCAATGCCCGAGCCGCCGGCCTGCACCAGGATCGTTTCGCCCGGCTCGAGTTTGGCATTGTCGAACAGCATGTGCTGGACGGTGCCGAACGCAACCGGCGCACAAGCGGCATCCCGGAAACTCACGCCTGCGGGTATCGGAACGACGAGCCGTGCCGGCATGTTGATCAGGTCGCGGGCAAAGCCGTCGACGTGAAAGCCCATGATGCCGTTAACGTTCTCACACAGATTATCCCGGCCTTCGCGGCAAGCCTTGCAGGTGCCACAGGTCAGCGCGCCGTAGGCGACCACGCGGTCGCCCGGCTTGAAAGCGTTGACGTCCGCCCCAACGGATACGATCTCTCCGGCCGCTTCGACACCGACGATCAGCGGCAGCTTGCGTTTGGCGAAAGCCATGCCGCGCCAGCCCCAAACGTCGATATGGTTGAGGCCGATTGCCTTGACGCGAATTTGAACTTCACCAGCTGCGGGAGCAGGGGGCGCTGCGATCTCGAGCAGCTCTATCTTGCGGTCGCTGACAAGCGTCAGCGCACGGATCGTTCCGCCGGGGGCGGCGCGTTTCTCGCTGCCAATGGCCGGGGCTGCGACGTCCGTCACGCTGGCTCCCGTGTCATGACCAGACATACGTTCTGGCCGCCGAAGCCAAACGAATTGGAAATGGCGCGCCGCACGCGGGCATCTCGCGCCTTGTTCGGCACCACGTCGAGCGTAATCGATGGATCGGGAACGTTGTAATTGATCGTTGGCGGAATGCGCTGATGCTCGAGCGTGAGAAGGCTGAATGCCGCCTCGACGGCCCCTGCCGCCGTCAGCGCGTGTCCGATCATCGATTTGTTCGATGAGATCGGGATATTGCGGATGTGCTCGCCGAACACGGTCGAGACGCCGAGGCTTTCCATCTTGTCGTTTTCGGGTGTCGAAGTGCCGTGCGCGTTGATGTAGTCGACATCCTCCGGACCCACGCCGGCGTCCGCCAGCGCGTTCTTCATGCAGGCGATGACTGGTTTACCGTCGGGGCTCGATCGGGTGCGATGAAAGGAGTCCGACCTTTCCCCGCATCCTTCGAGAACGCCGAGAATGCGCGCACCGCGGGCTTGCGCATGGTCGAGATCTTCCAGCACCAGTGCGGCGGCGCCTTCGGCCAGCACGAACCCATCGCGGTTCTTCGAGAACGGTTTCGACGCCTGCTCGGGCGGATCGTTCTGGGTCGACAGCGCCGAAAGCAATGAGAAACGCACCAGCGATTCCGGTGTCAGCGAACCGTCAGCGGCGACGGCAAGAGCCGCTTGGCACTCGCCACGCCGTACAGCTTCGACGCCAAGCTGGATTGCGCTGCCGCCTGACGCGCAGGCGGTATTCAGGGATATCGGCGAACCCTCGGTGCCGAAATACGCAGCAAGCTGCTCGCCAAGAATTCCGCACTTGAGCGATGGATGGATATCCTTGAAGCGCGGATCGCGCGCGATACCGGTCAATTCCGCGTATCCAGCATCGTCTTTGAGGCCGGCCTGGTTCGCCATGGCGATACGATAGCGCCATTCGTTCTCGAGCGGCGGGGCTGCAAAAAACAGTGGGCCGGGAAACCGGCCTTTGCTGCCGATACCGAACTCCGCCACCGCTTCTTCGGCGGCGAGCGTCGCGATGCGTTCGGAGAACTCCGCAGGCGACATATAGTCTTTGTAGACATCGTTGACCGCGCCCGCGATCGTTGTGCGCAAGCCCTCGGTCGAAAACCGGCTGATTGAGCGAATGCCCGATTGACCCGAACTCAGTTTTGCCCAGTTGTCGGTCTTGCCGACTCCAAGCGACGAGACGACGCCAATTCCAGTCACGGCGACGATGGGACGACCGGCTTTGTCACGCTTTTGTGCCATGCTGCTTTCCTTCAACCGACGCGTTCGACCAGAGCCATACCTTCCCCGCGCCAACTGCCGACGCTGGTGACCATGACCTGCGAAAGCCCTTGCGGGCTTCCGCCGATATCACCGCTGCCGGCCGGCGCAAACAGCTTGCCGTGCTCGATGGCGGCGCAGGCGATCCCCAGATTGGCCGGGAACTGAGTTTCGACCCCGTGCCCGATATACGTACCGGTATTGCGAACCGGAAGACCAATATCCTTCAACGCCGCCCGCTCTGCCGATGTGGCGGGTTCGATCCCGGTAGCGCCGGAGATGACGCCGGCGTGGCCAAGATCGACCTTATTCGCAATGGCATTCCACTGTCGCCGCAGTGCGGTCTCGGATATCGCTCGGGCCGCGGGTATTGCGATCGGCATAAACTGTCGAAAGCCGCGCGCGAGGTTTCGCGCCACGCGCCTGTGCGTGCTCCGGGCTTTCGAGCACCAGGAATGCGCCCATTGTCGCGAACGCGATGCCGCCTTCCGGTCCCGCGATCCCACACCGGTGCAAATTTATCCCGCAACAGCACGTGACCGAGTTCGAAGGCGAGCAACACGTCCCATCGGGCGCCGTTATATGAGCCGCCGACCAGCGTCAGTTCGCTTTGGCCTGCGGCGATGCGCGCCTGCGCGACCCGAACGGCATCAAGCCCGGCGGCTTCCTCGCCCATAAAGGTCCGGGAAGAGCCGACGACGCCATGCACCAGCGAGATATTGCCGGCGAGCAGGTTCGGTAGCTGCGCCAGGAACAGAGTAGGGCGCAGATCGCTCATCAGTCGCTCGTTGAGGAAAGCGTCCGGCTTGTTCGATTTCCGCACTCCGGCAAGGATGGCGTTGTCGGCTGCGATATCGCGTTCACCACCGCCAGCAGCGACAATCATGTCAGTGCGATCGAGCAGTTCGGCATTGCCGGCAATCCCGGCGTCGGTCAGGGCGAGGCCCGCCGCATAGGTCCCGGCGCGTTGCCAGAGCTCCATCTGCCGCTGATCCGCCTTTTTGGGGATTTGCTTGTCGAAGCTCATCGCCGGCAGCGGATGCACGATGTAGGGCGCGAAGATTTTGTCGTCGTAGGGAGGAGGGTCGCCGCGCTCAAGCGCTGCCCAATTCGTCTCCAGCCCCTCGCCGAGACAGGTGAGCAGCCCGACGCCGGTGATCCACACCTCGCGGCTGCCGCTCACTTAACCGGCTCCTTGAACGGGAACTGCAAACGCTCGGCCCAATCGCGGATCGCCTGACGAAATTGCGGATTGGGATACGTGACCATGCGGTAGGTGATTTGCGCGTTGCAGACGGTCTTGCCGTCACGCAGCCCTTTGATCTCACCCACGGTGAAGCCAGACCCCTCGTGGATGACCTTGCCTTCGAATTCAAGGGCATCGCCGGGGAAGACCGCGCTACGCATCTTTCCTTCCTTCACGCCGGCGAGGATCGGCATCTGGTCGAAATTCACCAGTGCGCTGGCGAGCCAGCCCGTGGTCTGCGCCATGCACTCGATCAGCAGCACGCCCGGCATCAAGCGGATATCCCGGGAAATGACCTTCAAACACCGGGCTCTCATTCGCCTTCGGAATGGTACACGCGGTGCGGATCAGACGCGCGCCGACGTCGACGTCGACGATACGGTCGAGCATCTGAAAATATTCAAGACGCATGTGGGGCGCCCTCAGGCGCCTTTGGCGGCGATCAGCTCGTCGATGCGGTCGCTCAGATTCTTCAACACGAAGTACTGATCCGTCGTCGCCTTGCCGTCGTTGACTTCCTGGGTCCACTGCTCCAGCGGGAGCTTGATGCCGAAGGCTTTGTCGATAGCGAACGCGATGTCGAGGAAATCGAGACTGTCGATCTCGAGATCGTTGATCGCATGGCTTTCGGGCTTAATGTTTTCACGCGGAATGTCGCAAGTTTCCGCAATGATTTCAGCCACTTTATCAAACGTCGTGGACATCAGGCACGCTCTTTATGTAACGGCATGAATTCGCGCCGTAAAAACGGCGCAGCGAACAGCCCGATCCGTCCGTCCCGGGCCCCTCAGGTCGAACGCCCCGTATAGCGAAGGACGGGAGCAAGTTCAACGGCGGAGGCCCAAAGCAGAGCGGGTTATCCGGCGTCGTGAAGCGGCTTCTAAGCCTTTGTGCCGGTTATGGGATTAGGTCCCGCCGGGAGCCGGTCTACGGCTTGTTCGATGCCTCAAAAGACGTCAACATCCCGAGGAACCGCCGGTTCGCTAAGGGACAAGGGCGGACCGGGAGGACGCCATGCACCACCTGCCTCGGCTTGCGGGAATAATGATCGCCGCCGTGACATTGGCGCCGTCATCGGCAGCGCCCCAGGTGCTGATGCAGCGCGACGTGTCGCTTAAAATGGCGCTGACAATCGCCGAAGCCGCGATCGCGGAATGTGAGAAGGGGGGAAACGACGTTTCTGTAGCGGTCGTCGATCGGGCCGGGCGGTTGCGTGTTTTCCTTCAGGGCGACAAGGCGGCGCCCCACAACATCGAACTTGCGCAACGCAAGGCTTATACGGCGCGCACCTTCGGCCGCTCGTCAGCGGAGTGGTCGGAGCGCACCGCGGCTGGATCGGAACTGGCTGCACAGCGGCAGCTGGAGCACGTCATCGCGCTTCGCGGCGGCATACCGATCAAAGTCGGCGATGAGACAATCGGTGCGGTCGGTGTAAGCGGATCAACTTCGACCGGCGATGAGGCTTGCGCGATGGCTGGTGTGGCTAAGGTGGCTGACCAACTGAAATAGTGCATTCCGCGCTACTTTTTCTCCAGCATCGTAATCGGCGCGCAGTTCTGCCGGCCTTGCATCAGGCAGTCCTGCGTCTTCTCCATGTCGGTGATGGTGTCGGCGATCCAGACGCCGACCCCGACCAGCGACGAAACGATCATAACGGCGATGACATTCATCAGCATGCGATGGCGATAATCGATGTGGGCGTCTTCTTCTTCGTATTGGGCCAAATCATCGAGCGGTTCGGCGCTGCTACCACGCGTGGCGGCGGGTGGCGGCTGAACGGGTGCGCGACGGCGCAGCTGGAATTTCAGGATCTGACCTGTTCCTTGCGGCGCGCTTAAATCTGACCGGCTATCCGCCAAGTTGGGCTCACCTTGTGGTTCGTTTGAGATATAGCGGATTTGCAAGCCGATTTCCTGCGACATTGTGCATGGCTGCATCCATTTCAAGCAGCCGTGACTGGCCTAGAATCTCTACTAGTCATAATAACAATGTCGATGCGCCGAACGGAGCAATTTATGACAAATATCGCTGGAAGAATGAGCCAATGCAGTGCCGCAGCGATTTTGACGCTTGGATTGGCGCAAATCTCAGCGTCTGCCGCCCGTGCCGCCGATTATGACGTTGGCTCCATCCACATCAGCCAGCCATGGGCGCGAGCAACCCCCAAGGGCGCCGCCTCTGCCGCCGCTTATATGACAGTCACAAATAACGGAAAGACGCCGGACCGGGTAAATTGCGTGTCAAGCGACGCCAGTGCCGAGTGCCAAATCCATTCGATGACGATGGACAATGGCGTCATGGTGATGCGGCCGGTTGAAGGCGGTCTCGAAATCAAGCCGGGTGAGACCGTGACACTGAAGCCCGGCGGTTTTCACATGATGCTGCTCAACCTCAAACACCCGCTGGAGCAGGGCAACTCATTGCAGGCGACGCTGAAATTCGACAGCGCCGGCACCGTGCAGGTCGATTATCCGATCGCGGCCATCGGCGCAGCCGTGCCCGGCGCACCGGCAGGCGGGGGCAGCATGATGATGCAGGGTGGGGGCATGATGGGCCCGAGTGGCGGCGCAATGGCGCCGATGAACAAGCAGTAGCCTGTCGCCGGCGCCAGGTAGCCGGGCTACTTCTTCACGTTAAAGGGTGCCTTGGCGCCCTGCGGGCAGCGGTGCCTGGAACGTGTTCAGGGTCATCGACACCATGGCGTAGTAGCCGAGGATGCCGACGAGTTCGACGGTGCCGGCCTCGCCAAGAATCTTTTTCACGCGATTGTAGGCGCCGGTGCTGACGCGCTTGGTCGAATAGAGTTCTTTGACGAAGGTGTAGATCGCCTGCTCGTCCTTGGCGGCCTTCTTCGGCATTCGCCCCGCCTGGATGTCGCGAATGGCTTCGGGTTTCACGCCGGCTTTTTCGGCGATAGGCGCATGGGCAAACCACTCGTACTGCGCTTTCCAGTGCTGGGCAGTGCAAAGGATGGCAAACTCGGAAAGGCGCGGCGGTACGCTGGTCTTGAAGCGCAGGTGACCGCCGAGCTTCTGCGCAAGTTCGCCGAACGACGGTGAATGCAAATAGACAGCAAACGGTCCGGACATTTTGAACTGGCCGCGTGGACCGGATTTAATCGCGTCCGTCAGAGATTTCTGTTCTGCGGTCAGCTTGTTTGGATCGAGTTTGGTCAGACGGGGCGATTGCATGTCGGCCATGGGTTTCCTCGTTTCCTCTTGGGCGTGGGACGGGCAGGACGCCTCGTCTTTGATTGTTGTGTCGTGAAGTTACGCGAGCGGCCCGGTGTCGGCTAGCGCCGCTTTTTCGCTTTGCTCTTCTTTGCAGGTTTCGACTTTGCCGCTGCAGGCTTCGAGCGTTTGGCGGCGGCCGCGCGTTTGGCCGGCATCAAGCCGACTTTTTCGACCTGTCGCACCCAATAGTCCCAGGCGCGATTGGTTGACGGCGGCCGTTCCTGGTACTCGGCAGTCAACCCAACTTCGCCCGGCGACAATGAGTCAACGTGACCATGCGCCATGGCCTGACTGAGCAACTTGCAATTGTCTGAGCTGAAGACCGTCCGGAACGCCAAATTGCGCAGGCTGGTTCCGGCAACGGTGGCGCCATGCCGGCGCATCAGCACCATCCAGTTCGGACCAAGCGCGCGGGCAAGCGAGGCGCCTTCTTCCGGCTTGATGACCAGCATGTTGGTGTCGCCGAATTCATCGCGCTGATCCCAGAACGGCACTTTGCCGATCACCGCGGCGAGGTGGAATACCGGGACAATCTCTTTTCCCGATATGGCGAACGGCAGAACGGTGTGAGCGTGGTGATGCACGACCGCATGAACGTCGGGCCGCGCCTTGTAGATTTCGCCGTGGATCACCCGCTCGCTGTAGAGCCGGAAGTCGGTCGGCTTGACCGGTACGGAGTCGAGGTCGAGCTCGACGATGTCCGATATTTCCGCAAGCTCCGGCGCACGGTGGCGCGGAATGAAGTAATGCGACGGGTTGTTCGGATTGCGCACGCTGACGTGGCCAAATGCATCGAGGATTTTTTCATTCGCAAGGATGCGCGTCGCTACAATCAATTCGTGCAGCGTCTCGGCGAGAGTATCCGGCATGATGAACTCCGTTTGTTATTTTGTTGCGACAAGGTCGATGAGGGCGGACATGCCGGCATGCGAACTGCCTTCGCTCATGACGGCGTCGTATTCGCGGATATCGAGCTTTGCCATATCGCCAAAGCTCGCCTGCAGGATTTCGCGCGTGTAGGTGCGGGCGACGTCGGAAGGGCCGCCGGTCTTGTATTCGAGTTGTTTGGGGCGATAGCCCTCAATCAGCAGCAGTCCGCCGGGAGCAACCGCCGCTTTGAGATTTGCGAAGAAGGCATCGCGGTCGTGCGGGTCGACAAAAATGAAGATCGCGACCACGACGTCGAAGGCGTTCTTGGGCCAGTGCCACTTGGTGACGTCGGCGACTTCGCGTGCGCAGCTTCACGCCGCGCTCCGCCGCCAGCGCCTGGGATTTCGCCACGCCGGCGGGCGAAAGGTCGATGGTCAGAACGTCGAGGCCCTGTTCGGCGAGCCAAACCCCGTTGCGGCCTTCACCGTCGGCGACCGAAAGCGCGGTCTTGCGGCCGCGCAGCAACGGCGCTTGCGCCTTCAAAAATGCATTCGGCTCCTTGCCGAAGGCGTAACCCTGGGCGCTGAAGCGCTTCTCCCACCGTTCCAGTTCCGACATTGTCTTTCTTCCTTGGCGTTTCCTGCGAGCTTTCGGGCGCATGTTTTGGCATCATGGCGCGCACCGCGCTAGGGCGTAACTGCAAGGGAGTGCCGCATGACCGTTACAGTGAGAGCCCTGATCTTCGACGTGTTCGGGACGCTGGTCGACTGGCGGACTTCGATCGCGCGCGAGGCCGAAACCATGCTCAAGCCGCTGGGATATTCGCTCGACTGGCTGGCTTTCGCGGACGCATGGCGCGGCGAATACCAGGGCGCCATGGATGAGGTGCGCTCCGGCCGGATTCCGTTCTGCAAGCTCGATGTGCTGCACCGGCGCAATCTTGATACTCATTCTGCCGCGCTTTAAAGTCGACAAATTGAGCGAAGAGCAGCGCCGCGAACTCAATCTGGCGTGGCACAGGCTCGATGCGTGGCCCGATGTGCCGCCCGGGCTGGTCCGGCTGAAGCGCCGCTACATGCTGGCGCCTTGCTCAAACGGCAATATCTCGCTGATGGTCGATCTGGCGCGCCGCAATCATCTGCCGTGGGATGCGATCCTCGGCGCTGAGATCGCCGGCGACTACAAGCCGAAGCCTCGCGTTTATCTCGCATCGTGCGAGGCGTTCGACGTAAAGCCCGATGAATGCATGATGGTGGCGGCGCATACCAAGGATCTTATGGCGGCCGCGGCGCTCGGCTTGCGCACCGGCCATATTGCGCGCCCCAACGAGCACGGTCCCGGACGCGGCGAGACCGCACCGAGCGGGAAAGTCGACTTTGCTGCGCAAAGTCTGGAAGACTTGGCTGGTCAGCTCGGCGTGTGACGGACTGCTACAGCGGTGGGTAGTCCGTGTAGCCTTTGGCGCTGCCGCCGTAATAGGTCTTTCGATCCGACGCGTTGAAGTCGCGCCGCGGCGCAGGCGCTCCGGCAAGTCCGGATTGGCGATAAACAGCGTTGCGAACGATACGAGGTCCGCATTGCCATCACGCAGCACTGCGTTGGCGCGGGCAAGATCGTAGGCTTTGTTGGCAATCAGCGCGGTGCGCCAGAGCGGACGGAAAAACGCCGCGTCCAGCCGCGGGCCGGGCCCGACGGGATCGGTCGGACCGGGTTCGACCAGATGCAGGTAGGCGAGCGCCGAGCCGGTCGAGTTCGCGAACGACAGTCGAGAATGTCGCGGCCGGATCGCTGTCGGAAATATCGTTGAAAGCGAGGTTGGTCGGAGAGATGTGCACGCCGGTGCGCTCTCCGCCCCATACATCCGCCACGGCCTCCATGACTTCAACGAGAAGGCGCGCGCGGTTCGCGGCGCTGCCGCCATAGGCGTCGCTGCGCTTGTTGGTGCTGTCGCGTAAAAACTGGTCGAGCAGAAAGCCGTGGGCGGCGTGGACCTCGATGCCGTCGAAGCCCGCGGCCTTCGCGTTCTCGGCGCCCTTGCGATATTGCGCGACGATGCCGGGAAGCTCGTCGGTTTCGAGCGCCCGCGGCGTGACGTAGGGCTTCATGCCTTCGAGCGTCCACGCCTGACCGGCCGGCGCGATCGCCGACGGCGCGACGGGCAGTGCGCCATCCGGCTGCAACGCCGGGTGCGAAATGCGCCCGACATGCCAGAGCTGCAAGGAAATCCGCCCGCCCGCGGCATGCACGGCGTCGGTGACGAGCTTCCAGCCGGCAATCTGTTCGGCGCTGTGGATGCCTGGCGTGCCCGGATAGCCAAGCCCTTGCGGCGATACCTGGCTCGCCTCGGCGATAATCAGTCCGGCGCTGGCGCGCTGCGCGTAATAAGTGGCGTTCAACGCGGTCGGCGCGTTGCCCGCACCGGCGCGATTGCGCGTCATCGGCGCCATGACGATGCGGTTCGGCAGTTGCAGCGGCCCAAGCTGAAACGGCGAGAACAGATCGGTCATGCAGTCTTCCACTTTCCAATGCCGGCCTGGGGAGAACGCGATTACTCGAAACTCGCACAGCTACGCACCGGTGAAAACAGCGTACGGGGACGGCGTCGTTGGCCGTCGGCGCTCGCTTGCATCGGGCACAATCGCCTGTAACATCAACGCAAAAGAGGTTCATGAAATGAACATACGCGTGAGGGAGGGGAAATGGCGGCCGGTTGAGCCAAGCCACCAGGTATCTTCAGGATGAAGCGCTCGATGGCCTGATTGCCGCCAGTAACGGCCTCAACAATTTTCTGGAATCGAACGCGGTCTACGTACTCAGCGGCGTGCGCCCGATTGGCGAGAGTGCTGTCGTGCTCGATCGCGAAGGTTCCTCGACGCTGATCGTGACCCCGGCCTGGGATGAGGAGCGTGCTGCACGAATTTCACGGACGGCTCGTACCGTCGGAACTAACGATCTTGCGACGGCGCTTGATGCTGCGGTTCGCGCCCACAAGCTGACGATGCACGCGCACGGCGTCCATCGGTCTTATCCTGCTGGGGCAGGCGATTGTCGATCGCATAGCATCGGCGCTGGGCACTTTGCCGAGACCGGCCGACGAATTGGCGCGCGACCTTGCCAAAATACGGACCGCCGATGAATTGGCCGCGGCAGAAAAGGCCACGTGGATTGCCGAGCGCGGCTATGAGCGGTTGCTCGAATATGCCCGCCCCGGGCTGCGCGAGTTCGAACTCGCAGCCGAACTCTACTGCTTTACGAAGCGGCTTGGCGCCGAAGATAACTTCCTGCTGATGAGCGCTTCGCAGCACAATCTCGCGGTCCGTGCTGCCGGCGAGCGCATTCTCGATGTCGGCGACATTATTCTGTCCGAGATCACGCCGTGTTATCAGCGGCCAATTCTCACAAATCTGCCGAACCACGGTCATCGGCGAGCCGCGGCCGGTGGTGCGGGAGAAGTTCGCGATATTGCAGGAAGCGATGGACGCAGGTCTGGTGGCTTGCCGAAGCCGGCAGCAGCGTTGCCGATCTCACGCGTTCCATCAATGGCGTTTTCCAGAAGGCCGGCTACGGCGATTACTGCCGGCCGCCTTACATGCGCGTGCGCGGCCACGGCCTCGGCATAACGTCGGATCGGCCCGGCGACATCGTCGATAGCAACGAGCGCATGCTGGAGAACGGCATGGTGTTCGTCATGCATCCCAATCAGTACATCCCGGAGAGCGGCTATCTCATGTGCGGCGAGCCGGTCGTGGTGACGGACAATGGCGCGCGCTCTCTGTCCGCGAAGCGGGCGGAACTCGATGTGATCGCGGTCTGAGGCGCCACAATGCGAACCATGCAACCTTCGGTAACGCTCGGTTCCTACACTTGGGCGCAGGATCGTTTGCCATTCGACGAATTCACGCTGCGTTTAGAGAACCTGTATGCAGCGATGGATCAGAACGGCTGGAAGGCGATGCTTGTTTACGGCGACGTGCGCGAACATGCGGCGCTCGCTTTCCTGAGCAATTTCATTCCACGCGTGCGCTGGGGCATGGCGCTGCTGCCGCGCAGCGGCGATGCACGGCTTGTTTGCGCAATGAGCACGCGCGATCTGCCGGCGATGCGCGGCCTGACCTGGATCGCTGACGCAACATCAGGCATGGGACCCGAGTGGACGAAGTCGTTCGATCCCTGGTTCGAGCAGTTCAAAAGCGATAGCGCAATCAAACTCGGCACGCTCGGATTTGATTTCATGGCGCCCGTGCTGTTCCAGTCGGTGCGCAACAGTCTCGGCGAGCGCTTTGTTTTGCAAAAGGCGGACGACATTCTCCGCCTGGCGTCGCGCCCCAAGCGCCCGCGCGAGCTGACGATGGTCAGGGCGACCTGCAAGGTGCTCGACGCCGCAGCAAAAACCTTTGCCGAGAGCTGGCGCAAGAATCACGCGCCGGAGACCGCTGCACTTGATGCCGAGCGCGTCGCACGTTCGCTTGCGGCGCAGGATGTGCGAACGCTGATAAGTCTTGATGGCGGCCGCACGCTGGTTCCCTACCAGGGCCTGTTCGAGCAAAAAGCCGGATCGCTGGTCGGCTATATCGCCGTGAAAGTGGCGGGCTATTGGGCCGACATGTTCATCACCGTCAATGACGGCGATGCCGGGCCTGCCGCGAGGACACGCCGAGGCCGCGCTCGATGCTCTCATCGCGGCAGTGCGGCCCGGCGCGACTTCCGCAAAACTCCATACGGTTGCTGCCGAGCGCGTTGCAGCCCTTTGCGCTTCACTCCTGCTTTGAGTGAAAGCGTGGGCCACGGTATCGGTTTATCGCTGCAGGAAGAGCCCACGTTTTGCGCTGCGGAAAATGCTGCGTTGGTCGAGGATGGTATCTATACATTGCAAGTCGGTACCGCCGACGCAAAAGCCGGTCAACGTCCTGATTTCGGCAATCGTGCGTAACGCGCGGAACGGAGCGGAAGTGCTGGCACGTTCTCCGTCTGCCGTATCCGTATGAGTGGGTTGGTGATGTTGCGAGGCCTGAGATGATCAAGAACACGGAAACTCCAGACTACGATCACCTCTACGACATCCTGGCCAAACGCATGAGCATCCGGCGGCTCAAGCCCGATCCCATTCCTGATGACTACGTGCACAAGGTTCTGGAAGCCGGACGCTGGGCGATGTCGGGTGCGAACTCGCAGCCTTGGGAATTCGTCGTCGTCAAGGACGAGCAGGTCAAACGCGAATTGTTCGAGGCCTATCGCGACGTCAATTCCGACTTCATTTTCTGGATGGAGCAGATGCGCGAAAAACCGCTGCGCCATCCTGCCTATCAGGTCGAAGGCGACAACCCCAAAGAGCAATGGGAGCGCGCCAGGACCGGCATGACGCGCGCCTGGTCTTCAGCGCCAGTGCTGATCGTTATTCTGGGCGATGGGCGGCGTCAGTGGGGAACCGTGCAGGGCGCGCTTACTTTCGGACGCCACCAGAGCCACCTCACCGACGCGCTCGCCAACGCGGCGACGCTGATGCATCTCGCGGCGGCATCGTTGGGGCTCGGCTCGCAGCACGTCACGATCCACATCGAGGAGCCATTCAAGCGTGTGCTGGGCGTGCCCGACCTAGTGATGATCCATCACATCATTCCGGTCGGCTGGCCGGCTATCGACCGGCGGCCGGGCGTGCGCCGGCCGCTCGAAGACGTCGTGCACTACGATCGCTACGACATGAAGAAATACATGTCGAACGAACAAATCATCGATTTCCTGCGCGAGCTTCGCGGCCTGACGCGGCGTGGTTATCACGACACGCCGAAACCGCCGGGAGGGTGACTTGAGACGAGTTACGAGGCGAGCGGGTAATACGGCGTTCGCGGCGTTGCTGCTGGCGGCCACCCTTGCCGGTGCGCCCGGGGCAGAAGCAGCCGACAAAATTCGCGTCGGTAAGTCTGTCGTTCAGCCCTTCGCCTTCGCCCCGCTCGAAATCGGCACGGCCGAGGGCATTTGGGCAAAGCATGGCCTCGAAGTCGAAGTCGTGATTTTCGCGGGCGATGCCAAGTTGCAGCAGGGGCTGGTGGCTGATGCCGCCGACTTTGGTCTCGGCTCGGGGCCAGCCATGGGCTTTCTTGGCCAAGGGAGTCCAGGCGAAGGCGGTTGCTGCCATAGCCAACGAGCCGCTTGAGCATGGGGCTTGATCGTGGGTCCGGCTTCAAAAATCCAGACCCCGCAGGATCTCAAGGGCGCCAAGATCGGCATCACCACCAACGGCTCGCTGACTTATTGGCTGACGCGTGAGCTTTCGCGGCAGATGGGCTGGGGCTCTGAAGGTATCGAGACCGTCGCGCTCGGCGCCATCGGCGCGCAACTTGCCGCGCTGAAGGTAGGGCAGGTCGACGGCGTGATTTTCTCGTCGTCTCAAGGCTACGGTCTGGAAGCCAAGAACGAAGGCCGGCTGCTGCTCGAGTTCGGCACCTACATCAAGGATTTCCATACCCACGTCATTTTTGCGACCGACGACATGATCGAACATAAGCCCGACCAGGTCCGGCGCTTTCTCGCTGGCTGGAAGGATGTGATCGCGTTCATGGCTGCGAACAAAGATGAGACCGTGCGCGTTGCGCGCCAGGTAACCGGTCTCGACGAAGCGATTGAGCGCCGCGAATACGACGACGTGATGCCGATGATGTCGCGTGATCTGCGTTTCCGCCCGAAGGCGCTTGATGTGATCGGGGATTCGTTTCCGGAGATGGGCATCATGCCGGCGAAGCCCGACATGCGGACGCTCTATACCGAAGAATTCCTCAACAGTCCGTAGCTCCGGGCTGTTTCCGGCCTTAGTCGAAATGCAGGCCGCTTTTCTTTACGACGGGCTGCCAGCGCGCCGCTTCACTTTGAATGTAGCTGGCAAATTCCGCCGGCGTGCTGCTGGTCGGATAGAGCCCGACTGCGTCGGCCCGTGCTTTGATCGCGGCGTCGTTGAGGATTTTCGCAGTCTCGGCTTGCAGCTTGGCGATGATCGGCGCCGGTGTGCCGTGCGGCGCGACGAGGCCGAGCCAGACCGCGAGTTCGCCCAGGTGCAGTCCGGCCGCTTCGTCGAGCGTCGGCAGGTTGGGTAGGGCCGGGAAGGGACGAGTATCGAGTTTTGCCAGCGCACGCAGGTCGCCCGATTGAATGAGCGGGAGCTGTGCCGACGGGCCATCAAAAACGAAATCGACGCTCTTGGTGAGGATGCCGTGCGCCACTTCGGCACTGCCATTGTACGATACAAGCACGGTGTCGACGCCGGCTGCGTCGTTGAACAGGTAACCTTGCAGCTTGGTCGATATCGTTCCGGCGCCGTAGTTGAGCTTGCCCGGCGCGGCCTTCGCTTTGGCGATCAGGTCTTTCACCGACTTCACGTCGCTCTGCGCATTGACTACGAGCAGGCCGATGGTCTTGGCGACAAGCGAGATCGGAGCGAAATCGGCGATGGGGTCGTAGGGCAGCGTTTTGTACAGATACTGGTTCATCACCAGCGTCGAATCGATCGCCATCAGCAGCGTGTAGCCATCCGGGTTGGCCTTCGCCACGGCTTCAGCGCCGATCACTGTATTGGCGCCGGGGCGATTTTCGATCACGACCGCCTGGCCGAAATCGGCGCTCATCTTGTCGCCGATAAGCCGCGCCATCACGTCGGACGGTCCGCCCGCCGGGAACGGCACGATCATATGAATCGGGCGATTGGGGTAGGCGTCCTGCGCCGCCGCGGGCAGTGCTGCGAGGATCGAAAAGGCCGCGAAGGCGGCAACAGTAAACGAGCGCATGATGTTCTCCCGGCCGTTAGTCGAATTTGATATTGGCGTCTTTTAGCGCCTTTTCCCAGCGCGACGCTTCCTTGCGAATGAAAACGGCAAAATCCTCGGGCGTATCGGTCACGGCAAAATTGCCGGCCTGATCGAATTTCGCTTTGACGTCCGGTTCCGACAGGATGTGGACGATCTCGGCGTTGAGCTTGTCGATGATCGGCTTTGGCGTGCCTTTGGGCGCGACCATCCCCAGCCAGACCCCCAGGTCGTCGAAGTTTTGCAGTTCGCCCGCGGCACCCAGCGTCGGCAGATCAGGATAAGGTTCCTTGCGGCTATCGAGTTTCGCGAGCGCGCGTGCTTTGCCGGCCGCGATCATCGGCCCAATGACGACATTACCGGCATAGATCATGTCCACTGAGTGGTTGAGCAGACCTTGAACCGTCTGCGCGGTGCCCTGAAATGGCACATAGACCACATCGATACCTGCAGCCTTATTGAACAGCACGCCCATAAGCTGCGCGGTGATGGTGCCGGCGCCAAAATTGAGTTTGCCGGGCGCCGCCTTGGCGCGCGCAATCAATTCCTTCACGGTTTTCGGGCCGTCCTCCGGCACCGCAAGCAACGACATCGATTTCACGGTCGTTGTGATCGGTGCGAAATCGGTGAGCGGATCGTAGGGCAGGTTCTTGTAGATGAACTGGTTCATCACCAGCGTCGAATTGATGGCCATCATCAGGGTGTAGCCGTCAGGCGCAGCCTTCGCGACGAACTCTGCGCCAATGATCGTGTTGCCGCCGGGACGATTGTCGATGACGACAGGTTGCCCCCATTCCTCATTCATCCGCTGGCCGATGATGCGCGCGGCGATATCGGCCGGGCCGCCGGCGGGAAACGGGATGACGATATGGATCGCCCTGCTGGGGTAGATTTCGTCGGCTCGGGCTTGTGAACGAATGGCCAGCGCAAGGATGGCGCAAAGGCAAGCGGCGGCTATTCGATAACCCACGTCGTATTCCCCCCGCACTAGGTGGCCCGTTTACGGCAGCCACTCTTTGTTGAGGACATTGTACACGCTTTTTCGCTTGGATACTCCGCGCTACACTCTCAACTACTTTTCCGGGAGAACAACATGCCGGCACGCATTGGACTGATCATTCCCGCTTCCAATCGCATGGTGGAGCAGGAGATGGTGCGCCACGTGCCGCCGGATGTTGTTGCGCATGTCATGCGGCTGCGCATGACAGGAGAGCATCGCGGCACGCTCGATGCGCTCCTGCCACAGGTCGAGCATGTAGCCGGGCTACTGCTGGATGCCCGCTGCGATGTCGTCGCATTTCACTGTACGGCGAACTCGACGGCGGATGGCCTTTCGGGCGAAACAAGGTTGCTGGAGGCTGTTCGTCGCGCTGGTGCGGCGCTTGCGACGACAACGGCGACGGCCGTCCGTAAAGCCTTTGACACGATCGGCGCGCGCCGCATTGTGCTGCTGACGCCTTACAGCCAGCACACCACCGACGAGGAAGCCGGCTTCCTGCGCGAGGCCGGCTACGAAGTGCCGTTGGCCCGCGGCTTCGGAATGAAGGGCAGCGACGAATATTGCGCAACGCCGCCGCAGTTCTGGCGCGACCGTGCTCTCGAAGCGGCGCGGCCCGATGCCGATGCTTATTTCCTGAGTTGCGCCAACATTTCGGTGTTTTCCATTATCGAGGAGATCGAGCAGCGGCTTGGCCGGCCTGTCGTGACCAGCAATCAAGTCGTCATTTGGGACGCGTTGACGCTGCTTGGTATCGGCGACCGCCGCAACTGTCCTGGCCGGTTGTTCGATAGTCTTCCTGCGGAAAGCTCTGCCCGCCGCGTTCCTGCATGAGCGGGACGGTGGCCCTTCGGCGGAATATTAGCCGAGCCAATCGTGGCGATGAAGGCACTGCTTGCCACGCTGCTTGCGTTAGCTGCCGTTGTGCCGGCGCAAGCGGAAGATGTGGCGAGCTTCTATCGCGGCAAGCAGATCCGCTTCGTCGTCGGATCAGCGCCGGGCGGCACTTACGATTTGCTCGCCCGTATCATGGCCCAGCATTTGCCGGCCCATATTCCCGGCCATCCCTCGATTATCGTGCAGAACCAGCCGACCGCGGGCGGCGCGGTCATGGTGAACCAACTTTACGCGCTGGGTCCAAAGGACGGCACGGTGATCGGCGTTCCGCTCAACAGCGCGCCCGCCGCGCCGCTATTGCAGCCGTCGGCGGCGCATTACGACTCCGCGAAGCTGATTTGGCTCGGCAGCACTCACGCCGAGCCTTACGTGGCTTATGTCTGGCACACCGCACCGGTGCAAAGCCTCGACGATGCTTTCACAAAGCCGCTCATCGTTGCCGCGACGACACCCGGAACAACCATGAGCGATTTTCCGCTGCTGACCAATGCCGTGCTCGGCACCAAATTCAAGATCGTACCTGGCTACGCTTCAACGCCGCAGATGAATCAAGCGTTGGAGCGCGGTGAGGCCGAGGGGGTTGCCGGTCTCGGCTGGTTCGCGCTGAATGCCCAGGTGCCGCAATGGATCACCGAGAAGAAAATTAAGGTGATTGCACAATTCGGCTTCACCCGCAGTCATCGTTTGCCCGATGTGCCGTTGATGATCGACCTTGCGAAGACGCCGGTGGACCGCCAGGCGCTGGCGCTGCTGTTCGGGCGTACGGAGTACGGTCGGCCCTATTTCCTGCCCCCCGACGTACCGGCTGACCGGGTCAAAGCGTTGAGGCAGGCCTTCAGTGAAACCATGAGGGACGAGAGCTTCACGACTGATGCAGCACGCATCGGCTTCGACGTTGACCCGCTTTCCGGAGAGCAGGTCCAGGCGTTGGTCGGTTCGCTGGCCAGCACGCCTCCGGATGTTGTGGCGCGGGTGCGCGCAGCACTCAACGAGCCGTGAGAGTTCGCCGAATTCGCCTGCTTGCGCGCGGGCTCACAGACCGTGGATAATGGGACATAAACTAGGCGAGGAAAAACCCGTGCACGCTCCGCAAACTACCGCGCGCGATGGCTCATTGGCCGCCCGGCGCGCGATGTACGCCAATAACAAGCTTCAAATCGGGCTGTTTGGCGCGAATTGTTCGTCAGGCCGCGCGGTCACGCTGGTCCCGGAGCGCTGGTCGGGCAATTGGCCCGACAATAAACGGCTGGCGATCATGGCCGATGATGCCGGCATCGACTTCCTGCTGCCGATCGGCCGCTGGAAGGGATACGGCGGCGACACCGACTATCAGGGCACAACGCTCGAGACCATAACCTGGGCGACCGGCCTTCTCGGAGCGACCAAACGCATCACGGTGTTCGGCACGGTTCACGCGCCGATCTTCAATCCCGTGGTGGCGGCCAAGGAGATGGTCACCGCCGACCATATTTCCGAAGGCCGTTTTGGATTGAATATCGTCGTTGGCTGGAACGAGGGCGAGTTCGATATGTTCGGTGTCGAGCAACGCGAGCACGAGGACCGTTACGAATACGCCCAGGAATGGATCGATGTTATCAAGATGATCTGGTCCGACCGCGAAGATTTCAACTTCGACGGCAAGTACCTCCATATGAAAGGAATCCGCGGCAAGCCGAAGCCGTTCGGTGGAACACGTCCGGTGATCATGAATGCGGGCGCGTCGGCGACCGGACAGGCGTTCGCAGTCAAAAACTGCGATGCCTTCTTCCTGCAGGCATCGCGGACGTCGCTTGGAGACACGCAACAGAAGGTTCGCGCCGCACAAGCAGCCGCACGCGATCAGGGCCGCGAGATCGGCTGTTACACGGTCGGCGTCGTGACCTGCAGGCCGACCAAGAAGGAGGCTGAGGAATACTTCCACCACTGCATCGTCGAACAGGCCGACTGGAAGGCTGTAGGCCTCATCCTTGGACTGAAGAATATCTCGCCTGAGACTGTGGGGATGGAAGAATACCTGCTCAAGCGCAGTCAATATGCGCAAGGCATGGGCGGTTTGCCGATCATCGGCGATCCAGACCTCGTCGCCTCGCAGATCGCCGACCTCAGCAAGGCTGGCCTCACCGGCATCGCACTGTCGCTGCTGAACTACGCCGATGAGCTGCCGTACTTCTGCGACGAAGTGATTGGCCGGCTTGAGCGCATGGGCATTCGCGAGAAGCCGGTCCGGTCCTGATACGTCTCCTGAATTCTTGCTGAATTCACAGAACAATTCTGCGGGTTGTGCGTTGTCTTGGGCTTTCCAGGAGAATGCAGACCATGGCCAATTCCAAAACAGATTCATCCGAAATCGATATTTCCCGCAAGCGCCTTGCGGAATTGCTCAACGAAGACCTGTCCCGCGAATTTCAGGCAATTATCGCCTACGTGAATTATTCGCAGGTGCTCAAGGGCGCCGAATATATGGACATCGCAGACCAGCTCGAGATCCACGCCAAGCAAGAACTCGATCATGCTTTGGCGATCGCCAGGCAGATCGATTACCTCGGTGAGATGCCAACGGTTACGCCAAAGCCGGTCAAAACCTCAAAAGACGCGAAGAAAATGCTGCAATTCGATCTCGACAACGAAAACGAGACCGTACGAAATTATCGTGATCGTATCCGGCAGTGCGAAGCGCTCGGCGAATTTGCGATGGGCGAGCAGATACGAAAAATCCTTGCTCAGGAGCAGGACCACCAGATCGATCTGGCGACGGCGCTCGGCATCGAAGTGCCGGACATGAGCAAGAAGTCAGGCAAGGGCTAAGTCGGACGAAGCTGCGCCAAAGCCGCCTGAGCCATTGAGGATAATGCGTCCGTCGGCAACTGCCCGCGTCCAGCGTGCGGTTGTGGGAACCCCGCCGAACGAGAAGAAGTGTGCGCTCACATTGGCAGGCGCGTTGTCCGCCAGCGTACGGATGAGATCGTCCGGCGCCGTCAGCGCGAACATCTGACGAAGCAGGCCCGCGCGCCGTGCAAGCGTGTGGGCTGACGCGTGTACCCCACAGCGGCTCGCGTAGCGCAGCAACGAACCGATGCTCGTTGGCCCGGCAAGGCCGATGCGGACCGGTTGATCGAACCCAAATGCGCGAAGTCGAGCTATGAAATCGAGGATGGCGCGCGCGTCGAAGCAAAATTGGGTGACGATCTCGACCGCAAGCCCTGTTGCTTCTGCCGCGGCGATTTTCTCGGTCATCGCGGCGAAAAGCTGATCGTCGCTGATCCGCGGATGGCCTTGCGGATATCCAGAAATCCCCAAGGCGCGTATGCCGCGGCGGCGAAATAGCCCGCTGTCGATGGCGTCGGCGGCGGACCGAAATGGCCCGTATGTCTCGCGATCGCCAGCGATGACGAGGATATGCCGGACGTCGGCTTCGCCGTTCAAGCGGGCGACGAAATCGTCCAGCGCATGCGCGCTCTGGAAATTTCGTACGGCGACATGCGGCACCGGCTCGAAACCCGCGGCGCGCAAACGCTTTGCCGCGGCGATGGACTCCTCGGCGGGCTTACCCGGTACCGCGCTCAGATAAACCCGTGTGCCTCGCCGTAACACCTTGAGCGAGGCGATGTCGCCGTCGCTCGGTCGTGTCGCCTCGACCGAGAAGCCGTTCATGAGCGCAATGATGCGCTCGATCGCCTCGGGGCGTCGTTCGACTGGTACAGCTGCGAGCGCGGCCACGCGCAGCCGCCTCAAGCGCGCCGGCGTGAGATCACGTAAGATTCGTCGAAGAACCACAGGCCGCCGCGATCGCGCAGCACCTCGCGCGTGGCGTCGAGATAGCGGCCGTCGGCAACCACCTCTCCCAGCCGGTCATCCTCGACCTGCGCCACGTAGATCGCTGCGTTCCAGGCAGCAAATAGCGTCGACGTGCCGATCGATTCCGAAATCTCCGACGGCAAGGTGTGCATCTCGTACCGGAACAACGATCGGTTGTCGGCATAAGCATTGAAATTGAGATCGCGGCCTGCAGAACCGAGGTCCTGCTTCACGGCCTTCAGAATTTGATGCCGGTCGTGAGCGAAAGGTTGATCGCCCGGCCAGACCTTCTGGATGATTTCCATGCCGGGATCGTTGCCGTGCGAGTGGATGGCAATCAGCCGCCCGCCCGGGCCGAGTGCCCGCGCCAGCGGTCCGATCACGCGCTTGGCCTTGAAGTCGAGTGAGGCACGGGCGCGATAGGGTTGTGACGCAATGACGAGATCGTAATTCGCCTGCGTGCCGCCTGGCTTCGGGATAATCGGATCGAGCAGGAAGCGGTGGTCCTCGCGATACAGCACCAGCACCACTGGCCGCTCGTACACCGGATTGCCGGTACGAGGGCTGACGCCTGCTTTCCAGTTTTGGCCAAGGAAGCCTTCCAGGCCGATGATCTGTTCCTCGAACGCGTGCGCCGAATTTCCGGTCAGTGGCAGTTCGTGCCAGACCATGCTCGACGCAGCGTTGACCGATTTCACCGCAAGCCACGGCGCGTCGGCATAGGCCATGTTGGTGAGCACCAGTACACTCGCCGGGTGTTCGAAGAAGCGGTCTGGCATCTTCTGCAGCGTCAGCCGGACGTCCTCGAGGCTGATTTCCTTGCCGACGGTATAGAACGGCATGTGGGGGAAACGGGCGTGCGCGGCGCGCATGACGCGCGCCAGAACCGAGCCGTCGCCGACACCGGCATCGAACACGCGGATGGCCGGCGGGCGAGGATGGATATGCGCAAGTTCTTCAGAGACGCGGTGAGCGACTTCCCACTTCTCGCTGCAAGTGTTGACGAACAGCAAGTATTTTTGCCGGTTGTCGAAGAACCGGAAATTGCGCTGCGGGTCACCGGGTTTCGCCGGCGTCGTTGGCATCGTGAGCGGTGGTGTCATGGGCATCGGTCGGGGTTCCCGGGCGCGTTCGATGATTGTCGGGCGCTGGTCCTGTGAAGCATTCGCCGCCATGAAGTTATGAATGCGGTCGAGCGTGTCGGTGGTAATGCGCCCGCCATTGCGCAGCCGCGCCGCCAACTTGCCGTCGTTGACGGCTCGCCTGCCGAATGTCGATTCCGCAAGCCCGGTCTGACGGCAATAGTCGGAGATTTCCTGAAGGAGTTGTTGTGCGTTCATGGAACGCTCCCTGACATTTCCTCGAGACATCGCGCTTTTGCGCATTTGTTGTTCCTCCAACCGAACCAAGGTCGCGGGTGGCGGTCAACCACAATCCATCCCACTATTTAGGTGGGAAATATAGGTGGGCAACAGCGATATTGCGGCGCAATGAGCGGCTCTCCTAGCTGGCTCTCGCAGCTGGGCTGCGTATTTCAGGGCGATTGTGGGCAATTTCCCACAGTGGGGTGGGCGACTTTTTGACGGATAACGGCGCCCAAATCCGTGCGCGATGTGGGGCTAACCGGAGAGGCGATGAATTTGGCGCGTGGATCGGTTCCGGCTACGGTCCGGCAAATCGTGAGGGAGGACTATGCCGCGTTTTGCCGCCAATCTCGGCCACTTATTCACCGAACGTCCGTTGATTGAACGATTTACCGCCGCCGCAGCCGCGGGCTTTACGGCGGTCGAGCTGCAATTCCCCTACGACATCGCGCCATCGGCGACGAAGGCTGAGCTTCAGAAGCACGGCCTGACCCAACTCGGAATCAACACGCCACAAACTGCGGAATTTGGTCTCGCCGCTCAGCCGGGGAAGGAGCGGGAGTGGGAAGCTTCATTCTCGCGGGCGCTCGATTACGTCGTCGCGATTGGTGGCACCGCCATCCACTGCATGACCGGCGCGGTGCCGCCGGAACAGCGGCCTGCCGCCGAGACCGTCTTCATCCGCAATATGTCGCGGGCGGCAGAGCAGGCGGCGAAATCGAATATCACGCTGCTGATTGAGCCTATCAATCCGCGCGACCGGCCAAGCTATTTCATGGGCCGGGTCGAGCAGGCTGCCGATCTGATCGGCAAGATCGGTGCGCCGAATGTTCGCATCCAGTTCGATTTCTACCACGTGCAAATCATTTCCGGCGATTTGCTCAAGCGCTTTGAGAAATTTCTGCCGCTGATAGGGCACTTGCAGATTGCGGCAGTCCCGACGCGTGGCGAGCCGGATGAGGGCGAGATCAACTATCCAGCGGTGTTCGAGGCGATTGATCGCTCCGGCTACAAGGGCTGGGTGGGCTGCGAATACAAGCCACGCACACGGACCGAGGATGGACTTGGCTGGGCCAAGCCTTACGGGATCGTACCAAAACGGAGTTGATCATGCGTCTTGAAGGCAAAACGGCCCTGATTACCGGCGCTGGATCGGGCATCGGAAAGTGCATTGCCGAAACCTACGCACGGGAAGGCGCGCGCGTGGCGCTTGCCGATGTGAACCTCGATGCGGCGAAGTCGGCAGCGCTGGCGATCGGCAACAACGCCATCGCGGTGCGCTGCGACGTTACCAAGCGCTCGGACATCGACGCCGCGATCAAGGAAACGCTGTCGGCATTCGGCAGTCTCGACATCCTGGTCAACAATGCGGGCGCAACTCACGTCAACAAGCCGTTCCTCGACATTGATGAAGCGGATTACGACCGGATTTTTGCCGTCAACGTCAAAGGCATCTTCCAGTTCTGCCAGGCGATCGTGCCGCATTATCGCAAACAGAAATCCGGTGCGATCATCAATATCGGTTCGACCGCGGGCATCCGGCCGCGCCCCGGTCTTTCGGCCTATAACGCGACCAAGGGCGCGGTGCATCTGTTGACGAAATCGCTCGCGGTGGAACTGGCGCCAGATCACATTCGGGTCTGCGCTATCGCCCCGGTCGCTACCGAAACGCCGCTGCTGTCGTCGTTCCTTGGCCCCGCCGAAGGCCAGCGCGAAAAATTCATTTCCAGCGTGCCGCTTGGCCGCCTCGCCAAGCCGCAGGACATCGCCAATGCCGCTCTATTTCTGGCGTCGGCTGACGCAGAATTCGTCACCGGCAACATCGTCGAGGTGGATGGTGGACGCGCCGTCTAGCGGCCGGCTCGGCCTCGTCGCCCCAGTCGGCCGTTTCCCGGCGAAACGGCCATAACTTCCCCCGACTTCGCCCGTTTTTGGCAGCTGGGTTGGCCCGACCGTTGCTTCCAGTAATCCCGGCCGCTGCTATATTGGCTGCTGAAGGGAACGGACGGACTATGTGGGGTCGGAAAAGTAAGGCTGAGGTGCCTGCTGTCGTTGCTGAGCCTCCGTCGGCGCTCACGCAGGCGATGCATCAAGCGCGCCTCGAAGCGGCCGAACGGACCAGCGTGGTTGTCGATCTGCGCGACGCCGAACTGGCGCGGCTTGAGCTTCTCAACGAGGCGCTCGATCCGCTGTTTGCCCAGATTCCGCCAGACGCTGAATTGTTTGACCGCGGCATCAGCCGGGGCGACACCCCGCGGCTCTGGCTCAACTCCGTCGCTCATATTGCGATGGGCCGCGACAAGCGGCAGTATCGTTTGCTGCATGACACGCGTATCGGCCGTCATGTGCTGGCGGAGTCGCACGAGATTCCGGAGATCGTGCAGGCGGTGACAACCTACATCGCGCGGCGTTTGGTCGAGCGCCAGCGCGCGTTGGACGAAGATCCGGATTACGTCAACCGCGTCACTCCCAAAGCAGCAGCCCGCGAACACCGGCGGCGGCGCTGGCGCACCTTTAGAGTGCTTTTGCTCGGATTTGTCGTCGGCATCGTTACGTTGATTATCGCTGCGCTGATTTTTGCGGCGCGCTTTTCTCAGTAGAGAGTGATCCGCTCTTCGTCGCGAAAAGCACCGCTCGCGTCACGCTCGCGCGCGATCATTTCACAGCGCCAGTTTCCATCGCTGCCATCAATGTGGAAGATATTATAGCCAGCCGCGTTCTCTTCGCCGTGCGGCACCCGCGCCGATGCGGAGGGAGCGCCTACAGACGGTGTCTTTTTCTTCTGCCCCTCGAGCCAGACCACGCCGCGGCAATGGTCATGACCATGCAGCAAAAGCTCGGCGCCTTTATCGGCGAGAACGTCACGTAAATCCTTCGCATCCGTCAGGCGTCGCAGATGCCGTTTTGACACCGGCGGATGGTGGATCAGCACAACGCGGAATAGTCCGCGTGTCTGATCGAGCATTTCGAGCAGCCGCGCCAGTTGCGGCCTTTCCGAGTCGTCCTGTCGCCAGCAGTGGGGCCGTTGGCACCGCGGTCGAGAGACCGATGAGCGCAACGTTGCCGCGCCGCCGCAGAAACGGGAAGCGGTCAACGCCATCGTCGCCGCGCATATAATCGCCCCAGTATGCGGCAGGCGACGGGACGACGCCGCGGACGTAAACGTCGTGATTGCCCGGAACCAGCGTCACATTATTTGGCGTTCCGAGAGTTTGTAGCCAGCCACGCGCCCGATTGTACTCGTCGGGGAGCGAAAGATTGACCAAGTCGCCGGTCACCGCGATGTGGTCGGGTGCCGAAGCTTTCAGATCTTGAACGGTAGCGGCCAGGATGTCAGGCCGATGCACGGATTTGCGCTTGCGGTGCCAGTTGATGAAGCCGAGCCCGCGCTTGCCAATAAGTTCTGCGGCGCGCGGCTGCGACGCGATGTGCCAATCGGATATGTGAGCGAGTTTGAACATTGCGGCGTGACGATACGCGAATGGTCATGAATTGCCGATTAAAATGCCGGCAGCAAAGACCAACACGCCACCGACGACGACCTGGAAGGCGGCTTGCAGGAACGGTGTATCCATATAGCGCATGCGAATCCAGGAGATCGCCGCAAGCTCGATGGCGACGACGACAAAGGCGAGAGCTGTCGCGGCAGAGAAATTCGGAATGAGATAGGGCAGCGCATGACCAAGCCCGCCGATCGCGGTCATGCTGCCGGTGACAGCGCCGCGCACGACCGGTGCGCCGCGTCCGGTCAGCGAGCCATCGTCGGACAGGGCCTCGGCAAAAGCCATCGAGATACCGGCGCCAATCGCAGCGGCGAGCCCGACCAGAAACGTCGACCAGGTGTTATGGGTGGCGAAAGCGGCCGCGAACAACGGCGCGAGTGTCGATACCGAACCGTCCATCAGACCGGCAAGGCCCGGCTGAACGTATTGCAGCATGAACAAACGCTTTGAGGTCTCTTCTTCGGTTGCGAGCGCTTTCGGCGAGATCTGCTTGCCGAGTTCCTCGGCCAGATGCTCGTGCTGGTCTTCCTCCGCTGCGAGTTTGGTCAGCAGCGTGCGCACCGCTTCGTCTTTCGCCGTCTCGGCGGCGCGCCGGTAAAACCGTGCGGTTTCAAGCTCCATCTCTTCGGCAAATCTGCGGGTTGCATCGAGTGCCAGCGGCCGGTTGAGCCAGATCGGACGACGCGCCACGAAGCCTTTGACGTCTTGCCGCCGGATCAGCGGCAGGAAGTCGCCGAATTTCTTGAGATGAAGAGCGAGCAAAGCGTCGCGATGGCCGATCTCCTCCTGGGCCATCTTGTCGTACATTTCCGCGGTGTCGGGATAGGATTCGCGTAATGCATCCGCAAAGGAGCGATAGATGCGGTTGTCCTCATCTTCGTTGGAAATGGCGAGCGCCAGAACTTCCTGCTCGCTCAACTGGGCAAAGCTTTTCACGGGTTACCCCATATTCTTTAGAATAATTCTAAATCAGAAAGTAGGACGGAGTCACGATGAAATTTGAAGTGGCGCGGCGTCCTTTCGAGCCGGTCATTCGGAAGGCTTTGCACCTCTATTGGCGCTTTGCCCGCGGTCTCACCGTTGGCGTGCGTGCTGTCGTAGTCGATGCCGACGGCAAGATATTCCTTGTTGCTCATTCTTACGTCAGCGGCTGGCATTTGCCGGGTGGCGGCGTTGAAGCCGGCGAAACTCTTGCTACCGCGCTGACACGCGAATTGCAGGAGGAAGGCAACATCGAGTTGACCGGTACGCCGCAACTGTTCGGCATCTATTTCAACCAGCGCGCGACGAAGCGGGATCACGTGGCGGTTTATGTGGTGCGTGCGTTCCACCAAAGCGCGCCGCCGAAGCCCAATCACGAAATCGTTGCGCACGGCTTTTTTGCTCCCGATGCGCTGCCGGAGGAAACAACGCAATCAACGCGAATGCGCCTTGCCGAGGTTCTTCAAGGCCGAACCAAGGCGGAAATCTGGTGACTGACGCAAGTTTGTGATCGTCGCCGCGTCATTTGGCCCAGCGATCCCCGCAACCTCTTGCGCGCGACGACGTTAGCCCTCCGAGGACATGATCTTTTGGTGATACGGAGAAATCATATGCGTAAACGACTTCTTGCTATGGCGGCCGGCTTGGCGCTCGGCGCAGCCACAATCACAACTGCCGCTGTGGCGGCTCCGCATGGCGGCGGCCATGCCGGCTTTAGCGGCGGACATGCGAATTTCGGCGGCGGCGGGGGACATCCTGCGTTTGGCGGCGTTCACAACTTCGCCGCACCGCAAGGCCACGCAGGCGGCAATTTCGCGGCCAATAACTGGCACGGCAACGGCAACTGGCATGGCAACGGCGGCAACTGGGGTGGCCATCGCGGTGGGTATGGTTATTACGGGCCAGGTGTCGGGGCTTACGCCTTTGGTGGCTACGGACCTGACTACTACGACTCTTACGATGGCTCCGATTACGCCTATGACGGCTCGGACGGATGTTACCAGCGGCAGCTTGTTCAGACTGCGTATGGTGCGCAATGGCAGCTGGTCGACGTCTGCCAGTAGTTTTGTGAGCAACAAAGGCGCCGCTCCAATAGGAGCGGCGCTTTCGGTTTAGGCAAATCGTCCGCGATCATGCGGAGCTGTGAAATCCTGCAGCGGCCCGATCGGTACAATGCTGGTCGGGTTGACCTGTTTCTGACTGCCGTAATAATGCCGCTTGATGTGATCCATGCTCACAGTGTCGGCGATACGCGGCTGCTGGTAGAGATCGCGCAGATAATTCCCAAGATTGGGATAGTCGGCGATGCGGCGCAGGTTGCATTTGAAGTGGCTGTAATAAACCGCGTCGAAACGAATGAGCGTCGTGAACAGCCGCCAATCGGCTTCAGTGATTGACTTGCCGGTGAGGTAGCGTTGTCGTGACAAGCGCTCTTCAAGCTGATCGAGTGTTTTGAAAATTCCGCGCGCCGCTTCCTCGTAGGCTTCCTGGCTGGTTGCGAAGCCCGGCGCGATAAACGCCGTTGTTCACTGTCGGGTAGACAACGTCATTGATGCGATCGATCTCGCTGCGCAGTTCTTCCGGATAATAATCCGTATGAACGTTGGTGAAGGCATTGAACGCCGAGTTCAGCATCCGGATGATTTCTGACGACTCGTTGTTGACGATCGTCCGGCGCTTCTTGTCCCACAGCACCGGCACGGAAACGCGGCCGGTGTAATGCTGATCCGCGAGCAAATAGATTTCGGCAAGCGTCGCCTTGCCGTTCACGCTGTCGCCGGTACCACCGCGCTCGACGCTGAATTCCCAGCCGGTCTTGCCGTAGAGCGGGGCGGCGATCGACACGGAAATGACTTCGTCGAGGTGCTTGAGATCGCGAACGATCAGGGTGCGATGCGCCCACGGGCAGGCGAGCGAGATATAAAGGTGGTAGCGCCCGCGCTCGGCGGCAAAGCCGTCTTCGCCGGAGGGCCCGGGACTGCCGTCCGGCGTCACGAAATTGCGGAAGCTGGTATTCGGCCGGACAAAACGGCCGTCGGTGGTGCGTGAAACGTCTTCCTGCCAGACACCGTCAACAAGCTGCCCCATCGTCGTCTCCAGTGATTGCTGGACTTATGTAGTCATCCCGCGTCCGGCCGATAAGGCGGCTGGACCGCGGACAATCGGGATGCTACGCGCGGCGCGATGAACGATCTGGCGCTGACGATTCTGCCCGAGGCCAAGGAAGACGCGGACGCGATCGAGCGCCTGCATGAACGCACCTTCGGCCCCGGCCGTTATGCCAAGACGGCCTATCGTCTGCGGGAACAGGCTGCACATAACCCCGATCTTTCGTTTACCGCACGCATTGGCACGCTGCTGATCGGTTCGGTGTGGCTGTCGCCGATCCGGATCGGGGAGACCAAGGCGCTGCTGCTTGGCCCGCTGACGGTCGAACCGGCGTTCCGGGAGCGTGGTGTCGGTCAGGCGCTGATCGAACGCGCGCTAAACGAAGCCCGTAAAAGGGGACACAGGCTGGTCATCCTGGTCGGCGATGAGCCGTATTACGGCAAGACCGGCTTCAAACCTGTGCCGCCGGGACGCGCTGTGATGCCGGGTCCGGTCGATCCTGCGCGGCTGCTGGTTGCCGAACTCGCCGAAGGCGCCTTTGACGGCGTGTCGGGGCAGATACGCGCCGAATGGGAGGCCTGAGCTAGCGCAATGCGGCATCGCTTTGCGCTACAGTGCTACCTAATAAGAGAAGGTTGCACAGGGAGTACGCGGCGGATGGCGGAGCAGGTTTTCGTCTGTAAAGACATCGAAATGAAAGACGGCGACGTTCGGATCGTTCGCCAGGACAAAATCGAGGTCGGTGTCTATCGATATTCTGGCTCGTTTTACGCCTATCGCAATCACTGCCTGCACCAGGGCGGTCCGGCCTGCGAGGGCATCATCCGCGGCAAAGTCCTCGACCTCTACGACAAGGAACGGCAGTTTCTCGGCCAGACCTATGACGAGGATGAACCGCACATCGTTTGCCCCTGGCACGGCTGGGAATACAAACTAAAGACCGGCGAATGCGCGCCTGATCCGAAGCTGCGGCTGAAACGCTACGAAGTGGTTCAGCGCGAGGGAGGCGTCTATGTCGTCATCTGACGTTCTCGACCGCCCGGCCGAGACGATCGCTCAAGCCGCGGAAGCTGCTCAATGCAGCGGTCGGCAACCCCGATCTGATTCCCGATGCGGAATTCCGCTTGTTGCTTGCCAATGTACTTCGGCTCTACGCCGCAAAGGCGGAAAACGGCATGCGTACGCCGCTGCCGCCAAATGGCGGTGGTGTCACGGTCACCGAAGCGATGATCACCGTGACCGACATCCTCCATGCGTTGAATACCCAATTGTTCGAGCTGAGCATGTGGCAGGCGATGACCGGTAACTGCATCGCTCCACACCAGCGCGTCGACGCGCCGCAATCCTGATAGCCCAGTTCTGATAAGCCAAGGGGAATACCCATGAATGTCGTGACGCCCATCGTTCGTGATCCCGGTCAGGACAAATTCGACACCAAGCGCCTTCTCGCGCATGCGCACGAGCAGTCCGAGGATCGAGCACTACGAAGATTTCATGATCATCGACGCCGACGCGCATCATTACGAGACCGGCTCGTACAAGGAGATCTACCAATACATCGAAGATCCGGTGATGCGCGATCAGTTCATGTACACCAAAGGCCAGACCACGCTGCCGCGCTCGACCGGCGGCTTCCAGGAGATGGCCGGCCGCATTACCCGCTACGAGCACCGCGCCACGGAGCAGGCGCCGCCCGGTGCGAAGCACCGCGATATCGGCGTGACGCTGAAATGGATGGACTCGATGGGCGTCGACGTCGCCTGCGTGTTCCCGACGCCGATGCTGGGCCTTGGCCTCAATCCGATTGTCGAGGTCGAGGTGCAGTACGCGCGCGCCTACAATCGCTGGCTCACCGACCATATCCTTGCGCATGAGAAGCGCATCGTTTCGATGCTCTATTTGCCGATGAACGATCCGGTTGCTGCGCTCAAGATGGTCGAGGAGTTCAGCGGCAAGCAAGGCGTGATCGGCTTTCTCGTCACCACGGTCCGCTACAAGCCGCTCTACAACAACGTCTACATGAAGCTCTATCGCCGCCCTGGAAGAGCGCGGTCTGCCGCTCGCATTCCATGCGGCGACGAACTGGGGCGACCAGAGCATGAACATCACCAACAAGTTCATCGCGACCCACGCGCTGGGCTTTACCTGGTTCAACATCGTCCACATGACGAACTGGGTGGTGAACGGCATTCCAGAGCGCTTCCCGGGGCTCAAGTCGATCTGGATCGAGAGCGGCCTTGCCTGGGTACCGTTCCTGATGCAGCGGCTCGACAACGAATACATGATGCGCTCATCGGAAATTCCGACGCTTAAGCGCAAGCCGAGCGATTACATGCGCGAGATGTTCTACACCTCGCAGCCAATGGAGATGGTCAACAATCGCACGATGCTGGAAGAGACGTTCAAGATGATCAACGCGGAAAATCAGCTGCTTTACGCGTCCGATTATCCGCATTGGGACATGGATCTGCCGAGCACGATCTACGACCTGCCGTTCCTGAGCCAGCAAGCCAAGCGCAATATTCTCGGCGAGAACGCGCGCAAGCTGTTCAAGCTCGATAACTTTGTCTCGGCCGAAAAGATGGCGCGCCGTAAGGCGCGCCAGATGCAGGCGGCGGAGTAGGGCGCCAAACAGCGTTGACCGGGAGCGTGTACCCGGCAACATCCCGCCCTCAAAAGAACGAAAGTTCTGCCGAGGGAGGGAACACAGTGAGACAATTTCTGACTTTGCTTGCCGCAAGCGTTTGCGTTGCGGCATTCGCCGGCGGGCGCAGGCTGCCGATGTATCCGTAAAGCGCATCGAATGCGGCACACCGCAGGCGCCGACACCGGTCAATCAGCGCTTTTCCGACACGTATTCTTACGGCGATCTGAAACTTCAGTTCGTCTACAGCTGCTATCTCGTCAAGCATGACGACCAGTATCTGCTGTGGGACACCGGTCATGCGATGACCACGCCCAACGTGGCGCCGAAGGTGAGCATCGTCGATCAGATTGCTCAGGCCGGTGTGAAGCCGGAGCAGATCAATTTCGTCGGGATCAGCCACTATCATGCGGACCATACCGGTCAGGTTGGTTCGTTTCCGAAGGCAACGCTGCTGATCGGCAAGGGTGATTGGGATGCCATCACCAGCCCGAAACCGGCCGAAGGCGTAAACTTCAAGCCATTTGAGAATTGGATCAGCGGCGGTGGCAATGTTCAGCCACAGGCGCTCGACAAGGATGTGTTCGGCGACGGCAGTGTGATGATGCTGTACACGCCGGGACACACGCCCGGTCACCACAGCCTGCTGGTCAAGACATCATCCGGTAATTTCATCATCACCGGCGACGCAGCGCATTTCCGCGAGAATTACGATTCGGACGGCGTGCCGGCGTTCAACTACGATCGCGCGCAGACCATCGCTTCGGTCGAACGCCTGAAGAAGATCGCGGCGACCTTCAATGCCACCGTCGTCATCCAGCATGACGCGCGTGACGTTGATAAGCTGCCGGCCGTTACGTGCGAAATAACCGGTCTTACGGTCACTTGAAGGCAAGAGGGCGCTGCGGCGCCCTCTTTGCTTTTCTACTGATAGCGCAGATATTCGCGCCGTTCTGCCAGCCACGCCTGTTCGTCAGGCGCTGCCAGCGCATCCAGATCCTTCGGTGTTGCGCGCGCGTCGTCGACCCATTCGCGCAGCAACGGGCCGCCGTTGATGACGTCGATCGCCAGCTTGCCGTGCTCGTATTCGTAAGCGAAATCGCGCCACAGCGGATAATCCGGATACAGGCGGCGGATCGCCTTGAAGGCCAGCGCCTGAATGCGCCACGGCTTGAATGCGCTGTGGTCGTAGCCGGGACCTTCGGTGTGGATCTGCACGCCGTTGCAGAGCTTGCCGGCGTGCTTGTGGAACGTCGGCTCGAACCAGCAATCGCGCAACCGGCAGCCGTGCAGCCAATCCGGCGCGAGCGCGTGCATCTCCTTGATAACGGCCAGGGCGTCGATGTCGGGCGCGCCGAACAGCTCAAGCGGCCGCGTCGTGCCGCGGCCTTCGGATAGCGTGGCGCCCTCGACCATCACCGTGCCCGCATAGGCGCGCGCCATCCACAAGATTGGGCGCGTTGGGGCTTGGGTTGACCCAGGCGCGTTCGCCCAGCGGCCAGCCGAAGCCCGGCGCGGCATCGGGCTGCCAGCCCTGCATTTCGATGACGCGATAGTCGACGTCGAGCTTGAGCGTCTTGACGAACCAGGCGCCAAGTTCGCCGAGCGTCAGCCCATGCCGCATCGGCAATGGACCGGCGCCGACGAAGCTTTCCCAGCCGGTGCGAAGCTTCGTGCCCTCGACGGGCCGGCCGACGGGATTGGGCCGATCCAGCACCCACACGGCTTTACGGTGTTTGCGCCGCGGCTTCGAGCACGTATCGCAGCGTCGTGATGAAGGTGTAGATGCGGCAACCCAGATCCTGCAGATCGACAAGGATGATGTCGAACGTGTCCATCATCGCGTCGGTCGGTCGGCGCACTTCGCCGTAGAGGCTGAAAACCGGAATGCCGTGGACCGGATCGCTGAAATCCGGCGACTCGATCATGTTGTCCTGCTTGTCGCCGCGCAGGCCGTGCTGCGGACCGAACGCCGCGGTGATCTTGATGTCGCCGCAGCCGGCGAGCGCATCGAGCGTGTGAGTCAGGTCTGCCGTGACGGAAGCCGGATGCGCCAGCAGCGCGACGCGCTTGCCTTTGAGCGGCGCGCGAAGTGCGGGTTCGGCGATAAGGCGGTCGATGCCGAATTTCATGACGAATACGCTTTAGGAGAATTCATACGCAAAGCAATCGGAATGATGAAAGTCCGGCTTGCCGGGCGGATGCGCCAGTGCCCAATAGGACTTCCGGCCGTTCAGTTCTTCGATCACGGCGGAAAGCCCGAGCTGCCACTTTTCACTGTCGAGACAATTTTGTCCGATCCAATTCGACCTCGGCCGACAATGTGTAGCGCGTCGCCTGCGAGTCCGATTACGATCGGGAGACGCTTGAATCTCGTCGGCAATGTGCATTGCCGCGCGATAGCCGCTGAACCGATACGCCGCCCATTGCGTCGACGGTGAGAAATTGAACTCGTAGTAATCAGCGCCGCCTGCGGCGCGAATGAATGTCTCGAAGCACGTATGCTTCCAGAGTTCGTCTGCGCGCGCGGGTTCAGTGCGCGACGCGATACGCAAGTCGTCAATCTTTCCCGTTACGGCATAGACCAAAGCCATGCAGCCTGGCCGTGGTCGGGTGACGTCCACTTCAATGCCGGTGACGGCAGCAGAAGTCGTGTCGGGATGAATTTTCAATGCGAGGCGCATGACCGGCATTGTAGCTGGCCGGCAGCGCGTCGAACACGTAGCTCTCGGGATTACCGCCCTTCGCGAGCCCAGGTGCCGGCCAGGCTGCCGATCAGGAGCAACAGTCCGAGCAGGCCGGCGAATACCGGCAGCACGCCGATGCCGCGCACGACGCTGGCATCGCGCATTCGCAACCCGATCCAGTCATCGCCCTTAAAGGTGTCGCCGGAGCGGACAGCGACAATGCGGGGCACTTTGACGCCGTTGCCGTCATCGAGACGGCGGGAGTCGCCGCCAGTCGCATTGGTCAGCGGAGCGAGCACGTCCGTTGTCGAAGTCACCTCGGCGAATTCACGTGGATTGGCCGGACCGATATTGACCAGCGCATTGAGCTTGCCGTCGGTGGCGCGCCAAAGCCCGAGTTCATCGGCGCGGACGCTTTTTTCCCAAGCGCCCGGCTCGGTCGCCTCAAGCTTGAGGACCTGGCTCGTTCCGGAAGGAGAGGTCAGCGTTACATCGGCAACGCTGTCGGCCATGGTCTGCCGGCGCACCACGAGATCGTGCCCGCTGACGTTCAGTCGCAGCGCTTCTTCCTCGAGATCCGGCTCTTTCATCAGCCAGTGCGAGAGCCGGCGCAGCAGATCGAGATGCGGGCCGCCGCCTTCGAAACCACGCGCCCACAGCCAGATGTGATCGGATAGCAGCAGCGCGACGCGGCCTTCGCCCTGGCGCGACAGCACGAGCAGGGGCTTCTGATCCGGTCCCTGCATCACCGTTGTGCCGGTCGAATTCTGGGTATCGACGATACGGAACCATTCGCTCCAGTTCGGCGGATTGGTGCCGGAGCCTTCGAGACCGCGGGTGACCGGATGCCGCTTGCCCAAATCGGTGAGGGACGGACGGTAAGCTTCGTCGGTGACGTTGCCGTTGGGTTCGGCGGGCAAGACGGAATCAAGCGGCGTGTGCCAGAGGCTGGTTTGGCTGGCGTAGTCAGGCCCGGCGGCGACCAGGACCGCGCCGCCATCACGCACGTAGCGGTTTATGTTGTCGAAATAGATGATCGGCAGCACGCCCTGGCGCGCATAGCGGTCGAAAATGATGAGCTGGAAGTCGTTGATCCTCTGCTGAAACAGTTCGCGCGTCGGAAACGCGATCAGCGACAGCTCATTGATCGGCGTGCCGTCCTGCTTCTCCGGCGGCCGCAAAATGGTGAAGTGAACCAGATCGACCGAAGCATCCGATTTCAGCAGATTTCGCCACGTCCGCTCACCGGCATGTGGCTCGCCGGAGACCAGCAGCACGCGCAGTTTGTCACGGACGCCGTCGATCGACACCACGGCGCGATTGTTGACGGTCGTCAGTTCGCCGCCGGGTAACGGCGCGGCTTCGATCTCGACAATGTTTTGTCCGCCGTGCGGGATCGGAATGTCGACACGTTGTGGGGTGCCAACGGGAACCGTGCGTGTCTCGATGACGTCGCCGTCACGCCGGACGGTGACTTCGGCCGTTCCTGCTTTGACGCCGTGATCTTCGACCCGGAAAGTTATGGTTTGCGACTGGCCGACAATGCCGAAACGCGGCGCCGCGATCAGCGCCACGCGGCGGTCGTGTTCGTCCTTGGTGCCGGTGATCAGCGCATGCACCGGTGCAGAGAAACCGAGCGCGCTCGCGTCTGCCGGCACATCGTGTACGCGGCCGTCGGTGAGCATGATCACGCCGGCGATACGATCGGCGGGAACGTCGGCGAGGGTTGAGCCGAGCGCCGTGAACAGCCGTGTGCCGTCGGTTTCGCCGTCGGATTGCCCGGCCTCGACGACGCGGACGTCAAGGCCGGGAATATGGCCAAGCTTGTCGACGACCGCGGCGCGAGCTTCCTCGGTCTGTTTGGTCCGATCGCTGAAATTCTGGCTCGGGCTTTTGTCGACGACAACGACCGCAACGGAGCTGAGCGGATCGCGGTCCTCGCGTGTGAACGAGGGATTGGCGAGCGCCAGCACGACAAGGCCGAGCGCGACTGCCCGAATCGTCGCGCCGCGGCTACGGGACACGAACAACAGGAGCGCAAGGATTACAGCGGTAGCCGCCGCAGCCCAAAGGAACGGAACGCTGACAAGAGGGGCGAACGCGATACCGAAATTCACCGTCGCGCTCCTATTGCCCTAGCCGTTCGAGCAGCGCCGGCACGTGCACCTGATCGGCCTTGTAGTTTCCGGTGAGCGTATACATCACGATGTTGGCGCCGGCACGGAAGGCCAGCTCGCGCTGGCGCGGCTCGCCATCGACCATCGGCAGCATCGGCTGGCCGTCCGAGCGTGCCGCCCAGGCTCCAGCCATATCGTTCGACGTAATGATGATCGAGGAGACGCCGTCGCCGCCGCGCGCGGGCCGGCCGAGCCGCTCCTCGTCCACGGCGGAGGGCAGCGCTTCAACCCAGAGCTGACCGCTATTGAAGCGGCCGGGAAAATCGCGAAGCAGATAGAATGTCTTTGTGAGCACGTGATCGCGCGGAACCGGTTCGAGTTCCGGGATGTCGAGCGACGACAGGATGTTTCGGAGCTCCAGCATTCCCGGGCTGCGTGTCTCACCGCCAGGACCGGGCGGTGCCACTACTGCGTCACGCGTATCGAACAGCACCGTGCCGCCGTCTTTCATGTAGGTGTCGATGCGCTTGAGCGCCTCGGCAGAGGGGCGGGGCGCACCGGGCGCGATCGGCCAGTAGATCAACGGATAAAACGCAAGCTCGTCCTGGGCGATGTCGAGGCCGATTGGGTCGCCGGGCTCGAGCGCAGTGCGCTGGGCAAGGAAAAGCGTCAGCGCGGACAACCCCGCCTTGCTGATGTCGTCGACACTGGCGTTGCCGGTGACAACGTAAGCGAGTTTGGTTTCCAGGGCCGATTGCGGGACCTTGCCGACGCGGATGTCCTCAGCGCGGGCGTGCGGCATCGTCGACGCCAGCATCGCGAACAGGATCATCGAAGCGGTTGCCGCGCGCGACCGTGGCAGCAGCCGCTGAATGCCACCGCCAAGGATCAGCACCACCAGCGTGTCGAGAAGGAACAGCACCAAAGCCCCAATCAGGATGGGGCCGCGTAGGTCCAGAGGTTCGGTAGTGCGATAAACCTCGAATCGCGCATTGTTCAGTGGAGCAAAATCCAGAGGTGTTAGTCGGTCCGTTGGCGCAAGGGTGTTGATGGCGAACAATCCTTCCGGTGGTCCATAGAAGCCTGGCGGATGATCAGCCGTTGCCGCGCCGGAGAAATCGGATGCTGCCGGGCGTGCGGTCGAGGGCGGAGCGATGAAGTTGCCGAAGCCATCCAGAACGCGGGTCGGCGGCACCAGCTCATGTGCGGCCTTGTTTTGTGAACTGGCGGTATCGGCTGCGGCTGTCGTACCGGCCAAGGCGACGATGCGACGAAGCATTTCGACGAAAGTACCGGAAAGCGGCAGGTTCGACCAGCGCGTGTCGCCCGTGACGTGGAACAGGACGATCAATCCCTTGCCGCGCTTGGCCGCGGTGACGAGCGGGGTGCCGTCCGCGAGCGCCGCCCAGGTATTATCGTTGAGCGTTGCGTCCGGCTCGGCAAGCACCTGCCGCGTTACCGTGACATCGTTCGGTACCGCCATGCCATTGAAGGGACTTTCGCGTGAGAATGCCGCAAGCGGCTGCGGTTTGTCCCAGCTCAGACTGCCGCCGAGAGTGCGGTCGCCGCGCCGCAATTTCACAGGAATGAGATCGTCATCGGAGGCGGCAAGCCGCGGCCCCGCGAAGCGTACCAGAACGCCGCCGTCCTCGACCCAGTGTGCAAGCCGGTCATGGGCATCGCCCGAAACGTTGCCCACATCAGCAAGGATCAGCATCGGCAGGTTCTGATCGAGAAAATGCGGCACTGCGTTAGCGGGAGACTCACCTTGGGCGATGCGCACATCGGCAAACGGATTGAGCGCGCGCGCTATGTAGTAGGTCGAAGACAAAAGCGGCTCTGACGTGTCGGCTGTTGCGCCGGAAATCACCCCGACCGTGCGCCTGCGCCATCGTTTATCGAGCAGTTGCACGGCGCCGGAAGATCGTTCACCGGCAATCTCGATCCGGGCAATGTCGTTACGGATTTCGACCGGAAGATCGAAATGGGCTTCGGTCTCATGGTTCTCGCCGGTGAACGCGAACGGAGCCTCGCCGAGGTTGAGTCCCTTGAGATCAAGGGCGCGAACAGTGCCATTGGCCGCCGCGCCGGGATCGGCTCGCAAGACCTTTACTGTCAGGGAGCCAGCCGCGTTGTCGGCGCCGGTGAGTGCGCGAGGCCCGGGGATGCCGCCGGTCACAACGGTGATCGGATGATCCCCAATGGTCTGGGCGAGTCCTTTGATGAATTCGGAACCGTGTCCGACGTCTGTGCCGTCGGACAGCCAGACCAGGTCGGCGTCATGAACGCTGGTGATGAACTGCGTAATAGAAGGCAGAGCCTCAGTCCGATTGATCGAGTGCGGCTTCGGTTTCATCTGGTGCAAACGCACACGCGCGGAGCTCGCCGCTTCCAGAGAGATATCGCGGGCGCCTTCGGAAAGCGGAATGAGCGCGACGGCCCTGCGATCATCCTCGGCACGGGCAATGATCTCGTCGGCGGTGCGCAGCCGCGCATCCCACGTCGCTGCCGATCCCCAACCATCGTCGATCAGGATCCCGATTGGCGCACTGGAGGCGGTTGCCGCGAGCTGCGGATGCCATAGCGGGCCAGCGGCCGCGAGGATGACGAGCGCGGCGAGCGTGAGCCGCAGCAAAGTCAGCCACCACGGCGTGCGGGCAGGGGTTTCTTCCTTGGGGGCTATTTCAAGCAGCAGCCGCGTCGGCGGAAAATCGATGCGGCGCGGCCGTGGCGGAATAAGCCGCAGCAGCCACCATAGCACTGGCAGTGTAATGAGGCCGATCAGTACCAGTGGTTCGGCAAAGCCGATGGGTAAGCCGCCCATCATGTGGTCACCGCAGGCTGGCTCGGGGCGTTTCGGTGAAGACCAATGTCAGTTTCGCTGGCGCCAATGCGAGCCTGCAGTGCGAGGAGAATCTCGCTCGCCGTCCGGTCTGTCCTATGGATGGTGAAACTCCAGCCAAGCCGATGGGTTTCGGCTCGAATTTCGGCACGATGGCGCTCTACCCGCGCGGTGTAGTCGCTGCGCCACATTTCGGCGCGGCCGGCGGTGATGCGGCCACCACCTTCAGGTTCGACGAATTCGACGCGACCCCAATACGGAAACGTCTCCTCGGCAGGGTCGACAATCTGCACGACATGGCCGCGCGCGCCGCTGCTGGAGAGTTGCGCTATCGTGCGGCGGACTTCGCCAATCTGGCTCCACAGGTCGGACAGCAGCACGATTTCGGAGAGAGGCGAGGGAGCAAAATTCGGCGGCAGGCTCGGACGCTCCGCGGGATCGTGAACGATGGCCTGCGCGATGCGGTCGATAACATTGCGGCTGCCGGTCGGACGCATCAATCCGGGAATGCCGACCCGCTCGCCGGCCTCGACCAGAATTTCAGACAGCGCCAGCGCGACAACGAGCGTGCGGTACAGCTTGGTGTCGCGCACGAGCGGCGAAGCGAAATTCATCGACGGTGAGCGGTCGGGCCATATCCAGACAGTATGCGCGGCTTCCCATTCCTGTTCGCGAACGTACAGGTGGTCGTCGCGCGCCGAACGCCGCCAGTCGACCCGCGCAGCCGGCTCGCCGGAAACGAAGCGGCGGTATTGCCAGAAATTTTCGCCGGGACCGGCGCGGCGGCGCCCGTGCAGGCCGTGAATGACGGTTGCCGCAACTCTGCGCGCTTCCAGGATTAGCCGTGGCATGGCGGCCGCAAGCGTTCGGCCTGCGCCGACTGCTCGACCGACTGCCGGAATATCCTGGTGAACGCGCTTCGGCTCGAGCGCCATTCGGCTATCCGATCCGCGCCTTTAGCCGGCCGACCACCGCCTCGATAGTTTCACCTTCGGCGCGCGCACTGAAGGTGAGCGCCATGCGGTGTTTGAGCACCGGCTCAGCGAGATCGAGCACATCGTCGATCGAAGGGGCGAGACGGCCATCGAGCAGCGCATGAGCGCGGACCGCCAGCATCAGCGCCTGGCTGGCGCGCGGGCTTGGACCCCAAGCAATCAGTTTGGCGGTGTCGCCGCTTTCAGGTCCCGGCCGTGCCGACCGCACCAGCGCAAGGATTGCTTCGACGACAGATTCGCCGACCGGCAATCGCCGCACCAGCCGCTGTGCGGCCATGAGGTCTTCGGCGGTCATCGCCGCTTTGGCCCGGGTTTCTTCCGAGCCGGTTGTCTCGAACAGAATTTTGCGTTCGGCGTCGCGGTCGGGATAGCCGACGTCGATTTCCATCAGGAAGCGGTCAAGTTGCGCTTCCGGCAACGGGTAGGTGCCTTCCTGCTCCAGCGGATTTTGCGTCGCGAGCACGTGAAACGGCTTCGGCAGATCGTGGCGAGTGCCGGCAACGGTGATGTGTTGTTCCTGCATCGCCTGCAACAAGGCGGATTGGGTGCGCGGGCTGGCGCGGTTGATTTCGTCCGCCATCAGCAGCTGGGCGAACACCGGGCCGGGCAGAAAGCGGAAGCTGCGTTTGCCGGCCTGGCTCTCCTCAAGCACTTCGGTGCCGAGAATGTCGGAAGGCATCAGGTCAGGAGTGAACTGGATGCGTCGCGCGTCGAGACCGAGGACGGTGCCCAGGGTCTCGACGAGTTTGGTCTTGGCCAGACCGGGCACGCCAAGCAGCAACGCGTGGCCGCCAGAGAGGATGGTGACCAGCGCCTGCTCGACCACCTTGTCCTGACCGAAAATGACGGTGCCGATTGCAGCCTTTGCCGCGCGCACATGAGCAGCGGTGGTCTCGGCGGTCCGAACGATCATGTCCTCGAGCTTTTCGAGGCCATCTCCCCCAGCAACTGCCATCGTTAACTCCTTGTTTCTAGGACGTTTTTGGTGTCGGGCCGGGCGCGTGCCATATGCACGAATCTAAGGCAGCCATGATGCAATATATGAGCCACCCCGTATAAAGCAGAGGTTGGCCCAATTGTTCGTCCACAGGAACACAACTCGGGTGGGGCCGCGGAATACAGGTTCGTGATCGCGAACTCTCTCGAATAATCTCTCGCCCCCGGACTCAAGTCCTAGCGGCAACGTCAAGGCAAACCATGGCGAAGGAAGGGCAGGTCGGACTTGAGGCGATCACAGGTGCGCTAGCGCGCAGCGGCGCCAAAGGGCCGCCGCCGGTAGAACTCTGGAATCCACCATTCTGTGGCGATCTCGATATGCGGATCGCCACCGACGGGACGTGGTTCTATCTCAAAACTCCGATCGGCCGCCCGGCATTGGTAAAATTGTTTGCATCGGTCCTAAAGCGCGAAGGCGACAGCTACTTCCTTGTCACACCGGTCGAGAAGTGCGGCATCACTGTCGATGATGCGCCGTTCCTCGCGGTAGAACTTAAGGTCGAAGATGGCGCAGACGGACGGACGCTGCACTTCCGCACCAACGTCGACGATTGGGTGACGTGTGGCCCGCAGCATGCGCTGCGTTTTGAACCGGAGATCAGGCACCGGTGGGCTGAAGCCTTACCTTCATGTCCGCCGTGACCTGTGGGCGAAAGTGACACGCGCGCTGTTTTTCGATCTTGTCGAGATCGGCGAAGAACGTGATGTCGAGGGCAAAGCTATGTTCGGGGTGTCGTCGATGGGCATGTTCTTTCCGATGGCGCCGGCCGAACAGGTAAGGGACTTCGCGTGAGCGACACCAGTGCGCCTTCGGCTCCATCCTTAACGGCGGATTTCTTTGATCGAGCGCGGGCGCGGCTCACGCTTGAGGTGCCTCCGGCGCTGACCGATCCGAATGCGCAAGGTGTTCGCCGCGGCGATCTCGATCTTGATCCCGCGTTATGGGAACGCGCCGGGGTCAGCTGCGACCAGGCCGGCGGCGGTGCTCGTTCCGATTGTCGATCGTCCCGTGCCAACGGTGTTGCTGACCTTGCGCACTGCCGAACTCAATAGCCACGCGGGGCAAATTGCCTTCCCCGGCGGCAAAATCGATCCCAACGACGAGAGTCCGGTCGCCGCTGCGATGCGCGAGGCCAAAGAGGAAATCGGGCTCGCGCCCACCTTGATCGAGCCGATCGGCTATCTCGATCTCTACCTGACGTTCTCCGGCTTTCGCATTCTGCCGACGGTCGCGCGGGTCAAACCGGATTTCGTACTCACGCTCAATCCCTGGGAGGTCGTCGAGTTGTTCGAGGTGCCGCTCGAATTTCTGATGACGCCAGCGAACCATCAGCAAAAGTCTCGTGACTGGAAAGGGCGTTACTCGCAATTACTATGCGATGCCGTATGGTGAGCATTATATCTGGGGCATTACCGCGGGCATTCTGAAAAATCTCTACGACCGGATTTACGGCACATGATCAGAACAGTCCTCACTGAGGTCGCGTTGTTCCTTATGCCGTTTGCGATTTACGCGGCTTTTCTGATTGCGACGCGGTCTGGCGTCACGCTGCCGGAAGCATGGACCATGCGCCGTATTGCCGGATTGGTGATCGCGTCGCTGGTGTTAGTGGTCGGCAGCTTTCTGGTCCTGGCGCAATTTTCCGGCGCGCCGCCCGGTTCGACCTACGTGCCGGCTCACGTTGAGAACGGCAAATTCGTGCCCGGGACCACGCGGTGACAACCGGCGCTCAACTCAATAGTGCGGCTTGGCTCAAGGACGCTGCCGTTACCGGCCTACTTGCTTTGCTCAATCGCGACGGCGAAGAGGCGCGCGTGGTTGGCGGTGCGGTCCGTAATGCCATGATGGATCGCGCGGTAACCGAGATCGATATCGCGACCACAGCCGAGCCGCCCGAAGTCGTCCGCCGCGCCGAGGCTGCCGGATACAAAGCAGTGCCTACAGGCGTCGAGCATGGCACCGTAACAGTCGTGATCGACGGACATCCGTTCGAGGTCACGACGTTGCGCATCGATGTCGAAACTTATGGCCGCAAGGCCAAGGTCGTATTCGGTCGCGATTGGGCAAAGGATGCCGAACGGCGTGATTTCACCATGAATGCCCTGTCGGCATCTTCGGACGGCAAGGTTTACGACTATGTCGGAGGTCTTGCCGATATAGCTGTGAGGAAAGTCCGCTTTATCGGCGAGCCCGACAAAAGGATCGCTGAAGACTATCTGCGTATCCTTCGGTTCTTTCGCTTTCACGCCCAGTACGGCGAAGGTCCGGTGGATCCGGCTGGCTTGTCGGCTTGTATTCGCGCTCGCAGCGGCCTCGACCAGTTGTCGCGCGAGCGCGTGCGGATGGAGGTGCTGAAACTCATCGCCGGGCCGCGTCCGGCGCCGACGCTGGCGACCATGGCCGAATGCGGAATTCTCGAGACGGTGCTGGGCGGCGTGCCGTATCTGGCGAGCTTCGAAAATGTCGTGAAAGCTGAAGCCGCCCTCGGGATCGAGCCGGATGCGACGCGACGGCTGGGTGCGCTCGGCATTTGGGTTCTTGAAGATGCCGAACGTCTGTCGGAACGGCTCCGGCTTTCCAATGCCGAGGTCGAGCGGCTTTTGAAGCTGGAATACTGGTGGCGCGTGAAACCTGCCGATGGCGACCATGCTGCGCGCACCTTGTTGTACCTGCTTGGCCCGGTGTCGTTCGTGGATCGCGTTCTGGTGGCGTGGTCCCGGTCTGCCGCAAGCGTGGTTGACCAATCCTGGCGTGAGTTCGTGACCTTGCCGCAGCGATGGACCGCGCCACGCTTTCCGCTTCGCGCGACTGATTTCATCGGTCGTGGCGTGCCGAAGGGGCCGGCCATGGGCGCGGTGCTGCGCGTCGCCGAGCAAGCCTGGATCGATACGGATTTTCCGTCAGACGCCGCAGCAATAGACGCGATCGCGGACGCTGCCGCGCGCGGTCCAGTTCAAAATTAGCGGATGGCGGGCTTCATTCGCCGGAATTCGTCGCGCAGCCATTCCAGGATTTGCACCAGAAACTGCGGGACGCTATGCGCGTCGATCGCGCGGCGGAAGGCGTCACAGACGCGGCCGCGGAAATAACTGGAACTCAGGATCAGCTGCACGGTCAGACCGTCCAGCAGCGTCGGCATATCGTTTTCACGAATGCTCGCCTCTATTCCCTCCAGCCGCTCGCGCAGATTAGCCAGATTGCGATGCTGTTCGATGAAAGCATCGACCAGCGGCTGGTTTTGCAGGCGAACGGTTGCGAGACTTTTGAGAACACGGTCTTCAAACGCGGCGCCGCCAAGCTGTAGTGCGCGTTCGAGGAGGTTGAGGGCAAGGCCCGCCCGGCCGTAGGCAAACGCGATTGAGTTGATGGCGGCGAACAGGCCGTCGATCTGAGCCTCATCGCCGGCATCGACGGCGTGGGCCAGCAATTGCGGAATCACCCGGGGCTCGGAGCCTGGGCGATTTTGATCGACGGCGACTTCAGGCCAGCACAGGTGGCTGCCAAAATTATATTCGCCGGCGGATGTCGTCATGCGCCAGCTATTTGAGGTGAAGAATTCTTCGCAAATCGTTACGTAGCGATTGAGCCAGCTATCTTCCACTTTCGGCAGGTTCGTGAGGACGTGAAACAGAATATAGATGACGGATTGGCGAAATGAGGCATTGCCTTCGGCGAATACCCTTTCGAGCAGTGTGATGACGCCCTCGGTATCGCGGGCGACGCCGTGATAGATGAGCGTGCGCTCGCACAGCAGCATCACATAGAGATCGTAAGGACGATCTTTTTGCATCAGCAGATCGGCGATCTGGGAATAGCCGTTCTCGGGATGCTCAAGACAAGCGAGGATATTGCGCCAGATCTGACGAAAATCGTCAGGCTGCGCAAAAGTCGCGCGAAGTTCCCGCAGATTGAGAGGCTGAAATGCCGGCTGCCGCGCCAACACCCGAGTGACCGGACGGGCCATTATCCGTAACACCATTCCTTGCCCGAGCAGCCGCGCCAGTGGCGTCGCGAAAATCCTTTCGACACGGACGCGCCAGATACCGGCAAGGCGCTCGAGTTGCGATGGATCGTGACGGCTGGTGTTGAGTACCGCCAGTGAGAATTCGGCAAAGGTCTCCACTGCATAGTTGTCGATGAGATTTGGAAAACGGCGCGAGATCACATCGTCACCGATCTGTTCCAGGAGCGCCCACCCTTCATCGCGGCTGCGGAACCAGAACCGGTAGAGCAGGGGCACCAGCATGCTGCGAAGCCCCGGTGTGCGGTCGCGCGCGGCTTCAAGAAGCCGGTCGGTCAAGCCTCTGGCCTCAGCGGTGCGGATCGCAACGTAGCGGGCGCTCAGGATTTGCGAGGGCGTATTCTGCTCGGCCATCAGGTCACCAGCAGCAGATCGCCTACAGTCGAGTGCACAAACTCGTCGGCCGTCTTTGGGGCTGCTTGCAGTCCGGCGGCGACCCCGTCGCGTTGCCACACGTTGCCCGTTTTCGACAGTTCGAGAATTGCCTCGTCATCGTGCCGCGCGACGAGCGCAAGTACGAGCGTGCGTGTGTCGTTAAGATCTTGCGATGCGCTGATACCGAATTGCCGCCGCTCCTGGAAAAATCCGCCGCGAACGATCGCCAGCGCTTCTTCGAGAGCTCCCGGTAAGTCATCGGGTATCAAGAGGTGCTCGAGGAGATAGGTGAGGGCATAGGCTTCATGGTGGGTCTGCCAGTCGCGGCAGTGAGCCAGCATAAGACTGCGCCCTTTGGCCGGGTCGACGCGGAAGCGGTCCGATCCTCCCGGAGGGGCAACCAGCCAATCGGCGATCGATTTGTGCGCCACGCGATAGTGTCGGTCGCTGATACCATCTTCCCAGGTGAGAAACATGCTGAGCTGGTCGAGTGTCTGCCTCAAAACCGTGGGACGATCGAAACCGGTGATCTGCGAGAGTTGAGTCCTGCTCAGGGGCTGCCGGGCCGCCAACAGGATGCCGAGAATGACGCGTGCAGTTTCGAAGTCCGACCCTTCCGGGAAACGCGCATAGGCGCGATCGTCGTACAGGTCTGCCAGTGAAGCGGGCAGGCTGCCGACCTGATCCGGACGCAGTCTTCCCGCGATCAGTTCATCGAGCACCGTGGTCGCGTACTGAAAGTTACCCATGCTTCGCTCGACGAGCGCGTCGATGATACGGGGGAGTTCTGCCTCATTGTCGCAACGGCTACGCAGCGCAGGTTCATTGAAGCGGCGCTCGATATATTGACGTAAATCTTCCTTCTGCTGCTGCGCCCGCGCCCGACAGAACGTAGTGATCGGCAGACAAAAACCGCGGCACGCGGTCATCGCGCCGTGTCGTGATCACGAGTTTGAGCCAGCTTGGGAAGTCGGCGAGCGCTTGCGACAGCAGCCGGGGGATGGTCAGTGCCAGCGGAGCACCGGCGGCTTCATCGAGACCGTCGACGACGATGTATCCGGGGCTGCCCGGGTTCATGTCGTGCAATGGTTCGAGTATGCCCTGCCACAACATTGTCCGTGGGTGATTGTCCCGCTTTAGCGCGGTGATGAGATTGCTGCTTTTCAGGCGTTCTCGGTATGCCGGGATTGTGCCGCAGAGCATCGCCGCGATGGAGCGGACAAAGCGCTCCGGTTTCACCGTGTCTTCGTTCTGCGAATTACAGAAGTGATACGCGAGGATACGATCGCCCTGATTGCGCCGAACCAGTTCGGCGACCAGGGCCGTCTTTCCAGTCCCGGTCTCCGCTTCAATCATGAAGCAACGGGAATTGCTCTTGAGCCAATACTCAAGCTTGCCGCGGATCAGCCATTCGCGGCCAACGAATGTATCGCTCGCCGTCATTTCTTCCGGGAACGTCAACTTGTCCTGCGAGAGATTGTCGACGTAGCTGCTGTAACGCCGGCGCGGCGTTGGTCCCGAAAGTCCTTCGTGGATCCAGTGCAGGATTTCCTTGAGGCCGTCGCTGTAAGCCTCGGGCGAACTGCTCCAATTGGTGAATGGGATCGGATCGTATTGGATAAGTGCAAGCGGCGGTTTGCATTCCGTGACGGTGACGCAGACCACCGTCTTGTCCATTTGCACCGCAGATATCAGTTCGTTGTGGCATACGCTCATCCGCGGGTTGGCGCTCATGTCGCCTTCCAGGCGGCGTGAATGCGGGCTCAGGAGCGCGACGACGACGTGGCTGCCTTTCAACGCCGTTTCAATTGGCTGCCAGAAATCGCGCTCATCTGGCGCGAGATGTTCGCGGTCAATCCAGACCTCGTAGCCCTTCTCTCTAAGCGAAAGCTTGATCTTCTCCGCCGCATCGGTTGCGTCGCTACGGCCATAGCTCTCAAAGATCACAGCACGGCGCTGCGGCGGTTCCCCGCCGGCAACTTGCTCCGCGTCTGACGCAGACATTCCGCCGCCCCTTTTGAATTGGACCCCAGACAGCGCCGCTAAGTTGCCTCATTGCGTGTCGGGACGCTACACCTTGGCGTAGCTGTTTCGGTCAAGCGGATCCCGATGGCCTCTCTCGCTCCCGGCGCGACTGATGATGCTTCCTCCGGCAGTTCGCGACAGCGGTCGGTTGCCGATTACATCCTGATATCCGCGCTGTGGCTGGCACTTTACACCCAATGGCTGAGCATCTTGCCGGTGGTGATGCCGGATCAGATCGCGGCCATCGTGGGGCCGGATAATCCGGCGAAAGCCGGCATTGCCGGTACCATCGCCGCTGTCGGAGCCATCGTCTCGCTTATCATCACGCCCGTTGCCGGAGCTTTGTCCGACCGGTTACGGGCGCCGCGCGGCAGACGCCGGCCGTTTCTGATCTCCGGCATGCTTCTGACCTGCGCGTCGCTGCTTCCGCTAGCGCTGTTCGGCGGCCGCGGCAGTGTCTTTTTGTACGCGCTGGTAATTCTGAATTTGCAGATCTGGTGGAATTGGACTGCCGGCGCCTATGCTGGGTTGGTCCCGGATGTCGTGCCCGCCGGGGAGCAGTCAGTGGCCAGCGGCTGGCTCAACGTTATGACGATTGGCGGCACTATCCTCGGCAATGTGCTGGTGTGGGCGCTCTATCGAACCGATCGCGTTTTGCCGCTGATCGGAGTCTTTATCGCGCTCAGCCTCGTTTGTCTGATGCTGACATTGCGCGGCGGCAAAGAATCGCCGTCACCGGGAGCGGCCTCGAAGTTCGATTTGGGCGCATTCGTGCGGTCTTTTTTTCTCGATCCGCGTTCCAACGCCAACATGTATTGGGTGCTGGTCACGCGTCTCTTCGCCAACATGGGCATCTGGTCGGTCTTCACCTTCCTGTTGTTCTATATCGAGAGCGCGCTTTGCCTCGACAGTGAGGCGGCGGTGAAGCTGCTATCGGCATTGCTCGGTGCTGGCACCTTCGTCGCCGTTCCCGCGAGCATTTTTGGCGCCAGACTTGCGGACCGGCACGGACTTGTTCGTGTTGTCCGGATCACAAGCTGGATCATGGCGGCGGCGGTGTCCTGTTTCGCGGTGATCGCGTTCAATCCGAACATGGCAATCGTTGCGGTCCTGACGATTATATTCGGCGCGGCAAACGGTGCTTACGGTGCTGTGGATTGGGCGCTGGCGCTCAAAGTCCTGCCGGTTGGGCAGGACGCCGGGAAAGACATGGGCATCTGGCACGTCTCGATGGTTCTGCCGCAGATTGCCGGTCCGGCCGCCATGGGCTGGCTCATCACTTTGATTGAGAAAACAGCGTCGGCGCGGGCAGCTTACGCAACGGCTTTTGTCGTGGCGGCGATGTGGTTCACGCTGGCCGCCGCATTGGTTAATCGCGTGAAAATTGCGGTCCACAAGGCGTAAGCGGAACCCCGCGGCGCAATGTCATCTTCCTGCAATGCGGTGCATTTATTCGGGCGCTGAGAACAAGGGCGAGACATTGATTCGTGGCAATTGAGCAGGGTGCAACCGGGTTCCGTACTCTGTTTATTTCCGACGTTCATCTCGGCGCGCGCGGCTGCCAGGCCGACCGCCTTCTCGATTTTCTGCGCTATCACGATGCCGAAACGATCTATCTGGTTGGCGATATCGTCGATGGCTGGCAACTGAAGTCCGGCTGGTACTGGCCGCAGGACCACAACGACCTGGTCCAGAAGCTTCTGCGCAAAGCGCGCAAAGGCGCGCGGTTGATCTACGTGCCCGGCAACCACGACGAATTCCTGCGCGACTATTACGGCACACATTTTGGCGGCATCGAAGTTGTCGAAACGGCGATCCACGAGGCCGCCGACGGACGCCGCTATCTCGTCGTTCATGGCGACGTGTTCGACATGGTGGTCAAGCATGCGCGCTGGCTCGCGCTGCTCGGCGACACTGCTTACGACCTCGCGATCCTGGTCAACCGCTACTTCAACGCGATCCGCCGCCGGCTCGGCTTTCGCTACTGGTCGCTGTCGCAGTGGGCAAAACACAAGGTCAAAAACGCCGTCAATTATATCGGGGCCTTCGAGCACACACTCGCTGCGGAAGCGCGCCGGCACAACGTCGATGGCGTGATCTGCGGTCACATCCACCATGCCGTGATCCACGATGAATACGGCATCCGTTACATGAATTGCGGTGACTGGGTGGAAAGCTGCACGGCGCTCGTCGAGCACGAGGACGGCCGGTTCGAGATCATCAATTGGGCCGATCACTCATATCCGGCGCTTCCGGCCATCAGCGAGCCGGAAGACGAGGCCGAGGACGACCGGGAGATTGCCGCGTAGGCCCCGTCTAGTGCCCGAAGAGCAGGCTGGACGGATGGTCGTTAATATTCTTGATGGCCTTGTTCAACTCGGCGAGCGTACGCCGGCCGTCCACGGCCAGCGCCTGGTATTCCTTAAGCCCCGAATTGGAAAACTGGTTCAGACCCACCGCGATCTCGTTGGTGTGTTTGTCGATGTCGTCCGCGAGCTTGCGGATTGAGTCTGCCGCCAGTCCGATCTGTCCGTTGCCGTCGGTGCCGCCAATCAGGTTTTGCAAGCCAAGCATGACCTTGTCGAGCCGTTTGGAATTGTCGGCCAAGGTCGACGTGACGGTTTCGATGTTGCGCAACGAACTCCGCAAAACCGTCTCGTTCGCCGCGACCAGACCGTCGATATGTGACAGCACATCACGCGCTTGCTGAGTGACGTCGGCCGTGGCGTCCGCATCGGCGGCAAGTGTAGGGGGTGCAGAACCCTGCGCGACGAGCGGAGCCGCGTCCGCCGCCCCGCCTCTCAGCGAGACCGCGGCAAGGCCGGTGAGGCCCTGGAACACCAGACCGACTTTGGTGTCGGTGCGGATTGGGGTCGTGGGATCGATTGAAATAATCGCCACCACCTTGCGCGGATCTTCGGTATCGAGGTCGAGCGACGAGACTTCGCCCACCCTGATGCCATTGAACGTAACGGGGGCGCCGCTTTGTAATCCCGAAACCGAGCCCTGGAACGTCACGCGATAGGAAGCGTGCGCACCGCTGCTGTGCTGTTGAAACCAGAAGACGAAGCCGAAGACGGCAACGATGACCGCCAGCGTAAAGGCTCCGGTGATGACGTAGTTTGCTTTGGTTTCCATGACGATGCTCTGCGATGCCTCAGTGGCGGACGAGACGTCCGCGCTTGCCGCGGAAATAGGATTTGAGCCACGGATGCTCGGATGCGAGCATTGCGTCGATCGGCCCCGCGGTAATGACGCGCCCCTCGGACAAGACTGCAATCCGGGTACAGATGGCATGCAGACTATCGAGGTCGTGCGTGACCATAAATACGCTTAATCCCAGCGTTTGTTGCAATGTTTGGATCAATTCGTCGAATTCGGCGGCACCGATCGGATCGAGGCCTGAGGTAGGTTCGTCGAGAAAAACAATTTCCGGGTCAAGCGCCAATGCACGAGCGAGCGCAACGCGTTTGATCATGCCTCCCGACAGCTCGGATGGGTACTTCTTGCGCACGTCGGCCTTGAGTCCGACCATTTCAAGCTTGGCAAGCGCGATCTCGTCCATTAATCGCGGCGAGAGCTTCAGGTATTCCCGCATCGGAAATTGAACGTTTTGCAGCGCCGTGAGCGAAGAGAACAGGGCGCCTTGCTGGAACAGCACACCCCAACGCTGTTCTGTCTTGCGGCGTTGCTCGTCGCTGACAGCGGATAGGTCGGTACCTAAAACCGCGATCGAGCCTTCCTGCTTGGGGATCAGACCAATGATAGTGCGCATCAATACGGATTTCCCGGCGCCAGAGCCGCCGACGAAGCCAAGAATCTCGCCGCGAAAAACGTCAAGGTCCACGTGGTTTAAAACGTTGGCGCCGTCAAAACTGACGACCAGGTCGCGTACGCTGATGACGGACTGGTTGCTGGCCATGCCTCACATTCCAATCGAGGCGAAAAACATGGCGAACAAACCATCGAACACGATAACCAGAAAGATCGATTTGACGACCGATGCCGTTGTTTTCATTCCGAGCGAGGCCGCGCTGCCATCGACGGCAAAGCCTTCGACGCAAGCCACCAGGCCGATGACAAGGGCCATGAACGGCGCCTTGATCATGCCGACCGCAAAACTCGGTGGCCAGATCGCTTCGCGCAGCCGCTCAAGATAAATCGTCGGCGACATGTCGCCGTAAAGCCAGCAGACGAGGCCCGCGCCATAGAGCGCTGCAATTATGCCGATGAATGTCAGCATTGGCACCGCAATCACGATCGCGATGATGCGCGGCAGTATCAGCACTTCGACCGGATCGAGCCCCATGGTGCGGAGCGCGTCGATCTCCTCGCGCATTTTCATCGAGCCGAGCTCGGCGGTGTAAGCGCTGCCGGAGCGGCCCGCGACCAGTACGCAGACAAGCAGCACGCCGATTTCCCGCAAAACCAGCACCGTCACCATCTCGACGACATAAGCTTCGGCGCCAAATTGGCGGAAGCGGAAAATGCCTTGCTGTGCGAGGATCGCGCCAATCAACAGCGTGCTCAGCACGATGATCGGTACCGCATTCAGGCCGACTTTTTCCAGGTGATGGACGGTAGAGGTCAGGCGCAACCGCGAAGGGTGAGCGATGATGCGAAGCGTGACCATGGTCAGCGCTCCGAGAAGATGTGCCAGCAGCACCAGCGACCGGCCGATGTCGGACATCGCGCGGCCGATCTGATCGAGGCCGGCCACGATGGCGTTGGGGCGCGGGTCGACTTCGCTCTGGTCAGTCGTGCGGTTAACCAGCCGCACTTCTTCGAACAGGCTGCGATCGCTGTCCGACAGATTGAGAATGCGGGTCGTTGAACCGCGTGCGACGAAGCTCCGGTTGAGCCGTTCGATCAGCCAGGCGCCGAAGGTATCGAGCCGCTCGAGCCTGGAAAGGTCGATATCGACGTAGCGCGTCTCGCCGTAGCGGCGAGCCATATCGTCAACGATCTTCTCAAGTTCGGGGGCGCGTTCAGCGGTCCATGCGCCGGTCGCTGCGAGATCGAGGCCTTCGGCTTTGACGGTAGCGGTAAGACTCATAGCCGTGCGCTTCGCGGCTCTTGAGTGCCGCGGTCTGCTCCGGTCATAGTTGCTCCCGTCATGGAGCTCTCCGTCAGAATCGAACGCTGGCCGCTGGCCGGCGCGTTCACAATCAGCCGCGGTAGCAAGACCGAGGCCGTCGTGGTGGTGACTGAACTTGCCGATGGAGCCCACCGCGGTCGCGGTGAGTCCGTCCCCTACGCACGTTACGGCGAAACCCCGGACAGCATTGTGGCAGCAATCGAAGCCATGCGCCCGGCGCTGCGACAGGGGCTCAACCGCCTGGAATTGCAGGAGATCATGCCCGCCGGCGCCGCCCGTAATGCACTCGATTGTGCTTACTGGGACATCAACGCCAAGTCTACCGGGCGGCGGGCCTATGAATTGGCTGGGCTTGTTGCGCCGGTGCCACGGGTGACCGCCTATACGATTTCGCTGGGGTCCGTGCAGGCCATGAGCGAAGCTGCGGAGCGGGCGGCTACGCGGCCTTTGCTGAAGATCAAGCTGGGCGGCGCGGATGGTGAGGACACGGCCCGGATTGCCGCAATTCGCCGCGCCGCACCCCGCGCCGAGCTTATCGTCGACGCCAACGAGGGCTGGACAGCTGATAATCTGAAGCAAAACCTCACGGCTTGTGCCGATGCGGGGGTAACGCTCATCGAGCAGCCCCTGCCGGAGAAGGCCGATGCCGCATTGGCGCAGATCAAACGGCCGATCCCGATCTGCGCTGACGAGAGCCTTCATGACCGCGCCGGACTGGACGCTCTCGCCGGCAAATACGATGCGATCAACGTCAAGCTCGACAAGGCCGGCGGTTTGACCGAGGCGTTGGCGCTAACCGCGGCCGCGGAGCAGCGCGGGTTTGCCATTATGGTCGGTTGTATGGTGGCGACGTCGCTGGCGATGGCGCCGGCCATGCTGGTTGCGCAACGCGCAAGGGTGGTCGATCTCGATGGGCCGCTGCTGCTGGCCAAGGATCGTCCCGGCGGATTGCGCTACGATGGCAGCCTCGCATATCCGCCCGATGCGGCGTTGTGGGGGTAGGGCGTAAGGTAGCGGCAGCGGCCACAGAGCCGCGCCGACGGAGGATGGCGATGGCGACCAGACGCAGGGTACTCACCGCGCTTGCGGGCGTCGCGCTCGGATCCCCGTCAATCAATTTAGCCCAAGCGCAAAGTAAATATCCTGAGCGACCGATCAGGATGGTGGTGCCATTCCCACCCGGAGGTCCGATCGACACCATCGCGCGGGTGATGGGGCAGGAGCTGAGCAATCGGGTCGGGCAACTCGTCGTCGAAAATCGTGCGGGTGGTGGTTCTACGATCGGCACCAAGGATGTGGCCGGCGCTGTACCGGATGGCTACACGCTGATGTTCGGATCGTCAGGCTCGCTCGCGATCGCGCCAGCGCTTTACTCCAGCCTCAATGTCGATCCGCAAAAGGCATTTGCGACAGTCGCCACAGTTGCGCTGCTGCCGCATGTGTTCGTTGTGAACAATGACGTGCCCGCGAAAACGATCGGCGAATTCGTGGCCTATGCGAAGGCCAATCCGGGCAAGATTAATTTCGGTGCCGGTCTCGGCACGCCGCCGCATCTGCTCAGCACGCTGTTCAAGACCAAGGCCAATATCGATGTGGTCTATGTGCCTTATACCGGCTCGGCGCAGTCGGTGAACGACCTGCTGGGAGGCCGTACGCAATTCACCATCGACGGACTCACGACGCTCTATCCGCTGATTCAGGCCGGCAAGATACGGGCGCTTGGCATCGCGCGCGGCGAACGCTGGCCGGCATTGCCAGAAGTGCCGACGCTCGTTGAAAGCGGCTACCCGGATTTCGTTGTCGATGCGTGGACCGGCATCGTCGCTCCCGCAGGAACGCCGGCGAATATCGTCAATCAACTCAATGCTGCGGTGAACGAGGGGCTGAAATCGGCAGCGATGCAGGAAAGCCTCATAAAGTTTTCCGCGATCGCCAAGATCGGCACGCCGGACGATTTCAGGAAATTTCTTGCGGACCAGACGCAGCTATGGAGCGCGCTGGTAAAGTTTGCGGGTGCGAAAGTCGATTGAAGCTAGCGCTATCCAACACAACCCACACCCATAGGGAGCGACCATGACCGAGGCGACACGGCGTAATGCGATGGCGATGCTGGGAGCGGGCGCAAGCGCGGCAACTCTCGCATTCGGCGCCGACACTGCGAATGCGCAGGGCAACGCCAGGACATTCGTGCTGGTGCACGGTTCATGGCATGGCGGATGGTGTTGGCGCCGGGTTGCCGATCTCCTGGAAGCCAAGGGCCACAAAGTCTATGCGCCGACGCTCACCGGGCTCGGCGAGCGCTCGCACCTGATGAGCGGCATGATTACGCTCGACACCCATATCAATGACGTCGCCAACGTCATCAAATGGGAAAACCTGCAAAACATCGTCCTTGTTGGCCACTCCTACGCGGGCTTTGTGGTGTCAGGCGTTGCCGAGAAAGTGCTGCCGGCAATTTCCTCGATTGTATTTCTTGATGCGTTCTTTCCGCAGAACGGGGAGAGGGTGGTCGACCTCGCTCCGCAGGAATTGCGCGATGCGACGCTCGCAGCCGCGGCAAAAAATGAGGTCGGCCGCCCAATACCTCCGGCGAAAGCTTTCCACGTCAACGAGAGCGATCAGGCCTGGGTCGATTCCAAACTGACGCCGCAACCGACCTTTGCATCACTGACGCCCATCGTGCTGACCGGCGCGCGCGAGAAAGTTCCGCGAAAAACGTACATTCGTGCGGTGTCTTATCCAAATCCGCGGTTTGACGGCTACCTCGAAAAACTGAAGCAGGACTCGAGCTGGCGCACCTACGGAGTGGAGTCCGGTCACGACGTTATGGTCGACAAGCCGGAGAGACTCACAGAGATTCTGCTGGAAGTGGCCTAGGCGCGAGGCAGCCGACACGCGCGCTGGCTGTTTATTTTTGTTAATGCGTCGCGACTGTTTCCGAGTCGCACGTCGGCATGGAAGTTGCTTGAACAACCAGAGAGGCGGATCGATAACGACATTGTTGTCGTGTGCTTGCTGTCCGGGGTCTGACGCGGCCGTTCGTTAGTGGTCCGCACCAACGATCTTCAGGAGGCCATGATGCACACACTGACTCTTCGAGTAGTGACAATAGTCGCTTTGTGCTCGATCGTGTTTCTTCCGCGAGATTTGTCCGCGCGTGATGACGGCCGGTTTGCCGACTCGCCCTTGAAAACCTGGTTTGACAAATTGGCGAGCGGCAAAGGGCTGTGCTGTTCGTTTGCCGATGGCGTCAGCGTACAGGACGTCGATTGGGATATGCAGGGCAACAGCTATCGCGTACGCATCGACGGGAAGTGGGTTGTCGTGCCTGACACGGCGGTTGTTACCGAGCCTAACAAGTTCGGGTCCGCTGTGGTCTGGCCGTATCAGGACTACCAGGGAACGACGCAGATCCGTTGTTTCCTGCCGGGCACCGGCGCGTAGCGGTCTGCTCAAAAAAGCATCCGGTGCGCGATCTTGATTTAATCAAGTTCGCGAACTGGAACTTACGCGACGAGCTTGGAAAAAAGTTCCGCGTCAACGTTGCCGCCGGATAGAACGGCCACGGCGATCTTGTCGCGAACGTCCACTTTGCCGGTCATGACGGCGGCAAGTGCGACGGCGCCGCCCGGTTCGACGACGAGCTTTAATTCGGCGAAGGCGAACGCGACCGCAGCGGCGACTTCCTCGTCGCTCGCGACGACGCCGGCGCCGACCAAAGATTGATTGATCGCGAACGTAAGCTTGCCGGGGGTGCGCGCCATCAGCGCATCGCAAATGGTACCGGTGAGTTCGGCGTTTTGTTCGCGCTGGCCGCTGCGGAACGAGCGGGCGTGATCGTCGAAGCCTTGCGGTTCGGCGGTGTAAAGCGCGGCCGCCGGAGCCCGCGCCTTCACGGCAAGTGCGATACCCGCGGTGAGGCCGCCGCCGGAAGCCGTGACAACGACGACATCGGGCACCAGGCCGAGTGCCGCCAGATCGTCGACGATCTCTCGTCCGGCTGTGCCCTGGCCTGCGATGATCAGCGCGTCATCGTAAGGCGGGACCAGAATGGCGCCGCGCTTGCCGGCGATATCGGCGGCAATTGCTTCACGATCATCGCGCGCGCGATCATAGAGCACGATTTCGGCGCCGAATGCGGCGGTGCGCTCACGCTTGGCGCGCGGCGCATCGCGCGGCATCACGATTACGCACGGCATGCCGAGGAGACGCGCTGCCGCGGCTACGCCTTGCGCATGGTTCCCGGAAGAGAAGGCAACAACGCCCGCGGCGCGGCGGTCCACGGGAAGCGAGGCCAATTTGTTGTAAGCGCCGCGAAACTTGAACGAGCCGGTGCGTTGCAAGGTCTCGGCCTTGAGAAAAACGCGACCGCCGGTCATGGCGTCGAGCGTGGCGGAGGTCAGAAGCGGCGTGTGGAGGGCAACGCCATCGAGGCGGCGGGCCGCGTCATCGACGTCCGCGGCAGTGGGCAAGGACCCAGGAGCATTTGAGGTCGCAGCGACCATGGCTCACGGTAACGCCGCGATTACGGCGCAAGCAAGGGTACTGGCAGGTGAATCCCGCGCATTATTTGTGCGCGGGATTTTAGATCGGTCAGCGGTCGAACCGGCCGGCGGCGTGGGCCAGCATGGTGTAGACCTTGCCGGTGTCCGAGGTCAGATAGTTGCGCACCACCGCGGCACCGCGATCGCCTCGCGATACGTCATCAAGCAATCGCTCGAACTCGTGGATGTAGTGCTCGACGGTCTGACGGAACTCCGGATCGGTACGATATTTCTCGCGGATTTCGTCAAACGCCTTTTGGCCTTGCAGCGTATAGATCCGCCGCGAGAACAAGCCTTTTTCGCCGCGCTTCTGACGTTCCCACAAGTCGGCGGCAGCCTCGTGATCGATCATACGGGCGATGTCGACGGAGAGGGTATCGAGCGACTTCGTAGCGTCCCCACGCTGACCTTCGGCTTCGTAGCGCGCGCTATCGCGTGAAGGAGGAGGGGCTGAGCCCTGCGTTTCCTCGCGGGAAGCCCGCGACAGCAGGTCAGTCAGCCAGCCGGAGCCGGCGGCCGAGGCCGACGGTGTAGCGCCGCGAGCTGGCGTCTGCTGGTTTGGCGGCATGCGGGCTTCCGGACGGCGCGCCGGCGCGCCAGTGATGTCCCGCGGGGCCGATTGCTGCGGCTGAGGCTGAGGGGTTATGTCGGGGCGGATCGGCCGAACCTGGCCGCGTCCTCCCCCGCCGCCTGTGGCGTAAGCCTGCTCGGGCTCGCGCCGCATCGGTTCCACCGCGTCGATCGAGCGGCCGTGACGGGCGATGATACGGTTGAGTTCTGCAAGCGCGTCGATCTGGTCGACAATGACACGGCGCATTTGCGCGGCGCTTTCGGCGGTTTCTTGCGGCAGTTCGAGGACGCCGCGCCGCAATTCGGTGCGCGTCGTCTCCAATTCCCGCTGCATCTCCGTCGCCATCTGTTTCATGCCTTTGATGGTTTCGGTGAAACGTTCGGCGGATTGCGTGAAAATCGCGCCGACGTCCGCAGTGGCGTCGTTGTAGATGGCGTTGAGGGCTTCGCCGGTGCGCTTGCGCTCTTCTTCCGAGCTCGCGCGCACCAGTTCGAACTGCTGCTCGATCGAATGCACGCTGTCGTTGCTGGTCTCTGCGATCAGGCTCGCGATCTCGCGCGTGCGCGTGGTTGCGGCATCGAGCGACTCGTCGAGCAGGCTGGAGAAACGTTGCAGCCGCTGTTCGAAATCGTTGGTGCGCAGGTCGAGCGTGGTGACCAGTCCTTCGAGGCTGGTCTGGCGCGTGGTGGTGGTTTCCTCAGCCTTGCGGTTGCTGATCTCAAGGAGCTGAACCGCTTCGGCCAGCGACCGGCCATGCTGATTGAATTGACCGGACAGATCGCCAAGGTCGCGCAGCACCTTTCCGGTCACCGTGTTGAAGGTTCCCAGGTGTTGCTCGATCTTTGATGTCGTGGCGCTGCTCTTGCCGGTGAGGTCGTTCATGGCGGCGACGAACTCGGAGACGCGCGTCGCCATGGTGTGCTCGATCGAATTCATATTCTCGTGAGCGCCACTGAGCACTTCCTGCAGCAGGATGTTGGCCTCCCGCAGGCGCTCAAACAGGGCTGTAGAGTCGGAGCGCAGCATGTTGTGCGTCTCCAGCATGTCGGCCACGGTCGCCGCCGCCGTCTGCTTGGATTCCTCGACGGCCTGTCGCGTCGCGCTGTGGATATCGGAGAGAGTGCGCGTCAGCGTCGACTTTGCCGATTCAGCGGCGCCCTGCGCACCATCCTGAAGCTGGCCGAGCGTTACCGTCATGGCCTTCGTGGCCGTCTGGCTGGCGTCGTTGATGAGACGTGCGATCTCCTCGCTGTTGTCCATCATCGTCTGCGTGAAGACAAAGCTCTTGGCTTCGATCGACTTCACCGCGTGGTCGGTGACGCGGCTGACCTCGTTGGCAAACTCATGGCCCTTGCCGGTCAGTGCAGTGAGCAGCCCATTCGACTTCTCATCGAGCAGCAGGGTCATCTCTCCCAGCCGCTCGCTGATCACGCTGTTGAACTCGTCAGCCTTGCCGACGACGTTGCGCGCAACTTCGACGCTGGTGCTGACCAGTTTGCGTTCGGCTTCGCCGGCGCTGAGACTGATCGCGTCAGTCGTAGCCGCGGCGCTGCGAGCCAGAAGATCGCTGGCGCTGGCGGCACTGCTGCCGATCGCTTCCTTGGCTGCAGAAACGGTCTTGTTGACGACCTCGTTCGCCGAAGCCGCAGCCCTGCTGAGGGCGTCATTCGCGGCGGCAGTGACTCTGGCGACGGTTTCATTCGCAGCCGAAGCGCTGGCGCCGAATGACTGCTTGGCTATGCCTGCGCTGTTGACGAAGGCTTCGTTCGCCGCAGAGGCGCTTGTACTGAAGGACTGCTTGGCGGTAGCGGCGCTCGAATTGAACACCTGATTGGCAGCAGCGGCGCTCCCGCTGATGACCTCGTTCGCCCCGATTGCAGCCTTGCTAAGCACATCATGCGCTGTGGCGGCAGCCTTGCTGACAGACTCGCTTGCTGCGCTGGCGCTCTTGCTGATCGTGTCGCTCAGACCGACAGCGCTGCGATTGAGCGAAACGGTAGCTTCGACAGCATTGCGGTTCAATGTTTCCGCCGCCGCATTGCTTGCCGTCGTCGTCTTGGCAAGCGCTTCGGTCGTATTGGCCGTGAGCTGAATAATTGCGCGTTCGGTTTCGCCGGTATCGTTCTTGATCGTCTCCACAAATTCGTGGAGGCGCGTCGTGAGCAATTCGGCTGCAGAGCGGCTGCGTGCCTCAAGCTGCTGCGTGGCAGCTTCCGTGCGCCCGACAAGGAGGTGCTCAAGCTGCCCGATGCGGCCATCGAGAGTATTCGCGACCTCAAGGGCCCGGCTGCCCAGCGTCTTGTCGATATTGGCCATCCGCTCATCGAGATTATTGGAGACTTCGAGAGCCCTGTTGCCGAGCATCTTGTCGATGCTGCCCATGCGTTCGTCGAGATTATTGGCAACTTCGATCGCGCGGACGCCGAGTGTCTTGTCGATGTTCGCCACGCGTGCGGTCACGGTCTCGCTGAGGCTCGCCGCGCGGGTGTCGATGAGGGTGGTGACATCGCTCAGGCGCTTGTCGAGCGAAGTGACGACGTCTTTGCCGCCTTCAGCGAGGGTCTTCGCAATATCCATGACACGGGAGGCGAGGGCGTCGGTCAGCGTCTGGGTGCGGCCGTCCAGCGCATCCTGGAAGCGCGTCAGCCGTTCATCGAGCGCAGTAGTCACCTCAGTGGCCTTGGTCGTGACGCGATTGTCGAAGCTCTCGACATAGCCGCGCATCGACTCGGAAACGTCCTGGGTACGCGCGCCGAGCCGTTCAACCAGCTCCGAGCCATAAGTCTTCACGGTGCGGTCGAACTCGGCGAGGTGCCGGGTGATCAGGTTGCCCAGCGTCGCGGAGTCGCGGGAAATCCGCTCGCCAAGCTCTGCGCCGGAGCTGTTGAACATCTCCTCGAATGCGCCGAGCCGGCTTGTGAGCATGTCCTTCATGGTGTCGCCGCGGGTCGCGAGCGTGCCGACAAGGTGGTCGACGCTCTCACGCAGCGAGTCGGTGACGTTGGTGCTGCGCGAAACCAGCGCTTCGGTAATCCGGTTGCCGGTTTGCTCGAGCTTCTTGGCGACCTCGCCGCCACGCAGATTGAGATCGAGGATCAGCGATTCGCCCGTCGCCCGCAGCGTCGAGTTAACATCGTCGGCGCGGCTCGCGATCGTTTCGGCGATCTGGCTCGACGTATCGACGATCGCTTCCGACAGTTCCTGGGCGCGGCCCGACACGAGATCGGCGACCTCCTGCGACCGTCCGATCATCGTATCGACGATGGAAAGCGACCTTTCGGAGAAGTTGTCGGCGACGGCGTCGAGCCGTGCGGTCATCATGTCTTCGAGGCCGGTGACGATCTCGGCGAAGTCCTCGCCAACGTGATCGGTCTTGAAATTCAGGCTCGACGTGAGTTGGTCACTTGCAGTCGTAATCGCACGTGAGGTCTCGTCGCTTGCCGACTCCAGCCGCGTCAGCAGATCGTTGCCGCGCATACTGAGTTGCTGGATCATGTTGTCGCCGACTTCGCCCAGCGCCACCGTGATGTGCTCGCCCTTTTCGGCAAGTGAATGGGTGATGCGCTGTGCGGCCTCGTTGACCTGCTGGCCGACGAGGTCGCTGATCGTCGAAAGATCCTGCGTAAGGTCGATATGGACGTTGTTGATGGCGGAGCGAACCTGCTCGGCCTGGCCGACCAGCGTGTCGCGCTGGTTGGAGAGATCCTGCAGCAGGCTGCGGATGCGCACCTCGTTGTCGCTGTAAGAGCGCTCGAGTGCAGCGACTTCGTTCTGCACCATCGACTCAAGCTCGCCGGCACGCGCCAGTGCGCGTTCGACGCCGTCGCCCATGGCCGCGACTTCGCGGCGGATGGCTTGGCCGACGGTGACAATTGAAGTCGCGGGCGATATTTTCAGGCTCCGACAGGCGCAGTGCGACCTGAGCCATAGCCTGCGTAATCAGGCGCAATTCCTGTGAGCGCCAGGCGATGTGTGCCACGCCGAAGAAGAAGATGATGGGCAGCAGAGCCGCAGCGCCAAGACCGATCATGAGAGCGGCTTGCGAATGGCCGGGCCCGAGCGACGCGTTCAATTCGGACAGATAGGCCCAGGATAATGCCAGGCAGCCGACAATCCACGCGGCGGAAAACAATGCGGCGACGAAATAGGAGGTGCGGACCGGGCGGCGTTGTAACGCACGGAGAACCTGGCCGACGGACTGCTGGTCGTCGTTGGCGGCGAGTGGCGGCGGTGGCGCGTCGCCTCGGTTGCCGATCGGCTCGCGAATGAAATCGTCGTTCGAAAGCGGGCGTTGCCGGCTCGGTTTCGCGCATGAACTGGTCAGGCGTCGGTGGCGCAACGGCGATCGTGTCGGACTGGTCCTCCGGCCGGATTTCCTCGTCTTTGATGTTGAGGGCTTCCTGGATCGCGGACAGCGCAGCTTCCGTCGGATCCACCATCTTCTTCGGGTAGTTGGCCATATCGGTCGTCGCCTCGCGTGTTACGCTGGACTAGGACGGGCCCTGAAACGCGGGCCGCGCCACGAGCGCGTGATCGTCTAGTTCCTCATGGGCACTCGGGGCTCCCCAGCCCTCAAGTCACAATGCCAGAGCCCATCCTATCGGCTTGGCGGATCGAATAAAACGGTGGCGGTAACGTGCTTTTAATCATCGTTAACGGATGACTCACCATCTTCGCAGGCCATTTTTCGGCCCACATTACGGCTGGCTTGGGGCCGAAATGGCCAATCCGGCGACAATCCCCCGCTAAGGGCTCGCTTACCAATCCCGTGAATGCCGCCTGAGGCGTCGGCCTGGATTCACCGGCTCTTGGCTTTTTCCGACGAAGCTGCCGCTCCAATAAGAACAAGAGTTGGGAGAGTGCGTCGTGAATGCTTCGAGCATGCGGAAAGCGGCCGATTTAGCGCCGGAGTTTGCGGTCCTTGATGAAATCCATCTCGGCCGAATGACGCTTGGCGATCGCGATTTGGAGCGGGAAATCCTCGAGATTTTCGTCCGCCAGGCGGCGCTTATGATCGAGAGGGTGGCCAATGCCGAGCCGCCACTTGCCGCTGCAGCGGCTCATACGCTCATGGGTTCGGCGCGCGGTATCGGGCTCTGGCGGGTCGCCAAAGCTGCGGAACATCTGGAGCGGCTAATCGCCAACCCGTCGAATTTGGCCGAGCGAGACGACGCCATCGAGGGCCTGAAGGCGGCAACTCTTGAAGCAAGCGCGGCGATCGGTGCGCGTCTGAATGAGGAATTGCGGCGTCACTGAACGCCTCGGCGGACTAGCATCGCGCGCCAGAAGGCAATAGATAGGGGCATATCCAGCCCGTTTCGGCCTTCTGTCGTGCCGGGACATTCAACATCCGGTTTCCTGTTTCATCATGACCCAAATCACCTTCATCGATTTCGGAGGTAACGCGCGTACCGTCGACGGCGAGAATGGCTCGACCGTGATGGAGACGGCGATCAAAAACGGGGTGCCGGGCATCGAGGCGGAATGCGGCGGCGCCTGTGCCTGCTCGACCTGCCACGTCTACATTGACGAGGCATGGCAGGAAAAAGTCGGCCAACCGTCGCCGATGGAAGAAGATATGCTGGATTTCGCGTACGACGTGAAACCAAATTCTCGTTTGTCGTGCCAGATGAAAGTAAGCGACGACCTCAACGGCCTGGTTGTGCGGACGCCGGAGCGCCAAGCCTAGATATCAAGCCTGGCTATAACGAATTCGTGTGCTGTCGGACCCAATTTCGACGCAACTGTTGTTGAAACCCGGCACTCTTCCCCTGCCGCCCGCAGCGCGCTAGAGACTGCGGCACATCAAACAAATTTCCTTAAAACGACGAGCAAAAAGACGACATGAGCGAGCCTATCAAAACTGACGTTGTGATTATTGGCGCGGGGCCTGTGGGCCTGTTCGCAGTTTTCGAGCTCGGTCTGCTCGATATGAAATGCCATCTCATCGATATTCTCGACAAGATCGGCGGCCAATGCGCCGAGCTATATCCGGAAAAACCGATCTACGACATTCCCGGCGTTCCCTTGACCAGCGCACAGGGACTGATCGATGCGCTGCTGCTGCAGATCAAATCGTTCGATGCGAAATTCCATCTCGGTCACATGGTCGAGAAGGTGGAGAAGATCGGCGATCCATTGTTCCGCGTGACAACGGATCAAGGCCAGGTGTTCGAGTGCAAGATCGTTATCATTGCGGCGGGCGGCGGCTCGTTTCAGCCGAAGCGTCCGCCGATCCCCGGCATCGAAGCGTACGAAGGCAATACGGTGCACTACGCCGTGCGCAAAATGGAAAACTTCCGCGACAAGAATGTTCTGATCGTCGGCGGTGGCGACAGCGCGCTCGACTGGACGCTCAATCTGCAGCCGCTGGCAAGCAAACTAACCCTGTGTCACCGGCGCGCCGATTTCCGCGCGGCACCGGACTCCGTCAACAAGATGATGGATCTGGTGAAGGAAGGAAAAGTCGAGCTTGTCGTTGGTCAGGTTACGGAGTTGGTCGGTGGTGATGGCGTGCTGCAAAAAGCAGTCGTCAAAAAGACCGACGGCACGATGGCCGATGTTCACTGCGATATGATGCTGCCGTTCTTCGGTCTGACGATGAAGCTCGGCCCGGTGGCCGACTGGGGCTTCGAACTCAAGAACAACGAATACATTCCGGTGAATACCGAGAACTTCGAGACCAGCGTGCCTGGCATTTTCGCCATCGGCGACATCAACTGGTACCCGGGCAAGCTGAAGCTGATCCTTTCCGGATTCCATGAAGGCGCGCTCGCGGCGCAGAAGGCGTATCACTACGTCTATCCTGATAAGCGGCTGGTGTTTCAGTACACGACGTCGTCGTCGAGCTTGCAAAAGAAGCTCGGCGTCGCGCCGTCGCGCTGAATTCCGTTTATTGCGGACCGGCTGCGGGTGCGGCAGGAGCAATCTGGACCGGAGCCGGGTTCGCCGGCGGCAACGCGGCCGGCGTTGGCGCATTCACTGCTCCGGATGACGACGGTGGCGCGAGTGGTGCCGTAATCACGGCGGGCGGCGTTGCCAGGCCGAGAACTCCGCGGGCCGCCGGCAGTGCCGCATCGGCCATCGCCGCGTACCCTTCCGCAGTGGGATGCACCGCGCCGCCGTAGACGGCGCTGACCACACCCCAAAGCGCATCGTGGATGTCGCTCGGTTTGAGCATCGCCGACAGGCCCTCGGGATAGGTCATGGCGGTGAAATAGCTGTCGTTGGCTGTTCTGATCCAGCGTGCGCGCGAGGCATATGGGCGATAGTCGCTCGGCGGTGTCGAGCAGACCAGCGGATAGTCGGCAGCTTGCGATTGATCCGGCTCAAAGCTCTCACCGGTTGCCGAAAAGCAGGTGCGGTCGAATTCCGGATCGCTGGCTGCATGTACGCACATGCCGTGCTGGGTAAACGCGGCCTGATGACCGTCGACGAACGTCATGCGTTCCGTCAGGGGATCCTTGCAGGTCTTGTTGCCGTCGCAGGTCGCGAGCGCTTTGAGCTTGGGCAGGAATTTGGTGTCGACGAAAGTTGTGGTGGCACGCAGGCGCTCTGCATCCGCGCCAAAAGCAGGATGGACATCAAGACCGTCGCGGCCGCCCGGGCATGGCGTATCCGGTGCCTGCATCGCCGGATTGCCATAGGAGACATAGACGACGCGCGAGAGGTTGTTGTCGACATAAGGCTTAAGCGCAGTGCGCAGCCGCGCGAACTGGTCGCCCAGATCGTCAAGGTTTCTTTGCGCATCCGGAATGCTGGTCAGCGAACCGCCCTCTTTGAGCAGCAGACGTTCCGTCGTGGCGTCGACGATCACGTTGGCGACAAGGCCGGCAAAATTGATATCGTTAGCGCCGATCGTCAGCAGGATGAGATCGATATTTCGCTTGGGATCCTGCTTATGCGCGGCCGCCATCAAATCCTTGAGCTCGCCGAACTGTGCGGGCGACGTGGTCGAACAGCGGTCGGGTGTCGCCAGCGGGCAATCATCCGCAGCCTGTGAGTCGAACAGGCCGGCGGAGATGGTTGCACCGGTGCAGGCCAACGGCAGGAACGTCACGGCGACATGCGGCTGTTCGACCGCAAGCGCGAGCGCGGTGCGCAGCTGATAGCTGTAGAGCGAGCGATGGCAGGCCGGACTCATCCAGCGCGCGCCATGGCGCGCCCAATCGGTCGTGGCAGCAGAACTCGTCGCGGGGCCGCCTTCGCAGGAGCGGTCGCCGGTATAGCCGGCTCGGCTCGGCCGGTAGTATTGGCCTCCGGTGCTGCCTCGCAGGAAGCGCCGAAAGCAAAATCCGCTCTCGAGCCTTATCGCGCGGTCGGGGTTGCCTTCGCCGGCCGCAATGGAATCTCCCATCCCGGCAACGAGCAGGTCACGCACGTTTATCTCAGTCACGATCCGTTGCGCGGTGCCGTCCCCGAGCGGGATATCCACGGTTGCAACCGTGGCACGCCCGCTTGCGACCCGAAGCTTTACCTCTTCCTCGCATGGCGCATCGGTCTGGCGTAGCGGACCGACGCCGTCGTCAAAACTCCACGAGCAGGTTTGCCCTTGCGGCATGTTGCCGGAAATCTCGACACCGACGGCATGGTCTATCGGATTGAGGTAACTTTCCTTGCCACCGTCGCGGTCGCAGCTCTGCATCAGATTGCCCGAGGCGTCGATACAGAGGTTGCCGACGACATCCTTAGCCCAGCCGAGGCCGCCGGAGGTTTGCTCAAGCCGGTCTTCGGCGGCGAGAACGCCATCGCCGCGGCTGGCCGCAACCTGACGCAGGAAATCAGCTTCCTTGCGAAACAGCCGGAAGCGGTTCTTCACCTCCCAGGCGATGTGAAAATTGCCGGTGCTCGACAATTGCGCAAACGCCGCGTCGAACGGCGCGAACGAGATCAGGACGGCGACAATGATTGCAAGACGCATGGGTTACGGTCAGGAAAGAATGTCCAGTTCTATCACTTGGGATGCGGCGGAAATATGGGGTGGGCATAAACGGCGGTTTACTCGCCCCCGGTCGGTGCGGTCCCCATAGCGTCGGTCGCGGCCTTGGCGATGTCCGCAGGCATTGCAAATGCGTTTTCCAGTATCTCCGCGACGCGGCTGCCGCCGACTTCGTGGATTTCCAGATGATCCTTTTCGGCCTCGGCAATGAAGGCCGGGTCGTTCATCGCGGCATGGAACGCTTCGCGGAGCGCCGCGACGCGCTCTGCCGGCACACCGGGCGGCGCCAGGATCGGCCGGTCCATCTCCAGTGGCGCGAGGATGAGTTGCAGTATCTTGCGGGTGCGCTCGTCGCCGGCGAATTCCGTGATCGCGGGCGTATCTGGAAACAGCGGATTGCGTGCGGTCGCGATCTGGATCGGCACGTTCACGAGCTTTTTTTCGAACCAATCCGGGCGCGTTGAAGCGATCGAAGAAATCAGTCCGCCGCAGCGGCCCTGAATCTCGCCGCGCTCCATCGCGAGGTAAATGTCATTGCCGCCCTTATAGCCGGAGATCACCTTGATCCGGGTGCCGAACAATTTGTCGAGCATCACCGGCATGGTTTCCATCTGCGATCCCGCACCGGAGCCGCCGACGACGAATGGCTTGTTCAAGAGATCCTGCCAGGTTGCGATCCCTGATTCATGCCAGGCAACGCAAATGCCGGTCGAGGCGTCGATGCTGCCGATCCAGTTCATGGTGCGTGGATCGAAGCTCGCGGCCTTGATGCCGTAGATCGGCGCGAATGGCACGCTGGAATGCACGAGACCGATGGTGGTGCCGTCTTTCGGTGCCACCGCGTCGAGATACAGCATGGCGCGGATGCCGCCGCCACCGGGCATGTTCTGGATGATGATTTGCGGGTGGCCTGGAATGTGCGCGCTGAAATACGGCGCGAAGGCCAGTGCATAGCTGGCGTAACCTCCGCCCGCGCCGGCGCTTAAAATCAGGGAGATGGTGCGGCCGTGATAAAAATCCGCGATTGGATCGGCGCGCACCGGCGCATGGAGCAACAGAGCCGCCCCGAACGCCATGAACCAGCGCCGCATGACGACTAATCAGCCGAGACGTCGATTAGGATGCCATCGCAATCGGCCATGTGATGCTGGCCGAGCGGGCAGGTGCGGCGGAACATCTCGAGATGCGCTTTGCCCTCGGCGCCGGTGCCGACCGGGAACGGCGCCAACAACGGATTGTCCGCTGCGATCTGGTCAACGTCTTTCTTGAACGTTTCAAGGTTCTCAACCTTGAAGCCGATGTGGTCCATGCCGGCGGTGATGATCCCGCTGCCTGCATAGTCGTCAATGTCCCACGGCATGATCACCAGCGTCATATGCCCGTCGGTGAGATAATGGTTGCGGTCGCCGGCGCGTTTGTTGCCCGGCGCCAGCTCGAAGACGTCGCGATAAAACTCTGCCATGTCGTCGGGCCGCATGGTGCGGAACGCGACATGATCGATGTGGCGGGCGTTGACCTCGGCCTCGCCTTCCTGCTCGCGATAGACCGACGTGCGGTTGGCCATGTTCTTTTGCGAAATGTCGAACATGTTGCCGTCCGGATCGTGCGTCGAAATTCCGGCAAACGGCCGGTTCGACGGGCGCTGCAGCCACTTCACCGTCGGATATTTCTTGCGGATGCGCTCAAACGCTGTTTCGGAATCCTCGACCTCGATGCCGAAATGATCGAGCCCGGCAGGACGTCCGGCTCGCTTCGGATTGATGTTGAGGCCGACATAGCCGTCGCCGACCGTCTGGGCGCGAGCAGTCCTCGTTTTATCGGACGTGCGCATGCCGAAGACGGATTGATAGAATAGCGCCGACTTGGCGTAATGTTCGCTGACGATGGCAACGTGATTGATCTTGGCAAACATCCATTCCTCCGCCATTCGGAACCACGAAACCACGGTCCGAGTTTATGTTAAACATTTGCCGCAAGATTGAACCTTCCGGCCGATCATCGCAAGACGCTTGGCTGCAAGACGCTCAAAACTGGATCGAACCCGATGGCTGATGTCACGCTGACGACAAAATGCTGTATCGCCGGCGGCGGGCCGGCTGGAATGATGCTGGGCTTTCTTTTGGCGCGCGCCGGCGTCGATGTCGTCGTGCTGGAAAAGTATCCCGACTTTTTTCGCGACTTTCGCGGCGACACTATTCATCCATCGACACTCGAACTCATGCACGAACTCGGACTGCTCGACGAATTCCTCAAGCTGCCGCATCAGAAAGTCGAGACGGTGAGCGGCCAGATCGGTGAGGAACATCTGACCATGATCGATCTGCGTTATCTGCCGACGCAGTGCAAATATATCGCGCTGATGCCGCAATGGGATTTCCTCAACTTCCTCGCCGAGCATGCCAGGAAATACAAAACCTTCGATCTGCACATGAAGACCGAAGCGACCGACCTGATCGAGGAGGGCGGCCGCATCGCCGGTGTCCGCGCCAAATCGGCGGACGGTACGCTGACGATTCGCACCGATCTGGTGGTCGGCTGCGACGGGCGCCATTCGACCGTACGGGACAAGGCTGGGCTTGCGAGCGATGACTATGGCGCGCCGATGGACGTGCTGTGGTTTCGGCTGTCGCGCAAGAGCACCGATAGTGCCGATACCTTCGGTCACATCGAAGCGGGCAGGATGATGATCATGCTCGATCGCGGCGATTACTGGCAGTGCGCCTATGTCATCCCGAAAGGCGGAATCGAAAAGGTCCAGGCGGAAGGCCTCGACGCTTTCCGGAAACGGGTGACCGATATGTCGCCGTTCCTGGCCGATCGCATCGCCGAATTGAAAAGCTGGGATGACATCAAGTTGCTCAGCGTCGCCGTCGATCGATTGCCAAAATGGTGGCGCCCCGGGCTGATCTGTATCGGCGACGCCGCGCATGCGATGTCTCCTATTGGCGGCGTCGGCGTCAACATGGCGGTGCAGGATGCTGTGGCCGCCGCCAATCGGCTTGCCGGGCCGCTCAAGAACGGTACCGCGACGATCGAGGATCTTCACGCCATCCAGGAGCGGCGCAGCTTGCCGGTGCGTTTTACCCAGTGGCTCCAGCTCACCATCCAGAAACGCATCATCAGCCGCGTATTGGCAATGGACAGTCAGCAGCGGCCGAAGCCGCCACTGCTGTTCAAGCTCTTTAGTGTCTTTCCGGTCCTGCGCCGAATTCCGGCGCGACTGCTCGCAGTCGGCATTCGTCCCGAACATGTGCACACACCGGAGGTTTCGTAACCTCCGCGCTTGGCAGAGGCTAACGAAGAAGTTCCTCAAGCTGCATCGGACGGTGACCCATGTTGAGCTCGCCTTTGCTCCACCATAAAGCATCGGGGCGGTCCCAATATAACTCCACGCCGTTTTGATCCGGATCGCGAAGATAGATCGACTCGCTGACGCCGTGGTCGACCGCGCTGTCGATACCGATGCCGGCAGCCTTCAATCGTCTGTAGGCATCGCGCAGATCGTTTCGCTCCGCGTAGACGATGGCGAAATGGAATAGTCCTGTCGTGCCGGTGGCAGGCGGGGAGCCACCACGACTCTCCCAGGTGTTGATGCAGATGTCGTGGTGGTAGTCGCCATGAGCGAGAAACGCCGCATCACCGAGCCGTTTGGTAACTTTGAAGCCAAGCACGCCCTGATAGAACGCGAGCGAGCGTTGCAGGTCCGCCACTTTTAGATTGATGTGGCCGATGCGGGCGCCGCGGAACGGCCGCGGCGCGCCGGGTTCTTCTTCAACCATTGCCGTTTCCGTCATCGCTTTCTGCGTCTCTAGCTGCGCTGCTGCAACTCAGTCGCGGCGCGGGCGAGGATTTCGACCAGTCGCGATTCGGACTCGGCGTCGTTGTCGAGCCGCTTGGCGACCGTCTCGCGCAAATGATCGAAGGCTGCTTCGACGAGCGGAGGCAGGTTGCGGCGGTTGCCGCGCTCGCCCCGTTCCGATCGCCGCCAGCGATTGACGCGCTCGCCAAGCGCGGCGAGCCGCTGCAGCACCACGTCGACGAGTTCGCGGTTGCCTTGCAGATAGGTGCGGCCTTCGTCGGTGATGGTGTAGAGCTTCTTGGAGCCCTCCGTGGAAGCAGTGACGTAGCCGGCTTCTTCCAGGTAAGTCAGCGTCGGATAAACGATGCCGGGGCTCGGTGAGTACCAATCCGCGGTTTTCTCTTCGAGCAGCTTGATGATTTCGTAGCCGTGGCGCGGTGCCTCGGCGATCAGCGCCAGCGCCAGAAGCCGCAGGTCGCCCTGCGCCAGCATCCGCCGTGCGCGCATCAAGTCTTCGCCGCCTTCACCGAAGCCGCCGCCGTGGCGTCCGCCAAAGCCGAAGCCGCCGAAACGGCCGCGTTTGTGGTGACGTCCTGCGGCCCAGTGGCCGTGTTCGGATCCTTCTCTGTGTCCGTGATGTCTATGCATTCTGTTCTCCCTTTTCGATGCAAAGATATATCGTTAGATAGATCATATAGAGCTATAGCACAAGATATATCTTTTAAAATCATCTGATTTCACCTAAAGTATTGAAAATGCAAAGTATTGTATGCTGTTCAGCGATTCTGGTGGGTAGTGGGTCAGTCTGAATAAGGCAGCCATGATGACGGGTGGCAGACTCGGCCCTTCCGGGGCATATTGAAGGCATGGCCAAAGCTCCCCGAGTCCGCGTCGTTTTCAAACCAAAGCGAATTGCCGAAGACGATTGGCAGGTCGAGGCTCACTGTCCCGGTGAGGAAATTCGCTACATCAAGGGTTTGAAGAGCAAAGCCGATTTTGATGACTGGATGCAGGGCAGCCGCCGCATCGATTGGCTCCGTTCGCAGGGCTACGCGAAATAGCCGAAGCCGCCCAGGCGCTTCGCGAAATGAACTGCGGGGCTAGGTGCATGGTGGTAGCGGGCATGCGCTGTGCGCAATCGTCCGGCGGAAGCACATTGCTATAAGGCCCTGTCCGGACCCGATCCTCTTTGCTCCGGAAATCAGAATCCACGGACATGAAACCCAACACGGTTATGAAAATCACATTGGCTTGCGCCGTTGTCGGCGCGTGTCTCGTTCAACAGCCGGTTTCGAGTTCAGCAGCCGACTGGCCGACGCGGCCCGTTACAGTCGTGGTGCCGTTTTCCGCCGGAGGCATCACCGACACGATGGCTCGTATCATGAGCAGCTATCTGTCGACCAAATTCGGCCAGCCTTTTGTCGTCGACAATCGCGATGGCGCGAGCGGTGCAATCGCTGCGGAAGCGGTGGCGCACGCTACTCCCGACGGCTACACGCTGCTGCTCGGCGCAACGCCGCAAATCTCGATCGTGCCCTACATGCAGCACGTCAACTACGATCCGAAAAAGGATTTCGTTCCAACCAGCATTTTCGGCACCGATCCGTTCGTGATGATGGTGCGGTCCGACCTGCCGGCGAAGACGACGAAAGAATTCATCGACTACGCCAAGGCGCAGCCGGGCAAGCTGACATTTGCCTCCGGCGGCAATGCTACGATTTCGCGTCTCTCAGCATCGCTGTTTTTGATGCGGGCCGGTCTCGACCTGGTTCACGTGCCGTATCGCGGCGGAGCGCCGGCGATGGTCGACATGCTCGGTCATCATGTCGATATGTATTTCGGTAGCGCGGTCGACGTTGCGCCGGTCAAAGATGATGGGCGCGTCAGGCTCCTCGCTGTGACCAGCGCGAAGGCTTCACCGCTCTTTTCCGATTTGCCGCCGATCTCCGACGTGCTGCCCGGATATAACCTCACGACCTGGAACGGCCTGATGGCGCCGGCCGGAACGCCGCCGGACATCATCGAAAAGATAACGCAAGGGATTATCGAAGCGGCTCACGATCCCGCTATTGGTATCAAACTGAAGAATGCCAACGTGGAACCGGTTGGCAGCACGACCGCCGAGTTCCAGAAAACTATCAACGACGAGCAAGCCGCGCTAGGTGAAGCGATCAAAGCCTCGTCAACCGGGAACTGAGAGCTTCTGCGCGCTTGACGTTTCCGGCAGGCCGGCAAATGGTTTAGCATGTTTGCTTCCTTCTTCCATGAGCTCAAAGCCGCCGGCGTGCCGGTAACGTTGCGCGAATATCTGACGCTGATGGAAGCGATGGAGAAGGACCTCGCCGATCGCCGCGTCGAGTCGTTCTACTATCTGTCGCGTGCGGCGTTGGTGAAGGATGAGCGCAATCTCGACAAGTTCGATCGCGTGTTCGGCCACGTCTTCAAAGGGCTCGATCTGGTCGGGGAGGCGCTCGCCGCAGAAATTCCGGCCGAGTGGCTGAAGAAGCTCACCGAGAAATATCTCACCGAAGAAGAGAAAAAGCAGATCGAAGCCTTGGGTGGTCTCGACAAGCTGCTCGAGACGTTGCGCCAGCGGCTTGCCGAACAGAAGGGCCGCCATCAGGGCGGCAAGAAGTGGATCGGCACCGGGGGCACATCGCCGTTCGGCGCTTACGGCTACAATCCCGAAGGGGTGCGGATCGGCCAGGACACCAATCGTAATTTCCGCGCGGTGAAAGTCTGGGACAAGCGCGAGTTTCGCGATCTCGACGGCGACGTCGAACTCGGCACCCGCAACATCAAGGTGGCGCTACGCCGCTTGCGCAAATTCGCCCGCACCGGCGCGCCCGACGAACTCGATCTCGACGGCACCATCAAGGGCACCGCGCACAAGGGCTATCTCGACATCCTGATGCGGCCGGAGCGGCACAACACCATCAAGGTGCTGCTGCTGTTCGACGTCGGCGGCTCGATGGACTGGCACATCAAGGCGACCGAGGAACTGTTCTCGGCGGCGCGCACCGAGTTCAAGCACATGGTGCATCTGTATTTCCACAATTGCCTGTACGAGAAGGTGTGGAAGCAGAACGCGCGGCGCTGGACCGAAACGACACCGACCTGGGACGTGCTGCACACCTATCCGCACGACTACAAGGTGATCTTCGTCGGCGATGCGTCGATGTCGCCTTACGAGATCGTCGCGCCCGGCGGTTCGGTCGAGCACTACAACGAAGAAACCGGGCAGGTGTGGATGCAGCGCGTGCTGTCGACCTATCCGTCCTGCGTCTGGCTCAATCCGGTCCCCGAACACGAGTGGGGCACCACGGCCTCGATCCGCGTGATGCGGCAGCTCATGGGCGACCGGATGTACCCGCTGACGCTGGAAGGCCTCGATGGCGCGATGCGAGAGCTGGTGCGTTGATTGACTTGGCCGGATCAAACGTCGGGCCTCTGGAAATCAGATGTCACGTTTGATCGCGGCGAAACAGGAGTCGAACGCAAAGCAAGCCTCGAGAGCCGTTTGCATCTGCGGTGAAGTTTTGCCGTCGAGGGGAGTTTCCGGAAATCCGTTCTGGCGCAAGAAGATCTGTGTTCGCAGTACCGCTGGACGCCCTCCAAAGTTAATGGCCGTCATCATATCGGTAGCCGCATTGGCCAAGCGGTGAGAGTGCACCAGGATCATCGCGCGCTGCTCCAATAACTGCGCGTATTGATTGCCGCCAACGGCGTAGGCGGGGAGGCCGCCAACGGGACCGAGAATGACGGAGAGATCAGCGAGGGCCGCCGCGTAATCGCCGGCAAGCTCGCGCGCCTTTACGCGATCCGCGAGCAGGTGGAAATCCCCAGACTTTATGACAAGTGCGGCTGACAAATCGGCGACTGCATCTTGCGGGCGACCGAGCTTCATCAACGTGTCTGCGTGCATCTGTAGATAGATCACGCTATGTGGGTCAGCCTTGATGAGAAAATCGAGGTCGGAGAGCGCAAACTCCAGGTCGGCGAGCGTTTCGCAGGGATTGCAGGGTCCGAGGTTCAGACGGGCGCGCTCCAACCGGGCAAACATGTGATTGGGGTTTGACTGTAAGACTTCGTTCAACTCTGCCAGCGCTTCGGTCCGGGCCGGGCGCATTTCAAGCACAGTGGCATAAGTTGCGTGCACGTCGAGATCATCAGGCGCTTGAGCGCGTGCGATAGCGATTTCCCGCTCCGCGCCCTCCTTGTTGAACATTGCCAGTGCGATACGCGCAGCGAGGTGATGCGCAGCCGCAACGTTTGGGTTGGCGGCGATTGCGGCGTCTGTTTCCGCCGCTGCAGCGGGAAGATCTTCAAGGTCGATGAAGTAGTGAGCCCTCGCAAGATGGCCGGCAACCTGTTCGGCCGCATCGCCGCCATTTCGCATCTGCGGTTCGGGGCACGGCGTACCCTTGCCAGTCTTGGCCGCAATCAGACATGGCGTAATGCGCATTGCGACTGGCCCTGCGCCGAGATCGCTCTGCGTGTCGCCAGCCCGGACCGTAGTCGAAGCCGCAACAATGAGGAGCGTGACACACGCGCCTAACGCATGGGCTCGCATCACGGGCACCGCTCGTCGAGCATGCAGGCTTGTACGGCATCATGAATCGCCGTCGTGGGATCGGAGCCGGGGGCCACCGCACGCAGATATCCAAGTTTGCTGAACTCATTCGATTTGCGATTGAACAGGCCGTCGTCCGTTTGCAGCGCTGCAAGCGCTTCGCTTGTGGCTTCATCGACGCGTCCGACATTGCGAAGGACCAGCGCCCGCTGCCACTGGATCCAGCCCAGCTGCGGATTGAGTTGCGCCGCTTTTGCATATTCGGCTAGCGCACCGTCCGTGTTCTTCTGATCGTTGTCCAGCTCAGCCTGGACCGCGTGTCCGAGCCAGAAACCAGGATCAAGTGCGAGTGCCTTGTCGACGTCCGATTGAATTATTGGCGCCGCCGCGTTTCGTGATCGATGAAAGTCGGCACGTTGGGCAAAGCCCTGCGCGGTTGGGGTATCTCGAATGGCATCGGCATAGGCTTTCTCGGCATCATCAAAGCGGCCCATCAAATTAAGCAATTTGCCGCGCTCGATACCTATGGCAATGCGCAGTGTCGTGTGCGCCCCCCACCAATTGACAGTATTCGGACTATCGAGTGCGGAGTCAGGCAGACGGGATATTGCGTCCGCCTCTTCGAGAGCCTCTCGGTCATGCCCCCAATCCACCAGCACGAGGAACAAGTCGTAATAATACGGTCCGGTGGGGTCGATCGAAATTGCTTTTCTATAGGCTTCAGTTGCTCCGCTGAAATCAAGCATCTGGCGTTTGATTCGGCCGATCAATGGGTAGGATGAAGCAGAATCCGGTTCCTCGGACTGCGCCAGAGCGGCATTCTTGGCGGCTGTCCGAAAGTCGCTTTGAGCGAGCGCGACGTAGCCTCGTGCAACGCGAATCTTCGCGGGCTCTGAAGAAAGGGCTATGGCTTGGTCGAAATCGAGCGCCGCAGCGTGCATGCGTCCCAGATCGTAAAACGCCCAGCCTCGCGTTACGAGGATTGCCGACTTTTTATCATCTGGCAGGTCGGTTTCGCGCAGGCGCGCGGTGCAGGCTTCAACCGTTCCAGTGTTATCGGTGTGGTCTTCGCTGGGGCACTCGGCAGCGTGGACCGGTCGAGAGAGGACAATTAGCGCCAACAGACAGAGTGCGAATTGAGCGGTGATACCGTTCCGCGTCATGGTTGTCTATCCGGCGGTGCTTCTCGCCAAGATTGCCAGCAAAGCAATAAACCGGAGTGAAGGTTTCGGCTCAAAATTTAGCGATAGATAGGCGCTTGAATGATGCTCAGGGGCCAACGGACTGAAAGCACTTCCGAATCACGACGAACGCCTTATATTCGGATTCGTCGTCAACCAACTGAAAGGAGGTGATCCAGTGTCTCATTGTCTATCGCCGCGGTCTCCGGCATTCGTGAACTGGATCCTCGCCTCTACCGAGGTCCTCGCCTAGGTGGTCTAATCCACCACCGGGCTCACGTGCGTAAGGCAGACGATCGCCTGCGCGACCGGGCCACGGTCTGACAATGGAAGGGCTGCCCGCAAGGGTGGCCCTTCTTTGCGTTTGCGGTCCCCGTGCCTGTTACGTTTGCAGGTCGAATGCGTCGTTGAGCTTCGGCATTTCGACGCGCGTGCCGCTGAGCTTCGCAGCGAACTGCTGCATGGACGATTCCTCGCCGTGGACGAGAAAAGTGCGGCCGGCTTGCGTCGCCTTGTGCCAGATCAGGAGCGCCGCCTGATCGGCGTGCGCCGAAAAGCCGTTGATGGTGTGGATGCGCGCCCGCACCGGTATGTCTTCACCGAGAATTTTGACGTGCCGCGCACCGTCGATGATGCGCCGCGCGGGCGTGCCTTCCGCGGCGTAGCCGACAAAAACCACGCTGCACTCCGGACGCCAGAGATTGTGCTTGAGGTGATGGCTGATGCGCCCACCGGTCGCCATGCCGGAGCCCGCCAGGACGATAGCGCCGCCGCGGACATTGTTGATCGCGATTGAAGCGGCAGCCTCACGGGTGAAGTGCAGCCCGGGTAGCTGGAAGGGATCGTGTCCGCTGCGGAACATTTCCGCGGTCTTGTCGTCATAGCTTTCCGGGTGGCGCTTGAAGATCTCGGTGGCCGAGATCGCCATCGGCGAATCCAGATACACTTGGGCCGAGGCAGGCAGTTTGGATTGTTCGATCGCCGGCGCGCAGGAAATAGAGCAGCTCCTGCGCGCGCTCCAGGGCGAAGGTCGGAATGATGACGTTGCCGCCGCGGCTGAATGTGTCGAGGATCGCGGCGTACAGTTCCTCGACCGAGGCGTCGAGGGATTTGTGCAGGCGGTCGCCGTAGGTGGTTTCCATCACGACGGCGTCGGCCTTTGGCGGCGTCACCGGGCCGCGCAGCAGCGGATGCCCCGGATTGCCGAGATCGCCGGAGAACAGGACGCTGCGCCGCTGCCCGTTTTCCTCAAGTTCGAGAAAGATGCAGGCGGAGCCGAGGATATGGCCGGCGTCGATGAATGTGGCGCGCATGCCTGGCGCCAGCGCGATCGGCTCTCCGTAGGTTGCGGTCCGGCCGAAATAATCAAGGCAGTGCAGCGCGTCTGTCGTTGAATAAAGCGGCTTGCTGTCCGTGTCGCCGCGGCGTGCCGCCTTTCGGGTGCGGGCGCGCGCATCTTCTTCTTGCAGATGAGCGGAATCGAGCATCACGAGGCGCGCAAGTTCGCGCGTCGCGGCGGTGGTGACGATTTCGCCGTGAAAGCCGCGCTGCGCCAAAAGCGGCAGCCGGCCGCAATGGTCGAGATGCGCGTGAGTCAGGAGCACATAATCGACGCTGGCGGCGTCAAAACCGAACGGCGCGGCGTTATCGACGTCGAGTTCGCGGCTGCCCTGAAACAGGCCGCAATCGATCAGCACGCGCTTGCCCGCGCATTCGATCAGATGGCACGACCCGGTGACGTCACGATCCGCTCCGTGAAACGATAAACGCAAAGCATTCCTCCCGGCATGTCAGTGGCGGCCGACCGTTATCGATGCGGCCGTTGCAAAAGCAAAACGTATCTTCAGTCCTTGGTGTGATCTGCGTCGGCGTTGACGGCGTGCCAGTGCTTGATCCCGTCCCAGATGTCTTGGGCGGTTTCGGCGAACCAGAACAGCTCACGATCCTCCGGATCGATGACGCCTTCCTCGACCATGAAATCGATGTCGACCGCGCCCCGCCAGTAGCTTTCGCCGACCAGAACGACCGGGATCGGCCCGATCTTGCGGGTCTGGATCAGAGTGAGGACTCCGAACAGTTCATCGAACGTGCCGAAACCGCCGGGAAACGCGACCAGCGCTCTGGCCCGCAACAAAAAGTGCATTTTGCGCAACGAGAAATAGCGGAAGCTGAGGCAAAGTCCGGGCGTGACGTAGGGGTTCGGATATTGCTCGTGCGGCAGGCTGATATTCAGGCCGACTGTTTTGGCGCCGGCATCGAACGCACCGCGGTTGGCGGCTTCCATGATTCCTGGTCCGCCGCCGGTCATGACGGTGCACTTGCCCACACCGGGACATTCCGGAGCCTCGCTCACCAGCCGGCCGAATTCGCGCGCGACATCGTAGTAGTGGCTCTTGGCGAGTACCCGCTCGGCGATGGCCAGCTGTTGCTTGAGTTCCCTGTTGCCGGCGTCCCGCGTGAGCTCGGTGCGCAAGCATTCAACTCTTTCCTTAGCCGCAACGGGTTCGCAGATACGGGTACCACCATAGGCCACGATCGTATGATCGATGGCGTTCTGTTCGAGCGCCAATTCGGTTTTGAAATAATCGAGTTGCAGCCGAACGCCGCGTAGTTCGTCGCGGGCAAGAAAGTCGAGGTCCTGATCCGAGCGGCGATAGCTCGGGTTCTCCATGATCGCGTGTACGCGCCGCAAAGCTTCCGGGTCTTCCTCGGCCGGCTTGGGTTGGCACCACGGCAGCGGCTTCCGGCGTTTGTGCGGGTTGGCGGGCGCCGGGACTTGCGCTGCTGCCGGTCTCGTCTGATCCTTGGTCATCGTTTCTCCGATCATGATCGGCAGCCATGATCTGCTGGTCGGGTGTTGTCTTGATCGAGGCGGCGTCCGGTGGTCGTCATTTGACGCGCTATTCGGAGGCGCCATTCGGAGGCACCATGGCGGGGAAGGGTGTCTGTCGCTAAATACTTGCATACGTCACAAAGGTTTCTGTCAATCCCGCTCAGGAGATGGTGATGCCCGCCGAACGGTTCGATTTCCCGAACGCTCAGGGTCAAAAGCTCGCCGCGCTTTTCGACCGGCCGGATGGACCGGTACACGCGGTTGCGCTGTTTGCGCATTGCTTCACCTGCGGCAAGAGCAACAAGGCGGCGCGTCATATCGCCGAGGGGCTGAAGCTTCACGGCATCGCCGTGCTGCGCTTCGATTTCACCGGGCTCGGCGCGAGCGAAGGCGAGTTCGCCAACACCACGTTTTCATCCAACGTCGATGACCTGGTCGCCGCCGCCGATCACTTGCGCAGCACGCTTGCGGCGCCCGCGATCCTGATTGGTCATAGCCTCGGCGGCGCCGCGGTGCTCGCCGCCGCACACCGCATCGCCGAGGCGCACGCCGTGGTGACGATCGCAGCGCCGTTCGATCCGGCTCATGTCATCGGCCTGTTCGGCGAAAAGGTCGCGGAGATCGGCGACAAGGATGACGTCGAGGTGACGTTGGCCGGGCGGCCATTCAAAGTGCGCCGCAGCTTCCTCGACGATGTGAACCAGCAAAAGCTCGGCGAACACATCGGCACGCTGCACAAGGCGCTGCTGATCTTTCATTCGCCGACCGACGACACTGTCGGTATCGATAACGCCAGCCACATATTCCTCGCGGCAAAACATCCCAAAAGCTTCATCTCGCTGACCGGTGCCGATCATCTCATTAGTAACAACAACGATGCGGCCTACATTGCCCATGTGATTTCGGCGTGGTCGGAGCGTTATCTCGCCATGGCGCCGGATGCCGTGTTCGATCTCGACACCAGGGAAGGAACGGTGCTGGTTCGTGAAACCGGCATCGGTAAATTCCAGCAGGAAATCGTCAGTGGCGCACACCGGCTGCTGGCCGACGAGCCCGTTAAAGCGGGTGGTATGGACAGTGGTCTGGGACCCTATGATCTGCTGCTTGCCGCGCTGGGCGCCTGCACATCGATGACGATCCGCCTCTACGCCGATCTCAAGCAGATCCCGCTCAAGCGGACGCAGGTGCGGCTGCACCACGAGAAGATTTACGCGACCGACTGTGCGGAGTGCGAAACCAAAGAGGGCAAGATCGATCGCATCGATCGCTCAATAACATTTGAGGGCGATCTGACTGCCGATCAGCGCGCGCGGCTGATGGAGATCGCCGACAAATGCCCGGTGCACCGCACGCTCACATCTGAAGTCAACATTCGCACGGTACAGGAATCATGAAAGTCGCTTTGGTTACCGGGTCGAGCCGGGGTATTGGTCGCAGCATCGCTCTCGATCTCGCGGCAGGAGGCTGCGATGTGATGCTGACCGCGCGGGACGCCAAGACACTAAAGGGTGTCGCTGATGAAATCCGTGCGCTTGGCCGCAAGGCGGCGATCTATGCCGGAGATCTGACGGTGCCGGAAGAACCGGCAAAGCTGGTCGACGCGGTGACGCGCGAATTCGGACGGCTCGATATTCTGATCAATAATGCGGGCAACAATAAACGCGGCAATTTCCTGGAATTGACGGAGCAGGACTGGAGCGACTGCTTCGATCTGAAATTTTTCGCACACATGCGGTTGTGCAAGGCGGCGTGGCCGCTGCTCAAGGCCGCGCAAGGTTCGATCGTATTTATCGCCGGCGTTGGCGCACGCGCGCCAGTCTCCGACTACACCATCGGTGCGGCGGTAGTCGGCGCCAGCATATCCTTCATGAAAGCGCTGGCCGATATGGGCAAGCACGATGGCGTGCAGGTCAACGCGGTCAATCCGGGGTCGGTGAAGACCGACCGGTTTAGCCACCGGCTCGGCAAGGTGATGAAGAAAACCGGGCTCAGCGAAGAAGCGGCGACCGAACATCACCGCGACGAACTCGCCATCACGCGCTTCGGTACGCCAGAGGACATTGCGGGGATGGTGAGCTTTATCGTTTCGCAGCGCGGACGCTGGCTGCAGGGCGCCGCCATCGATATGGATGGTGGCCAGATCGAGCCGTTGCGGATGGCGCGTTACGATTAGGCTCTTCGACTACTGCCCGGTTACTACAGTATGACTATCGTCATCAGGAACTGCGTGAAGCATTCATAGCGGTGCTTGGTCGCGGTAAGACTAAAAGAAGGGACACCAAGGCTGCCATGAAATTCTGTATGCATCTGAGCACTCGTATCCAAGACAAGCGAAAAGAACTTACGCTTATTAAATGCCTAACCGAGTTGGCTCTCGAGGCAGACGTTAGCGGCTTCAGCGCAATCTCTCTAACGGAGCATCATCTATACGAGAACCAAGGTTATCAGAACTCGCTGTTGTTTGCGTCCGCTTTGGCACCTCAGCTCACGCAGGCCACGCTCGTTCTCGCGACTGTGAACCCGGCGATCCACCATCCAATACGACTCGTGGAGTCATGCAACTTTATTGATCAATTGAATGCCGGCCGGCTGGTGGTGGTTTTCGGTTCAGGTTTCAAGGACACCGACCTAGCGGCATTCGGGCGTGATCTCGCCGAGCGCAATGTATTGTTCGAGCAGGGAATAAAGACGGTCCTCGACATTTGGGCCTACGACGGCACTGGTGGCCCTCTCGAATTCGCGGTTGGCTCAGACCGCGGACGGCTGGACGTCGCTGTCAATCCATCATCCTATCGCAAACCCCGCCCTATCCTGTCGCGAGGAACCTTCAATCCAGCGGCAATGGCAGACGCCGCCGCACGCGGCTGGCCCGTTTTCACGGCGATAAAGGACATCACGGCGGCTCGCGACCAGTTAACCCGCTATCATGCGGCCCTCGCAAATTCCGGTCACGACGCTGAGACGGTCAGGATTGCAAAAGACTGGACTGCTGTGGGAAAGGCGGTGCACGTAGCGGAGACTGACGAACAAGCCAGATCAGAGGCGGAGGCTTTCTTCATCAAAAACCCGAGCGGCGCGATTGCGCGCAATCCCGATGACATGATTTGCGGCAGCCCAGAGACCGTTGTTCGCAAGATGCGCGATTTTGCAGAGGCCGGTGCGGGACTAATGATCTGCGGATTTCTTATTGATCTCGATGATCTGCCGCAGCTGCGTCGCAGCGTTTCTCTGTTCAAGGGCGAAGTCATACCAAAGATGGCCGCGGCATCTCCTCCCAAAAGAGAGAGGGAGCAATTGCAATTATAAGTTCACGCTCTAAAGTGCGGCGTTTTTCACCCGCGCCCGTACTTGCGCGATCACATGCGGGATCGCCGCGTCGTTGCCCGGCGCCATGATGTGAACACCGGCGACGCCGGGGATGGTCGCCAGTTCCTCGATCAGCCCGACGCAGATCGCGATGCCTTCTTGCCCCGGATCCGATGCCTTCTCCATGCGCGCGATCAGGGCGTCGGCGATGATAGTGCCGAACAGGTGGCTCTTCATCCATTGCGCCGATTTCGCCGAGCGCAATGGATTAACGCCAATGATCAGGGCAAGCTGTTTGGTGACGCCGGCCTTTTCCAGAACGGTTGCGTAGCGGCGCACGATGCCGGCATCCATGCAGAACTGCGTCTGTGCAAATTGCGCGCCGGAGGCGATTTTGCCGAGCAGCGATTTCGGCTGCCAGTCCGCCGCGCGGGTCGATCGGCATGTCGGCGGCGCCGATGAAGAACGCGGCTTTGCCGTCGACCTTGCGGCCGGTGGGCAGCGTTCCCTCATCACGCAGCCGCCGCGCCGTTTCGATCAGCGTCGCGGAATTGATATCGAACACCGGCTTGGTGTCGGGTTGATCGCCGGCCTTCGGATCGTCGCCGGTCAGTAGCAGCATGTTGCGGATGCCAAGTGCGGCGGCGCCCATCATCTCGCTTTGAATGGCGATGCGGTTCTTGTCGCGGCAGGTGATCTGCAGAATCGGCTCGATCTCCATGCCTTTGAGGATCGAAGCCGCGGCCAGGGCGGCCATGTGAGCGCGAGCGCCAGCGCCGTCGGTCACGTTGACTGCGTCGGGCAGGCCCTTCAGCGGGGCTGCCTTCCTCCGCAGGTCGTCGGCATCGAAGGAGACGGGCGGCGCGAGTTCGGCGGTGAGGACGAATTGGCCGGCACGCAGGCGCTCTTCGAGCGTGTGTGGGATAGCAGTGCTCTGGTTCATGGTGAGGTCTCGGCGGCGAGCGCAGGCGCGCGGCAACGCATATATGCCGCTTTATCGGCGCGCTGCAAATGGCCTCTTTCTGGACAGGAAAGCACTGTGCCGCTAGAGAGTTAGCACCTCCAGAGGTTTGGATCATTTATGAGCGGCGTTAACGACATCCGGTCGACTTTTCTGAATTTCTTTGCCCGCGAAGGGCACGAGATCGTGCCGTCGTCGCCGCTGGTGCCGCGCAACGACCCGACGTTGATGTTCACCAATGCCGGCATGGTGCAGTTCAAGAACGTCTTCACCGGGCTGGAAAAGCGTCCCTATCAGCGGGCGGTGACCGCACAGAAATGCGTCCGCGCCGGCGGCAAGCACAACGACCTCGACAACGTCGGCTACACCGCGCGGCACCACACCTTTTTCGAGATGCTCGGCAACTTCTCGTTCGGCGATTACTTCAAGGAACGCGCCATCGAGCTTGCCTGGAAGCTGGTCACGAAGGAATACGGCATTCCGGCGGAGAAACTGACCGCGACCGTCTATATCGACGACGACGAGGCGTTCAAGCTCTGGAAAAAAATTGCCGGGCTGCCGGAGAGCAGGATCATCCGCATCGCCGGCTCCGACAATTTCTGGGCGATGGGCGACACCGGACCGTGCGGTCCCTGCTCGGAGATTTTCTACGATCACGGCGACAAGGTTTGGGGTGGGCCGCCCGGCAGCCCTGAAGCCGATGGCGATCGCTTCACCGAGATCTGGAACCTCGTGTTCATGCAATACGAGCAGCTCGCCAAAGGCGGCGAGCGGATCGACCTGCCGCGGCCCTCGATCGACACCGGCATGGGGCTCGAACGCACCGCGGCGGTGCTGCAGGGCACCTACGACAACTACAAGATCGACTTGTTCGCGGCGCTGATCGAGGCGGTTGCAGATTTCACCCATGTCGATCAGGATGGCGAACAGAAGGCGTCGCATCGCGTCATCGCCGATCACCTGCGCGCGAGTTCGTTCCTGATTGCTGACGGCGTGCTGCCTTCGAACGAAGGCCGCGGCTACGTCCTCCGCCGCATCATGCGCCGCGCCATGCGGCATGCCGAACTGCTCGGCGCCAAAGAACCGCTGATGTGGAAGCTCGTGCCGGTGCTGGTGCGGGAGATGGGGCAGGCCTATCCCGAGCTGCACCGCGCCGAACAACTCGTCACCGAAACGCTCAAGCTCGAAGAAACGCGCTTCCGCCGCACGCTGGAGCGCGGCCTGTCAATTCTCGACGAGGCCAGCAAAACGCTCAAGAAAGGCGACATGTTCGACGGCGTGACTGCGTTCACGCTGTACGACACGTACGGCTTTCCGCTCGATCTTACCCAGGATGCGTTGCGCAACCGCGGCATCGGCGTCGATCTCGCCGCATTCGATGACGCGATGGAGCAGCAGCGCGCCAAGGCGCGGGCATCGTGGGCCGGTTCGGGCGAGGCGGCGGACGAAGCTGTCTGGTTCGGCATCCGCGAGAAGGTCGGCGGTACCGAATTCCTCGGCTACGACACCGAGAATGCCGAGGGCGTTGTCACCGCGCTGGTCCGTGACGGCAAGGAAGTCACTGAGCTGAAGAAAGGCGAGAGCGGCGCGGTCGTTCTCAACCAGACGCCATTCTACGGCGAGTCCGGCGGTCAGGTCGGCGACACCGGCATGATGACGGCCGACGGCATGCGGTTCAAAGTGACCGACACGCAGAAGCATCTCGGCGACGTGTTCGTGCACACCGGTACGGTCGAGGAGGGCACGCTGAAGATCGGCGCGGCGTTGTCGCTCGACGTCGACCATCGCCGCCGCGGCGCAATTCGAAAAAACCACTCGGCGACGCACTTGCTGCATGAGGCATTACGGCAAGTGCTTGGCGATCACGTCGCGCAGAAGGGCTCGCTGGTCGCGCCTGACCGGCTGCGGTTCGATTTCTCGCATCCGAAGCCGATCAGTGCCGATGAGCTGGAGCGCGTTGAAGAAATCGCCAACGACAGGGTGCTGGAGAATTCCCCGGTCACGACGCGGGTGATGGCGCTGGACGACGCGCGCTCCTCGGGCGCTCGCGCATTGTTCGGCGAGAAGTACGGCGACGAAGTCCGCGTCGTCGCCATGGGCGATGGCAGCGGCAACACGATGGGCTGGTCGGTCGAGTTGTGCGGCGGTACCCACGTCAACCGCACCGGCGATATCGGTCTGATCTCTGTGGTTGGCGAAAGTCGGCGTTGCGGGCGGCGTTCGCAGAATCGAAGCGCTGACCGGGCAGGGCGCGCGCGCCAATGCCAATACACTTGCGCGCCTCGCCAAGGCCACAGCGTCAGAGCTGCGCGTGCCGATCGAAGATGCGCCGGGACGTATCGCCGCGTTGCTCGACGAACGAAAGCGCCTCGAACGCGAACTGACCGACGCAAAGAAGAAGCTTGCCATGGGCGGCGGCGGTAGTGGCGATGGCGCTGACGGGGTTCGCACCGTCGGCGACGTGAAATTGATGGCGCGTTCGGTCGAGGGGATCGACCTTAAGGACCTGCGCAGCCTCGCCGATGAGGGCAAGAAGAAAGTCGGCTCCGGCGTCGTTGCGATTGTCGGCGTCACCGGTGACGGCAAAGCCGGCATCGTGGTCGGGGTCACGCCCGACCTGACCGGCCGCTTCAATGCCGTCGATCTGGTCAAGAAGGGCGCGGAAGTGCTTGGCGGCAAAGGCGGCGGCGGCCGGCCCGACATGGCGCAGGCCGGCGGCCCGGATGCGTCAAAGGCGGATGCAGCGCTGGCCGCAATCGAGGCTGCGCTCGGCGGCTAGATTTCGACGATCTTGCCGTCTTCCGCGGTCTCGTACGGAACCATCTTGCGGCCTGCGCGAGCATCTCGTTGCTCATATGCGTGAGGATGAGCCGCTTCGGCCGGATCTGGGCTCAGGTGCTGCTCAAGCAATGCCAGCGCCATGTGCGTGGTGATCGGCTTGTCGCGTGTGTAGGACTCGCAAATGAAAAGGTCCGCTTCGCGGCCGATGCCGATCAGCGCTTCGGTCCATTCGGTGTCGCCGGAAAAGGCCAGCACCTTGCCTTCAGCTTCGAAGCGAAAACCGAGGCACGGACCGGCACGATCGTCATGCACGACGTGAGACGGCGTGACGCTGACTGCGCCAACATCATTGCGTTTGCCGATTTCGAGTTCCCGCAACTCCAGAGGAAAATTCAGTTCCATTCCTTTGGTGCCGGGAAACCCGCATTCCATGATTTCGGGTAACCGCGTCTTCAGCCCGGGCGGGCCGGCAATGATCAGAGGCTTCGTTCGCTTGGTGACATAGTTGGCTTCGAGAATGAAGAACGGCAGCCCGAAAATATGGTCGGCGTGAAAGTGTGAGATGAAAATCGCATCTATCGCATTGCGATCGATGCCGAGCTTGTTCATGCCGACGAGCGACGTCGCGCCACAATCGATCAGCACGTTGATGTTCTTTCCGGTCAGATGAAAGCAGGTATTGAACCGGCCTCCCGAACCGAAGGCATCACCGCAGCCGACAAACTGAAGTCGCATCAAATGTCTCCGCGGGCATGGACGCGACGGGGCCCCCTCCCGGCCGTGTGATAATGAACACAGCGAACGGGATGAAAGTCCGTGACGGGAATCACAGTCTGGGGTGGTGGTAGTTCAATCCGGTGGGGCGTTCAAATCCCTGTCTGCTCACTGTTTTTTTAACCTTTACCCCGATTCTTACCCCGGCTTGTAGGGCTGGGGCGGAAACCGCATGATGTCCACGAGCATGCCGCTTGGGTGGAGTGCCATGATCGCAACACAAACCGGCGCTTCCTGTCGGCACGGCCAACAGGCTTCAGGGGATAGTCAGGGTGCGGGTTGATTGGAACCGTTTGGGAATGGTGGTGGCGCTGCCGATGCGGTGGCGCTGTGCGGCTGCTCAAATATCGGCCTCGACAACGACCAGCCATGGTTCCGCAAGCCGCTCTTCCTGACCGGTCAAACCGGCGGCTACACCTTCTCGGATACGCAGCAAGCCAGGCAGGACCGTCCGATCAGCGCAAACGATCTGGTTTCGCCGAACGGCAGTTGTCCGCCACCGTCCGCTATGGCGCAGCCGGCACCCGGCGGCGCGAGCCCGGCTGCCGCTCCTGCTGCGGCGCCGGACGGTTCATCAGTATCGGGTGAGCCTGTCGGACTTGGCATGAGTGAATGTGACGTGGTTTGGCGGGCCGGTGCCCCGGGCAACATTGAACTCGGCCAGACTCCAGGTGGCGAGCGCACCGCTGTGCTGACCTATCAGAGCGGACCGCGTCCGGGAATCTACCGTTTCACCGCCGGCCGGTTGATGGAAATGGACGGTGTCGCGCCGAGTGCGCCGCCGCAGGTTGCGAAAAAGAAGCCGGCGAAAGCCAAGAAGCCTGGCAACGCGGCTTGAAATAATAATCAAATAAACACCCCGGCCTCTGACGAGGCCGGGGTTGCTAGTTTTTCAGATTAACGTTCGTGTCAGCTTAGTAGCAGCGATTGATCCAGCGCAGCCGCGGTCCCCATGGCGTCGGCACCCAGGTCCGCACCATGCAGCCGCCGTAGCCCGGGCCGGAATACACGCGAACGAACGGGCCGTGCCAGCCGCCATGCCAACCACCATGCCAACCACCGCCCCAGCCGCCCCAGTGAGCGGATGCCGCTGTCGGTGCGAGCGCGGCGGCACCAAGGGTCACGCAAGTCGCGAGAGCAAGAAGTGATTTCCTCAACATATGTCTTCTCCTGTTTTTCAGCTTCGTTTTCACGCAGCTGTCCATTGGTCGGAACGGTCCACTTTCGGGTTCATCGTTCGAATTTCAGGAGCTGTGAACCGAACCGGCGCGAAGGGTGCGCTTTATTGCTGGTTTATCGGGCTGAACTGAGCGGTCGGGTGACGCTCGTCACATATTTGCGCAGCTGGAATCCGAGTGATGCCTGTCACACAAACTCGCATTCGCGCCGTCGGCTTGCCGGGATGGGACACGACGGCTATAAGCCGCCGCGTTGCACAACGACTTCGTAATCTTAAAAGGACGATCTGATGGCGATCGAGCGTACGTTTTCGATTATCAAACCTGACGCGACGGCCCGCAACGTGACGGGCACGGTCAATGCCATGATCGAAAAAGCCGGTTTACGCATCGTTGCACAAAAGCGGATCCGCATGACCCGTGAGCAGGCCGAGACATTCTATGCGGTACACCGCCAGCGCCCGTTCTTTGGCGAACTTGTTGACTTCATGATTTCCGGCCCGGTCGTGGTGCAGGTGCTCGAAGGCGACAATGCGATCGCGACCTACCGCGATCTGATGGGCGCCACCGATCCGGCGAAGGCGGCAGCGGGCACCATCCGCAAGGAAGTTGCGAAATCGATCGGCGAAAACTCCGTGCACGGCTCGGATGCCGCCGACACCGCAATCAAGGAAATCGCGCAGTTCTTTGCGGGCAATGAAATCGTCGGCTGACGACGCACGCTTGTGTCGTTGCCGGTCTGATTGAGTGGCGGCGGTGGGTTTGACGGCACAATATCTGCATCCCTCGATGTGGGGCGCCATGCTCCACGCCAGCATTGGCACGATGGACGGCGCGGCGTTCTGGGCCGCCGTGCTGCAAATCATCTTCATCAATATCCTGCTGTCGGGCGACAACGCGGTTGTCATTGCGATGGCCTGCCGCAATTTGCCGGCGCGCGAGAAGATCTGGGGAATTGTGCTGGGCGCCGGCGTGGCGGTGCTTCTTCGTCTGGTTTTCACCAGCATCGTCGGCGAGCTGATGCTGCTGCCTTATCTCAAATTGGCCGGCGGACTGGCGCTGATCTACGTCGCGGCGAAGCTTGTGGTGCCGGAGCGCGCAGACAAAAACGGCATCCAGGCCGTTGCGCATCTGTGGCGCGCGGTGCGGGTCGTTGTTGTTGCCGACATTGTCATGAGCCTCGACAATGTCATTGCCGTCGCCGCGGTGGCGCAAGGCAGTCTGTTGTTGCTTGCGATTGGCCTTGCCGCTTCCATTCCGATCATTCTGGCCGGCGCAGCTATCGTCATGCTGCTGATCGACCGGTTTCAGATCCTGGTCTGGGCCGGCGCAGGTCTGCTCGGCTGGATTGCCGGCGAGGTGATCGCGACCGATCCGGCGATCTTGAACTACATCGTTGCAAGGTACGGCGTGGAATTTTCCAAACAGGTGGAATTTGCCGCCGCTGTCTCCGGCATTTTGCTCACGATCGCGATCGGCGGACTATGGCGCCAATTTCATTTGAGCAGAGCGCGCGGTGCGCACGCACGTGCGCTCGCCGAACACGCATAATTTCATCGGCTTATCAGTCGTTGTCGCTCGCGCACCGTGACGATCTCCTTGCTCACTTCAATTGAATCGCGGTGAAAAAATTATCACCCGACTGCGCGTTGTTTGATCATTTTGCAGTCATGGTTGCGCCGCATTTATCGGGCCTGTTTGCTATGCAATCGGATTTTGGCCATCCGGCCGGTGCTGTCGTGGGTGTCGTGGGCGACTTATCGTTTCGGACTTTTTCCCAGAATCTGGCTTGTGGCGCGGGGGCTCACAATCTGCATGTGTGGTGCAGGCTGAGTGTCTTGTGTCTTCAGTGGCATAGGGACTGACTGAGGAGGCAGGCGATGCAGAAAGGCACCGTCAAATGGTTCAATCCGACGAAGGGCTACGGGTTCATCAAACCGGCTTCTGGCGACGACAAGGATGTGTTCGTTCACATCTCGGCCGTCGAGCGCGCGGGTCTTCGCTCGCTCAATGAAGGTCAATCGGTTGAATACGAACTCGTCACCAATCGCGGCAGGACCTCGGCGGAAAATCTGAAAGTTTCCTGAGAAAATTTCCAGACAAACCGGTTCTTGAACGAACTTCCGGAGCAATCCGGTTCTCGTAGCCCCCGGTGCAATATCCGGGGGTTTTTTGTTTTCAGGACTTCGCCGTGCTCAGCGTCACGCGCCCCTCCGCGACGAGACGCAGCGCTTGCGGATAAATCCGGTGCTCGACCGCAAGCACGCGTGTCGCGAGCGTCTCTTCGGTGTCGGATTTCAGGACCGGGACGGAATCCTGAACAATGATCGGTCCCGCATCCATCTCAGGCACAACAAAATGCACTGTAGCGCCGTGCCGCTCGGCGCCGGCCTCAATCGCCCGGCGATGCGTGTGCAGTCCTTTGAATTGCGGCAACAGTGCGGGGTGAATGTTGAGCAGGCGGCCGCTCCAGCGCGTAACGAACCAGGGCGTCAGCAGGCGCATGAAGCCGGCCAGGCAGACTAACTCGATGCGATGTGCCTTAAGTTCTTCGTCGAGCGCGCGCTCGAACGCTTCCCGGTCCTTTCCGAATTTGCGGTGATCGACAACGGCGGTCGCGATGCTGTCTTCGCGGGCACGGTCTAGCCCGGAGGCATCCGGTAAGTTGGAGACGACCAGCACGATCTCGGCGGGATAATCTTTCGCCTTCGCCGCCTCGATCAGCGCCACCATGTTCGACCCGCGGCCGGAGATCAGAACGGCGACGCGTTTTTTGGTCATACGCTCACCGGCTCAGGTCGAGTTTTCCGTGAAATGCGATCTGCGCGCCGTCTTTCGCGGCGGTGACTTCGCCAAGCGTGACGACGGTTTCGCCGTTCGCGGCAAAACACTCGCTGCGCCGCCTTTGCCTTGGACGGATCGACCACCGCCACCATGCCGATGCCGCAGTTGAAGGTGCGCAGCATTTCGCTCTCGCCGATCTTGCCGCTCGGCAGCCAGCCACTTGAACACCGGCAATACCGGGATGCGGGAAATGTCGACCGAGACGGCAAGGTGTTTCGGCAGCACGCGAGGAATATTATCGGTGAAGCCGCCGCCGGTGATATGCGCCAGCGCCTTGATCGCTTTGGTTTGGCGGATCGCCGCAAGGCAAGATCGGACGTAGAGCCGCGTCGGCGTCAGCAATGCTTCGCCGAGGCTGCGCGACGGATCGAACGGCGCGGGCTTGTCCCAGGTCAGCCCCGCTTCCGATGCGATGCGCCGCACCAGCGAATAGCCGTTGGAGTGCACGCCGGTTGAGCCCAGACCGATCAACACATCTCCGGGCGCGACGTCGGCGCGCGGCAGCAATTCGGCGCGTGAAACCGCGCCGACGGCGAAGCCTGCGAGATCGTAGTCGCTGCCGTGATAGACGCCCGGCATCTCGGCAGTCTCGCCGCCGATCAGCGCGCAATTGGTCTCGCGGCAGGCCGCGGCGATACCGGTAACGACTTTCGCGCCGATATCCGGATCGAGCTTTCCGCAGGCGAAGTAGTCGAGAAAGAACAGCGGCTCGGCGCCCTGCACCACAAGATCGTTCACCGACATGGCGACGAGGTCGATGCCGATGGTGTCGTGGCGGTTGGTTTCGATGGCGATCTTGACCTTGGTGCCGACGCCGTCGTTGGCGGCAACCAGGATCGGGTCGGTGTAGCCGGCGGCCTTGAGGTCGAACAGCCCGCCAAATCCGCCGATCTCGGCGTCGGCCCCGGCGCGCGCGGTTCCGCGCACCAGCGGCTTGATCAAATCCACCATGCGGTTTCCGGCATCGATGTCGACGCCGGCGGCCGCGTAGCGCGCCTTATCCACGGGTCACCAACCGGACAGATTTTCCCCCATAAGGGCTGGGGCTTATGTCGCGCCTCGTACGTTGAAATCGCGGGGTGCGCAAGCGCGTAAGCCCTCGTTATATTGTGCACATTTCCAGGACAGCGAAGAAAAGCTGCCGGAAGCCGGGGCCATGGTTTGAGTATCCCAAATCTCGTTACGCTGGTGCGCATCCTTCTGGTGCCGCTCGTGATCTGGGCGATCACGTCGGGCGAGATGCGCGTTGCCTTCATTCTCTTTCTGGTTGCCGGCGCCAGCGACGCGGTCGACGGGTTCCTGGCCAAGCGCTTCCAGATGACCAGCGAGCTTGGCGCCTATCTGGATCCGCTGGCCGACAAAGCGCTGATTGTCTCGATCTATGTTTCGCTCGGCATCGCCCAGGTCCTGCCGATCTTCCTGGTGATCCTGGTCGTATCGCGCGACATCATGATCATCGGCGCCTTCATGCTGGCGTGGCTGGTCGGTAAACCGATGCAGGCGCGGCCTTTGATGGTGTCGAAAATCAACACCGCGGCGCAAATCGCGCTCGCCGCGCTGGTACTCGCCGAGCAGGGATTCGGTTTCAACGCCGACTGGCTGTCGAAGCTCATGATGGCGCTGGTCGCGCTATTGACGTTGCTCTCGATCGCCTTCTATCTCGCCGAATGGGTACGTCATATGAACTCGTTCGATGCCAAGCGGTAGGCGCAGGATCGTGAGCACCGTGTGCCACGCTCGGCTTACCGCCTTCGATCGAAGGCTGTAGCGCCATGCAATACGAGCGGCATGTCGTGTTTTGGCTTGCAGCGCTGGTCATCTCCGTTGCGCTGCTCTGGCTGCTCAGCCCAATTCTGCTGCCGTTCGTGTTCGGCCTGGTGCTGGCTTATGCGCTCGATCCGCTGGCCAACGTACTCACGAGGCGCGGTGCGAGCCGGCTGATCGCCGCGTTGATTATTCTCGGCGGCTTTGTGTTGATCATCGTCGTATTGCTGCTGCTGATCGTGCCGGTACTGTCGCGGCAGCTCGCCGGCTTTATCGAGAACGCACCGGATTATGTGCGCCGACTCCAGGTCTTTGTAAGCGATCCGCAATATCCCTGGATCAAGCGGCTGGTCGGCGACAATCTTGTCGGCGCTGATAAATCGGTCGGCGATCTGGTGAACCAGGCGATGGGTTATGTCAGTTCAGTGCTGGCCTCGCTGTGGTCGCAGGGCCGGGCGCTGATCTCGATCTTCTCGCTGCTGATCATAACGCCGGTGGTAGCCTTCTATCTGCTCTGCGATTGGAAGCGGATGGTGCAGACGCTGGATCAGCTTATTCCGTTGCCGCATCGTGAAACGGTGCGCGGCCTGTGCCGGGAGATGGACAGGACAATTTCGGCCTATTTCCGCGGCCAATCCGCTCTCTGCCTGATCCTCGGTTCGTATTATGCCATCGCCCTTACGATGGCGGGCTTAAGTTTCGGGCTGCTGATTGGGGTGGTGTCCGGGATCATCAGCTTCATTCCCTACGTTGGTTCGCTGACGGCGCTGGTGTTGTCGATCGGCATGGCGACTGCGCAGTTCTTTCCGCAATGGGGTCATATCGTCATCGTCATTGCCATCGTCCTGGCGGGACAATTCCTCGAAGGCAACGTGCTCGCTCCATTCCTTGTCGGCCATAGCGTCGGCCTCAATCCGGTGTGGCTGATGTTCGCGCTGTTTGCTTTCGGCTACCTGTTCGGTTTTGTGGGGCTGTTGCTGGCGGTTCCGCTCGCCGCGGCGGCCGGCGTGCTAATAAGATTTGCGGTCCGGCGTTATCGCGAGAGCCCGATCTATACCGGCGAGGGATCGGGCTGATCGCCATGGTTTCGCGTGTGGAGTCGAATGCAATGTCGCTTGTCCCGCGTCAACTCGCGCTCTCGCTCGATCACACCGAGAGCTACGCTCGCGACGACTTTCTGCCGGGACCAGGCAACGCGGATGCGCTTGGATTGGTCGATAGCTGGCCGGACTGGCCGGCCAACGCTGTCGCGCTGGTCGGGCCAGAAGGATCCGGCAAGACCCACGTCGCGACGATATGGTCGGCGACGTCGGGCGCGCGCGTTATCTCGGCGCATGCGTTGAGCGAAATGTCGTTGCCGTCCGCGCTCGCCACTGGCGCGCTGGTGGTCGAAGACGCTGCGGTGATGGCCGACGAACGCGCGCTGTTCCACTTGATCAATCTTGCGCGTGAGGAAGGCGCATACCTTCTGTTCACGGCGCGGCTGGCGCCTTCGGCCTGGCCGGTGACGATCCCGGATGTAAATTCGCGGCTGCGCGCCATGCCGGTGGTGACCCTGCAGGCGCCGGATGACGCCATGCTTCGCGCCGTGATCGTCAAACTCGCCGCGGATCGCCAGCTTGGCATCGATGAGAGCGTGGTGCGCTACCTGTCCACCCACATCGAGCGGTCGTTCGCTGCGGCGCGCGCTGCGGTGATCGCGCTCGACAACGAAGCGCTCCGGCAGGGGCGGCCCCTGACCCGGGCGCTGGCGGCGGAAATGTTCCGCAGCCCGGCCTGAGCTTCGGCGGTCCCAATCCGTCTTCACCCCACTCATTCCAAAGTCTTAGCTGAGGCTTGACCATGTGCAGCCTTGGCCTCCAAGCTGTCACCGAACCGTAACCAAGGATTGTGACCATGGCCCTCGATGAGCCGGGAGTAGCCGTGGCAGGCCGCAGCCAAGCCTCTGTAGTTGCATTAGAAACTGGCGCTGGACGCCGGCCGGAGGAGGCTGCCCGGAAGTCTGATTTGGCATCAAGCCCGGACCGTTTCATCAACCGGGAGCTGTCATGGCTCAATTTCAACCGGCGCGTGCTGGAGGAGTCCGCCAACAGCGGCCACCCGCTTCTCGAGCGCCTTAAGTTCCTTTCGATCTCGGCGAACAACCTCGACGAATTCTTCATGGTGCGGGTCGCCGGCTTGGGCGCACAGGTGCGCGCCGGCATCGCCGAAAAAAGTCCCGAAGGCCTGACGCCCGCCGAGCAACTGGCGCGCATCGCTGAAGGCGTCGTGCTTCTGGTCGAGGATCAGCAGGCGCAATGGCGCGAGCTGCGTGAGTTGCTGGCCGAAGCCGGCATCGTGCTGATTGACGGCGTCGACGTGACCAAAACGGAGAAGGCCTGGCTGGAGGACTATTTCCTCGCCCATGTGTTTCCGCTGCTGACACCGCTCGCTGTTGATCCGGCGCATCCGTTTCCGTTCATTCCCAATCTCGGCTTCTCGATCGCGCTGCAACTCGCCCGTAGCAAAGACGGTAAGGCGATGAACGCGCTTATCCGCATGCCGAACCGGATCGAGCGGTTTATCCGGTTGCCGCAAAGCGGTGAGGGCGGTCAGGCACGCCTGATCTCGGTCGAGGCCGCCACCAGCCTGTTCATCGGCCAGTTGTTTCCCGGCTACGCTGTGAAGGGCGTCGGCGCGTTCCGTGTCATCCGCGACTCCGAAGTCGAAGTTCTCGAAGAAGCCGAAGACCTGGTGCGCGTGTTCGAGACCGCACTCAAGCGCCGCCGACGCGGCATCGTCATCAGGCTCGACATCGAAGCAATGATGCCGCCCGAGCTCCAGCGCTTCGTGCAGCGTGCGCTCGGCGCCAGCGACGAAAACGTGTTCAAGGTGGATGGCGTTCTTGCGCTGAATGAAATGGAACAACTTGGCCGGCTCAATCGGCCCGATCTCGAGTTCGTTCCTTATGCGCCGCGTTATCCGGAACGGGTACGCGATCACGGTGGCGATTGCTTTGCCGCGATCCGGCAGAAGGACTTTGTCGTTCATCACCCTTACGAGTTGTTCGACGTGGTGGTGAACTTCCTGCAACAGGCGGCGCGCGATCCGGATGTCGTTGCTATCAAGCAGACACTGTACCGCACCTCGGCCGATTTACCGATCGTCCGGGAGCTTGCGGAAGCCGCCGAGGCCGGCAAATCGGTGACCGCGGTGGTCGAACTGAAAGCGCGGTTTGACGAAGAGGCCAACATCCGCTGGGCGCGCGACCTCGAACGCGCCGGCGTGCAGGTGGTCTACGGCTTCATCGAGTTGAAGACCCACGCGAAACTTTCGCTGGTGGTGCGCCGCGAAGGCAGCGAACTCGTGTCGTATGTGCATGTCGGCACCGGCAACTACCATCCGGTGACGGCGCGCGTTTACACCGACTTGTCGTTCTTCACCCGCGACCCGCAGATCGCGCAGGATGTGTCACGTATTTTCAATTTCGTCACCGGCTATGCCGAACCTGCTGAGCTTGAGCAAATGGCGGTTTCGCCGCTGTCGCTGCGCAAATGCATCCACGATCACATCGATCAGGAAATCGCCAATGCCAAAGCCGGACGCCCGTCGGGCATCTGGATGAAAATGAACGCGCTGGTCGATCCCGACATCATCGATGCGTTGTATGCGGCGTCGGCTGCCGGGGTGCCGATAGATCTCATTGTGCGCGGCATTTGCTGCCTGCGGCCCGGAGTTCCCTGGCCTGTCGGAAAATATCCGCGTCAAATCGATTGTCGGACGCTTCCTTGAGCACGGCCGCATTTATTGCTTCGGCACCGGCCACGCGCTGCCGCACCCGAAGGCCGCCGTGTATATCTCCTCTGCCGACATGATGCCGCGCAATCTCGATCGCCGTGTCGAGGCGCTGTGTCCGATCCTTAATCCGACCGTGCATGAGCAGGTGGTCGATCAGATCATGGTCGCTAATCTGAAAGACAATGAGCAAAGCTGGCAGCTTCTGGCTGACGGCTCGTCCCGCCGCATCAAGCCGGCGCCGGGCGAAGAGGGCTTCAATGTCCACACGTATTTCATGACCAATCCGAGTTTGTCAGGCCGCGGAAAATCGCAAAAAGAAGCCATTCCGCGACTGCGGCACAAGCCGGAGCGGGTGTGAAATCGCTGCGAATTGTGTTTACGGTCCGCCCGGCGCTCTTAACGCGGCCATAGTCCCCGTCACGGCGGCAATATTTTGCGGATGAAACGCGCTCCACTCGACGCACAAGGCCGGCTCGACCACGGTCCGCCGATCGCGGTTATCGATATCGGCTCGAATTCGGTTCGTCTGGTCGTCTATGAGGGCCTGACGCGGAGCCCGACGGAGCTGTTCAACGAAAAGGCGCTGTGCGGTCTCGGCCGCGAGGTGCAGTCCACCGGCTTGCTCGCCGCCGATGCGGTCGAGCACGCATTGGCGACGCTCAAGCGCTTTCGCGCATTGTGCGACCGGATGGGCGTGACGAAAGTATTCGTCATTGCCACGGCGGCGTGCCGCGACGCCAAGAACGGCCGCGCTTTCGTCCGCTTTGCCGAGCGCATCCTGAAAACCGAAATCGAGGTGCTGTCGGGCGCGCGCGAGGCGGAACTGACGGCGCTCGGCGTGATTTCGGGCGTGCATCGTGCCGACGGCCTCGTCGGCGATCTTGGCGGCGGCTCGCTCGAACTTGTCGACATCCACGGCACCCGCGCCCGCAATGGCCTGACACGCCCGCTGGGTGGTCTGGCGCTCGCAGACATGTCGGCGAAGTCGGTCAAGAAGGCAGAGAAGTTCGTCAAGAAAAACCTCGATGGCGTTTCGATGCTCAAGGCGTGCCGTGACCGTAATTTCTATGCGGTTGGCGGCACGTGGCGTTCGCTGGCGCGGCTGCACATGTGGCAGACCGGTTATCCGCTGCACGTGATGCACGGCTACGCGATCTCGGCTGAAGAGGCGCTCGAATTCGCCCGGCTGGTGCATCGGGTCGATGTCGAGACGCTGTCGAATATCGACGTGGTCAACAATGCGCGCCGTCCGTTGCTGCCGTATTCGGCGCTGGTGCTGGAGCACATCCTGCGCATCGGCAAGCCGCGGCAGGTGGTGTTCTCCGCGCTCGGCGTGCGCGAAGGTCTGCTGTATTCGCTGCTCAAGCGCCGCGATCAGGAAAAAGACGCGCTGATCGAAGCGGCGCGTCACCTCAACCAGCTTCGATCGCGTTCGCCGCTGCACGGCGAGGAACTGATCGCGTGGACCGACCGCCTGCTGTCGTCGTCGGGCCTGGAAGAAACCGCCGAAGAACGGCGGCTGCGTCATGCCGCCTGCCTGCTCGCTGATATCGGCTGGCGTGCACACCCGGATTATCGCGGCGAGCAATCGCTCAACATCATCGCGCACGGTGGCTTCAGCGGCATCGATCATCAGGGCCGCGCCTATCTGGCGCTGGCGGTGTTCTTCCGCCACGTCGGCCTGGTGATGGACGACGAGCTGTCACCGCGACTGCGCGAACTGGTCTCGACCCGGATGCTGGACCGCGCCCGCGTGCTCGGCGCCGCGCTGCGGCTTGCCTATGTCGTGTCCGCGGCGATGCCGCGGGTGCTGCCCGAAGACCTTGCTGGCGGTGGAGCGGCATCGGCTGGCGCTGCATCTTCCCGGCCGTTTCGCAGCACTGGCCGGCGATCGCGTGCTGAGCCGCCTGCGCTCGCTGGCGCGGCTGATCGGCCGTGAGCCGGTAATGCTGGTCGGTTGAGATGGCTCCTGCCCACGTCAGAGCGAAATGGCGCAACGCGTTTGGTGAGCTATCGTTTTTTCTTCGCTAGCGGCTTTGCGATTTCACGGGCAGTTTCGATGAAAAGCTGTGCCACGGGACTGAGCGTGCGATTCTTCAGGGTAACAATCCCATTCGGGATGTAGGTCATCGGTAATTCGACAGGCAGCACCCTGAGTTCCGGGCTCTGGCCGGAAAACCTGATTGTTGAAGTCGGGAAGAACGTCAGAAAGCGCCCGGTCGCCAAGAGTTTCATTTGCACCTGAGGCGAGCCGGCAACGACTGTTGTCCGAGGTTGACCGAGGCCTGCGGCGTTAAACGCTTCCATTGCAATTGATGTGATCCCGCGTCTCGGTGGCGGCAGCACCCAAGGCTCGTTCACCAGTTCGGCGAGCGCAATGCTGCGCCGTCCGGCCCAGCGGCTTTTCGCCCCCGCAGCGACGACATTTCGGTCATCAAAAAGAAATTCGAAATTCAGCTCGTCATCTGCAATTGGACCGAACTTTCTTGCAATCAACAGATCGAGGTCTCGTTCGCGCAATCGAACGTGGAGTGCCTCCGCATATTCGGTGACAAAATGGAACACGACACGCGGATAGCGCCGGGACAGGCGATCGACAACGGCGGAGACGAAGCTCTCTCCCAGCAACGGGGTGCAACCGAATCGGACTTCACCAGCCGCCGGATCGGCGAGAAATTCGATGTTCTTCATAGTTTGCCGGAGCTGGTCGAATACAATCGCCCCGCCGTCGAGAAGCGCGCGCCCATATTGGGTAGGCGTAATTCCCTGGCGGTGGCGATCGAGCAAGCGCACGCCCAGTTCGCGTTCCAAATCTCCAATTGATTTCGAAATATTCGGCTGGGAAGTATTCAGGCGTCGTGCAGCTTTTCCCATGCTGCCGGCTTGCAGCACGGTTATGAGAATATGGATGTCTTGCAGCCTGATCCGTTTGCCGACGCGTTCGCTGAACTGCATTTGATTTTGCCCATATGTAGAAACATATGTTTCTATCAAAGAACAATATTATTCTCTTATGGCGGCGTCGGCTATCGTTCAACTGAGACTTGTGAAACGAGCTGCCGCCAGGCAGGCGTTTTCGCCACGGGAATCCAACATGAAGATTCACCGCCGCCAATTTCTGCACTTCGCTACGGCTGCCGCTGGTCTTTCTGTCAGATCACAGATTGCGAGAGCGGAAGCCTACCCGAGCCGACCGGTGCGTATCGTCGTCGGCTTTCCCGTTGGCACGTCGTCGGACCTTACAGCGAGGCTGACCAGCCAATGGCTGTCCGAGCGGATGGGGCAGCAATTCATTGTCGAAAACCGGCCTGGGGCAGGCACCAATATCGCCGCTGACGCCGTTGCGCATGCACAGGCTGATGGCTATTCGCTGCTATGGATTACCCAGACGAACGCCATCAACGCTTCAATTTATACCGCACTCACCTTCAACTTCATTCGCGACATTGCGCCTGTTGCCAGCATTCTGCACGTTCCGCCAGTTCTCATGGTTCATCCGACCGTACCGGCCAAAACGCTTCCGGAATTCATCGCCTATGCCAAGGCCAACCCGGGAAAGCTCAACATGTCTTCGCCCGGCATCGGAAGCGTGAACCACGTCGCCGGCGAGTTGTTCAAGATGATGACAGGCGTGGATCTTGTCCACGTTCCCTACAAGGGCAGTCAGTTTCCCGATCTACTGAGCGGACAGGTTCAAGCTCACATTCAATCCGCTGCCGGCGTCCCTTGAGTTTATCAGGGCGGGCAAGCTGCGCGCGCTAGCGGTCACATCCTGGACGCGATCACCGGCGCTGCCCGACGTACCAGCGGTGGCTGAGTTCGTTCCCGGCTATGAAGCGACGGCGTGGTTCGGAATTGGCGCACCGAAGGACACGCCGACCGAGATTGTCGGCAAGCTGAACCGCGAGATCAGTGCCGGCCTTAGCGATCCTACTTTGAAAGCTAGGCTTGTCGATCTGGGTGGTGCTCCGGTCGCGGCCACACCGGCCGAATTCGCCAGCTTCATCGCGGCCGAGACCGACAAATGGGCCAAGGTCGTCAAATTCGCAGACATCAGGCCCGAGTGAGCTTCGACATCCACCGGGCCGTTAATTCTGATCGATCGTCGAGACCTTGCCGCGCACGATCGCCAGCGCGAGCTTGCCGTGCTTGAGCGCCAGCGCCTTGTCGCCGAACAATTCCTTGCGCCAGCCGTGCAGCGCAGGGACGTCGGCATTGTCGTCGGCGGCGATGCGATCGAGCTCATCCACCGTAGCGATCACTTTGGCGGCGACGTGCTGCTGCTCGGAAACCATCCGCAGCAGTACCTTGAGCAGCTCGACGACAGCGGCGCCGTTGGGGGCTGGCTGGCTGCGCGACTGTTGCGGCAAGGTTTTGGGATCGCGCGCCAGTCCGCGCTCGACTGCGGCGACGATGGCTTCGCCCCAGCGTGAGCGTTCGAAGCCTTTGGGTAACGAGCGCAAGTGTTTGAGTTTGTCGAGTGTGGTCGGCGCCTGCACCGCGATGTCGGCGATCGCGTCGTCCTTGAGCACGCGCGAGCGCGGCACGTCGCGGGTTTGCGCTTCGGTCTCGCGCCACGCCGCGACCTCAATCAGCACTGCGAGTTCTTTGGGCTTGCGCACCCGGGTCTTGAGCCGCTGCCACGCCTTCTCCGGCTCCATGCGGTAGGTGTCGGGCGAGGTCAGGATTTCCATCTCGTCGCCCACCCAGTCGGCGCGGCCGCGCCGGCCGAGATCGTCGACCAGCGCCAGGTAGACGTCGCGCAGGTGGGTGACGTCGGAGATGGCGTAGACCAGTTGAGCCTCGGTGAGCGGGCGCCGTGTCCAGTCGGTGAAGCGGTGCGATTTGTCGAGCGTATCGCCGGTGATGCGCTGCACCAGCTGATCATAGGAAATCGAGTCGCCATAGCCCAGCACCATGGCGGCGACTTGCGTATCGAAGATCGGATGCGGGATGAGCTTGGCGCCGTGCCAGACGATTTCGATATCCTGCCGCGCGGCGTGGAATACCTTCATCACCTTTTCGTCCGCCATCAGCTGGTAGAACGGCGTGAGGTCGATACCGGGCGCCAGCGCATCGACCACGACGGCCTCGTCGGTCGTCGCCATCTGCGCCACGCAGAGCAGGGGATAGTAGGTGGTCTCGCGCAGGAACTCGGTGTCGACGGTGACAAAAGGATGAGCGGCCATCCGCTTGCACACTTCGGCGAGCTCGTCCGTCGTCGTGATCGGATGCATTGAAACTTTGATTTCGGCGCTACTCAGCATTGTCGATGGAGTGTGGTTCATATCGCGCGCGGTGAGGCAAGGGGAGGCGACGGCCACTGTGGAGGCGTACTGAGGACGCCATTATCCGCGCACCTTCGGCATATTGAGGAATTCCCAGGGGCTGGGGAACGCGCCGACCGGAACTTCGATCAGGGTGGGGCCGTCGCGATGCGCGAAGGCGCGGCGCAAGGCGTGGCGCAGTTCGTCAGGGCCGTTGGCGCGGACGCTTTCGGCGCCGAAGCTTTTGCCGAAGGCGACGAAATCGGGATTGGTCAGGTCGCTGCCGATCAGGCGGTTGCCGAACCGCTCCTGCTGGATACGGCGCACGTTACCGAACGCGCCGTCATTGAATACAATCGTGACGAGTGGAATGCGGTGGCGCATCGCCGTCGCCATTTCGGTCGCGGTGAACATGAAGCCGCCGTCGCCGCAGATCGCGACCGCCGGCACGTCCGGCCGCGCGTGCTGCGCGCCGAGCGCGGTGGCAAAGCCCCAGCCCAGCGGGTCCTGAAAACCCGGCGAGATGTAAGTGCGCGGCTTGTACACCGGGTAGGCGACCCGCGCCGCGAACACCATCTGCGTGATGTCCTCGACGAAGATGCCGTCCTCGGGAAGTTCGGAACGGATCACGTCGAGGAAGGCGAGCTGCGGCGCGATCTTGTCTTCAAACCGTTTGCGCCACGTCGCCTGCCGTCCCTGCATTTCGTCCTTGCGCGAGGCTCGCTTGGCATTGTGCTTCGGCAGTTCGTCGAGCAGCGCGGCGAGGATCGGCTTGGCGTCGCCGGTCAGCGCCACTGCGGGTTTGTGCAGGCGGTTGTGCTCTTTCGGATCGGCATCGACGCGCACGAGTTTGACGTTGCGGTCGATGCCCCATTGCCGGAACTGGATCAGCATGCGGGTGCCGACCGCGAGCACTACGTCGGCTTCGCCGTAGAGCTCGCGGCCGAGCGGCAGCGTCACGCTAAACGGACTGCGGCCGTCGAGCACGCCGCGGCCGCGGCGGAATGCCAGCACCGGCGCCTGCAGCATGTCGCACAGCGCGGCGACTTCTTCCGGCGAATCCTGCGCGCCGCCGCCGACAATGATCAGCGGCCGCTTCGCCGCGCCGAGAAGCTTTGCCGCCTTGCGGATGGCGGTGTGGTCGATCTTCGTTGCCGGCACCGGCAACGGGTCCTGCACGGTTACCTTTCCGGGCTTGCCCCAGACGTCGATCGCGCATTCCAGCACCGCCGGTCCCGGCCGGCCGGTGCGCATCGCCCGCATCGCCAGCGCGGTCGCCTTCGACGCCTGCTCCGGCTTGCGGATCCACGCGGTGTGATCGGCGAGCCGTTTGACGATACCGGCCTGGTCGCGGATTTCGTGAAGCTGGCCGAGATCGCGGCCGATATCGCCGTCGGGAATTTGCCCGATCAGGCCGAGCGTCTGGGCGTTGGTCGCGAACGCGGTGAGCAGTGCCGCGCCGGCGTTGAGCAATCCCGGCCCCGGCACCACGGCGAAGGCCTGCGGCTTGCCGGTTGCCAGCGCCGCGCCGAGCGCCATATAGGCCGCGCCCTGTTCGTGCCGGGTGTGGATGGTGGGAAGCTGGTCGGAGTACTTGAACAGCGCCTCGAACAGAAAGTCGTTCTGCACGCCGGGCAGGGCGTAGATGGTTTTGAGGCCGTGGCCGATCAGGGTGGCGATGACGGCTTCCGCCGAGGTCATGGTGGCCGCCGGCTTGGCCGGCGCTCTTGCGGCCGGCGGTTTGCTTTTTTTGATTGGTTTCTTGGACATTTCCGCTCCTGCTCGCGTGAACTGTGCAGATCGGCGCGCGTCTGTCGAGGCAGGGGCCGCGGGCGGGGGTCAGCCTCCGCTTGACAAATCAGCCCGCAAAAGGTGGTTGTGCGGCACATTTCCCAATACGGCGGACGACAGCATGCATCGCTACCGCACCCATACCTGCGGCGCGCTTCGCGACACCGACATCGGCATCGAGGCCCGGCTTTCCGGCTGGTGCCATCGCATCCGCGACCATGGCGGCGTGCTGTTCATCGACCTGCGCGACCATTACGGCCTGACCCAGGTGGTCGCCGACCCCGACAGCCCGGCTTTCAAGGTGGCCGAGACGCTGCGCTCGGAATGGGTGGTGCGGATCGACGGCAAGGTGCGCCGGCGTCCCGGCGGCACCGAAAATGCGGAACTGCCGACCGGCGCGGTCGAGGTCTATATCAGCGAGATCGAGGTGCTCGGCCCGGCCGGCGACCTGCCGATGCCGGTGTTCGGCGATCAGGAATACCCGGAAGAGACGCGGCTGAAATACCGCTTCCTCGACCTGCGCCGCGAGCACCTGCACAACAACATCATGAAGCGCGGCCAGGTGATCGACTCGATCCGCCGCCGCATGAAGGAGCAGGGCTTCTTCGAGTTCCAGACGCCGATCCTGACCGCGTCGTCGCCGGAAGGCGCGCGCGACTATCTGGTGCCGTCGCGCATCCATCCTGGAAAATTCTACGCGCTGCCGCAGGCGCCGCAGCAGTTCAAGCAGCTGATCATGGTGTCGGGCTTCGATCGCTATTTCCAGATCGCGCCGTGCTTCCGCGACGAGGACGCGCGCGCCGACCGCTCGCCCGGCGAGTTCTATCAGCTCGATCTGGAGATGAGCTTCGTCACCCAGCAGGACGTGTTCGACGCGGTCGAGCCGGTGATCCGCGGCGTGTTCGAGGAATTCGCCAACGGCAAGCCGGTGACGAAGAAATTTCCGCTGATCCCTTACGCGGAAGCGTTGAGCAAATACGGCACCGACAAGCCGGACCTGCGCAACCCGATCGTGATGGCAGGACGTCTCGGAGATTTTCCGCGGCTCCGGCTTCAAGATTTTCGCGCGCATTCTCGAGACCACGCCGAAGAGCGCGGTGTGGGCGATCCCGGCGCCGAGCGGCGGCTCGCGCGCGTTCTGCGACCGGATGAATTCGTGGGCGCAGGGCGAAGGCCAGCCGGGCCTCGGCTATATCTTCTTCGCGGAAGAAAACGGCGGTGTGGTCGGCCGCGGCCCGGTCGCCAACAATCTCGGCGCCGAGCGCACCGAGAAGCTTCGCGCGCAACTCGGTCTGAAGGACGGCGACGCGGTGTTCTTCGTCGCCGGCGAGCCGGAGAAGTTCGTCAAGTTCGCCGGTCCGGCGCGCACCAAAGTGGGCGAGGATCTCAACCTGATCCAGAAAGACCGCTTCGAGCTGTGCTGGATCGTCGATTTCCCGATGTACGAATGGAGCGAGGAAGAGAAGAAGATCGACTTCTCGCACAATCCGTTCTCGATGCCGAACATGCCGGTCGACGAATTCCTGGCGCTCGACGCCGAACGACAAGGACAAGATCCTCGGCATGAAGGCGATCCAGTACGACATCGTCTGCAACGGCGTCGAACTGTCGTCGGGCGCGATCCGCAATCATCGCCCCGACGTGATGAAGAAGGCCTTCGCCATCGCCGGCTACGGCGAAGACGTGCTGGAAGAAAAATTCGGCGGCATGCTGCGCGCGCTGTCGCTCGGCGCGCCGCCGCACGGCGGCATCGCGCCGGGCATCGACCGCATCGTCATGCTGTTGTGCGGCGAGGAGAACCTGCGCGAGGTGGTGCTGTTCCCGATGAACCAGCGCGCCGAGGATTTGCTGATGGGCGCGCCGTCGGAAGTGACGCCGAAGCAGTTGCGCGAATTGCATATCCGGGTCGTCAAGCCGGAGTGATACTCTCGCCGTCATGCTGAGTGGACTTTCGGTCCGTCATGTCGGCGAAGGCCACGATCCGCTATGCGAGGTAGCGCGATGAGTGAAGCTGCTGCGGATGACGGCGATAGACGCATTTTTCTGACGCGGCTCCTGATCGCCTTGGCGCAGGCGGGCGCGCTTTATTGGTTGACGCAGACAGCGACGGCGCTGCCGTCATGGCCGGCGAGTGAGCCGCGTGTATTCATCCCGCTCCTGCTGGCGTGGTCGTACGTGCCGTTGATCCTCATGCTTGGGGCCGGGCAGATCAGACCGCTGCCGCTGGCGATTTGGGCGGTCGTTGCGGCTGCGGTCGTCATGGGCCTTGGCTACCATGATGCAATCCGTGGCCGATTTGTCGCCGACGACCCGACGGTATTCTGGCCGCGGCCCGAGCTGTGGCTGGTGCTCATCGCAGTCGTGTTCATCGCCCACGTTTTGGTGGTCAACTCGGTGATCGAACGCCGCGCCATTCCGTCTTATGCAAGGCACTTCGACACCGCCTGGAAGCAGGGCATGCAGGCCGTCCTGGCGGCGGGGTTCGTGATCGTATTCTGGGGCGTGCTGATGCTCGGCGCAGCCTTGTTCAAGCTCGTTGAGATTGATGCAATCTGGCGCTTGATCGAGCAGCGATGGTTTGAGTATCCGGTGACGACGCTGGCGCTTGCGGTCGCGATCCATGTCACGGACGTGCAGCCGTCATTGATCCGCGGCGCGCGCTTGCTGGCGCTGACGCTGCTGGCGTGGCTGTTGCCGGTATTGGCGATTGTCGTATTTGGATTTCTCGGCAGCTTGCCATTCATCTCGCTCGATCCGCTGTGGCGAACCCACTTCGCCACTTCGCTGTTGCTGGTCGCGGCTGGCCTGCTCGTCTTTCTCATCAACAGCTTCTATCAGGATGGCGATAACCGCGAAGCGGCTACGGCATTTGGCGCGATTGATGGCATCAAGCGCGTTGCCGCGAGAGCCGGCGCGATCGAGCTCGTCCTGCTCGTCGCGCTCGCAGCCTGGGGCCTCTGGCTCCGGGTCGGCCAGTATGGTTGGAGCGTCGAGCGCATCCTCGCTGCTGCCATCATCCTCGTGGAAGGATGCTACGCGATCGGCTACGCGGGCGCGCTTGTCCTGTCACCCCGCACGCTCAAGCGGATCGAGATCACCAATTTCGTCACTGCTTATGTCTTCCTCGCGATTTCGCTCGCGCTTTTTTCGTCGCTTGCCGATCCAGCGCGATTGATGGTGGCCGACCAAATGGCAAGGCTGAAATCCGGCGCAGTCCGTCCGGAAAAATTCGATTTCGTGGCGCTAAAATTTGACGGCGCGAGTTGGGGTCACGAAGCGCTGGTCGCGCTCAGCCAGGAAAAAACCGGTTCGGACGCGACGGTGATCAATGCGCTGGCCGACCGTGCGCTCGCCGTGCGAAGCCGCTACAGCACTGGCGCGCCCAACGGGGCGCAGCTCACAGAGGCTGATATGGCGGTGCGCGTTACGGTCTACCCGGGCGGACGCAAGTTGCCAGCCGGCATACTCGATCTGAAATCGGGACCGTTCTCTGCCCCGGCGCGCCTTCCGTCGTGTCTGCAGACGAAGACGGGTGAGAACTGCGTCGCGCGGTTCATAACCCTACCGCCGGAGCAAACCGAGGTGGTCCTGTTTCTCGACAGTGCGGGTTCCGGCGAAATATTGCAGCAGGACGCTTCAGGAAACTGGCAGCAATCGGGTTATCTTACTGGCGCCGTCTTTTGCCGCGCAATGCGTGAGGGCCTGCAGCGAGGCGAATTCAGCATCGAGCCGCACGCTTTGCCCGATTTGGTCGTTGGCACGATGCGTGTCGTCATCAATCCTCCGGTGGCAAGATGCTCAAATTAGCGTGGAATTGGTCGCCGCTGCGAAATGAGGTCGTCCGCTTTGCCCCAGACGGCCGACATCGGACCTTCCCGGCGATCAACACCGTTGATCCGAAAGCGGACAAATGAACCACCTAATGGGCTTAATTCGCGGGCAAGCCGGGCCAAGAATAAGTATCGGCCCATTGTTCGCGCAGCATCTGTAAGAATTGTTGGGCGGTCTGCGTGGGGACGGCGTCGCGGATACGAACGACTGAAAATGTCCTGCGCACCTTCCAGGGCATGTAAGGAATCACGACCAGCGTCTGCGACTCCAGTTCTTCGGTAATCGCGAGCCGACTGCATGCGGCAATGCCATGACCGCGTCGTACCGCGAGCTTGATAGCTTCCCATGATGGCAAAGCTAGACGACGTCTTGGCACAATCCCAACATCGGCTAACGCGCCGTCCGCAATCATGCTGGTCGCCGAACCTTCTTCGCGCGAAATCCAGGTCAGCGACTCCAGATCGTCGCGTGACAGTCTCCCATTTTTAAAGCTTGGGGCTCCGACGATAACGATTTCGTCTTCGATCAAGGGCTCAGCTTCGATCTCCGGTGCGGCCACAAAGCCTCCGGCAACTCCGATTTCCGCCTGATGAGAGCGGACGGCCTTCACGACCTCGGACGATGTCCCGAGTTCAAAATATACTCGAACACCCGGATGCGCCGTTTGGAATCTTGCGACGACATCTGGCAGCAAATATGTGCCGGGTGTGCCCGAGGCCCAAATGGTCAGCTTCCTCAACCCGGGCTCGCGCAGCGCAGCGATACCGTGAGCGGCTTGCGCAAGGATCGCCTCCGCACGCAAGACGTGACTGGCGAGCAGTTCCCCGGCGGCAGTCAATTCCCGGGATCGGCGCTCAATCAGCTTTATGCCGAGATCGCGCTCAATGTCGGCGATATGTTTCGAGACCGCCGGTTGGCTTATGCGCAACTCTTCCGCCGCGCCGGTGAAAGACCCGCGTCTCACAAATCCTGCAAAGGCCCGTAACCTTGCCCCAAGCTCCATAACTCTAGATTATACTAATGGCCAATTTTATGTATTTTATTTCTAAAGATGAGCCGGCCATATTCTTCATCTGAGCGGAGAAATGGCTGTGCACGGCATTGGCGCACCTCGCGGAATCTTGGTCCCGATATTGCTCGTAATCACTGTCTTTGCGGCCTTATCCAGCGTTGCAGCTTCGGCGCAGACTCAAAATCTCAGAGTTATCGTTCCGCTGCCGCCGGGGGGCGCGGGCGATATTCTTGCCCGCCAATTGGCAGCGCAGGTCGCAGCTACGCGCGGGCAACCTGTCATCATCGAAAACCGGCCGGGAGCAGGATCGATTATTGGAACCGAAGCCGTTGCGCGTGCTGAACCTGACGGCAACACCTTACTGATTAATGCACCCTATCTTCTGATCGGTCCGCAGGTGCGAAAGGTCAACTATGATCCACTGACCAGTTTCGAGCCGGTTTGCTACCTCGTCAGTTCGCCCGGAATCGTTGTTGTCAACGCTCAATCACCATACCGCACGCTGGACGATTTTCTGAGCGCGGCGCGCGCCAGGCCCGGCGAGTTAACGCTGGCGAGCGTCGGACCGGCAACCGCTCAACATATCGGCTTCGAAAGACTTAAACGCGCGGCTAATGTCGATATCACCTACGTACCTTTTGGCGGCGGCGCCCCCGCTATCGACGCGCTGCTGGGTAATCACGTGTCGGCGGTATTCGCCGAGTACGCCCCACTTGCAGCACACATCAAAGCGGGCACGTTGCGCGCGCTTGCCACCAGTTCACGAACACGCATCGAACCACTTCCAGATCTGCCAACCGTGGCCGAAAGTGGTTATCGTGACTTCGAGGTGGATTTGTGGTGGTCGTTGTTCGCGCCGGCTAAAACTCCGCAGAACGTAGTCAGGCAACTCGCCGAGTGGTTCACCGCCGCTTTGCAGGTGCCGATGGTCAAAACAAAACTTGTTGAGGAAGGATTTTCGCCGGTTGGCCTATGCGGAGCGGAATTCGGCGCTCTGCTGCGCAAACAATACGACGACTACGGCAGCGTCATCCGCGAGGCGCACATAACGGCGGAATGAAGGGGCGATGTCCGTTTGTGGCACATCGCCGACGTTGCTGTTCACCAGAAAAATGTCCGTTGTAACTTCGGTTCCGGATATTGAATGCGCCGAATTGCAGTCATTCGGCAGCGATGTCGACCGATCGTCGCCCCAACGTCTCCACTAAGTGCGCGAATTCCTTCTCCATCCCCTTGAATCGCATCCACCGCAAAATCAGCCGCAAATCCCGCAGCACGTCGAGCGACAGCCGATTGCCGCCGCCGAGTGCGCTGGCGATGGCGAATGCTTTGGTCTCCGTGCGCCACCAGCGTTCGACGGCTGCGACCGCCGCATCGAGATCGTAGCCGCTCAGCATTTGCGCACGCGCGCCGAAGCGGGCGCGGAGCGCCGGGTGGCGAATATCGGCTTGCAGCAACATCTCAACGCGGATTTTGAAGCCGGCGATGACTGCGGCGTTGCCGAACGCGGCGTCGATTTTGGCCAGCGCGATATCGAGCGCGCTCGCGCCGTTGGCTTTGGCATTGTCGCCGGCGGCGTCGATCCGTGCGCGGTCGCGCTGTCGCCGGGTGCTTTGGCCGCACGCTTCTGGAGGTCTCTCGGACATGCTCGCGAGGAACCAAAAACGAGACTACAAGTCAATGATGTTTCTGGATCGGGGACAAATATCACGACGCAACAGGACGATAGGCGCGCGCCGCCGCGCGCTCTTGCGAGCGCCGGCGGTCCGGATTTTGCAAATGATTCGCTAGACCAGCTTCAGGCAGCACAGCACCTTGCCGACGACCTGGAGGTCGTTCAGCGGCGTTTCGTCTTTGCTGTGGTGCGGATTGTCGGAGATGATTTTCACCTTCGCCGGCTTCGAGCCGCGAACGACCTGCAGGCGCTTGACCACGATCGCGCCGAAGCCATCGCGGATGGCGTAGAGGCCGTCGGGCGTTGGCGTCTTGTGCACGGTGTCGACGATGACGCGCTCGCCGGAGAGGATGGTCGGCGCCATGCTGTCGCCGGAGGTGTCGAGCACCAGCAGACCCACCGAAGAGGTGTGCAGCTGATCGCGCAAATAGTTCGCCGGAAACACCCAACCCTCTGATTTTACTGGGTCGGCGTGCTTGCCGTCCTTGCGCATTTCGCGCGCCGCGATGCCGCCGCCGCCCATGCCGGCGCGCAGATCGAGTTCCGGCACCTCGCCGGGCCCCGGGCCGAATGTATCCCGGATGCCTTCTTCGGTAAGCACGTGGCTCGACTCGATGTGGCCGCCGCCTTCCGGCGTGCCGGGATATTTGCCCCACAGCAGGATCTGCTCCGGCGTGTAGCCGAGATGCTTGGCAAACGGCTTCAAGTGATCGAGCCGCGGCCGGATCAGCCCTGACTCAAGCCGCGACAGTTGCTGCTTCGAAGTGCCGGTGAGGCGGCCCAGCTCCGAGCGCGGCATGTGGCGCGACTCACGCGCGTAGTAGAGGCCGGTGAAATTCTTGTTCGGCTCGATCTTGCGTGCCATGCGTGCTCCTGTTTGGTCCTTATTGTCCCCGATTCAGTGCATAAATCATAGCTTCAAAACAAGAGACTTGACAGTCTCGTGTATGGTGACTATTTGGCGACTTACGTCCCAAAAACAAGGTCACGGAGTGGGGAATGGCGTCACCTTTGGAACAGCCGGGCGAGGCAAGCGGCGAAACCTGGACTGCGGACCGGCTGACGCAGCTCGAACAGCTCTGGAAAGCAGGCGAAACGGCGCAGGCGATTGCGGACCGGCTTGGCGTTTCGCGCTCGGCGGTGATGGGAAAGCTGTTCCGGTTGCAGCTTGGGCGAAGGAAACGCCGCAGCAAAGTCAGCGAAAGCCGCGGCAAGAAGCCTGGGGAAAGCCGCGGCGATGAAAGCGGCAAGAAACGCGGCAAGTCTCTGCTGGAATTGAAAGACGGTGACTGCCGCTGGCCGATTGGCGATCCCGGCTCTGAGAAATTTCATTTTTGCGGCGAGCCGGGCGCCGATATCGAGCAGGACGTGCCTTACTGCCCGCTCCACATGAAGCGCGCTTATGTGGCGCCGCCGCCCCGAAAAGCCGGCGGACAAACCGGCGGATCTGGCGGCGCCGGTGGCTGGCACACGATTTCGTCCGGACATTGGCGAGCGAAGCGACGCCGTTCTTCGAACGGCTATGGCAACGGTGCGCCGAATGTTCCGCGACGCGATTGCGCGCAAGGAGCGCACATGAGCGGGCGAAATCGCGGCCGTGGTGGCGACGATGCACCGCTCTCCGAACGCGCGGCCACTGCTGCGCGCGCCGAACTGCGCGGCGAGCGCACCGGCATTCTTGGCGCCACCGGCGAGACCACGCTGCGTTCGCTGGTTCGCGCGCACCGCGTGCCGTCGCGCTGGACGGTGCCGCATCATATTGGTCCCGACATTGACGCGGAGCGTGACTTGCTGACCGGCGACCTTGTGGCCGCCAAGGTCGTGACAACCATCTACGAGGTTGCCGGCGTTGGCCCGATGTTGGATGGCCGCAACGGCGGGGGCGATCCTTATTTCACCGACGGTGAAATCAAGATCTCCGTCCTGGTTCAGGGCTGCGATCAGAGAAGCGCTACGGTATCGCGGCTCGCCAATCCGCCATTTGTCGACTTGAAGAACGATGTCTGGTCCGCCGCCGCGCGGCTGTTGCTCCCGGAAACGCCGGCGCCTTCAGCCAAGGCTGACGACCGCGGCACGCCGCAGCCACCCGCCCAAGAGGGAAAGTAACCTTCCGTTAACCCTTTGCCCTCCACGTTGCGCCATATTGGGGCAGCAATTCATCGATCATGGCCGCTGGCGGCAAACAAGCGAAGCTGGATGACTGGCGAGATCAGGCTGATCGGCCGGTCCGCAAGGAACCCGCCGTGCCGGCGCTGCCAAAAGTCGCGTCTTCGCAATCCCCGCGCCATCAGTTGCTCCGGCCCGCTCCGCGATCCGTTCCGCCGGTGACTGAAGATCGCAGTCTCGATCCCCGCGCCGCGGCAAGTCGACAGCGCGATCAAGCTGCAAAAGTCCCGCCCCAAGGCTTCTCCCGCGAAGAAACGCTCGACTGGATTTTGAAGGCCCGCAAGAAAGCGCTGGCGATCCGCACTGATACAGCCAAAGCGGCAGAGGCGCGGATTGCCGAGCTTGAGGCAAGCCTCGAGGCGGCGCTGGAGCGCGTGACTTATCTCGGGACCGAAAATCAGGCGCTCGAGACCTCGCTCGACATGGCCGCTGACGAGAACTTCGACCTCGGGCAGCGCCTTGCCGACAGCGAAGCCCGAAACGAAGAAGCACAGGCGGACCTGCAAAGCGCCGCGGCGCTGCGGGCCGAATATGACATGGCTGTGTTGGCGGCGGAGCAGGAAATCGAACTGTTGAAGGGCACGGTCACAGAGCGGAACGCGCGGATCCAGAAACTGGAACAGGCGCGCCGCAAGATGGAGCGCGACACCAGCAAGCTGCTCGAAACCGCCAAGGCGCGCGACAAGTCCCTGGCCGATGCTGGACAACGGCTCCTTGTGCTGACCAGACTGTTCGAAAAACTGGAGTTGAGCCTTGAGGCCGGAAAAGCCGGAAACGAAAAGCCGGACCTCCGTATTCCGGGTCCCGTGATGAACACGCTTCGGAAGCACATGCCGAGGCCACGCCCCGATGAGCGCAAGGCTTCACCGGAAGTCGGACCCCAAGTCCAAATTCAAGTCCGGACTCAGGTCCAGACCCAACCCCAGATTGAAGTTCAGCCGCAAGTTCGCCTCTGGCGGCGCGAGCTCGATACCGACGACTGGCTGCTCGGCAGAGTGGCCACGCAGTAAGTCAGTCCGCGCGCCAAGCCAGCCCGTTCAGTGCGTGCGCATCGGCAGGCTTTGCAGCCGCAACTCTCCCACCGCGCCGCCATAGACCGGTTTGAAATGCGGGTCGCGGATATGGGCTTTCGGGAACCGGGTCAGAAGCTTCCGCAGCGCGATGCTTAGCGTCGACCGTCCGAGAATATTGCCGATGCAATGATGCGGCCCGGCGCCGAACGACATGATCCGCTGCGGCTTGCGGTGAATGTCGAAGCGCAGCGGATCTGGGAAACGCCTCCGGATCGTAATTCGGCGAGAGCGGCGAGGGCCGCACCACTGTTCCTTTCGGAATGCGCGTGCCGCCGACTTCGGTATCCTTGGTTGCGATCCGCGGAAACGTGAAATAGCCATTGCTGCCGAGGCGCAGGCATTCTTCCAGCGCATCTTCGATCAGATCCGGATTTTCGATCAGCTCGTGGCGCTGATCGTCATGGGTGTAAAGCAAGTACAGCGCACCGCCGGCAGCGCGGCTGGTTGCCGAGAGCGACGCGCCGCAGATGCCGAAAATCTGGTCGAACAACTCGCGATCGCTCAGCTTGTCGCCCTGGTCGCGGGCGTTGACGAGATTGCTGATGAAATCGTCGCGCGGGCTGACACGGCGCTCCTCAATGAGAACCCTGATCTCCTCCATGGTGCGGTCGAACGCTGCCCGCAGCTCCGGCGCCCAGGATTCGCCCGGGCTTCACGTAAGTGGTGCCGGGAATGAGATCGTGAAACGCGACGAAGATCGCCTTGCGGCGCTCGTCCATGTCGATCATCGCCTCGAGCAAAGCCTCGACGACGAGGTGCGCGCCGTAGTCCTCCATGGCGTCGAATTCGGGGCCCTTGGCTTCGATGCCGTCGAGCAACCGGTCGACGACCTTGCCGATGCCTTCCTCAAGCTGTGCGATGCGGCGCGATGAAAACGCCGGCATCAGCAGGCGGCGGACGCGCGCGTGTTGCTCGCCGTCCATCTGCGTCACGAACTGCGCGTCCATGATCTTGTTGAATTGTTCCCAGCCCGGCCCGCGCGGCATCTCGGAAGCGAACGTCGCGGTGTCGGAAAATACCGCCCGCGCGTCCGCATAGCGGCCGACGATCACCTGCGGTAATTGTCCCGGCGTCACCGCATAAAACGGCGGCCGCCGCGCCCATTCCGCCATGTGCCGATGCGCGTTGGCTTTGAATTCGGCGCTGCCGGGATCGAGTTCGATGATGTTGCTCGGGTCGATACCGGGGATGGTGGACGGAGAGAACTGGAGATCAACGGCAACGTTCGACACGCTTGTTGTCCTTCTTATTCGGGGCTGCCAGCTTCTCTTATAGCATAGCAACGACCCGCGAAAACGGGCCGCACATCAAGGCTTGATCGCCGAGTCCGGGTGGTGCGGCGGCGGCAGCACGGTGAGGTCGAGCGCGCGTCAATTGCACGAATCACAGAAAGGACGATGCCGCGTGATATAAGAGCAATGCGCTGGTATGCGCCGCGTACTCTTGATAGTCGTCGTCTTTATCCTTATCGGCGTAATCGCAAACCGACTTCATGATCAGTGGTATTGGCCTCGGTTTGCCGGAACCTTTGCAAGCGACTGCTATTCCATAAGCTTCCATTTCAAGCCCGAGCAGATTTCGGTGTTGGTTCAGCAACGTTTCAAAGATTTCCCTATTCGCAACGACCGCCGCACCCGACGCCAATGGACCGAAATGAACTCTCAATTCATGGGAAGGCTTTTTGCCCCTAGCTCGTTGCTTTATTCGGGCAAGTTCTCCTACGTCGCCACATATCTCCTTCAGAGTTGCAGCGAGATCCGCGTCCAACTCTATTTGATGTGGAGAGGGCTTAAAAACCGGCTTATTTTTGATAGAGTCGATTTTTCCACTTCCCCAATCCCAGCATGGATCAGCAACGATTACGTCACCGATACCAGTCTTTTCTGCGCGCCCTGCACATATCCCGACCATTGCAAGGTAGCGTGGACGAAATTGCGCAATGATTTTGGAAGCCAGAACGGAAGACGCTGGCATACCCATTCTAGGTGCCGCGGCGGCCAAAATTGAAAATGTTTTGTCCCCGCGTCTAATTGATCCGCTCCAATAGCGTGTCTCGTCTTGGTCGAACCGCAGGGGCTGCCATTCGCAAGGCAGCTCTTTGACGGCGGAAAACTCGGCCCCCTCAAGAGCGCAAACAATACCTAAATCAATCCCGTAAGTTTTCCCGTCGCTAAAATGATCTGAGAGCTTCGAAGCCCGGATGTAATCAATTTTGGTCGCTATTTGGGAAAACCAATAGTCCGAGTTCTCTTTGTATAAAATGAGTGTCCAAAGTTGGTCCGAAAATTGATCGCCGAATTCAACTACGACATCTTCGCAAGCAGTAACGCCCACGATGTAGCGTGGAACCATGACGCCAGGCTCGCGATGCAAATCGCTCAGAAGCTTCAGCCCGCCCCCGCGCCGGGGCTGTTCACCATCCCTCAGCGGTAAGTTCACATCCAGCAAAACGAGATCGAATTTCGTCAACTTCAATTTTGGCAGCGTATCCGCCGCCGAAATCGAATGATCAATCTGTTCCGCGGCTACGCCGGCCTTTATCAAGGCGGATCGGATGCGTCCAAACTTAATGTTGTCGTCGTCAACTATCAGAACGTTGATCATGTCCTAAATCCCGTAGAGGAAGGTAATCACGAAGAGCGCTTTTCATCGCCGGCTTCCAATCATCAACATTCCCCTTGAACTGTATGGTACCGATGTAGTTTGAAAATTTTTCAGCCAGCTCTTCTTTCAATTGAGCGAGCGTGGTGAAATCTCGCTCCTCTCCAAACCTGTCAAATTGGGTCACGACTAGAACGCGTGTGTTGATTCGATTCCTCTGCATTTGCCTTAGGATTTCTCGCCCTGCAAAAGGATGCGGCCTTCCCCCATCTTCCGTGAGCGACCTATCAAAATTCCTCATGGTCATATCTAGAAGGACCAGATCCGGTCGCACATCCAGCAAAGAGCGCAAACCGCTTTGGAAGGAGCGAGCAATATCGACCGTCACGTCATAGGTCTCGCGAACGAATCTTTCTAATTCGTCGCGTTTGATATCGTCATCTTCGACAACCAAAGCACTGTCATTCCCAATTTTTCTTCTAGCGCCTTTTGTATTTGATCAAACGTAGTGCCAGGTTGCAGCGTTGCTAGCTTATAGCGTTGCCATTGCTCCTTTAAAAGACTGCTGGAATAAGCTCGTTGTTGTTGATGGCCTTCAAAGGTTTCGAGATAATTTATCTTTGCTTCGATCAGCCACAATGACGTGCCGTGGCTTTTTTCGCATTCGTCGAGCGTCTTTTCGATCTCATGCTTAGGTTGAGTCAAAAATGCATTATCGAAGCGCTTCTTTGTCGCAATGAAAGCGTTGATTTGAGCCGCGAAAGGAATAAGCGACTGCACATTCCAGGCAAGCTCCCTTTCGATACTCGCAATGCCTGGAAGCCCCCCTTTACAAATTTGATAGATCGAACGTGGAAATGGGGTCGGCCAAATAAGATTTCTATAAGCGCCTTCGCGAAGGAAATAGGGGAGGGTCTGAGTTATCTCCACCCAGGACGCCTGCCCTTTGTAAAGAGCAAGGCCGCGGGAGATTTTGCTGCCTTGTGCCCTAATCTTGTTTCGCGCGCGTAAAAAGTCCTGCTGCGGCGGGCTCAACGCGACGGCTGGTCGGTTATCCTTCGGGCGGCGCTTTTTCGCGACGGGCATCGTTGGGCTGCTGAACTAATGAATTGAGATGAGCGTACCCTATGCTCGTGAAAGTAGCGATTTGTGGCGGCGGCTCAAGTTCGGTCGAAGTTGTCACCGCGCTATTTGCTGATATGTCGCCAAGCCTATTGGCCGAATACTCCAGCTTAATTGGCTTCGAATGCGATCAGAAAGCTGGAAGCCGGAATGGAAAAACGGTCGGAAAGCAGAACAGATCTGCCCAACTGGTTAAAACGGTCCAGTCGATCGGCCTAGAATGTCGCAAGATATCACTGGCTGGGGAACTAGGATTCGAACCTAGATTGACGGAGTCAGAGTCCGCAGTTCTACCGTTGAACTATTCCCCAACAGGGCCGGCTATTCCGCTTTCGCGGCGCGCCGTTGGCAGGTTTGCCGCCGAGGCCGAGCCTCAACGAACCACCATCTAAGGTAATTCGCCTGTTTTTCCAAGCGCCGGCTGAAAGCCTTACCGGCGCTTGGTTTTTCCTGCCTTTGCGCTGCGCTTCGGGCTTGCTTTCGGGCTCTTGCGGGTCGGCGATTTGGCCCGCGCTGTGACGGTTGCGGGCTTGGCCGCCGCGGCGCGCCGGGCTTGGCGTAGACCGCCTTCTGCCACGAGTTCTGCGCCTCGCGGCCGGGGTTGTGCGACATCGGCCCCCACCAGTTCGACAGCGTGCCGTCGCCCCAGACCTTCGGCCGCTGCGGGCGGTCCTGATGCCACGGCCGCGGCTCGAAGAAGCCGAGGTCTTCGTCGTGCATCTGGTCGATCTCGCAGAACAGTTCGATGGTCACGTCATCGGGGTTCTTGTGATAGATCGCGATGTTGTGGCCGATGATGTGGCGCAGCGGTCCCCACGCCAGCTTGATGCCGGATTGCGCCAGCATGTCGCTGGCGCGCTTGATTTCCGACCAGTCGCGCACCTCGAAAGCGATGTGATGGATCGCGGTCTTCGGATCGCGCAGGAAATTCACGGTGTGGTGGTCGCGGCTGCAGCGCAGGAAGGCGAAGAAATCGCCGCGCCAGTCGGAGACCCGGAAGCCCAGCATGTCGCAATAGAATTTCACCACGCCCTGCACGTCCGGGCACTGATAGGCGATGTGGCCGAACTTCAGCGGCATGATGCCGGTGAAGGTGTTGTCCGGGCCGGCGAACGCGAAATCGGAAAAGATCTCGAGCGTGGTGCCCTTGGGATCCTGAAACGTCAGCGCGCTGGTGATGCCGGGCGTGATGTCGCTGCGCTTTTCGCTTTTCAGCCCGGCCTTTTTCAGCCGCGAAGCGACTTCATCGAGATCGCTGCCCGGCGCGATCTGGAACGACAGCCGCGGCACGTCGACGGCGCTGCCGCGCTCCAGCACGACCGCCTCGACGCCGGATTTCGTGGCGAGCACGACGCGGTTCTTCTCCCGCGCCACGAGGCTCAGGCCGAGCAGGCGCGGTGAAATAATCCACCGAACGTTCGATATCCGGCGTCGTTATCGTCGAATGGCCGGCGCGTTTGACCTGCAACATGGGTCTCTCCAGTCAGATTTGCTGGATTTTCCGGATCGTCTAGCCGCCGACTTTGCCGTCCTGGTGCGCGCGCACGGTGATTTTCAATTCGCCGAGCGCCGGCGCCGATTTGCAGGTGATGACATCGCCCGGCTTCACGCGGTTCACGCCGTCCGGCGTGCCGGTGTAGAGCAGGTCGCCCGGATAGAGCGTGTAGAATTCCGAAGCGAATTCGATCAGCCGCCGGCAGCTATAGATCAACTGGCTGGTGTTGCTGTTCTGGCGGACCTCGCCGTTGACGTCGAGGTAGATCGGCAGCGCATCCGGATCGGGGATTTCATCGGCGGTGACGAACCACGGGCCGAGCACGGCATAGCCGTCCACCGACTTGCGGAAGCTGCGGTCCTCTTTGCCGCGCACCGTCATGTCGAGGCCAAGGCAATAGCCGGCGACGTAATCGAGCGCGTTTGCCTGCTTGATGTCGCTGCCGGCCTTGCCGAGCACAATGACCACTTCGGCTTCATGATCGTTGCGGCGATCGGGGAAACGCATCGGAATTCCTTCCGACGGTCCGACCAGCGCAGAATTGGCTTTGAGAAACATTCCGGCTTCGAGAATGTTCGGCGATTGATGGCGGACGATCTGCGTGGTCGGATCCTGCGAAGCCTTTTCCATCTCCGCGATATGCGCCTTGTAGTTGGTCGGGGCACAGGTCAGCTTGGTCGGCCGCGCCACCGGTGGCAGCAATTTGACGCTGCTGATCGGCTTCGCCGCCGCCTTGTCCGCCATGCGCTCGATCCGCTCGCGCCACTGCGGCAGTGCCGCGATCACGGCGTCGCCTTTCATCGCGTAAGGCGCGGCCTTGCGGATTTCGGTTTGCGCTTCGGTGACGTCGTGCACCAGATCGCCACGCACCACACCCATGCGATCGTCATCGTAGCGGCAAAGCTTCATAAGTTTCTCCCATCCTTCGATTTGTTATCGGTTGTAGCGGAACAGTAGCAAGTTGCCGCAAGGCGGCAAAGCTCGGCTTTTGTGCAGTTCAAAGTATCTCGCGGCGCGAAAATCCGAACGTGACGGTGGAGACGCAGATCACGCAGACCGCGGCGGAGAGCAGAAAGACTTCGCGCGGCGCGCCGTGGTCCATCAGCATGCCGTACATGATCGGCGCGATACTCGCGCCGACATTGAACCCGGTGCTGACAAATCCAAAGACCTTCCCATAGGCGTCCGGGCGGCGTGACCGAGCGGACCAGCATGTCGCGGGACGGGTAGGTTGCGCCGACGCACAGGCCGCTCAAGCCCATCAACCCGATTAAACCATACGACGGCAAGTCAACCAGGCCGACGATGGCCGTGACGATACCGCCGATGGTCAGGCCTGAGGCAGCGATGACCGCGGCATGGCGGCTGGTGCGCCCGGCCATCGCGCCGCCGGCGAGCACGCCGACAGCATTCATGGTGAGGAGACCGGAGAGCGCCATGTTGCCGACAGCAACAGGTGTCGAATGCAGTGCGTTGAGCGCGACCACCAGATAGGTGTTCAGTCCGCCGTTCATGATCGAGGTCAGCACGAAGAAGCCGAAGTTCAGCAGGATCGGCGGCGTCATCAAAAGCCGCCATCCGGTATCCGCGGCGTCGGTCGCTTTTTTCGCGCTCGGTTTCGCATGCTGCACAACCGGCGGCTCCGGTTGCAGGATCAGGACCAGCAGCACCAAGAGGCCGAAGCTCGCCGCGCCGAGGTAAGCGCCGCGCCAGCCGAACAGGCTTTGCATGTAGAGCAGCGTCACCGGCGCGATCGCTCCGACCGACCATCCCGGCGAAGGTGTGGAACGAAAACACCTGGCTGAGCCGGTTCGGCGGCGAATGGTCCGACAACAGGGTGTAGTCGGACGGGTGAAAGACGGTGTTCCCGACGCCGGCAAGGCCGTACATCGCGATGAACACCCAGTAGGAATTGACGATGCCGGCGACGGCGTAGGCGACGCTGCTCAGGCCAAGGCCGGCGATCAGCACGGCGCGGGCGCCGATGCGATCGACCACAAATCCGACTGGCGTCTGCAGCACGCCGGAGACGACATTGAATACCGTGAGCGCCAGCGCCAGTTCGGTATAGCTGACGTTGAAGTCCGCGCGGATGAAGGCGAGCAACGGCGCCAGCATCAGCATGTAATAATGACTCATCATGTGCGCGGTGCAGACGGCGGCAATAAGCCGTGACCGCGCCGTGCCGGCGGACGAAACAGCAAGGACTTCCGTCATTGCGGGCGGGCCGCCTTCGCGTCCTGCAGCGCCTGCCAGATCTGCGACGGCTTTAGCGGCATGTCGACGTGACGGATGCCGTGGCCGGAGAGTGCGTCGATCACCGCGTTCATCACCGAGGTGAGGGCGCCGGCGCAGCCAGCTTCGCCGCAGCCTTTGACGCCGAGCGGATTGGTGGTGGCAGGGGCGGGGTGGTCGGCAAGCTGGAAGAACGGCACGTCGGCCGCGCGCGGCATGGCGTAGTCCATGAACGAGCCGGTCAGGAGCTGGCCCTCGCTGTCGTAAACCGTATGCTCCATCAGCACCTGGCCGATGCCTTGCACCACGCCGCCGTGCAGCTGGCCCTCGACGATCAGCGGATTGATGACGTTGCCGAAATCGTTGACGCAGGAATATTTCACGATCTCGACGGTGCCGGTGTCAGGATCGACCTCGACTTCGCAGACGTGGCAGCCGTTGGGATAGGTCGAGGCACTTGGCCCGTCGCTGATATGGGTGACGTCGAGCGATTGCGGGCCTTCGGCCGGCGGCTTTGGGCCTTTGTTGAGCTTGTCGGCCAGCTCCATGATCGAAATCTTGCGGTCGGTGCCGACGATGGTGAAGTCGCCACGCTTGAAATCGATGTCGGAGGCCGCGGCTTCGAGCGCGCTTGCGGCGAGCTCCTTGCCTTTTTCGATCACCTTGGCGGCTGCTTCGACAATCGCGGTACCGGTGTGCATCAGCGACTTCGAACCGCCGGACCCGCCGCCGGCCGCGAGCTTGTCGCTGTCGCCTTGCAGCAGCGAAATCTTGTCGAACGGAATGCCGAGCCGGTCGCTCAACACTTGCGCGAACGGCGTGGCGTGGCCCATGCCGAAATCCAGCGTTCCGGTGGCAAGGGTGACTGTTCCATCGGCGTTGAATTTGACGTCGGCGAGTTCCTTCGACGGCGGCGCGGTGACTTCAAGGAAGTTGCCAATGCCGAGGCCGCGCAGCTTGCCGCGCCTGACGCTCTCGCGCTTGCGCTTGGCGAAGCCCTTGGCGTCGGCGAATTCGACCGCCTGTTTGGTCAGCGCAGCGAAGTCACCGCTATCGTAGACGCCGCCCGACGCGGCTTTGTAGGGAATGTCCTTCGGGCTGATCTGGTTCTTCTTCCGGATCGCCAGGCGATCCATTCCCATCTCGACCGCGGCGGCGTCGATCAGGCGCTCCATATAGTAGTTGCCTTCGGGGCGTCCGGCGCCGCGATAGGCCGAAACGTGCGAAGTGTTGGTGAACATCACTTTGGTCGACACTTCGATCAGCGGCGTGCGGTACATGCCCTGCACATTTTTCACGGCATTGAGCGTGCCGGGCATCGGCGCCACCGGCGACAGGAACGCGCCGACATTGGCGTAGCTGGTCAAACGCACCGCGAGGAATTTGCCTTCAGCGTCGAGCGCCAGTTCGCCGGTGACTTCGTGATCGCGGCCGTGGCTGTCGGAGACGAAGCTGCCGGAGCGCTCGTCGGTCCATTTCACCGGACGGCCAAGCGCGCGCGCCGCATGCAGGATGCAAATGTATTCCGGAAACACCGCGGCCTTCATGCCGAACGAGCCGCCGACCTGTCCGGTCAGGACATGGACCTCTTTCGGCTGCACGCCCATGGCTTCGGCGAGATTGGCGCGCATGCCGAACACGCCCTGCGAGCCCACGTAGAATGTAAAGCGCTGGCCGTCATAGGCGGCGAGCGCCGCGCGCGGTTCCATGGGGGCACAGACGAGCCGGCTGTTGAGCAAACCGAGCTTGGTGACATGCGCCGCTTTGGCGAACGCAGCGTTGACCACTTCCGAGTCGCCATAATGATAATCAAGCGCCACGTTGCCCGGCACGTCATCGTAGATCTGCGGCGCGCTCGGCTTTGCCGACTCCTCGGCTGCCGTCACTGAAGGCAACGCTTCGATATCAAGGACGACCGCTTCAGCGGCATCCTTTGCGGCGTTCACGGACTCGGCAACGACGAAGGCGACGGGGTCGCCGACATAGCGCACCTTGCCGACCGCCAGCGCTTCGCGCAGCGGCTTCTTCATCGGCGAACCGTCGCGGTTGTTGAACGGCACGACGCATTTGAGCGGGCCGTAACCTTTCAGGTCGGCGGCGGTATAGACGCCGAGCACGCCCGGCATTTTCCGCGCCGCTTCGGTGTCGATGGATTTGATGACGCCGTGCGCGACCTGGCTGCGCACGATCACCGCATAGGCCTGTCCGGGAAGGCTGATGTCGTCGGTGTAGCGGCCGCGGCCCCGGAGCAGGGTGGGGTCCTCTTTGCGGGGCACTGACTGCCCGACGGCAAATTTCTCGACCGACAGCCGGTCGGCGAGCAATTCATCCGCCCGGTCCTTTACGGACTGCTGCAAATCCATGACGATTTAATCCCGCAAAGTGTTGTAGGCCGTGACATAATTGACTTGGCAGGGCCCGACAAGAAGCCCATTAGGCATGGCTCATAGGCGGGAAAACGGCATATTTGCCCCCGTCTCCGGCCTTGGTACAGTTTCCTCGATTTAGGCATAAACAACAGCTGCGCCGTCGAGCCGAACGGGCTCCGGCGTGGCGGGAAGGCTTTGGATGAACGACGAGGGCCCGCCCAACGGCGGCCTCGACGGCCCGCGCCGGTCCCACTGGGGCCGGCGGACGCCGTATGGCATCCGCCGCGACCCCCGTCGCGACGGCTGGCATGAGCAATCTCACGACCGTTCCGATGCGACCTATGCCGCGCTCGACCTCGGCACCAACAATTGCCGCCTGCTGATCGCCCGGCCGACCGATGGCGGCTTCCGTGTCATCGATGCGTTTTCCCGCATCATCCGGCTCGGCGAAGGTATCGCGGCGTCCCGCCGCATCAGCGAGGCAGCGATCGAGCGTGCGGTCGACGCGCTGCTGATTTGCCGCGACAAGATGCGGGCGCGCGGCGTGATGCGGGCCCGTTTGATTGCGACTGAAGCTTGCCGCGCCGCGGAGAACGGTGAAGCCTTTCGCAGCCGTGTTGCCGAGCAAGCCGGCCTCGAGCTTGAGATTATCGATTCCGCGACCGAGGCGAGGCTGGCGGCAACCGGTTGCACCGAACTGTTCGATCCATCGGCGTCCGGTGTGATCCTGTTCGACATCGGCGGCGGCTCGTCGGAATTGGTCCGGCTCGGCAGCTCCGGGCCGGGCCGCTGCGGTCCACCGCTGCCGGATATTGTCGGCTGGGCGTCGCTTCCGGTCGGTGTCGTCACGCTGGCCGAACGCTACGGCGGTCACGTGGTTTCGCCGGACACCTATGCCGCGATGGTGGACGAGGTTGCCGGCTTCGTCAGAAAATTTGCCGAAGAGTTTCCCTATCTGGACGGTGTCCACATGCTCGGCACATCGGGTACGGTGACGACGATTGCCGGCGTATTCCTGCGGCTCAAGCGGTATGACCGCCGCCGGGTCGATGGCTGCTGGCTGTCGGATAACGAAGTCTCGAGTGTGGTCGCTGAATTGATGGCGATGAATTTCGACCAACGCGCCGCCAATCCCTGCATTGGCGCGGAACGGGCCGACCTTGTGCTCGCCGGCTGCGCGATTCTCGATGCGATCCGCCGCGACTTCCCCTGTCCGCGGCTGCGCGTCGCCGACCGCGGTCTGCGCGAAGGCATGCTGGTCGAGTTGATGCGGGAAGACCGCGTTTGGGGCGAAGCATAGATGGCTCGGCTCAAAGATCAGAAGACACGCAAGCTGTCATCGCGCGCCTGGCTTGAGCGCCAGCTCAGTGATCCTTATGTCGCGCGCGCCAAGCGCGACGGCTATCGATCTCGTGCCGCGTACAAGCTCATCGAGATCGACGACAAATATCATGTGCTCAAATCGGGCGCGCGCGTCGTCGATCTCGGAGCCGCACCCGGCGGCTGGAGCGAGATCGCGGCAAAGCGCGTCGGTGCAAAAGGCCGGGTCGTTGCGCTCGATATTCTGGAGATGAAACCGATTGTTGGCGTTGAATTCCTGCATCTCGACTTTCTCGACGAGGCGGCGCCCGACCGGTTAAGAGACATGCTCGGCGGCAAGGCCGATGTGGTGCTCTCGGATATGGCAGCCAACACAACCGGCCACCGCCAGACCGACCACCTGCGCATCATGGCGCTTGCCGAAGCGGCGGCGTTGTTCGGGCGCGAAGTGCTCAACACCGGCGGCAATTTCCTGTGCAAGGTTCTCCAGGGCGGCACCGAGGCGACACTGCTCGCCGAGCTCAAGCGCAGCTTCGAAAGCGTCAAACACGTCAAACCGCCGGCCAGCCGCACGGACTCGGCGGAGTTATATTTGCTTGCCCGCGGCTTCCGAGGCGCTTAGCTCAGCCTCTTTGATCTGCGCAGCCTTGCGGCCGGTGAGCTCATCGCCCGCATCCGGCTTGAGCCTCATGAAGATCAGCGACGCGCTTGCCGCCAGCAGGCCGATGGCGATGAACGCGGGCGGAAAGTCCGCAGCGCCCATCGTCGACGCGCCTTTCAGCTTCAGCGTGATTTCCACCACCAAGGCTCCGGCCGCTACGCCAGTCGACAACGATAGTTGCTGCGCAGCTGCGACCAGCGATGTGGCGGCGCTCATCTTTTCCGGCGGGATTTCGGCATAAGCGATGGTGTTGATGCTGGTGAATTGCAACGAACGAAAGAAGCCACCGGATAGCAGCACAGCAATCATGACCGCCGCCGGCGTGCCGGGAACGAAAGTAGCGCAGGCGGCCAGAAACAGGCTGCTTACGATGCTGTTGTAAAGCAGCACGTCGCGATAGCCGAAACGGCGCACCACGCGCGTAACCGCCGCCTTCATGAACATCGAGCCGAGCGCGCCGGTGAACGTGATCAGGCCGGACTGAAACGGTGTCATGTTGAAGCCGATCTGCAACAACAGCGGCAGCAGAAACGGCAGTGCGCCGACGCCGAGCCGGAACAGGAAACCGCCGACAATACTGGCGCGAAAGGTTGGCAGTCTGAGCAGGCCGAGGTCGAGGATCGGCGCCGGACAACGCCGCGCGTGGATCACGTAGGCAACCGTTGCGACGACGCCGATAACCAGCAGCGTGGCAACGACGCTGATCGGCAGGTAGTCGAGCCCCAGCACCGACAGTCCGAATGCCAGTCCACCAATGCTCAGTCCGGAAAGAAGGAACCCGATCACGTCAAACGGAGCGTGCTTTTCGATGCGGACATTCGGGATAAAGACCGACACCAGGACGATGCCAAGCAGGCCGATTGGGACGTTGATCAGAAAGATCCAGTGCCACGAGGCATAAGTGGTGATGAAGCCGCCGAGCGGCGGGCCGCAGATCGGGCCAATCAGCGCCGGTACTGTTACCAGCGACATCGCGCTGAGCAGGAGATGCTTGTCGATGCTGCGTACCAGGATGAGGCGGCCGACCGGCGTCATCATTGCCCCGCCGACGCCTTGTGCGATACGGGCGAAAACGAATTGCTCAAGCGTATGCGAAGCAGCGCAACCGATTGAGCCGAGAATGAATACGCCGATTGCGATACGGAAAACGTTGCGCGGACCGAAATGATCTGCGACCCATCCGCTCGCCGGAATAAAGATCGCAAGCGACAGCAGGTAGGATGTCACGGCAAGCTTCAGCGCCAGCGGATTGGTGCCGAGCGCGTGCGCGATGGCAGGCAACGACGTCGAGATCACCGTCGAGTCCATGTTTTCCATGAACAGCGATACGGCGACGATCATCGGCACGACGCGATCATTCGCGGGCGATGGCAGTGGCGCTGGCATGGGCGACAGCTATTGGCTCTTCGGCGGGCCGGCTTTGAGACGTTGCAGCGCGTCGGCTGGTTGCTGGAATGTCGGGTCGAGTTTTAGTGCCTGGCGGAAGTCGTCGGCTGCGCCCGTAGTATCGCCCGATCGCTCCCGGATCAATCCACGGGTCGAAAATGCGCTTGCCGAACGATCGTCGAGTACGATGGCGCGGTTGATGTCATTCAGCGCGTCTGACATCTCGCCAGAGAGATAGTGAGCCCAGGCGCGATTGTAGTAGGCGAGCGGCGCATTCGGCGCGAGCGAGAGTGCCTGGGTGTAGTCGGCGATGGCGGCCGCATAGTCGAGTTTTTCGCGCTTGGCGTTGCCGCGGTTGATGTAAGCGTCCGGCAAGGCGGGATCGAGCTTGATCGCCTGTTCGAGATCGGTCATTGCGCGATCGATGTCGCCTTTAGCGTCCCACGCGCTGCCGCGATTGTTGTAGGCCGTCGCTGTGGGATTAAGCTTGATCGCCTGGTCGTAGTCTGCGATTGCCCGATCGAGATCGCCTTTGCGCCGCCAGGCGATGCCGCGGTTGTAGTAAGCCGCTGCATAATCGGCGTCGATGCGCAGAGCGGCGTTGTAGTCGGCAATGGCATGATCGACATCGCCTTTGTCGTCGTATGCGTTGCCGCGGTTGTTGTAGGCGACAGTAAACTGCGGGTTGATCTTGATCGCCGCGTCGTAGTCGGCAATGGCGCGGTCGAGATCGTGCTTCTGATAGAACGCATAGCCGCGCTCGTTGAATGCGCCGGCTTGCTGCGGATCGAGACGAACGGCCTCGGTCAAGTCGGCAATCGCGCCATCGAGATCGCCGCTACGGCGGAGCGCAATGCCCCGGTCATAGCGAATGCCGACGCTGTTGGGATCGAGCTGGACCGCTTGATTGTAATCGGCCAATGCGGATTTGCTGTCGCTCTTATCGGCATAAGCATTGCCACGATTGTTGAAGGCTTGTGCATTCTTGGGATCGATCTGGATTGCCGTCGTGAAATCGGCGATTGCCCGGTCGTAATCCTGTTGCTGGTAGGCGACCAGGCCGCGATTGTCGAACGCGAGCGCGAATTGCGGAGACAACTTTATGGCGCGATCGAAGTCGGCAGTGGCATGCGCAAAGTCACCTTTGGCCCGATAGGCGTCGCCGCGATTGCTATAAGCGGCGACGAAGTTCGGATCGATCCGAAGCGCCTGACTGTAATCGGCGATGGCACGGTCGTAGTCGCCTTTGGCGAACCAGGCGATGCCGCGATTGTTGAACGCTGAAGTATTCCGCTGATCGAGCTTGATCGCCTGATCGTAGTCGGCGATGGCACTGTCGAGATTACCTTTGCGGCGAAATGCCAGGCCGCGATTGAAATAAGCCGAGCCGTAGTTCGGTGCGATGCGGATCGCTTCATTGTAGTCGGCTATGGCGTGGTCGAAGTCGCGCTTCTCGTCGTAGGCATTGCCCCGCGACATGAACATGCCGGCGTCCGTTGCGTCGAGTTTGATAGCGGCATTCAGATCGGCAATTGCGCCGTCCAGATCACGCTGGCTCAACTGCAGACTGGCGCGGTTGGCAAAAGCACGCGCATAGCTCGAATTGAGCGAGATCGCGTCATCAAAATCCTTGCGCGCGCCAGTAAGGTCGCCTTTGGCGCGCAACGCGACGCCGCGATTATCGTGAAGGATAGCGAGATTGACTGGCTGATAACGCCCGGAATTGATCAGCGTCGTGCAAGACGAGATGCGGTCGTCGACGGAAGCGCGGAGTTGCCCGGTGCAGCGGCGTTCATCCGGGGCGTCTTGAGTCCGGTCTTGCGCGTGGGCCGGAACGACAGCGAGAAACATCGCAGCTGCGATCGTCAGCCATCGCGTCGGATGGTCATTGCAGAGGCGACTCAAATCCTGCATCGGCGCAATGTACTCTGCACCCCGTATTTCCGCGACAAATCGGCGTCAATTTACGCCAAATTCATGTCAGCCGCTTGGCCGCCTCGACGACCATGCTGACGTCGGAATATTTCTTCACGTCGATATCGTCCTTAAGAAAGCCGACCTGCTTTTGCAGTTGCAGATTGCTCTGTAACGCGGCGAGGTTCGGCATGCCGTTCGGGTCGCGATACTGGTCGTGCTCGCCAAAAGCCCAGTTCATTCGTCCCGGCGGCGCTTTATTGAGGCTCGCGACGATAGCGGCGGCCTCATCGTGATTTTTTGGATCGGTGTACCAACGCACCGCGCGGATGGTGTCTTCCAGAAAGTCGACCACCGCTGCGCGGTTCTGCTGAATGAAGCCGGTGCGCGCCGTCCACATTGTCAGTTCTGTGATGCCGAAGGCGTCTTTCTGGGTGAACAGTGTGTTGGCCATCGCCCGCAAATCGGGATCGAGTGAGAATGGCGGCACTGCACTGATAAGATCGGCCTTCTTCTCGGCTAGCATCGCGCGCATGGCGGGGAAGGGGGCCTCGACGATTGTATAGTCCTTGTTGGGTTCGAGACCGGTCTTGCGCAGCATCGCGCGCATCGCGATGTCGACGGCGCTGCCCATGGCGTTAGTGGCGAGAACTTTGCCTTTCAGGTCGGCGACCGTTTTGATCGGGCCGTCCTTGAGCACCATGAATTCATTGCTTCCGTGGCCGGCGACGCCGTCCTGGATTTCGTCGCAGATGACCCGCAGATCGTCCATGCGGGCGTTCTGGATGGCGAGCGCGAATGAGGAAAAAGCGAGTGGTCCGATGTCGACCTCGCCCGATGCCAGCGCCGTGATCACCGGCGGTGTGCCTTCAAAGTGGATCGCCTCGGCGACGTAGGATTGGCCGAAGTGCTTGAGGATGTCCTTTTTCGCCAGCACCAGCGGCGCCAACGATGCCGGAATGACCACCCAGCCGATCCGAATCTTCACAGGCGTGCTTTGGGCATGGACTGGATGCCCAGTCGTCGCAATCGCCGCACCGGCGGTTAGCGCTCCGGCATTAAACTGGCGCCGGCTAATCCTCGTTTTCATAGCGTTTCCCACCTGTTTTCGGCCCGTAGGCCTATTATTTATTGCGAAGGCGTGCTATCGACCGCCGCCAACCCAAAAGCGGGCCGTCGAGACGGGCGAGGGACGTAAGTCTTCTCGCCCTTCAGGCATCTTACTCGATGTACCGGTCCGCGATTTCGGGCGATTCGGAGTTGGCAATGGCAGCTAATTCAAACGGCACTCTCCGCGAAGCTTACACCTTCGACGATGTCTTGTTGAAGCCCGGACTATCCGACGTGATGCCGTCGGAAGTTGACATAAGGTCGCGGATTACCCGCAACGTTCTCCTGAATATTCCGATCGTCGCGTCGGCCATGGACACCGTGACCGAGGCCCACATGGCGATCGCCATGGCGCAGGCCGGCGGCTTGGGCGTCATTCATCGCAATCTCGATCCTGAGGTGCAGGCCGCCCAAGTCAGGCAAGTGAAGAAGTTCGAGTCCGGCATGGTGGTCAATCCGGTGACGATCCGTCCCGATGCGACGCTGGCCGATGCCCTGACCCTGATGCACGAGAATCACATTTCCGGAATTCCCGTGGTGGAGGGCGGCGGAAATGGGCGCGCCGGCAAGCTCGTCGGCATTCTCACCAACCGCGATGTCCGCTTCGCTACCGACAAACGGCAAAAAATATCCGAGCTGATGACCAAGGATTCCTTGGTCACCGTGCGCGAAAGCGTCGGGCAGGATGAAGCCAAGCGTCTTCTGCATCAACACCGTATCGAAAAGCTTCTGGTCGTCGACGCCGACTACCGTTGCGTCGGCCTGATCACCGTGAAGGACATAGAAAAGGCGGTCGCCAATCCGAACGCCTGCAAAGACGAGCAGGGCCGGCTTCGTGTCGCCGCTGCTACCTCAGTTGGCGATGCCGGATTTCAGCGCAGCGAAGGTTTGATCGAAGCCGGCGTCGATCTCGTGGTTGTCGATACCGCGCACGGCCACTCAAAGCGCGTGCTCGAGGCGGTCAACCGCATCAAAAGGCTGTCGAACGCGGTGCAAGTGGTGGCCGGTAACGTCGCAACGGGCGAGGGCGCGAAAGCGCTGATCGATTCCGGCGCCAATTCGATCAAGGTCGGCATCGGTCCTGGATCGATCTGCACGACACGGATTGTTGCCGGCGTTGGTGTGCCGCAGCTGACAGCCATCATGGATGCGGTCGAAGTCGCGCACAAAACCAACACGCCGGTCATTGCCGACGGCGGCATCAAATTCTCCGGCGACCTTGCCAAGGCGCTGGCGGCCGGCGCCGACTGCGCGATGGTGGGCTCACTGCTTGCCGGCACCGACGAAACACCGGGCGAGGTGTTTCTCTATCAGGGCCGTTCCTACAAATCCTATCGCGGTATGGGCTCGGTTGAAGCGATGGCGCGTGGTTCCGCCGATCGTTACTTCCAGCAGGATATCAAGGATACCCTCAAGCTCGTTCCCGAAGGCATCGAAGGACAGGTCGGCTACAAAGGTCCGGTTTCGACCGTGCTGCATCAGCTCGCCGGAGGCCTGCGCGCTGCCATGGGTTACGTCGGCGCGCCGAATATCAAGGAATTCCACAACAAGGCCGAGTTCGTGAGGATTACCTCATCGGGCCTGCGCGAAAGTCACGTTCACGACGTCACGATCACGCGCGAGAGCCCGAACTATCCGGGTAGAGGTTAGGTGCCAAGAATGGCCGCTCAGGCCAACGATCCGTTTACAAAAATACGCGCGGCGACCGACGCGCACCGCGCAGTACACGGTTGCCACGCCTATCCTTACGACAATGGCCCATTTCTCGCGGCGATGGCGGCGTCAGCCAATGCACGGCGGATACTGGAACTGGGAACCGCGCTTGGTTACACCGCGTTATCTTTCGCATTCGGCGCGTCGGGTGCGACCGTCGACACGGTTGAAGCCGATTCCGAGCACGCGCAGCTTGCGCGCGACAACATCACGGCTGCGGGCATGGATCATCGTATCACTGTGCACGAAGGCGATTTCGCTTCCGTCCTTCCGACGCTCGATCCCGGCTACGACGTTGCGTTCTTCGACGGCAATATGCCGACGCCGGCTCTGCACAAGACGCTTCGGGGCCTGTTGCGCATCGGCGGCACTTTGATCACCGCCAACCTCAACCACGGCGGCACGGCTGACGCGGTGCGAAAGGCTTTGTTCGACGGCAAGATTTGGCGCAGCGCATTGCTGGATGAAGACGGTGAGACGGCCATCAGCGTGAAATTGAAGTAACCGGGAAAAGCCGATGACCGTTCAGGAGATCCTGCTGCCGTTGTTTGTCGAGGTCATCCTGACCTTTCTGCTGCTGTTTTTCCTGGCGCCAATGCGTGCCCGCGATTTCAAAGCCGGCATTGCCACCTATGACAACATCGCGCTGCGCGAGCCGAACTGGTCGAAACGTGCGCTGCAGGTGTCCTATTCCTTCTCCAATCAGTTTGAGCTGCCGGTCCTGTTTTATGTTCTGACGATCCTGGCCTACATCACGCACCTTGCTGGACTGATCTTTGTCATCCTGGCCTGGATATTCGTGGTGTTTCGGGTTCTTCAGGCTGCTGTGCATGTGTCCAGCAATAATGTGCGCCTTCGCGGGCCGTTCTATGGGATTGCGGCGATCGCGCTTGCGATCAACTGGGCAATCTACATTTTCGAAGTGCTGACGCTGCCGCGGCCTGTTTGATAAGCGTTACGAGAGCCACACGCCGAAATGACTCCTTCGGGCCGTCTGTCCGCTGCCATTGAAGTTTTCGCCGATATCGAGGCGAAGCGCCGCCCCGCGCCGGATGTGCTCAAGGATTGGGGGCAGTCCCATCGCTTTGCCGGATCTTCCGATCGCGCCGCGATTGCCGGGCTGGTTTATGACGCATTGCGCCGGAAGGCCTCATCGTCGTGGCTGATGGGCGAGGCGAGCCCGCGTGCGGCCGTGATCGGCATGTTGAGACGGGAACGCGAGCTCGATGTTGCAGCAATTGCAGCCCTGTGCAGCGGCGAGCGTTTCGCACCGGCGCAGCTGAGTGAGGCGGAAAGTGCTGCGCTTAATGCAGACAAGATCGCAAACGCGCCACCCTACGTGCAGGGCGACTATCCGGAATGGCTCGATGCCGGTTTTGCTCGAACGTTCGGTGACGAGCGGGCCGAGGAGGGCGCGTCGCTGGCGAGCCGCGCGCCGCTCGATCTGCGCGTCAACACGCTCAAAGGTGAGCGTGAGGAATTGCAGCCCAAACTTTCTCATCTTCACGCCGAGCCAACGCGCTGGTCGCCGGTCGGCCTTCGCATCCAGCTCGCCGCTGACGCCAAAAGTCCGGCGGTTCATGCCGAGCCGCTTGTTCATCAAGGGCTTTGTCGAAATCCAGGACGAAGGCTCTCAGCTCGCCGCGCTGTTTGCTGGGGCAAAGCCCGGCGAACAGGTTATCGACATTGCAGCAGGCGCCGGCGGCAAGACGCTGGCGCTGGCGGCGGCGATGGACAATCACGGCCAGATTTATGCGACCGATATCGACAAGCGGCAGCTTGCGCCGATCCATGAGCGCATTGCACGGGCCGGCGCACGCAACATCCAGGTGCGGACGCCGCGCGGTGATGACGACGTTCTTGCCGATCTGGCCGGCCGGGCCGATCTGGTGCTGATCGACGCGCCTTGCACCGGCACCGGAACCTGGCGGCGCAATCCCGACGCCAAATGGCGCGTTCGGCCCGGCGCGCTTGGCCGAGCGGCAAAAACAGCAGGCATCGCTGCTCGACCGCGCCGTTTCGCTGACCAAACCGGGTGGCCGCATCGCCTACATCACCTGCTCGGTTCTTTCCGAGGAGAACGGTGACCAGATCCGGGCCTTCACCGGCCGGCACCCTGACTTTTCCGTGGAAAAGCCAGCTGAAATGGCCCAGGCGCTGGGTGAGCGAGCCTATCTTTTTGCCCGGGCCGCGCTTATTTCGGAGGAAGGTTTGCTGATGACCCCGCGCCGGACCGATACCGACGGGTTTTTCGTCAGCGTGTTGCGGCGGTCGTCATGACACCAGCTTCCAATGCTCGACGAATCGACGCGGGTCCCATAGAACCCGCCATGGAATCCCACGACAAAATTCTGATCGTCGACTTCGGCTCGCAGGTCACGCAGCTCATCGCGCGGCGCGTGCGCGAGGAGCGGGTTTATTGCGAGATCGTGCCGTATCAGAAGGCCGAAGCTGCTTTTCGCGAGATGAAGCCTAAAGGTGTGATCCTGTCCGGCGGGCCCGCAGGTGTGCTCGACAAGGATGCGCCGCTGGCGCCGATGGCGATCTATCAGGCCGGCGTGCCGGTGCTCGGCATTTGCTACGGCGAGCAGGCGATGGCGCACCAGCTCGGCGGCATGGTCGAGGCCGGCCATCACCGGGAATTTGGCCGCGCTGAGGTCGAGATCACCAGGCCATCGGCGCTGACTGACGGCGTTTGGGAAATCGGCCAGCGTTATCCGGTGTGGATGAGCCACGGTGACCGCGTCACGAAATTGCCCGACGGCTTTACCGCCATCGGCACGTCGCCGAACGCACCGATTGCGATCATCGCCGACGAGAAGCGCAAGTTCTACGCCACGCAATTCCATCTTGAGGTCGTGCACACGCCGCACGGTGCAGCGCTGCTGCGCAATTTCGTCCGCAAGATCGCCGGCTGCACCGGCGACTGGACGATGCGCGCCTTCAAGGAAGAGGCGATCGAGAAAATTCGCCGGCAGGTCGGCAAGGGCAGGGTGATCTGCGGTCTCTCCGGCGGCGTCGATTCCGCGGTCGCTGCCGTGCTGATCCACGAAGCGATCGGCGACCAGCTGACTTGCGTATTCGTCGATCACGGGCTGTTGCGGCTTGCTGAGGGCGAAAAAGTCGCGGCGCTGTTTCGCGGCCACTATAACATCCCGCTGGTGCACGTCGATGCATCCGCGACTTTCCTCACGGCACTTGAGGGCGTCGAGGACCCGGAACAGAAACGCAAGACCATCGGCAAGCTGTTCATCGATGTGTTCGATGCTGAAGCGAAGAAAATCGGTGGCGCGGATTTCCTTGCCCAAGGTACGCTCTATCCCGACGTGATCGAGAGCGTGTCGTTCACCGGCGGCCCGTCGGTTACCATCAAGTCGCATCACAATGTCGGCGGCTTGCCCGAGCGGATGAATATGAAGCTCGTTGAGCCGCTGCGCGAATTGTTCAAGGACGAAGTCCGCGCGCTCGGCCGCGAGCTTGGTTTGCCGGAAGTTTTCGTCGGCCGCCATCCGTTTCCCGGTCCGGGCCTTGCCATCCGCTGTCCAGGCGCGATCACCAAGGAGCGTCTCGATATCCTGCGACTCGCCGACGATGTTTTCATCGATGAAATCCGCCGCGCCGGCCTCTATGACGACATCTGGCAAGCCTTCGCAGTGCTGCTGCCGGTGCGCACGGTCGGTGTCATGGGCGACTACCGCACCTATGATTATGTGGTCGGACTGCGCGCGGTGACCTCGACCGATGGCATGACTGCTGACTTCTACCCGTTCGACATGAAATTCATCGGCGCAGTCGCGACCCGCATCATCAATGAGGTGAAGGGCGTCAATCGCGTGGTCTACGACGTGACCTCGAAGCCGCCCGGCACGATCGAGTGGGAGTGACGAATGGCGCGTGTGCGCTGTGTTACCGAAATGGGTATGGGTGTCGATGTTCACGGCAAAGACGCTACCAAGGCGGCGAAACGCGCGGTGTCGGACGCTATTCGCCATTCGAGCCTTGGTTTCGTCCGCTTGGTTGGCAAGACCCCTCACGACATGTTCGTCGACGTGACCATCGCAGCGCCGAATCCAGATGACGTTGATACGTCCGCGGTCGCCAAGGAGCTGCCTTACGGTACGGTGAAAGTCACCGCCGTTCAGGGCGGTCTCGAAATTCCCGCCGTATCTGGCGGCGACTCCATCATTATCGCCAATGCTGCTGTGATCGTGAGTCTCGACGACGGTAACGCCGATTGACGCGAGGATTGAAGGACTCACTCGGCTCAGATCGTCTGCGCGGTGTAGCAGTAAAAGTGAGCGATAAACCGGCGCGGCAGTGAAAATGAAAATCACTTGTCGTGATGTGCCCTGAGCATTTTGTGGAAGATGATCCCCATCTGCAACGCCTGCTCGACGCGCTGCCACGGCGTGTCCGGCGGGCCTATGCGTGGCTGACCCGGCCTGAGGCACGATGGATACGCTGGCCGCTTGGCATTAGTCTGATCGCCGGCGGGTTTCTCGGCTTTTTGCCCGTGCTCGGCTTCTGGATGATCCCGCTCGGGGCGCTGTTGATTGGCGAGGATATTCCGCCGGTTCGCCGCGCCACGCTGTCGCTGCTGGGCTGGGTCTATCGCAAATGGGACGCGTGGGGCTCAGCGCCGCCACCATACTAGCGCCTAGTACCGAACGCTTTCGTTGCGGGACAGCTCTCGACGATTCGACTCTCCCCGTTCCTAGTGTTCATGTTATGTTCTACTGTCAGCGGAGAGTAGCGTGAGACCGCCAACCCAATTCGGACCATTCACTCTGGTCTTTCCCGAAGCGCGTGCGGCCGTTCAAATTGAAACGCTGGCTCACCGCTTCCGTCGTGTCTGCGGGCCGAAAGCGAAACCGCTTCTCACGTCGCGGTTTCATGTCTCACTGAATGATCTTGGGGAGTATGACGATCAAAGGATGGCCGAAGCTGTCGCTCTCAGGGCGTGTGAAGCGGTAGCAAACGTTCGGGCGAGCCCATTCACCGTCATGTTCAATCTGGTGCAGAGTTTTACTGGCCAAGACGGAAACTGTGCTTTGGTCTTGAGGGGAGATGAAGGCGTCGTCGGCTTGGAAAGACTTCATCAGTCTCTGCGCGTGTCATTGCGAATGGCCGGGATGAAGTCGCCTTCAAGGTTCACGCCGCACGTAACGTTGCTGTACAGCGAGCGGCCCATTGAGGAACGCTTTGTCGAGCCTATCAGTTGGATGGTTCGCGAATTTGCGCTGGTGGTCAGTTTTCGGGGCCAAACAAAATATGATTTTAAGGGCCGTTGGCCGCTTAACACTTGAATTCGGAACCGGCTGCCGAGGAACGAAACCGCTGCAAGCCTGCTTGAACGGCGAGACAATTGTGATCGAACGGCGCTAAATTCGTCATTCAGTTGTCGATGAAAGAGGTCAAAACCGGGTGATGACCTTCACTAGTCGCAGGTCTCTTGGGGTGTTCGCACTCGCGCTGCCGCTCGCGGGTTGCGGGGGTGTGCTTGACCCGCACGGGCCCATCGGCATTTCCGAACGGCTCATCCTCATCGATTCAGTGGCGATCATGTTGGTGATCGTCATCCCGGTCATCGTGGCGACGCTTGGCTTTGCCTGGTGGTTCCGGGCATCGAATACCCGCGCGACCTATCTGCCGTATTGGTCGTTTTCCGGTCAGCTTGAGCTGATCGTCTGGGCGATCCCGGCACTGGTCATCACGTTTCTCGGCGGCATCGCCTGGTTCGGCTCGCACGCGCTTGATCCGTTCCGGCCGCTTGAATCAAACGCGGCGCCGGTTGAAATCCAGGTCGTTTCGCTCGATTGGAAATGGCTATTCATTTATCCGAACGATGGTGTTGCGAACATTAATCAGTTGATCATTCCGACCGGCGTCCCGGTGCATTTCACGCTGACGTCGTCCGGGGTGATGAACAGCTTTTTTGTGCCGCAACTCGGTAGCCAGATTTATACGATGGCGGGAATGACCTCGCAGCTCAGTCTGCAGGCCGACGAGCCGGGCGACTATCAGGGAATTTCCGCACAATTCAGCGGTGACGGTTTCTCGGACATGCAGTTCGTCGTGCATGCGATGTCCCCTGACGACTACGCAAAATGGCTTGCCAGCGCCAAGGACAGGGGGCCGGTTCTCGACGCTACAGCTTACGCCGCGCTTGCCCAGCAATCCTCAGACGTAAAGGCGGCCGCTTATCATGGCGTCGACGCAAAGCTGTTCTCGTCGATCGTCGATGAGACCGCGCCGGCCTCGGGCGGTGCGCAGGAGCAGCCTGGCGGCCACAGCTCATCCCCGGCAGGAGGCGGCTGATGCTCGGTAAACTGACCTGGGCCGCCATTCCCTTCGACCAGCCGATCCCACTCGGCGCATCGGCGATGATGATCGTCGTGGTCCTCGGCGTGCTGGTCTGGGTGACGGTCAAAGGCTACTGGGCGTATCTCTGGAATGAGTGGATCACGTCGGTCGATCACAAGCGCATCGGGGTGATGTATTGCGCGTTCGCGCTGGTGATGCTGCTGCGCGGATTCATCGACGCCATCATGATGCGGTCGCAGCAGGCGCTGGCCTTCCATGGGCAAGGCTACCTGCCGCCCGAGCATTACGACCAGATTTTCTCCGCCCACGGCACAATCATGATCTTCTTCGTGGCCATGCCGTTCATGATCGGGCTGATGAATTTCGTCGTGCCGTTACAGCTCGGCGTTCGCGACGTCGCTTTTCCAACTTTCAATTCTGTCAGCCTGTGGCTCACCGCCTCCGGTATCCTGCTGGTCAATGTCTCGCTGGTGATCGGCGAGTTCGCCAAGACCGGGTGGCTCGCTTATCCGCCGTTGTCCGAATTGAAATTCTCGCCCGGCGTCGGCGTCGACTACTACCTGTGGTCTTTGCAGATTTCCGGCATCGGCACGTTGCTCACCGGAATCAATTTCGTCACCACGATTCTGAAGATACGCGCGCCGGGCATGATCTACACACGCATGCCGATCTTCTGTTGGACCGCGCTTGCCTCGAATCTGCTCATCGTTGCGGCATTTCCAATATTGACCGCAACCCTCGCGATGCTGCTGCTCGACCGTTACCTCGGCTTCCATTTTTTCACGACGGACGCCGGCGGCAACGCGATGATGTACATCAATCTGATCTGGGCGTGGGGCCATCCCGAAGTTTACATCCTGATCCTTCCGGCTTTCGGCATCTTCTCAGAGGTGATCTCGACCTTCTCCGGCAAGCCGCTTTTTGGTTATCGCTCGATGGTCATCGCCACGATGGCGATCTGCATCCTGTCGTTTCTGGTTTGGCTGCATCACTTCTTCACAATGGGAGCGGGCGCCGACGTCAACGGCTTCTTCGGCATCATGACCATGATCATCGCAGTGCCGACCGGGGTGAAGATTTTCAATTGGCTGTTCACGATGTGGGGCGGGCGCATCCGTTTCGGCGTGCCGATGCTGTGGGCGCTGTCTTTCATGGTGACGTTCGTGATCGGCGGCATGACGGGAGTTCTTCTGGCAGTGCCGCCGGCAGACTTTGTGCTGCACAACTCGCTATTTCTGGTTGCGCATTTCCATAACGTCATCATTGGCGGCGTACTGTTCGGTGCGTTCGCCGGCTACACCTATTGGTTTCCGAAAGCCTTCGGTTTCAAGCTCGATGAGCGATGGGGCAAGGCTGCCTTCTGGCTTTGGACCGTGGGCTTCTACGTCGCATTCATGCCGCTCTATCTGCTCGGCCTCGAAGGCATGACGCGGCGCATGCAGCACTACGATGTCGCCGCGTGGCATCCGTGGCTTCTCGTCGCGGCCGGAGGCTCCGCCCTGATCCTCGCCGGAATAGCCTGTCAGGTTGTGCAGCTTGCCGTCTCGATCCGAAATCGTGAGGCATTACGCGATACCACCGGCGATCCGTGGGATGGGCGGACGCTGGAGTGGATTACCGCGTCACCGCCGCCGACGTTCAACTTCGCGGTGATGCCCGACGTCTCAGGCGAGGAAGCCTACTGGGACATCAAGCAGAAGGCGCTGGAGCAACGCCAGCTCACCGACCTGCCTGACTACAAGCCGATCGAGATGCCGCGCAACAGCCCGACGGGTGTTGTCACGGCGTTCTTCGCGGTTGTCACCGGCTTCGCACTGATCTGGCACATCTGGTGGATGGTCATAGTTGGCTTGGTCGGCGCGTTCGCGACCTTTGTTGTGTTCGCCTGGCGCGACGTTACGGAATACGATCTGACCGCCGACGAAGTCGCCAGGATCGATCACGAGCGGCGTCAGGCGCGTGTCGGTCTTGTCGAAGGACGCGAAGCCGGTATCGGGCCTGCCATAGCGGAAAAGCGGCCGGAGCACGATCCGCACCAACTTCGTTACTACGAGCCTGACGGCGGCCACAAAGGACCTGCGCCCAAACGCATCGTCACCGGCTACGGCTTCTGGATTTTCCTGCTGTCGGACTTCATTCTGTTTTCCGGCTTCTATGCATCCTACGCGGTGCTGTCGCATGCCACAGCCGGCGGTCCCGGGCCGCAGCAACTCTTCCATCTGCCGACCGTGGCGCTCGAAACCACGTTCCTCTTGCTCTCAAGCTTTGTCTGCGGCATGGCGACCATCGCCAGCAACGCGCGCAACATGCTGTGGACGCAAGTTGCTTACCTGATCACTGGGCTGTTGGTGTCGGATTCCTTTATCTCGAAGGCGGCGAATTCCTTAAAATGCTCGCGGAGAATGCCGGGTCCGGATCGTAGCGCGTTTCTGTCCGCGTTCTTCACGCTGGTCGGCTGTCACGGCCTGCATGTAACCGTTGGTCTGTTGTGGCTCGGCACCATGATGGCGCAGTTCTGGGCCAAAGGCTTTCGGCCGGACATTCTGCGGCGCGGCCTGTGTTTCGGCCTGTTCTGGCATGCCCTCGATATCATCTGGGTCGGCATTTTCACCAACGTCTATCTTCTGGGAACGAGTCCCTGAGCGAGCACGATCATGAGCGATCAAGACATGACTCACGAATTCGGCGCTGACGCCGCTCCCGGCGATCAGGATGTGGGACCGCATGAGATTGCAGTCGGCGTTCGCAATTATCTGATTGGGCTCGTTCTTGCTGCCGCGCTGACGGCGGGTTCATTCTGGGTCGCGAGCGGGACCAGTCTGGTCTACACGCCGGGTGTGCCGATGGCGCTCGCCGCATTCGCAGTCGCGCAGATGGGCGTGCACCTGGCGTTTTTCCTGCACATCACAACGGGATCGGACAATACCAACAACGCATTGGCGCTGGCATTTGGCGCCTTGATCATCGGCATCGTGATCGCCGGATCGCTGTGGATTATGTACCACCTCAATACCAATATGATGGTGCCCGGCAATATGATGGATATGCGCATGCAGCCATAACGGGGGGCGAGGGACATCATGGCAAAATCGATCACCATCTACGGCATCAAGAATTGCGACACCATGACCAAGGCGCGCGCCTGGCTGGACAAGCATCGCGTCGACTATGAATTCCACGATTACAAGACGGCTGGCATCGATCGCGAACATCTTGAGAAGTGGAGCAAGAAGATTGGTTGGGAAACGTTGCTCAATCGCGCCGGGATGACGTTTCGCAAGCTTCCGGACAATGAGAAAGACAACATCGACGCCAAGAAAGCGATTGCACTGATGCTCAAGCAGCCGTCAATGATCAAACGGCCGGTACTCGATCTTGGTGGCGGTAAGCTCGTCGTCGGCTTCAAGCCGGAAATATACGATGAGGCAGTGCCGACTTAATTGATCTTGATATTCGCCGCGTCGATTACCGGCGTCCAGCGGGCAATATCAGCGTCGATGTGAGCGCGGAAATCCGCCGGTGAGTCCGGGATTGGCTCCATCAATTGCGTTGTCAGCTTTTCGCGGATGGCGCGCGAGGTGATGGCGTCGCCGACGAGTTGGCCGATCCGGTTGACCATGGCATCCGGCAGACCGGCGGGGCCAACGAGGCCGCTCCAGGCATCGGCCTCGACGTCGATGCCGAACTCTTTGAGTGTCGGTACGCCGGGCAACAGCGCCGACCGCTGCGCCGTCGAGACCGCAAGCAGCTTGATGGCGCCACCGCCGAGTTGCGGCGTAATCGAAATCGCCGGCAAGCAGACTATCTGTACGTCGTTGCGGATCAGCGCCTGAATGGCCTGCGGCGACGACGGGTAGGGGACATGCACGAGTTTGGTGCCGGCCTTGAGCGCGATTGCTTCCATCGCGAGCTGCGACAGCGATCCTGTGCCGATCGACCCGTAGGTGTATTTTCCGGGATTGCGTTTGATGAGATCAATCAGTTCGGCGGCACTCTTCACACCGAGGCTTGAATTCACTGCAAGCGCACTCGGCTGCGTCACCAGCATGGTGATCAGCGAGAGATCCTTTTTCGGATCGTAGGGCAGGTTGCCGAACAACAGCGTGTTAATGGCGAGCGGGCCGCCGATGCTGACACCGATCGTCGTGCCATCGGGTTCGGCCTTCGCGACGATATCGGTCCCGGTATTTCCGCTCGCGCCGGGCTTGTTCTCGACGATGAACGTTTGCCCGATCTTGTCCTGCAGGTTCTCGGCGATCAACCGCGCAACCAGATCCGGCGTCGCACCGGCGGCAAATGGAACGACAATGCGAACAGGCTTGGCCGGCCACTCTTGCGCGGACGCCGACAGTGTCCCGAGAAGGATGGCAAGTGCCGCCCCCAACGCCCGCCGCATTGACTTCTCCCGTGCTTCCCCCAAAGCCTGCGCAAGACGTATCATGCTGACGTCGCAAGGCGAAGAGGAGACCACCGCGTGCGGGCTACCACAAAACTAAGAAGTCTTTTTAATTCGGGCCGCATCGCTGTTGCGCCTGGCGCATACGACGGGCTGTCGGCGCGGCTGGTGCAGCAGGCAGGCTTTGCCGCGATTTATGCAAGCGGTGGCGCGATCGCGCGATCGACCGGAATTCCAGATCTGGGCTTGATGCCGGTCGACGCCATCGTCGATCGGTTGGCTTCGATGGTGGATGTCGTCGAAGTGCCGATCGTTGCCGATGCCGATACCGGCTACGGCAACGCGTTGAATGCGCAAGCCGCAGCGCGAGCCTTCGAGCGCGCTGGGGTCGCCGGATTTCATCTCGAAGATCAGACCTTTCCGAAGAAGTGCGGTCACTATGACGACAAGGGCCTCGTGCCGGTCAACGAGATGGTGCAAAAACTGAAAGCGGTGCGTGATGCGCTGCTTGATCCTGATTTCGTCCTGATCGCACGGACAGACGCCATAGCGGTTGAAGGATTTAACGCTGCTATCGACCGGGCCGGAGCTTATCGTGAGGCGGGCGCCGATATGCTGTTTGTCGAGGCTCCCACATCCGAAGCGCAGATCGCCGACATTGCCAAATCGGTTTCCGGTTGGAAACTGATCAACATGTTCGAAGGCGGCAAAACGCCGCTATTATCATCATCACGTCTCGAAGAGTTAGGCTATCACCTCGTCATTATTCCGAGCGATACGCAGCGCGCTTCTATTAAAGCCATGCAACGTGTGCTTGCCGCGATCGCCACAGACGGCAGCTCGGCGTCAATGCGGAATGATATGGTGTCGTTCAAGGAACGCGAGGCGCTGATAGGAACTGAAAGTTACCTGGAGCGTGACAGGAAATACGCCTCGTAGATTGCCGGTTTCTGCGATTGCCGGGCGCGCCGGTAGCTGATACGAGGCGATACTTCGGTCGCCGTTTGCAAGCGAGTTGAGTAGGCTAATGGGCTTAGCGGTCGAAATACTCGGCCTTGCTGTTTTGTTCGGTACGCATGTATTCGTGACCATGCGCGACCGGCGCGCGGCGCTGATCGCCAGGATCGGCGAATGGCCGTATCGCGGCTTGTTTTCGCTGATCTCGATTGTTGGCATCGTTCTTATCGGCTACGGCTTTGCGAACTATCGCGCGGCCGGTCTCATTACAATCTGGAGCCCGCCGGGCTGGACACGCCATATCGTCGAAGCATTGATGTGGCCGGCCAGCATCCTGCTGGTCGCGGCTTATATCCCCGGCAACATCAAGCGTCGGCTGAAGCACCCGTTGCTGGTCGCAGTCAAAATTTGGGCCTTTGCGCATTTGTGTGCGAACGGCGACCTTGGCGGCATGATTTTGTTTGCTTCGGTGCTGGCCTGGGCGGTCTATGACCGCATCACGCTGAAACGCCGCGGCGACGCCGGTGCGCCACCGGTTCCTGTTGGTGGTCCGATCAACGATCTCATCGCAATTATCGTCGGGACGATTGTTTACTTTGCCCTGGGTTTTGTCTTTCATCCGGTCGTCATCGGCGTACCGGCATTCCGGCCATAATCATGTCTGCGCAAAACGAAATCCGGCGACTGACAGCGCCCGACATTCGCGCCCGCAAGGGTGGTGAGCCGCTGGTTTGCCTGACGTCCTATCATGCGCATACCGCACGCATCCTCGATGAGCATTGCGACGTCATCCTGGTCGGCGACTCGCTCGGCATGGTGATGCACGGGCTGGAGACGACGGTCCCGGTCACGCTCGACATGATGATCCTGCAAGGTCACGCCGTAATGCGGGGCTCCAGGCGCGCACTGGTCGTGATCGACATGCCGTTCGGATCCTACGAGGCGTCGAAAGAACAGGCCTTCCACTCCGCGGCACGCATCATGAAAGAGACAGGATGCGGGGCGATCAAAGTCGAGGGCGGCCGCCGTATGGCGGAGACGATCGCTTTCCTTGTCGAGCGCGGTGTACCGGTGATGGGACACGTCGGTCTCACGCCCCAAGCCATCAACACCATCGGATCATTCAAGGCGCAGGGCCGGGATGAGAGCGATTGGGCGCCAATCGAAGTCGACGCGCGCGCCGTCGCCGATGCTGGTGCGTTCTCCGTCGTGCTCGAGGCCATCGCGGAACCGTTAGGACGCCGTATCACCGCGGAAGTCGCAATTCCAACAATCGGCATCGGTGCGAGCGTGGCCTGCGACGGCCAGGTGCTGGTGCTGGAGGACATGCTCGGGCTGTCGCCGCGGGTTCCAAAATTCGTCAAGCGGTTCGGCGAACTCGGTCCCTCGATCGAACGGGCGGTCAAAGGCTATGCGGAGGAGGTTCGGGCTCGCACGTTCCCGGGTCCGGACAACGTTTATCCGATGCGGAAGAAGTAGCCCGGAATTACAAGCAAAAACCGCTGCCAGCCGTAAAGCATTGGGGCATTTGGGTTTTGCCTTGCTCACGCCACAACATTAAGCTAATTCCCGCCCCACTTCCGGAGCGGCAGATCTCCGGATTTCCTTGATTTACCAAGGGTTTGTTCAGAGCTGACTTCCGCTACGGGGCAAGTGCGGGGTTGTTTCCGAGGCGCCACCGGTCGCTTTGGACAAGTGTTGGGGACTGAAGTTCGTGGCCGACATATTCCAGGAAGTTGACGAGGAAGTACGCCGCGAACGGCTGCAAAAGCTGTGGGAGCGGTACGGCAATCTTCTTATCGCGGGCTGCATTCTTATCATCGTCGGCGTCGGCGGGTGGCGCGGCTATGAGTGGTGGCAAAACAAGAAGGCCAGCGAGTCCGGCGTCGCATTTGAAAACGCTGTGGTGCTCGCCCAGGCCGGCAAACACCAGGAAGCCGATGCCGCCTTTGCCAAGCTCGCAAGCGACGGCACGGCTGGTTATCGAATTCTGTCACGCTTGCGCGAAGCTGCGGAGTTGACTGCAACTGACAAGGCGGCAGCGGTAAAGGCTTATGACGGCATTGCCGGCGACAGCAGCGTTGGTTCGGTCATGCAGCAACTGGCGGCAGTACGCGCAGGCTACCTTCTCGTTGACACGGCGCCATATTCGGAAATGCGCACGCGTCTCGAACCGCTGACCTCGGCCGACAAGGTCTATCGGCACAGCGCGCGTGAAGTGCTTGCGCTCTCGGCCTGGAAGGCCGGCGACGCCAGTGCCGTCAAGCAATGGACTGGAATGATCATCAGCGATCCGCGATCGCCAGAAGGCACCCGCAGCCGAGCTGAGGTTCTGAGCGAGTTGATCGCGTCGAGCGGCGACAAAGGCTAGGGTCCGATCGATGCGTCGCATCCCTTCCTTGTTTCGTGTTGTCTGTGCGGGTGCGCTGTTGCTCGTGATTGCTGCCTGCACACCAGGCGGTCAATTCGACCCGACGACGCTTTTACAGAACGACATGTTCGATTCGAAGAAGAAGCTCAACGGCCAGCGCGAACCGGTCTTCCCGAATGGCGTGCCAGGCACGACGACTGGCGTTCCCCCCGATCTGGTGAAAGGTTATCAGCCGCCGCCGGACCAAACCGATGCGGCCTCGGCCGATGCAGCCGGAGCGCAACCACCGCCGGAAAAGCCGAAACCGAAGCCGAAGCCCAAAGTGGCTGCGGTTAAGCCCGCGCAACCGCCGAAGCGGATCAGTATCGGTCCGTCGCCGAAGGATGGCGCGCAAACACAGCAGACTTCAGCGCCTCCGGCTCAGTCGCAGTCGGTTTTCCCGGACCCGCCGCCGACGGGTTCTCGCTAGAGCGCGCCGCAGTTAGTTCTTGTTTTTCGTTGCTGCTTTTGAAGCATGCTCGTTGCCGTAACTTTGGCGTCGTTAGGACTTTTACGCCGTTATGACCTTTACCGTCGCCCTTGTTGGCCGCCCGAACGTCGGTAAATCGACGCTGTTCAATCGACTCGTCGGTAAGCGCCTCGCGCTGGTCGACGATCAGCCCGGAGTGACGCGCGATCGCCGGGAAGGAGATGCCAAACTTGGCGATCTCACCTTCACGGTGATCGATACGGCCGGTCTGGAGAGCGCGGAGAGCAAAACGCTTTCGGCGCGGATGCAGGCGCAGACTGCGGCCGCGATGGCGCAGGCGGACGCTGTAATGTTCATCGTCGATGCGCGCGACGCGGCAACGCCAGATGATCGCACCTTTGCCAATCTCGTGCGCCGGGCCGGCAAGCCGACGATCCTTGTGGCGAATAAAAGCGAGGGACGTGCGGGAGCGTCAGGCGCAATCGAGTCCTACGCGCTCGGGCTCGGCGAGCCAATCGCGATCAGTGCCGAACACGGTGAGGGATTGGCGGATCTTTACGATGCGCTGCGCGCGGTGCTGCCGGAAGCCGAAATCGAAAGCGAAGAGACAGAAGAGCCCGGCGCCGCGTCGGAAGATAAGCCGATCCGGGTTGCTGTTGTCGGGCGCCCGAACAGCGGCAAATCTACCCTGATTAACCGGCTGATCGGGGAAGATCGGCTTTTGACCGGCCCGGAAGCAGGCATTACCCGCGACGCGATAGCCGTCGATCTCGACTGGCAAGGCAAGCATTTTCGCATTCACGATACGGCGGGAATGCGCCGCCGGGCACGGATCGAGGAGAAGGTCGAAAAGCTTTCCGTTGCGGATGCGCTCAACGCCATCCGTTTTGCCGAAGTCGTCGTCGTTCTGATCGATTCACAAACGCCATTTGAAGAACAGGACATCCGCATCGCCGATCTCATCGAGCGGGAGGGGCGTGCAATCGTGATTGCCGTCAATAAGTGGGATCTGGTCGAGCGCGAGCCCGGAGCGATGTCGCGTTTGCGCGCGGAAGTCGATCGTATGCTGCCGCAGATCAAAGGCGTTCCGGTCGTCGCGCTCTCGGCGCGCAACGGTGACGGCATCGATCGACTGATGAATGCCGTGCTGGAAAGCTACGCCGTCTGGAACCGCCGGGTGTCGACGTCGGTACTCAATCGATTCCTGGCTCGTGCGGTGTCGGCCAATCCGCCGCCCGCCGTCAGCGGCCGCCGCTTGCGGCTTGATTACATCACGCAGCCCAAGTCGCGCCCGCCAACCTTTGTGCTGTTTGCGTCGCGGGCGGACGTGGTGCCGGAAACCTATCGGCGCTATCTGGTCAATGAGATGCGCGAGGACTTCTCACTCCCGGGCACGCCGATCAGGCTGATGCTGCGCGGCAAGAAAAATCCGTTTGCCGACCGCAAACGCCGCCGCTGAGAGGTTATGCCGGGCTGACGAACCGCAAGAATTTTTTCGCGGGATAATCGTAAAGCATCCCGGTCTCGGTGCAACTCGGCAGGCACAGTTCTACTATCTTTTCCGCTACTTCTTCGGGTGTTGGCAGCGTCATCGGGTCCTCTCCGGGCATGACTGCTGCGCGCATCCGTGTCCGGGTCGGGCCAGGGTTGAACAGATTGACCTTGATCGGCGTCGAAGTCGTTTCGTCCGCATAGGTGCGCGCCAGCGCGTTGAGCGCGGCTTTTGACGTTGAATAAGGCCCGGCATAGGCGCGGGCATTGGTTGCCGCACCCGAGGTCATGAAAACGGCACGTCCGGCGTCGGCACGCCGCAGCAGCGCATCCATCGCGCGGATCAGGTGATAATTGGCCGTTACATTGACCGCCATTGTCTCGTCCCACGACGGCGGCAGGACGTGGCCGAGCGGAGACCGTTGTCCGACGACCGCCGCGTTGCCAACCAGCACATCGAGCCGCTTGTGACGTTCGTTGATGGCGGCCGCGAGCCGGTAGAAACCGTCGTAGTCACGCATATCGAGCGGCACCAGCGTCGCGGTGCCGCCGGCGGCTTTCACCGCGTCGTCCAGTTCTTCGAGTCCGCCTACTGTGCGCGCCACAGCGACGACATGCGCACCGGCGCGCGCCAGCGCCAGCGATAGCGCGTAACCGATGCCGCGCGATGCGCCGGTGACGAGCGCAACGGAACCCGCGAGCAATGGATTGCTGTTCGCCATTTCTACCCGAACTTACGCGTGCCCTAGCTTGCTTCGGCGAGCAGCGAGAGTTGGTGTGGCGAGGCGTCTTGCGCCGTGCGGTCGGTCAGCGGCGTCGGATATTCGCCGGTGAAACAGTGGTCGGTGAACTGCGGACGGAGAGGGTCGCGGCCCTTTTCGCCCATTGCCCGATAGATGCCCTCGACCGACAGGAAGGCGAGCGAGTCGGCGCCGATGAATTTGCGCATGCCTTCGAGATCGTGCGTCGCCGCGAGCAGCTTGTCGCGCTCCGGCGTATCGATGCCGTAATAATCCGGATGCGTGATCGGCGGCGAGGCGATGCGGAAATGCACTTCGCTCGCTCCGGCATCGCGCATCATCTGCACGATCTTCACCGAAGTCGTACCGCGCACGATCGAGTCGTCGATCAGCACAATGCGCTTGCCGGTAACGACAGCACGATTGGCGCTGTGCTTGAGCCGGACGCCGAGCTGGCGGATATGCTGGGTCGGCTCGATGAACGTGCGCCCGACATAGTGGTTTCGGATGATGCCGAGTTCGTAGGGGATACCCGACTCCTGGGCATAGCCGATGGCGGCCGGTACGCCGGAATCCGGAACCGGCACGACGACATCGGCCGCGGCGGGTGCTTCCCGCGCCAATTGCGCGCCGCTTGCCTTGCGAACGTCGTAGACGCTGCGGCCGCCAATAATCGAGTCGGGCCTAGCGAAATAAATGTATTCGAAGATGCACGGGCGCGCCGGCATTGCCGGAAACGGTTTGTGCGAGTGCGCGCCTTCGTCGTCGAAGATCAGGACTTCGCCGTTTTCGACGTCGCGCACGTATTGTGCGCCGATGATGTCGAGCGCACAGGTCTCCGAGGTCAGGATCGGGCAGCCGTCGAGCTTGCCGAGCACCAGCGGCCTGATACCGAGCGGATCACGTGCGCCAATCAGCTTCTTGTTGGTCAGGCCAACGAAGGCGTAGGAGCCTTCGAGCATGCGCAGGCCTTCGATGAAGCGGTCGATGAAACGATTGCGGTGCGAGCGGGCTACGAGGTGAAGAATGACCTCGGTGTCTGTGGTCGATTGCATCATCGCGCCTTCGCGGACGAGGTCGCGGCGCAGCTTGATGCCGTTGGTCAGGTTGCCGTTATGACCGATGGCAAAGCCACCGGCATTGAGCTCGGCGAACAGCGGCTGGACATTGCGTAGAATTGTTTCGCCCGTCGTCGAATAGCGCACATGGCCGACCGCGGAAGTGCCGGGCAGGCGGTCGATTACTTCGCGCCGGGAAAATGCGTCGCCGACCAGACCGAGCCGCCGTTCGGAATGGAACCGCTTGCCGTCGAAGGAGACGATGCCGGCGGCTTCCTGGCCGCGGTGCTGCAGGGCGTGCAGGCCCAGCGCGGTGATGGCGGCCGCGTCCGGATGGCCGAAAATGCCGAATACGCCGCACTCCTCGCGCAGACGATCCGCATCCGGGTCGAAGGCGTCGGGTTCGGTCACCTTCATAGGCTCTCCACTACTGCGCCATCCCGATTCGGATGGTGCGATCATAGCCCGCGTCGGCACGACTGTCGGCGGGGGTGCCGATTTCCCCACGCTGATCCGGAGGAGGAGGATTATCCGGCGAGTCGGTATCCCCCGGTTTCTTGGATTTCAGCTTGTTTAAGATGGTGCTCTCGGCGTTCTCCGGCAACTGCGCTTTGAGCCAATCTCCGGTGCTGCTTAACACGACCTTCGATTTGGCATGGAGGACCCAGTCCGGCTTGCTCCGGTCCGGCACCAGCCAGTCAAAGAACGTGTAGGCGACCACGATGATGACCAGGCCGCGGGCCAGGCCGAACAGGAAGCCCAGCGTACGGTCGAGCGCACCGACCCTGCTGTCGAGCACCATGTCGGAGATGCGTATGGTCAGCACCGAGACGACCAGCAACGTGACCAGAAATACGCCGCCGACGACCGCCACCGCCGCCACGATGTCGTTGTTGAAGTACTGTTTCGCCAGCGGCAAAAGCTTGGAATAGGAGTAAAGCGTGGCGCCGGCGGCCAAGACCCAGGCGGTGATGGACAACACTTCGCGCATGAAACCGCGCACCATCGCCAGCAGGCCCGAAATCAGCATCACGACGATAAGGATGATATCGAGCAACGTGATCGGCATGGTTCCTGCGAACCCAAGGCGGGAGTAGTTCTGCGACGGCTAAGACCCGCGCGGTGTATAGCCGGGAGTGGGGGCGGCGTCACCCGTTTTGTCGGCGGCTCAACAGGTTAGACGGCGATCTGCATCGCAAGGGTCGGTGAACGCCGAATTGTCATCCGTCCTGGCGGCCAACGCGGCGCAAGGCAGGCGCTCCGTCCCGAGCGATATCGGCGACGAGGCTGGAAAGATTGCCGATTGTGGAAAGCGAAAAGCCATCCAATGCTTCGGCGCGCGACGCTTCTGGCACGATGGCTCGGTTAAATCCGAGTTTCTGGGCTTCTTTCAACCTGGACCCGGTCTGCGCCACTGGCCGCACGGCACCGGATAGCGATACCTCGCCGAAATAGACTGCGTCGGCTGGCAATGGTGCATGCGCGAGCGACGACACCAGCGCCGCGGCCGCGGCGACATCGGCAGCCGGCTCCTGAATACGCAGGCCTCCGGCCACATTGAGGTAGACGTCATGGCCAGAGAGGCGGACCCCGCAATGGGCCTCCAATACTGCAAGCACCATCGACAACCGGCTCTGGTCCCAGCCGACGACGGCACGGCGCGGTGTGCCAAGAGTGCTGGGTGCAACCAGCGCCTGAATTTCGACCAGGAGCGGACGGGTGCCCTCGATGCCGGCAAAGACTGCAGTGCCGGGGCTCCCCAAGTCGCGCTCGGACAGGAACAATTCCGATGGATTGGCGACTTCGCGCAATCCCGACCCAGTCATTTCGAAAACGCCAATCTCGTCAGTCGGCCCGAAGCGGTTCTTGATCGCACGGAGGATACGGAATTGATGGGAACCTTCGCCTTCAAATGACAGCACGGCGTCGACCATGTGTTCGACAACGCGCGGGCCGGCGATCTGGCCGTCCTTGGTGACATGGCCAACAAGGATGACCGCGGCGCCGGTCCGCTTGGCAAAACGGATCAGGTCGCCTGCCGAGCCACGGACCTGCGTCACGGTGCCGGGCGCGGACTCGATATTTTGCGTCCACATGGTTTGGATCGAGTCGATAACAACGAGCCGTGGCACGGCGCCATGTGAGAGCGTTGCAGTGATGTCTTCAACCGAAGTCTCAGCCGCGATTTCAACGGGAGCGTCGGCAAGGCCGAGCCGCTCGGCGCGTAGCCGCACCTGTGCGACCGCCTCCTCGCCGGAAATGTACACCGTCCGATGCTTGGCCCGGGCGACCGCCGCCGCGACCTCCAGCAAAAGGGTCGACTTGCCGATGCCGGGATCGCCGCCCAGCAGCAGCACGGAGCCACGCACCAGCCCGCCGCCGGTCACGCGATCAAATTCGGCTACGCCAGAGGTTGTCCGCGGAGCATCCTGCGACTCGCCTTTGAGCGTCTCGACAGCAAATACGCGGCCTTTCTTGGATGCCCGCGATGGCGTAGCCGCGCCTTCCTCGACAAGCGTGTTCCACTCGCTGCAAGCCTCGCAGCGGCCGGACCAGCGCACGTAGGCAGCGCCGCAGTTCTGACAGATGTAATTCTGTGTGCGCGCCGCCATTTTAAGACCGGATGAAAGTCAGGTTTTGCCGTTCGGGCTAAGTACCGCGATAGACTACATGGCAACGCATACCCAGTCGCGTAAGGACCTCGTAGCCGATGGTGCCGGCTGCGGTGGCAAAATCATCGATTCCGATACTGCCGCCAATGAATGTCGCTAGGTCGCCGCGATGGACCGCGCCGTCAGGCAGCTCGGTCACGTCGACACAGACCAGATCCATCGAGATTCGGCCTACAATTGGGCACGGCGTATCTGCAACGATTGCCGTTCCGCCGGGCTTGTCGTCGCCGGCGCTGGCTGAGCGCAGCAGGCCGTCGGCATAACCCAGCGCAACAACAATGATGCGGGACGCTCGTTTGGCCGTCCATGTCGCGCCATAGCCGACGGTCTCGTTCGCGGCGACGCCGCGGATTTGCAGGATGCGTCCGGTGAGTTCGACGACGCCTTGCATGGGGTTGTCGCGGCCGGGTGTCGGGTTGACGCCATAGAGGGCCGCGCCGGGCCGGACCAGATCGCAATGCGTGGTGTCACTGACGAAGATGCCGGATGAGTTGGCAAGCGACGCCGGAATGCCGCCGTAGAGCGCGCGGATGTCGCGGAACAGATTGATCTGGGTCGCGGTCAGCGGATGATCAGGAATCTCGGCACAGGCAAGATGACTCATCAACAGGGTGATGCCGTGGTTTTCGGTCTGGACGCGCGGCGCAAGTGCCGCCGCTTCGATCGCAGTGATACCGAGCCTGTTCATGCCGGTATCCACTTGCAGTGCAGCGCCGCCTTGCCAGTTGTGAGTAGCGACGAACGCATCCCACTCGGCGAGTTCGGTCATGCTGTTGATGACCGGCTTGGCGTTGAGTTCGATAAAGGCTGGCGAGTCCTCGGGCGAGCAGCCGTTCAAAATGTAAATGGTCGCGTCTTTGGCGCGCGAACGCACGCGGCGTGCTTCAGAGATATCGGCGACGAAGAAGGTTTTGCAGCCGGCCTTTGCCAGCGACGCCGTAATCGGCTCGATGCCCAGTCCATAACCATTCGCCTTGACGACAGCGCCACATTCGACGGTAAGCGCCTTATGCGCGAGCGTCCGCCAATTCGCTTCAATTGCCGCAAGATCGATGGTCAGCGTGCCGCCGGTTTCGGGCGGTGCTGGCGTTTCGGCGGATGCTGGAATCGGTTCGGCGACTGCCATGCCGCGAATTTATGGCCTTCGAGGCTGCCTCGGTAAAGCGCAAAGCAACGCAGTTAGAAACTTGGCTGGTGCGTGGTGTCGAGATTGCCGAAGCGTGTGACCTCGGCCTCGAACTGCAGTTCTACCGTGCCGGTGGGGCCGTGGCGCTGCTTACCGATGATCACTTCGGCCTTGCCTTGGACGCGATCACCTTCGGCCTGCCACTCGCCGAACTTTTCGCGGTTGGCTTCCGTCGGTTTGCGCATCTGGTGATAGTATTCCTCGCGGAACACGAACATCACCACGTCGGCATCCTGTTCGATCGAGCCGGATTCACGAAGGTCGGAGAGTTGCGGCCGCTTGTCGTCCCGTGATTCAACCTGACGAGACAACTGCGACAGCGCGAGAATGGGAATGTTCAATTCCTTGGCGAGCGCCTTGAGGCGCGTGGTGATCTCGGTGATTTCCTGGACGCGGTTTTCGCTCGCACGTCGGCTTGTGCCCGATAAAAGCTGGACGTAATCGATCACCAGCAAGTCCAGGCCGCGCTGGCGTTTCAGCCGGCGCGCACGCGCAGCCAACTGGCCAATCGACAGTCCGCCAGTCTCGTCGACATAAAACGGTAGCTGTTGCAGTTCGATCGATACGTCCTTGATGTTCTCGAAATCGGCTTCGTTGATATTTCCGCGGCGGATCTTGTTCGACGGAATCCCGGTCTGTTCGGAGATGATGCGGGTGGCGAGTTGCTCCGCTGACATTTCCAGCGAGAAGAACCCGACGATGCCGCCGTTGATCGTCTTTTCATCGGCCGTCGGCGCCAGTCTCGTGCCGCCATGTTTTGGCAATGTTGTAGGCGATGTTGGTGGCGAGCGCGGTTTTGCCCATACCAGGGCGGCCAGCGAGGATGATGAGGTCGGACTGCTGCAGCCCGCCCATCTTGCTGTCCAAATCGGTCAAACCGGTCGCAATGCCCGACAGGCTGCCATCGCGCTGATAAGCACGTGCGGCCAAATCGACTGCCGTTGTCAGGGCAGTGGCAAAGCGCTGGAAGCCGGAATCGAAGCGGCCGGTCTCGGCGATCTCGTAGAGTTTGCGCTCGGCTTCTTCGATATGGCTGGCGGGCGTCGCGTCAACGGGCGAATCGTAAGCCGTATTGACCATGTCCTCGCCGATCAGGATCAGATCGCGGCGGATCGACAGGTCGTAGATGGTGCGGCCGTAATCCTCGGCGTTGATAATGGTAGTCGCCTCGGCAGCAAGGCGCGCAAGATATTGATTGAGCGAAAGCCCAGCGACGTCGAAATCGATCGGCAGGAAGGTCTTGAGCGTGACCGGAGTCGCAAGCTTGCTGGCCCGGATCAGACCGGAGGCGAGTTCGAAGATGCGCTGATGAATAGGCTCGAAGAAGTGCTTGTGCTCGAGGAAATCCGAAACGCGATAAAACGCCTCGTTATTGACCAGAATAGCGCCCAGCAGCGCCTGTTCGGCCTCGATATTGTGCGGCGGCGTGCGGAAATCCGGTTCCGCAGCGACCTGTTTGCGTGCAATCGAATCGACTGGTGCCATGGCCCCGATCAAGAGATTCGCGTGTGGCTATTTTGGGAACACTCAACATCGCGGACCACTCAACGACAGCGGCACTACTCAAGTCCCTGTCCGCCGCAGCAACCACGAGCCCTGTCGATAGTCGACCGGAGCTGCAATAGATACCGCTCTTTGCGGCTTTCCCCGCTACTCACTCACGACACAGACAAACGCAACGCGGCTCTTGACGCTACTCGCCCGCGAGGCGCAGGGGCGGGCGGTAACGCGCCTCGATAGCGCGCAGTCGTGCCTCGTCATGGCCGATATAGTCGCGCGTTTGCGGCACAATGCCTTTGTGCTTGGCCATCTGGATCTGGAAAACCATCATATCGCCGTTACGGAACGCCACTTCCGAGCAAGCCAGATAGAACTCCCACATTCGCAGGAAGCGATGGTCGTAGAGGCGCAGGACTTCGTCGCGATGGGCGAGGAAGCGTTCTCGCCACGCTTTGAGCGTCTCGGCATAGTGCAATTGCAGGATTTCGATGTCGGTCACGACGAGATGCGAACGCTGAATTGCCGGCAAAACCTCGGACAATGCCGGTATAGCGCCGCCCCGAAAGATATATTTGGCGATCCAGGGATTGGTGACGTTCGGAGGACCGCTGCGGCCGATGGCGTGTAATAGCGCAATGCCGTCATCGGCGAGCAACCTGGCGCATTGCTGGAAGAACGTATCGTAAAAGCCAATGCCGACATGCTCGAACATGCCGACCGAGACGATCCGGTCGAATTGACCCTGGACGTCACGATAATCGATTAACTGGAAAGTGGCATCGCGGGTCTGCCTGCGTTCCATCGCGCGTTCCTGCGCACGCTTGAACTGCTCCTGCGACAGCGTGATGCCGGTAACATGCGCGCCGGCGATTTCGGCGAGATAGAGCGCAAGTCCGCCCCAACCGCAGCCGATGTCGAGCACTGACTGACCGGGCTCGATGCAGAGTTTCGATGCAAGGTGCCGTTTTTTGGCGAGTTGTGCGTCGTCGAGGGACTCGTCGGGGGTCTCGAAATAGGCGCAGCTGTATTGCTGGTCGCCGTCGAGGAAGAGCCGATAGAGTTTGGCGTCGAGATCATAGTGGTGGGCGACGTTGTTGCGCGACCGCGATCGGGGATTGAATTGCTGCAAACGTCGGAACAGGTATCGCAGCAAATGACGCCGTAGCAGCCACCTCGGTCCGTAGACGCGGCCCTGGCCCATCAAGATCTGCAAGACGTCGGCGATCGAGCCTCGTTCGACGACAAACGTGCCGTCCATGTAGTTTTCGCCAAGTTTCAATTCAGGATCGAACAGGACTTGGCGTTGAGCTTTCGCGGTGGTGAAGCGCACGGCCACTTTGGGGCCGTTTCCGTCGCCGAAGGTGTACGTCCGGTTCCGTGCCGTCGTCACCGTGAAGGATCCACGGTGGATGAACCGGCCAAGAAACATTGTCAGCAACCGATCCACGGCCGCCTCCACGCACGTCTACATCCCGCCTCAAATTGCGACGATTGCCGCCCCGTTTGGGCCCGCGGCCACCCTCCGGCCAGACAATCGATGCTCGTGTCTGAGGCGAAATTGTTGCCTGCCGTCATTAAAACAAAATTCTCCTTGACCAGCAATGCGCTAATCGTGTGCAAACGCCGCGCACCCGCTTGCAACCCGCCATTTTGGGTTAAGATGGTGGGGCACTCGAAAAAACCGCTGAGGCCCAAGGTGTTCCGCTCTTTCTTTTACGCAGTTGGGCTATTCGCGGGGCTCATGCCGGCGCTCGGCCACGCTCAGACCAGTATCGATGCCGGCAAGTCGCCAGGAGAGATTTTTCAGACCGTTTGCACGACTTGTCACAAAAGCGCGCGTGGATTGGCCAATGGACGCGGCACCTCCGGGCTCGCGTCCTTCCTTGCCGAGCACTACACGTCGGGCAAAGATCAGGCTGCACAGCTGGCGGCTTATGTGATGGGAGCGGGGGGCGGCGACGCGGCCCCGGCGCAAGGACGCAAACCGGCGGCGGATGCCAACCGGGCCGCAACCGAAGAATCCAAGCCCAGTCCGCAGCGTGCCAAGCCCGACTCCTCAGGCGCGAGTGCGAAGCTGCAACCGCCGGGTACCGAGGAGCCGAAGCGGTCGGGCGACGTGCCCAGCATTATCCAGGAGCGCGGCCGTAAACCTGCTGCGGGGCAGCCGGCGACCGCGAGCCGGGGCAAGCCGGGTTCCGAGCCAGAGGTGAAGCCGGCATCGCCGCCGCCGGAGCCGGCTCATGCGGCGGTTGAGCAGCCGAAGCCGCCGGTGCAGGAAAGCACACCAGCGCCAGTCGCAGCTGCGCCGGCTAATGCCGATGTCGGCGACAGCGCACCAGTGCCGCGCGACAATATCCCGGACTGAAAAAGTCCTACAGCGCCCTTTAGGCGATTAGCTCTTCTCGGCAGGTGCGGCGGCCTCTTCGGCGTCCGCAGGCTCTTCGCCCTCACGGGCTTGCAATGCTTCCGGCTCGAAGAATTCTTCGGCAGCGGCGATCGCGGCTTCCGCCTCTGTCGGCTCCCGTAGCTGGGTTGCATTCTCGCCACGCTCAATGCGTGCAGCTTCGTCCGCGCTACGGGCGACGATGACCTTGATCGACGTTTCGATTTCCGGATGTAGCGCCAGCGGGACGTCGTGTTGGCCGATCATTTTGATCGGAGCGCTCAACGCAATCTGATTGCGCGTGAGGGAGTATCCAGCCGCGCCCACAAGAGTTGCGATATCGCGTGGCGAGACCGATCCGAACAGTTGGCCGGTTTCGGACGCCTGACGCAGAACCGTAAAGCTTTTGCCGTTGATCTTGTCGGCAACGCCAGTGGCTTCCGTCTTGAGGGACTCCGAGCGAGCCTGCAGATCGCTTTTCATCGATTTAAAGCGGGTGCGGTTCTCGTCGGTGGCACGTAGCGCCTTGCCGCGCGGCAGCAGGAAATTGCGCGCGAAGCCGTCCTTGACACGGACGACTTCGCCCATCTGGCCAAGCCGGCCGACGCGTTCAAGCAAAATGACTTCCATTTCGAACTCTCCCTGGCGGCCGTTAGCGGATCACGTAGGGCAGCAGCCCGAGGAAGCGCGCGCGCTTGATTGCTTGAGCAAGCTCGCGTTGTTTTTTTGCTGAAACCGCCGTGATCCGGCTCGGAACAATCTTGCCCCGCTCGGATACGAAGCGCTGCAGCAGCTTCACGTCCTTGAAGTCGATCTTCGGTGCGTTCGAGCCAGAGAACGGGCAGCTCTTGCGGCGGCGGAAAAACGGGCGGCGGCCGCCTCCTGGTGACATTGCCATGATTATTCCTCCGTCGCTTCGGGGGCGTCGTCGCCATCGCGGGGACGGCGCGGGCGGTCGCCTCGATCGCCGCGGTCTCCACGATCACCGCGATCAAATCCTCCGCGGTCACCGCGATCAAATCGATCGCCGCGCCGGTCGTCGCGATCGCGATCGCGATCGGCCCGGCGCATCATCGCCGACGGGCCTTCCTCGAGTTCTTCGACGCGGATGGTCAGGTAGCGCAGCACATCTTCGTTGAGCCGCTCCAGCCGCTCGATCTCATTGATCGCAGCCGGCGGCGCATCGATGTTCATCAGCGTGTAGTGGGCCTTGCGGTTCTTGCGTAACCGATAGGACAGGGACTTCACGCCCCACGATTTAGTCTTAGCGACGGTGCCGCCGAGAGCCTCGACAACGCCCTTTAGCTGAGCGGTCAATTCCTCGACCTGCTGTGCGCTAGCGTCCTGGCGCGCAAGATAGACGTGTTCATACAGAGGCATGAATGCCCTTTCCCTATGTTCGTCGCTTACCCTGGCGCGAAGCCCCTCGAGCCTTTCGGGAAAGGCTCGAATGCTCTGAAGGCGAAGACACCGGACGCCGAACCCATGGGTTACTGCCGATGGGTCCTACCGTATGGGAGCCATACGGTCGTCCGTTCAGTCCCCGGCCAGGGTCGAGCGGAAGGCGGCCTTATACGCGTGGCCACCCGGCAAAAGCAAGGCAGATCGGGGTAAAGTCAGCTTTTGGGGGGCGCCTGGATGATTTCGGCCAGCCGGACCGCCAATCGAGCGCCTTCCCTGATCAAATCCGCCCCTGAACCGATAGCATCGGAGGATTTGCGGGCCCGTTTCAGGCCGTCAAGCAGCACTTCCATGTTCTGGCTGAGCAGCCTTTGCCGGAATTTGGGGTCCATTCTGGCGCGCTCCAGTTCGTCCTCTGACACGGGTACAAATTCACTCATGGCGAAGGCTCGCAAGACTGGAAACCGGCCGTACCGTTAAAGCTATTCCCACGTTAACGGCTGCCGGTTGTTAGTTCCTTACCGGTGCCCCGGCTTGACACAATCGGGATCGCAGTATCTTTCGCGGCTTTTGCGGGGAAATTCATGACGGTCGCGTTTGTCTTTCCGGGGCAAGGCAGCCAGACGGTCGGAATGGGCAAGGCTTTGGCCGATGCTTTCCCGCCGGCGCGCCAGGTTTTCGATGAAGTCGATGCCGCACTGGGCGAAAGGCTCAGCGATACGATCTGGAACGGTCCGGCCGAGACGCTGACACTCACGGAGAATGCACAGCCAGCGCTGATGGCCGTGTCGCTGGCGGCGATGCGCGTGCTCGAAGCGGAAGCTGGTGTCGATCTCGAACGCGACGCGGCTTTTGTTGCCGGACATTCGCTTGGAGAATATTCGGCGCTGGCGGCGGCCGGTGCGCTTTCAATTACGGATGCCGCGCGATTGCTGCGCATTCGTGGCCGTGCAATGCAAAAAGCGGTGCCGGTAGGACAGGGCGCCATGGCGGCGCTCATCGGACTTGACTACGGCACGGTCAAAGCTATTGCGGGGGAAGCGGCCGGCGTGGAGGTTTGCGCCGCGGCAAATGACAACGGCGGCGATCAGGTTGTGGTCTCCGGCAACAAGGCGGCAGTCGAGCGCGCCGTCGAGCTTGCCAAGGCACGCGGCGCGAAACGGGCAATGCTCCTGCCGGTATCTGCTCCCTTCCATTGCGCATTGATGCAGCCGGCTGCAGATGCGATGGCCGAAGCGCTTGGCAAAGTCAGTGTTAAGGCGCCGCGCGTGCCTGTGGTCGCAAATGTCTGGGCGAAGTCTGTTACCGAGCCTGCAGATATCGTCCACTGTCTGGTCGAACAGGTCACCGGAACAGTGCGGTGGCGGGAATCGTTGCTTTACATGGCAGACAGTGGTGTGACGGCATTTAACGAAATCGGCTCCGGTAAAGTGCTCTCAGGTTTGATCAAGCGGATCGTGCCGGGCGCCACCACTTCGTCAGTCGGCACTCCAGATGACGTCGTCCGATTCAAGGCCGCACGCTAAAGGCTATTGCGAGGACCATTATGTTCGATCTTACTGGGAAAACCGCACTCGTCACCGGTGCTACCGGGACCATCGGCGACAGCATTGCGCGGACGCTGCATGCGCAAGGCGCAACTGTTGCCATCTCTGGTACGCGAACTGAAGTTCTCGATCAGCTTGCGGCACAGCTCGGTAATCGCGTGCATGTTTTGCCGTGCAATCTTGCCGATCCCGCAGCCGTGGAAGCTCTGGTCACGCGCGCGGAGGAGGTGATGGGGCAGCTCGATATTCTCGTCGCCAATGCCGGTGTGACGCGCGACAATCTTTTGGTGCAGTTACGCGACGAGGATTGGGATCAGGTGATCGGTATCAACCTATCCTCTACGTTCCGTCTGACGCGTGCCGCCGTGCGCGGCATGATGCGTCGCCGTTTCGGGCGGGTCATCGCCATAACTTCTGTGGTTGGGACGACGGGAAATCCGGGGCAGGCCAACTATGTCGCCGCGAAAGCCGGAATCGCCGGAATGATCAAGGCCACTGCCGCTGAGTACGCCAAGCGCGGCGTTACCGCGAATTGTGTTGCGCCCGGCTTTATTGTCACTCCGATGACCGACAAGCTTAACGAAAAACAGCGTGAGGTCATTCTGGCAAAAATTCCGGCAAACCGCGCCGGCACGCCGCAAGAGGTTGCTGCCGCGGTAACCTATCTCGCATCAAACGAAGCCGCCTATGTGACTGGCCAGACTTTGCATGTGAACGGCGGAATGGTGATGATTTAAATGGGACAGGGTCGGTCCCGGCCTTGACCTCGCGCGCTGGCCATTGGAAATGAAGTGTGGTAACCGAACCTCGACTGGGTTTGGGGAGCCGAAATGCCGAAATTTGGGGCGAATATCTGCCTCTAGCTCGGTGGCGGTCGTCACCTACGACGGGACCGAAACGGAATTGATTGGTTCGCGTTGAACGATGAGGTTGGAACAATGAGTGACATTGGCGAGCGGGTGAAAAAGATTGTCGTCGAACACTTGGGCGTTGAGCCGGACAAAGTGACCGACAATGCCAGCTTCATCGATGACCTCGGAGCCGACAGTCTCGACACGGTCGAGCTCGTCATGGCTTTCGAGGAAGAGTTTGGCTGCGAAATCCCTGACGATGCCGCCGAGACTATTTTGACCGTTGGCGACGCCGTCAAATTCCTCGAAAAAAACGCCAAGAGCTGACGTTAGTCGGTTCTGTTGTTGGCCGATGCAAGCGCGTTTACCAGAGCCGCACCATGTCGATCGGGTGCGGCTCATCGCTTTGCGAGCGGTGTCCGGGCCGTTAGGCTAGGACTTCGCAAGCTTCCGGGATCGCTGATGATGAGACGCGTCGTCGTCACAGGGCTTGGCATTGTTACGCCGCTCGCGAGCGGAATTGAACCGACTTGGCAGCGGCTCCTTGCCGGGAAAAGCGGAATCAGAAACATCGAGAAATTCGATGTGTCCGACATCACCTGCAGGATTGCGGGTCAGGTTCCGCGCGGCGACGGCTCTGAGGGTACATTCAACGCCGATCAATGGATGGAGCCGAAAGAGCAACGCAAGGTCGACGATTTCATCATTTTCGCGATGGGGGCTGCCACTCAGGCCCTCGACGACGCTGGCTGGCATCCCAAGGAACGCGAAGATCAAATCAACAGCGGCGTGTTGATCGGCTCAGGTATCGGCGGCGTTGAGGGTATCGCCGAAACCGCGCTGTTGTTGCGTGATCGTGGTCCGCGGCGCGTTTCGCCATTCTTCATCCCGGGACGTTTGATCAATCTCGCCTCGGGTCACGTGTCGATTACCCACGGCCTCAAAGGTCCGAACCACGCCGTCGTAACGGCTTGCTCGACCGGCTCCCATGCCATCGGCGACGCCGGCCGGCTTATCGCTCTCGGCGACGCCGATGTGATGGTCGCGGGCGGCACCGAGTCGCCGGTCAACCGGATTTCGCTGGCAGGCTTTGCCGCCTGCCGCGCGTTGTCGACCGGCTTTAATGACACCCCGGAGCGGGCATCGCGCCCGTACGACCGCGATCGCGATGGCTTCGTGATGGGCGAGGGGGCCGGCGCTGTCGTTCTTGAAGAATACGAACACGCCAAACGGCGGGGCGCCAAAATCTACGGCGAACTGATCGGGTACGGCATGTCTGGCGATGCCTATCATATCACTGCGCCGTCAGAAGATGGAGACGGTGCATTCCGTTGTATGAGCGCGGCGCTCCGGCGCGCCGGAGTTTCTCCCGGCGAAATCGACTACATCAACGCGCATGGCACCTCGACGCCGCTCGGCGACGAAATCGAGCTTAAAGCTGTCGAACGAGTGGTCGGCAATGCCGCTGGCAACATATCGATGTCGTCGACCAAGTCTTCCGTCGGTCATCTTTTGGGTGCGGCCGGAGCGGTCGAAGCAATTTTCTGCCTGCTTGCCATGCGCGATCAGATCGTTCCGCCGACGATCAATCTGGACAATCCGTCGGTAGCCACTGCGATCGATCTGGTTCCGCATACCGCGCGAAAGCGGCCGGTCAACGTCGTCTTGTCGAACTCGTTCGGCTTTGGCGGTACGAACGCCAGCCTGGTCTTCCGCCGGCTGGTCGACTGACGGCCACAACACCAATCCGCCATATTTGCTCCGCACTGGGCTGAGATTAAGTGCCTCGATAGGTCGATCCATCAATGGCATACTCGGCAAGTTCTGTGCGCATTCGTTCGGGGCGGATGAGCGCGCTAGCATCAGTGGTCATGAATCTCACAAACGCGGATAGCCGGTAGTGGCCGGATCGAATCCACCGTCTCAAGGCGGGGACCGTCCCAGTGTGCCTCCGCGCGCCAGCACCGGACGCTGGCCCGCGGCGGCCAAACCCTCGCCAATTCCGTTATCCGTGGCATACTCGCGTGATCCGGGAGAAACGGCGCCCGGTGCGGGCGAGCAACCGGGACGGCCGGGGAACGGGACAGGCGGCGCGTCCATGGATGCAAAATCCAACGACACCAAGCGCCTGACGCCGCGCAGTCCACGCTCCGCGCTTGAGCCCGATACGATCGACTTGCCGCAACGCCGCGTCAGAAGCAAAAGCGTGCGGCATCCTATCGTCATCATCGGCAACGCCATTTTCAGCGTGTGCGTGCTGCTGGCGGTCGTCATCGGCTTTGCGGTCTATGTCGGCAACGAGCGCTTCGAGGCGCCGGGCCCGCTACAGCAGGACAAGGTCGTTAACATTCCGCACGGCTCCGGCATCCGCGACATTACCGATGTTCTGCAGCGTGAGGGCGTCATCGACCAGCCGTGGGTTTTTATCGGCGGCGTAATGGTGCTCAAAGCGCGCGAGGATCTAAAGGCAGGTGAATATCAGTTTCGGGCTCACGCCAGTTTGCACGACGTGGTTGGGACCATCGTCGATGGCAAGGTCGTCCCGCACCAGATCAGCTTTCCCGAAGGTTTGACCTCGGAGCAGATCGTCGCGCGCCTGCTGGATGACGATATTCTGACCGGCAATATCAAGGAAATGCCGCGCGAAGGGACGTTGTTGCCCGATACCTACAATTTCACGCGTGGCGTTACGCGAGAGCAGATGATCCAGCGCATGCAGGCGGCGCAGCAACGCGTTCTCAAGGAAGTCTGGGACCGTCGCGCAACTGACCTGCCGCTCAAGACGCCGGATCAATTGGTCGTTCTGGCTTCGATTATCGAGAAGGAAACCGGCAAGGCCGAAGAGCGGTCACGGGTCGCCGCGGTATTCGTCAATCGGTTGAAGCAGCGGATGCGCCTGCAGTCGGATCCAACGATCATCTACGGGTTGGTTGGCGGCAAGGGTACGCTCGGCCGGCCGATCATGAAGAGCGAGATCGAGCAGCCGACGCCGTACAACACCTACGTTGTTGATGGATTGCCGCCGGGGCCGATCTGCAATCCAGGCCGTGCATCACTCGAGGCAGCCGCCAATCCGGCCCGCACCCGCGAAATCTATTTTGTCGCGGATGGTAGCGGCGGCCACGTTTTTGCAGAGAGTTACGACCAGCATCAGAAGAACGTGGCGCGTTTGCGCGCCCTCGAAACGGATCGGAAAGACCAGGCGCCGCTCGACGCGGCCGCACCCGCGAGCCCGGCTGCGACAGCCACGACGCCTGCCGGTTCGGCCGCGGCGGCGCAACGTCCCGCGGCCCATCCGCATCCGAGCACGAGCCAGCCGGCAACGCCGGCCCCGAAGGGCGTACAGCAATAGCGGACGCAAATCCCGCTCCACTTGCTGTGACTACTGCAGGTCCGCCGCTTGTGACCGCGATTGACCGCAGTTAAGTTCGCCCGACTTTTTCAACGTCTCAAGCTGGAGATTCCTTTTCATGGCGCTCTCGAGCATGACCGGATTTGCTCGCAGTCATGGCGTCTGCGGCCCGTATTCTTGGGCGTGGGAAATCAAGTCGGTAAACGGCAAAGGGCTCGATCTGCGCCTGCGCATGCCGCCGGGCTGGGACGCCGCCGACGGCCCAGTGCGCGCTCGCCTTTCCGAAACTATTGCGCGTGGCTCCGTTCAAGCCAACCTGACCATCGAGCGCAGCGGTGCGGCACCAACCGTTCGCATCAACACGGAGATTCTCGATGCCGTGCTGGCTGCATTGAAGCAGCTTCGCTCTCGCGTCGATGCGACGCCTCCGACACTCGATGGACTGCTGGCGCTCAAGGGCGTCATGGAAGTCAGCGAAACCGAGGAGAGCGAAGACGAGCGGCGGAGCGCTGAAGCAGCTGTTATCAAGGGCTTTGGCGATGCTGTAGGTGCGCTCGGTGACATGCGCCGCCAGGAGGGAGCTGTTCTTGGAAGTTTGCTATCAACCCGACTTTCGGAAATTGCAGCTCTCGCTGAACGTGCCGATAAATCTCCAGGACGTCAGGCAGAAGCTGTTCGTGCGCGGCTTGCCGAGCAGATCGCGAAGTTGCTGGAACAATCCGAAAGATTTGATCCTGACCGACTGCACCAGGAAGCGATTCTGATCGCGACCAAGGCCGACGTGCGTGAAGAACTCGATCGTCTCGCCGCGCATGTCGCGCAGGCGCGCAATCTGATCGGGCAGGGTGGCCCAGTTGGCCGGCGGCTGGATTTCCTCGCGCAAGAATTCAATCGCGAGTCAAATACGCTTTGCGCCAAGGCGAACGATGTCGAACTGACGAACATCGGGCTGGAGCTCAAAGCGGCAGTCGAGCAGTTCCGCGAACAAGTTCAAAACGTGGAATAGCGATGGCGCGGCCGGCAAAGAATCGCAAAAGCATCGCCCGTCGCGGCCTTATGTTGGTGCTGTCTTCCCCGTCGGGCGCCGGGAAGACCACGCTATCGCGAATGCTGTTGAAAGCGGATCGCGGCGTCGAGCTGTCGGTGTCGGTGACAACACGGCCAAAGCGTCCCGGCGAAATCGACGGCCGCGATTATCACTTCGTCGATCGTGCCCGTTTCGAAACGATGGTGAGAGCCGGCGATCTTTTGGAATGGGCGGAGGTATTCGATCATCGTTACGGCACGCCGCGTCGTCCGGTCTACGCCGCTTTGCGCGCCGGCCGCGATGTGCTGTTCGATATCGATTGGCAGGGGACGCAGCAATTACGCGAGAAGGCGCGCGACGATCTGGTCAGTGTTTTCATTTTGCCGCCGAGCGCCAAAGAACTGGAGCGGCGTCTCAAGCGACGCGCGCAGGACACCAAGGTTGTCATCAGCTCGCGAATGTCGAAGGCTGCTAACGAAATGAGCCATTGGCCCGAGTACGACTACGTCGTCGTCAATCGTGACGTTGGCGAAGCCTTTAGCGAGGTAAGGGCCATTCTTGGAGCGGAGCGCCGCAAGCGCGAGCGGCAAATCGGTTTGTCCGCCTTTGTGCGCGGCCTGCAGTCAAAGCTTTAAGTTTGCAGGACAGTTCGGCCGACCACACGGCCCGCACGAAGATCGTCAAGTGCTGCCTGTGCCTCGTTGAGCGGGCGATCGTGGGTCGGGATCGGTGCGATCTTTCCGGCCCGCGCGAGATCGAGAAGTTCGCGCGCCTCGGCAAGCGTTCCGGTCAGTGTCCCTTCGATGGTCATCGCCTTGATCGCAAACATCGCGGCAGCCATCGAGAAATTGCCGCCAAGCAAGCCGGTCACCACCACTTTGCCGCCGCGCGCGAGCACGCTGGTCGCGAACTGCAGCGAGCGATCGGAACCAACGAAATCGCAGACCGCAAGCAGTCCACCGGTTGATTTCAGAATCTCGCGTCGCGCCTGCGGATCGGATGGATCGTAGGCCGCTGCGGCGCCGGCGGCCATTGCGGCATCGCGCTTGCCCGCGTCGATGTCGGCGACAATTGGCGCTCGCGGAAATAAAGCGCGTGCGATTGCCAAACCCATCATGCCGACGCCGCCGAGCCCGATCAGCAGCGTGGCTCCGCGCTGAGGCCGGTCGCCCAGATGCTTTAGCGCCGAGTAAGCGGTCAGACCCGAGCACATCAGGGGCCCGGCGAATGCCGCCGAGAGCGGTGCATAGTCGAGCAGATAGCGCGGATGCGGGATCAGAACGTGGCTGGCGAAACCGCCATCGGCGTTGATGCCGAGATGCCGATGGTTCGAGCACAAATTCTCGTCGCCGGCCTGGCAGGCCGCGCATTTGCCGCAGCCGATCCAGGGATAGACCGCCACCCGCTTGCCGACGACAGCGCCTTCAGCGGCGCTCCCTACGCCTTCGACAACCCCGGCTATCTCATGTCCGAGAGTGAACGGGAGTGGACGGTCCTTGGTGATATCGAGACGTTTCTCACCGCCAAGCTCAAAGTAGCCGTCCTGCAGATGCAAATCCGAGTGACAGACGCCACACCGCTCGATGCGGACCAGGACTTCCGTGCCTTGGGGAGCTGGGCAGTCGACAATCGTTTCGCACAGCGGCTGGCCGTAAGCGACAAGAGACTGGCGGAACAGTTTTGTCATCGCGTTTTACTTTCGGTCCCGGCATGCAGCGAGGGCCCGGGCCATCGCAACATAATCCATCGACGGAAATGTCCTCAGCGCGCGCCGTCGGGTCAAGACCGGTAGAAGCCAGCAAGTTCGCGACATCGACATTCAATGACCGCAAGCTTTGCCGGAGCATTTTGCGTCGTTGACCGAAAGCCGCCTGCGTCACCTTTTCGAGCAAATGCCGGTCGCAGGCCGCCGGCGATGTTCGTGGCACAAGCTTCAACACTGAGCTCGTGACCTTGGGGGGCGGCACAAACGCGGATGGATTGACGTCAAACAGAATGCGCGCTTCGCAACGCCATTGCACCAGTACTGACAAACGTCCGTAGGCCTTCGAGCCCGGCGCGGCGACGATCCGCTCCGCGACTTCGCGCTGGAACATCAGCACTGCGCAATCATACCACGGCGGCCAAGGCTCAATACTCAACCAGGAGATCAGAAGCGGCGTTGCAATATTGTAGGGCAGGTTGGCGACGATGCGGGCGGACTTGCTGCCGAGCATCGGCAGCGGGTCGAATTCAAGGGCGTCTGCGCTAATGATCTTGAGCCGTGCTGGATAATGGGCCTCGATCTCCTCGAGCGCCGCAATCGCACGTTCGTCGCGCTCAACCGCAATGACGCGCTCCGCACCAAGCCCCAATAGTGCGCGCGTGAGACCGCCGGGCCCGGGGCCGATTTCGAGTACCGAAATACCGGAGAGCGGTCCGGCAGCGCGGGCGATGCGTTCGGTGAGATTGAGGTCGAACAGGAAGTTTTGGCCAAGTGATTTCCGCGCAGTAAGGCCATGCCGGCGAACGACGTCGCGAAGCGGGGGTAAACTGTCCCTGGCGTCGGTCACGACGCGGTGAGGGGGGCTCGGCTGCTTGCCGTGGCAAGGCGCGCCGCCAGACGAAGCGCGGCAACAAGGCTGGTCGGATCGCCGCGCCCGGTTCCGGCAATATCGAATGCCGTGCCGTGATCAGGGGAAGTCCGTACAAAGGGCAAGCCAAGGGTGACGTTGACGGCGTGGTCGAAGGCAAGCGTCTTGATCGGTATCAACGCCTGATCGTGGTACATGCAAAGCGCGGCGTCATAAGTGGCGCGGGCTTGTTCGTGGAACATCGAATCCGCCGGAATTGGCCCCCTCGCGTCGATGCCGGCGCTCTTCAGGCGTGCGACGGCCGGCGCAACGATACTGCGATCTTCTTCGCCGAGCGTTCCTTCTTCGCCAGCATGTGGATTAAGCCCGGCGATCGCCAGTCGCGGCCGGGGCAGACCGAATCGCGCCGACAGATCATGAGCGACGATGCGGCCGGTTTCGACGATAAGGTCGACGGAAAGCTGCCCGAATATCTCTTTCAACGGCAGATGGATTGTGACCGGCACGACCGCGAGTTCAGGCGACCACAGCATCATCACCGGATGCAACGTCCTTCCAGTCGCTTCCTGAACCAGCTTGGCAAGAAATTCGGTGTGGCCAGGCTCGGCAAAGCCCCAGTTATAGAGCACGTTCTTGGCCACCGGGTTGGTCACTACGGCTGTGGCTTCACCGCCCATTACGTCCGCGACAGCGCGCTTGATCGAAGCGACGGCTGCAGGAGCGCTGGAACGATCCGGATGACCGGGTTCGGCGCTTACGGATTCCCCGGTGGCGACGACCGGAAGGGCCGAGGCGAACGTCGCCGCAGCCGTACGCGGTGTCACCGTCGCAATCGGAACATCGAAGCCAAGCCGCGCCGCTCGCCGGGCGAGAAAATCCGGATCGCCAACGACGTAAAAGGCGGGGATGCCGAGCTCTTTCCGCCGGCTCCACACCGAAAGTGCGAGATCGGGACCAATGCCGGCCGGCTCGCCGAGTGTCAAAGCTAAAGGTTGCACGATCATGCTTTTATAGCATGGTCCGGGAAAAGCGGAATTCTGTTTTCTGAACCGGCCGCGTGGCCGGTCAGATCGGTTATTGCTTGTATTCGATCATTCGCCGCGCGGCGAATTTCGGCCAGATAACGTTTCGCCTGCGCGCCGAACTTTTGCTGAGTCAGTTCATCGCGCATTTCTTTTTTCCCGGGCGTGTCGTTCTTGGTTTCTTTTTTGCCGCACAGGGCAAACATCTGGACTCCCTCAGCTGTCTGTTCCGGAGGAGTCAGGTGGCCGACGTCGGTCTTGTCGAGGATATCTCTCAACGCTGGCGCTAGGTCGGCGGAATACTTTGTGATCGGATCGCGGACAGCGACTTCTCGAAGGGCGCGAGCGAATGGAATGCCGGAAGCACAGCTTTCAAAGCGGACGCGCAGTGCCTCCGCATCTTTCTTGCGGGCTTCAAAAGTGGCATCCGGCGAGCCGCGCTGCACGACGAGAAGAATTGGTCGTAACGAATATTCGTAGCCGACTTCGTTCTTATCCTGGGGCTTGTGCAATTCCAGTTGGGCTTCGACGTCGGTATCGGCAACCTGAAGGCTCGACTTGTAGCGTCCGCGGACCAGTGCCGTCCAAGCATACTCGGCCTTAAGCCGGTGCTTGAGCGTATCGGGGCTCGAACCGCCCTTCGCCAGAAGTTCGTCGAGTTTCGCCTTGTCGACACCCATTCTGGTGCCGACATTGGCATAAGCATCCTCCACGTCGGACTTGGGCACGTCGATGCCAAATTTTTTCGCTTCGTCGATCTCCAGGATTTCATCAACAAGCTCGTTGATCACGTCCTGTCGCGAAGGTTCCTTGTGGGTGCTCATCATTATAAATTTACTGCGCTGCTCGATGTCGAGCGCGGTAATAGGCTCGCCATTGACCATCACAACGACCGATTGCGCATGGCCGGTTGTAGGCATCGCGAGCACCATCGCGGCCATCACGATGGCTGCCGCCAATGTTCCCTTCGCGGCGTTGAACCGATTTCGCAGCATTATCTCGCGCTCTCCTGCGGAACCCTTGTACGTCGCCTGCGGCCTTGCCAAGGACGCCTCTGCCACAATCCTACCAAGTCGAGGCAGAATTTTGAACGCCCGGCAACCGGGTACTCGCCTTAACCGTCTTCCTGAAACAGCAACACGACAAAGCCAGTCAAGCTGCCGACCAGCACTGGGGTCCATGCTGCGGCAATTGGCGACAGCAACTCGGATTTGCTCATGTCGTCGGTTATTTTTGACAGAACGAAAAGCAGGAAACCCGCGGTGATGCCACTCAGCACCATCTTCTGAACCCCGCCAAAACGGAAGAAGCGCAAACTCACCGAAGCGGCAAGTAATACCATCGCGCCGAGCAAGAAGGGACGGGCGAGCAGTTCGTCGTATTGCAGACGATAACCCGCAGCTTGAAGCCCAGCCCGGTCAGCCATTTCGATGTAGGAAGGCAATTGCCAAAACGGGACCGTCTCTGGTGTGGCAAAGCTTTCGCGAACCTGCGCCAGTGTCAGGTTGGTGTTGAGGCGATAGGTGTCGGCGATTTGCAGCGGATTGCTGCTTGAATACATGCGGACGTCTTCAAGCTGCCAATAACCGTCCTGGAGCGTCGCGCTTCTTGCCTCAATGCGCTCCTCAAAGTGTCCAGTAGTGTCAAAAGTATAGACGCTGATGTTGCCGAGAGTTGCTCCCTGATCGCGGCTTGATTTGGCGTTGATGATCGCGGCGCCGTCCGCGCTCTTCTGACGCACCCAGAAGCCGTTGGTGCCAGTTTGCTGTAGCGCCGAAGTGTTTTCGCCGACGACCTCTGATTCGAGGCGCTTTGATTGCTCATCAAGAGAGGCTGATATCGGATTGTAGACGGTTGTTGCGATAGTTCCGAACAACAATGCGGCGATGACGGCTGGAGCGACGAATTGCCAGGCTGAGATCCCGGCGGCGCGCGCCACCACAAGCTCCAGACGCCGCGACAGTGTCAGGTAGCACGACATTGCTCCAACCAGCACCGAGAACGGCATAATGCGCTCGGTGAGTTGTGGAACGCGAAACATCGAGATCTTGGCGAGAACCCATGGCGTGGCATTGGGCCAATCAGCGCCGCGCCGCATCAGCTCGACATAATCGATCATGGCGGCAAGAAGGACGACACCTACGAACGCGCCAACGACCGCCGAGAGGAAGCGCATTCCGAAGTAGCGCGAAAGGGTGCCGGAGATCATTTCCAGTTCCTATCCCGCTGTGGCGCGCGCAATGCGTTCGGTAATCGTGGTCGCAATCTTCGAAACAAAGTTTGCATGCTCGATCGCGCGGCCGCGCGATATTTGCCAAAAGCCCGCGGCCAATGCGCCGAAGATGGCAATAAATTGCACTGACAAGACGCCCGGCGCACGCACGCCAACGACGACACTGATAAAGCCTACCAGGCGTAGCGCTGCGACTGTGCCCATCATGCCCAGCATGGCGAGCGTTCGGCTTTGCCTCGTGGTTTGCGGCGGTCCAAGAAACGCGCACGCCAAAACGATGAATACAATCGGATACAACGGCGCTGCCAATCGGTCGCTCAATTCCGACCGATATTGATCCGATTGCGCAACGTAAAGCGCGTCGTCCTGCTGCGGCCACATTAGCTCCCACAGAAATTTCTCGCGGACAGTGTAGACGGAGTTTTGCGGGCCATTGCTAAACTTCGAAAGGTCGAATGCGTAACGGTCGAAGGTAATGATGCGCGGATCGCGTTCTCCGGCCGCCACCCTCTGAATGCTGCCGCCTTCCATCACCAGAAACGAGCCTTGCTCGTTCTTCACGATCTCGCCCTGCTCGGCGAGATAGGTCGAGTGCTCTTTTGGATCGCGGCCATCGTCGACAAATATGCCAATCAGCAGCCCGTTTGGCCTGCGGTCGGCAATATGAAACGTGAGATTGCCGCTGACCGTCGTGAAGCGGCCGGGCTGCACGATATTGGTCAGGATGTCGGCGCGCACCTGCGATGCCCAGTCGCGCAGACCGCGCAAACCAAGCGGCGAAACGTAGGCGGCGATGCCGGTTACCAGGATGGAAACAACGATCGCGCTGGCGAGGAAAGGAGTGAGCAACCGCCACGGTGAAAGACCCGCGGCATTCATGACAATGATTTCGGAGTCTGAGCCGAGTTTGTTGAGCACGTGTGCGGCCGACATCACCAGAGCGATGGGCGCCAGCATCATGACAAGGAGCGGGATGATGAGACCGGTAATGCCGACAAATACGAAGATCGTCTGCCGCTGACTGGTAATGAGGTCGAAGTCGCGCATGGCCTGCGTGAACCAGATCACCACCGTCAGCGTGACGAGCGTGATCAGGAACGCGACCATCGTGCTCCGAAAGACGTACCAGCTCAACGACCGCATCTGACGCGTTTGCTCCGCTGGCCAATGACGGGCGGCACTGACCTTGCCGCGCGCCGAATCCTTTGCCGCAAGTGCTTCTATGCTTTCACAAAATGGCCCGGCGAAGGCAAACTTATTGAAGCCATGGCGCTACGAATTCCGGGCGCGTTCTGGCATCTCAGCATCCGCGCTTTGCATGATCAAAGTGTCCGGTCCATATGTCGGTGCAGATAAGCGCTTGATTTGGCGGGAAGGACCCAACATGGCTGAGGCTCCCAAGATCGGTTTTGTGCCTTTTGCGCAGTTGCGCGGCGTTCTTGTTGCGTTCTGTGGGGAGAATCTCAAGTTCGGTTCTGCGACCCAGAAAGCGTTGTCGCCGGTGGGCGATCTGATTAGACGCGCTGCGGCCGCCGATCGCTTTACCGGCAAAAGTGGTTCTTCCCTCGATATCGTCGTGCCGTCCGGTCTTAACGCGCCCCGGCTTGTCGTCATCGGCACCGGCAAGGATGCTGAGCTTAAACGACGCGATATCGTGAAGCTGGGCGGGATCGCTATGGGCAAGATTCCAGCGGTTGCCGCTGAAGCGACCATCATCGCTGAATTCGGCTTTGGAGCCCTTAAGGGCGAGCAGATCGCTGACCTGGTGCTTGGTGCTCGGCTGCGTGCCTATTCGTTCGACCGCTACAAGACGAAGAAAAAAGACGACGACGATAAGCCGAAAAAAGTCGAGATAAATTTTGCCTGTTCCAGCCCCGCCGGGGCGGAAAAGTCATGGGCGGAAGGGGCTGCTGTTGCGGATGGCGTCATTATCGCCCGCGATCTCGTCAATGAACCGGCGAACGTTCTTTATCCCGTGGAGTTTGCCCGCCGCACCGGCGCTTTATCGAAGCTCGGTGTCACCGTGGAGGTGCTCGACGTCGCGGCGATGAAAAAACTCGGCATGAATGCGTTGCTCGGCGTCGGGCAGGGCTCCATGCATGACTCACGCGTTGTCATCATGCGCTGGAATGGCGGCAAGCGCGGCGTTGCTCCGGTCGCTTTTATCGGCAAAGGCGTCTGCTTCGATACCGGTGGCATCTCGATCAAACCGGCATCAGGCATGGAGGACATGAAGGGCGACATGGCGGGCGCCGCTTGTGTTGTTGGTCTGATGCACGCGCTTGCCGCGCGCAAGGCCAAGGTCAACGCTGTTGGCGCCATCGGCCTGGTGGAAAACATGCCCGACGGCAAGGCGCAGCGCCCGGGCGATATCGTCAAGACGATGTCGGGCCAAACGATCGAGATCATCAATACCGACGCTGAGGGCCGTCTCGTGTTGGCCGACGTGCTGTATTACGTAAACGACCGGTTCAAGCCCAAGTTCATGATCAACCTGGCAACGTTGACGGGCGCGATCATGGTCGCGCTGGGGCAGGAATATGCCGGCATGTTTTCGAACGATGACAAGCTGGTCGATCGTCTGAAAGAGGCCGGCGAGGATACCGGTGAGCGGGTGTGGCGCATGCCGCTCGGGCCGGAATACGACAAGATGATCGATTCCAAGTTTGCCGACATGAAAAATACCGGCGGCAGGTGGGGTGGGGCGATCACAGCGGCGCAACTGCTGGCGCGTTTTGTCGATAAGACACCTTGGGCCCATCTCGACATCGCCGGCACCGCGCTTGGCTCGCCGCAAACCGACATCAACAAGAGCTGGAGCTCCGGCTGGGGCGTGCGTCTGCTCGACCGGCTGGTCGAGGATCACTACGAACGCTGAGGCTGGGTGGCTGCCCCATGACCGAAGTTCTGTTTTACCACCTCAAGGGGCAGACGCTGGAGCAGGTCTTACCGCCCCTGCTGCTAAAATCGCTTGAGCGCGGCTGGCGCGTCGTCGTGCAGGCATCCTCCGACGAGCGGGTCGAAGGTCTCGACGCGCATTTATGGACCTGGCGCGATGACAGTTTCCTGCCGCATGGAACCTGGCGCGAGAGTGAAGCCTCCGCGCACCCGATCCTGCTCACGGTGAACGACACAAATCCCAACGGAGCGGGCGTCCGCTTCCTGATTGAGGGCGCGGGAATGCCCAGCGACGCGGCCTCATATCACCGCCTTGTATTGCTCTTTAACGGAGACGATCCGGAGGCGGTCGATACAGCGCGCTTACGCTGGGGCGAAGCCAAGGCGGCGGGCTTTGACGTGACCTATTGGCAAGCCGACGAAAAGGGACGCTGGCAACGCCAAGCCTAGCTCTGCGACCCTAAATTTGTGCTGTAAGAACCTGCACTATAATTTTGAATCAAAAGCAGTTTTCGGCTCTTAACAATAAACCTTAGGTCTGCTCGCAACCCGCCTTCGGAAGTATCATATTCCTTTGCTCGGCCAAAGATTTGAGTGTTATAGTTGTTCCATGAATAAGCGTTCAGTAAAAAAAGTACGCCCTGCCGCCAAAGCCAGCCGGGCTGTTACATCGCGTAAGGCGCCAGTTCGTAAAACGTCCGCACGCAAGGCTTCAGCGCGTCAAGCGACTAAGAAAGCGGACGTGTCGAGCCAAATCAGCGTACCGCTCGACATCGTCTCGACCGTAACCGTCGGGCAGACCGTGACTGTCGAGCAGGTTGTGGCGCGTGCGTCGATATTGCGAACGCATAAATATCGTGTCGGTCAGACGGTATTCTACACGTCGAGCCCGGTCAGCCGGCCTGGTGCGAGCGGCAGTTATGAGGTGGTCCGACTGCTGCCGTCCGATGGTGAAGATTACCAGTATCGCATCAAGAATCCCGGCGAAGCGTTTGAACGCGTTGCCAAGGAAAGCCAGCTCGAACTCGAGCTCTGATCGCGGCTACGGAATTCGTCAAAAGCTGGTCACGATGAGGGCCAATTCGTGCGCTCTTGTCGTCGCGGGCGCGCGGTTGCCGTTTGCTATGCATGGAACGCTGGTTGTGAGCTTGAGCCGGGTGGGTGACCGTGAGCTTTGATCCGGAAGCCGGAAGTTCGGCGTTGCGCCTGTGGGTCGCGGCGGGATCGGCTGCGTTGCTAGTGGCTGTCTGCATTCTCACTGTTGTCCGCTCGCGCATAAAGCTGGCCAGCGCGCTGGAGCGGACAGGTGTCATCCTTGCCGGAGCGATACTCGGCGCTGTGATGGCTTGGGCTTTTCTCGACCGGTCCTTCGGTCACGATAACGGCGCCGATCGCCGGGCGCTGGAATTGCGGGCAGAGGAATTGACGGCGCACGCGCTGGCGCCGGGATCGACGTTGCCTTGTCTGGACGCGCTGGCAGGCGACGACGTTGAAGCGGCCTGCGAGAAGTCGTTGTTCGCGTCCGCCGCCAGCGTGGCGGTGGCCTCATCCTACGTGACAGCGCGGCTTGATCTGCTCTCGGACATGGTCGCGTACGTCAAACGCGGTGGCGGCGATATCGACACGACGCTGGTACCGCTACGCCGCGCGGTCGAAGCCGATCGGTTCGGCTTCCTTGGGCATGCACTAGCCATCCGTGACAACTGTACGAGTCAGCAATGCAAGGCGCTGGCGGTTCTGAGCGACCCGAGCCACGTGCGCGCTAATTTGAGCACAGCCACGCTCGATCATTATCTTGAGCACTACGTCGCGGTTTGGTCTCAGCCCGTCGATACGACGGTAGCCGATGCGGCAGCTACTGGATCCGCTGCTTCCCAGTCAGGCGCCGCCACGCAAGATCGTCAACATTGATTTTCCGACGGCGGCGTCCATTCCGCCCGTGAGCATCATGAACGCCGAACCTTCCGGTAAGCCAGTTGCTGCGGTCTCACCGGCCGCCGCCGCGGCTGCAAGCCCACCACCTGCGGCCGATGCGCAAGCCGCCGGCTCGCAGAAGCGCCCGCGCAAGCAGGCGGCCAATCCGGCTCCCGCGGCGCCGTCGCCGCCGGATGCGCCGGTTGATCCCGTCTGGACTCCCGCTCCTTTAGCGCCGCCGGCCGGTGCAGCGGCACCTGCGGCAAGCGTCGCTTCCGGTGCCAGTGTGCCTATGCAACTGACGCCGACTCAGCCACCGCAGTAATTTTGTTTGGCTGACGCCGTCGCGCGCGGCAGCTAACATCCAGGCTATGCTTCGTTCCGTTCTCATCGCCAACCGTGGCGAGATCGCCTGCCGCATTGCCCGAACCGCGAAAAGGATGGGGATGCGCACGATTGCGGTCTATTCGTCCGCAGACGCCGGCGCGCTTCATGTGCGGAGCTGCGATGAGGCCTACGCCATCGGTCCGGCGCCACCGCGGGAAAGCTACCTGTCGATCGAGCGGATCATCGAAGCCGCGAAGAAAGCCGGCGCGGAGTGTATCCATCCCGGGTACGGCTTCCTGTCGGAAAACGCGCAGTTTGTCGAAGCCTGTGATCGGGCGGGGATCGTTTTTGTCGGACCGCCAGCCACGGCGATCCATGCCATGGGCCTTAAAGATCATGCCAAAGCGGTGATGGAGAAAGCCGGTGTGCCGGTCGTGCCTGGCTATTACGGCGAACGACAGGACGCGAAATTTCTCAAGGAGAAGGCCTACGAGGCTGGCTATCCGATCTTGATCAAACCGGCGGCGGGGGGCGGCGGCCGTGGATTGCGCAGGGTGGAGAAGCACGCCGAGTTTGAAGCTGCGCTCGAAGGCGCCATTCGTGAGGCGCAGTCTGCGTTCGGTTCGAGCCGCGTATTGATCGAGAAATACGTCGCGGCACCGCGCCATATCGAGATCCAGGTGTTCGCCGACAAGCACGGCAACGTCATCCATCTGGGCGAACGCGACTGTTCGCTGCAACGGCGCCACCAGAAAGTGATCGAGGAAGCGCCGGCGCCCGGCATGACACCGGAGCTGCGCGCCAAGATGGGCGCAGCTGCGGTCGAAGCAGCAAAGTCGGTCGGCTACGTGGGTGCCGGCACGGTGGAATTCATTGCCGACGGCACCAGGGGTCTGCGTGACGACGCGTTCTGGTTCATCGAAATGAATACGCGGCTGCAAGTCGAACATCCGGTCACAGAGGAACTAACCGGGCTCGATCTTGTGGAGTGGCAGTTCCATGTGGCGAGTGGTGGGAAACTGCCGCTGACGCAGCCGCAGGTACGGATCGAGGGACATGCCATTGAAGCCCGTCTTTACGCCGAGGATCCGGAGAACGGTTTTTTGCCTTCGACAGGGCGGATCGTGGCGCTGGAATTGCCGGACGATGTTCGCGTTGATCGCGGCGTTGATGCTGGCGGAGAGGTGACGCCGTACTACGATGCGATGATCGCCAAGCTTATCGTGCACGAGCCGACACGTGAGGCAGCGCTCGAGCGGCTGTCGAACGCGCTCGATCGCACTCTGCTCGCGGGCCCACGCAGCAATATCGCTTTCCTGGGTGCGTTGAGCCGGGCCGACGACTTCCGGCTCGGCAGGATCGATACCGGGTTTATTGACCGCAACCTGGCATCGCTGGGCGCCGTGCCGCATGCGACCGATCGCGGCGCGGCGGCGGCCGGCGTGGCGCATTTGTTACATGCCAGCAGCGACAATGCCGCCGACGATAACGACAGTTCCGAAACCGGTTCGCCGTGGGCAGCGTACGACGGCTTCCAGCTAGGCGGGAAGCGGACGCTTGCGGTGCCCGTGGCTATCGATGGTGAGAATGCCATTGCGACTGTCAGCTACGGCGGTGATGACATGCATGTTTCAATTGAGAATATCATTGCTGCGACTGATGCGCGGGTGTTCGAGCTTGGCGACGAGGCTTATGTGTTACGCGCCGGCCGGCAGACGCGCGTGCGGATCAAGGACTTTTCGAGTGGATCGGCCCAATCAGGCAGCGCTGACGGTTTGATCAATGCGCCGATGCACGGCCGGGTGTTGGAGGTGCTGGTCATTGCCGGAGACCAGGTCACGAACGGTCAACGTGTTGCCGTGATTGAGGCTATGAAGATGGAACACACGCTTCGCGCGCCGTTCGATGGCGTTGTGACCGGGATTTCCGTCGAAGCCGGTACGCAAGTTGTGGAAGGTGCGGAGATCATGGTGATCGAAGCGCCGAAGGCAGGTTAATCTCGCTCTATGGCATTGAACCTTATCAAGCTGTGCGTTGGCGCGGACTCCGTTCGCGACCTTGAGGACTGGATCAAGGAAAAGCTGCGCGACAAGCGCAAGCGCCGCGAAAAGCCCGAGCATATCCATCGCACCCGCATGGTTCCCAAACGAGCCGACGAACTGAAAGACGGCGGCTCGCTTTACTGGGTGATCCGCGGCGAGATCCTGTGCCGTCAGTGCATCCGGGATATTCGGCCGTTCCGGGACAAGGATGGCATCGGGCGTTGTGGAGTTGTGCTTGAGCCCAAAGTCGTTCTGGTTGAGCCGCGCCCATTTCGGGCATTTCAGGGCTGGCGCTACCTCGACGTGAAAGATGCCCCGCGCGATCTCGGCAAAGTGGCGCCGGGCGCCGCGGCTATGCCCGAAAAGATGCGTCGCGAGTTGCGCGAACTCGGCTTGATGTAGCTGCTCGCCGCATGGCGCAAGCTTGATTGATCACGTAAAGTCCGCCGCCTCGGAATGATAAAGGCGTTGCGGAGCATGCGATGATTATCGGTAGTGAGCAGGACGTCACCAACGCCGTGCTGGAAGAATATGCGCGGACGAAAAATCCGCGTTTGCGTGAAATCGTTTCGGCTCTGGCTCGCCATCTGCACGCCTTTGCCCGCGAGGTGAAGCTTTCCGAGGAGGAATTCCAGGCTGCTTGCGGTTATGTCGTTGCGATCGGCAAGCAGTCCAACGAGACCCATAATGAAGCGGTGTTGATGTCGGGTTCGCTCGGGCTCTCGTCGCTAGTTTGCCTTCTCAACAATGGCAACCGTGGCCAGACCGAAACCGACGCCAATCTGCTCGGTCCGTTCTGGCGCATGGATTCGCCGCCGACCAGGAATGGCGAATCCGTCGTGCGCTCGCCGACGCCGGGACCCGTACTGTTCGTCGATGCCTGGTTCAAGGACACCAAAGGCAATCCGATCGAAGGCGCGGAGGTCGATACCTGGCAGTCTTCGCCCGAAGGCTTTTACGAGAATCAGGATCCTGTTCAGGCAGATATGAACCTGCGCGGGAAATTCACCACCGACAAGAATGGTCACATCAGCTTCCGCAGTGTGAAACCTGCCGGCTATCCAATTCCAGTCGATGGCCCGGTCGGTGCGCTATTGCGCGCCGCAGGCCGCCACAACATGCGGCCGGCGCATTTGCATTTCCTGGCCTACAAGACCGGGTTCAAGACGCTGATCTCGCAGATCTACGATCCCGAGGATAAAAACCTCGAAACCGACGCGCAGTTCGGTGTGACGCGCCATCTCATCGGAAATTTCGTGAGGCACGATGAGGCGCGTGCCGGTGCGCCCAACGTAGCGCCGCCGTGGTACTCGATCGAGCACACCTTCGTTATGGAAGCTGGCACCGCACGATTGCCGCGGCCGCCAATTACCGGGAAAGCGCAGGGCGAACGGCCGCAAATCCCGCATCTGGAGCGGGCCTGACGAGAACGGATTGAAAAAAAACTTGGGAGGAAATTATGCGTCGTAGAACAGTGCTTAAGGGTATTGCCGCGACGGCTTTGGGCGGCGTTGTCGCGCGTCCAGCGATCGCACAGCAACCAGTATTGAAGATTGGCATGAGCGTGCCGATGACCGGCGCAGGTTTTAACGCCGTGGGCCGTCAGCTTAAGGCGTCGATTGCTTTATTCATGCAGCAAAACGGTGACACCGTCGCCGGGCGCAAGATCGAACTGAATATGCGGGATGACGGCGGCGTCGCCGACAATGCGCACCGCATCATTCAGGAGATGATCGTCAACGATAAAGTCGATATCTGCGGCATCGGTATTACGCCGACCGCTCTGTCTATCGCGCCGATTGTGACCGAAGCCAAGAAGGTCACGCTCGTCATGAGTTCAGGCGCTTCTATCACCACAGCGAAATCGCCGTATTTCGTGCGAGCAGGATTCCTGCTGCCGCCGCAGTCATGGATTTTGGCTGAGTGGGCATTCAAAAACGCCAGCAGCAAACGGGTCGTCACGCTCGTCAACGACTGGGCGCCGGGCATTGAAGCGGAAGTCGCTTTCACGACCCGCTTCAAACAGGTCGGCGGCGAAATCATTGAATCGATCCGATTGCCGCTTGCCAATCCGGACTTCGCGCCATTCCTGCAGCGCATCGCCGATCTCAAGCCGGATACCGCCTTCATCTACTTCCCCGGAACGCAGGCGCCGATTTTTGCCAAGCAATTTGCCGAGCGTGGACTTGCAAAATCCGGCATCAAGATCATCGGGCCGGGAGATCTGACCACGGACGACAATCTCAACGACATGGGCGATCAGATGCTCGGCATGATCACGGCCGGAGGCTATTCGGCAGCGCACAAATCCGAGCTTAACAAGACCTACGTGAATGCCATCCTGAAGAATGGCTTTCGGCCAGATTTTGTTTCACTCGGCGGTTACGACGGCATGCATCTGATCTACGAAGCCTTGAAGAAGACCGGCGGCAGCGCTGACGGCGACACGCTTATCGCTGCGATGAAGGGCATGGCGTGGGAAAGTCCGCGGGGCCCAATGTCGATTGATCCGGATACGCGCGATCTCGTCGCCAATATCTATATCCGCAAAGTGGAAAAAATCGACGGGCAACTTTGGAACACGGAGTTTGAAACCTATCCCGCGGTCAAGGATCCGATGAAGCTCGCGGCGAAGTAGGTGCCGAAGATTTTACACTGCAAGATTGTCGATTAACCGCGTCGTTCCGATCCGTGCTGCTACCAGCAGCCGGGTTGGTTCTTTTTTGCCGGATTGCAGCGGCGCGAGGGTGTCGGCATTGCGGGCTTCAAGATAGTCGAGCACAAACCCCGCAGCTTTGATCGCGTTGCTTCCGCGGTCGAGCACGTCGTCGACCGGCTTGCCGGCGCGAAGGCCGGACGCGCATTCCTTCAGCGTGCGGGAAAGAATGAGGGCGGTCTGCCGTTCCGCCGGCGACAGGTAGGCGTTTCGCGAAGATAATGCGAGGCCGTCCGTTTCGCGCACAGTTGGCACGCCGACGATGCGCGTTTTCAGACCAAGATCGCGGACCATCTGGGTCACGACCTTGAGCTGCTGATAGTCCTTTTCGCCGAACATCGCGAAGTCAGGCTCGCACTGGATCAAGAGCTTGGCGACGACTGTCGCCACGCCGGCAAAAAAATGCGGCCGAAAGCGATCTTCAAGCCCTACGGAAGCAGGTCCATCGGGGACGATCCGCATGGCAAAACCGTCCGGATACATGGTCTTGACGTCAGGAGACCAAACGAGGTCGGCACCGGCCTGCCTGAGCGCGGCCAGATCCTTGGCAAAGGTGCGCGGATAGGTCTTGAGGTCTTCGTTAGGCGCGAATTGGGCCGGATTGACGAATATCGAAACGATGACGCGATCGGCACGGCGCTGTGCGGATTGCACCAAAGCGAGATGGCCGGCGTGCAGCGCGCCCATGGTTGGCACCAGCGCAATGGTCTTATGCCGCGTGCGATATTCAGCGATGGCGCGCTTGAGCGCCGGCAGGGCGCGTACAACGCGTAGCTTTTGTTTCGAGCCGCCGGTTTTCTTGACCATCGTTTGCGTAGCGTTGCCGCGCGAGCACACCGCGCGTGTTCTTGGTTATGTTGCGTGGTTAATAGTTAACTTATCGAAGGTGATGCTGTATCTTGACCGCAAGCGTTGCAAGCCGGAGATAAAGTACGCGTTCCTCTGGGGTGGCGTTATCATGTTAATGCAAGTGGACATCGGCAAGCCCTCTTCGGCGCATGTCATCGTCCTCGGTAACGAAAAAGGCGGCTCTGGAAAGTCGACTACGGCAATGCACGTCGCTGTTGCCTTGCTTCAGGCAGGTCAGCGCGTCGCCACAATCGATCTCGACTCGCGCCAGAAAAGCTTCACCCACTACATCGAGAACCGGCGCGACTGGGCTGCGCGCACGCACATCAAGCTCGATGTCCCGAAACATTTCTGCGTTGCACGCGGCTTCGGCTTGCGCCTGGACGAGGTGGAGGCTCAGGAATTTGCCGCGTTTGCGGAGGCGGTAAGCGCGGTCGAGAACACTCACGACTTTATCGTCATCGACACGCCGGGCTCGGACTCCTACATGATGCGGCTGGCGCATTCGATGGCGGATACGCTGATCACCCCGCTCAACGACAGTTTCGTCGATTTTGACGTGCTTGGCCTCGTCGATCCGACCAACTTCTCGACGATCGGGGTCAGTCACTATGCGGAGATGGTGCGCGAGGCGCGCCGCCAGCGTCGTCTGGTCGACGATGGCATGACCGACTGGATCATCGTCCGCAATCGACTTTCCACGCTCGGATCGCGCAACAAGCGGCTGGTCGGCGAGGGCGTCGTTCAGCTTGCCAAACAACTCGGCTTCCGCACCGCCGACGGCTTTGCCGAGCGGGTTGTCTATCGCGAATTCTTTCCGCGTGGGCTGACCGCCCTCGACGACATCAACGAAGATACGCTCGGGATGCGGCCCACCTTGTCGCATGTCACCGCCCGAGACGAGGTGAAGACACTTATCGATAACTTGAAGCTGCCGATCGACGAACGCGGCAAACGGCGGGTTGCCGCGCGTGCCGAATGGGCCGCAGCCTCGGCCAAGCCGTTCGAAACCCACGACCTTTTCGCTGACTGAGCTGCCTACCGCCATACCGGCAGAGACGCCCGCCATTGCGGCTGATCCCGGACAGGGCCACCTTATGGCTTGGTCATCAAGCGCGTGGTCCAATCGATGAGCAAAGAGCGGTCCGATAGCGCTCCGGCGCCAACCGGGCACCAGCCACGCCAGGCTGACGAGGGCCACGCGCCCGCACCCACGTCGCGCAGCGAGATCGACGCGTTTCTCAATCGTGTGAAGTCGCTCGGGCCGGCTGCGTCCACTGGTACACGCGGCCGCCTGATCTTTGCGCTCGATGCCACGATGAGCCGTCAGCCGACGTGGGATACCGCGTGCCGGCTGCAAGCCGACATGTTTCGTGAGGCCGCAGCGGCCGGTGGGCTCGACATTCAGCTTGTTTATTATCGCGGCCTTGCCGAGTGCAAGGCGTCGCCGTGGATTGCGGAACCCAACCGGCTCGGCACGTTGATGTCCCGGATCGATTGCCGCGGCGGCCATACCCAGATTGCGCAAAGTTCTTGCTCACACTCGCCGGGAAAACGACAACACCAAAGTCGGTGCGCTGGTTTTTGTCGGCGACGCCATGGAGGAATCGCTCGACGACCTTTGCGCGGGCGCCGGCGAGCTTGGTTGCGCAACGTTCCCGCCTTCATGTTTCAGGAAGGATATGATCCGATCTGCGAACAGGCGTTCCGCGAGATCGCGCGGCTCACGCGCGGCGCTTATTGCCGCTTCGCGCCGGGTGCCGCACACGAGCTTGCGGAATTGTTGCGCGCCGCTGCCGCCTATGCCGCCGGCGGTATGAAAGCGCTGGCCGCGTTGAAGCAGCAGAACAATGCCGGCGCCGTCCGCCTTCTGGAACAGCTCGGCTAGCCATGCCGGAAATTGTCCTCGGCATTCTGATCCTCGTTCTGGGGCTTTGGGCGGTCAAACGCCTTTTCCAAGGTCGATCCCAAGAAAGCTGCGCGCCTGGTGCGTGCGCTCGGCGGCGGCGCCGCTTTGTTGTTCGCCGGATTTCTGTTCTTGCGCGGCGAAATTGGCGTCGCCGTTCCGGTTGGCGCTTTTGGGCTCGGTCTGCTTGGCTGGATTTCGCTTTGGCCGGCAGGTTTTGCCAACCGCACGCAGAAGAGCTCCGGGCAAGCTTCGCGGGTTCGCACAGCTTATCTTGAGATGGAGCTCGATCACGACAGCGGCGCGATGCGCGGCCGCGTGCTCAAGGGGCGTCGTTCGGGGGCCGCGCTTGATGCGCTCGATTTGCCAGCGCTGCTCGATCTGCTCGGAGAGATCGACGGGGACAGCCGCGACTTACTTGCAGCGTATCTTGACCGCAGGGAGCCCGGCTGGCGTGAGCACGTGCAGCAGGATGCGGCAGCGGGCGGTGGAGCGCGCGCGGCGTCCGGCGGCAAAATGACTGAAGAGGAGGCTTATCAGATCCTTGGCCTGCAGCCGGGGGCTAGCGCCAGACGACGTCAGCCGGTCTCACCGATCCCTGATGAAGAAATTGCATCCCGACCAAGGGGGGTCGACGTACCTTGCGGCTCGCGTCAATGAGGCTAAGGACGTTCTGCTTCGACGCCATCGTTGAGGTACTCCTTACAAATCCCCAATCGCCTAGCTTCCGGCACTCTACTCGACGCGCTCACATGCCTCGTTTGCCGAGGTCGCTTAGTTCTTGACCGTCATACACTCGAAATCGTTGCGCTTAAGTTGCTTGCAGACTGCTTCCGCGGTGGCTTTATCGAAACCCGCGAACCGGGCGCGATAGAGCGATTTGTCGCCTTTCTGGACCCGCTCAGTGAACGGATCGGCAGACCCCAGCATCTCACGCGCTTTGATCTGCGCAGCGCTCAGGTGCTGTTTGGCTTCGTCTTCGCCGTCAAAGGCGCCGATCTGCACCAGCCAGCCGCCGCGAGCGTGGAATTTGGCCGGCTCGGCGCTGGGGATTTGGGATCTGCCCGCTACCGGCTTGACCATTTCAGCACGGGCCGGCTGCGCCTGCGCCGGTTCAGTTTGAATGGTCTCAGTGTTGATAGAAGGCGTTTCGGCGGCTTCGGTGCCCGCCGAAGCAACATCGGGCTCCGGCTCGGCTGAAGCGACCATCGCCGGTACCGGTTGAGGTACGGGCGATGCAGGTTGCGGCAATACGGCGAGCCGATCCCCGTGCTGTGGTTGCGGAAGCGCGACCGGCTGCGAAGCGGGCGCGGGTGTTGGCAGCGGTGCCAGGGCTGGCATCGGCGCAAGTTGCGCTGTCTGCGTCGGCGCAATCCGGTAAGTGACAGTTTTCACCGAAACCGGCTGCATCGTGTCGGATGAATTGGCCGCCGTACGAGCGGGGGCGGCCGGGGCGGGCGGGAGAGCAGGGGCTACTTCGGCGCGCGCGATCATTGGCGCTTTGGGGGCCGCTGGCGGCGGCTGTACGTCACGCGTCCCCGCTTGTTCGGCGACAACTGGCGCGGTGCGATGGAGCGAAGCTTCCTTGATGTGCTCGTTGAGCAATTCGCGCATGTGCGCATCGCGTTGGAATGCTGAGCGGCCGCCAAGCACGACAGCGACAAGGAAGCGGCCATCGCGATGGAGAGAGGTCACGAGATTGAAGCCAGAGGCGCTGGTGAAGCCGGTCTTGATGCCGTCAACGCCTTCGACGGATCCGAGCAGATGGTCGTGATTGCGGATCGCTTCACCGCGGTAAACGAATGAGGGGATGGAAAAGTATTTGTAATAACGCGGGAAACGGTCCTGGATAGCACGGCCGAGCAGGGCCTGATCGCGCGCGGTGGTGATCTGGTCGTCGCTCGGCAATCCCGATGCATTGACATAAGTCGTGCGGCTCATGCCAAGAGCGTGGGCCTTTTGCGTCATCATCCTGGCGAAGTCTTCTTCGCTGCCGCCGAGGTTTTCGGCGATGACCACCGCCGCATCGTTCGCTGACCGTGTGACGACGCCTTTGATGGCGTCTTCGACCTGGATGGTCGAGCCGGGCTTGAGTTCAAGCTTGGTCGGGTCCTGGTTGGCAGCGTGCTGAGATACCTTCAAGGGCGCGTTGAGGCTGATCTTGCCGGCATCGAGCCGCTCGAACAGCAGATAGAGCGTCATGATCTTGGTCAGTGATGCCGGATGACGGGCAGCATCCGGATTGGTCGATTCCAGTACTTGGCCGGTATTGCCGTCGACCACGATCGAAGCGTTCGGCGGAGAATATTCTTCGGAATGGGCGTGACGAACGTGCTCGCTGGTATGGTGCACATAGTGGACGCGAGCGCGCCTGTGATGGCGCGCGTCGGCAACGTTACTGGTGATGAAGAGAACCGCGGCAATGGCGGCTAAACTTGTCACGCCGTAACCAAGCCTCGAGCGGGCTTTGGAACGCACTCTTACCATTACGCACCCCGTCCCTGACGCGCGCAGACCTCCGTAGAGGCCCACCCCTGTTCGCTCCTGCGGAAGACAAAGCTTCCGGCTGAAGGACTGGTCGTTACGCAAACGACACGGTCAAGCACGCTAGGCGAACGCTGTTTCTAAAGCGTTAAGTCGATGGTCGCGTGCTTTTGCGGTTCCAATCCGTGCTCGGGTTTGAGCTCATCCCCAATCCGAGCGAACCCTTGTCTCGAATTTTGTGGCGATTTTTGTGCAGTGCGGTATAATCGTGGATGTAGGCCCTGAAGCGTCAAATTCGAGCAAACGGGTCTAGGAAATTAAGCCTATATTGAAGCTGCACGCAGCTCGAAAGGATTACCGTCATGAGCCCCGAGGAAATGCAGAAGTTCAGCAAGGACCAGATGGATACGGCGATGAACTGCTTCGGCAGCTGGAACAAGAGCGCGCAAGCCATCGCGGTTGAGGTTGCCGACTATTCGAAGAAATCGCTGGAGGGCATGGCGGCCACTTGGGAAAAGGTCCTGAGTTCGAAGAGCCCTGAAAAGGCGATTGAACTGCAAAGCGATTACATGAAGACTTCGTATGAGGGCTTCATCGCGGAGGCCAGCAAGCTCGGCGAGATGTATGTCGATTTCGCCAAAGAGGCTTACAAGCCGTTTGAGAGCGTGCTCGCCAAAGCTTCAGCGATGAAGTGAAGTCCCGGCTGTCGCGGCAGCCAGCGTAATTCACAGTCCCAAATTCGAGCGCACGGTTTCTCGTGCGCTCGGTTAGATATTTTCATTCTGCAAGCTCGCGGCCCGTCGGTTACGACGCTATTTCGGCATTTGCGCGCTGCAACTCTCCCCAGCGATGACGCTTGGCCGCCGGTCTGGCAGGCGCGCGCGCCCAACTCTATGATAGCCTGACTGCCGATAGACGGGGGAGCGGGTGGCTGAGCCTTCCAAATCCTCCGCGCGTCACTACGTAAGAGTCCGGAAGCCAGCGAACCAATGCCTACGACCCACGTTAATCACCGCACGCCTCTCGTCCGCATGGCGGACGACGACCGCAAGCGCAAGGGTGAGCAGGGTGGGCCAGGTACGGCGGTTATCACCAAGACGAAGCCGCAGACAAAGCGGCCCAACCTCTACCGGGTCTTACTTCTCAATGACGACTACACGCCGATGGAATTTGTGGTCCACGTGCTCGAGCGTTTCTTCAACAAAGATGGCGAAGCGGCGCATCGCATCATGATGCATGTGCATCAGCACGGGATCGGCGAGTGCGGGATTTTTACCTACGAGGTCGCCGAAACCAAGGTAACGCAGGTTATGGACTTTGCCCGCAAACATCAGCATCCTTTGCAATGCATCATGGAAAAGAAGTGATTCCTGGGGGGAAGCGTCCAATACAAGTGAAGAGAAAATCGAAATGCCCACGTTCTCGCGCAGTCTAGAACAGTCGTTACACCGGGCTCTCGCGCTCGCCAACGAGCGCCACCATGAATATGCGACGCTGGAGCACCTACTCCTGGCGCTGATCGAGGATCAGGACGCGGCCGCAGTGATGCGGGCCTGCAATGTCGATCTCGAAAAGTTGCGCCGCAGTCTTGTCGCTTACCTCGAATCCGAACTCGATAATCTGGTGACCGACGGTGCGGAGGACTCCAAACCGACGGCCGGTTTCCAGCGCGTTATTCAGCGTGCCGTGATCCATGTTCAGTCGTCGGGCCGGGAAGAAGTGACCGGCGCCAATGTGCTGGTCGCGATCTTTGCCGAACGCGAGAGCCACGCGGCGTATTTCCTGCAAGAGCAGGACATGACGCGTTACGACGCGGTCAACTATATCAGCCACGGCATTGCCAAGCGGCCCGGTATGTCGGAAGCGCGCCCGGTACGCGGCTCCGATGAAGAAGGCGGCGACAGCAAGTCTGGCGATGAGCAGAAGAAGAAGGGCGACGCCCTCGATGCTTATTGCGTCAATCTCAACAAGAAGGCGCGTGAGGGCAAGATCGATCCGCTGATCGGCCGCGATACCGAGATCAACCGCACCATCCAGGTACTGTGCCGCCGCTCGAAGAATAATCCGCTATTTGTCGGGGACGCCGGCGTCGGCAAGACCGCGATTGCGGAAGGTCTGGCGCGGCGCATCGTGCATGGCGAAGTGCCTGATGTGTTGCATAACGCAACCGTATTTGCGCTCGACATGGGTACGCTTCTTGCGGGCACGCGCTATCGCGGTGATTTCGAGGAACGGCTCAAGCAGGTCATCAAGGAGCTTGAAGCCTATCCCGGCGCGATCCTGTTCATCGACGAGATCCACACTGTGATCGGCGCCGGCGCGACGTCCGGTGGCGCGATGGACGCGTCGAATCTGCTCAAGCCGGCGCTGTCGTCCGGCACGGTGCGCTGTATCGGCTCGACCACCTACAAGGAATACCGCCAGTATTTCGAGAAGGATCGGGCGCTGGTGCGCCGCTTCCAGAAGATCGACGTCAACGAACCGTCGGTCCCCGACGCCATCGAAATCCTCAAAGGGCTTAAGCCGTATTTTGAGGAATATCACAAGCTTCGCTACACCAACGACGCGATCAAGGCGGCGGTAGAGTTGTCGGCGCGCTACATCCACGACCGCAAGCTGCCCGATAAGGCGATCGACGTGATCGACGAATCCGGCGCGGCGCAGATGCTGCTGCCGGAAAACCGGCGCAAGCGCACCATCGGCATCAAGGAGATCGAGACGACGATTGCCACTATGGCGCGGATACCCCCGAAGGCGGTGTCGAAAGACGACGCAGAGGTGCTGCAGAACCTGCGAGATACGCTCAAGCGCGTGGTCTACGGCCAGGATAAGGCAATCGAGGCGCTCTCGGCATCGATCAAGCTGGCACGCGCCGGCCTGCGCGAACCGGAAAAGCCGATCGGCTGTTATCTGTTCTCCGGCCCAACCGGCGTCGGCAAGACCGAAGTCGCGAAGCAACTGGCTGCCACTCTTGGCGTCGAGATGATCCGCTTCGACATGTCGGAATACATGGAGCGCCATACCATTTCGCGGTTGATCGGCGCGCCACCTGGCTATGTCGGCTTCGATCAGGGAGGCCTGCTCACCGACGGCGTCGATCAGCATCCGCATTGCGTATTGCTGCTCGATGAGATCGAGAAGGCGCACCCGGACCTCTATAACGTGCTTCTGCAAATCATGGATCACGGCAAGCTGACCGACCACAACGGCAAGCAGGTCGACTTCCGTAACGTCATCCTGATCATGACGACCAATGCCGGCGCCTCGGACATGGCGCGCGCGGCGTTCGGCTTCACGCGACAGAAGCGTGAGGGTGATGACGTGGAAGCAATCAACCGGCTGTTCGCGCCGGAATTCCGCAACCGGCTCGATGCCATCATCACATTCGCGCATCTGTCGCCCGAGATCATCGCGCAGGTGGTCGAGAAGTTCGTGCTGCAACTCGAAGCGCAACTCGCGGATCGCAATGTCACGATCGAGTTGACCGACGAAGCGACCCGTTGGTTGATCGCCAATGGCTACGACGAACTAATGGGCGCCCGGCCGATGGCCCGGGTGATCCAGGAGCACATCAAGAAGCCGCTGGCCGACGATGTGCTGTTCGGGCGTCTGAAGTCCGGTGGCCATGTCCGCGTCAGCGTGGTGACCGACGAAGTCGGCAACAGCAACCTCGGCTTCGAATATCCGGATGGACCGGTTACACCGCGTGCGGAGAAGCTGCCGGAGCCGCGCCGCGCCAAGAAGCGGCGTGCATCGCCGCGGCGCAAGCCGCCGAGTGGCGGTTCGGGCGACGACAAGCCGCCGCGCGGCGGGCCGACGCCGAAGGTGCCGCTGGTCAAAGCCTAGGGGCGGCGGCGTTTCCTGTTACTTCGGCGGCCGCCGAACTATTGACGGCTGACCGTTTGCCGTCGGCGCATTACATTGATCGGTGGGACTTCTGGCACCGAGGCAGATCAATGACGGCTGATGTGCGCATAGCGGAAGTGGCGGCCTTGGTCGGTGACCCGGCGCGCGCCAACATCCTCTCCGCGTTGATGGGCGGCCGGGCGCTCACCGCGACCGAACTCTCTTATGCCGCCGGTGTGTCGCCGCAGACCACCAGCGGTCATCTCGGCAAGCTCAACGACGGACGGCTGATCGCCTGCGTGAAGCAAGGGCGGCATCGCTACTACCGCATTGCGACCCATAAGGTCGCCGAGATGCTCGAAGGCATTATGGCGGTGGTTGCCGACGCGCCGCCCCGGTATCGGCCGGCATCGAAGACTGACGACGCGATGCGCTTCGCGCGCACCTGTTACGACCACTTTGCCGGCAAACTCGGGGTCGGCCTGACCGATGCGCTCACGACGCACGGCCATCTGACGTTGACCGACCAGGGCGGTGAAGTCACTGAAAGCGGCCTGACTTTTTTCCAAAAATTCGGTGTCGATCTTGACGAAGCGCGCAGCCGCAAGCGGATATTCTGCCGCCCCTGCCTCGATTGGACCGAGCGGCGGCCGCACCTCGGTGGCAGCGTCGGCGCAGTGCTGGCGCAGCGTTGCTTCGATCTCGGCTGGCTGGAGCGCATGCGCGACAGCCGCGCCCTGACCATCACCAGGGCTGGCCGGCGCGGTCTCAGCGAGACATTTGGGCTTGCGCTGTAACGCGACGTTCAGGAGGTTTTGGCGCGCAACGCCAATATCCGCCCGAACCAGATCGAAAGCATCGGTAGAAAGACGGCGCTGATCACGAACAATAGCATCGCACCGAAACGGTCGATCAGCAGCGATCCACCCGCAACGCCGGCTGTTTGCCCGATAAAAATTGCCGACGAGAAAATTGCGACAGCAGTTCCGCGTGCTTCCGGTGTCATTTGCGTGGCATTGGTCTGCAGCGTGTTGTGCAGCATGTAAAAACCAAGGCCGACGCAGACGGTTGCCAGCGGCGCAAACCACCACACTGGAGCGATGCAAAGCAGGACATACCCGAGCGCGATCACAAACCCGCCGGCAATCGCCAGCCGCACCTGCCCAAGCCGCATGACGAAAACCTTCACCAGGCCCGCATAGATCAAGCCGCCGATGCCGAAACATCCAACGCTGAGGCCAATGAGCGTAAAGCTGAGCGCGAAGCGCTCGCGCAGGAACGCGCCGATATAGGCAAACGCGCCCCACACCAGAATATTCTCAATGAAGGCAACCAGAATGATGATGCGCGCAAACTGGCCCTTGAGCACGGCGGCGTAGTCGGCGACGAAGCCGCGCGACGTTTCGTTAGGATGGCCCGGCGCGCGCGTCGCCGGATTGGTGATGAGTTCGATGACCAGACCCGCAGTCGCCAATGCGAATACGCCGGCGAGCACGAAGAATACATTGCGCCAGCCGAGAAGGTCGCCGAGGATTCCGCCGGCCGCCTGGCCACTGAGCTGGCCGAGGATTTGGCCGGTAAGATAGCGGCCGAGGATTGGTTGGCGCAGTGCGTAAGGCGTGACGTCGCCGACATACGCCATCGAGATCGGGATGATCCAGCCACCGGCAAGGCCGGTGGCAAACCGCGCCAGCATGAGCTGATGCAGCGATGTTGCAAGCCCACACAGCGTCACCAGCACGAGGGCGATCGCACACATCATGGCGACGGTACGGTACTTGCCGAGCTTGTCGCCGACCGGGCCGATGACGAGCTGGACCGAGCCGTGGGCGACGGCATAAGCGGTGACGACGGCCGCAGCGGAACCAATGGTGGTATGAAAGTCGCTGGCGATTTGTGGCAACAGCGAATCGGTCACCCGAACCTGGGCCTGCGACGCGAAGCCCGCCACGGCGAGCAACAAGATCGAGCGGGTCGGCGTCTTGTGGGAAGCGGCCGCAAGAGTTTGTGAAGGCGATGACACTTCGCGGTTCGCCCTCGATTGAAGCGGTTGCGGGGAGGCTGGCGTTGACAGTCAACGCGGCTCGGGGTTTCTAGCGCCCTGAATGGCAAAGCGAAATGATTGAAAAGACATATCAGCCCGGCGAGGTCGAAGGCCGCATATACAAGGCGTGGGAGGACGCAGGCGCGTTCCGCGCCGGCCGGCCGGAGCGCGCCAAGGCGGCTCCATATTGCATCGTGATTCCGCCGCCGAACGTGACCGGCTCGCTGCATATGGGCCACGCGCTCAACAATACGTTGCAGGACATCCTGTGCCGTTTCGAGCGGATGCGCGGCAAGGACGTGCTGTGGCAGCCCGGGACCGACCACGCCGGCATCGCGACGCAGGCCGTGGTCGAACGCCAGCTCATGGAGCGGCAGCAGCCCGGCAGCCGCGAGATGGGCCGGGAGGCCTTCATCAAGCGGGTGTGGGAATGGAAGGCGGAGTCCGGCGGCACCATCATCGGTCAGTTGAAGCGGCTCGGCGCGTCCTGCGACTGGTCGCGCGAACGCTTCACGATGGACGAGGGTTTGTCGCGCGCGGTGCTGAAAGTGTTCGTCGCGCTGTACCGCGAAGGACTGATCTATAAAGACAAGCGGCTGGTCAATTGGGATCCGAAGCTCAAGACCGCGATCTCCGACCTCGAAGTGGTGCAGGTCGAGACCAAAGGCAGTCTCTGGTACATCAAATATCCGATCGAAGGCAGCGACGAATTCATCACCGTCGCAACGACGCGGCCCGAGACGATGCTGGGCGACGTCGCGGTCGCGGTGCATCCTGAAAACGAAAAGCTCAAGCATCTGATCGGCAAGAAGGCGATCCTGCCGCTGGTCGGACGGCGCATCCCGATTGTCGGCGACGACTACGCCGATCCGGAGAAGGGCTCCGGGGCGGTAAAGATTACGCCGGCGCACGATTTCAATGACTTCGAAGTCGGTAAGCGCCACGACCTGCCGCTTATCAACGTTTTTGATGACGAGGCGCATCTGACGTTGAAGGACAACGAAGCGTTTTTGAAGGGCGCGCATCCAGAGGCAGCGATTGTTGATGTTCTGGAGGGTAAGCCGCGTGAAGTCGCGCGAAAGCTGATTGTTGAACAACTTGAAGCGCACGGTATCCTCGACAAGATCGAACCGACAAACCATGTCGTGCCGCACGGTGATCGCTCCGGCGCCGTCGTTGAGCCTTACCTGACTGACCAATGGTACGTCGACGCCAAGACGCTCGCGGAGCCGGCAATTGCAGCGGTTCGCGAGGGCAAGACCAAATTTGTTCCGCAGCAATGGGAAGCGACGTTCTTCAACTGGATGGAGAATATCCAGCCCTGGTGCATCTCACGCCAGATCTGGTGGGGGCATCAAATTCCAGCCTGGTATGGGCCGGACGGCAAGGTTTTCGTCGCCGAGAGCGAGGACGACGCGGTTGCAGATGCGCTCGCGCACTACACCGATATTGAAGAGATCACCGCTGAAGAGGGACACGATATCGCCGCTGATCCCGAACGGCGTGCGCGTTATGCCAATGACTACCTGCATCGCGATGACGATGTGCTGGATACCTGGTTCTCTTCGGCGCTATGGCCGTTCTCGACGCTCGGTTGGCCGGACGAAACGCCGGAACTGAAGCGCTTCTATCCAACGACGACGCTGGTCACCGGATTCGATATCATTTTCTTCTGGGTCGCGCGGATGATGATGATGGGGCTGCACTTCATGAAGGAAGTGCCGTTCCACGACGTCTATATCCATGCGCTGGTGCGCGATGCCTCCGGCGCCAAGATGTCGAAGTCGAAGGGCAACGTCATCGATCCACTCGAACTGATCGACGAATACGGCGCTGATGCGTTGCGTTTCACGCTGGCGGCGATGGCGGCGCAGGGCCGCGATATCAAACTGTCGTCGCAGCGCGTCGAAGGGTATCGAAATTTCGGAACGAAGCTGTGGAATGCCGCTCGCTTTGCCGAGATGAATGATTGCAAACACGACCCCGATTTTGATCCGCATCACGCCAAGGAAACACTTAACCGCTGGATTGCGCACGAGACCGCGAAGGCGGGCAGGGACGTCACTGCCGCGATCGAGGCGTACAAGTTCAACGAAGCCGCAGGCGTCATGTACCGTTTCGTCTGGAACGTGTTCTGCGACTGGTATCTCGAACTGATCAAGCCGGTGCTGACCGGACCGGATAGTGCCGCCAAAACCGAAACACGCGCCGCGGTGTGCTGGGCGCTCGATGAGATTTTGAAACTGCTGCATCCCTTCATGCCGTTCAGTACCGAAGAACTGTGGGGGGTGACGGCGGAGGGCGGGCCACCGCGCCATCACATGCTGGCGCTCGATAGCTGGCCCGCCCACGACGGTCTCGATGACGAAGCGGCGGAGGGCGAAATCGGCTGGGTGATCGACCTGGTCACCGCGATCCGCTCGGTGCGGGTCGAGATGAATATTCCTGCGTCGACAATGTTGCCGTTGGTGCTTGCCGGGGCATCGCCGCAGACGATCATCAGGGCACGGCACTGGGCGGAGTTCATCCAGCGTTTGGCACGTGTCTCCGAAATCTCCTTCGCCGATGCACCGCCGCAAGGCGCGGTGCAGCTTGTTGTTCGCGGCGACGTTGCGGCGTTGCCGCTCCAGGGCGTTATCGACCTCGACGCCGAACGTGCGCGCCTCGCCAAGGAAATGGCGAAGGCCGATGCCGACATCGCGCGCGTCGATGCCAAGCTCGGCAATCCCAATTTCGTCTCGCGAGCGCCGGAAGAAGTGGTCGAGGAAGAAAAAGAAAAGCGCGAGGAAGCGCAGGCCCGCAAGGCCAAGATCGCCGAGGCGCTGGAGCGGCTTAAAGCTTCGGCCTAGTCTGCTCCCGCATCATGTGAACCGTGGGAGGCGGAGCATGTCTGACGAAGCGCAGAACGTCGCGATCCTGAAGCAAGCCTACGCGAACTGGTCCGAGAGCAAGGGCGGCAATGTCGACGAGTGGATGTCGATCATGGCCGACGATATCCGGTTTGGTTCAATCGCGCAGGGCGGGCACGGCACGCCCTATTTGACCGCCTATCGGAATCGCGATGCCCTCGGTGAGTATTTCGGCGGGCTACTGCGCGACTGGCAGATGGTCGAATACTCGGCGCATGAATTTGTCGCCCAAGGCGATCGTGTCGTGATGCTTGGTCATTGCACATGGCGGTACAAGCGCAATGGCAAAGTCGTTTCGACGTCCCAAAGTCGATGCCTGGCTGTTCGCCGACGGCAAGGCGGTCGAGTTCTACGAGTATTACGACACCGCCCAGTTGCGCGAAGCTACGGTGTAATCGATGAAGATTTTCATCGCAGGTGCCAGTGGAGCAATTGGCCGGCGGCTGATGCCGCAGTTGCAGCGAAGCGGGGCATGACGTCATTGGCATGACCCGCTCGGCGGATGTTGCGCGCGAGCTTGAAACAGCCGGTGCCCGGGCCGTGGTTGTCGACGTGTTCGATGCCGATGCGCTCAAACGTGCGGTCGCCGATGCGCGTCCGGAAATCGTCATGCATCAGTTGACCGATCTGCCGCGCGTTCTGGGCGACGAGGCGCAACTCGCGGCTGCCTATCCGCGTAACGCTCGCATCCGTACCGAAGGCACACGCAACCTGGTCGCGGCAGCGAATGCGGCGTCGGCGCGCCGCTTCATCGTGCAGAGCGTCGCGTTCGCCTATGCGCCCGGCAAAGAGCCTTACGTCGAAACCGATCCGCTCAACCTGGTGGACGGACCACGGCTCGTGACGGTGCGCGCCGCGGCCGACATGGAGCAGCAGGTGCTCAATTCCGGGATGGAGCCGGTCGTGCTGCGCTACGGCCTGCTCTACGGCCCGGGCACCTGGAGCGAAGGGCCGGCCCGCAAGCCGCCAGTTCACGTCGATGCCGCTGCTCATGCTGCGCTGCTGGCGCTCACCGGCAGGCCCGGCATTTTCAACATCGCCGACGATGACGGCACGGTCTCGATCGAAAAGGCGCGGCGGGAGTGGGGCTTTGATCCCGCCTTCAGGCTGAAGGCTTGAACGGCTTGCTGAGAAAGCGCGAACCTTTCAGTCCGTAGCGCCAGGGATAGTCGACCGCTTTGGTAAGGCCGATACGGGGTCCAGCGATGACTTCGACCTTCCCGGTGCGCCCGTAGAGTTCAAACGGTGGCTTGTCGAGCGCTAGTCCGTAGTCGGCAATAGTAATGCCAAGCGCCTCACAGAGCCGGCCGGGGCCTGAGCACAGCAACCTTTCGTCCTTGACCCCACGCCGCCGGCGCATGGTCGGCAGCCCCATGGTCGGTTCGACAGCCCGGATCAGGACGGCGCTGGCCGAGCCTTTGGGCTCGCAGACGAAGTTCACGCACCAATGGATGCCGTAGGAACGGTAGACATAGACATAGCCCGGCGGGCCGAACATCACGGCATTGCGGGCTGTCGGGCCGCCAAAGCTGTGCGCCGCCGGATCGGTCTGGTGATAGGCCTCGACCTCGACGATCAGGCCCCCGACGCCGTTGCGAAGAAACGTGGCCCCGATCAGGTCGGGCGCCACCTCATGGACGCTGCGCTTGAAAAAAGCGCGAGTCAGCCGCTTCGCCATCCTTGTACGGTGGCAGGCAAGGCACATTTGGTAAATCAGCTATTAAGTGTGCGGTGCGGCAAGTGTGTCGAATCTGTGGCTCCCGTGCAACACGCCGGGAACATTTGATCTTGCCACCTTAGAGCCATGCCAAGCGCCGCTTTTTAGCCATAGGATTTTTCGACATCGATAGTGCGGCTGCCGAGATAGGCCACGGCAAGCCGCTGGGGTGCTTCCGGTTTTCAGGGCGTTAGGCCGCTCTTTGATCGGGTGCCGAGGGGCGAGGGGGCCACGTTGGCCCGCAAAGAGTATTATGGACGCCAAGACCGATCTGAAATCACGACTGCCAAGCCGTCACGCTACCGAAGGCGCCGAGCGTGCGCCGCATCGCTCCTTCTACTACGCGATGGGACTGACGAAAGAGCAGATTCATCAGCCCTTCGTTGGCGTTGCTACCTGCTGGAATGAAGCCGCACCCTGCAACATCGCGCTGATGCGCCAGGCGCAAGCGGTTAAAAAGGGCGTCGCCTCCGTCGGCGCCACGCCGCGCGAATTCTGCACCATTACCGTCACCGACGGCATCGCCATGGGCCATGGCGGTATGAAGGCGTCACTGCCGTCACGCGAAGTGATCGCCGACTCGGTCGAATTGACCGTGCGTGGCCATTCCTACGATGCGCTGATTGGCGTCGCCGGTTGCGACAAGTCGCAACCCGGCATGATGATGGCGATGTGCCGGCTCAACGTGCCGGCGATCTACATTTATGGCGGCTCGATCCTGCCCGGCACTTTCAAGGGCCGTCCGGTTACCATCCAGGACGTCTACGAAGCGGTCGGTAAGCATTCCGTCGGCGGCATGAGCGACGACGACCTCGACGTGCTGGAGCAGAACGCCTGTCCGTCCGCGGGCGCCTGCGGCGCACAATTCACCGCCAACACCATGGCGACGATTTCCGAGGCGATCGGTCTCGCGCTGCCGTACTCGGCCGGCGCCCCGGCGCCCTACGAGATGCGCGACAAGTTTTGCACGCTCGCCGGCGAGATGATCATGGATTTGATCGTCAAGAACATCCGGCCGCGCGACATCGTAACCCGCAAAGCGCTGGAGAATGCAGCGGCGGTGGTTGCCGCAAGCGGCGGCTCGACCAATGCCGCGCTGCACTTGCCGGCGATCGCGCACGAATGCGGCATCAAGTTCGATTTGTTCGACGTCGCCGAAGTCTTGAAAAGGACACCGTATATCGCGGATTTGAAACCCGGTGGCCGTTATGTCGCCAAAGACATGTTCGAAGCTGGCGGCGTTCCGCTTTTGATGAAGACGCTGCTCGACCATGGCTACCTCCATGGCGACTGCCTGACCGTCACCGGCCGCACGATTGCTGAAAACATGAAGTCGGTGAAATGGAATCCGGATCAGGATGTCGTCCATCCGGCCGACAAACCTATGTCGGCGACCGGCGGCGTCGTCGGCCTGAAGGGGAATCTCGCGCCGGAAGGCGCCATCGTTAAGGTTGCCGGGATGGAAGTGTTGCGTTTCTCCGGTCCGGCGCGCTGTTTCGATGGCGAAGAGGCGTGCTTCGAGGCCGTGAAGAACAGGACCTACAAGGAAGGCGACGTACTGGTGATCCGGTACGAAGGACCGAAGGGTGGTCCGGGCATGCGTGAGATGCTTTCGACCACCGCGGCACTTTACGGCCAGGGCATGGGCAATAAAGTTGCTCTCATCACCGACGGCCGGTTTTCCGGAGCGACCCGCGGCTTCTGCATCGGCCATGTTGGACCGGAAGCCGCGGTCTGTGGGCCAATCGCACTGATCCGCGACGGCGACATCATCGAGATCGATGCCGAGAAGGGCACGCTCGACGTCAAGCTCTCCGACGCCGAGCTTGCTGCGCGCGCCAAAGATTGGAAACCGCGTCCGGAAGAGTTCGGCTCAGGCTATCTCTGGAAATACGCTCAGCAGGTTGGAACGGCGCGTTATGGCGCGGTGACCCATCCGGGCGGCAGTGCAGAGAAGGAGTGCTATGCGGACGTCTGACCGCGCACTCCGTCTGGTCAAGACCAGCGCCACGCTCGGGCTGCTATGCGGCCTTTGCGTCGGTTTTGGTCTCGGCTTTGGTGTGGGTCCGGTTCCGGGTGTTGGGCAAGGCTTTGGGCTGATCCAGCCGGCGTTCGCTTTCGACGGCAGCACGGCGCCGAATACCGCAGCGCTTTCGCCGGAGGACGGCCTGCGCGCGCCGAACCATCCATCCGATGGCAGCGACAAGGCCAAGGCTTTGACGGCGCTCCAGTATGCCGCCGACCAGGGCATGCCGGCAGCGCAGTGGAAGCTCGGTCAGATGTACGCCGACGGCGATGGCGTGCCGCAGGACATGCTGCGTGCCTTTAAATATTTCAGCGACATTGCCAACAGCCATCCTGATGAGACGCCGGGAACGCCGCAGGCACGTATCGTCGCCAACGCTTTCGTCGCGCTCGGCCGCTATTATCAAAGCGGCATTCCTAACACCAACGTTCACCCGAATTTGGCGCATGCGCGCGAGCTGTTCGCCTATGCCGGGACGTTCTTTGGCGACGCCGATGCGCAATACGAACTCGGCCGCCTCTACATGGAGTCAATGCCGAGCGATCCCCATGAAGCTGCGCGATGGTTCCAGCTTGCCGCCAACAAAGGCCAGTGCCACGCCGAAGCTTCACTCGGCGCGATTTTGTTCGAAGGCAAGTACGTCCCGCGACAGGCCGCCCGTGGCCTGATGTGGTTGACGCTCGGCCGCGATTGCGCCGGCTCGGACGAGACTTGGGTCAAGCCGATGTATGACAACGCCTTCCACCGCGCCAGCGATGACGAGCGGGCGATGGCGCTGGTTTATCTGGAAGACTGGCTGAAAGGCCGGCGCGATTAGCAGCGCCGCAAGCGGATTTCCTTTCAGAGCTTATAGGCGCTCCGAAATCCACCCCAATGCTTGCCCAAGACCCTGATTGGGGCATCGATCTCCTGCATCATGATCGTGATGCCGTTCCCCATATCGCGTGGGTAGTTCTGAATAATGTAGGGCCGAACGTTCCGAGCCGCAGACAGACCGGCGCGATCGTCAAAAATCCTGCGGTTGCGTGAATTCGCCGTGTTCCAGGCTTTCTCGCCAGGCTGCTGTGGCTGCGAATATTTGGCGTTGTGTACCGGCAAATAGCCGTTGCGATCGACTGCGGCGCAAAACACCATGCGTTGATCGGCAGCAAGCAAGCCGTCGAGAATGGGAGGAAGGATCTCCTCCAGCGGCGCGAGAAACCGGCTGCGGTGTTGCACCGGATCGGTCCCCTCGATCGCGAGGTAGTTGTTGTCGAACAAATCCTCCTGTTTCAGCCTTCCGGTTTCGACAAGCTTTTCGATCATTCGGGAGATTGTGTTCGCGACGTCGACGGCGCGGGCGATGATTTCGCGACAGCTTTCGCGAATTGAAGCGAGCTTCTGTTCCAAGGCGCCCCGTGTGTTTGAATCCATTTCGACGAATTCGAGATGAAGACCAAGCGAGGACTGATTGGCGACACGAACCCGGGCAGGGCCGATGCCGTGGATTTGTGTCTGCAGGATCGAATCCCGCGCGATCTGCGGCATATCGGCGGCGCGCACCAGCATCCCACCTTCGGATAGGTCGGCGGTCTTGCAGTGAAGCGCGCCCGCACTTCCATGCAGATCGACGTCAATCTCGCAGGGCAGGCGGTCGTGGCGCCTGCGATCGCCGGCTTCGCTGTGACGCAAAAAAATCGTCACCCGCATCTTGAGCTTTTCGGCAAGCGCGCTGACGTGATGGCCGTGCTGCTCAACGGATTTGCCGTGAGCGTGCGCTCCGCTGGCCGCGCTGCCGATGTCGGACGCATTTTGTGACACCGCTTCGGTAAAGCGCAGTGTTTCGTGGGCGTTGCCGGCGACGGCGGTGGTCGCGGCGTTTTGCTGACGCACAGCCACGGAAATCGCCGCCAGCAATGGCCGAAAAACCTTGATGACGTCGTTGATTTTCTGGACCGCATTAAAACAGGCCGCAGCATCCCGCTGTAACGCATTGATCTTATGAGATATCTCTTCGGTCGCGTTCTGTGTTTCGCGCGACAGCGTTTTTACTTCGGCGGCGACGACGGCAAAGCCGCGCCCTGCCTCGCCGGCGCGGGCGGCTTCGATTGTGGCATTGAGCGCAAGCAGATTGGTCTGTCGCGCAACGGTGGAAATGAGATTGACGACGTTGTCGATCTCGGCCGACGACTTCTTCAGGCCCTCGACGATGCTTCCGGCGGTCGTGGCGGACTTGCTCGCCTCGTCGGTGAGTTCGTCGGCTTTGCGCACCTGGCCGCCGATCTCGTCGGATGCACGCGCGAGTTCTTCGATTGCCTGGGCCAGTTGCGATACGTCTTTGCTGGCGATGCCGGCCTGTTCAACGAGACCATCGGTGTTCTGCTCAATCTTGTGCGTTGCCGTAGCGGAGTCTTCGGCTTCGCGGCAGACGAGATCGCAGGCTCGTTGCACTTCGCCGATCATCGCGGCGAGGTCGGCTTCAAGCAGATTGATGGTCTCGCGGAGGGTGCTGACCTGGACCGTTTGGCCGGCAGCGGGCAAATCCAGGCTGGTAAGGTCGCGTTGCGGCTCCGGCTCGCGAGCCGGTACTTCCACCGCTGCGCGCGCTTTAAAGAGAGCCATCAGATTTTGGGGCCGCTCGATGCGTTAGTCTGCGGAATCTGGGCGGATAGGGTGAATAGTTGGTTAAGAACTGCCCGTTTGGCGCTCAGTCGCTGTCCGGAAAAACCTGATCCGAGACCGGTCTACGACGCAGCCTTGGCTTCGGCAATCGCCAGGTCGATCCAGACCGGAACGTGATCGGACGGCTTTTCCCAGGACCGCACATGCCGATCGATACCGGCGTCGGTCAGCTTGTCCGCCGCGAGCGGCGACAGCAGCATATGATCAATGCGTATGCCGTTGTTTTTCTGCCAGGCACCGGCCTGATAATCCCAGAACGTATAGAGCCCTGCATCGTCGCTGGTTGCACGCAACGCGTCGGTAAGCCCGAGATTGACCAGCGAACGGAACGCGTCGCGGGTTTTCGGCAGGAACAGCGCGTCGTTGACCCATGCATTTGGATTGCGCGCATCGGCCGTGGTCGGAATGACGTTGTAGTCGCCGGCGAGGATCAGCGGTTCTTCGAGCGCGAGGCGATCGCGCGTGTAGGCCGCGAGCCGTTTCATCCAGCCGAGCTTGTAGGTGTACTTCTCGGTATCGGGTGGATTGCCGTTTGGCAGATAGATGCTGGCAACGCGTAACGCGCCTTGTGCCGTCGAAACCACGGCCTCGATAAAGCGCGCGTGATCGTCATTCGGGTCGCCGGGCAGGCCCTTGTTGACCTCGTCGAACGGCAATTTCGACAGGATGGCGACGCCGTTGAATGTCTTCTGGCCGTGGATTGCGAGATTGTAGCCGAGTTCCTCGAACGCTTCGCGCGGGAAGCCATCATCGACGGTCTTGGTTTCCTGCAGACACACGATGTCCGGCTGGCGTTCGGCGAGCCAGGTGCGCGCGGAATCGATGCGCTGCTTGATCGAATTAACGTTCCAGGTGGCGATGCGCATGATGGCTTTGTGAGGCGTGATCCCGGCGGGCCTCTGCCGAGGGACGAGACCTGGCAGGTTAGCCGAATTTACAGTGCGAAGCTGGTGCCGCAGCCGCAGGACGCCGTGGCCTGTGGATTATTGACCTTGAACGACGCTCCAATCAGGTCGTCGACAAAGTCGATTTCTGAGCCAGTCATGTAATTGATCGATACCGGGTCGATCAGCACGGTGGCGCCGCTGCGCTCGATGACGATATCGTCGTCGGCCTTGCTGGACTCCGTGTCGAATTTGTACTGGAAGCCGGAACAGCCACCGCCTTCGACGCTGACGCGCAGCATCGTCCCGGCGGCCTCCCGGCCGAGGATTTCGCCAATCTTCCGAGCGGCCCGCTCTGTCACCGTGACGTTTGCTGTCATGGCGTATAACTCCTACGTGGAATCGCAGTAATTGCCACGGCTTATGCAGGATAGTTAAGTGCGGCCATACGCAAGGTCAATCGGCCCCGGCAAATGACTTCCAATACCGGATACCAGCGCGCAGCCTATGCGTGCGATCCCGAGCGCAGCCGCGGCCGCCTGCATGCGGAGCCTGTAAGCCGGAACCGCAGCGTTTTCCGTCGCGACTGTGACCGGATCATCCACTCGGCGGCGTTCCGCAGGCTCAAGCACAAGACCCAGGTCTTCGTGTTCGACGAAGGCGACCATTACCGCACGCGCCTGACCCACACGCTCGAAGTGACGCAGGTATCGCGGGCCCTGGCGCGGATGCTGGCGGTAGATGAAGATCTCGCCGAGGCGCTGGCGCTGGCTCATGATCTCGGTCACCCGCCATTCGGCCACGCCGGCGAGCGTGCGCTGGACAAATGCCTGTCTGAATTCGGCGGGTTCGATCACAACGCACAGACGCTTCGCATCGTCACGGCGCTGGAGCGTCGCTACCCCAGCTTTCGATGGCCTTAACCTGACCTGGGAAACCCTGGAAGGCCTGGTCAAACATAACGGCCCGTTGATTGATCGTTCGGGCAAACCGCTGGAGCGCTACCGCGAGCACGGCGTCCCCGAGACGATCCTCGACTATTCCCGCCAGCAAGACCTTCAACTCTGGAGCTTCGCCAGCGTCGAGGCGCAGATTGCGGCGTTCGCCGACGATATTGCTTACGACGCTCATGATATCGACGACGGCCTGCGTGCCGGGCTGTTTGGTCTCGACGACATCGCGGCCGTAACGCTTCCGGGGCAAATTCTTGGCGAGATCCGTGCGGATTTTCCGGATCTCGATGAGGGACGCGTCGTCCACGAATTGATCCGGCGGCTGATTGGCCTGCTGATCGAAGATGTTGTCGCTGAAACCAAGCGCAAGCTTGAGGCGCTCAATCCGCAGACAGTTGACGACGTGCGGCAAGGCACATTCGCGGTCGCGGGCTTCTCGCCGGCCATTGCCGACTCCGACCGGGCCATCAAAAAATTCCTCACCGAGCGGATGTATCGGCACACGCTGGTCATGCGCGTCATGAATGAAGCCGCCGGCGTGGTGCGTGACCTGTTTGCGCATTACAACGCCCATCCCGGCGATCTGCCGGAGGAGTGGCAGGCCGGGCTTAAGGGTCTACAAGAGCCGGCGCGCGCCCGCTTTATCGCCGATTTCATTGCCGGAATGACCGACCGTTTTGCGCTTGCCGAGCACGGGCGGCTCTTTGACACAACTCCGGAATTGCGTTAGGCGCGCGGCGCATCCCATGACCAAAAACATCTTCGCCGATATGCTTGACCGCGTTCGCCTTGCCAACGGCGAACTTGTAGCTGCGGGCATACTGCCGTCTGATATCGATCAGTCGCGCGTGACCGTTGAGCCACCGCGCGATCCGACCCATGGCGATGTCGCCACCAATGCTGCAATGGTGTTGGCGAAGGACGCCAAACGCAAGCCACGTGAACTCGCCGACGCTCTCGCCGAGAAGCTCCGCGCCGATAGCATCGTGGCCAAAGTCGATGTCGCTGGTCCGGGTTTCATCAATATCACGCTAAAGCCGACGGCCTGGATCGATGCGCTACGCGGTGTGGTGAAATCAGCCGGACAATTCGGCGCCAGCGAGATCGGTGGCGGCGTTCCGGTCAATGTCGAATACGTCTCTGCCAATCCAACCGGGCCGATGCATGTCGGCCATTGCCGCGGTGCCGTGTTTGGCGACGCGCTGGCCAACCTGTTGGCATTCGCCGGCTTTAAGGTGACGCGGGAATATTACGTCAATGATGCCGGCGCGCAGGTCGACGTGCTCGCGCGTTCGGCGTTCCTGCGTTATCGCGAAGCGCTCGGCGAGGCCATCGGAGAGATGCCTGAGGGGCTCTATCCGGGAGACTACCTCAAGCCCGTCGGCGCGGCGCTTGCTGCCGAGTACAAGGATGGACTGAAGAAGCTATCCGAGCCCGAGTGGCTTCCGGTTGTTCGTGCCAAGGCGATCGAGATGATGATGGCCATGGTTCGCGCCGATCTCGATGCGCTCAACATCAGACATGATGTCTTTTATTCAGAACGTTCGCTTATCGCGGGCAAGACTGATCTGGTCGCCGAGACGATCAATTGGCTGCGCGAACGCGATTATGTCTACGAAGGCCGCCTGCCGCCGCCGAAGGGGGCACCCGTTGAGGACTACGAGGACCGGGAGCAGACGCTGTTCCGCTCGACCGAATTTGGCGACGACGTCGATCGTCCGCTGAAGAAGTCCGACGGCTCCTACACTTATTTTGCGTCCGACATCGCCTATCACCGGTCCAAGATCGAGCGCGGTTTCCGGAGCTCTGATCGACGTCTGGGGCGCCGATCACGGTGGCTACATCAAGCGGATGCAGGCCGCGGTCGCAGCGTTGAGCGACCGCGAGGCCGAGCTCGACGTCAAAGTCATTCAGCTTGTCAGATTGCTGCGTGCTGGCGAGCCGGTGAAAATGTCGAAGCGGGCAGGTGAGTTCGTGACCCTGCGTGAAGTGGTGGATGAAGTCGGCCGCGATGCGGTTCGCTTCATGATGCTGTTCCGCAAGAACGATGCTGCGCTGGATTTCGATCTCGCCAAGGTCATCGAGCAGTCGCGCGATAACCCGGTGTTCTATGTGCAGTACGGCCACGCCCGCGGGCAGTCGATCTTCCGCAATGCCAAGGCGGCTTTCCCGGACCTGCCGCCCGACGCCGCGAGCCTTCTCGACAAGGCAAAACTGGAGCGGCTCTCGGACCCGGCCGAACTGTCCCTGATACGGAACGTCGCACTTTATCCGCGGGTCGTTGAAGCGGCGGCTGCCGCCCATGAACCGCACCGAATTGCCTTTTATTTGTTCGACTTGGCGAGCGAATTTCATTCGCTTTATACGCTCGGGAACGCAACGCCACATTTACGCTTCATTATCCAAGATGATCGAGAATTAACGGAAGCTCGCTTGGTACTCGTACAAAGCGTTGTGACTGTTCTTGCATCGGGGCTCGCACTCCTTGGAGTCGATGCGCCTAATGAGATGCGTTAAGCCGCCCGCCGCCTCCGGGGAACTTTTAGGCTGCGGTGTACGGGGAATCAGACCAATATCGCGCAAACGCCCGAACAGAGGCGCTTTTGATGGCTGACAACAACTTTCGCACCTACCGAGGCCGTGATGGCGTCGCTCGCGATGACATCGACGCGAACGCGCCGGACTCGGTGCGCGACCCGCTCGCTGAACTGGCTCGCCTGATCGGCCAAGCCGATCCGGCGGCCGAATATGATCGCCGCGAGCCGGCTCTGCAATACGAGGATGCTGCCCCGGTCGCTCCCGGCCAAATTGGCCCGCTGAGGAAACCTACCAAGAGCAGCCTCAGTATGCCGAGCAAGGCTACGAGCAGCCGGCCGATCCACACCCGGCACTCCGCGATTATCCGAGTTATCAGGACAATCCCCCAGCCTCGGTTCGACGATCGCTATTCGGAGCAGGCCGGCCACTACGATCAGGCGCTGCGCCGTGAAGCGGCCTATGACGATCGCTACGCGGAAGACGAGTTGCCGCCGCTGCCGCGCGGGCCGCCAGTTGCCGGCGCTGGCGCCGCAGCAATCTTACGAGGACGAATACCAGGACGAAGGCCAGTGGCAGGACGAGCATGGCGATCATGCCTACGCCACCGACGAACATGGCCGGCCCTACGCTGCTGACGAGAGTACGAGGAGGGAGCAGCCGATCGCGCTCCCCGCCGCAGCGGCTTGATCCTTGTGCTTGGCGTTATAGGTCTGGCGACGATCGGCGCCGCCAGCGCGTTCGCTTATCGTGAAATGTTCGGCGGGGCGCTTATTCCGTCATTGCCTCCGATCATCAAGGCAAGCGACGGACCGAACAAAATCGTCCCCGCTCAAGCAGGAAATTCCAATAGCGCTGATGCAAGCAGTGGAAGTTCCGCCGAGAAGCTGGTGCCGCGCGAAGAGCAGCCAGTAGCTATCCAGCCGCAAAACGCCCCGCCGCGTGTCGTCGCGACGATCCCTGTTGTGCCGCAACAGAGTTCTGCTTCCTCAGGCGCGCCTCCGGCCGCTCTCGGAGCGCAGGTCGGCGTCCAGCCGGGGGCACAGGTTTTCCCGCCGCCTCCGGGCCAGTCAGCACTACCGGCGCCGGCCCCCACGTCAGGGTCGACCGAGCCGAAGAAGGTCCACACCGTACTTATCAAGCCGGAACAGCCCGGCAGTGCAGCGTCGGCCGCTCAGGCACCGTCAGCTCACGCAAATGCGCCGACAGCGCTAGCGCCGCACGCAGCGCCGGCGCCTCGGCCGGTTGCTCCGAGCAATCCGAACGCGCCGCTTGCGCTCGTGCCGACGGCTGAAGGCAATACGCCGCGCGTTGCTCCCCACGCTCAAGTTGCGAGAGCAGAACCGGGCGCGGGTGCGCCGTTGTCGACGTCGCCTGCGGCGGCTTCTTCGGGCACATCTTTGGGCGGCGGCTATTCGGTTCAGGTGACCTCGCAGCGGAGCGAGGCCGAAGCGCAGTCCGCGTACAAAGAGCTGCAGGGTAAATTCCCGGCGCAACTCGGCAGCCACCACGCCACGATCCATCGCGCTGATCTCGGCGAAAAGGGCACGTATTACCGCGCTCTCGATTGGTCCGTACTCTTCGGCGGAGTCAGCGGCGGCAATCTGCAGCAGCCTGAAGGCCGCCGGCGGCAGTTGTATTGTCCAGAAGAATTGAAGGCCGTTTGCTTGACCCTTGTGTGTTGCGCGCGTTAATCCGCGCGCAATGCGGGCTTTCATAACCGGGCTGGCAGGTTCTGCGCTTAGCGATGAAGAGCGTAGGTTCCTGCGTGATACGCAGCCTTGGGGTCTTATTCTCTTCAAACGGAACGTTGCAGATGCTGCTTCTGTGCGGCGTCTGATCGACGATTGCCGCAACGCTGTTGGACGCGAAGCGCCGGTCCTGATCGATCAGGAGGGCGGCAGGGTGCAGCGTCTCGGCCCGCCGGATTGGCCGAGTTATCCGCCGGGCGCTGCTTTTGGCGCGCTTTACGATCGGGATCGCGAAAAGGGCCTCGCCGCGGCTCGGCTCGGCGCGCGGCTGATCGCGGCCGATCTCGGCGCCCTGGGCATCGACGTCGACTGTCTGCCGCTTGGCGATGTCCCGGTCGCCGGAGCCGATGCAGTGATTGGGGATCGCGCTTACGGCACGAGGCCGGACAAGGTAGCCGCCATCGCCGCAGCGATCGCAGACGGCTTGGCGGAGGGGGGCGTACTGCCGGTGCTCAAGCACATTCCCGGCCATGGCCGGGCCACTGCCGATAGCCATAAAGGGCTGCCTGTGGTCGACACTGACCTGGAAACGCTGAATCGCACAGATTTTGCCGCTTTTCGGCCCCTTAAAGCCCTGCCAATGGCGATGACTGCACATGTTGTGTTCAACGCCATCGACCCGCTGGCTCCCGGCACCCTGTCGCCGCTTATAGTGAAGGGCGTGATTCGTGATTCGATTGGTTTTCAGGGCCTTCTTATGAGTGACGACATCTCGATGGGTGCGCTGGCAGGGCCCGTGGCGGAAAGGTCCGCGGCCGCCATTGCGGCTGGCTGCGACGTTGTCCTCCACTGCAACGGCGAAATGCCGGAGATGCGCGCGGTTGCCTCTGTTGTGCCGGAACTCACAGGTAAGGCGGCGAGCCGGGCCACGGCGGCACTCGCCACAAAGCGTCCGGCGAGCCCGATCGACAGCGTGGCAAGCCGGGCCGAATTCCTCCGCCTGTTGGAGGGCATCTGGCAGCCTGCGGAAGGGACCGCATGAACGCCGAAGATCTGCAATTCGAAGGTGAACTGCCGGAGCGGGCGACCGACGACCCCGCTTTGGTCGTCGATGTCGAAGGCTTTGAAGGTCCGCTCGACTTGCTGCTGACGCTGGCGCGGCAACAGAAAGTCGATCTCGCCAAGATTTCGATCCTCGCGCTCGCCGATCAGTATCTCGCTTTCATCGAAGCGGCGCGAAAGCTTCGCCTCGAACTTGCCGCCGACTATCTCGTGATGGCGGCATGGCTTGCCTACCTCAAGTCGCGCCTGCTGCTGCCGGAGCAGCACGAAGCCGATGGCTTGAGCGCCGAGGATATGGCGAACGCACTGGCGCTGCGTCTGCGTCGGCTCGAATTGATCCGCAACGTCGCTCAACAGCTGATGGATCGCCCGCAGCTTGGCCGGCAGGTGTTTCAGCGCGGCCAGCCCGAGCCGATTGCCGAGATCAAGCATCCGGAATGGTCGGCGACGCTGTACGACCTGCTTTCAGCTTACGCGAGCCGCCGGCAAACCAAGGCGCGCGCGTTTGTGAGAATGGCTAAGCGCACAGTGTGGTCGCTCGCTGAAGCGCGCGAGGCATTGGAGCGGCTGATCGGCGTTTCACTCGAGTGGTTTCCGCTCGATCAGTATCTCACCGAATATCTTGTCGAACCGTCGATGCGGGCAACCGTGTTGGCGTCAACTTTCGCAGCAACGCTTGAGTTAGTGCGTGAAGGCCATGTCGAAGTGAATCAACACACAGCCTTTGCTCCGCTTTATGTGCGTAAGCGTCAGAATCCGGGAGATGGTGGCTTGGCCACCGAAACGGTGAATGGGTAAGAGGGAAGGGGATTGTATGCCAAAGACGGCGGAGATGCGGGTGGTGGTCGACAACACGCAGCAGGATCGCGCAGAGGAATTGCGCATTCTTGAAGCCTTGCTGTTTGCCGCCGAGGGTCCGCTCGACGAGAAAACTTTGGCAAAGCGGTTGCCTGAAGGCGTCAATGCAGGTGCGCTGCTTGAGCAGCTGCAGAAGGAATACGAGACGCGTGGCGTGAATCTCGTTCGCGTTGCCGGCAAATGGTCGCTGCGCACGGCGGGCGATCTGGCCTGGTTGCTCGACCCACGAGTTGACGGTGACGCGCAAACTTTCGCGTGCCGCGATCGAGACGCTGTCGATCGTCGCCTACCATCAACCGGTGACGCGCGCGGAGATCGAGGACATTCGCGGCGTGACGACATCGAAGGGTACGCTCGACGTTCTCCTTGAAACCGGCTGGGTAAGGCTCCGTGGCCGCCGCAAGGCGCCGGGGCGGCCGGTGACGTACGGAACCAGCGATACGTTCCTCTCGCATTTCGGGCTCGACGCCGTCTCTGATCTGCCGGGGCTCGATGAGCTCCGCGGCGCGGGACTGGTTGACCGCGCCGTGCCGTCAGACTTCGCTGTGCCGGTTCCTTCGGACGATCCGGCCCTGCGGGACGACGAAGACCCGCTGGAGCCCGGCGATCTCGATCTTGGCCTCGCGCCGCCCGCCGAGCGCACCGAGGAATAAATCGTCTATCCGTGCGATAACGAGGGCAGGCAAGCGGATTCACCCTGCGGCGGCAGCGCATTGCCGCCGCGCTTGTTTTTGCCCTGCCTGACGCCTAGGTTCAGCCAAAATCAATACGTTGCCGCTGGCCTCGGTGCTGCTGCGGACGGAGGGTTTTATGGGTTCTTTGAGTATCTGGCATTGGCTGGTGGTCGGCGCCGTCCTGCTGGTGGTGTTCGGCGGCCGCGGCAAGATTTCCGACATGATGGGCGATGTTGCCAAGGGCATCAAAGCCTTCAAGAAGGGCATGGCCGACGAAGAGACAGCAGCGGACACGGCGCCCAAGGCCGACGCGCCGATGCGGACCATCGACCATCAAGCTGCTGCCGACCTCAAGCAGCGATCCGAGAGCAAGGTCTGACGCTCGCCGCGCGGGCTGGCGCGGATTGAGCTGAACGGCGCGCGGCAGCCGGCCGCGGAGTTCCCATGTTCGATATCAGTTGGACCGAGTTCCTGCTCATCGGCGTCGTGGCGCTGATCGTAATCGGGCCGAAGGAACTTCCCGGCGTTTTGCGCACGCTTGGGCAGTACACGCGCAAAGTCCGCGGCATGGCCACGGAATTTCAGAACCAGTTCCAGGAAGCGATGCGCGAAGCCGAAATGGCCGACCTGAAGAAGCAGGTCGACGACATGGCGCACGACTTCAAACACTACGATCCGCTCAAGGACGTCCGCGACGACGTTGAGGCGATGGGCAAGGACATCGAGCGGTCTCTTGACGACGCGCCTGCGGTGAAGAGCGAAGCGCCGGCCGCAGAAGTTTCGGCGCCGCAAACACCCGCGATTGAATCGTCCACACCGACGACGCCGGTCGAGAGCGCCACACTTGAGCCGGCCAGTGCGCCTGCGACGGTCGCAGAAGCTTCCGAGGATGCGGCGCCGAAGAATACCGAGCGCGCCGAATGAGCCGCAGCGAAGACGACGAGAAGGAGATCGAGGCGACCAAAGCGCCGCTGATGGATCATCTGATCGAATTGCGCTCGCGGCTGATCAAGGCGCTCGCCGCGTTCTTTCTGGCCGCGGTTGTCTGCTATTTCTTCGCCAGGCAAATCTATAACGTGCTGACGTGGCCTTACATCTGGGTCGCCGGCGCCGAGAACACAAAGTTCATTTATACCGGGCTGCTCGAATATTTTGTCGTGCAGCTCAAGCTGTCGCTTTTCGGCGCAGCCATTATCGCTTTCCCAATCATCGCGACCCAAATTTACATGTTCGTTGCGCCGGGGCTGTATCGCAACGAGCGGCAGGCGTTCCTGCCATATCTGATAGCCACGCCGGTGTTCTTCGCGCTCGGTTCAGCGGTGGTTTATTTCCTGGTATGGCCGATGCTGGCGCGGTTCTCGCTCAGCATGCAGCAAGCGGGCGGTCCCGGCGAAGCGACCATCGAACTGTTGCCGAAGGTCGAGGATTATCTGTCGCTGATGATGAAGCTGATATTGGCGTTCGGTATCGCCTTTCAGCTTCCGGTCATCCTGACATTGCTCGGCCGCGTCGGCATTATCACCTCGGATCAGCTCAAGTCGAAGCGACGTTACTTCATCGTCGTCGCGTTTGTGATCGCGGCGGTCCTGACCCCGCCGGACGTGTTGAGCCAGATGTCGCTGGCTCTGCCGCTGGTCGCGCTTTACGAAGGCTCGATCTGGTCGGTGCGTCTGGTGGAAAAGCGCCTCGCCCGCGAGCGCGCCGAAGCCGCCGCCAAGCCGGCGGAGTAAGTTCCGGATATTATTGGCTTTGTCGATTTGTCATGGCCGGGCTTGTCCCGGCCATCTCGTTTCACTAGGCATTGGGCCAATTCATTCGGGATGCCCGGCACAAGGCGGGCGAGTGACTCGCCTTGGGAAAACCATGCACGATATCCGCGCCATTCGCGACAATCCAGACGCTTTCGATCAGCTGCGTTGGAAGACGCGATCTTAGCAGCATGACGACCGGAAGCGGTTCTCAGCCAGTCAGATTGTTTCGATCGACGAGCGTCGCCGAGCGATAATCCTCGCGCGAGAAGAAAGCACAGGCGCGGCGCAATGCGGCTATCCAAGGAAATCGGCATGCGAAAGCAAAAAAAGATGAGGCGATGTTTAACCGCTTGATGGCGCAAGTGGCTGACGATAAAGATACAATTGCTCGAACGAAGAGAGGAGCAAAAGGACAGCTACGAGAGCGAATTAGATAAGTCTGCTTGCGCAGATTCCCAATCTTGCCCCTTCACGAAGTGCCCGATGGCAAAGACGAAAAAGACAACGTCGAACATCATCGCTTTGGGGCCAAGCGTAGTTACACGTTCGCTCCCAAGCAGCATTTCGAGCTTGGCGAAGCGCTGGGGCAGATGGATTTCGAGGCTGCCGCCAAGTTATCCGGCGCGCGTTTTGTTGTCTTGAAAAAAGGTCTGGCGCGACTTGAGCGTGCGCTGGGGCAATTCTTTCTCGATGTGCATACGAGCGAGCCGCACAACTACACGGAAGTTGCGCCGCCGTTGTTAGTGCGCGACGATGTCATGTTTGGCACAGCGCAGTTGCCAAAATTCCGTGACGATCAGTTTCGCGCTACGAATGAAGAAGAGCTGAAAAGCTTCAACAGCTTTGGCCGGACGATGTTGCGGACTGACGCCCGAAACGCATTGTCCGCTCAGAGTTAGGCCCTCCGCCTCAAGATGCAGCAGAGCGAGCATCAAAGTTTTGCGAAATATGTTGCGCTTAAGTTTGCCTAACTTTCAAAAGCAAGCGTTGATCTTTCGTCCCTTTGGCTCATTCCCACCGCCGAAGTTCCGCTTACCAATCTCGTCCGCGAATCCATCGTCGACGAAGTCGAATTGCCGATGCGGCTTACAGCCTGGACGCCGTGCTTCCGCGCCGAAGCTGGTGCGGCGGGCAGAGACACCCGCGGTATGATCCGGCAGCACCAATTCACCAAGGTTGAACTGGTCTCGATCACTGCACCGGAGCAAAGCAAGGATGAGCATGAGCGCATGCTCGCTTGCGCCGAGGAAGTGCTGAAGAAGCTCGACCTGCATTATCGCGTCATGACGCTCTGCACCGGCGACATGGGATTTGCATCACAAAAGACTTACGACATCGAAGTCTGGCTGCCCGGTCAGAATATGTTCCGCGAGATTTCGTCGTGTTCGACCTGCGGTGAATTCCAGGCACGGCGCATGAATGCGCGCTACAAGACCAAAGAAGGCCGAAACGTCGCCCGTGCACACGCTCAACGGCTCCGGCGTTGCTGTCGGCCGCGCACTGATCGCGGTGATGGAGACCTATCAGCAGGAAGATGGCTCGATTGCTGTGCCTGAAGTCTTGCAGAGCTACATGGGCGGATTGAAGAAGATCGAAAAGTAATGCGTATCCTGGTCACCAACGATGACGGCATTCACGCCGAAGGTCTCGACGTCTGCGAGAAAATCGCACGCTCACTTTCTGATGACGTCTGGGTGGTTGCACCCGAATACGATCAGTCCGGCGTTGCGCATTCGCTGTCGCTCAACGATCCGCTGCGGCTGCGGCAGATCGACGACAGGCATTTTGCAGTGCGCGGCACGCCGACTGATTGCGTGATCATGGGCGTGCGGCATTTGCTCAACGGGCACGATCCCGATCTCGTGCTGTCAGGCGTCAATCGCGGCCGCAATGCCGGCGAGGACGTGATCTATTCCGGAACGATCGCAGGCGCGATGGAAGGCACCATACTCGGTCTGCCTTCGATCGCATTGTCGCAGGCCTATAATTCGCGCGGTGGCCAAGCGCCGTATTGGGACACTGCGCTGCGCTATGCGCCGGACATCGTTCGCCGCGCGCTCGCCAAAGGCATCCCGGCTGACGTCCTGCTCAACGTCAATTTTCCGAATTGTCCGCCTGACGCAGTAAAGCGCATTGCCGTGACGACACAGGGCCGGCGCAAGCAGGAACGCCTGCATATCGACAAGCGCACCGATGGTCGTGGCAATCCATATTACTGGATTGCCTACGTGCGGCAGACTGCGACAAAAGCGGCCGATGGCTCTGACCTGGCGGCGCTCGATGAAAGTTGCATTGCCGTCACGCCGCTGCGGCTTGATTTGACTGACGACGTCACGGTCGAGCACTTCGCCGATCTGTTCGACAAGAAGGACTAGGTTCTCGCTGCGGTCCTGGAGGCGTTTCCTGGCGCGATGGCTTTGAGAGCTTGCTCAAGTGCATCGGATTGAAACGGCTTTTGCAGCGTCGGATTGTCGCGATATTGCTCGGGCACACCGCGGGCGCCGTATCCAGTGGCGAATACGAACGGCACCCCGCGTTCGATCAATACCTCGACAACCGGAGTGATTGGCTGCCCGTTGAGGTTGACGTCAAGGATCGCGGCATCCACGTCCGCCTGCCTAGCCAATGCCACGGCTTCGTCGATCGCGCCGGCTTCCGCGGCCATGGTGTAGCCGAGGTCCTCCAGCATGCCGTCCAGCAGCATCCGGATCATCAATTCGTCTTCGACAACGAGAATACGCTTGCCGGAGGCGTCGTTGGGTTCTGGATTCATCTGGTCCCCGTGCCTGCCGGTCCGTTGCGGGCCGGTGTTCGCACCTCCCGCCGTAACGCCTGGATTGGCATTCAGTTCCGGCAGCGGCGCGAATCTTTGTTGATGGGGCCGGATTGCCAGCTTCAGCCAGCAGTATAGCGGCGTTTTGCGTGCTACTAAAAGACGATTCACATCGTGAATAAGCTGAGGTTACCGTGACCGCGGACCAAGCCGCCGGCGTCGAACGGATGGAATTTCAGCTCGGCTTGCGCCGGCGTGGTATCGGCAACCAGGCCGTGCTGCGCGCAATGGACGAAGTGCCGCGCGAGCATTTTGTCACGCCTGACTTGGTCGAACGAGCTTATGCGGATCAGGCGCTGCCGATCGCCTGCGGGCAGACGATCAGCCAGCCGTATGTCGTCGCTTACATGACCGATCATCTCGATACCGGTCCGAAACATCGCGTTCTCGAAATCGGCACCGGCTCCGGCTATCAAGCCGCGGTGCTTTCGCGGATCGCGGGCGAAGTCATCAGCGTCGAGCGCTATCGCACCCTGGCGGACACCGCGCGTGAGCGTCTCAAAACTCTCGGCTATGCAAACATCACGGTTACGGTGCGTGACGGCTTCGACGGCGCGCCGGAATATGCGCCGTTTGACCGCATTCTTGTGACCGCCGCCGCCGAGGACGTTCCGGCGGCGCTGGTCGAGCAATTGAACGATGGCGGCAAGATGCTGCTTCCGCTCGGCCCGCGCGACGGCACGCAGCATATCGTCAAGCTTTCGAAGAACGCGAGCGGCGAAGTTCGCGCGCGAAACTCTGATCCCGGTCAGATTCGTGCCGTTGCTGCCTGGCCAGGCTCAGGAACTGATAGGCGGTTTCGCCGATTTCTAAAATTCTTGCCGACACTTAAAGCCCTGTTTACCGCAACGTAGTTTAGTCGCTCGTAGTGGGTGTTGCGTGCGGGCGAGTAATATGAGCGCGTCGTCGCGTCGGTGGGCCAATTGGCCGTCTTTGGTTGCCGTTTCGTTAATCGGACTTGGCGCTGCAAGCTGCAGCAGCGATTCCGGCCGCTTTGGCGAAGGCTTCGGTTCCAATAACTCTCGTACCGAGACGACCGGCTCGATCCCGCAGAGCAACCAGACCAGCCATATTCAAAGTCAGCCGCTGCCGCGGCTTGCCGTTCCGACGCCGGTTCGTCGGGCGGCGGGCGCGGCATGGGCTCCTACGAGCCGAACGGCGAGGTGACCGGTTCGCTGCCAGCTGCGCCGCAACCGACCTGGACGTGGGAAGGCGGCACGCCGGTCGTCGTCGCTCCAGGCGAGACCCTCGAAACGATTTCGCGCCGGCACAATGTGCCGGTTTCGGCGATCATGCAGGCGAACAACATCACCAACCCGACCGCGGTGCATCCGGGCCAGCATCTGGTGATCCCGCGGCAGAAGACAGCATCGCCTGCGCAGCCGCCGCGCGCGGCCACGCCGGCAGCCGTCATGCCGCCGGTCGGACCGATCGGCGCGCCCAAGACCGCACTAGCGCCGACGTCCGGCGTTCATGTCGTTGCACCGGGCGAGACACTGCACAGCATCGCGCGCCTCTACGGCAAGCCGGTGATGGTGCTGGCGAAGGCCAATAACATTCCGCCGGACACCATGGTTCGGGTTGGCGAGCGCATCGTGATCCCGGACGTGCAGCCGGCACAGGCGCAAGCCAATCTTGTGCCGCCGCGTACCCAGGCGCCGGCAGCCGTTCCCGCAGCACCGGCTCATGGTCCCGATCTTGCGAGCGCCGAGTCGCCGCACAGCGCGCGTGTCGCGTCGCCTGAGCCCGCTCCGGCATCCGATCAAACCAGCGCGGTGAAAACGGCCGAGCCCGCAGGCGCACTGCCGAGCTTTCGCTGGCCGGCTCGTGGCCGCGTCATTGCAGGGTTCGGCCCGTCGCCGAATGGCCTGCAGAACGACGGTATCAACGTCGCGGTGCCCGAAGGTACGCCGGTCAAGGCGGCTGAGGACGGCGTGGTCGCTTATGCCGGTAATGAACTGAAGGGCTACGGCAACCTGGTGCTGGTGCGCCACAGCAACGGCTTCGTCACCGCCTACGCCCACGCCAGTGAAATCATGGTCAAGCGCGGCGATGCGCGTGAAACGCGGTCAGGTGATCGCGAAATCCGGCCAGACCGGCAACGTCACGTCACCGCAACTGCACTTCGAGATCCGCAAAGGTTCGACGCCGGTCGATCCGTCGCAGTATCTCAACGGCGCGTAGATCTCCACGATTTGCGTCCGCTCTCCATGCGGACGCCGAGGCGGCCGGCCAAATCCTGCACGTATTGCCACGCCACGCGCCCTGAGCGCGCGCCGCGCGTCGTCGCCCATTCCAGCGCTTCGCGGCGGAGCTCCGCGCTGTCGAACGCGCACACGAAAGTGCGCGATGTAGCCCTCGACCATCGCCAGATATTCGTCCTGGCTGCAGCTTGATGAAAGCCGAGCCAGAGCCCGAAACGGTCCGAGAGCGAAACTTTCTCTTCCACCGCCTCGCCGGGATTGATCGCGGTCGAGCGCTCGTTCTCCACCATCTCCCGCGCCAACAAGTGACGACGGTTCGATGTGGCGTAAAAGATGACGTTCTCCGGCCGGCCTTCGATGCCGCCTTCGAGCATGGTTTTGAGTGACTTGTAGGATGTGTCTTCGGCATCGAACGACAGATCGTCGCAGAACACGATGAAACGCTGTGGGGCGTTGCGCAGCACATCCATCAGGTCCGGCAGCGACTCGATGTCTTCACGATGGATTTCGATCAGCTTCAAGTCCGGCTTTCGGGATAGGCCGCCGCGGTGCCGGCATGAGCCGCTTTGACCAGTGACGATTTGCCCATGCCGCGCGCACCCCAAAGCAGCGCATTGTTGGCGGGCAGGCCCTGCGCGAAGCGCTCGGTGTTTTCGACGAGAAGATCGCGCACGCGGTCGATGCCTTTGAGCAGCGACATCTCGACACGGTTCACGCGGCGAACCGGCGCAAGCCGATGTCCCTCGGCGTGCCATATGAAGGCATCCGCTGCGGCGAAATCCAGTTTCGGCGGCTGCGGCGGGGCGAGTCGTTCAAGCGCGTCGGCGATCCGCTTGAGGACTTCGCCGTCATTGCCGCCGGAATGGCGCTCCTTGGCCTTTGCGGACTTTGCCTTGCTTCGGGAGCGCGAGGAAGATTTTGCCATGTTTGCACCGGGTTACGCCTTCCCTTAGCGGGGCGGGGGAACCCTCGCAAGCGCGGCTGGAAAAGCGGTCTCAGCGTTGCAATTGGGCCGCCGGTGGCTATAGTCCGCGCCGATTTCGCGCGCAAAATCGGCCATTCTTCCGAAGGCTCGCGCGCCTTAATTCGGCCCCGGAGGACCAATGTTTATTACGCCCGCGTTTGCGCAAGGCTTGCCGTCTTTTTTAGGCGGTGGCGGCGACAGCGGCGGCATGATCGTTCAGTTCATGCCGCTGATTCTGATTGTCGTGATTATGTATTTCCTGGTGTTGCGGCCGCAGCAGCAGCGGGTGAAGCGGCATCAGGAAATGGTCAAGGCGTTACGGCGGGGCGATACCGTGGTCAGCAATGGCGGTCTGGTCGGCAAGGTGACCAAGGTTGTTGACGACGAACAGGTTGAAGTCGAAATCGCCGATGGCGTGCGGGTGCGGCAAGTGCGGTCGATGGTGAGCGAAGTGCGCGCCAAGAGGCGAACCGGTGAAAGACGACAGCGCAAGCTGAGCCGAACCGAGCTTTAGAGGAAATTCGAAGTCCATGCTTTTTTTCACGCGGTGGAAGGCTATTGCTATCGTGCTTACGGCACTGGTCGTGTGCCTGTTTGCCGTGCCGAATTTCTTCTCCGAAGCGACTGTCAAGAAATGGCCGTCATGGGCGCAGTCGTTCGCGCAGCGCCATGTCGTGCTCGGTCTTGATTTGCAGGGCGGTTCGCATCTTCTGCTCGAGGTCGATTCCAGCGCGGTTCGGAAAGAGCGTCTCCAGTCACTGGGTGACGACGTGCTGCGCGTGCTGCGTGCGGCGCGCATTCCGTTTACCGGACGCTCTGTCGTCGGCAACGCCGTGCAGGTGCACATCACGCGCGATACCGACGTCGATACCGCCATGACCAAGTTGCGCGAACTGTCCGTCCCGTTGTCGGGGCTTCTCGGCGCTTCGGGGCAATACAGCCTTGATATCAGCAACAATGCGGGGCTGATCACGCTTGCGCCGACTGAGGCGGCACTTACCGAGCGTATCCGGCAGGCGGTCGACCAGTCGATCCAGATCATCGAACGGCGCGTCAACGAGCTTGGCCTCGTCGAGCCGACCATTCAGCGTGAAGGCGTCAATCGCATTCTGGTGCAGGTGCCGGGTTTGCAGGATCCGTCCCGCCTGAAAGATATCCTCGGCAAGACGGCGAAACTCGATTTCCGTCTGGTCGACATGTCGATGACGGCGCAACAGGCTGCGGAAACGCGGCCGCCAGCCCGAACTCCGAAGCTTCTCGACGGCGAAGGCGGCGCCAAATATCTCATTGAGAAGCGGGTCATGGTGTCCGGCGCCGATCTCACCGACGCGCAGCCGGGGTTCGACCAGCGCACCAACGAGCCGATCGTCAGCTTCAAGTTCAATTCGAGCGGCGCGCGCAAGTTTGCCGAAGCGACGCAAGCGAATGTCGGCAAGCCGTTTGCCATTGTGCTCGACAACAAGGTGATTGAAGCGCCGGTCATCCGCGAGCCCATTCTCGGCGGCTCCGGTCAAATCTCGGGCCGCTTTACTGTTCAGCAGGTCAATGATTTTTCGATCCTGTTGCGCGCCGGCGCGCTGCCGGCGCCGCTGACTATTATCGAGGAGCGCACGGTTGGGCCGGGTCTCGGGCAGGACTCCATCACCGCAGGCGAACACGCGGCTTATGCCGGCGCGGCGCTGGTGATCATCTTCATGTTCATCACCTACGGCCTGTTCGGCTTGTTTGCGAATATCGCCGTCGCGATCAACGTGGCGATGATCTTCGGCATTTTGTCGTTGCTCAGTGCGACGCTGACGCTGCCCGGCATCGCCGGCATTGTGTTGACCGTCGGTATCGCGGTGGACTCCAACGTGCTGATCTATGAGCGGATTCGGGAAGAAGTGCGCGCCGGACGCACCGCGATCAATGCAATCGACGCCGGCTTCTCGCGCGCGCTCGCCACCATTCTCGATTCCAATATCACGACGTTCATCGCCGCCGCGGTGCTGTTCTATATCGGCACCGGTCCAGTGCGCGGCTTTGCCGTGACGCTCGGCGTCGGCATTCTCACCAGCTTGTTCACCGCTTTCACGCTGACCCGCCTTATCGTGGCTTACTGGGTCCGCATGTGGCGGCCACGTACGGTTCCTATTTGAGCATGATCCCGAACAAGATCGTGCGCCCACAGATCACCTGAAAGACGAACCGTGCGCCTTCTCCGTATCGTTCCCGACGACACCAAATTCGATTTCATGCGCTTCCGGCGCATCAGTTTTCCTATTTCGGCGATGCTGTCGATCGCGGCGATTTTTCTCTACTTCTTTCACGGCCTGAATTTCGGCATCGATTTCGTCGGTGGCACGCTCATTGAGGTCCAGACCAAGGCGGGTCCGGCCGATCTTGCCAAAATGCGTTCGACCATCGGCGGGCTGAAGCTCGGCGACTTCCAGCTCCAGCAATTCGGCGCGCCGGACGACGTCCTGATCCGCATTTCCGAGCAACCCGGTGGCGACGAAGCGCAGCAGCAGGCAGTTCAGAAGGTTCGCGACGCGCTTGGCGACGAAGTCGATTATCGCCGCGTCGAAGTGGTCGGTCCGAGCGTGTCGACCGAACTGTTGGCCTACGGCACCATCGGCCTCGTGATGGCGATTGGAGCGATCCTGATTTACCTCTGGTTCCGGTTCGAGTGGCAGTTCGCGCTCGGCGCCATGATCGCCAACGTGCACGATCTTGTGCTCACGGTCGGCTTCATGTCGCTGACTCACATCGATTTCGACCTGACCAGTATCGCCGCGCTGCTCACTATTCTCGGCTATTCGCTCAACGACACGGTCGTGATCTACGACCGCATCCGCGAGATGCTGCGCCGTTACAAGCGCTTGCCGATGCCGGACCTGCTTAACCTGTCGATCAATGCAACGCTGTCGCGTTCGATCGTCACCCACGTCACCGTCGCAATGTCATTACTGGCGCTTCTGGTGTTCGGCGGGCAGGCGATCCGCAGCTTCACGGCGACGATGATGTTCGGCGTGGTGCTGGTTGGCACCTACACTTCGGTGTTCATTGCGTCGCCGATCCTGATTTATCTCGGGGTCGGCACCGGCCGGATGGGCGGGACCGAAGAGCCCGAGCCGCCCGCGGAGCCGGAAAAGCCAGCGGCTGCCCTCATCGCGCCGTTCGCGGGCGCGGGGTTAGTGACCGATGCGCCGCATCTCCCGCGTCAGGCGCTGATCAGACTCCCATGGCGGTGGCGGATTTCGGTTCGCCGACATGTCTCATCGCGGATCGTTGTTGTGCCTGCCGGACGGTATCTGGGCGTGGCCGGTTACGATGCCGAGCGAGATAAACGACGCAACATTGTCCATGGTTTTTGCCCGCGCAAATGATCTGGATTTCTTCGTTCTCGGCACGGCGTCCGGCACCTTGGATCATGCCCGATGCACTGCGAAAGCGGTTTCGTGAAGCGCGCATATCGGCCGATGTCATGATGACTGGACCGGCGGTGCGGACCTACAACGTTATGCTGATGGAAAGCCGTCGTGTCGGCTCGGGCCTCATCGCCGTTGATTGATCCTGTTAAGCTTGTGTGATGCAGGATGCATTCGCCCATTGTGCAGAGCTTGTCCGCGCGGCCGATCGCGACCGCTATATCGCGACGTTGTTTGCACCTGCGGATCGCCGGGATGGTCTGTTCGCGCTTTATGCCTTCAATGCCGAGATCGCGCGGGTGCGCGACGTGGCGCGTGAACCAATGCCGGGCGAAATCCGGCTGCAGTGGTGGCGTGAAGTCATTGAAGGCGAGCGGAGCGGAGAGGCGGCCGCCAATCCGGTTGCTGCAGCGCTTCTTGTGACGATCCAGCGCTACAATCTTGCGGTCCAACTCCTCGGCACGCTGATCGAGGCGCGTCGGTTCGATCTTTACGATGAACCGATGGCGCGGTTGTCCGACCTTGAGATTTACGCGCGTGAGACCGGTTCGGCAGTATTTGCCTTGGCGACCCAAATTTTGGCCGGCGCCAGCCCGCCGTCAGCCGCTGGCTCCGCCGGAATTGCATATGCTCTAACAGGCGTTCTGCGCGCCTTTCCCTTGCACGCGCAGCGCGGCCAGCTCTTCGTGCCAATGGAGATACTTTCGCAGCATGGCGTGAACCCTCAGGACATTTTTGCGGGACGGTCCCCTTCGGGTCTCAATGCGGCGTTGGCGGAGCTTCGTAACGTTGCTCGTCAGCATCTTGTCGAGACCCGGCAATCACTTGCGTCGCTTCCGCCGGACGCTTTGGCGGCCTTTCTGCCGGTCGCGCTCGTTGGACCGTCGCTTCGGTATCTAGAGCAAGGCGATGCGTTTTCGCCAACCGAGATTTCGCCGTGGCGGCGGCAATGGCTGATCTGGCGCGCAGCGCGAAATCCCGCCCGCATTGCGGCATAGTTGAGCCGCGACAAAGCAGCCCTTTCCGCAATCGCCAGCGTGGACTATCACCAGCCGCCGCAGAACAGCAAAGGGCCGGGAATTTATGTTTCGCCGATTTTATTCGCTCGCAGTCACGATTGGACTGACGACCATTGCGCTCGCGCCGTGCGCCGTTTCGGCGCAGGATTATCCAACGCGGCCGGTCACCGTCATCGTGGCGCAACCACCCGGTGGCGGCACCGACATCATTGCCCGCATCATCTCCGCTCAGCTGTCGGCCCAAACCGGCCAGCCGTTCGTTGTCGAAAATCGGGCAGGCGCCGGGACCGTTGTTGGCACCGCCACCGCGGCGAATTCGACTCCCGACGGCTATACGCTGATCACAGGACTAAGCGCCAACATGGCTGTCAATCCGAGCCTGTTCGCGCACCTGTCCTACGATCCGATCCGTGATTTCACGCCGGTTGGAATGCTGGCCGAATTTCCGTTCGTCGTCGTGGTCAACAAGGACTTTGCTGCACACTCCATCAAGGATTTGATCGAGATGGCGAAAGCAAAGCCCGGTGAAATCAATTTCGCGTCGGGTGGCAACGGAACGGGACAGCATCTCTCGACCGAATTGTTTGAGCTGGAAGCCGGCATTAAAATGACTCACGTGCCTTATCGTGGTGCGGCGCCGGCCTATACCGACATCATGTCCGGACAGACGCCGGTCTTCTTCGACAATCTGGCAAGTGCGCTCGGGCAGATCAAAGGTGGCAGTGTTCGTGCACTCGCCGTGACCGGCAAGGAGCGTTCGCCTTTGTTGCCGGACGTGCCGACCGTCGCGGAGTCAGGATTGCCGGGTTATGACTACACCGTGTGGTTCGGACTGTGGGCGCCAAAGGCTACGCCAAAGCCGATTGTCGATAAACTCTATGCCGAGATTGAAAAAGCACTCGCTGATCCGGCAGTAAGAGAACGTATTACTGCTGACTCCGGCGTACCGATGGCCATGCCGCTCGCCGACATCGAGCCGTTCGTCAAATCCGAGATCACGAAGTGGGCCGACGTGGTCAAGCGCGCTGGCATTACCGTTCAACAGTAACCGCGTGACCCACGACTCTGGCCGCGCGCGAGTTGTCGGAAAAGTCCCCTGCCAGTATGCGCAGGCGCCCTGGAAAATCACTCAGCAGCGTGTGGCAACGCCCCGGTGATCCAGGCGTCGAGATCGGAAAGGGCTCTCAGGCATAGCGCGCGCTTCCTGACCTGGCTCCGGTCTTCGCGGCGGCCATTTTCAGGCGTTATAGCCGGTCGTGGTGGCTCAAATCCGAGCGGGGGAAACAGCCCGAAATTGATGTTCATCGGCTGAAACGATCGCGGCCCTTTATCAATGGTCTCGATATGGCCGCCGGTAATGTGGCCGAGGAGAGAACCGTGAGCAGTGGTTGGCGGCGGCAACGATGGCGCTTCGCCAAGCAGTTCCGCTGCTGCGAAACGTCCAGCAAGGAGTCCGATCGCCGCCGATTCAACGTAGCCCTCACAGCCGGTGATCTGACCGGCAAAACGCAGTCGCGGCGCCGCCTTCAGCCGCAATGTACCGTCGAGCAGTTGCGGTGAGTTCAGAAAGGTATTGCGGTGTAGTCCGCCGAGCCGTGCGAAATCGGCGTTGGCAAGACCGGGGATAGTGCGGAACAGCCGAACCTGTTCGCCGTGTTTCAATTTGGTCTGGAAGCCGACCATGTTGAATAGCGTGCCAAGCTTGTTGTCCTGTCTCAGTTGGACGACGGCGTAAGGCTTGGGTGAGGGGTTGCGCGGATTTGTGAGGCCGAACGGCTTCATCGGCCCGTGGCGCAAAGTTTCCCGGCCACGCTCTGCCATCACCTCAATCGGCAGACAGCCGTCGAAATAGGGCGTAGCCGCTTCAAATTCGTGGAAACTGATCTTCTCGGCGGCAAGCAATGCTCCGATGAAATCATCGTATTGCGAGCGCGTCAGCGGACAATTGACGTAGTCGGCTCCGGAACCGCCGGGTCCGGCCTTATCGTAGCGCGATTGAAACCACGCAACATCGAAGTCGATTGAATCGCGATGCACGATTGGCGCGATGGCGTCGAAAAAGGCGAGAGCATCTTCGCCGGTCAGCGCACGAACTGTCTCGGCCAGCGCCGGAGAGGTGAGAGGCCCGCTGGCAATTATTACGCTGTCCCACTCAGCCGGAGGCTCGCCAATTTCCTCGCGGCGAATTTCAACGAGTGGATTGCTTTCAAGAGCGGCGGTGATTGCCGCTGCAAATCCGTCGCGATCGACGGCGAGTGCGCCTCCGGCAGGCAGTTTGTGCGTGTCGGCGGTCTGCATCACCAGCGAACCGAGGTGGCGCATCTCGGCGTGCAGAAGGCCGATGGCGCTGCCGTCCGCGTCGTCGGACCGGAATGAGTTTGAACAAACGAGTTCGGCAAGCTGCCCGGTCTTATGCGCGGCAGTTGAGCGATCCGGCCGCATCTCATGCAGCACCACCGGCACGCCACGTCGCGTGGCTTGCCAGGCTGCCTCGGAACCGGCGAGGCCACCACCGATGATGTGAATGGGTCCGATACTACGCATTACAGGCAAATTAGGCGCCCCGCGGCGGTCAAACAATCTGGTCCGGGGTTTAGCGGAACCGGACGAACCCATCGACCGCGGTGTTTATACCTCGGCGACGACGCGGGGAAGTTCCAAATGCTTGAAACGCTGAAGTCTGTGGTGAGCGAAAACGCGGCAGCGGATGGCTTCGACGTTGAGATTCTCTCGGTCGCGACGGCGAACCCCTCGTTCGTTTTGCAGCAAGACGAGGCAGCGCGGCGGGCCAAAGATCTGTTCCCGCATCTCAAGCTCTTGTGGAAGCTTTACGACAATACCGGCATCGACCGCCGCTACAATTGCGAGCCGATCGACTGGTATCTTAAGCCGCACAGTTGGGAGGAGCGGACCGCTTCGTTTCAAAAGCACGCGCTCGATCTTCTCGTCGACATTACTTCAAGGGCGACGCGTGCGGCGGGCATTGGGCTTGATGCGATCGACATTCTCGTCACCAATACGATCACGGGACTCGCAATCCCAAGTCTCGACGCCAGGCTTTCCAATCGCTTGAAGTTGTCGCCGCGCGTGGAACGTCTGCCGATATTTGGGCTTGGCTGCGGCGGCGGCGTTGCCGGTCTCGCCCGCGCGACACGTCTCGCGCACGCCACGCGAAGGCGCGCATGTACTCTTTCTCACGGTTGATCTTTGCAGCCTTTGTCTGCGCGTCAACGATCCGAGCCCGGCGATGTTTGTTTCCACCGCCCTGTTCGGCGACGGCGCGGCTGGAGTTATGTTACGCAACACCGCGGATGGCTCGCATGGCGGTCCTCGCATTTTAGCCATCGGCGAATGGTGCTGGCCGAATACCGAACACATCATGGGCTGGGATATCAAGGACGACGGATTTGGTATCGTGCTGAGCGCCGAGCTGCCGTCGCTGATGCGCGAGGCCCTGGCGCCCGCGCTGTACGATTTTCTTGATCGCAATGGTTTCCGGCTGTCGGACTTCAACGGCTTTTTGTTTCATCCGGGAGGCCGCAAGCTGATCGAGATTGTGCAGGAGGTGCTTGGGCTCGATCGCAGTCATTTCGAGCATTCGTGGGAGGTGTTGCGCCAATACGGCAACATGTCGTCGGCAACGGTGCTGTTTGTGCTTGACCGCGCCTTGAAGTCGGGTGCTCGCGGATTGCATTTGCTTGCAGCCTTCGGGCCGGGCTTTTCTGCCTATTTTGTTGTGGTCGATCTCGGATGAGCCTCGGCTGGGGTTCGGCACTCCTCGTGTACCTCACAGTTCAGCGGTTGGCCGAGCTGTGGTGGGCAAGGAAGAACGAAGCGCGGTTGCTTGCTGCTGGCGGAGTCGAGCATGGCCGGTTGCACTTTCCGCTGATGGTTTTGGTCCATGCCGCGTGGCTCATCGGTTTGTGGATGTTGGCTTACGACCGGCCGATCGAACCGCTTTTTCTGATGATCTTCATTGTCCTGCAGGCAGGCCGTTTTTGGGTTCTGCTGACACTCGGTCGCCGCTGGACGGTCCGCATTGTTACGGTACCGGGAGAGCACCTTGTGGCGAGGGGCCCATACCGGTTTTTGCGGCATCCCAACTACGCCGTCGTCGTTGGCGAGATTGCGGTGGTCCCGCTGGCGCTTGGATTGCCCATCTATGCCCTCGTATTCACGATCCTGAACCTTGCGGTCCTCGCGATCCGGATTCCCGCCGAGAATGCGGCTTTGGCGGCCTCGCCGCGCTGAGCGGTGTTGGCTCAATAGGAGGCGTCTGGTATAGGCAAGGCGCTGATCCGGCTTCGAATCCGAAGCCATGAAGGCGCTTTTTATGTCCGTTGACGCTCAAACCGTTCGCCGCGTGGCGCACCTCGCACGTATCGCCGTTGCCGAGGAGGAGGTCGCCAATCTTCAGGGCGAGTTGAACTCCATCCTGGCCTTCGTCGAGCAGCTTTCCGAGGTCAATGTGGATGGCGTCGAGCCGATGACATCGGTTACGCCGATGGCGATGAAAATGCGGATGGACGACGTGACGGATGGCGACAAGCCCGACGACATCATACGTAACGCACCAGCGCACGAGGATCATTTCTTCCTCGTGCCGAAGGTGGTGGAATAGCCATGTGCCTCGCTTGTGAACAGGATTCGATCTGGCTCGCCTACCTTGAGAGCAAGGGTCTGCTGAAGGCTGACGATCCGGCGGCGATCGATGCTCTGTTTTCTGCGTTTCCAGTGCAGCCACTGCCGGTGCAGGCGGAATGGGACGCGCCAACTCCGGAAGCGCCGAGCGAAGCGATAGCGAAGCCCGCAGCCGACAACCCATTTTCGTGTGACGACCCGACCACGAAATGACTGAACTCACCGCTCTTTCTCTGGCGCAGGCGCGCGACGCGCTGCGCAAGAAGAGAATGTTCCGCAATTGAGCTGACTGAAGCGCACCTCTCCGCGATAGAGGGAGCGGGCGCACTCAATGCCTACATTCTGAAAACGCCAGACCATGCGCGCCGCATGGCGCAAGGTTCGGACGCAAAGTTGGCCAAAGGCGAGGGTGGTCCGCTCGAAGGGTTGCCACTCGGCATCAAAGATCTGTTTTGTACTACGAATGTGCGCACCACGGCTTGCTCGCACATTCTGGAAAATTTTATTCCGACCTACGAGTTGACGGTCACCGCCAATCTTGTGGCGCGACGGCGCCGTGATGCTCGGAAAGCTCAATAACGACGAATTCGCCATGGGTTCGTCGAATGAGACGTCGTATTTCAAGCCAGTGGTTTCGCCGTGGCGCCGGCGGGGGCGGACACGAAGCTGGTGCCGGGAGGATCATCCGGCGGTTCGGCTGCTGCGGTCGCGGCGCATCTGTGCGTCGGCGCGACTGGCACTGACACCGGCGGCTCGATCCGCCAGCCGGCAGCGTTTTGCGGCATCGTTGGGCTGAAGCCGACATACGGCCGTTGCTCGCGCTGGGGCATTGTCGCATTCGCCTCGTCGCTCGATCAGGCCGGACCATTCACCCGCACCGTACGCGATTGCGCGATCATGATGCGGTCTATGGCCGGCCCTGATGCAAAGGACACGACTTGCGTCGACCGGCCAGTGCCCGATTATGAGAAATCGATTGGCGCTTCGATCAAAGGCATGCGCATTGGCGTCCCGAAAGAATACCGCGTTCCGGGAATGGCTGCGGAAATCGAGACGTTGTGGCAGCAGGGCGTGCAGTGGCTGAAAGATGCAGGCGCCGAAACTGTCGAAGTTTCGCTGCCGCACACCAAATACGCGCTCCCGGCCTATTACATCGTGGCGCCAGCCGAAGCGTCCTCCAACCTCGCGCGCTACGACGGTGTGCGCTACGGGCTCCGAGTTCCCGGCCGTGACATCATCGAGATGTACGAGCGCACGCGCGCTGCCGGCTTCGGCAAGGAAGTGCGACGGCGCAGTCATGATCGGCACCTATGTGCTCTCCGCCGGTTATTACGATGCCTATTATCTGCGGGCGCAAAAAGTGCGCACGCTCATCAAGCAAGATTTCGAAAAATGTTTTGCTGACGGCATCCAGGCCATCCTGACGCCGACGACGCCTTCGGCGGCGTTCGGCATCGGCGAAAAGGGAAGTGCCGATCCGATCGAGATGTATCTCAATGACGTCTTCACGGTCACTGTGAACATGGCCGGATTGCCGGGCATTTCCGTGCCGAGCGGTCTCGACGCCCAGGGGCTGCCGCTTGGCCTTCAGCTTATTGGCCGGCCGTTCGAGGAAGAAACCCTGTTCTCGCTAGGCGAGGTAATCGAACAGGCGGCTGGGCATTTCACGCCCAAGCCTTGGTGGCGATAAGTCTCGCAAATATCCGGATTTAATTGGCTGCGCTGTCGTTCCGGCTCTGACGTCCCGGGACGCTCTCGCTGCGCTGCCGCGGCAGTGCTTCGGGATGTTCCTTCTGCAGAAAAGCGATCAGCCGCTCGCGCACGTCAGCGCAAACATTCGACGTGATGCCGGTTGAGGCACCGACGACGAGGACCCGAACCTCGATCGCCTGCGGTGTGGTGTTGGTGACTTGAACGCTCGTTACTTTTGCCTCTCCCAATTTGGAGTTGGCGACAAATTCAATCGCTTTTTGCCGGACGACATCCACCGGGGCGGTATAATCGAGGTAAAGCATGATGTTGCCGACGGTCGTCGACGAGTGCCGGGTCCAGTTGTAGAAGGGCTTCTGGCTGAAGTAATTGAGCGGCACGATAAGCCGACGCATGTCCCACAGACGGATGACGACGTAAGTCGAATTGATCTCTTCGATCCAGCCGAATTCGTTCTCGACCGTAACCGCATCCTCAAGCCGTATCGGCTGTGTCATGCCGAGTTGCACGCCGGCAATGAGATTGCTGAGCACCGGCTGCGCCGCAAGGCCGAAGATCAGTCCGGCGACGCCGGCTGAAGCAAACAGACTTACACCGAACTGCCTGACGGCCTCGAAGGTCATCAATGCGAAGCCGATGGTTGCGATGACGATGATGGTATCGAGCGCGCGTAAAAGGACGCGAACCTGCGTGACGTGCTTGCGCGCCATCAGATTGTCGGCGACGTCGAGGCGGAAGCGGTTCAGGTAAAGATTGGCGCCGAGGTGAAGCGCGGTCAGCGCAATCCAGCCAAGCAGGAAGATAGTTCCCAGCGCCAGGCACCGCTCCAGCGCATCTTTCGTGTCGGCTCCAAGCGGCGTCGTAGGTAACGCAATTTCGAAGGCGAGCAGGAGAAGCCCAAGCCGCGTCGGACTTTTGGTGACATCGAGAATGGATCGCAGGAAAGGCTTACGGCCGCTCACTAACCGCCGTACGGCGGCAAGAGTGACGGCATGGATAATCCAGGCAACGGCGACTGCCGTTACCAGCACGATGAACGATACCGCCCATGCCGGCGCGAATGACAATGCGCGCCGGAGTGTGTCGAGTTGTGCTTGCAGGTTTTCGGTGAAGCCCAACATGTCACAGAATATAAACAGAAACGCTCGAGAGAACGGCTGGTTTCATCCACTTCCACGCTGGACAGTCAAGCACGACGGTGGCATCAAGCGGCCTTCGGGCAAGGGTTTGGCGAGCGGCATAATGAAGACCTTCCTGCTCCGTTTTTTCACTTGGTGGAACGGCCAGACTTTTGGCACCCAGCTTTGGACCAGTCTTTACGGCGAATTCGTCGGTGAGGATGGCTCCGGCAACCGTTACTATCGCACCAAGGGCGGCAAGATCGATCCAACCCTCAATATTGAGCGGCGCTGGGTGACTTATAACGGCATTGCAGAAGCTTCCATGGTGCCTCCCGGATGGCACAGCTGGTTGCATCACACCGTCGATGTGCCGCCAACGCAGGACACGACTAAGCCGCGCTCGTGGGAAAAGCCGCATCGGCCCAATCTGACCGGGACCGCGGGGGCTTATCGGCCGAGCGGCTCTACGCTGGCGCAGGGCAGGCGGCCTAAGGCGACTGGTGATTACAAGGCCTGGACGCCAGGCGGTTCGTAGTCGGCCCTTCCCGTGCCGCATTCGAAATGTTAACCGGGCAAGCCTGTCAGCGTGTCCGGTTTGCCGCGCAAAGAGCCCAAGGTTCCATGATCCGCATTGCCGCTGTCTTGGCTCTGTTTGCCGCCAGCATTCTCGCGGGGCCCGCTGAGGCTCAATACGGCGGCTCGTATGGCGGGCCGCCCCGGCCGCCGGCTGACGTCCCCAATGGCGCTTTCCCACCCCAGCCGCCACCGCCGGGATACGGACAACAGCAGTATCAGCAGCAGCCCCAGTATCCTGCCCAACAGCAAGGGGGCTACGGGCAGCAGCCGCAATACACGCCGCAACCGTCTGCTGGACCGCCTCCATCGGGCGTCCAGGCCCAGCCGTTGCCGCCCCCTCCAGGCGCATCGGCGGCGCCGCCGCCTGCGCAGCGCGCCCGCGCAGCGCCGCAGCCGGCCGGGCCGCCTGGTCCCGCGGCTCAACCCCAGCCGGGTGGCCCGCCCCAGCAGGCCAACAATCCGCCTCCGCCGCCACCGCCGGATGTCATGGTCAAACCTGACGATACGATCGTCACGGAGATGCCGACTCAAAAAATCGCCAATAGCCGAGCGGTCTTCTCCGGTCTCGACAAGATTACCGGCCGAATCATTTCCTTTGATGCCGCAATCGGCGAGACGGTGCAGTTCGGCGCCCTGCAGGTGACCGCGCGGGTTTGCTACACGCGCCCGCCGACTGAAGCGACAAACACTGACGCCTTTGTCGAGGTTGATGAGGTTACGCTGAAGGGCGAGATCAAGCGCATTTTTACCGGCTGGATGTTTGCCGCCAGCCCCGGGCTCCACGCCGTTGAGCACCCGATCTATGACGTCTGGCTGACCGACTGCTCTACGCCGTCGGCGCCGTCCCCGGTCGCGCAATCGACACCAACACCGGCGCCCGCGGCACCTGCTGGACAGAAGGGCGCTCGTCCGGCGGCGCCCACCGCAGCACCGCAGCAACCGCGCAAGCCGGCAATTGCGCCGATCGCACCGTCAGCGCCGCCGCCCGTCACTGACGATTAAAAATTACTGTTTCGCGAGCTGTGCGAGCGCGACGCGCCCTGCAACCGGAGCTTTGAGCTCTAGCGCGCCAAAATCGCCTTCGCCGACAAGCGCCGCATCCAGCAATTTATGGTACGCGGGGCGTGCGACTTCGACTGCGCCAAATGTCCGCAAATGGTCGGTGACGAACTGCGTATCGAGTAGCCGATAATGGCCGGCCCGGAGCCGCGCTACCAGGTGCACGAGTGCGACCTTGGAAGCATCGCGTTCACGATGAAACATGCTCTCGCCAAAAAAAGTGCGGCCAAGACTGACGCCGTATAGGCCGCCGGCAAGCCGGTCGCCGTCATAGACTTCGACTGTGTGACAATCTCCGCGCTCGTACAGTTTGCGATAGAGGTTATGGATGCGTGCGTTGATCCAGGTTCGGCTCCGCCCCGGCATGGGTTCCGCGCATCCGTCGATAACCGCGTCGAAGTCGCGGTCGATATGGACTGTGAAGCGATCGGAGCGGACGGTGCGCGCCAACCGCTCCGGCACGTGGAACCGGTCGAGCGGAATAATTCCGCGGCGTTCTGGTTCTATCCAATAAAGCGCGGGATCTTCAGCGCTCTCGGCCATCGGGAAGATGCCGCAGGCATACGCCTTGAGCAGAACTTCCGGGGTGATGTCGATAAGCGCGGATTCGCGGCTCGCCATGAGATTCGTTTAACCGGCTACCCGCTCGTGGTTCAAGGGGCGAGGCGGGGGCGTCTGAAGTCGCCCGGTTCCGGCCTGCGATCAGTCTCTATTCCTGCAAAGCACGCCCGTCGCCGCTATGAGCGTTAACCGCGGGCAAACCATGGATCAGCTAAGATTTGAATTAGCTTGAACGCTTTTTAAGCCGACACGTTACGCTTCCAAGAGAAAGCAGTCGGGCTGCTGCCATGGAACCAAGCGTAACAGACAATAAGCTGATCCACGTTCTTCTGGTCGAAGACGAATATCTGATCAGCGAGTGGGTAGCGCAGTCACTGTCGGAACAGGGCTTTGCCGTGCAGACGGCGACCAACGCTGCCGACGCGCTGGGGCATCTGAGCTCCGACCAGGTGGACGTGCTGTTCACCGATATCAATCTGCCGGGCGATATGGATGGGGCCGCGCTTGCGCGCCGCGCGCGCGAGATTTTGCCGAACCTTCCCGTTGTCTATGCTTCAGCCCGAGTGCTGACGCTGGCGCCGGAGGCGCGAGTTCCTGGTGCGATCATGGTGCCGAAGCCCTATGAGCCGAGTCTTGTCGGCCGCTTGATCGCTGCAGCGCTACATCACGCTGCCGCCCACGCTCCGGTCTGACCGCTGATTATTGTTCGACGCTGCCACGGGCCAGAAACTCTTCCAGCCAGTGAATGTGGTAATCGCCGTCGATGATATCTTTTTCGCGCGCAAGTGCGCGGAACAGCGGCAACGTTGTTTCGATACCGTCGATCACGATCTCATCGAGCGCCCGCTTAAGCCGCATCAGGCATTCACTGCGCGTCTTACCGTGGACGATGAGTTTGCCGACCAGAGAGTCGTAGAACGGCGGAATTGTGTAGCCGTGATACACGGCGGAATCGACACGTACGCCCAATCCGCCGGGCGGGTGATAATGCACGATCTTGCCGGGTGAGGGACGGAAGGAAACCGGATTCTCTGCGTTGATGCGGCACTCGATGGCGTGGCCGTGAAACTTTACATTGTCTTGGGTCAGCGTCAGGTCGTTGCCGGCGGCAACCCGGATTTGCTCCACGACGAGGTCGATGTCGGTAATCATTTCCGTTACCGGATGTTCGACCTGTATGCGGGTATTCATCTCGATGAAGTTGAACTTTCCGTCCTCGTATAAAAATTCAACAGTGCCTACGCCAAGATATTTGATATCGCGCATGGCCTTGGCGACGGTTTCGCCAATCTCGTCGCGCATGGTCACGTTGAGCGCAGGAGAGTGTCCTTCTTCCCAGATCTTCTGGTGGCGGCGTTGCAGCGAGCAGTCACGCTCGCCGAGATGGATAGCCCGCCCCTTGCCATCGCCGAGGACCTGAATCTCGATATGCCGCGGGCGCGCGAGATATTTTTCCAGATAGACGGTGTCATCGCTGAAAGCGGCAAGCAACTCAGCGCGGGCGGTTGCGAGACCCGAAGCCAATTCGCTTTCGGAGCGGATCACTTTCATGCCGCGGCCGCCGCCGCCCGCAGCGGCTTTGATCATCACCGGAAAGCCGATGTCCTTCGCCAGCCGGACCGCTTCCTGATCGCTGCCAACGCCGCCCGCTGAGCCGGGGACCGTCGGGATGCCAAGCTCTTGCGCGGCGCGCTTGGCGGCGATTTTGTCGCCCATCAATCGGATGTGTTCGGGGCGAGGGCCGATGAAATGCACGTTATGCTCGCCGAGGATTTCGGCGAAACGCGCGTTCTCCGACAAGAACCCGTAACCCGGATGCACCGCGTCTGCGCCTGTTATTTCACAAGCCGAGAGCAGCGCGGGAATGTTCAGATAGCTGTCTTTTGCGGCAGGTGGCCCAATGCAGACACTCTCGTCGGCGAGACGCACGTGCATCGCGTCTTCGTCCGCCGTCGAATGGACCGCGACCGTCGCGACGCCAAGTTCCTTACACGCGCGCAACACCCGCAGCGCGATCTCGCCCCGATTGGCGATGAGTATCTTGTCGAACATTACTCGACGATCATCAGTGGCTGGCCGTATTCGACCGGCTGGCCATCTTCGACCAGAATTTGAATCACTGTGCCTCCGCGTGGCGCCGGAATTTGATTCATGGTTTTCATCGCTTCGATGATGATAACGGGATCACCGGCCTTGATTTGACTTCCGACTTCCACGAACGGACGCGCTGCTGGCGCGGGGCCGCGATAAGCCGTGCCGACCATCGGCGAAACAATTGCGCCGGGATGTTGAGCAGGGTCGGCGGCTGCAACCGGAACAGCAACTGGTTGCCCGGCGACGCTGATGTCTGCCGGACGAGATCGCGTGGCAGGGGCGCCGAGATTGCGTGCCACCCGGATCAGGACGCCGTCTCGTTCAAATTCGATTTCGGTCAGCCCGGTTTCGTCGAGCAGCTTTGCCAGCTCACGGATCGTATCGTGATCGACCGCAGGCGTTTTCGGCATTGGTGAATTTCCGGGCTTCCGCGCCACTTTTGATCCTTGTCAGCCCTTGACGCCAATCATGGCGGCAAGGCCGTCGATCGCGAGAGCGTAGCCTTGCGCGCCCATTCCGGCGATCACGGCGCGGGCAGCAAGGGAGACATAGGAATGCTGCCGAAATTCCTCGCGCGCATGAATGTTGGTGATGTGCACTTCGATGACAGGAGCCTCCATCATGAAAAGCGCATCGAGAATTGAAATCGATGTGGTCGTGTAGCCGGCTGGATTAATGATCAGTCCCGCCGCTTTTTTGGCGCGCGCTTCCTGAATCCAGTCGACAAGTTCGCCTTCGTGGTTGGATTGCCGGAAGACAATTGCAAAGCCATGCCGCTTCGCGGACGAGCGACACAGCTTCTCGACGTCGGCCAGCGTCGCGTGGCCGTAGAGTTCCGGCTCGCGCGTTCCAAGCAGATTGAGGTTAGGTCCGTTAAGGACATAAACGGTCTTCGGCATTCCAAGGTCTATCCGGCTTTTGCGACGGGGCAGCCCCCGTGCGCCGCCCGTTTATAGGGAAGGCTCCGCCAAAGGGGAAGCCGGGGCACCATTGGCCAGCCTCAATAAAAAAGCCCTCCCCAAAGCAGGGGAGGGCAATCGATTTTGATGAGGCGATGCGGATGCGGCTACTTCTTGTCGCCGTCAATTCTTTGCTTGAGCTCGTCGAGGCCGACGGCGCCCACGACAAGCTGGTTGCCGACGATGTAGCTCGGTGTCCCGTTAACACCGAGCGCGTCAGCCAGCTTCATGTCCTCGTCGATCGTGGTTTTGACCTCATCGCTGTTCAGGTCTTTCTCAATGCGCGCCATATCGAAGCCGACCTCTTTTGCGGCCGCAAGCGCGTGGGCTTTGTCGGCCGGCCCGCGGCCGCCCAGCAGCTTCTGGTGGAAGTCCATATATTTCTTTCCAGTTGGATCCTGCATGCGCGCCGCTACCGCGACGTGAGCCGCTTCGATCGAACCTTCACCGAGAACCGGGAACTCTTTCAGTACGAATTTCAGGTCCGGATTGGTCTTCAGCAGCGTCAGCATGTCGGGAAGGGCGTGTTTGCAGAAGCCGCAATTGTAATCGAAGAACTCGACGACCTGAGTACTGCCCTGCGGGTTTCCAAGAACGACCTGATGCGGCGAATTGAATAGTGTCGCGTTGTTATCCTTGATCACCGCGGACGCCTTCGCGGCTTCGGCCTCTTGTTGCTTCTTGTCGAGAGCTGACATGACATCCTGGATCACTTCCGGATGTTTCATCAAATAATCTTTGATGATGCCTTCGATTTGCGTGCGTTGATCATCCGAAAAGCTTTGCGCCGATGCGGGCGGCGCGAACAATGCCGTGGCCGCGAGCAACGAGGCACAGAGCGTCAACCGTGTTTTTGCCGAAACATACTTTTTCATGGTCGTCCTTCCGGTGATCACTTCGTCAGTGGATTCTGTCTAACGTTCTTGTTGAACGCAACGATGTCATCGGCTTTCACCCAGCCGGTCGAACCGATGGGGAAGCGTTCCTTGGCCCGCGCGGCCAGTTCGCGGGCGGTCTTGTTGTCGCCGCGTGCGAAGGCCGATTCGGCGGAGGCGAGGTCCGCGTCAGGCAGATCCCCCTTGCGGCCATAAGCCATGGCAAGCTGCATATAGCCGTCGCTTGATTCCGGCTCCTTGATGAGTGCCGCGTGCAATAACGTAATGGCTTCGTCAGACACCTTAGGATCGTTAGTCCCTACAAGGGCCTGAGCAAGTAAAATCTGCAGGAGCGCCTGGGTGGGGGCAAGCTGGACTGCGCGCCGCAGGGGCGCAATCGCTTCTGCGGGATGGCCGCCTTCAAGCAAGGCTTGTCCTTTGAGCTCGTAGAAGTAAGGATTGTTCGGCACCGCCGCAATCAAGCTGTCGATCTCCGTAATGGCATCGCGCATGTCGCCGTATCGATAGGTGGAAATTGCGCGCGCGTAGCGGGCGGGAAGGCTGGTATTGGACATCGGGTAACGCCGCAGCACTGCGTCGGGCCGGTCCATAAAGCCATACATCTTTGCACGCATCATATCGTGCCGGGCTTGCAGCTCCGGCGAGTCCTTTTTGTCCCAGAACTGGGTCTTCACCAGCGTGGCCAGCGCATCCATGCGCTCCTGTGGCATCGGGTGGTTCTGGGCATAGGGATTGGCGTAATGCGCGGAATAAAGCGAGTCGTCGGCGAAGCGCTTGAAGGTGTCATACATGCCTTTTGCCGACTGACCGGTCATGGTCAGGAAGCGCACTCCGGCGCGATCAGCCTGTTCTTCCTGCGCGCGCTGGTAGGCAAGAAGAGAGTTCTGGATATAAGCTTGCGGACCGTTGAATATGGCGCCGCCGACATTGGCCATGCCGGAATTGTTTGATTTTGCGCCCGCCGCCAATGCCCCGACACCGAGCAACATCGCGATGATCGCGGCGGTCTGCGCGTTGGCAAGCTCCTGCCGCATTTTTGCGAGATGGCCGCCGACAATGTGTCCGGTTTCGTGCGAGAATACACCGATCAGCTGATTGGGCGTTTCCGCTTCCATCAGCGCGCCGGCGTTCACGAAAATACGGTGCGCGTCCATAACGAACGCGTTGAACGACTTGTCGTTGATGATGACGACCTTGATGTTCTGACCGCCGAGATTGGCCGCCTTTTCGATCGGCGCGTAGTAGTCGCGGAGAAGCTGTTCGATTTCAGCATCGCGAATCATCGGGATGCCGGCGTTGGAGCCGTTCTGCGCCCGTGCCGGCATGCTGCCGAGCGCGATTGCAGCCGCGGTCACGAGCGCGACAGCGCGGCTAGCCGGTTTCGCGGCCGAGGTAGTGCCAGCAGGATTTGCCGAATTCATCTGGACAGCGGCAGGTCGCCTCAATCGGGGGCAAACTATGTACGGATCCGGGTGCGGTCAACGTGAGGACGAAGCTTGCGCGCCAGCCCGACGTAAGTGACAAAAGCCGCTGAATACGGCGGCAGCGGGGCGGCTGCGCCGTGGCCAGCGGCAAGGATGTAAAGGCGAATACATGCTGGAAAAGGCCAAGCGCCTGATACAGCCGTCGGCTCGGAGCGCGGTACCGCCGTTCATGGTGATGGACGTCATGGCCGCGGCCGGGCGGCTGGAAGCGCAAGGCCGGCGGATCATTCATATGGAGGTCGGCCAGCCCGCTGTCGGGGCGCCTTCGACGGCTGTCGCTGCCGTGCGTGCCGCCCTTGGCAACGGACCGCTCGGCTATACGGAAGCGCTTGGCATCGGCACGCTCCGCCGTCGAATTGCACGGTCATACGCCGAGAGATACGGCCTCGATATCGACCCCGCCTGCGTTGTCGTGACGACAGGTTCGTCGGCGGGCTTTATGCTCGCTTTCCTTGCTGCGTTCTCAGCCGGCGATCGCGTCGCTGTGGCGTTGCCGGGCTATCCGCCCTATCGCCATATCCTCTCCGCGCTCGGGTGCGAGCCGGTTTTGATCGAGACGCGACGCCGAGACACGTTGGTCGATCACGGCGGAAAGCCTCCTTGCGGCGCACCGCGCGCAGCCGCTCAAAGGCGTTATCGTCGGCTCTCCCGCCAATCCGACCGGTACGATGATGACGGCAGCGGCGTTTGCCGACTTGATTCAGTGCGCGGACGACGCCGGCATCGTGGTCATTTCGGACGAAATTTATCACGGGCTCGACTATGCCTTCGCGGCGGAAAGCGCAGCACGTCTTTCGCCGCGAGCGATAATCATCAATTCATTCTCCAAATATTATTGCATGACCGGCTGGCGCATCGGATGGATGATCGTGCCGCAATCGCTGGTCCGGGCCGTCGAACGCCTGCAGCAGAATTTGGCAATCTCGGTGCCGACGCTGTCGCAAATTGCGGCGGAAGCGGCATTCGATGCGGACGCGGAACTGCTGGCTGTAAAACATGGATACGAAGAGAACCGCCAAATCCTGATCGAAGGATTGCCGCGCGCCGGCTTTAACTCGTTCCTGCCGGTCGATGGCGCGTTTTATCTTTATGCGGACGTTTCCCATTTTGCGAAAGACAGCTTTGAATTCGCCACGCGTATGCTGGAGGAGGCAGGAATAGCGGCAACGCCTGGCGCTGATTTCGATCCAGTACGAGGCAAGAATTTTATTCGCTTCTGTTATGCCGGCTCCGCAAGCGACATGCGCGAGGCGACAGAGCGCATCGGCGCATGGCTGAAGGGTAGATAACGGTGACTGCATCGGATAGCGCGCTTGTCCTGTTTTCCGGCGGCCAAGATTCGACGGTTTGCCTTGCCTGGGCGCTTGAGCGGTTTTCACGCGTCGAGACGATCGGGTTTGACTACGGCCAGCGTCATGCTGTCGAGCTCACCGTGCGCCCGCGGATCCGTGAGAAACTGCCAGCCATATCTGCGCCATGGCGTACTCGCCTTGGCGAAGATCACCTCGTCCGGCTCGATGCGCTTGCCGCTATCTCGGACACGGCCCTCACGCGTGACGTCGCGATCGAGATTTCGGAGTCCGGCCTGCCAACGACCTTTGTGCCGGGCCGCAATCTCGTATTTCTGTCTTTCGCCGGCGCCGTCGCTTATCGGCGTGGCATCAAAAATATCGTGGCCGGCATGTGCGAGACCGATTTCTCCGGCTATCCGGATTGCCGCGACGACACGATCAAGGCGATGCAGCTTGCGCTCAATCTCGGTATGGATCGCCGCTTCGCGATCCATACGCCGCTGATGTGGATCGACAAGGCTGCGACGTTCCAGCTTGCCCAGGAAATAGGCGGCCAGCAGTTGATCGACGTGCTTCTCGACGAGACCCACACCTGCTATCTCGGCGACCGCGAACATCGGCATCCGTGGGGCTTTGGCTGCGGCGAATGTCCGGCCTGCCAGTTGCGTGCAGAAGGCTTTCGGAAGTGGAAAGAGACGTTATGATGTTCAAGGAACAGCGCGAGCGGGAAGGTCTGATATTCCTCGTTCTGTTTTCGCTCACTATTCCCGGCAGCGAACTGGCTGATCGGCCACGTCGGAACGACGTGTATCCCGCAGGGCCCATGCGTAGTGCCTGTAGCGCCCGGCCTGACGGCTCCGTCCGGCGTCATGATGGTCGGCTTTGCGCTTGTGCTTCGTGACCTTGTGCAGCGGCGGCTGGGCGCCGTGATGTCGGCGCTTGCGATCCTGTTTGGCAGCGCGCTCTCGGCGGTGTTCGCGCCGGCGTCGCTGGTCGTCGCATCGGCGGCAGCATTTCTGCTTTCTGAATTTGCCGATCTTGCGGTGTATACGCCGCTGGCGCGGCGGCGGCTTGTGCTGGCTGTCGTTGTATCAAGCTGCGTCGGGCTGGTGGTCGAATTCGATTGCGTTCTTGTGGCTTGCGTTCGGCTCGCTGGATTTTTTGGCAGGTCAGGTCGTGGGAAAAGCCTGGATGGTGCTGCTGTCGGTTCCATTCGTGGCCTGGCTCCGGCGCCGCGACGAGCGGCTCGGCATGATGCCGGGCTGAAAATTCCTTCAAGCGAGGCGAAGATGGCTGAACCGCTGTTCGACATATTGCGCAAAGTGACGACCGCGACCGTCACGACGATGCTTCTGAAAAAGGGCATCCGGCATTGCTGGATGGATGGCCCGAAGCCGTTGACGCCCAAAGGGTGACCGTCTTGTCGGCCGGGCGTTCACGCTGCGCTTCGTGCCGGTGCGCGAAGATCTGGCGACGCCGGAAAGCTGGGCTTCGCCGATCTCGACCCGCGCCGCCATCGAAGCAATGCCGGAGGGCGTCATTGCCGTCGCCGACGCGATGGGGGTGCCGAGCGCCGGTATCTTCGGCGATATCCTTTGCGCACGTATGAAGAAGCGCGACGTCACGGCACTGGTCACGGACGGCGTGATGCGGGATCTGACCGGCGTTATTGCAAGCGCGCTGCCGGTATGGTGCGCCGGCGTTGCCGCTCCGGCGTCCGTCAACGGCCTTACCTTCGTCGGCTGGCAGGAACCGATCGCCTGCGGCGGCTGCGCGATTTTTCCGGATGACGTGATCGTGGTCGACGATGACGGCGCAGTCGTTATTCCAAAGGCGCTGGTCGAATTCGTCGCGCACGAAGGCGCCGAGCATGAACTCTACGAAAGCTGGGTGTTCACCGAAGTCGAGAAGGGCGTGAAATTGCCGGGCCTCTATCCGCCGAATGACGAGGCCAAGGCGCGTTACGCGGAATGGCGGAAAGCGCGCGGCTGAGCCGTGTTCTTTCAGCTCTCCAAGCTCCTGGGCTTTTTCGCGCTACCGACAAATTTGCTGATCTCGCTCGGCGTGCTCGGCCTGCTCTTGCTGCTGACGCGTTTCACGCGGCATCGCAAGTTGGCTCATTGTTACCAGTCTGGTGCTGCTTGCCGTTGCCGGCCTTTCGCCGCTCGGCAATGTGCTGATCCTGCCGCTCGAACAGCGCTTTCCTCACTGGGATCCGTCGCACGGCGCGCCAGATGGCATCGTCATGCTCGGCGGTGAGATTTCGCCGTCGATCTCGCTTGAACGCGGCACCATTGCATTCACGGAAAGCGCGGCACGATTTGTGGCAACGCTGGAGCTGGCGCGCCGCTATCCAAACGCCCGCATCGTCATATCCGGCGGCACTGGTTCGCTGCTTTACGACGAGCAACCGGAGGCGGGTGTTGCCGTGCAGGAATTCGAAGCGCTCGGAATTCCGCATGATCGGATCTCGGCCGAGGAGCAATCACGCAACACGGTGGAGAATGCAGTGTTCTCCCGGCTTATCGCTAACCCGCAGCCGGGTGAACGGTGGCTCCTTGTGACGTCGGCGTATCACATGCCGCGCGCCGTCGGGACTTTCCGCGCTGCGGGTTTTCCGATCGAGCCTTATCCGGTCGACTATCGAACGCGCGGACCAAGCGACGCGGTTCGCCCGTTTAGCGTCGCCAACAAGGGCTTAGAGCTTACTGACATCGCTTTGCATGAATGGCTTGGTTTGCTGGCCTATCGCCTCACCGGCAGGACAATGGAATTGTTTCCCGGACCGCAGTAACCGGCGCAAAGTTTTGTTGCGTGAATTCCGGGCTTTTACCGATCCTTTACCCTGTGGGCCGATGCTTTTCGGCGCGGAAGAAGCGGGCGTCGAGGTTTGCCGCTGCCCGCTTTGGGGAAGGGACTACTCAATGTCGATGGATATGCCGATCGCGCTCGATACTGAGCAGCCGAGGACAGCCGCCGAGGTGTCTTCCGTAACGAACGCCTGGTTTGAAACCGCGCTCACGCTGCTGTTGACGGCCGCGACAGTCCTGTTTGTTTCATTCATCGCGGTCGTGAGCGGGCTGGTCTAGTTCCCCAACACAATCACCCTACGATGCGCGGCTTTATGCGACAGTGATTGCCTGTAGTCGTGACGAATAGCGCCAGCAGATCAGGATTTCACCGCTCGGAAATCCCGGCTAAAAGGCGCCATGGCTCTGCATCTGGTCATCGGCAATAAAAACTATTCGTCCTGGTCGTTCCGGCCATGGCTTGCGATGAAAGTCGCGGGCATTCCGTTCGATGAAACGGTGATTTCGCTGGAAGCGAAGGACTTTAAGGAGCGCGTCAGCCCGTTGAGCGGCACCGGTAAAGTGCCCGTGCTCATCGACGGCGAAACGCGGATCTGGGAGTCGCTCGCCATCCTCGAATATCTGGCGGAAAAATTCCCCGCCGCACGCCTTTGGCCAAATGATCAGGCTGCGCGAGCCCATGCGCGAACCGTTGCCACAGAAATGCATGCGGGCTTTGTACCGCTGCGCAGCCAGTTGCCGATGAACACCTGGCGGCCGGTGAAGCATCGTCAACTCGACGATGCGGCCACCGCGAATGTCCGCCGTATCGATGCGCTCTGGAGTGATTGCCGCGCGCGGTTTGGGTCGGGCGGGCCGTTCTTGTTCGGGGCGTTCGGCGCTGCCGATGCGATGTATGCGCCTGTGGTGTGGCGTCTTCATACCTACGCTGTTGCCGTCAGCGAAACTGCGCGTGCTTACATGCAGGCGGTGATGGCATTGCCGGCGTGGAATGAATGGCGGCAGGCGGCGCGGCAAGAGTCCTGGGTTCTCCCGCACGACGAGGTCGATTGGCCGATTGTTCTTCGCGAATAGTCTGGCTCAACGCAAACGCTGTTCGAGCTCGATCAATAACGGTTGTTGATAGGCGATGATTTTGGCCATCGCGATCGGCAGCGCGAAATAAGCAATACGATCGATCTCCGGAAAACTTTGCTTGCGCCCCGACCTGGGCGGCCATTCCATCTCGAATGTGTTGCTTGCGAATGCATCGAGCTCGAAGTCGGCTTCGAACGCGAAGGCGTGGACCACCTTTCCACTCTTTTGGTTAACCGGAGTGAGCGCAAATGGCTCTGCGTCGGCAACGAGATTTGTCTCTTCGGTAAATTCTCGCCGGGCGGCCGACATGAGATCGTCTCCCGGCTCGACGAGCCCTTTCGGAATAGTCCATGCGCCATCATCCTTTTTCGCCCAGAACGGGCCGCCGGGATGCGCGAGCAAGACTTCGATGACAGATTTATCTCGCCGAAAGGCCAGCAAACCGGCGCTGATCTCTTTTATTCGGGGCATGAACACAATCCGGAGAATTGGCTGCGGCTACCTACCGCAGGACTTTTTGGCCAGCCCTTGCCAAAAAGGCCGCCGTCTGCGCAATTTTGTCACGATTACGCCGACAATGCTCGCTTCCTCGCCCGGGCTCATTTCGAGCGCGTCGGGGAGGGGGCCAACCGAACCATTTTCTGCCTGGGAGCCAATACCAATGCGATACGGGTTTATCGCCGCCCTTGCCGCTTTCGCGGTTGTTCTTGCGCCGGCTGTGAAAGCTGACGACGCCCCGAAAGACGTCAAAGGCCTGTTTTTGACGAGCGACTATCCTGCGGTCACGGTACGGCCGGGCGAGACATCGTCTGTTGGTTTGCATCTGCAAAATTTCAGTACGCCGCCGCAACGCATGACGCTTTCCGTGGCTGGTGTGCCGACCGGATGGACGGCGACCCTGATGGGCGGAGGCCAGCCGGTCGCCGCTGCCATGCCGAATACCAACGCAAGCGTTGCAGTCGAGTTGCGCCTTGATGTTCCGAAAGATGCTGCAATCGGCACGCAGACGCTTGACCGTTTCAGCAACCGCACCGGATCAGACCAAGGTTGAGCTGCCGATTGCGGTGACGCTGGCGAAAGACTTGCCGGCCAAGCTGACGTTGACGCCGCAGCTTCCGCAGTTGCGCGGAACGTCGAAGTCGCCCTTCGAGTATCAGCTGAACATCAAGAACGACAGTGGCAAGAAGCTGGTTGTGAGCCTGTCCGCTCAGGCGCCGCAAAATTTCGATACGACGTTCACCGAGCAGTACGGCAGCCAGGAGCTCAATGCAGTTCCGGTGGATGCCGGACAGGCGAAGGACGTGAAGCTCAAGGTGACGCCGCCGAACACCGCTGCGGCTGGCGATTACAAAGTCACTGCGCGGGTCGGCGCAGAGGACACCTCGGTAACGACCGATTTGAGTTTGACCATCACGGGCCAGCCGAAACTCGATATCAGCGGCCGTGAAGGATTGGTGTCGACGCGCGCATCGGCCGGCAAGGAGACAACAGTACCGGTTGTCATCACCAACATTGGGACGGCTGCGGCTGAAGACATCCAGATCAGCGGTTCGGCGCCAAGCGGCTGGAAAATCGAGTTTGATCCGAAGACGGTCGATCGGATTGCCCCGAATGCCAATAAGGAAATTCAGGCACTGATCACGCCGACCGAGAAGGCGATCGCCGGCGATTACGTCACGAGTGTGCGCGCGGCGGCGCGCGGTGAATCGGCTTCAACCACGTTCCGCGTCACGGTAACGACTTCCACGATGTGGGGCATTGCCGGTGTCGGCATCATCGGCGTGGCGCTGCTGGTCATGGTCGGCGCGGTCGCGAGGTTTGGCCGCCGATGAGCGTGGATGCAGTGATCGAGGCCAACGGCCTCACCAAACGGTACGGTCAGGCTGTCGCGGTCGATCACATCTCGTTCAACGTCGGGCGCGGGGAGATCTTCGGTCTCCTCGGTCCGAACGGCGCGGGCAAGACGACCACCATCCTCATGTTGCTCGGCCTCACCGACATTTCTGGTGGGGATGTGCACGTGCTTGGTTTCAACCCAGCGCGCGAGCCGCTTTCGGTGAAGCGCCGGGTCGGTTACATGCCGGACACCGTGGGTTTCTACGACAACCTTACTGCTGCAGATAATCTTCGCTATACCGCGCGGCTGATCGGTTTCCGGCTCGCCGAGCGTGAAAAACGCATCGCCGATGCACTTGAACGCGTCGGACTGGCCGATGTTGCCGAGAAACGCGTTGCTACGTTTTCCCGCGGCATGAGGCAGCGTCTTGGCCTCGCCGAAATCCTGATGAAGGGCGCGCAAATCGCCATTCTCGACGAACCGACCTCAGGTCTCGATCCGCACGCCACCTCGGAACTCCTTGGCGTCATCCGCGCCTTCAAGGCGGAAGGTGTTTCGGTATTGCTGTCCTCGCATTTGCTCGAAAGGGTGCAGAGCGTTTGCGACCGTGTCGCGCTGTTCAACGCCGGCAAGATCGCCTTGATGGGGTCGGTCGCGGATCTAGGTCGTCAGGTTCTTGGTGGCGGTTATGTTGTCGATATTGAAGCCGACGGTGCTGGGTTGGCTGAACGGCTTGCACTCATCCCGGGCGTCAGCGGAGTAGAGAAGACCGGCATCAGCAAATTGCGCCTTCACGCTGATCGTGATGTGCGACCGGAAGCGGCTGTGGAAGTCGTCGCCATGCAGGGCCGGCTCAAGTACCTCGGTGTCCAGGATCCCAGCCTCGAGGCGATCTACAACCGTTATTTCGAGACCCAGCCCGAGCAGCCTACCAATGACGGAGCGCGTGATGCAGCGTGAAGGCTCTGCCTTTTCCGGTCTTGGCGTGGTTATGCTCAAGGAGCTGTCGGACCACCTGACCAGCGTGCGCATGCGCGTGCTCGAATGGCTCGTGGTGCTGGTCGCTCTCGCTGCGCTTTACGGCGCCATCCAGCAGATCAAGGACACCACAGCAGAGGATCCGTTCCTGTTCCTGCGGCTGTTCACGACCTCGCGTGACCCGTTGCCGTCGTTCGTCTCATTCCTGTCCTTTCTAGTTCCGCTGATGGCGATCGGGCTCGGATTCGATTCGGTCAACGGCGAGCACAATCGGCGCACGCTGTCGCGCATCCTCGCCCAACCGATTTATCGGGACGCGCTGCTGTTCGGAAAATTCCTTGCTGGCCTGCTCACGCTGTCGATCAGCCTGATCACGCTCTGGCTGCTCGTGATCGGCCTTGGCCTGTTGCTGATCGGCATTCCGCCCGGCGCGGAAGAGATTGCCCGCAGTTTCGTTTTTCTGCTGGTAACGATCGTGTACGCCGGGGTCTGGCTCGCGTTGGCGCTGCTGTTCTCGATTCTGTTTCGCTCGGCGGCAACCGCGGCGCTCGTCACGCTGGGAATCTGGCTACTGGTCACGTTCATCTGGCCGGTGCTGGCGGGCGCTGTTGCGCAGATCTTCGTACCGCCCGATCCGCGCTACATGGCGCTCGGGCTGCAGACGCCTGGAACCGCCGAACTTGAGCAGATACTGGCGCGGTTATCGCCATCGACGCTGTTTGCCGAGGTAGTGGTGGCGCTGCTTGACCCAACAACCCGGGCGCTTGGCCCGATCTACTTGAGCCAACTTCAGGGCGCTGTCCTTGGCGCGCCCTTGCCGCTGGCGTCGAGCATCCTGATCGCATGGCCACAGATTGTGGCCATGATCGCCACCGCGATGATGCTGTTTGTGGCCGGCTACGTGGTATTCCAGCGGCAAGAAGTCAGGGCCTAAGTGGCGTTGCACTGTTTGACGTGACGGTGTGGAATCCCTCCCGACCGGGAGGGATTCGTGGCCGTCATTGCAACCACCACCGATACCGCCTCGAAGGAGTTTCAGGCCAACCGCGCGGCGATGAGCGAACTCGTCGCCGAGCTTGAAACGCATCGCGCCAAAGCGGCCGAAGGCGGCTCCGCGCAGGCGCGCGAACGTCACGTTGCGCGTGGCAAGCTGTTGCCGCGCGACCGCGTGATGACGCTGATCGATCCGGGATCGCCATTCGTCGAATTGTCGCCGCTCGCCGCGGGCGGCATGTATGAGGACTCCATTCACGCCGCCGGCATCATTACCGGGATCGGCCGCGTCTCGGGCCGCGAATGTGTGATCGTCTGCAACGATTCGACTATCAAGGGCGGCACCTATTACCCGATGACGGTCAAAAAGCATTTGCGCGCGCAAGAAATCGCGCGCGAGAACCGGCTGCCGTGCATCTATCTGGTTGATTCCGGTGGTGCCAATCTGCCGCATCAAACCGAGGTGTTTCCCGACCGCGATCATTTTGGCCGGATTTTCTACAATCAGGCGACGATGTCGGCGTCCGGCATCCCACAGATCGCCGTGGTGATGGGCTCCTGCACCGCGGGCGGTGCTTATGTGCCGGCGATGTCGGATCAAACCATCATCGTGCGCAATCAGGGCACGATTTTTCTTGGCGGGCCGCCGCTGGTGAAAGCCGCGACCGGAGAGGTTGTCAGCGCCGAAGAGCTTGGCGGTGCTGAAGTTCACACCAAAAAATCCGGTGTCGCCGACTACATGGCGGAGAATGATCGTCACGCCCTTGAACTATGCAGGCAGATCGTAGCCGGGCTGAATACGACGAAAGCGATCGGTACTCCGCTCGCCAAGCCGGCAGAACCGAAATACGACATAGCCGATCTCGACGGTATCGTTTCGACCGACCTCAAGAAACAGTACGACGTGCGCGAAGTGATCGCGCGGCTTGTCGACGGCTCGGAATTCGACGAGTTCAAGGCGCTTTACGGAACGACACTCGTTACCGGCTTTGCGCACATCCACGGCATCCCGGTCGGCATTCTCGGCAATAACGGGATACTGTTTTCACAGAGCGCGTTGAAAGCGGCGCATTTCATCGAGTTGTGCTGCCAGCGCCGCATACCGCTTCTGTTCTTGCAAAATATTGTCGGGTTTATCGTCGGCCGGGATTACGAGGCGGGCGGGATCGCCAAGGATGGCGCCAAGATGGTCACCGCTGTTGCTTGTGCCCAGGTGCCAAAAATCACGGTCGTGATCGGCGGCTCCTACGGTGCCGGCAATTACGGCATGTGCGGCCGCGCCTATGGACCGCGCTTTCTGTTCACATGGCCGAACGCCCGCATTTCTGTGATGGGCGGCGAGCAGGCCGCGAGCGTTTTGGCTACCGTGCGGCGCGACAATATCGAAGCTTCCGGAAAAGCCTGGTCGGAAGTCGAGGAAGAGGAATTCAAGCAGCCGATCCGCGAACAGTACGAGACGGAAGGCAATCCTTATTACGCCACGGCGCGCCTCTGGGATGACGGCATCATCACGCCTGCCGAGACCCGCCGTACTCTCGCGTTGTGTTTCTCGGTGGCGCTCAACGCGCCGATTCCGGAGACGAAATTCGGCGTATTTCGAATGTAGGCGCGCTGCGTCGAGCGCTAGTGAATTTCTTTCACGCGGCTTTGCGTAGCGAACAAAGCCAGCAATACAATTCCGGCAGCCGCCCAGCATGCCGCCGGCGCCCAATGTACGAGCGGTGCCAATCCCGGATTACTCAGTGTACCCGTGGCCGTAACGGTCATGCGTGCGAACGTCGCAATGGCGAGGGCGGAGAATAGCAAACCGGTGGTTTTGCCTTCGGCGCCGGTATAGCCAATCGCCAAAGCCGCAGCGAAGGCGCTCATCAGGATGCCGCCCCATGCTGCGCCGGCAACGAGTTGTGCCGCCACGGCCAGTTCCAGCGTGCCGGCGAACTGCATGACGAGGATTGCCGCAGCGCCAACGATGCCGGCGAGGCCCATGACCGGCATGCCGCCGAAGCGTTTGGTGATCAAGCTGGCGGGAAACATGCCGATGCTAAAGCCGATCCAGAAGATCGGCATCAAGGCATTCAGGTCGCCAGCAAATTTTTTGAACACCGGCGCGCTGTTGAAGAAAAAATGAAGTTGGAAGCCAATCGCAAGAACAATCGATGCCAGTGCGAAGATAACAATGGGAGCGCTTACCTTCCGGCTGGCGATCTGCGGAGCAGCGCTATTCGGTAGCGCCTGTTTCGCAAGCGAGCGTTCGACCTTGGCCAGCGCAAAGCTGGCCAAGGCGAGCGTGGCGCTGGCAATGATGAATGGCAGACGCGGGTCTAGCCCGGTCAGCGTGGTCGATAGATAGGGTGACACAGCGCCGGCAACACCCAGGCCGAGCATGGCCAGACTCGTGAGGTAGGGAATTGAAGGACGCGCGGCATACTTGCCCAGCAGCATCAGCGGTGGCGCCCGTAACGCCGACGATGTGATTGCCCAGGTCATCGTCAGAGTTAGAAATACTACCGCGCCGAGTTGCGCGCCGGCGACAAAGGGCAGCGTCACGAATGCGATGCAGCTCAGCAAAGTGATCGCGGCAACCCAGTGGCCAAGCCTGCCTACCAGACGCGACACCTTGTCCGCGGCAACCCCCATGGTGAAGTCCATGACGGTGAAGACGGCTTGGTCCAGCATCAGGATGAAAATCACGGTGCCGGCGGCAATACCGACGGAGGCGGCGAGCTTCGGCAGGTAAATGGCATAGACGGTCCAGCCGAGCGTGAAGATGAACTCCAGTACGGCTAGATAGAGACCGGCGGCCTGCGGAATTTTGCGCACGGGTCTATATTGCCACGTCCCCAGCGGGATGTCGCTCGCCGCCGGGCTCATTGAGGAGCATCGTCATGCCGAAAACAATCGAGCACTGCCACTGGCCGGATGCGCCCGACATGTGGATGCCGTACGCCCCGGCCATCAAGGTCAGAGGCGGCACAACCGTCTACCTTGCTGGCGTCACCGCTGCGCCGGTTTATCATCACCATCCGCACCGGCCGGAGGAGTTCGAACTCGATGCCTCGCGATATGGCCGGTCAGGCGCGTGCGGCTTTGGAAAATCTTAAGCGCGGACTTGAGGCTGTGGGGGCAACTTTCGCCGACGTCGTCACCGCTGACCGTTTTGTCACCGATCTCACCGATCAGGACTCGTTGAACCGTGTATGGGGTGAGTATTTTCGCGACGCCAAGCCGGCTACCACGACGGTGCAAGTTGTCCGCCTGGCGACCGATCCGCGTTGTATGGTCGAAATCAACGCCATCGCCGTCATTGATTGAAAGGTCGTCATATGCCGCTTGAGTACAAGAATGCATTGATTGTCGGCGCCGGATCCGGGCTGAGCGCTTCGCTGGCAAGATTGTTCGCAAAATCCGGTATGAAGGTCGCGATTGCGGCACGAAGCCTCGACAATCTGGCCGCGCTTGCCCAGGAGATTGGGGGCAAAGCTTTCACCTGTGATGCGTCAAAACGAGAACAGGTCACCAAGCTTTTCAGCGATGTCGAGGCAGGGCAGGGCGCGCCCGATGTCGTCGTCTACAACGCGAGCTACCGCACGCGAGGGCCGTTCGTCGAGTTGGATCCTGCCGAAGTTGAACGGTCGATTGCCGTAACTGCGTTTGGCGCCTTCCTGGTCGCCCAGGAGGCCGCAAAACGCATGGTGCCGAAGTCCCATGGCGCCATCATGCTGACCGGAGCGTCTGCGGGTGTGAAGGGCTATCCGCAGTCTGCGCCGTTTGCCATGGGCAAGTTCGCGTTGCGCGGAATGGCGCAAAGCATGGCGCGTGAGCTTTCACCACAGGGCATTCATGTGGCCCACGTTGTCGTTGATGGTGGCATTCGTAGTGCGCGGCGGGCGGAGGCAGCCGACAAGCCTGACAGCCTGCTCGATCCAGACGCTATTGCGCAGAGCTATCTTGATCTGCTGCGGCAAAATCGCAGCGCGTGGTCCTGGGAGATCGAGGTACGGCCATGGGTCGAGAAGTTCTGATCGATTGAAAAGTTTTGAATGATTCAAAAAGTCCTTGAATTCGAGAAACTTTGAGTTTTGCGCAGCAACTTGATTATAGTCTCAGCATGCCGGGATTCCTGACAAGAGCCTTAACAGTCGCGTTGTTGCTTTTCGTTTCAGCAAGTGCGGATGCGCAGACGCGGCGTCACCGTGCGCCGCGTGAAACCGAAAGCCCTGCGCCCGCCGCCGCGCCGGCTGTCCCGACTGACAAGCGCGACACCGTGGTGCAGATGCCAGGTGCCTTCAGCGGCAAAGCCATATTGGCTGGGGCTGGCGCAATGCGGCGGCACATATTTCAAGCTGAACACGTTCTATGCCGACGCAGCGGCGCACGCCCGTGTCGTCAAACCGGATCCCAAAGCGACCGCCGAATACACCAAAGATCTGAAGGATGCGATCAAAACGGCGACAGTCTATTTCGACGCTGCCGAGCGGTTTCTGATGGCTGATCGTGGCATAGAGCGGGTTGATGCCGTAATCACCTACGATCCGCAGTCACGTGCAGCCGGAGACCGGCTCAAGACCGTTGAAGCTGCGCAGGCCGCGGCGCAGGCATGCCCTGTGTTCTATCAAGCTTGCCAGGGGGCGCATCCCAAGGCGTGTAGCGAGACCCTGCCGCCGACCAGTTGAAGGTAGGGCTTTCACGAAACGCCAACACAGGAGATGTTCATGAAGTTGAGTGTTGCGGCCGTGATTGCTGCAGCGTTGCTCGCGCCAGGGAGTGCTTTCGCGCAGGATGCGGCAAAGCCTGCGGCAGAAGCCGCCAGCCCTCCTGATCCTCCAGGCCTGGGAGAAATCATGACGCTGCAACAGCTTCGCCACATCAAGCTCTGGTTTGCCGGCCATGGCGGCAACTGGCCGCTGGCCGACTACGAGCTCGACGAACTGGGTGAGGGCTTCGACGATATCGGCAAGATCGTCGGCAGTGATCTCGTTGACAAACAGGTCGGTGCACCCGTCAAGGCGTTGGAGAAAGCGGTCGAGGACAAGAACCGTACGGCGTTCGATGCTGCTTTCGATCAGTTAAGCGCCGGCTGTAATAGCTGTCACCGCTCGCTGGACCGCAAATTCATCGTCATCCAGCGGCCCACGTCGTTGCCTTACAGCAACCAGAACTTCGCGCCGCAGAAATAAATATCCGCGCTCGGATCACAGCGCCTTGTAGATTCGCTCGTCGTAAAGCGCGCCGGCGATTGGCGTGAGTTTGGCGCGGAAATCGCGCGTATGCGTCGCCGCGGCATGGCTTTCGACCGCCTTCCGGTTGGTCCACGCTTCCAGCACCGAGAAGTGATTACCGCGGTTTGCCTGCTGCAAAACTTCGTAGCTGATATTGCCGGGATCAGCCGCGGTATCGATGCTCATCGCTTTCAACGCCGCCAAGCAGTCGTCTTTTCCCGGCGGGATGACGTCGACATGAGTGACGACGTAGAGCGCGCCACTCTGGCTCTCGCTCTTGCCTTGCCCGACATAGAGCGCGGTGTTGACACGCTCGTCGTAAGGCGCGGCCTGGATCGTCTTGAGTTTATCGCGGAATTCCGTCGTGGCTGAGGAAGCAGTATGGGAGTCGATCGCCGCCTTGTCGCGCCATGCTTCGATGATCGCGAAACGATTGGGCCGGTCCAGCTCCTGCAGAGCCTCTTCGCGGAGATTTCCGTCCTGATGGAAGCTGGCGTCGCGATATTTCTTAAGTAGGGCAGTGGCTGGCGCGATCGCCGTGGGCAGTACTTCGACATAGGTCACGAAATAAGCGGGATCGCTCTGGGCACAGGCGGCCGGCGCGTGAAGTGCTGCGGCAATAGCCGTTACGGCTGCAAGCTGAAAAAATGAGCGCAACAATTCCTCCCACGGTCAGTTTTGCCGCAAGGTAACGTTGCAATTTTGCCTGCGTCAACGCATCGCCGCGAGTTCCATTTGACACACGGTCGGCACATTTCGCGCGGATCTCCACTGCACGCTTGGCCTCCGAGACTATGTGGAGATTGGCATCCAGAACCAAGGCCGACTGTTCGGCGGCCCTGCTAAGGCCCTGTTACGACGTAATATTTGTCGCGCTACATGCTTGCGATCTGCAGTTGTCCACGCTTTACGCCGGAATCTTTTCCGCGTATCAAGGACGAGGCTGGTTCCTCGTGTTCGGTGATATCGAAGCTTATTCGAGATTCCATCGCCGTCTGGTAACAATGGTTATCCGCCCAAATGGACGTTAAATCCGCCGAAGTTGGCGCTCCGATACAAAGCGACTTTGAAGACGCAGCTATTCGGATTCCACTGCCGTCGTCAGTGAAGCCGATACGGGTTGCGTGGCGTTACGCTATCGGAATCGCTGCCTGCCACTTGTTGGCACTGGCTGCCTTTATTCCATGGTTTTACAGCCGGACGGGCGTCGTTCTCTCTATCGTCGGCATCTATGTTTTTGGAACGCTTGGAATCTGTCTCTGTTATCACCGCTTGCTGACGCATCGCGGCTTTGTTTGCCCGAAATGGCTTGAACACAGCTTTGCGATCCTTGGAGTATGCGCTCTTCAGGACACGCCTGCGCGGTGGGTCGCGATTCATCGGCGGCACCATCAGCACGCGGATGAGCAACCAGATCCGCACAGCCCCTGGGTGAATTTCTTCTGGGGGCATCTTGGTTGGCTTTTGATTGAGAATGACGAAGATATGAGGAGACGGAGTGCCTACGAGCGCTACGCGAAAGATATTCTCCGCGACAAGTTTTACAAACAACTGGAGCGCTATTGGTTTGTTATTGTAATCGCGTCCTGGCTGCTATTCTTCGTCGGCGGCTTCGTCGCGGAATTGATCATGGGCGGTGACCTGATCGCGGCCCTTCAGTTCGGGTCAAGTATTTTGATCTGGGGTGTTTTTGTGCGGACGGTGTTAGGCTGGCACATTGCCTGGTCGGTAAATTCGGTCGCCCACATTTGGGGTTACCGGAATTACGAGACGGACGAGAATAGTCGCAACAATGTTTTCGTCGGGCTGATCAGCAACGGCGAAGGCTGGCACAATAACCACCACGCTCATCCACGATCAGCACGTCACGGCCATAAGTGGTGGGAACTTGATGTGACATGGCTGACCATCCGGCTGTTGATGCTTCTTGGCTTGGCAAAAAGGGTTATCGTTGCTTCGCCAAGCGATGACCCGGGTCAACTCATTCGGACGCACGGTATATCGGTTACGCCAGCCGAATAGGTTTCCCGGCGGTTTTCGTTGACATCAAATGCCTTTAGGGTTTGCTGCGTCGCTTCAACGCTTGGCGAAACTCATGCGCAAAAGGCAAATATGGTTGCGCTTAAAGGCAAAGGCCGAGATGCGCAGGTATTGCTGAAAATCGCGAACGGCTTCCTCGCCGACCATGTTCACGGCTTCGTCGCGACAGTTCGTCAGGTTGCGCTCCCACTGCCGCAGCGTCCGGTAGTAATGATCCGCATCATTGCGGAGCGCCAAAAGTTCGAATTTCTCTTCCGCTGCAGCGATCGGTTCCCAGATCAGCGGCAATTCGCTTTCCGGAAAAATCTTTTCCGGGATGAGCGGAGGGAGATATTGCACAGGCTTCACGTAAGCGATGGTCTGGATAGACAGTCGGCCACCGTCAACAAGCGTGCGGTGACAGAAGGCGAAGAACTCGCGATAGGCTTGTAACTTGTCAGCGGCGTTCATGCCGGTATGGCAGAAGTGCTCGAAAGCCCCAACCGAGATGATGGCATCATAAGGTTTCTCGGCCTTGTGATCTCGCCAGTTCTCAACCCGTACCTCAGCTCCCGGTATGGCTTTTTGGCGTATCCACGCGGCTTGCGAAGGACTGAGCGTTAGCCCGACTGCCCGCTTGGCCCCCCAATGCGTCGTGAGCCGGTGCATGAGAGCACCCCAGCCGCAGCCAACGTCGAGAACATTAGACGCTTGAGCTGCACCGGCAGCGGCGATGTGATGGTCGAGTTTGCGAATTTGCGCAGTGGCCAGGTCGTCGTCGCCTTCGAACAGCGCGCATGAATAGATAAGATCGGGCCCAATCCAAAGGCGGAAGAAGTCGTTGCCAAGATCATAGTGCGCTTCGATCGCATTTTGCGATGCGCCGGGGCGGTTCGGCACCGTTAAGCTGTCGTCCATAACAATCGACCAGTTGGCAATTCAGGCGGCATATGACCGTGCTTGGATAGACCAGTCAACTCTTTGGGCTCAAATCTGAATTGCGCGCCAGCGCAGTATAGGTCACGAGTTCGCGCGGTGGATCCAGCATCGTGAAAACGGCCGAGGCGCTATCTCATTTGGTGTCGCAGTTTATTGTTGGTCAATTCCCGGAATCGTCAGCAACGACTGAATTGAGCGCCCCCGTATATCGTAGACGCGGGCATAGACGACGCCGGCACGGGTAATCTCGAACAGCACCGGTGCATCGAGCTTGGCGCAGTAGAATTCTCCAAGCATCATCGCGAAGTCAGCGCCCTTGGGATTCCACGTCGTGGTGAACTGCGGACCGAGAGCAACGACCACTGGCGGATGAGGCCCGCATACAGCCACTGTCCATGTGCCATTCGCCGGCTCGAAGTGCCGTTCTGCAATGACGGCGCGCAACTGCCGCGATGCTTGCGTCAGAGACAATCCCCAATAGTCGAGCATGTAGCGCGGCCGTGCGCCGGCAACGCCACCCGCGAAGCGGTTGAAGTAGGTGTATTCGTAGGGGTGCAAGCGGGTCATCGCGGCGACCGGAGCGGCGATACCGGCGAGCGCTATCAAAGCTCCCGCAGCCAACGCAAGACGGCCATATGGCGCAAGCCATCGCATGACGCACGCGGCAGCGAGTCCACCGAGCGCGGCAAGCGGTGGCAGCGTGAATACGAAGTGCCGAATGCCGTTGTACATCGCAGGCCGGGCTGCGACGGTGATGAGAATGGGAAGCGTTGCCGCGAGCACGGTGGCAAGAAGCGCCGCGCGATACCCAACGCCGCTTCGTGCACGGCAGATGCAGACAATTGCCCCCGCCAATCCGCCGATGCCCAATCCCAGCAACAGACCGGGCAACTGCAGCGCCAGCAGCGTCGGTACATAGCTGCGCGGCATGTCCGGTACGAGGATCAACTGCGCCGTCGAACAATTCCCGCCACGGCTTTTCGAAGAAATTGGAGAAATAGTCGACGGCGTGAAACGGATTGAGTGGATCGACGACGCTCCACGGCCAGACCAGTCCCATGACCAGATAGGCGAGAATCACGCCTGGAACAAAAGCGATCAGAAACAATCCGCACTTCTTCGAGCGCGGTCTTCAGGCCGTCGGTGCGGGATCTGGCCGCAAGAATGAGCGGTAACGGCAGCGCCGCATCGAGAACCGCAAAACCACCCATGACCCGGGAACCGATGGCGAGGCCGATGCCGACACCGCAAAGTGCAATGGTGGCCGGCGTAGGCGCGCGGATATTCCTCGAAGGCCCGGACAATACCGAGCAGTGCGATTGCGCTGGTGACCGCGAACGGTCCGTCCTTGGCGTTGATGAACATATGCCCGAAGTAGAGCGGGCAGGCGGCGAGAAGCACGAGAGCGGCTAGTCCCGCAAACGGCCCGCCGAGGCGGCGGCCAAGCCGCCAGGTGACGAGTAGCCCGACGAGACCGACGGCGGCGCCGACAAGACGGCGGGTTTCGAACAAACCAAAGGGAAGGATCTTGGCGGCGAGCGCGGCGAGAACATCGAACCCGCCGCCGTACATGTAGAGGTTGACGAACGACAGCGCGCGTTTGTCGGTAAAGCCGGAGGAGAACAGGGAGACAAGAAGGTTGCCGTATTGAGCATGCGTGTAGTCGTCCCAGCCCAAGCCGTAGTCACGAAACGTTAGCGCAGCGATCAGGCCAACGACCGCCAGCACAACGACAGCGAAGGCGTCGCACAGATGGGTAGGGTCTTTTGCGAGGCGCGAAATTGAATTCGCTGCAGGTTGGTTCACGATTGTCCCGGCTTCAGATGCGCAGCAATCAAGAATCTACGCACATCATGCAGCATTTGCTCCAAGCGCAATGCGTCAAAACGGCCTTGGCAGCATTCGGTTACAAAAAGCGGGGCCGACATCAGGGCCCCGCTTACTGTCGATATCGCAATGAATTCGCTTATTTCACCGCAGCTTCGTACATCTCCGCGACGTAGTCCCAGTTGATCAGGCTTTCAAAAAAGGCCTTCAGATAATCCGGCCGGCGGTTGCGATAGTCGATGTAGTAGGAGTGCTCCCACACGTCGCAGCCGAGGATCGGCTTCGCGCCATGGACCAGCGGGTTTTCGCCGTTTGCCGTCTTCATCACCGCGATCTTGCCATCCTTGACCGCGAGCCAGCACCAGCCTGAGCCGAATTGGGTTACGCCGGCCTGGGTGAAATCTTCCTTCAGCTTGGCAAACGAGCCGATATCAGAAGCGATGTGCTTCTCGAGATTCGCCGGCAACTTTTCGCCGCCGCCGCCCTTCTTCATCCATTTCCAGAAATGGATGTGATTGTAGTGCTGAGCGGCATTGTTGAAGAGCCCGGGATTTTTGCCAAAGGTGCCCTTGAGCACGTCCTCGACCGATTTGTTCTCCCATTCGGTGCCCTTGGCGAGATTATTGCCGTTGGTCACATAGGCCGCGTGGTGCTTGTCGTGATGAAATTCGAGCGTTTCCTTGGACATGAACGGGCCAAGCGCGTCGTAAGCATAGGGAAGTTCGGGCAGGGTGAATGCCATTAGGTGTACTCCTCAATGTGAAAGCGGTCCGAGCGGGATGTGGTGAAACCGCAAGACGAAGGGAATGGTTCCTCTACATTGACCCAAAGCCGGGGGTTGAGCAACGCCAGCCGGGATGGGACTAGCGGGCGTAATCGGGCCCCCACGGATATGGTTAGCACCCGAATTTCATATATCCGACAATGGATTAGACGTCATTCGTAGGACGCCGGCGGCGCACTCGGTGCGGTAAATAGGTGATTAATCCTTGCACCGAAGGCATAGCGCGGCCAAAATAGTTACCGGTTGGGGCCCCGTAGCGTTTTGTTTCGGGGGGACAATTGTATGTATGCGTTATTGGTAGTCTTTGGGACAATTATAGCGACGGCGGGAGTTGCACTCGTCGGCTCTGGGATTTCCGTTCAAGATCACACTTTTGATCCATCGATCATTACTCCCGGCATGGTTGGCCTTGTCGGAGGCTTTCTGTTGATCGGCTTCGGCCTTGCGGTTCGGCAGCTCATTCGCATCGAACATACTTTGGCGCTCCGGCCAATCGGCGGAAATATCCATGCGGAATTCGACTCCGGTTGTTGTTGCTGCGGCGGAGCCGCCAAGCGCTCCTCCGGCGATTCCTGTTTCTGTAAATCCTCCGGTCGAACTGCCGAAACCAGTCATACAACAACACGAAGCTGCAGCGGTTGCTACCGCGTCTTTGACACCTGCTGCGCAAGAGGCAGAACGGCTGCGGGAGAAATTTCCAAGTCTGCTGCGTCTCGAACCCGCTTCGGTTGTTGAAGAGACCGGGGTTGCGCTGTTGCCGAATGCAGCGGTGCGGGTCGAAGAAGAAACGGTTGAGACCGGCAACGTTGCTGTCATCCGCCACGTTAATGGCGGCGCCTTCGCCAAGGTTACGCCGCAGAACGAGGCTGGTGTACGCCCGTCCGGCAAACCCGATCGCTCAAAAAATTTCGATGCGCTCTGGCCGAGACGCAAGCGGTCCGGGCAGGGCGCGCAGATAGCCGTAGTGCAGCCCGCCGTCGCCGAGCCAGTCAATGATGTTTCGCCAAATGCGGAGCAGGAGATCATGCCCGGAGCGCCGACGCCAATATCGGTTCTGAAATCGGGCGTCGTAGACGGCATGGCCTACACGCTGTACTCGGACGGTTCGATCGAGGCCCAGTTGCCCCAAGGCACGTTGCGTTTCGGCTCGATCGCTGATCTGCGCAATCATATCGAGCAGCACGCCTCTTAGGGCGCTTCTTTCTTTTCGCGGAAAGTATTTCAAGCCGTTGTTTCGCGGAACGGCAGTATTTGATTGCGTTTAACTACCAAGCGTAATACAAAATATCCAACAGATAGATTAGCGGCGCATTCGCTCCAGCGAATGCTTGACGATCTCAGTATCGGACCAAGGTGTAGCGACGGATCGATCGCTGAAAGCAGATTACGGAAGATTGGGTTATTCGAGAGAGCAAACCGATGGCCGACAACCCGGGCGACGGCAGTTTCATTGAGCTAACTGCGAATATTGTTTCGGCTTATGTCAGCAATCACTCGGTTCCGAGCGCGGATATTCCCGCTTTGATCACCCAGGTTCATTCCGCCCTCAAGCGCGTGTCAGGCGGTGCGACCGAGGTCCCTGTCGAACCTCTCAAGCCCGCAGTACCGATCAAGCGCTCGATCAATTCCGATTACATCGTCTGTCTGGAAGACGGCTTGAAGTTCAAATCGCTCAAGCGGCACCTGCGCACACGCTACAGCATGACGCCCGATCAATATCGCGAGAAGTGGAGCTTGCCGCCGGACTATCCGATGGTAGCGCCCAACTATGCTGCCGCGCGGTCGCAACTCGCGAAACAGATGGGATTGGGCCAGCAGCGCCGCCGCCGGCGCGCCTGAATTATCTCTGCTAACGTTGCAGGACGCCGACCACGCGGTTCGCGAAGCTGAGCCGTTCCGCCATGATCGAAACCACATATCCGAGTAAGGCTTGGCTGAGTGCGGGCTGCTCGATTTTGATTTTCTCATAAGCGTCAGCGGTCAACTCGTAGAGAACACTCGGCGTTTCGGCCTGAATGGTCGCGCTGCGTGGCCGATGGGTGATTAGCCCCATTTCGCCGATGGTGGTGTGCCGGCCGAGGCTTCGCACCCGCAAGGTGCGGCCCTCACCGACGTCGACGGTAATTCCGACCCGGCCTTCCAGGATAAAATGCATGGAGGATGCGGGCTCGCCCTGCCAGGCAATGACGTCGCCGGTATTTACGTCGAGCCGGCGACAAGCGTGGGTCAATTGGTCGGCGTATTCGGGGTTGCCGAGAGCTTCGGTAAGCCAGGCGCGCAATGAGGGCTCGGTGGCGGCTTCGGAGACGTTCTTCTCGATGACTGTCTGTTCGCACTCTTCCAGCGCGTGATCGAGGTCTGACGCGACGGCTACGTCATCGGTAATAAACCGCGCCGTGCGAAAAGCTCTTTCCAGTTCTGGCGAAAGATTAACCAGCACAACCCTGGCCCCACGCGCAGCCATCGCCTGCTTGATCTGCGTGAAGCTATGCGTCGCGGATGAATTGATTCCGGTGACCAGCCGGAAGTCGAAAATGACGAACTGGCTGTCCGGTTGCCTCGCCAGCAAGATTTTGACGTATTGATAAAGCCGGTTTGCAGAGCCGAAGAACAAGTAGCTTTGCAGCGCGATACCCTGGATCTGGTGGCCATGTTCGGCGAGCAAATACAATTCGCGCGAGCCGCGGTCGAGCGACGACCGGAATTCCGATCCGTCAAATGTGAACTTGATTGCGTTTACGCGGCTCGCACTCAATGCAAAGGTCGCGCATCCGATCACGATGCCGATCAGAACGCCGGCGATGAACCCGGAATAAATAATCAGTGCCGCGATCGCGATCAGCGACAAATATTCAAGCGGCGACAGCCGTCGCGATGAATGCAGCAGCCACTGGTAAACAAGATCAGAACCCAGATAGAAAAGCAGTCCAGCGAGAACAAATTTCGGCACATAACCCAGGAAAGACGGGTCGGCGATGAGTACGATGGCCGAAACCGCCGCCACCACAAGTGCCGCCAGCCGGCTTGTTGCGCCCGCTCTGCGAACCAGAATTGAGCGGCTCAACGACGTGCAACTCACATAACCGCCGAAGGCGGCGGTCACCAGGTTGGCGATTCCCAGGACCTTAAGATCGCGTTCTATATGGGCTTCGGTTCGCGTTGCCATCTCTATCCCGGTCGTATTGAGGAGCAACGTGCTGATGGTGACAAACATCACGGCGAGCGCATCGCCAGCAAGCGAAGGCAAGGAAGCCCACGGAAAACTGTGAAGTGCCGGGGTGTGCCACGGCAGCGTCAATCCTGTTCCCGGCTGCGGGTTGAACATCCAGCCAGTGATTTGTGCGCCCGTAAGAGTTGCGCCATCGAAGATCATGAAAAAATAAGCGGTGATGAACGCCACAAGAAGTACGCCAGGCAGTACGAGCGGATTTTTGAATCTGCGTAGCAGGACGTGGAGTACAACCGCGACAGCGGCGCCGGCGGCGATCTTCTGGACTGCGATGTGATCGGAAAATGCGCCGAGATTACTGAGAGTGGGCTTTTGGTCAGTGACCACTTGTATCGCGCCGGTGATCATCAGCCAGCCGGTCGCGCCCAGGAACCCGCCGATAACCGGATAAGGCAGGAATCGGATTGCTCGCGCCGCATGGGTGAAGCCGAGCACGCAAAGCAATGCTCCCGTTGCCGCGGTGGTCAGCGATATGGCGATCAGTGTGGGCGCGAGCAGATCGGTCTGGCCGTTGGCCAACAGCCGTTGCGACGACGGTGGCGACAAGCGCCGCAATGACGACTGAAATGGAACTGTCCGGCCCGGCGACGGCAAAAGGCAGCGAACTGCGTAAAGCCACGATAGAGCCGCCGATGGCGGCGGAAAGGAAGCTGACCGCTATGCCGTAGGACAGATAACGATCGAGGGGACCTGAAAAAATCAGGGCCGCGTATGACAGGCAATACGCGATTGACAGAACGCTGCAGATCGCTCCTGCGAATACGTCCGTCAGTCCGGAGCGCAGACTCACCTGGGAGGTTGTCAACGTACCGCCACCTGGGAATTCCTCTCGGCCCCGAAAGACTTACAACACGATCGGCGGTACGGCTAGAACGCGGATGGCTACACGATGTCACACAACGTTCGCAAGCGCGGCCTGTGCATCCGAGCGAATCCGCTCAACCATGGACCGGAAGCCGTTCGAACGCTGCGGCGTCAGATGTTCCTTTAGCCCCAGCTTTTCGAACAACGCGACCGCGTCGGTGCCGAGAATATGCCGGGCGGGCTTGCCGGAATATGTGGCAAGCAGGATCGCAATCAGCCCACGCACGATGTGGGCGTCGCTGTCGCCTTCGAAAGTCAACACTGGACCGTCGGCCCCATTTGGTCGCACGCTCGTGTCCAGCCAAACCTGGCTGGCGCATCCCTGCACTTTGTTGGCGTCATTATGGGCGGCCGCTGACAGCGCCGGAAGTTCTCGCCCGAGTTCGATCAGATAGCGATATCGGTCATCCCAATCGTCGAGGATCGAAAAATTATCGATGATTTCCGCGATTTCGGTCATTCCGCCTTCGTCCCACGTCGCCCTCTATATAGAGGGTCGTCGGCGGTAGATCGACTGTTTCGCCGGGGCGGCCTAGGCGCTGTGTTTGAGGTCCTTGCGAACGGTCGGACCGCGCCAGGCGGGAACCAGATCGGCCGGGGTCAGTGTATTTTGCGAAGCATTGACCGGCAGGGTCTTGTCCTGCGCCGTTTTGGCGATGCTGCCGGTCCGCGCCGGCGTTCCCGCATCGTGCGAGGCAAGCTTTTCACTCAAGAAATCATAAAGCATCTTGGCCCCGGCCTGCGCGCGATATCCGAGTGACACCGCGACCTGCGAACCGACGGAGCAGGCGTCAGGCTGGCGCGCGCAGAAGCCGCGCATGTCCTGCACCGTGGCGGATGCGGCAGAAATCGCTTCAGAAGCGCCGACATCGTTGCCCGACTGCACGCGCTGCGTGGAGCCGGTAGGCAACAGGATCAGCACGAGGCTGAGCCAAAACGCCATTCGCAACAGAAAGAACATCGTCCCGTGTCCCCGCAGCAGACATCGCCGCTCTCCCGTGCAAACTAGCAGCCAGCATTGAAATCCGCGTTCGCACGATGAGGACGTTTTTGCGCATAATCGACGAGAATACGCCTCAAATTTTCACTCAATTGGAGAAAATACAATTTAGCTAAAATTTGAACGAAACGCGATCTGATCGCATTTTCCGATGGTTCTTCGCGATGCCGACGTCGATCACTCGCGGCGCCAATTGGCACGCCGGGCGGGACGTCAAGAAAATAGCAACCGTTTGCGGCAACGGACGATTCACTATGATGCCGAATGCAAGACACCACGCAGCGTTCCGCGTGCACTCCGAGCGGTAAGCCCCGTGGCCTTTAGTGTTCGCTTAAGTGCCGTCTGACACGATCCTGCAACAGAACAAGGGGAGCGCGTCGGCTAAGGCCGGACGTGCGTGGGAACGTGGGCCTATTTGCGCCAATACGCGATTATATTGGCTCGCTCGTGCATCCGTCAGCGCAACTCGATGCACTGACGGCGGCGCGCCATCGTGCTTTCATTGCCCCGCGACTCCTGGGAAGTATCGTCGCGCTGACCTTCTTTCCCGATCTACCTGCTCGCCCGCGGTACGCTCAGCCCGGTCGAATTGATGGTATTCGCCTGGCTCGTGTTGCCGATCCTCACCGCGTATTTTCTCTCGCGTACCGGCCGCTACGAGAGCGCTCATATTCTTTCTTCATTGGCGCTGATCGGTCTGGTGATGATGGTAGCCGTCGCGACCGGCGGCATTTCTTCGTTCGCCGCCATCTGGCTTGTTATTGTTCCGCTGGAGGCGTCGCTGTCGGCTTCACGCCGCGTTGTGGCGATTGCGTCGACATTGGCACTCTTGGCGGCGGGACTGCTGGTATTCTTCGATGCCAGGCAGTTGCTGCCAGCCCAGAGTCTGATTTCGAACTCCTCGCTCTCGGCGCTCGGCATCGTTTCTGCATCACTCTATGCGACCGGTTTGGCGCTCGGCGCTGAAGCTCTGGCGAAAACGAGTTTCTGGCTGTTTTACGCCGAGGAAGATCGCTATCGGCTTCTGGCGCGCAACATGACCGATACGATCACGCGCCATGGCCGCGACGGCGCTGTGCTGTTTGCTTCGCCCGCCGGTGAGCCGTTATTTGGTGCGCGGATTGCCGAATTGCAGGGGCATGGGCTGTTCGATCGCGTCCATGTTGCTGGACCGGCCCGCCTATCTCACCGCCTTGGGGGATGCCGCGGCACTTGGCGAAACCCGATCGGTCGAGTTTCGCGTCCGCCGCGACGGTGTTGATGAGAATGGTAGCTGCCGTCTGCGGATTTCGTCTGGATTGAGATGAGATGCCGCCCGCTCGATCGCGCTCTCTTGCGACGCCGATCCGCATGGCAACCGGGAAGTGGTAGCCGTCTCTCGCGATATCACGCCGCGAAAACAGCAACAGCAGGCGCTCGAACAAGCCCGCGCCGAAGCGGAGCAGGCTAATGTGGCGAAAGGGCGTTTTCTTGCCACGATGAGTCACGAGCTTCGTACGCCGCTCAATGCCATCCTCGGCTTTTCCGACATGCTAAAGAAGGAAGAGCTGTTGGGACTCGATGCGGCACGGCGACATGAATACGCGACCCTCATCAATGAGTCCGGAAATCACTTGCTTGCGGTCGTGAACGGCATCCTCGATATGTCGAAGATCGAGGCAGGCAATTTCGAGATTACCCCGGAGCCCTTCAAGCCGTCGCAGGTCGTGGCTGGATGCTGCGATATGCTCGCGCTTCGGGCGCGCGACGCTGGCGTCACACTTGAGAAATTTGTCGGCGATGGCCTGCCTGAGATCGTCGCTGATAAGCGCTCGCTCAATCAGATATTGCTCAATCTGATATCGAATGCGATCCGCTTTACCGAGCGTGGTGGTAAAGTCACCGTCAGCGCGCGCGCTGAAGCGGCCACCATGACCTTCGTGGTGGAGGATAGCGGTATTGGCATCAGCGAAGAAAATCTGGCGCGGGTGGGCGAACCCTATTTCCAGGCGGGCTCATCTTACGACCGTCGGCAAGGCGGAACGGGGCTTGGATTGTCCATCGTCAAGGGGCTGGTGCGGCTCCACGGCGGCGAGATTTCCATCCGCAGCCGTGTGGGTGAGGGGACGCGCGTCATTGTGAGCTTGCCGCTTGATTGTGAGCGGGCCCGTCACCTGCAGCGCCGAAATGATATTGCGACGGTGACGGCGTTGAACACGCCTTCGCAGCGGAGCGCGTCGGCACACCTGAGCGTGAATTTTCAGTCCATGACAACGGGGCGATGAAGAAAAGTGCGTGAACGCCGTACCCATAAAGGACGCAGCGGCAGTAGCCGCGGAGTCGATAGGCTCGCGATTGTGGACGCGCGTTGCGCAGAGCCCGGTCGACTCGTTCGCCATTCTCGGCGCTGTCGCCACGACGGTGGTTATCGTTGTGAACGCGGTTTTCATGCAAACGGGTGCCCAGCCGGCACCGTTCGTCGCAGCACCGGTGTCGCCGCTCGGCGCCCGCGGAAACCCAGGCAAAGCCCGTCACGCAGGGTACGCTTAAACCGGCTGATCTTGCCCCGGCGCGTGTTACGCCGGCGGCACTGCAGCAGACTATGGCCGTTCCTATGCCGGTGCCGGCACCGTCGCGGCGAAACGATCCGATCGCGGATCTGATCGGTCCGTCACCGCGTATCCAGGCGGTACAACGGGTGCTGTCGGAGTTCGGCTACGGTCAAGTAAAGCCGACCGGGGTGCTCGATAACACCACCAGCGAGGCGATCTCAAAATTCGAACGCGAGCACAAATTGCCGGTAAGCGGGCGCGTATCCGACAAGCTTGTGAGTGCGCTCGGCACAATGGCCGGACACCCAATCGAATAGCCCGGATTTGCCGGTCCGGCCGGATCGAGTCATTCTCGATCAATGCGTCTGAAAACAGCACTCTGGGTTGCAGCTTATCTGCGCCGTTGTCATGTCGAAGGCGTAGCGGCGGTCGTGCGCCGGCGCGGTGCCGAAGAAGCTGGCGCCATATTCGTTCGCATTGACCGGCTCAATGGAACGTCGGATCTGTTCGGTCCGGCACCACAGAGTGAATTCGACTCGGCGCGAGATACTGATCGAGCCTTCAGCCAAAGTCTCAAAGAACAGCCGGCGCCCGATGCAGCCGTGGAGGCCTACCTAGCGCGCGAAATGAAGTTCGATCCCGACGTCTGGATTGTCGAGGTTGAAGATCGCGCGGGACGTAATTTCCTTAGCCTTGTCGTCGGCAAATAGAATCACGAGACTTTGTTGCGGCGCTCGGTTGGGTGTGACGCAACGAGCGGGCGTCGCGGCTGCGCCGCAGCGGGCCTGACACGCGACCCCTGATCGTCCCAATGCAGCGGTTGATACTTGCCGGTAGCCCGTTCGCCTTTCGGAAGCGCTTGCCAGATCGCGACCATTGCTTCCGCCGCCGGTAAAGGCAGTTCGTCGAACAAGGCTGCGAGCGCCTGGACGCGCTCGACCGAGTGGCCGACCGTTGGATTGGCGAACATCAGAATGCGATGAAACACATCGCGGGGCACGCCGAGCGCCTTGATCGCAACCACCATGGGCTCGCCGAAATTGTCGCGAGTGACGCGTCTCGCTTGCTCGCGCGGGATATGCAAAGCCAGCGCAAATTGCCTGGCGAGGTCTTCGCGGTAGCTGCCCAGAGCAGCTGCTTCGAGCTTTTGGCTGACCATCGGCTCCCGTGTGATCTCGATTTCGCCGGCGGAAACCGGTGTGGCGATGTGCAGATTGAGCAGAATGAGCCGGCGTTCCTCCTCGGTCGCCGTAAAGAACAGGGTATTGAGCTCATCGGCGACCGCCGGATTCAATGTTGGCTGAGTTTCGGTTAGAGGGCTTTCAAAAGCGGGTTCAACGAAATCTTCCCGAACGGGAGCGTTAGCGCTCTCGATGGGAGATTTGTCTGTTGTCTCGGCTTTCTCTCGAACTGGCGTGATCAAGGGCGCGATTTCAGGCGCCGGCTCGACGATCGGCTGCTGCTCGGGCAAAGCGACCGGTGCGGTCTGGCGAAACACCGCATGGCCGCGAAGCGGTGCGGCCACATCAGGCAAATCGTTAACAAGATATTGCGCGACCCGCATCGGAGGCCGCAGGTGTCGCGCCAGCCTCGTTGCGATGGTGGCGCGCGTTTGTGCGTCGACAGCATCGAGCAGCCTCAGCGCGAGCTCGGTGTAGTGCCGTTCCTCGTCTTCGGTGTGCTTGAGTTTCTGCACGTAAAGATCGGTGAGCACCCGGATAAGGGTCGGGCGCATATCGACGCCACCACGTAATCCGACCTCGGCAAGGCCATCGAACAGGCTTGGCATTTCCATCGTACGTGACTCGATCGCAACAGGAACCAACAGGCTGACTTGGATCGAGAGCGTAATTTGTGCGCGTTAGCGGAGCGTTAACCTTGCATGTCGCTTAATCATGACGACGCCGATTATTGCGGATCGGGCAGGTTGGTATCCGCAGTCAGAGGAAGTGGTTGGTGGGCACCGTAGTCAAATTCCCCGATGAGGGGCGTATCGTCAGGTTCGGACGCGCCGAGGCGCGCGACGAATCCGCCACGGTCATCATATTGCCGGTCATTCGGATCGAGCGGTACACCGAGTTCACCCCCGACAATGCCGAGCCGCAAATGCCGCCACCGGTATCTACCAACGGCGGCCGCCGACGTGTGAGGCGCCGCTAGCGGTGACACGCCGATGTCGTCGCGTATCCGGTCGTCGCACTTCTCAAAATCATCGCTAGCTGTCTTCGCCACGCTGTTGGTTGCCGGTTGCACGAGCATTGGCGACTTTGGCCGGCTGCAGTCACCGCTGGTGACCGACGACACCCATGCCTGGCTGGGGCAGGAGGCCGCCGCCCATGCCGGCGCGCCCGTCTCACTCAACAATCTGACAGACGACGAGCGTACGCTGCGCGATCTTGCTTTTCCGTTGATCGAACCGTCTTACGACCGGATCCGTTGGGATGCGGTAGTCTACGAATACGGTCAAAAGCGCGAATTCCGGCGTGATCTCTGGACCTACGATACTCCGGCCTATTACGCGCACCTGATGGGCGAATTCCATCGCTCCAGTATTGCGCGCTACAGCCAGTTGATCGACGATATGCGCAACGACATTGCGCGTATCGATCCGTTCTTCCAGACCGCGCGGCGGGTGGCCGATGTCGATCAGCGGCGCGAAAAGAGCATGCACTTTGTCGCCGATCTGGACCCGGTCGAACGTACCAGTGCGTTGGCTCGTGTCGGCGAAAATAGTCTGACCATCGCCTGGGTCTACCATTCGCTCAATGAGCGGTGTGCCAGCTATCGCTATGCGCTCGAACACCTGACCGTAGCCGAGCCAGTGCCGGTCGCAGCTGAAGCCGAGCAGATCCTCACGGAGCTGCAGCAACAGATTGCCGCGCACCCGGTCGTTACGCCGTCGCCGGTTTTGGCCGCAGCGCCCGCGAAAATCGTCTCGAAATAATTATTGCACCGGGCCGAGGCGGCATTGCGCGTTGGCAAGCGCGCGGCGCGCCATCGGCATAAGACCGGGCTCCGGCGCCAGCGCGCGCAGCATGATCAAGCCGGTTGTGGTCGGCGACTCGATGATCAGACGGTCGGCGGCCGTAACATCTTCTTCTTCCGGCACCTGCGCGTGCTGATCCGCCGTCATCAGATCGAGTTCGATGGCGCGTCGCCCGGCAGCGCGATCGTCGATCGCGTAATAGGCGACACTATTGCGAGTATAGAACGTCACCGATGTGTAGGCTTGGCTGAGCGGGACGTTGAGCTTGATGATGCCGTCGGAGAGATCGTAGCGGCACACTGCAGCGGTGAACGCGGGATCCATGAACGGCATAACGGATGTGTCAGCCGTCGGTGGCGGCATCGGCACCACCGCATTCACTTTCGTTATCGGCAAGAGGCGAGAGTAGGCGTCTTGATTGGCCGCGCGCGGTAGCGCCAGTACGGTGGCAAGATGCACGATGCCGCCGAGCAGCACCGCGCCCAATACCCATAAAAGGAAGCGGATCATGGGCAGGCCTTTCGCGCCACCGCAGGCATCGGACCTTGCTTGGTGGTGCGGGTCGCCACGCCGATAGGCGTGTCGTAGAGGCGCCACACCAGGACGTAATGTTCAATGCCGCCAGTCGGCAACCAGTTGCCAGGCCGCGCCTGCGGCGCGGCGTTGATGGTAAAATGGCCGTCGGCCTCGCGCAGCACCTCTTCGCTGGTGAAGCCATGGCGATCAAGTGCATTCGGGACCAGGCCGCCGTCGAGATTGTAGAGCGTCAATGTCCAGTAACGGGCTGCGGGCGTCAGGCCGGTGATCGTAAAGGTGCAGCGGCCGTCGAAGGTATTTCCGGCATCATCCGCGCGGGCGTAGAACGCAACGCCGTCGCCGATGCCGATCGGAAGTTCGCCGGTACGCGCAATTGTCGCGCGCGCATACGGATCGATATCGACGGAGCCGCTCTTCGGCCAAGCCACCCAGGCGCCAATGCTCAGAGGACCGAAGGCGACGCCGCGCGTCGTTGTCAGCCACGTCGCGCTAAGCCCGATTATGGCGGCGAGCACCAACGTAAAGCATGAGCCGAACAGCAGGCGCATTAATCGCCACGAGGAACGCCGGCGCCTTCGCGGCTCACCGCCGCCACTGCGCCCGGATTGGTCTTGTTGATATCGAGCAGGCCGAGCGAGCCAGGCGTCGCCGACTGCGCTGCCAGCGCGTGATCAGCGTCATCGAGCTGCCGTTCGATGTTGACCAGGATTTCGTTTGATTTGCGCGTCAGCAGTGCAGGATGCGGCTCGTCGATGCCCTTGAACGCGCTGTCGGGCATTGGCGGCGCATGGGTTGCCGGCGGCAGGCCGGGCAGAGAACGCAGTTCGATGCCCTGATGCGCGTAAGTCATGATGTTGTGCCAGGTGATCGCCGGAAGCGTGCCGCCGGTCATGCGCTTCGTGGAGGTGTAATCGTCGTTGCCCATCCAGACCGCGCCTGCGAAATTACCCGTGTAGCCGACGAACCACGCGTCGCGCCAGGAGTTGGTTGTTCCTGTTTTGCCGGCAACCGGGACGCCATCAAGCTTGGCACGCTGGCCAGTACCGTTCTCGACCACAGAATTCATCATCTTGATCATGTCGAGCGCGACCGACGGCGCGATCACCTGCTGCGGCTTTGGACCGTCGCGATCGAAACGCCAGATCAATTGCCCGGTGCCGTTGCGCACTTCCAGCGCGGCGTGCGGCGCTACGGCTTTGCCAAGATTGGGGAAGGTCGCGTAAGCCACGGCGTGTTGATAGACGTAAACTTCATCGGCTCCGATCGGCAGCGACGGGGTGTCCGGCAATGGCGACTGGATACCGAAGTTGCGCGCAGTCTGCACGATCATGGCGCGGCCAAGCTTCGGATTGCCGTGACCAAGTTCGATCGAGAGCTTTACCGGAATAACGTTGATCGAGTGGGTGATCGCCTCGATCAGGGTCACCGAACCCGAATAGCCGCCCGAATAGTTGTGGGGACACCAATTGCCGATGCAGACCGGTGAGTTGGACAGCACCGATGTCGTTTTGAAGCCGTTGGCCAGCGCGGTTGCATAGACGTAAGGCTTGAATGACGATCCCGGTTGACGCAATGCGTCGGTGGCACGATTAAACTGGCTCGCGCCATAGTCGCGCCCGCCGACCATGGTACGTACGCCGCCGTCGAGATCGGCGATGACCACCGCGGATTGGCTGGCGCCGTAGTCGTGGCCGTATTGACGTAACTCGGTTTCGACCTCGTGATCGGCGTAGCGCTGTAAATTGCTGTCGAGGGCGGTGCGTACGACGAAGAAGCGGTCGGTCACGGACTTCGGGAACGTATCGACGAGCTTGCGCATCTCGTCGAACGCGAAATCAAGGTAGTAATTGGGGGCGCCGGTGTCGCGGCGGTCGATCGGGGTCGCCGGGTTGCGGCGCGCGCCGTAGACCTGACCCTCGGTCATGAATCCGTTGTCGACAAGGTTATCGAGCACGACGTTGGCGCGTGCGCGCGCCGCCGGCAGATTGACCATCGGCGAGAACTTGGTCGGCGCTTTGAACATGCCTGCGAGCATCGCTGCTTCGGGCAGCGTCACGTCACGCACCGACTTGCCGAAATAGTACTGCGCGGCGGCGTTGACGCCGAACGCTCCGCCGCCAAGGTAGGCGCGATCGAGGTAAAGCTTGAGGATTTCGTTCTTGCTTAAATGCGTCTCGAGCCACAGTGCGAGGAATGCTTCGTTGATTTTGCGTTCGATCGTGCGCTCATTGCTCAAAAACAGGTTCTTGGCGAGCTGCTGCGTGATCGTCGAACCGCCTTGCACCACACCCCCGGCCTGCGCGTTGGTGAGCAGGGCGCGCGCTGTGCCGATGAAGTCGATGCCAAAATGTTCGTAGAAGCGGCGGTCCTCGGTTGCGAGTGTCGCTTTGATCAGAGCGTCCGGAATTTCGTCGAGCGGGACGGAGTTGTTGTGCTTGATGCCGCGGCTGCCGACTTCGTTGCCGTAACGATCGAGGAATGTCACCGCGAGTTCGGATTTTTTCAGCCAGTCGTCATCCGAGGTCTGGTGCATCGCTGACGTGCCAAGAACCAGCATAAGCAGCAGTCCGCCAGTGCCGATGGTGGCCATTTCGGAAAGTGGTTCGACCAAGACCCAGCGGCGCCAGCCGGCAACATGGCAGCGGTCCATGGCGGCTGTGAATCGCTCGTAGAGCTCGCGAGCCCATTTGCCGGACAAGAACACGGCAAAATCGATCCGCGAATTGAGGTCGAGCAGGAATCGCTTGAATTTCTTCAGCCAGCTGGTGCCCGGATTGGGAGACATATCCGTCAAGATTCAAGGCTCCGGGAACGATAAGACCGGCCAAAACCGCCATTTTGCCGAGGCCAAGGTTTTAACTGACGCGGGCGCTATGGCCAATGGCGCAACCACCTCAAGGTGAATGGAAATCGGGGGTAAATAGGGCTTATGCATGGTGACAACTCGATAATCCGGCCGGATTTGGGACGTCGCACCGGGACGGGCAGGGCATCGGCGGCCTATAAGCCGTCTGGAGCACACCATGGCAGCCGACGACGGGCAAAAACTGGACGACGCCGATGCGCCCTTTTGGCAGCGCAAATCATTGGCGGAAATGACGGATTCTGAATGGGAAAGTCTGTGTGACGGGTGCGGAAAATGCTGCCTCAACAAGCTTGAGGAAGAGGAGACCGATCGCACCTATTACACCGACGTAGGCTGCCGGCTGCTCGACGGGCAAAGCTGCCGTTGCCGTGATTACCCCAACCGGCAGAAACTAGTGGATGACTGCGTGCGGCTCACGCCAAAGAGCCTGAAGAAAATTACCTGGCTGCCGCCGTCCTGCGCCTATGTGCTGCTGTCGAAAGGCAAAGATCTCTATTGGTGGCATCCGCTGGTGTCGGGCGATCCCGAAACCGTTCACGCCGCCGGCGTCTCGGTGCGCGGGCGCGTTCGTGACACCGAGGTGAATGTGCCGGATGCCGATCTCGAAAGCTACATCGTCAGCTGGCCGCTGAAATTGCCAAAAAAGGCCACGCGGCGCGGCTAATGCTCGAAGACATCAATCGCGCGTCTGCCCTGCGGTTCGTGCGGTTGCAATGCGACGCCACGCGGGCCAAGTGGTTGCGAGAATGACCCGCCAGATTTCCCCCGACGAAGCCCACAGTATTGCCCCGGACGTCGCCGCTGATGAAAGCGCGATCGCACAGACGCGCGAGCCGTCACGCAGCGATTCGGAAGCCGCCGCTGCCCCGCCGTACGATCAACGCATACCGGCGGCTCCGCTCGATCACGCAACGGTCCGTGCCATCGTCGCCGGCATCATGCTGGCTATGTTTCTGTCCGCGCTGGAGCAGACGATTGTCGCTCCGGCATTGCCGGCAATCGGCAAAAGTCTGGGCGGGGTCGATGATCTTTCATGGGTGGTGACGGCTTATCTGCTCGCCGCAACCGTAACGACGCCGCTGTTTGGCAAGCTTTCCGATATCTACGGGCGGCGTAAAATCCTGCTCATCGCCATCGTCTTCTTTATCGTCGGGTCCGTTGCCTGTGCCGTGGCGCCGACGATCTGGCTCCTCATCCTGTCGCGCGGTTTGCAAGGCATCGGCGGGGGCGGACTGTTGCCGATTGCGCAAACCATCATCGCCGACATGTTGTCGCCGCGCGAACGTCCGGTGGTGCAGGGACGTACCTCGATCATGTTCATGAGCGCCAGCATTCTTGGGCCGGTGCTCGGCGGATTGCTGACCGATCATCTGCATTGGTCTTTTATCTTCTGGATCAATCTGCCACTTGGCTTGATCGCGCTGGTGATGACCGAACGGGCACTGCGCCGCTTGCCACCCAATCATCGGCCGCACCAGCTCGATGTCATCGGGGCGGCGCTGATGGTGGGCGCGGCGCTGACGCTGATGATGGCGTTGGCCTGGGGTGGCGTTCACTATGCGTGGGCCTCCGTCGCAGATTATTACGCTGCTTGGTTGCTCGGCGGCATTGTGGGTGCTGTTCGCGCTGCGGCTCCTCACTGCGCGCGAGCCTTTCATTCCGCTCGCGATCCTGCGTGGCCGGGTGACGGCGGCGATTACAATTGCCGCGTTCTTTTCGATCGGCGCCGTCATCGGCATTACGATCTACACGCCGCTCTATTGCCAGACTGTCATAGGTGTTTCGGCCAGTCTCTCGGGTATTGCGCTGATCTCCTACATGGGCGGAGCGACGATCGGTTCGCTGGTGTCGACGCGGATTGCCATTCGCTTGAAGCACTACATGCGTGTGCCGATGGCCGGGCTCGTCGTCGCCATCGCAACGCTCGCTCTCCTTGCCGCCAATCCCGCCGGATATTCTTTGATCGAGGTTGTCGGCTTGCTGGGATTGCTCGGGCTCGGTCTTGGTCCGATGTATCCGATTTCCACTATCGTCATGCAGAACTCGGTAAAGCCTCATCAGCTTGGCACTGCGACGGGAACATTGAATTTCTTCCGTACATTAGGCGGCGCTTTGGTGGTTGCAGTTTTTGGAGCGATCGTCCTTGGAGGCATCGGGGACAATGGCCCTGCCACGACCATCGAGAAGCTCATGACGACTCATGGCGATCTCGCTCCGGCCTTTCATTGGGTGTTCATTGCTGCCGCTTGCTGTCTCGGTGTTTCCTTTCTCTGCGTCCTCCTGGTTGAGGAGCGGCCGTTGCACGGTCCTCTCCGGCCGGCCGAAACTTCGGATAAGAGCTCTCCGGCATAGCTGATGCGCTCAGCCGGTCTTGCGCTCGCAGCCTTGGGAGCCAAGGATGCGTTGGGAGCAAGGGCGGCCGGCAGGACATGAACGAACATAAGCCAGGTCAGGCTACTGCCGAACACAGGTTGAGCCGGCGCGAAGTGGTCGCCATTATCGGCGGTCTCGCACTGGCGATGTTTCTCGGCGCGCTCAATCAGACCATCGTGGCGACGGCATTGCCAACGATCGGCCGGACCTTCGGCGATTTCGAGAACCTGTCCTGGGTCATCATCGCCTATCTTTTGACTTCGACGGTGGTTGCGCCGCTCTACGGCAAGCTGTCGGATATCTACGGCCGCCGCGGCATGATGCTGGTTGCGCTCGGCATCTTCATGGCCGGCTCGGCCGCAAGCGCGGCGGCGCCGAGCATGCTGATGCTGATCCTGGGCCGTGGGCTGCAAGGCATTGGCGGCGGCGGTATCGTGCCGCTGACCCAATCGATCATCGCCGACGCCGTGCCGCCACGCGAACGCGGCTATTATCAGGCTTATACCGGCTCGATCTGGATCGTTGCCGGTGCCGCAGGGCCCGTGCTCGGCGGCTTCCTTGCCGAGCATCTGCACTGGTCGATGATCTTTTGGCTCAATATTCCGCTCGGATTGGTGGCGGCGATGCTGTCAAACCGGCAGCTCAAACGCGTGCCCGTTCACGAACGGGCGCACAAGATCGATCTGGTCGGCGCGGGATTGATGATGGTATCGGCGGTAGCCTTGCTGCTGGCGCTGACCTGGGGTGGCACGCGCTATCCGTGGCTTTCGCAGCAAATTGTTTTTTTGCTTGTTGCAGCGGTGGTCCTGACGGTGGCTTTCATCCTGTGGGTGCTGCGGGCGGAAGAACCGTTCCTGCCGGTCGCCGTGCTGAACAATCCGATAATGCGGGCTGGCTGTTGCACAACAGCTTGCACCCAAGGCGTATCGATCGGGCTGACGATCTTCGTGCCGCTTTACTATGAGGTGGTCCACGGCCTCTCGGCCAGCGATTCCGGACTTGCGCTCATTCCGATCGTGATGATGACCACGCCGGGATCTTATTTGTCCGGCCGGGCCATGCTGTACATGGACCGCTACAAGTGGGCGCCGATTGTCATGCTCAGCATTGCGACGGTTTCGGTGGCGCTGCTGGTCGTTCACCCGTTGATGCCGGTTTGGGCGGTGGCGCTGATCACCGGCTTCGTTGGCATCGGCACCGGCAGCTCCTATCCGACGGTGACCGTTTCGATCCAGAACGCGATTCCACATCAGCAGATCGGCGTCGCCATGGGTGCGATGAATTTCTTCCGTGCACTGGCGAGTTCATTTGTCGTCGCCATCATGGGCGCGATCATGCTGGCCGATCTCGGCGCGTCGCCGCAACGCGGTGGCGCTTCGTCGTCAGCCTTTATCGCCAGTGCGTCCACCGCATCAGTCGGCGAACTCGGCCATGCGTTCAGTCATATCTTCGCTGTGGCGGCGCTGTTTCTCGCTCTCGGTATCGTCGGCCTGATCGTCATGGAGGAGCGGCCGTTGCGCACGACCGTGCTTGCCGTCCCGCCGACGCCCGAGCAATCTGCCGAGGCTGCTGAATAGCGCCTTCGATCTGCGCCGTTCAGCTTTTCCGCAGGAGCGGCCAGAAATCGTCCAGCGAGGGTTGATCGCCCAGCGTGTTCAGCGTGGCGTAAATTTTGTCTGACGTCGCCTTGTCGACGGCCTGCGCGGCGCAGATGTCGAACTTCGCTTTGACCTGCGCCGCTGACATCGGATTTTGGACCGATCCCGTCGGATAGTATTCATCTTGCACGAGTTTGCGCCCATCGTTGAGCGTAACCGTCACCTTGGCGGGCGAATCCTCAAGCATGTCGGCGTATTCCTGATAGATCACCAATGAGACCTTGGCGGCGAACGCGCGGACCGCCTCGTCTTGCAGCGCATCTTCGTGGAAAGCGGCGAGCATCGGGGCGCCGTGGACGAACGTGTAGGCGGCAAGATAAGGACCGCTGAACTTCGCATTCTCCGCTGATTGCGGATACTTGTCGCTGTAGCGTTGCGCAGCATATTTGGTGATGGCGACTTCGACGTGAGCGATGTCGTCGAGCTTGGCCATTTCGCGCAGTTTGAGCGCGGCGTCGATAGCGGTGTGGCCGAGGCCGCCGCTCGGATAGGGCTTGATGCTGTAGCCGATCTGCTCGAGATCGAAGCGCGAGCCAAGATCATCGAACGGCGATGGCGACCATTCGAAGCCGTGCAGGAAGCCGGCAAAATAGCCGGTGCCGCTCTCGAGTGCCGCGTGATTGCCGGTAAAGCCGCGTGCCGCAAGCGTTGCAGCAAGGACGCCGTTCTGCGCGGCCTGCCCTGAGTGTAATGGTTTGGTCATGGTGCCGAAATTCGCGGTGACGCCGCTGGCGAGCGAAGCCGTGATGCCGACCGCGGCGGCGACCTTGTCGGCCGGAAGCTTCATAAGGCGTGCGCAAGCGAGCGCGGCTGCTATTGAGCCTGTGACGCCCGTCGAATGCCAGGCCGTGCTGCGCCAAGCCTTCGGCGCAGCGCGATAGAGGCGTCCGGAGACTTCGGCGGCGATGATGAAGGCGGCGAGCATGTCGGCTGCGGTCGCGCCACTGGTCTCAGCGACCGGCAGGATCGCTGGAATGACGCCTGCCACTGACTGGCCGGCGAGATAAGTAAGATCGAAATCCATGGCGTGGTCGGCGACACCATTGGCAAGAGCGGCCATGCGCGGCGCAGCGCGCAATGAGCGTCCGACGATGGTGGCGCTGGGCGCCGATCCTTCAAGTTTGATGATGTCGCAAACAATATCGGACGGCGGCAATTGGCTGCCGGCCAGCATCACGCCGACGGTGTCGACGAAGGCAGTGCGGGCGCGTTGAATGACGCTCGGCGGTGCATCTGCGAGCGCAAAACCAGTGACGAAAGCTGCGATAACCTCGCCCAAAGGCTTGCGCGGGCTTGCCGGGGCTGGCTGAACGGCGGGACTGGATTGCTGCTGGGCGATCGCCAGGGTGGGCAATCCAAGGACGCTCGCTGTGCCGGCGCTGAGGAAAATCCGGCGGTCGACCGCGTTCGAGTTGTGATCGCTCTCCATTTCAAAATTCTCCGGTAATTTATGGCAGGCCGGAAACGTTGGTCCGGATTTTGTAAATGCTGGTGCGCGCTGCAATGTAGAGTGTCTTGCGGTCGGCATCGCCGAACTCGACGTTGGCGCCAAGTTCGGGCAGCGCGATGGTGCCGAGATGTTTGCCCTCGGGCGTGATGATCCACACGCCGCCAGGGCCGGTCTCCCAGAGATTGCCTTTGGCATCGATGCGAAGTCCGTCGGTAATGCCGCGCGCCGGATCACTGTTCATGTCGATCAGCATCCGGCCGTTAGTCAGGGTGCCGTCTGGCTGGACATCGTAGCGTTTGACGTAGCGGTCGCGGCTGCCGTTGGCGTAGAGAATTTTTTGGTCCGGTGAAAAGGCCAGACCATTGGTGTTGGGAATGTCCTTGATCACCAGCGTCACCGTGCCGTTCTTGACCCGGTAAACGCCGTTGAAGTCGAGCTCCTTGCGCGGATCTTCGGTCGTGTGGCGCAGGCCGCCGAAGCCGTCGGTGAAGTAAACGGAGTTATCCTTCGCGACCACGAGGTCGTTGGTGCCGCCGAAGCGTTTGCCGTCGTAACGATCGGCGAGCACGGTGCGGTTGCCGTTCTTCTCGATGCGGTCGATGGAGCGGCCAGCCCAGGTGGCCACGATCACGCGGCCCTCCTGGTCAAGCGCCAAGCCGTTCGAGCCGATCATTGGGAATTCTTCAAATTTCGGATCGTTCTTGTCCTTGCCATTGGTCTGCATGAAGCCGACACGCCAGATGTCCTGGCCGGTGTAACCGCTGTGGTCGAGCCAGATCGAGACGCTGCCGTCGGCCGGATTCCATTTGTAGATGACGTTAGCGGGAATATCGCTGAACAGCAGGTATCCGCCTTTGGGTTCAGGCACCCATAGTGCGCCTTCGGTAAAGCCGAAGCCGCCTTTCACGAGTTCGAGTTTTGCGTCAGGCGAGATGAGCGCATCGAGCGCAGGGTCAAGCTGCGTCACCGGCTTGTTGGCTAACTGTTGTGCTTGCGTCGCACCGGTCAACGCCGCGACGCACATCGCCGCGCATATCGCAAGATTACGCATAGAGCCTCCCCTTGATCGTGTCTTTGTTCTTTGTCGTCGAGCCTAGCGGCTCGGCCGCTGCGGCGAAAGTACAGGACGGCGTGGCCTTTTCCGCCGTCCGTCGGACACGTAAGGTGACGGCAAAATAACCGGGAGGAGGGGACTATGCGGAGACTGTTTGTCTCGATGCTTGTTGCGTCTGGATGCCTTATTGGCGCTTCAACTTTCGTGGCCCGGGCGCAGACGATCATCGACGAATGGAGTCAGGCGAAGCTGCCATCGCCGCCCCAACTCAAGCCGGTCACCATCGTTCCGAAAGAGACTGCGTTGCTGGTGATGGATTTCACGGTGCAAACCTGCACACCGGAGAAACGCAAGCGTTGCGCCGACACTGTCCCGAAGGTGAAAAAATTCCTCGAAGAGGCGCGTGCTAAAGGCGCGCTTGATTATCTATTCCGTCGCCGTGCCGGGCTCGGTGCCGACCGACGTGCTGAAGGATTTGATGCCAGCGCCGGGCGAACAGGTTTTGCCGCCGCTCGGGCCGGATAAATTCATCGGCAGCGATCTGGAAAAGACGCTCAAAGATAAGGGCATCAAAACTGTCGTCGCCATGGGCACGCAGGCGCAGACGTCAGTGTTACATACCGGCGGTGAGGCAGCGCTGCGCGGTTTCAAGGTGATCGTGCCGGTCGACGCGATGTCCTCCGACGATTTGTTCCCGGAGCTTTACACCGCATGGCACCTCGCCACCGCGGCGCGGATCAGCAATCAGACGACGCTGACCCGGCTCGACATGATCGGCTTTTAGTTGCCTGCCTGTTTCTGCAACGTGTCGATCTCGGCCTGGCTGCGTGGCGTCATAACCGCCACCTTGCTGGTCCGCGAGTAGGGAATGACCACTTCCACCTTGCCGTCACGTTCGAGCAGCGAGACGTAACGCGCCTCGGTACCACGAGTTGGCAGGTCAAAAGTCGTCCACTTATCTGCGGCCGGGTCGTAGCGGAGCACGACATCGGAGGTCCAGATGTTGAGCCACGCGTTGTGGTTCTTGTCGACCGCGATGTGATAGGGTTGCAGTACGCCCGGGCCAGGTAACGGCACAAAGCTCGTTTTCATGGTGCTGATGTCGATTTTGGCGAGATTGCCGCCCCAGGAATTGCCGACCCAGAGGACATTGCCGCCTTTGTCTGTCCCCATGCGCCTGGGGCCCTGGCTCCACGGCACTGGCGCGTTGAAATCCGGCGGATCGAACGCCTCGTAGAACTTGCGGTCCGCATCGCTTATCGCGTCTTCTTCCATTGCAACGTGTGGCAACTTCAACTCGATTGACTTGCCGGTAGCGCTGTCGCCCTTGTTGATCGTGTCGATGATCATCTCGGCCCACCAGCCGTTGCCGTCGCGATCGCCCGCGGCACCGTAGGTAAGGCCCATTCCGTTCGGAGTTTTGTAGGTCACCGACTTGAATTCGGTGAATCTCTCAGTGTCGGGATCGAAGCGCAGTGCCCCGTCCGGCGATGATACCCAGATTTTACCCTTGCCATCCCAATCGACCGTGGTGGCGCCGCCCGTCGGCGACATGTCGGTTGGCGGCAGGAAAGTTTCGATCTTTTCGGCTTTGGGATCGAGCCGGCACAGCGCACCGCGGCCAACATTGCAGTTGAACCAGATGATACCGTTTGGATCGCGGGTCATGCCGTGCGTGTTGGCGGCAAGACCGTTGGCGCCGGGCACTTTGAACATTTTTACTTCGCCGCTTTTGACGTCGATGCGGCCGATCGAAGTGAGATGGTTGGGCACGTTCGAAGTGAACCAGAGATTGCCGTCGAGATCGGCCCAGGCATCGTGAACAAGCGAACCGCGGCGTGACGGCGTGCCGTTGAGCCAGTCGCTGCCGTCAGTCAGCGGGGTCTGCGCCGGCACGTCGAGATCGGCTTCGAGCGGCACGTCATATTCTCTGACCACAACGCGGGCAGTCTCGCCCGACGGACGCGGCCGCATTACATATTTTAAAGTGCTATCCGGGCCACGGGTGCGCGCGAGATAGGCGGCAAGTCTCTTCTGGTTATGGTCGATCATGCCTTGCGGCTTGTGATCGGGGCCAAGATAGACGCCCGAGACGTTGACGTTCTTCATCACATCAAGGATTGCGCTCCACCCGGCTTCATCGAAATGATGCTGCAGCGGAAAGTTCGGCTGATGGCAACCGGTACAATCGGTCTCGACGATCCTTTTCAGGAGCTTGTCGTCGCTCGACTGCTCCGGCAGCGACGCCATGGCGAGATCGCCGGGTAATTGCTGGAAATAGTCGCCGGATAGTGCCGCAAGCGTTAAGTCCTGTTGCCGATTGGCCGAAAGATCGACAACACCCTTGGCGGTCGAAAACGATAGCGCTTGCGCCCATACCCGGTAATGGCCGTTCGGGAGCGGCGGAAAGAAATATTTCCCGTTCTCATCGGTGAATACAGTCGTGGTGACGGTGCCGCCATCGGGCTTTGCCGACACCGTGACTCCGCTCATCACTTTGCCGTCTGATGCTTTCACGGTTCCGGAGAGCAACGCGTCGGCGAAGACTGGTGTGGCGCAGACGATGGCGAAGCTCGCTACGATGATGCTGCGTGCATAGCGCATGGCTTGCTCCATTGGGTCAGTCGGCGTCGCGCGAAACATTGGGCTTACCCGATGTCGGCGCGACCGCAGTGGCGGGGACGGGGATGGTTTTGATGTATGCGGCGATGGCAGCTATCTGATCGGGACTGAATTGATGTTTGAAGCCCGGCATGCGTGGCGTGCCGTTGCTAATGACCTCGCGCATCACGTCTTCTTTGCCGCCGAGTGTGGCTGTCGACAATATCGGCCCGTACTGGCCGGCCGTGATTTGTGGATTCTTGTGACAAAGCACACAGGACTGGTTGAATAACCGTGCGCCAAGAGCTTGTTGCTCAGACTGGCCGACGGGTTGTGCCAGAGATGCAGCAGGAATGAGCCAAACCAACACCAGCCACGCGTGGTGTTTCATGTCGTTCCTCCCGGTGTTGTTTTTTGAAGCTTACGCGCCCTCCGAAACCACCGGAAGAGCTTCAGCCAGCTAAATCCGCAACTCTGCCCGTCTAGGGCGTCAGCGCCGAGCCGAGCTTGCGCGCGGTCTCGACGATCCAGCCGCGATAGCGTGAAAGGGGAGTAACGCCGGTCAGTCCTCCGCATCCCGCTTCAAGCTTGGCCCCGGTAGACCAGCTAACGACACCGATAATGACACTGCGGCCATCCTTATCGCGAAACACCGGGGCGCCTGAATCGCCGGCGCAAGCGCCGAGTCCCGGTGTGTCACCTTTGGTTTTCGGATCGAACAGACGGATTTGCAGGCTGCCGGGCTGGCCGGTCGTGACCAAGGAGGCCGTGCGCAAAGTACCGGCGGTGCGTCCGTCGCCACGTACCGTGACCCCGTAACCGGCGACGACGAAGGCATCGCCAACCGCGACTGGTTCCTCCTCAGCGCCCAGCGGCGCTGCAGGAATAGACGCAGGCAGCGGCTCTGCGAGTTTGAGGAGCGCCACGTCCGCGGTGGCGAGGTGGTCGAACAGCCGCTTCAGATCGAACTGCGGGTCGCGCTCGATGCGTGTGATGTCTTTAAGAACCGGATGCGCACTCGGCGCGCCGACCAGGAGCTTGTAGTCCGAGCCTGGTAGAACGCAATGCGATGCGGTCAGCAACAGATCGCGCGCGATCGCGGTCGCCGTGCAGACGGTGCCGCCATCACCGAGAATCATGACGACCGATGAGGTCGAGCCGCCCGCCGCCTGAGGAGCGTTGCCGACCATTGCGTGCGCGGGAGTCAGCAGAAGCGCCGCCAGCAGGACGAGCGCATATCGTCGCAATTTCATGGAATCATTCCAATCACGCCGGTGCGCAAAATGCAAAATCATCGTGGTATTGTTTGGCCAATGTCGTTGCCATCATCCGCGAATTCAAGCGCGCTTTTGCGCCACCGGCCGTTCCTGTTTTACTTCGCGGCGCGCATCTTTTCCGAATTCTCGCTTATGGTCGGCGCGGTTGCTGTTGGCTGGCAAATCTACGCGCTGACCAACAGCGCCGTTGCGCTTGGTATGGTCGGGCTGGTTCAGTTCATTCCGACCGCGCTTCTGGTGTTTATCGCCGGTCATGCCGCCGATCGTTACGACCGCAGACGTGTCGTTCAGCTTTGCCAGATCGTCGACTGTCTGGCCGCCGATTTTTCTGGCGTGGGGCAGCATCGCCGGCTGGATCAATGCGACGATGATATTCGCCGCCGTCGCCGTATTGGGCATCACGACGGCCTTTGAAAGTCCGGCAGTCACTGCGCTCCTGCCCAATGTCGTGCCGGAAGGCTCGCTGCAAAGAGCGACCGCCATTTCGACCGGCGCATTTCAGGTGGCGATGATCGGCGGTCCCGCGCTCGGCGGCCTTGCCTATGCGCTTGCTCCCGGCGCGCCTTACACGCTGATGGTGGCGTTCTCCTTGCTCGCAGCCCTCTTGAATGGCGCGATCCGCCTTGAACGGCCGGTGATCGACAAGGGCGAGCAACCGACGCTTGGTGAGCTATTCGCCGGGATCGGCTTTGTTCGCAAACATCCCGCGATCCTCGGCACCATTTCGCTCGACCTTTTTGCCGTGCTGCTCGGCGGCGCCACTGCGCTGCTGCCGATCTATGCCCGCGACATCCTTCATACGGGGCCATGGGGGCTGGGTGTACTGCGAGGCGCGCCGGCGATCGGTGCATTGGTGATGAGCATCGTGCTGGCTCACACTACGATCGAGCGACGGGCCGGTATGCGAATGTTTCAGGCCGTTATCGTTTTTGGCCTAGCGACGATCGTGTTCGCGCTATCCTATTCGATCTGGCTGTCGCTGATTGCGCTCGCGATCATGGGCGCCGCGGATACCGTGAGTATGGTGATCCGCATTTCGCTGGTGCAGCTTGCCACGCCCGATGACATGCGTGGGCGCGTCGGTGCGGTCAATTTCCTGTTCGTCAACGCATCGTATCAGTTCGGAGAATTCGAAAGCGGTTTGACCGCCGCGCTGCTTGGCGCGATGCCGGCCGCAGCGATTGGCGGTGTCGGCACTGTTCTTGTCGCCCTATTGTGGATGAAGTTGTTCCCTGCGCTACGTGACATCGAGCGTCTGGAATAGCAAGTCGTTGTCCGGCCTAGTGCCGTGGAGGTTCTCATGGACGTGCGCGAAGCTGTTGCGAGCCGGTACTCCTGTCGCGCTTTTTTGCCGACCCCGGTTGACGAAGCGACCGTGCGCGAGATCGTCGAGCGTGCGGCGCGTGCGCCGTCAGGCGGCAATCTTCAGGCGTGGCGCATCTACGCCATTGCCGGCGAGCGCGTCGAGGCATTGAAGAAATTGCTTGAGCCGCGCATGGGCGAATTGCCGAAAGGCGAGGGCGGCGAATATCAGATCTTCCCGACCAATCTGAAGGAGCCCTACCGCAGCCGCCGCTTTGGTGTTGGCGAAATGCTTTATCGCTCCATCGGTGTACCGCGCGAAGACCGGCCGGCGCGCTATCGCCAATACGCCAGGAACTTTCAATTCTTCGGCGCGCCGGTCGGCCTGTTTTTCGCCATCGACCGGACCATGCTGCCGGCACAGTGGGCCGACATCGGCGGCCTTATCCAGACCGTCATGGTGCTCGCCCGTGGCTACGGCCTGCATACCTGCCCGCAGGAGGCCTGGATCTCATGGCAGCACACAATTCGGGATTTCCTCAAATTGCCTGACGAACTGATGCTGTTTTGCGGCATGGCGCTTGGCTACGAGGACGCCTCGGCGCCCATCAATTCCTGGCGATCTCCGCGCGAACCACTCGAATCCTACGCGTCTTTTGAGGGATTTTAGGCCTAACTCGCCCTAAATCAGCCGTTCAGACCCAGTTCAGTGCGCCGCGTTAGGTTTGCCCATGCGCTGCGCATTTCGATTCGTTTTCGTTGCCATGTTCGCCATCGCGATGGTTCCGGCCCGCGGCGAGGATGCCGTGCACCCGGTAAAGCCGGAGGCCGAAACCAGGGCCAAAACGGAGACGGCGCTTGGCACCGAGACAACGGGCACAGTCGATACGGTTCACTGCCTCGACCAGAAAGAGCGCCGGGCCGAGAGCGACGCCAATCATCTGGTCCGCCTTAGTGCCGCTATGCGCGTCGCCCGGACCAGAATGCCCGGCACGGTGGTGCGGGCGCGGCTTTGCCGCGACAATGACGAACTGGTCTATGTGCTGACAGTGCTCGCCCACGATGGCAAAGTGGCGCGGCTGACCATCGATGCCGTAAAGGGCACCCTGGTCGGCGGTCTTTAACCGGAGTTTCCCTTGCGCCTTCTCGTTGTCGAGGATGATCCCGACTTGAACCGTCAGCTCGCCACCGCGCTGACGGACGCCGGTTACGTTGTCGACCGCGCATTCGATGGCGAGGAGGGACACTATCTCGGCGAGAGCGAGCCTTACGACGCGATCATTCTCGATATCGGCCTGCCGAAAATGGACGGCATCTCGGTGCTGGAGTCCTGGCGCCGCGCCGGACGCGCTACGCCGGTTTTGATCCTGACCGCGCGTGACCGCTGGAGCGACAAGGTGCAGGGCTTCGACGCCGGCGCCGACGATTACGTCGCCAAGCCGTTTCATCTCGAGGAAGTGCTGGCGCGCGTGCGGGCGCTGCTGCGACGTTCGGCGGGCCACGCGAAAAGTGAATTCACTTGCGGCCCGGTTCGGCTCGATACCCGCACCGGCCGTGTCGCCGTTGACGGCAATCCCGTCAAACTTACGTCGCACGAGTACCGGCTGTTGTCTTATCTGATGCACCACACCGGACGCGTCGTGTCGCGCACCGAGCTGGTCGAGCATCTTTACGACCAGGACTTCGACCGCGACTCCAATACGATCGAAGTGTTCGTCGGCCGTATCCGCAAGAAGCTTGGCGTCGACGTCATTCAGACCGTGCGCGGTCTCGGTTATCTGCTCACACCGCCCGATGCGCGCTAATTCGCTCGCGCTGCGGCTTTTCCTCTGGGCGACCGGCTGGACGGTGGTGATCCTTATCATCACCGGCATTGCGCTGTCGACACTATATCGTCACGCCGTCGAACGCGCCTTCGACCGGCGTCTCGATGTCTATCTGCGCACGCTGGTTGCCGATGTCGCATCTCCGGAAGAGGGCAGCGACAAATTTCCGCAATCGATTGGCGAGCCGCTGTTCGAACTGCCGTTGTCGGGCTGGTACTGGCAGGTGACCCGGCTCGACACCAAAAAGCCTGAAGTCCATTCATCGCGTTCGCTGTGGGACGCCGGACTGCCGAAACTGCCGAATGCGGCGCCTAGCTTCGATGCAGGCCGCGAGGGTTATGCGCAAGGACCGGAAGATCAAAATCTTGCGTATTGTCGAACGCAATATCGATCTGGGCGATGATGGCCGCTATCTGATCGCGGTTGCCGGCGATGCGTCCGAAATCGACGAGGAGACGCATAACTTCGATCGTGCCATCGGCGCTACCTTTCTGGCCTTGGCGATCGCGTTGCTTTTGACCACGGCGCTGCAAGTGCGGTTCGGATCTGGCCCCGCTCAAGCGCATTTCAGCGAGTCTTGCCGCGATCCGCTCGGGCCGTGCTGAACGGCTTCGAAGGCGACTTTCCGGTCGAAATCGCGCCTCTGGCGCGGGAGACCAATGCGCTGATCGACGCCAACCGCGAAATCGTCGAGCGTGCGCGCACCCATGTCGGCAATCTCGCGCACGCGCTGAAGACGCCTCTTTCGGTCCTCGTCAACGAGGCGTCGACACGTGGCAACGATCCGCTCGCGCACAAGGTGCTGGAGCAAACCGACATCATGCGCGATCAGGTGGCGCGCCAGCTTGAGCGGGCACGGCTTGCAGCGCGCACCACGGTGGTCAGCACGTTGATCGATGTGCCGCCGGTCGTCACGGCGCTCGCCCGCACCATGGAGAAGCTACACCGCGAACGCGATATCGCTATCGATGTCGACGTCCCGGCCCACGCTGCTTTCCGCGGCGAGCAGCAGGATCTGGAAGAAATGGTCGGCAATCTGGTCGACAATGCCTGCAAATGGGCGCAGTCGCGGGTTGCTATCGAAGTGATCGACGAACGCGCCTCGCCACTGCAGGCGACAGGAGTGCTACAGCGGACGATGGCGACGAAGTCGCGCGTGCGTATCATCGTCGATGACGATGGACCGGGGCTCTCGCCGGCAGAGCGTGAGCAGGTGGCATTGCGTGGCCAAAGGCTCGACGAGACCAAGCCCGGCTCCGGTCTTGGTCTTTCCATTGTGGTCGAACTGGCGAAGCTTTACGGCGGCGTGCTTACGCTCGGCACCGCGCCGATCGGCGGTTTGCGCACAGAACTGGCGCTGCCGGGCGCTTGAACCGCGCTCAATTCTGTAATTCGCGATTGAGCGCGACGATATCGTTATATTCGGTCTCAAGACGCGCTCGCGCTTTGGCTGGCTCTTCGTACTGGCCGAACAGACCGATTGCTTCGATCTTGCCAATAAAGCCCGGATCTTTCGCCGCTGCGGCGAGGGCATCGACCAATGTGGTCCGCGCGGTGTCGGGAAGCCCGCGCGGCGCGTAAAGGCCCATGATCAGGTTGAGCCCGTTCACGGTGATGCCTTTCTCCGCAAAGGTCGGAACATTCGGGCAGCTTCGGCAACCTCTGAGGCGCAGTGGTGACGAGGGCGCGAAGTTTTTGGCTCTCGAACATCGCCGGCGCCTGTCGTGTATGGCACCATGCCGATGTCGACCTGCTTGCCGAGAATGGCCGTGGTGAGTTGCGCGCCGCCCTGAAACGGCACGGCGATCATGTCCAGTTTGAAATGATGTGCGAGCGCCTGGATGCTCAGTGACGAAACGGTGCCGACGCCGGCCGATGCGTAGTTGAGTTTGCCGGGATTGTTGTGCACGTAGGCGACGACGTCGTCGAAGCTCTGCCACGGTGCATCGGCGCTGACCGCGAGCACGCTGACATCGGTCGCGTAATTGCCGAGCAGGCTGAAATCATCGAGCGTGAACGGAACGCTGGTTCCGGAAATTCGGGTGATCGTGAAAATCGAATTGACGCCCTGGCCGATGGTGTAGCCGTTCGGCTCCGCCGTCGCGACGTCATGCATGCCAAGCGTGCCGCTGGCGCCCGGCTTGTTGAGCAAGACGACCGGCTGCCCAAGCGCAGACGATAGCGCCGGCTCGATCATGCGAACCGCGGTATCGACTGGACCTCCCGGAGTCGCCGGCACGACAACCTGCACCGGGCGCGAGGGAAACCGCTCCTGCGCATAGCAAGTTCGCCGCCATCGTCATCGAGCGCCGCCGCGAATACCGCGAGGGCAAGGTGTCTCATTGCCGCCTCCTGACAACGCCGGTGCCCGTGTGTCATACCATGCGCTCGACAAAACGCCAACGGCGGCGGGGAGAAAAGATGCGCGTTGTTACTCTTGAAGAACATTTCAGTCTGATACTGCCCGGCAGCCACAACAACGTCGCGCCGCCACCTGCCGGAACCATGCCCGATGTTGTCGCCAATGCCGCAGACAAGATGACCGATATCGTCGGCGGCAGGCTCGCCGACATGGATCGCAACGGCATAACGGTCCAGGTGCTGTCGAAGGCCGGCGTCCATATCACGCCGAGCGCGGACCAGTTCGAGGGCAAAGAAGCGGTCGAGTTCGCAAAAAAATTCAACGATGCCTTTGCGCGGAAAGTCGCCGAGCGGCCGGATCGCTTTGCCGCTTTTACCCATCTGGCAGCGAGCGTTCCCGAAGCAGCTGCCGATGAACTGGAAAGAACCGTCACTGAATATGGCTTCAAGGGAACGCTGATCAGCGGCACGATCCGCGGTGCGTTTCTCGACGATCCGAAATTTGCTCCGCTGCTGGCGCGTGCGGAAAAGCTGGATGTGCCGATCTACATTCATCCCGGCATGCCGCCCGCCGACGTACGCAAGGCCTATTACGAGGGATTTTCAAACAACATCAATTTCGGCCTCGCGACCTTTGCCTGGGGTTGGCACTACGAAGTCGCGCTGCATGTGATGCGGCTCGCGGTGTCCGGCACGATGGACAAGTACCCGAAGCTGAATTTCATCATCGGCCACATGGGGGAGGGCCTGCCGGTCATGCTGGCGCGGTGCGAGCACCAGTTCGGCAGGGAGCTTTCGTTTCTTGTCGCGGCCGCTGTCGAAGATGATCACCGACCAGGTCTACGTCACCTCGGCGGGTTTCTTCACCAACCCGCCATTTGTTGCCGCGCTGGAAACCTTCGGCATCGACCGGCTGATGTTCTCGGTCGATTATCCCTATGCCAGCAACGCCGACGGAAAAGCATTTCTGGAAAATCTTCCGCTGTCTCCGGGCGACCTTGCCAAATTCGCGCACGGCAATGCCGATAGGTTGTTGAAGCTGAAGGTTTAGCGAGGGTCGCGGGGTAAGATGGCGCACAATCAGGAAGCAAGCGTCGGTGTGGCAGCGGCGATCCCGGCGCAGTCGATGACCGAACGCATGCGCGCGATCCTTCCCGAAATCGCGTCGAGGGCGGAGCGCTGCGAGGAACTGCGTATGGTGCCGCCGGAAAACGCGGCGACTCTTCGTAGTATCGGCTATCTGCGTGCGCTGGTGCCGCGCGCCTATGGCGGCGGTGAGGAGGACCTGGTTGATCTGTATCGCGCCGGGCGCCTTCTGGCTTCGGCGTGTCCGTCAACGGCCTGGGCCATGCAACTCCTCATGGGCCACTCCTTTCTCGTGACGGCTTTCAGCAAGCAAGCGCAGGACGATGTGTGGGGATCGAGCCCCGACGTTGTCGCGTGCTCGTCATTCGCGGCAATGGGAAAGTTTGAACGCGTGCCCGGCGGCATTCGTGTTTCGGGAAAATATCAGTTTGCGAGCGGCTGTGATCACGCTGACTGGGCGATCGTGGGTGGGCATTTGGCGAACGCCAGCACCGGCGAGCCTGAGCATTGCCTCGCGATACTCCACAAGTCCGATTATCAGATTGTCGATACCTGGTACGCCATGGGGCTGAAGGGCAGCGGCAGCAAAGACCTCGCCGTTGAGAATGCGTTTGTGCCCGAGCACCGCGTCGAGGCCATGGGGGCGCTGCTGACGGGTAAATCGGCTGGCGTCGGATTGCACTCAGGTGTGCTTTACCGAGTACCGTATTCGTCGATGATTGGCCGTGGCTTTTCCGTTGTCGTAGTGGGCGCCGCCGATGGGCTGATGCAGGTTTACACCGACCGGTTGCAAGACCGCACCAGCGCGATCACCGGGCTAAAGGCCATCGATGCAATGCCGTCGTATATGCGGCTCGCTGAATCCGCTCACGAATTATATGCCGCAACGTTGGTGCTCGAGAAAGATTGGACCGAATTTCTCGCGTTCGCGGCCGGCAAGATGGAATTGACGCCCAATACGCTGGCCGGCTGGCGCACCAATCAGGCATTTGCGGTCAAGCTCGCTGTCAGAGCGACCGACCGGCTGTATGAGGCTTCAGGCGGCAATGCCGGCTACCTGAAAAGCGCGGCGCAACGTTATTGGCGCGACGTTCACATGGCGGCCAGCCACTACTACGTTGATTACGACCTCGCCGCGCGAATTCTCGGACGCCATTTGGCGGGATTGCCGCCAGATCGCTCGCTCATCTAAACCTGCGAGGACACTCGGTCGCTTCGCGATGCCCTCACGGCACTTTATTCCAGAGTCACATGCGCTGACGTGATCACAGTTTGCCAGCGTGTGACCTCTTGTTTGAAATAGGCAGCAGTCTCTTGCGGCGTGCCGCCGACGGTCTCGGCGGACAGATCAGCGAAGCGCTTCTTCACTTCAGGATCTTTCAACGCCTCATTCACACTGGCGCTGATCTTCTCGACGATTGCCGACGGTGTTCCGGGCGGGGCCGCAAGCGCGTACCATGTGACCGATTCGAAGCCCGGCAGTGTTTCGGCGACAGTAGGGATGTCGGGCATGCTGGCCACGCGCTGTGGCGATGCAACTGCGATGAGCCTCAGCTTGCCGGCTTTTACGAATTGCGTTGACACTCCGATATTGTCGAACATGCAGTCTACGCTGCCGGCAACGAGATCGTTGAGGGCAGGCGCTGAGCCGCGGTAGGGCACGTTCTGCAACTTCACATGCGTCATCAACTGAAACAGCTCCGACGTCAGATGTGAGGTCGTGCCGTTGCCTTGCGTCGCAACGGTGACCTTCCCGTCATTGGCTTTGGCAAAGGCGATGAAATCTTTCACCGTCTGGGCCGAAACTTTGTCCGGATTGACCACAAGTCCATTGGGCAACGCGGCCCATGACGGTGATCGGAACAAATTTCAGCGGATCGTAATCGAGATGCGGATAGAGATTTTGATTGATGACGAGCGGTCCGGGTGGCGTCGCCACCAATGTGTAGCCATCGGGGTCGGATTTCGCGACGACCTCGGCGCCGATATTGCCGCCGGCTCCGGTGCGGTTGTCGATGATGACCGACTGTCCCCATTTGCGCGATAGCCAGTCTGTGAGAATTCTTGGCATGACGTCGGCAGTGCCGCCCGCGGGATAGGGCACAATCACTCTCACGGCGTGCGTTGGAAAGTCTTGTGCGGTGGCGGACGTGGCAACTGCTACGCTGAACGTCAGTGGCAGCAGAGCCAATCCGAAAAGACGGAGGGACGCGGCGTGGTTTTTTAGTTTCATGCTGGGACTCGTGTGGCGGGATGGCGATGGAACTTAGCCAAAGCGATTGTCAGCCGCCAGAGCACGGGGCCGTTTCGCCGACGCTGCGACGCCGTTACACGTATCTTCAGAACGACGCGAACGAAGTTTTGCCCCAATGAACCCTTTTGGTCGTAGCGTGAGATGGGGCGCTTGGGTTGAAATTGGGGCGATGGCGGTTTTACGGATTTTCATTCCAGTCTGTCTCGCTGCTGGCTTGGCCGCTTGCGCCGCCAATTCCGGTCCCAAGGAGGCGGGAGGCACCGTTGTCGGCGCCGCGGCCGGCGGCCTGATCGGCAACGCCATTGGCGGCGCCACGGGAAACCGGCTCGCCGGCACGGTGATTGGCGCGGCGGTCGGTGGTGTTGTTGGCAACCGGATTGGCGCCTCACTGGACGATGATGATCGGCGGCGCGCCTATGCCGCGCAGGTGCAGGCGCTGGAAACCGGCCCCTCCGGGGCCCCGGTGGCCTGGCGGAATCCGGATTCCGGCCGGTACGGCAACGTCGTGCCCGGGCCGGCATATCAGGCGAATGGGGCCACCTGTCGGCCCTTTACGGAGACGATTTACGTGGACGGGGCACCGCAGATGGCCCGTGGCACGGCGTGCCGTAATCCGGACGGGACATGGACAGCGGTCAACTGACCCAACTGGGTCTATCGCATTGAATTTTCGAATGTTTGCGTAACCCCTTTTTAAGTGGCGGGTAGTAGAACATTAACGCTTAAAGCCAGGGCAGGAGTGACGATGGCGAGCGACGGGCAAACCGTCGAACGGCTGCGGGAATTTCTCCGGGGTCTCAAACCGGAGGCGCGTTCGATGCTCGTTCTCGAGCTCGAGCGAGGGCTGTTGCGTGGCGACGACAGCCCGGCCAACCAGTTCGTGCTCGACGAGTTGCGCCGCGCCATCCGCGCCGAAGCGAGGCCGGTGCCGCGCATTGGCGATGCGGCGCGGCTATTTTTTGCTCCGTCCGAGCCGTTTCTCTTTGACGGTCCGGTCGACCACAAACGTATCGGCCTGATCGCGCGCGCCGCACTCGATCCGATCTGGCAGTGGATCGGACGCGATCTGATGCCGGCTGAAGCGAAAGCTCTCGGAGACGATATCAACCGTGCTCTCCTGGCCGGCGACGAGACCAAGGCAGATCAGCTGGTCCGCATGTTGCACGATCGCGCCGTTCTGAAAATGCGCGAGGTGTTGACGACGATTGACCGCGATGACCGGGCACAGCGCCGATTCGCTATTCAGGTCGGAACGCCGCGCGCGACGGATGACGTGACCGCGCTGATGCATATCCTTGAGATCCGCGATGCACTCGCGGATATGGCCAAGCGGCTGCCGCTGAATATTCGGTCCCTTGAGCGGGAAGTCATCGAACAGGTCAAAGTCCATCTCGATACGGCGTCGTCGCCAAAAGCGCTTGGCGCCGCCGCCAACCGCAAGAGCGACGTCATCCGCTACGGTCTCATCATGACGATGAACCGGATGACGGCGCCCTGGCAGCTTATTCGCGTCGCAACGCGCGCGGCCGAGAGCGATGACACCACGCGTATCGCCGAGACACCGTACGGTGTGGCGGTGGACCTCGTGCTGGGGGAAGCGGAAGCTGCCGTCGGTGAATTGCGGAGCGAATTCAAGGCCGGGAAATCAGTCACCGCGATACTCAAGGAATTGCACGACGCTGCACGCGGACTTCGGACCGAAATTGACTTCTCGGGCGATTCTGCGTGGAGCCGGCAACTGACGGCGATCCGCGCCGACGTCTCAAATCTTCTCAAGTCGGAAATAGACGCAACTCCGGGCCGGGTGCGGCGTCTGCTGCGTCCGCGCCCCGCGAGCGAGATCAAGCCCCGTTCCGTGGTCGATTCCATCGATCTCGAGGAAGTCGAAACGCGCGTGGAATTCGTCAGCGCCTGTCGCAACTATGCCGGCGAGCTGGCATTGAGCGAAGTGACGCTGCGCGCCTATTCGGAGCTCACTCAGTTTCTGGAAACCGGTACCAAGACGCTGCTGGATTGTCTGCGCAACGCCGGTCCGGCGGAGCGTATTTTCCGGCAATCCCAGGTCGATGCGGCGATTCGGTTGTGCCGGACGATGTTCGGCAACGACTATGCCGGAACGCTGGCCAAGGCGGCTGATGTCGCGGCGCAGGCCGCGGCCGTGGAAAAAAAGTCCGCGGTGCGGGCTTAATACCCCATAAACAGTGCGGAATTGCCGCGCTTGGGCTCCCATTGCAGCCGTAATCCCGCCGTGTTGTAACGAGCGGCGCGCCTATAAAGGCTCGAGCCGAAGTCGCTAACGAGAAGCCGCCCCAAGACCACTCAAAAGCTTGGCCACAAGATCTGGCAATGACGCTCTGGATTATCTTTGCGGTGATGACCGCTGCGGCAATGCTCGCGGTGTTGTGGCCGCTTGGGCGCAGGGCTGCGAGTGGATCCGGCGGCAATGACGTTCTGGTCTATCAGGATCAGCTTGAGGAGATCGGCCGTGATCGCAATGCCGGACTGATCGGCCAGGCGGAAGCCGAAGCCGCGCGCGTTGAAGTGTCTCGCCGTCTCCTTGCTGCGGCCGACGCGCAAGAAAATGCGGGCGGGACACAGCGTGACACAGCGCAATCACTGCAGCAGCGCCGGTTGGTCGCTATTCTCGGGCTGATCGCGGTGCTGATTTTACCGCTTGGTCTTTATCTGGCGCTCGGTTCCCCGGATATCCCGGGTCAGCCAGCCTTTGCCCGCACAACGGCACCGCAGAACGGCCAGTCGATCGAGGCTCTTGTCAGCCAGGTTGAGGCGCATTTGGCGAAAAGTCCAGATGATGGGGCCGGCTGGGAAGTGATCGCGCCGGTTTATTCGCGGCTTGGCCGTTTCGACGACGCTGCTGCTGCGTGGCGAAAATCTATCGCGATTAATGGTGAGAACGCGGCGCGCGATGCGGGTCTCGGTGAAGCGTTGGTCGCCGCTGCCAACGGCGTCGTCACCGACGACGCCAAGCAGTCTTTTACCAAAGCGGTGGCGAACGATCCGAAAGACCCAAAGGCGCGCTACTTCCTCGGTCTGGCTGACGAGCAGGACGGCAACCGCGAAGCGGCCGCGGCGAGATGGCGTGCGATGCTCCAGGATGCGCCCCCTGACGCGCCCTGGGTTGGCTTCGTGAAAGTCGCGCTCGGGCGCGTCACTGGCGAGCCAGTGCACGCAGGTTGGGCCCAGCGATTCCGATGTCGCTGCCGCAAACAACATGAGCGACGAGCAGCGCAACACGATGATCCGGAGTATGGTGGCGCGGCTGTCAGACCGGCTGCATGCCAACGGTGATGATGTCGACGGTTGGTTGCGGCTGGTTCGTGCCTATGTGGTGCTTGGCGACCGCGACAAAGCGAAGGGAGCGGCCGACGATGCGCGGCGGGCGCTGTCGAGCAACCCGGACGATATCAAGCGCATCGACGACCTCGCTAAAGGTCTCGGATTGGAAGGTTGACGGACGATGCTCGAGAGGAAGCGCAGGATGACCCGTAAGCAGCGCCGCCTTGTTTTGATCGGCGGCAGCGTCGGCGTGCTCGCCGTTGCGGTCGCGCTGATGCTCAACGCGTTTCGTGGATCCATCGCGTTCTTCAATTCGCCCAGCGATATCGCGGAAAAGCATCTTGGACCCGGCACGCGGATTCGTCTTGGCGGCTTGGTGAAGGATGGCAGTATCGTGCAAATCGAACGATCTGCGCGTCCGCTTCGAAGTCACCGACGGCAAGAGCGAAATTCCGGTAACCTATCAGGGCGTCTTGCCGGATCTGTTCCGGGAAGGGCAGGGCGTGGTCGCCGAAGGCGCAATCGATGGCGCGGGCGTTTTCGATGCCGACACGATTCTCGCCAAGCACGACGAGACCTATATGCCGAAAGAGGTCGCTGACGCCTTGAAGAAAGTCGGGACACTGGAAAGACGATTATCCGCAACGCGCGGAAGCGCCTGTCGCCGGAGCAAACAAGTGATTGCTGAACTCGGTCACTATGCCCTGACGCTGGCGCTTGGGCTGGCGCTGATCCAGGCGACCATGCCGATCGTCGGTACGCGAACCAACGATCCGATGTTGATGAGTCATGGCAGCGCCGGTCGCTCTCGCGCAATTCATCTTCGTCGCGATCGCATTTGGCGCGTTGGCCGAATGTTACGTCGCGTCCGATTTCTCTGTTCTCAATGTCTACGAGAATTCCAATTCGGCGATGCCGCTGATTTATCGGCTGACCAGCGTCTGGGGCAATCACGAAGGTTCGATGATGCTCTGGGTGTCGATCCTCGCGTTCTTTGGAGCGCTGGTCGCGCTATTCGGCAACAACCTGCCGTTGCCCCTGAAAGCGAACGCGCTGGCGGTGCAAGCCTGGATCGCCGCCGCCTTTCATCTTTTCATCCTGACCACATCAAATCCGTTCTTGCGCATCCCTGACGCGCCGTTGGAAGGCCGCGACCTCAATCCGATCTTGCAGGACCCGGGTCTCGCGTTCCATCCGCCGATGCTCTACCTCGGCTATGTCGGATTCTCGATTGCATTTTCTTTCGCGATTGCTGCGCTGATTGAGGGACGCATTGACGCGGCTTGGGCGCGCTGGGTGCGGCCGTGGGTGCTCGGCGCCTGGATGTGCCTGACGCTAGGCATCGCCGGCGGCTCCTACTGGGCCTACTACGAACTGGGCTGGGGCGGCTTCTGGTTCTGGGACCCGGTTGAGAACGCGTCGCTCATGCCATGGCTGGCCGGCACGGCGCTGCTGCATTCGGCGGTGGTGATGGAGAAGCGTGCCGCACTCAAAGTCTGGACGATCCTGCTCGCTATTCTGGCTTTCTCCCTGTCGCTGATCGGGACATTCCTTGTTCGATCGGGCGTGCTGACGTCGGTTCATGCCTTCGCGGTCGATCCGCGGCGCGGCATTTTTATCCTGGCTATTCTGGTGTTTTTCATCGGTGGCGCGCTCGCGCTCTATGCCTGGCGCGCGCCGTTGCTCAAGCAGGGCGGGCTGTTCGCGCCGATCTCGCGCGAAGGCGCGCTGGTCTTCAACAACCTGTTCCTGACATCGGCGTGCGCGACCGTCTTTGTCGGCACGCTTTATCCGCTCGCGCTGGAGGCATTGACCGGAGAGAAAATTTCCGTCGGCCCGCCGTTTTATAATTCAACATTCGGCCCGTTGTTCGTTCCGCTGATGCTGGTGATGCCGTTCGGCCCGCTGCTCGGATGGAAGCGCGGCGACATCGTGAGCGCCACGCAGCGATTGCTTGCAGCGGCGTTGCTGGCGCTGGTGGCGATGGCCGCGGCTTTCGCCCTTGAGCACGGCGGTCCGGTGATGGCGCCGTTTGGCGTCGGTATCGCTGTCTTTGTCATGATGGGCGCGCTCACCGACATTGCCGAGCGCACCATGATCTTGCGCATCCCCTTCAATGCGGTTTGGCGCCGTGCGATCGGTATGCCGCGCTCGGTGTGGGGTACGGCTTTCGCACATTTCGGGATCGGCGCCACGCTGCTCGGCATCGTCAGCGTCACGGCTTGGGGCAGCGAACATATCGCCGCGATCAAGCCGGGCGAGGTCATTGACGTCTCCCACTACCGCCTGACCTTTGACGGCACATTCAATCGGCCCGGCCCCAATTACCGCGATGTTGTCGGTCACTTCACGGTGCGGCGCGCCAGCGGAGAGATTATCGGCTCGCTGGAGCCGACGCGGCGCACATTCCCGGCGCGTAACATGGCGACGACCGAGGCGGCATTGATGACGCGCGGCGTCAGTCAGCTTTATGTGTCGCTCGGCGATCCGGACGCGAGCGGCGCAGTGCCGGTGCGGCTCTATTTCAAGCCGAACGTGCTGCTGATCTGGGGCGGGGCTTTCATCATGTTCCTGGGCGGAGCTCTATCGTTGTCGGATCGGCGGCTGCGCATCGGTGCGCCACGTCCGGCAAAAGCCAAATCGGAAGCCAAGACGGCGTTGGCTGCCGCGGAGTGAATGGCGTGAAGGTCTTGCACGCAGGCATAGTCGCGCTTTCACTGCTTGCGCCGACATTATCGTGGGCGGTGCAGCCCGATGAAATGCTGCCGGATCCGGTGCTCGAAGCGCGTGCCCGCGCTCTGTCCAAAGACTTGCGTTGCATGGTGTGCCAGAACGAGTTGATCGACGACTCCGAGGCGCCTCTGGCGCACGACCTGCGCGTTCTGGTGCGCGAGCGGCTGAAGGCCGGCGACACCAATCAGCAAGTGCTGGATTTTCTGGTCGCACGCTACGGCGAGTTTGTGCTGCTCAAACCGCCACTGTCCCTGCACACGGTAGCTTTATGGGGATTGCCCCCTGCGGCATTGCTGATCGGCGGGCTGATTATTGTGCTCGATCTACGCAGGCGCCAGAAAGTTACTTCTGCGGCCGAGGACCATCTGAGTTCATCGGAAGAGGCGCGGATAGCGGAACTCCTGCGCGATAAAGCCGCCTCCTAAGGCAGGAAACCGGCGGTTTCTTAGTTTCGCGCTGAGCATGACTGTTTATTCTGCATAACCTTCTGTTATTTCACCTGAATTCGTATTCCCCGGACATTACAAAATTTTAATGCTCCCGACAGTTGGCCGTAAGGCGCGGCGGCCCATGTTCATTGACCGTAGAGCGGGGCCGTCGGGGGCACCTTCCGCCGCAAGGCGGTGATCGAATTTGGAGACGTGTCTATGAACGGCAACCCGTTGCCCGCACGCCCGTCGCTTTCCGCTCGGCGTGTTGCGCTGATGGCTACGACGATCGCTGGTTTTGCTCTTGGGGCGGCCTTGGTCGCTCCCGCGTTCACGCCGCAGGCCGATATGTTCGGTACTGTCGCGCATGCGCAGAACCTCACCGACAAGGTTCAGCAGCTCTCGCAGCGTCCGGTTGGCTTTGCCGATATCGTCGAGAAGGTGAAGCCTTCTGTTATGTCCGTCCGTGTGAAGATGGAGCGCTCTGCGGCTCCGGATCAAAACGATCAGGAGCTTCCGTTCCCGCCTGGCTCGCCATTTGAGCGGTTCTTCAAGCGGTTTGGCACGCCGAACGCTCCAAACGGCAAGGAAGTCATCACCGGACAGGGCTCAGGCTTCTTTATTACCGCTGACGGCTATGCGGTGACCAACAACCACGTCGTGCAGAACGCCGAAGACGTCACGGTCACCACCGATGACGGCAAGACTTACAATGCCAAGGTGATTGGCACCGACACGCGCACCGACCTCGCGCTTGATCAAGATCGACGGCAACTCATTTCCTTATGTGAAGCTTGCCGATACCGCACCACGCGTCGGTGACTGGGTGCTGGCGGTCGGCAATCCGTTTGGCTTGGGCGGCACTGTAACTGCCGGCATCGTTTCGGCCCGCGGCCGCGATATCGGCGCCGGACCTTACGACGACTTCGTTCAGATCGATGCGCCGGTGAACAAGGGCAATTCCGGCGGTCCGACTTTTGACGTCGACGGCAATGTCATCGGCGTGAATACCGCGATCTTTTCGCCGTCGGGCGGCTCGGTTGGTATTGCCTTCGCGATCCCGGCTGAAACTGTGAAAAGCGTTGTCGCGCAACTTCGCGACAAGGGCAGCGTGACGCGCGGCTGGATCGGCGTGCAAATTCAGCCGGTCACGCCCGATATCGCCGACAGCATGGGCCTGAAACAGGCGACCGGCGCGCTGGTTGCCGAGCCGCAAGCTGGCAGCCCCGCAGCGAAAGCCGGAATCCAGAGTGGCGATGTCATCACATCGGTTGACGGCAATCAGATTCATGATGCCCGCGAGCTGGCGCGCCGCATTGGCACGATGGCCCCGGATACGACAATCAAGATTGGCCTGATCCATCAAGGCGAGGAGAAGACTGTTTCCCTGACGCTGGGCACGCTGCCCAACGAGAAGCAGGCCTCGAACGCCGCTCCGACCCAGCAAGAAGATTCCGGACAGCGACATTCCGAAGCTCGGCCTGACGCTGGCGCCGGCAAGCAAAGTATCCGGCAGCAATGGCACCGGCGTGGTGGTTACCGCAGTGTCCGACGGCGGCATCGCTTCCGAACATGGCTTCCAGGTTGGAGACGTCATTCTCGACGTGGGCGGCAAGACGGTGGCGACACCGACTGACGTGCGCACGAGTCTCGCCGATGCCCGCAAGGAGGGCAAACACGCAGTGTTATTCCGGGTGAAGTCGAGCCAAGGCACGAAGTTCGTCGCGCTGCCGCTCGGCAACGCCTGAGTGAATGGGGCTTCCGCTGGCATCCGTCGCCCCCGCTGGCGGGCGTTCCCTGGGGGACGGGTCGTAAGGCCCGTCCCCGCCGAATACCAACTCTGCTACCGGCATACGTCGCCCCCGCCGGGGCAGAGTGGGTAGGGGGGCGGCGAGATTTGCTCGCCGCCCCCTCACTATTTTCAGCACCGTTTCATGTCCTATTATTCATGCTCTTGACCGAGTTGGCTGAACGCCGGCCTGCGAATGCCAAGACTAACGAAGACCAGGCAGTTGTGCGGCAGGCCGATCGGCGGCCGATATTGTCTAAAGCGGCTTGTGCACACTATGTTTTGACGAGAATCGCCATTCGCGGCTCCCTAAACGACAGCGACAGATCATGCGCCTTCTCATCGTTGAAGATGACCGCGACGCCGCCGACTACCTGGTCAAGGCGTTTCGCGAAGTCGGGCACATCGCCGACCATGCGGCCGATGGCGAAGAAGGCCAGGCGCTTGCGCTCGACGGCCAGTACGATGTGCTGATCGTCGATCGGATGTTGCCCAAGAGGGACGGACTGTCGGTCATCGCGGCATTGCGCGCGAAATCGGTGGAAACGCCGGTGCTTATCCTTTCGGCGCTCGGCCAGGTCGACGACCGCGTCAAAGGCCTGCGCACCGGCGGCGACGATTATCTGGCGAAACCCTACGCTTTCTCGGAATTGCTCGCGCGGGTCGAAGCGCTGGCGCGCCGGCCCGGCAAGCGCGGCGAGGAAACGGTTTATCGCGTCGCCGATCTCGAGCTCAATCGGCTGTCGCATGAAGTCAGCCGCGCCGGCCAGGAATTGCAGCTGCAGCCGCGCGAATTCCGGTTGCTGGAATATCTGATGCGGCATGCCGGGCAGGTCGTGACCCGAACGATGCTGCTGGAAAATGTCTGGGACTACCATTTCGATCCGCAGACCAATGTGATCGACGTGCATATTTCGCGGCTGCGGTCGAAGATCGACAAGGGCTTCACGCCAGCCGCTGCTGCACACGGTGCGGGGCGCCGGCTACATGATCCGTGACGGCGCACGGTAATTGATGGCGCCGTTTTGTACCTCCGGGCCGCTCCCTTGTTGAAAACGGCAAAAGCCTATTTCATGAGCGAAATCGTTGCGGCTCAACCGGGAGTTCGCCATGACGTCGAGCAACGCCGAGCCCTTTGTCGCGGCTCGCGATTTTCTGCTGCGGCACCGCGAGGACTACGCCACCGCCTATCGCGATTTAAGTGGCCGAAGCTCGATCGCTTCAACTGGGCGCTCGACTATTTCGACGCGATCGCGCGCGGCAACGCGCAGCCGGCGCTGTGGCTGGTCGACGAGGACGCCGGCGAGACCAAGCTTTCCTTCGCGCAACTGAGCGAGCGCTCGAACCGCATCGCCAATTATCTGCGCGGGCTCGGCGTGCGCCGCGGCGATCGCATCCTGCTGATGCTCGGCAATGTCGTGCCGCTGTGGGAATGCATGCTGGCGGCGATGAAGCTCGGCGCGGTGATCGTGCCGGCGACGACGCTGCTCACGCGCAACGATCTCGCCGACCGTTTTGCGCGCGGCCGCGTGCGCCATGTCGTGACCAGCGCCGATGCCGCGGCCAAATTCGCCGACCTGCCGGGCGATTATTCGCGCATCGCCATCGGCGGCGAGGCGCCGGGATGGATGTCGTACGAGAAGGGCTACGAGGCCTCGGCCGCAATTTACGCCGGACGGCGAGACGCATGCGCCGACGATCCGATGCTGCTCTATTTCACCTCGGGCACGACGGCGACGCCGAAGCTCGTGCTGCACAGCCACCAGAGCTATCCGGTCGGGCATCTTTCGACGATGTACTGGATCGGCCTCCAGCCGGGCGACGTGCATCTGAACATTTCGTCGCCCGGCTGGGCCAAGCATGCCTGGAGCTGCTTCTTCGCGCCGTGGAACGCGCAGGCCGTGTGTTTTCATCGCCAACCAGAAGCGCTTCAACGCCAAGGGTCTGCTCGACACCGTGACGCGCTGCGGCGTGACCACGTTCTGCGCGCCGCCGACAGTGTGGCGCATGCTGATCCAGGAGGATCTTGTCGGCCTGGAAGGTGCCGATGCGCGAACTGATCGGCGCCGGCGAGCCGCTCAATCCCGAAGTCATCGAACAGGTCAAAGCCGCCTGGGGCATCACCATCCGCGACGGCTACGGCCAGACCGAGACCACGGCGCTGGTCGGCAATACGCCGGGCCAGACAGTCAAGCCGGGCTCGATGGGCCGGCCGCTGCCGGGCTATCGCGTCGCGCTGCTCGACGCTCGACGGCGAAGCCGCAAAAGGAAGGCGAGATCTGCCTGACGCTCGACGCCGCGCCCGACCGGACTGATGCAGGGCTATCAGGCCGACGACGGCGGCATCCGCGCCGATGGCGGGAAATGTCTATCGCACCGGCGATGTCGCCGCGGTCGACGACGACGGCTACCTGACCTACATCGGCCGCGCCGACGACGTGTTCAAATCGTCCGACTACCGCATCAGTCCGTTCGAGCTTGAAAGCGTGCTGATCGAGCATCCGGCGGTGGCGGAAGCGGCGGTGGTGCCGTCGCCCGATCCGATGCGGCTCGCGGTGCCGAAGGCCTTTCTGACGCTGGCGGCCGGCCACGCGCCGGATCGCGCGACGGCGCTGTCGATCTTCCAGCATTGCCGCTCGGCGCTGGCGCCGTTCAAGCGGGTGCGGCGTCTGGAATTCGCCGAACTGCCGAAGACGATCTCCGGCAAGATCAGGCGCGTCGAATTGCGGCGTTCGGAGGCGGAAAACCAGCGGGGCGGCAAACGCGCGTCTCTCGAGTTCTGGGAGGATGATTTCTCCGAGAGCGAGATCGGCGCACGACGCTGAAAGACGATGATCCGTGGCGGCTCTCGGTAAGCTTTTTCGCGCGACGGCGTTCCGGCTGACGCTGGTCTATCTGCTGATCTTCATCGTGTTCGCGGTGTCGCTGCTCGGCTATTTCGCGCTCAATACGCGCCGGCTGATCACCGAGCAGATCACCACGACGATCAATACCGAGATCAGCGGGCTGAGCGAGCAATACAGCCAGGGCGGCATCCGGCGGCTGGTCATCGTCGTCGATCTGCGCTCGCGGCGTCCGGGATCGAGCCTCTATCTGGTGACCACGCCGACCGGGGAGGGCCTTGCCGGCAATGTCGGCTCGCTTGAGCCGGGCGTGCTCGATCATCCGGGCTGGCTCGAAACCAATTATCGCCGGCTCGAAGCGCCGGAGGGCAACGAGCACCGCGCGCTGGTGCAGATCGTGCAGTTGCCCGGCGGTTTCCGCCTGCTGGTCGGGCGCGATCTCGAGGAGCGCGAGCGGCTGTTCGGCATCATCGCCAATGCCGGACAATGGTCGCTGGCGCTGGTGGTCGTGCTTGGCCTCGCCGGCGGCTTCTTTGTCAGCCGCCGCGTGCTGAGCCGCATCGACGCCATGACCGCGACCGCGCAGACCATCATGGCCGGCGATCTCGCCGGCCGCCTGCCGGTCGCCGGCACCGGCGATGAGCTCGACCGGCTCGCCGATCACCTCAACGCCATGCTGGAGCGCATCGAGGCGCTGATGCGCGGGCTGAAGGAAGTCTCCGACAATATCGCCCACGATCTCAAAACGCCGCTGACGCGGCTGCGCAACCGCTGCGAGCAGGCGCTGCGCAGCAACGCCGACGACGCCGAGTACCGCGCGGCGCTGGAATCGACCATCGCGCGAATCCGACGATCTGATCCGCACCTTCGACGCGCTGTTGATGATCGCGCGCGCCGAATCCGGGCATGCGCGCGACAACATGACCGAGTTCGATGCCGCCGAGATCGCGCGCGATGTCGGCGAACTTTACGAGCCGCTGGCCGAGGAAAAAGGCCTGGCGCTGAAGGTCGAGGCGCCGGCGGCGGCGCCGGTGCGCGGCAATCGCGAACTGGTCAGCCAGGCGCTGGCGAATCTCATCGACAACGCCATCAAATATGCCGCGCCGAAGCAGCGGCCAACGGCGTGAACGGCGCGCCTGCCGAGATCGTGGTCAAGGCCGGCAACGAAGGCGATCGCATCGCGCTGAGGTCGCGGATCACGGTCCGGGCATTCCGGAAGCCGACCGCGGCCGCGTGGTCGAGCGCTTCGTGCGGCTCGAGCAAAGCCGGTCGGAGCCGGGCTCCGGGTCTGGGCCTGAGCCTGGCGTCGGCCGTGGCGCGGCTGCATGGCGGCGAATTGAAGCTCGAAGACAATCACCCCGGCTTGCGCAGCATCATTGCGCTGCCGCGCGCCGGTCCGGCGGTGACCGGATGACACGGCCCGCGGTCGCGGGCCGGCAGGGGCAACGGCGCGATAAAGCGGCACTGATCGCGCCGGCTCGATGGCGCATTGCCGCTGTCGTCGCCGGAGGCGACGTCGCGCGCGTTGCGGAATGGCTTTCGAGTATCAAGGCCGACAGCCGTGCGGGCAAGGCTCTGACGTCGCTGGTTCGCAACACATCCGCCGCTGTCGCGGCTTGCTCGGCGGCATCGCCGAAGCCGCCCTTATCTTGTGGGATCTGGTGCGCGCCGATCCGGCGCGTTTCGTGCGCTTGCTGAAGGCCGATCCCGAAGCGAAGCTCGCTTCGCTGCTTGCCAGAGACGCCGGAAAGCGGCGCGCCGCACGCACGCCGGCGAGCGTGATGCGGATCCTTCGCCGCATGAAGGCCGATGCGGCGCTTCTGATCGCGCTGGCCGATATCGGCGGCGTCTGGCCGGTTGCGCGCGTCACCGCGCACGCTGACCGATCTTGCCGAGACGGCGCTGCAAGTCGCCGTCCGTTATCTTGCTGCGCGACGCGACCAGGCGCGGCAGGCTCAAGCCCGACGACAAAAGCCATCCCGAGCAAGGCTCCGGCTATATCGTGCTGGCGATGGGCAAGATGGGCGGCCACGAGCTCAATTTTTCCAGCGACATCGACCTCATGGTGTTCTTCGATGCCGGAGCGGCGAAGCTCGCCGACCGCGTCGAGCCGCACGATTTTTACGTCCGCCTGACGCGCGACCTCGTCAAACTGCTGCAGGAGCGCACGCGCGGACGGCTACGTCTTCCGCGTCGATCTGCGTCTGCGCCCGGATCCGGCGTCGACCCAGATCGCGATCTCGACCGACGCCGCGCTCGATTACTACGAAAGCCGCGGCCAGAACTGGGAGCGCGCGGCGCTGATCAAGGCGCGCGCCTGCGCCGGCGATCTCGCCGCCGGCGAGAACTTCCTGCGCGATCTTGTCGCCGTTCGTCTGGCGCAAATATCTCGACTACGCGACCATCGCCGATGTCCACGCGATGAAGCAGCAGATCCACGCCTACCGCGGCCATGGCGAGATCGCCGTCGAGGGCCACAACATCAAGCTCGGCCGCGGCGGCATTCGCGAGATCGAGTTCTTCGCGCAGACCCAGCAGCTGATCGCCGGCGGCCGGCATCCCGAATTGCGCGGCCGCGAGACTGTGGCGACGCTCGCCGCGCTCGCCGCCGGCGGCTGGATCGACGCGCCGACGCGCGACGAGCTCGACTGCGGCTTACGATTTTCTGCGCCGGGTCGAGCATCGCTTGCAGATGCATGGCGGACGAGCAGACCCATACGCTGCCGTCCGATCCGGACGCGCTCGACCGTTTTGCGCGGTTTCTCGGCTATCGCGGATCGCGATGAGTTCGCCGCTGTCCTGCTCGGGCATCTGCGCAAGGTCGAGCAGCACTATGTGAAATTGTTCGAGCGGCGCCTGACCTGCTGGCGCACCGGCAGCACTTGTCGTTTGCCGCCGGGGAGGGCGAAAGCGACACGCTCGACCGGCTCGCGCAGATGGGTTTCCGGCAACCCCCGGCAGTCGTTGCCGACCGTGCGCGGCTGGCTGGACGGCGTCTATCCCGCATTGCGCGGCGAGCAGGCGCAGAGCGAACCTTGCCGAGCTTGCGCCGCTGATCCTGGATCAGTTTTCGCGCGGCGAAAATCCGGACGCGGCCTTCACCGCGTTCGACAAGTTTCTCTCCGGTCTGCGCGGCGGCGGCCGGTTCCTGTCGCTGCTGCGGCAAAATCCCGAGCTGTTGCGGTTCATAGGACTGATGCTCGGTGTCGCGCCGCGGCTTGCCGATATCCTCGCGCAAAATCCGCATCTGATCGATCCGCTGATCGATCCGAGTTTTTTCGGCGCGCTGCCGGACGAGGCCGCGCTCGAAGCCGCGCTCAAGCGCGCGCTCGGCGATGCGCGCGGCTACGAAGATGTGCTCGACGCCATCCGGCTGTTCGGTCAGGAGCGCATGTTCCTGATCGGCGCGCGTATCCTGTCCGGCTCGGTTTCCGCAGAGGCCGCGGGGGGATTTTTGCGCGGCTTGCGGGCGTGCTGATCCGCGCGGTGCATCGCATTGTCGAAGACGATTTTGCCGCGACCTACGGCCGCATCCGCGGCCAGGAGACCGCGATCCTCGCGCTCGGCCGGCTTGGCGCCATGGAAATGACGGCGAACTCCGATCTCGATCTCATCGTGATTTACGATTTTGACGACAAGCAGCCGAATTCGGACGGCAAGCGGCCGCTCTATGGCGGACAATATTTCGCCCGGCTGACCCAGCGGCTGATCAGTGCGCTGACGGTGCAGACCAACTACGGCGTGCTCTATCAGGTCGATATGCGGCTGCGCCCTCGGGCCGCTCCGGGCCGCTGGCGACGCAGATCGGCGGGTTTGCCAGCTATCAGGAGCACGAAGCCTGGACCTGGGAACACATGGCGCTGACGCGCGCGCGTGTCGTGTCCGGATCGCCGGCTTTCACCGCCCGGATCGAAGCCGTGATCCGCGAAGTGCTGTGCCGCAAACGCGATCGACGCGCGATCGCCGACGACGTCGTCGAGATGCGCGGCGCGATCGCCAAGGAAAAAGGCGACGCCAATATCTGGGATCTGAAATACGCGGCCGGCGGTCTGGTCGATATCGAATTCATCGCGCAGTATCTGCAGCTCGTTCATGCGGCCGCCTCGCCGGATATTCTCGACACCACGACGGCGCGGGTGCTGGAGAAGGCGGCGCAATCTGGGCGTTCTCGCGCGCGAGGATGCCGACATCCTGCGGCCCGCGGTGCGGCTGTTTCACGATCTGACGCAAATCGTGCGGCTTTGTTTGCCGGGCGTGTTCGATCCGAAGACCGCGAGCGTCGGTGTGTTGGCGCTGCTGACGCGCGCCGCCGATCTGCCGGATTTTCGCGCGCACTGCAGGCCTACGTTGAGGAAACGCAACGCCAGGTGCGCGAATGTTTTGTGCGAATTCTCGGGAAGGCGCCTTAGGCCGTGTACTCATGAAAAATTGCCGCGCCAGCACGGTATTCAAGAATGCCCCGAATAATTGCGGGCGCTCTTCAACCCGAACGCGGATTACGGTTTAACGCAGGCCGGGATATTTCGCGGCGTAGATCAAGTGATGTTCGGGTGCCGAATTCAAACTATCGGCCTGACATAGATGGGTTGCGAGCCATTGCTATCAGCCTGGTTGTGGTCTTCCACGTTCAGGAAGATTTGATACCGGGCGGGTTCGTCGGCGTTGATGTGTTTTTTGCGATCTCGGGCTTTCTGATTACGGGCATCATCTCGGATGCGCTGGAGCGCGGCACATTCAGTCTTGTAGGTTTTTACGAAAGACGGATTCGGCGAATTTTCCCGGCGCTGATTGTCGTTCTTGCCGCAGTGTGGATTTTGGGGTGGTACACCCTGCTTCCGGAAGACTTTGCAGAACTCGGCCGCCAGATCGTGGCCGGGGCCGCCTTCGCGTCAAACCTTCTGACCTATTCCGAGGTCGGCTACTTCGACGCGGCTGCGGCGTCGAAGCCGCTGCTTCATCTATGGTCACTCGGAGTTCGAAGAGCAGTTCTATCTGGCGATGCCGTTATTGCTGATGATCGCAATGAAGCGGCGAAGCTCGGTTCCCTGGGTTCTTGCTCTCGCGGCTGCGCTGTCGTTTGCGGGCAGTATCATCCTGGTTCGCTACAGCCAGCCCGCGGCGTTCTATCTGCCCTTTACACGCGTCTGGGAATTATTGGTCGGCGGGTATCTCGCGTATGCCGCCAGTCACTGGCCCTCGTGGACTATGAAGCTTCAGCGCGAAGCCGTATCCGTTGCCGGTATCGTATTGATAGCAGCCGCAGCCTGCCTTTCACCCGCTGCCGCCTTTCCGGGCTGGTGGGCCGTTCCTCCAGTGCTTGGGTCCATTCTGATTATCGCCGCCGGACCGGGTACGCTGGTCAACAGAGCCCTATCATGCCGTCCCGCCGTGGCGCTCGGGCTCATCAGCTACCCGCTCTACTTATGGCACTGGCCGCTTCTGGTTCTGCTCCGCGATCCGAATTCGAAAGGGCGCTGGATTGTCGCTCTTTCCGTCGTTCTGGCTGCCGCAACGTACCTGCTGATCGAGCGCCCCTTAAGGTCGTTTCGGCTGCCGCGCGTAGCGGTCACAAGTTTTGCCGCCATGGTGGTTGCTGCGTTGCTCGGGGTCGCAGCAGTGCTGACAGATGGTTTGCCGAGCCGATACAGCCCGCCAATTCCTTCGTTGTTCCTTCGAGTGCCGCGGCCGCCCTATGGCCCCAACGGTTACGAGAGCGGGAACCTGGCTGGCCCCAAAATTCTAACCTGGGGTGACTCTCACGCGGATCAATTGATCCCCGGCCTTCTGGCGGTTCGAGACGTTCAACCAATCAGGCTGTACCACGCAGCTTCGGCGGGGGCTGCGCACCAATCCGTATCCAACCGGAAACCCGCGATTGCGCCGACTTGTTGGATTCGATCAAGAACAATGTTGCGGCGACGCAGCCAGATATCATTATTATTGGCGCTCTCTGGGCAATATACACGCCCTTCAATGTCGGAGGACTGGCCGATCTGCTGGAGTTTTCAAGAAAGATTGGTGTCAGGCACACATTTGTCGTCGGACCAGAACCTCGCTGGCCGCAACCTCTCCGAAATGAACTCATAAACGCCTATCTAAAGAACCGGCAAAACGGAATCCCGCAGCGTCTGGACACGTACCTCCGGATTGATCCTGAATTAGAGCGGTCAATTCGCAGCACGACTGAGAGCTATGGTGCCGGCTACATTTCTGCGATGAAAACGCTTTGTAACTCTGAAGGTTGTCTGGTGCGTGTCGGCGACAATCCCGGCGATATTCTGGTGTGGGACGACAACCATTTCAGCAAAGCCGGATCGGAATATTTCGTCAAACAGATCATCGGACAGATATTGGCTGGTTATACAGCCCGTTAATCTAGCCGAGCGCCTTAGCTTCCGGTGTAGACCGAATAATACGCATGGCGTGTTCTAGGTTCAGGCTGCGGTGGCCCCGTTCACGTCTTCGTTTTTTCGCTACCCGCTTACCAATTCTGGACGGCAATTAATCCGCCGGCCATCTGTCCTTCAGCCTCGCGGCATATCCTTAAATCATACAGCGTTCGGGATTTTCGTCGGCTCAATGCCGACCAAATAAGGAGAGTGCCATGAAATCGCTTATCCAGAAATCGTTCATTCCGACCGGTCTTGTGTTGGCATCCCTCGCCCTGGGCGGACCACGCGATGGCCGCCACCGCGCACGTCAACGCGAGAACAACGCCGCCGGCCGCGTCCCGACTGGGCTTAGACGTTGCGGCCATCCGCCCTATCCAAATTACACTCTCTGCGGCGGGACCGAACTCGCAAAGGAATGGCAGGTTCAATGCTGCTGCGCGGCCCGCCTATCTCGTATCCAGTCGCCGGCCATTTTGGTGCCGGGCCGGGCATCGACGTCGGACAATTGGTCGGAGCGGTGCTCGGTATGGTGCCTCCGCAATATGCCGGCATCGTGCAGAGTGCGATGAGGCAGGCCGCGTCGCACCGGTCGTCGGTACGTCGTCCGGTGGGTATGATCCCACTTTCGACTCTCCTGCCCCTCGACGCCAATCGACAACAGCGCGAGCACGCGCTGCCGCCTCCGCGGCGGCTGCCGCTGAGCAGAACTTGAACGACGAAACGTCTTTGAACGCCTCCATGGCGGCAGCGGAGCAGCAAAACGACGCCGCGAACGCCGCAGCGCTGCAGACCGAAATTAATGCCGGAATGTGATCGCTCTCTCAGCGCAATCGATCAGCGGCGTCGGTTTTAGCCGGCGCCCGTTTTCGTCTGTGATCCAATGGGCGACGTCAACGCTCATTTGGCAAGCTCCGCCGCGAAATCAGATTGAGGCCGAGCGTTACACGAGCGACAGTTGATAGTCTGCTTCCGCAATTGGCGGGGACGGAACGTGGAGTTCTTCGCTGGCCATAGGCTTGGTCGCGAGCGGGAGCCGCACCACCACCATTGTGCCTTTGCCGAGGGTTGAGCGGATGCGCATGCCGCCGCCGTGCATCTTGGTCAGCGACTTTGCGATCGCGAGGCCAAGGCCTGATCCCTGATACTTCTTGGTCAACTGGCTTTCGACCTGCTCGAAGGGGCGGCCAAGCTTGCGCAGCGCGTCTTTCGGAATGCCGATGCCGTTGTCCGCGATGGCGATCGTCACCATGCCGCCACGCACGCGGCCCTCAAGCTTCACCGTCCCGCCGTCCGGGGTGAATTTCACCGCGTTGGACAGAAGATTGAGGGCGATCTGCTTGAGCGCGCGGCGGTCGGCGCGCAGATGAATTGTCGGATCGACCTGTGAGACGAGTTCGACGTTCTTCTCGCTGGCGCGCTGCGACACGACGCGCAGGCTGTCAGTCAGAACCGGATCGAGTTCGACTTCTTCCGGCGCGAGCTTGATGCCGCCGGCTTCGATCTTCGACATGTCGAGGATGTCGTTGATGACGTCGAGGAGGTACTGACCGCTTTCACGGATATCACGGGAATATTCGTGGTACTTGTCCGCGCCGAGCGGGCCAAACATGGCGGCTTCCATGATTTCAGAAAAGCCGATGATGGCGTTGAGCGGGGTGCGCAGTTCGTGGCTCATGTTGGCCAGGAATTTCGATTTCGCCTGATTGGCGTCTTCGGCGCGATTTTTTTCCTCGGCGTATTTCTCGGCGAGATCGGCAAGTTGCTCGGTGTGCAGTTTGAGCGCTTCTTCGGATTTGCGCAGATCGTCGATCGTGGTCTTCTGCCGTTTCTCGCCCTCAACCAGCTTCTGCTCGTGCAGTTTTATCTGGGTGATGTCGGTGCCGACGGAGACGTATCCGCCATCCTTGGTGCGGCGTTCGCTGATGTGCATCCAGCGTCCATCATCGAGTTCCGCTTCAAAAGTACGCGCGCCCGGGCGCTGGCCACCGTCATTCGCTACGGTCGTGCGCAGGATCGGCTTCTTGCCGGCGGCGACGACGGTCTCATAGCGCGCACCAGGCTCTACGGCTTCGTCGGCAAGATGGTGCAGCTGCTGAAAATTCGAATTGCACAAGACGAGGCGATTTTCAGCATCCCAAAGCACGAAAGCTTCCGGAATCGTTTCGATGGCGTCGCGCAGGCGGAGGTCAGCGGCGACGGTCCGCTCGACCAGTGTCTTCTGTTCGCTGATGTCGACGGCGATGCCGATCAAATGCAGGCCGCCGTCGCCTTCCTGCTGCGCTAGCTCGCAGCGTGCCCGCAGCCACACCCAGCGTCCGTCGGCGTGGCGCATGCGGAATTCATGGTCGATCGATTGCAGCTTGGCGTCGGCGACCTGGGTGGCAAGGCGGTAGAGATTGACATCGTCGCGGTGAACCAGCGCGTTGACTTCGCCGAAGGTGAGCAGGTCGTCCTTCGGTTCGAGGCCGAGGATGTCGAACATCGAGTGCGACCAGAACACTCGGCCGCGCGCCAAATCCCAGTCCCAAAGTCCGCAGCGCCCGCGATTGAGCGCGGTGTCGATACGGCTGCGCACGGTATCGTGGATCAGATCGGCCTCGCGGGCACGCGCCGCCTGCCAATGGAAGGCAAAGCCGAGGATCAGCACCACGAAGCCGGTGGTAGCGGAGAGGGTGACAGTCAGTGTTGTGGTCGAGCGCCAGTTGGCGAGCGCCTCGCTGCGCGGCTGCACGACGGCGAGGAACCCGATCGGATTACGCAGCGCCCGCACCGTGGCGAAGGCATCATCGCCATCCGGCATGACGTTCTCAATCGTTCCGGTAGCGCCGGACGTGGTCGTCGGCAACGGCTGTGAGGGGCCGAGCACGTCGAGAATGTGCCGGCCGAGCAGGGAAGATTCATCCGGCATGCTGGCGATGATGGCGCCGTCGGCATCGGCGATCAGAATGCTGCGTCCCGCGCCTGCCGCCCAGGCCGGTAATACACGCTGCAACGCTTGCGAGGTGCGCGGCAGTGCCGGTTTGCCTTCGCGCGTCGTACGCTCAAGGATGGTGGCGAGATGGTCGGCGAGGGCTTCGCCGGTTCGGACTGAATCGACGATGGCCTGACGGCGGTGTTCGAGAACCTGGACGGCGGCGCCGATGCAGATCGTCAGCATGAAGGCGACGATCAGGACCGGAACTGCGCGGCGCAGAAGCGGCTCTGCGGTGAGCAGGCGGCGATACGCCGGGTTGGCGATCGATTGTGCCAACCCTTTGATCGAATCCGAGCGTAAGGACGCACTCGCCACTTCGGCGCGCGCCATGCCTGCCTCCGTTTTAGGATAATCCCCGCGACCCGTATTCGGATGTTTTGCCTGCGCTCAACCCACCCGAATCATTGTCTATATGAATCGACACGAATCGATTTGTCGAGAGTCCGAGGACTCCCTGAGTCAATATTTTTCGTTAACGATCCAAAGCATTGTTGTGGATGACATTGGCGTCGCAAAATGCACGCGGAAAAATTATTTGCGTAGAGTCACTTGCATGCGCAGGGGTGCCAGCGACTGTCTGCGCGGATGACTGGTTTCCGATTGAGCAAAGGGAAGTCCGCCCGGCCAGTGACGTTGCCTCGAAGCTCAACGTGCACTGCATCCATGTCACTTGTTTTCATCTCCGGGCGGTTTCTGCGGCGCCCACGTTCCCAAGCCAGGCGTACCAGTCGGCCCGCATCTTCCGGCAATCGGACATACCCAGGCTTCATTTCTCCAATCGCCGTCTTTTGATGGCTTCCGATCGTCGGCATCGTCTTGGGCTATTGCATGCCCGGCCGTCGGCCCTGGAGGGCATGATTTACGTAAATCGTGCATCGGGGCGTCGCTAACCGTGCCATCCACCTGACATCCTGCGAAGGCAACGCTGAAGAACATCGGAAACAAGAGGGCCGAAAGCACAATGCCTGGATAGAGCGATCGGGATTTCGCTTCCACGTGTTGGTTCTTTCCTCGGAGGCGATGTTGGTACACTGCGATCAGTTCGGCATGCTCGCAAGCCGCTGTTGCAGGAAGTGCAGGCTGAAATAGAGCGGATTAGCCTGATCGATGATCGGATCCATGCCCTGGTCGCCCGGGCCGCAATACGTTAGCCAATGCAGATTGTGCACATCCGGATAGGCCATGAACCGCGGCGTTATGCCGATACCGATGCGGCCGATGTCATCCGGATTGGGAACGCCAATGCCAAGGAGCCGCCATTCGGCATCGTCGATGCCGGCGGCGGCGCCGAGATGATCGACGCGCGTCAGGTCATAGATATCAATGCCGATGACCGGGGAGTCGGACCGGTATGCGAATTGAAAAACCGCCGGACTGGCGTCGAGCTGCATGCCGTAAAGATATTTGTCATCCGTCCACAGCGCGAATTGCCCCTTTTCCCATAGACCGGCTGGTCTCTCCGCTGTCTTCTCATTGAACTCGCAGCGCCCACCCCGGCTGTAGAATCCCGCCCAGTCCTTGAACGGACCGCTCGATTGGTCGAATTTCTCCTTCAATCCTTTATAGGCGTCGATCGCTGCAAGGACACGTGCGCGATCCGGCACCGGTTGCGATTGGGCGCTGGCCGACAGCAAAGATGCGAGAAGCAGCGCACACACGGCCGTTGATAGATTGAAATATTTGCGAAGCATGGGTCGCCTCCCTAGTTTCCGTTAAAATGGTGGCTATTCTTGATCCGCATGCCAACCAAAGGCCGATACCGACACAACGCCGCAATGCAGGTGCAGAGGAATAGCGCCGTGAGAAACACAAGCTCGGCGAAAAATACCGGCGTTGGATCGAGTGGCAGAAGGCGCATGAGCGAGGGAAATATCAAAAGCACCTGCTCGGTTGCGATTTGAACATTCAAATAAAGGGCGGTGACGCTCGCGATAATATAAACCCAATGCCATTGACGCTTGGCGCCGCCCGCGTAAAAGGCAAAAGCACCTGTTACCAGCAGGACGAGAGCGCAGAGCGCGAAAAGATAGTCCTGCATAACCGCGACGTCCTGCAGCAACAAAACGCCAGTGTCAGTCAGACCGGCGGTAACGAAAAACAGCATCGTCCAGCGCGGGTCGTACTTCGCGCGCATCATGCCGAGCAACATGACGGCGCCGGAAACCAGCGTAAGCAAGCCAAATACAGCATGCAGTCCGGTGGCAACCGTGGTCAGTCTGGCCATTGTCGTCAGGTGTTTGGCCGCGGCCAGATCGGCGTTGCCGCTAATGCTGTCACCTGCGGCAAGCCGCGCAAGTCCACGGGCATTGAGAGCCGCCGCATCATCGGGGGTTTGCTTGATCGCTGCATCGAAATCGCGGATCGCGGCTTCGAGATTTCCCTTCGCCTGATAGGCGCCGCCACGCGCTTCGTAAACCAGGGTCGAGGGACCGAGCCGAATTGCCTGATCGTAATCGGCGATCGCGGCGTCGAGCTGTCCCAGGCGTTGGTACGCTTGGCCGCGGTGGAAATAAGCAAAATGGTTCCGGGAGTTCTCGCGCAATAGCCTCACTGTAAGCGGAGATGGCGCCGTCAAACTCGCCCTTGTCGCGGTAAACCGCGCCGAGGACCTCGTAAGCTTGAGTATTGCCGGGATCGAGACGGATGGCCTGATCAAGATCGGCGAGTGAGCGATCGAGATCCCCGCTAAGCCGATAGGCGGCCGCGCGGTCGACCAGTGCTCTGGCGAATTGCGGATCAAGCTTTATGGCGATATCAAAATTGAGCAACGCCCGATCGGGATGGAAGTGATAGACCCGCCCGCGCGCGTCATAGGCGGCGGCTAATTGTGGATCGAGCCTGATGGCCTGATTGATGTCGGCAAGCGCCGCACCAAGCTCGTAGCGGGAGTAATAGGCTTCGCCGCGGTTAAGGTAGAGCGGCGCCAGTTGTCGGTCTTGCGGGCCAGCGGCGCCGATCTCGCGGGTGCAAGCCGCGATTGCCTCGTCGCCGGTGCTTTGGATACATGAAAGATCGCCGGCGCGAGCCACGAAGCTCGGAATAAAAGTGGCAAGGGCCAGAACAACGGCAGCAACAACGGGGAAAGCAGTTTGGCGAAAATCTCTTTCAGAAAGCAACATGACCAACTCCTGATTTAGAGAGGGCCGTGGAGCTAAATCTGATCGCGCTCGTCTAAACCGGAGATGGATATTTCATTAAATATTTTTCATCCGGGAGAGGCGAATGTGTCTTTCGGTTTATTTGTTGCTCGACAATCTCAGCGCCAGTCGACTACTGTATGACTGCGCGGTAAGAACGAATGAGACGGCAATGGTTTCGTTATCAGTGGCAGGTCGGATATCAGCGGCCACGCTTGCGATACTTGTTATTCCAATTGCGGCGCTCGCCTATTCACCGGAAGCGGTAAAAGATGCGCAACATCTTGTGCGCGTTACCGCGAACAAATCTCAGGCGGGCATCGCTGATGCCAGTGAGGCCGCGCTCGCACGATATCATTTGTTGGCGATGGAATATAAAGCGCAACTGATCCCGCACGCCGCGTACTGCAAGCTGGCGCGGCCGCAATTGCAGGTCATCGCCGCGAATCTACCGTCTGAACGGTATCTGCAATTCGGGTCTCCCGGTCCACTCACGGAGCAACAACAGGTGGACATGAGGAAACAATGGCAGGATCAAGTTGGCGCGATGAGCCGGTCGGCGGAGGCCTGCGATGCCGCGATAGCAACAACGGAGAGTGTCGTATTCCGAGCCGACAATGAGGCGAACAGCAAGGAAGCGGTGAACAAAGCGGAGTCCTGGTCCAAACTCGTAGAACAGAGATATGCGGCGGGCACGTCAGACGCCGTCGACATAGCGGAGGCGAAGCTCAATTTGCTGTCCGCGCAATACCGCGCCGGGCAAGTTTCGTTGCGAAGCTATTGCGAATCAGGACGGCCAACGGTGACTGATATGGAAACCGCGGCCAAAGGCGAAAAGCTGAATGGTGTCGATAAAGGACTGGTCCATTTGATCATCATGAAGCAGCGCGTTTATCAATTCAAAGCCATCTGCCGGTAGATTTCGCCTATTGGCAGTCGAGGCCGTCCTGCTCGCACCTCTGATGATCGGTACAGACCAGACCGGGATTTGCCCTGTTTGTGATCTTGACGACCATCATCGTATTGCAGATGGCTTCCGGATTGGCGTTCTGATTGCACCTCACTACCAAAGCCTTCATCGCGTCATCCGACATTCCCATCTTCGCGTAGATTGAGATCATCGCACACGCTCGATCAGGATCAGTGACGTCTTGAGCGCGAGCTGAGGTCACTAGCCACGCCGCAGATAGCAGTAGACATAACAAAAACGGCATTGGAAGTTCCACATTAAATAACTTGCACCTCGTCATCTGTTGCACGCTAGGCCAGGGTTGGACAATTTGGCAGCCTGGAAACTGCGCAGTACATAGCATGGTTCAATGTACGGGTCGGTGCTCTGATTACACAGCGGCGTAAGCTCGGCCGCATCCTGCTGAAGCGACGACGGTGAAAACTGGCCGTCTCGCCACAGCTTGTAGCACGCTGTGAATGCCCGTGCGGCCGCAGCTTTTTGCGGTTCGAGAGGGGGCGCTTGATCGCAGTTGAGCATGTCAACATCGGACCGGCTGGCTATGACCATGGTTTGCCACGTCGAAGTGCATAGCCGACTCTTCGCGCATGCCGGTGCAAGCGGAAGAAATTTGTCATGCTCGACGCCCATTTTCGCGTATGACGACATCATTTGACAGGCGTTGTCGTCGTCCTCGTTATTCGTAGCCTGAGCGCGGGCTAGATCAGGCAACAACAGGAGCGCGGCCAGCGCGAGGCTTACGATGCAAGCCGTTCGGCTACCATTGTCATTTCTGTTGATCATGAGTTCACTCTTCGGGTCCCTGAATTTCCCGTTGTTGTGCGCGGGTGATCGCGGCTAGCGCGCGATCCTGCCGATTGCCGCGTGCTAACCGGCGTAAAGCGCCGACATGCCGCTGTGTTTGCGATATCTCCCTCCGCCCCGATGCAGTATGCCCAAAGAGGGGGGAGGCGAGCCAGATCATTTCCGCTCGGATTTCAACCTTTTTAGCATCGGTACGCGGCCTGACCGCAAATTGGTCAGCTCTCCGCGAGCGTGCGGGCGACGATGTCGTGGACATCGCGAGACAGCGACGACGCCTGCAATATGCGGCGAAGCGTTGCCTGCGCCCGATCGCGCCGCTTGGCTTCCAGTGCCCGCCAGGAGCGGAACGCACCTACGATACGGGCAGCGACCTGCGGGTTCTTTGGATCGAGCTCCAGCACGACATCGGCGACGAAATCGTAACCGGCACCGTCAGCGCGGTTGAACTGGGTGTGATTGGCTTGCGCGAATGCACCAATCAGTGAGCGCACCCGGTTGGGGTTGCCCATCGAGAAGGCCGGGTGAGCGGTCAGCGCACGGACCCGATCGAGAGTCTCCGGCTCCGGGATCGTCGCTTGTAGCGCGAGCCACTTGTCGATGATCAGCGGATCGTCGGCGTAGCGCTTGTAAAAGTCTTCCAGCGGTCCGGAACGGCCGGCGCGATCGTGCATGGTCAGGGTATCGAGCGCCGCCATCTGGTCGGTCATGTTGTCGGCGGAGGCGTATTGCTTGCGGGCGCGCTCGAGCGCATCGCCAGCCTGCGCTATCGCCATCAGGTCGAGGCAAACGTTCTTCAGCGAGCGGCGGCCGGCGCTCTGCGCATCCGGACTGTAAGGCTTGGACGTCATCATACGTTGATAGATGCGCGCCAGCGCCGCGCCATGCTTGTCGCCGATCGCCGCCCGCAAAGCGCGCCGCGCTGCAAAGACCGCATCGGGATCGACGTCGCTGCCAATCTCGCGGGCGATATCGGCCTCGCTTGGCGGTGCCAGCGTGAGTGCGATGAAGGCTGGCTCGTGCTTGTCGCCGTCTTCCAGCATGGCGCCGAGCGCCGCCATCAAGCCATCGTCAATGCGCGCCGCGCCGCCTTTGCGCAACGCTCCGGCGTTGGCGGTGAGCAGTGACATCGCGAGCGTCTGGAGTGCCTGCCAGCGGTTGAATGGGTCAGAGTCATGCGCGGCGAGAAAGCGCAAGTCGCTCGCTTCGATCGGTATCGAGAGTTTGATCGGTGCCGAGAAGCCGCGGTTGAGCGAAGGGATCGGCCGTTCATTGACGCCGGTGAACATGAATGTCTGGCGCGGCTCGGTCAGTTCCAGAACGCCGCGCTCGAGCGGACGATTGTCGAGCGTCAGCGGCAGGTCGGCGCCGTCCTTGCCGACAAGTCCGACCGTCAGCGGGATCACCATCGGCAGTTTGGTTGGCTGGTTTGGCGTCGGTGGGATGGTTTGTGTGACGTCGAGCCGGTAGGTCTTCTCGCGCGAATCATAATGTGGCGCGACTTTGACGTCCGGCGTGCCGGCCTGCGAATACCAGCGCATGAACTGCTTCATGTCGCGGTGGCTAATGTCGGCAAAGCACTGCACGAACTGTTCGACAGTCGCGGCTTCGCCATCGTGACGGGTAAAATAGAGATCCATGCCTTTGCGGAACAATTCAGGCCCGAGCAGCGCCTTGATCATGCGCACCACTTCGGCGCCTTTGTCGTAGACGGTGCTCGTGTAGAAATTGTTGATCTCGCGGTACATCTCTGGCCGTACCGGATGGGCGAGGGGGCCGGCGTCCTCGACAAACTGGAACGCGCGCAGCTTGCGCACCTGGCTGATGCGCTCCACCGCGCGGGAGCGTTGGTCGGCGCTGAACTCCTCGTCGCGGAAAACCGTCAGGCCTTCCTTCAGGCAAAGCTGGAACCAGTCGCGGCAAGTGATGCGGTCGCCGGTCCAGTTATGGAAATATTCGTGCGCGATCACGGCTTCGATCTGCGCGTAGTCGGTATCGGTCGCGCTCGCCGCTGACGCCAGCACGTACTTGTCGTTGAAGACATTGAGGCCCTTGTTCTCCATCGCGCCCATGTTGAAGGCGGAGACGGCGACGATCATGAAGATGTCGAGGTCGTACTCGCGGCCGAAGACTTCTTCGTCCCAGCGCATAGAGTCCTTGAGACTCGTCATGGCGTGCGCGCAGCGGTCTTCCTTGCCCGGTTCGACATAGATGCGGAGCGCAACGTTGCGGCCCGACATGGTCTTGAAGGTGTCGCTGACATGGGCGAGCTGACCGCCGACTAGCGCAAACAAATAGGACGGCTTCGGGAACGGATCGTGCCACTCGGCGAAGTGCCGCGTCGTGCCGGGGATATCACCCTCGCTGATGAGATTACCGTTCGACAGCAGCACCGGCGCTTCGGCTTTTTCGGCCTCGATGCGGGTGGTGTAGACCGCCATCACGTCGGGACGGTCGAGGAAATAAGTAATGCGGCGGAAACCCTCGGCCTCGCACTGGGTGCAATAGGTCGTGCCGGAGCGGTACAGCCCCATCAGCTGGGTATTGTTGGTGGGGTCGACGATGGTTTCGATCTCAAGCTCGAACGGCGCGTTCGGCGGCTGCGCGATGGTGAGCTTGTCGGGCGTGGCGACAAAATTCTCCGCCGGTAACGGCTTGCCGTCGATCGCCAGCGATTTGAGCGCGAGTTCGTCGCCGTCGAGCACCAGCGGCGCGGGGATACCGTTGCTGTTCGGTTTGAGCCTAAGTTTGGCGCGAACCGTCGTCGCGCTCGGATGCAGCGACACGTCGAGATGGACGGTTTCGATGAGCCAGTCGGGCTGGCGATAATCTTTCAGCAGGATCGGGCGGTGTTCTTCGGTGCGCATGATGGACTTGATGTAAAGGCTTCGCGCCGGAATGCAAAGCGCCGTTACGACGCGGTTATTGGCGTGGCTCGACTCTTGGCTCCTCTCTTGGCTCCACTCTTGGCTCGGCGTGACCGATCACGCGCTGGATTTTGGGAAATTGCCGGCGCAGCAGGCTTTCCAGCGTGTCGACTGCGTCGTGGACCTTGCCTACAGAAAGTGCAGCATCGACGCGGCAATGGAAATTGACGATCTCGCCCATCGCTGTGTCGCGCACCCGTACATCATGGACTTCGCCAAGATCGGGAACCTCACGGGCCAGCACGACCAGTGCGTCGCGCACTTCGCGGATCCGCGCATCGGGAGCGTCACGGCCGGCCATGACGTCGGCGGGCAGGGGTTCGATATGGGTTTCGACTTCGACGTCGGTGCCGAGTTCATCGCCGATCGCCTGCTCAAGTTGGCTTGCGACATCGTGTGCTGCGGCCAGCGCCATGGTGTCTTCGACTTCGAGGTCGAGGGAAATGGCCAGCCGGCCAGATATTGTCTGCACGGCGACATGATGGATGGCGAGACCGCGATTGCGCGCGATCATCATGACGCGCTCGCGGACCGTCTCGTCGTCGAGCACGCGCGGCTCGGTGGTGATTGTCATTTCAGCGTTCGGCAGCTCGGCGTGCACGTCGCGCGTCAGCCGGTCCTTGATGGCGGACACGCGATCCAGCGGCAGGGTGCGGCTGACACCGACGCCGAGATCGACGAACAGCGCCGGCCCAGCCGGCCGTACGCGAACGCGCTCAACCGCGACGACACCGGGCACCTGGCGTGCGATCGAAGCGATGCGCTCGCTGACGCCCTCCGGCGCGGTGTCGGTCAGCGTGCCGATGGTGCGTTTGCCGAGGCGATAGCCGGCAATGCAGATGAAAACCGCAACGACAATTGCAGCCGTGGCGTCAGCCCACGAATATCCCGCCGCCACGCCGCCAAGCCCGATCAGGACGGCGACCGACGACCACATATCGGAACTGAAGTGCAGCGCGTCGGCTTCGAGCGCTTCGCTCGATGTTTCTTTGGCGACACGCCGCAAGGTCCGAGCACGGAAAAAGTCGACGATGATCGAGCCGGCGATGACGGCGAAGGCGGCCGCGGTTGCTTCCACAGCATGAGCCTGCGCGCTGATCAGCCGCTGCGCGGCCTCCCACACGACGATCACGGTCAACATGAACAGCAACGCAGTCTCGGCGAGGGCGCTGACGCTCTCGATTTTGCCGTGGCCGAACTGGTGTTCCTCGTCCGCGGGCTTGCCCGAAAGCCGCACCGCGAAATAGGTCAGCACCGTCGCCGACAGATCGATTAGCGAGTGGCCGGCTTCGGAAAGGATGGCGAGCGAGCCCGTCAGCACGCCGACAACGGCCTTCGCCACGGTTAGCGCAGCCGAAGCGGCAATCGATCCGAGTGCGGCCTTTTCCTTGTCGTTCATCGGCTGGGCAACTTCCTCTCGTCACCACCGGGCATAGCCGTTCGAAGAACGGCGTCGCTTTCGCTCGCCTATGACCCGGTGGTCCATACTGAATTCGCCGCATGGATTGCCGGGTCAAGCCCGGCAATAACGATAGCGGGGTATGTTGGCGACGGAGAGGGCGGACGCGCCCTAATTCACCGGAATGTGGGCGTCCTTCATCACTTTACCCCACACCGCGATGTCTTCCTTGATCTGCGCGGCGAACTGTTCGGGCGTTGAGCCCGCGCCGACGAAGCTCAGCTTGTCGAAGGTCGCTTTCACGTCCGGCAGCTTCACGATCTCGGCAATGTTCTTCTGCAGCAGATTGACGATCTCCGGCGGCGTGCCGATGGGCGCCAGCATGCCGTTGATCAGGTCGGCTTCCTGATCGGGTACGCCGGCTTCGCTCAATGACTGAATGTCCGGAAAGGCCGGCGTGCGGCTGGTGACGGCGATCGCCCGCAGCTTGTCGCCGCTGAGGTACGGCGCGACCGGAGGCAGACCGAGGAAGATGATCTGCGTGTCGCCGGCGAGCGTCGCATTGACGGCGGGCGCCGCGCCGTTGAACGGCACGCGGACCAGGCCCTTGAGACCCAGGCTGAGATCGAACAGCCGCACCGCGGTGAGCTGGCCGAAGCCGATGCCCATCGCCGCGTAATTGTATTTCTCCGGCGCCGCCTTGATCAGCGTCGACCAGCTCCTTGATGTTTTTCGCCGGCACGTTCGGATTGACCGCGACCACCTGCGGCGAGGTCGAGATGATGCGTGACCGGGGTGAAATCCTTGATCGGATCGTAGGGCAGGTTGGTGTTGGTCACCGAGGCAACGGCGAAGTCGTTGGTCGACACCAGGAGTGTGTAGCCATCGGGCGCCGAATGGGCGACCTGGCCGGCGCCGACCGCGCCGCTGGCACCGTTGACGTTCTCGACAAAGAACGATTGGCCAAGCCGCTCGCCGAGTTTCTGCGCCACCAGCCGCGCGATCAGGTCGGTCGGGCCGCCCGGAGGGTAGGGCACCATGATGCGCACCTGCCGCGTCGGGTAGCTGCCTTGCGCGTTGGACGCCGCAGGCGCCAGCAACAGCGCCGCGAAAATGCCGAGAATACCGGACGATCCTGCGTTTCATGATGAACTCCCTCCCGAATTGGCCTGCCGGAGTCCGGTTTTGTCCGGCATCTTTGCCCGTCAGCTTCCAAGCGGCATCCGCATTCGGATTCGCGCAGAGCGCGCAGGTGGCCAATGGCAATATCGGATATTGTGCATCGATTCGCGGGTGGACAGGCTTAAGCGCCCATGCTGGATTTCTACGACGCTGCGAGTCGAAAGCGCAGGCTTGCGTGGCGACAACGAACAGCGAAGTGGGAGCGGCGTCCGGATGTCCCTTACCTGTGGCGATCTGATCAAGCGCGGGCGCGCGCTCTATGGCAGCCAGACCGCGCTGATCTTTGAGGAGCGGCGCTACACTTTTGCCGAGCAGGCGGCGCGGATGGCGCGGCTCGCCAATGCCTTGCTGGGCAAAGGACTGCGCAAGCAGGATCGCGTCGCAATTCTGGCGCGCAATTGCAGCGAATACATCGAGTGCTTCGGCGCGGGCGAACTGGCCGGCTTTGTCACCATCAATCTCAACAGCCGGCTGGCGCAGCCGGAGCTTGCCGCGATCTGCCAGGATTGCCAGCCGAGCGTGCTGATCTACGCCGACGAATTCGCCGCGCAGGCCAATGCGATCGCGGCGCAGGTGTCGAGCATCCGGCTGCGGATCGGCTTCAGTCCGGGCGGCGCCGCATCGCCGATTATGAAAGCCTGCTCGCGTCCGCCAGCGCCGAGATGCCGCCGATCGCGCCGGACGCGAGCGACATCGCTTACATTATGTATACCAGCGGCACCACCGGCGGCTCGAAGGGCGTGATGATCAGTCACGCCGCGATGGCCGAAGCGACCCGGATGCTGGGGTGCGAGTCCGGCATACTGCCGACCGACAAGACGCTGATCGTGATGCCGCTGTTTCATCTCGGCGGCAAAATCGAGCAGATGAATTTCAGCCTGATGGGCGCCACTGTCGTGCTCAAGACCGCGTTCGATCCCGACGACATTCTCGCCACCATCGAGCGGGAAAAAATCACCGCAGGGCATTTCGCGCCGCTGATGGTGCAGCGGATGGTCGATGTGCTCGACACCAAGCACTATGACGTGCGCTCGCTGCGTTGCGTGCACTATGCGTCGGCGCCGATGCCGGTGCCGGCGCTGCGCCGCGCGATCGAGAAGATGGGCCCGATCTTCGTGCAGGTTTACGGCATGACCGAGTGCCTGACCTGCACGGTGCTGAAAGCCCATCATCATCTGATTGACGGCACCGACGCGGAACGGCGGCGGCTTGCCTCCGCGGGCCAGCCGGCGCTCGGCAACGAAGTGCGGATCGTGCGCGATGACGGCTCGGCCTGCGACACCGGCGAGATCGGCGAAATCATCTTCCGCTCGCCGACCGCGATGACCGGCTACTGGAACAAGAGCACGATGACCGCGGAGATTCTCCGCGACGGCTGGCTGCACACCCAGGATCTCGGCTTTGTCGACGATGCCGGCTTTGTCTTCGTCGTCGACCGCAAGAAGGACATGATCATTTCCGGCGGCGAGAACATCTATTCCTGGGAGGTCGAGGAGGCGTTGCGCGCGCATCCCGCCGTCGCCGAAGTCGCGGTGATCGCGGTGCCGGACAAGCAATGGGGCGAGTCGGTGAAGGCGTGCGTGCAGTTGCGGCCGGGCAGCACCGCGACCGCGGATGCGCTGATCGAACACACCCGCACGCTGATCGCGAGCTACAAGAAGCCGAAGAGCATCGATTTCGTCGAAAGCCTGCCGCGGCTGTTCAACGGCAAGATCGACAAGAAGGCGCTGCGCGCGCCGTATTGGGCGAACCAGGAGCGGCAGGTCTCTTAAAGCGGCTTCGTGCGCGCGGAAGCGCCTCAGGAAAACGTCATCAGCAATTCCGCCGTCGCCTCCGGCTCCGTCACCATCGGATAATGATAGGAAGCGATCTCATGCGCGGTCCAGCCCGGTTCCTGCTTCGCCCAGGCATGATATTCGGCGAAGCGGTGCGAGATTTTCTTCGTCGCCAGCACATAGGCCTTGCTGCGGCACGCCGAGATATTTTCCGGTCAGCCGGATCGGCTGCAACAGCGACGGCAGCGGATGCGGCGACATGCGCGACAGGAATTCGCGCCGCGCCGTTTCGTCGGCGATGCCGGTATCGAGCACCAGCGAGGTTGGGATGCGGTAGCCGTCGCCTTCGTCGTCGGCGAGCTTCACCACGGCGGCGCGCCGCTCGGCCGGCACCGTGTCGAGCATGCACTGGCCGTTGGTCGGCAGCGCGGCGTTGAGATAGATCAGCGCGCTTATCTGCTTGCGGCATGCGGTCGGCGACGCCGGAGATGACAAGGCCGGCATAGCTGGTGCCGACCAGCACGACATCGGACAACTGCTCGCAGGCAATCACCGCGGCGACATCCGCGATATGGGTGTCGAGATCGGTCGCGCGCGACA
>CAWECH010000029.1:0-216076 GCA_963807565.1 uncultured Alphaproteobacteria bacterium | reverse complement strand
CTGGTTCGCGCATGGCCGCGCTGCCTCCTGCTGGCTGTTTCTGACGGCTTCAGAGACCAGACAGGACGGGCGTTGCAGGCGCGCAAGTGAGTTTTTCGCGTCGTCGTGCTGTGGCGTAGAGCCGGCGGAAAATAGGATGGATCAAATTCCGATGCCCCGGCCTCTGCCGAGGTCGATGCCGTGGGTGAAGGCGAGTTCGAGGCCGAGCCGGCGGCCTGATTCGAAGGCGATGCCAAGCTCCCGCTTGCGGTTGTCGAGGAGGGATTCCAGTTGCGGATCGCGTTCGAGGCTTCTCGCCATGTCGCCCATCGCCGAGCGCGTGGCCCTGTAGCCGGACATGTCGCCCGCCTGATACTGGCGCAGGCTGGTGTGGTCGAGCTTCTGCCAGCGCTCCACGAAGCGGTCGGCGTAGCGGCCCGGATCGATGCGCAGTTCGGTTTCGAGCTGAAGCGCGCGGATGGCGCGGGCGTTGACCCGGCCGCCTGCCACCTCGCTGGCAAGTTCCGGATCCTTCTTGTAGGCGGCTTCGGCATCGACGCGAGCCATAGGGCCGCACCTCCTCGAAGACCTTGCGGGCCTTCTGCAGTTCCTTCACCTGCTCCGGACTTGCCTTGCCGCCCAGCTCCTGCGCAGCGAAGATCGCATCCACGGCGCGGGCATGGCGGACGAGCGCCCGGGTGCGCACGCGACGCGCTTCCCTTTCCGGGTCTTCCGCCACCTTCCTTTCCGGCGCTTCGGTTTCGCGCCGCTGGGCTGCCGTACCGCTCCGTTCCCTTTCCGGCGTTTCCCGCTCCGGCCTCCGTCCGCCATCCGGGCCGGGCACCTCTGAGGAGAGCGCAGGCCGTCGAACATGTTGCGCACCTTCTCGGGCACGACCTTGCGCACGATCTCGGCCACGCGCTCGCGGAAGGTGATCCCGCGCCGCTCGGCATAGCTCTGCGCCGGATCGGCGCGCTCGTAGTCCGAGGCCATGTCCTTGGCGCGATCGCGCGACAGGGTGCGGACAAGCCGGTCCTGATCGGCAAAATCGTCGCGGCCATAATGCAGGTCCATGCCGTCGCGGTGCCGCGACAGGGCGACATAGCTGCCATGGGCATCCATGCCCGGCGTCGCCAGCACATGGGTGCGGTCCACCGTCATGCCCTGCGCCTTGTGGATGGTCGCGGCATAGCCGTGGTCGATGCTGGTTGTAATCCTTGAGGTCGAACTGAACGGATCGGCCGTCGTCGGTGCGCACGGACATGGATTGCGCGCTGACCTGCTCGACGGTCCCGAGCGTGCCGTTCTTCACGCCAAGGCCGCGCTCGTTTTGCAGGAACATGACGCGATCCCCGCTGGCGAAGTTGCGCTCGCCGCGCTCGACCGTCACACGCACCTCATCGCCCAGATCGCCGGCGGCCCGCATCCGCTCGCGCGCTGCCTCGTTGAGTGCGCGGACCTCGTCGTTGGTGTGGGTGAGGATGATCCGGCTCTGGTCCGGCGACGCCTGCCGGTCGCGGTCCCAGCGGTCGATCAGATCGCCGCGCGCCTGCTCGCGGGTTTGGGCCTCATGCACCATGCCATGGGAGCGATAGGCCTGCAAGCGCATCGCCGGTTCTGCCGGTTGGCCAGATCGCGCGTGGCGTCGCGCTGCCAGTCCTCCCGCTGGCGGCGCACCTCGCCGATCTCCGCGCCGCCGTGGCGCTCATGGATCGAGCGGAACGCCGCGCCGGCCTCGATGGCTTGCAGCTGCTGGGGATCGCCGACCAGCACCACCTTGGCGCCGGCCTCGGCGGCATGGGACAGCACGCGCTCCAACTGGCGCGTGCCGACCATGCCCGCCTCGTCGATCACCAGCACATCGCGGGTCGTGAGCAGGTCGCGGCCCTGTTCCCAGCCGTGCTCCATGCTGGCGATGGTGCGCGACGCGATGCCCGATCCGCTTTCGAGGTTTTCCGCCGCGATGCCGGACAGCGCCACGCCCCGGACCTCGTAGCCCGCCGCCTCCCAGGCCTCCCGCGCCACGCCCAGCATCGCGCTCTTTCCCGTTCCGGCATAGCCGACCACGACGCCGAGATCGCGCCCGTCCGTGACATGCGCCAGCGCGTCGGCCTGCTCGCCCGAAAGGACAAGGCCGCGCGCTTCCGCACGCGCCAGCGCCGCTTCGCGATCCGCGTCACGCACCTCATGGCGTTCCCGTTCGGCCATCAGTTCGGCGGCGCGGTGCAGGCGCTGTTCGGCCTCGATCATCTCGCGGGTGGTGAAGCGATCCTCGCCGCGACCGTCCTTGCCGAGTTCGACCAGATCGGGCGCGCTTGCGCATCGCGCCCATGACCTCGTTGAACTGGTCGATCCCGTCGCTGTGCCGGTGCGCGAACTTCGCCATGTCGCGCCGCGTGAAGGTCGATTGCTGCTGGGTGATCGCGTCCAGCGCGACCGAAGGATCGGCGATGATCCGCGCGCCGTTGTTGCGCGCGATCTCGCGGTGCATCTCGGCGCGGTCGGCCTCGATCCCTTCGCCCTCGATGCCCCGCCTCGATACGCTTGGCGGGCGCGCCGATCTGGCTTTGCGGCTCCAGCGCGATGCCCTGCGCTTCAAGACTGCGATGGTCGATCCGCGCGTCGATGTCGAGTTCGGCCAGGCGCTCGTTGGCAAGCTCGGCCCAGCGTTCGCGCCAGCGCTCGACCATCTCGGTGCGGTTCCAGTCCCGCACCTTCGGGCCGAAGCCGTTCTCGTCCACCGCGATCGCATGGTCAGCATGACATGGGCGTGGGGCTTGGGCATGCCGTCCTCGGCCATGTCCCAATGCACATTGAGATCGGCGATCATGCCCTGATCGACGAACTCGCGCCTGCACGAAGTCGCGGGCGAGTTCGATGCCCTGCGCCTTGCGTCATCTCGCGCGGAATGGCGAACTCCACCTCGCGGGCAAGCTGGGCGTCCTTCCGGACTTCGAACGCCTCGACATCGTTCCAGAGCCGTTCGCGGTCGCTCCATGCTTCGGGCGCATCCTCCGGCAGCATCACCTCGGAATGGACGACGCCGCGCTTGTCGGAGAAGTCGTGGCTGCGCTCAAGCCGCTCGTCGCGCAGCCGCGAGGCCGAGCGGTAGGCGGCTGACGCCACCGCGCTGGAGCCGGACTTGCGGCCAATGACCTTGACGTGAAGATGATAGATCGCCATCGCGATCCGGATCATCACCACGGCGAAGCGCACGTCGGAACGACGTATAAGCGCGCCCTCCCTCGAAATAATTCTCGGGAGTGACTCACGCCGTCTCAGCCCGTCCCGGCAACCTTACAGCATTGCGGCAGGCGCTCAACTATCATCGCTCCATCAACAGCTTATGGAGACGATGATGCGCAAGCCACGGGACTTCGATGCGGAACTGAAAGTCGCTCGAAGACAAGGCGCGAGACCTCAAAGCCCGCAAGGTGCAGCAGCTTGGCGAACTGGTCATCGCGACCGGAGCCGACGCCCTCAGCGCCGACGAACTGGCGGGCGCGCTGATCGTGCTGGCCGAGACCAAGGACGCCGGAAAGAGGGAGGCATGGGCGAAGCGCGGGGCCGCGTTCTTTCAGAGCCGGGCGCGGCGAACTGCATCAGCGTCTGACCGCGACGCTGGCGGCGCTCAGACGCAACCGGGCGGCGCGCAACCGGCATCAGGCGGCACGGGCGCGACATGACATGCGCACCTGGCAGGTCGAGCGCCGCAAGCGCACGCGGCATCTGATCGAACTCGGCGGCCTCGTCGTCAAGGCCGGGATCGTGGACCTGACCGGCGATGATCGCGCCATGATCTACGGCGCGCTGCTCTGGATGGCCGACAAGCTCCAAAGCGATCAGGGCGAACAGGCGCGGGCGCTGTGGGCCGCAAAGGGGAAGCAGGCGTTCGAGGCGGACCCGGCGATCCAGGTACGCACAGATCGTTGACGCCAGGGCGCTCTTGTTAATCTTGAGGGCGAAAGAGCTTGAAGCGGTCGCCGATCTCGGCGAAGTCAACGGTCTTGTTGCTGGCCTCATAGGTCACGCCGCCCTTGCCGTCCGGGACAGGGACGAACTTGGAGCCGATAATAGCTTTTACGTCGGCCTAGGCGCTGCCCGGACCAGGACCTCTTTGGCGATGAGCAGCGTGCCGGCATAGAAATTACGGACGGCCGAAAGCGCTCGCTTAGGATCGTTGTGCTGGTAATCCTCGATCCCGAGCTGGATCGACTGAATAGCGTCGGCGGCTGCCGGCGCAGAGACAGATATGTCTCTGGCGGGGAGACGGAAGTGTCTCCCCAAAAATTTCAATGCGACTGCAGGACCGCTACGTCTTCCATGTGATGATCACGTCTTCATGGGGCAAGCCGTCTTCCCATGAAAGCTGGATGCGGTGTCTGATCCCGTTCATGTCAAACACGAAGGCGGCAGGTCGATACATCGCCTTGTCGAGGCCAGTGCCCGCGAGATCGTGGTCCGCCGCCAGCAGCGCGAATTCCAAGCCCTGCAGGTCCAGCGTTATGCCCATGATCTCGTTGCTGCCGGTATTCACTACTGGCGCGATCTGGATATTGTCGCGGCGCCAGAACTGGTGGCCGAGCCCGCGCGTCAGGTAAAAGCCGACCGGTTTCTTCAATCGTTTCGGGTCTTCAAGCAGCTCGATGATTTGCAGGCGCTTGATGAAGTCCTGTTCGACGACGGCGCCATCAATCGAGAAGTTGCCGGAGAAGCCGAAGATCGCGAGCGACCGCAGCATCCAGCGCTCAACGTCATGGCCGGACAGCAAGAAGAACAGCGCCGGTCCGGTATCCGTGGTCCCGCACTTCTGTATCGCCTCGAAGAGCCGCGCGCCGACCGTGTCGATGGGCGACAACGAGCTGTTGTGCTTTCTGCAAAGCGCCTTGGTGACCAGCGTGCTGAAGCCCAGCATCTTCTTTTCGCCGGGCTTCTGCCAAGGCAGGCCGCTGAGCTCGACCTGCTCGTCGGCGAGAATCTTCAAGACGCTGTGGCTGATTAGGTGCTCGCCGGAGATCTTGGTGTCGCAGGCGCCGGTTGCCGCCATGTAGCAGCGGTCATGTTTGCCAGTGAGACCCGTATTGTGCAGGTCGATGATCACCGGCTTTTTGTGATAGCCGCGCGAAGTCCAGCAGCACTGGCCGGCCGGATGGCCGGAGCCGCAGATACAAGGGAGCAGTTTTCGTCGCTTGGCTTCACCCATGGCGACCCGTTTACCGGGGATTCGCCTGCCCTGCAGCTTGGCTCTTCACGAAATTACGGTGACAGCGCATTTAATTCGCGCCCCGTCCTCGTAATCCATTGTCTGCTGCTTTGGATAGGCAATGGGCGCATTTTGGCGGCGATAGAATACTGGGAAATGGCGCGCCACGGCCGATGAAGATGGGCACTATTGCTTCGCTGTGGCGCTATGATGTCGCAGCCTACTAGACACTCCAATCCGTAATTCTACGACGATGCGCGATCCCATGCTAAACCTCATGGACGCTGCCCTACTGATTTCGCCAGTCAAGTAAGCCTTCGATTGGCCATTTCCGATCAATTGGAAAGCGGCGCGGCGGGCCACAAGGTGACTCTAGCGCGCTACTTCGACGAACTGGCTATAATATCAAAGATTTTGATGCCGTCAGGAGAGTTGGCGAACAACTGCGAGCCATCCTTCGACAGCAAGAGCGTTTCTGCGTGAGGTCCAACTTGTCCAACGACGGCTGAGAGTCCGGGCTGAAGTGGATTCCAGAAACGCACATCGCCAACAGCATCGATGAAGGCCAGATAATCACCCTTTGCGGACCAGGTTAACCGAGCGCTGCTGTTCAAGCCGCCGGGGAAAGACCCTAGTGAGCTGACGCGCTCGCCATCGGACACTCTGTAGACCCGCAAAGGATCGGCTGGGAAAAACTGTCTTAGCATCCCGGAGCCTTCCTTCGCTGGGCGACCATCTTTCGATACCCACCATAGTCCGCCGCCGTGAGAGGCTGCGGCCAACAGGTTACCGTCAGGGCTAAATGCGATTGCGTCAAGAAGCAGAGCATTGAGCGGAGGTGTCGTTTCTGGAAATGTTGTAATTGAGCGCAGCAGGTTCCATGATCCAACCTCATAGAATTTGATACGCCCATGAAATCCGTGAGCGATTGCCAAAGTCTTGCCGTCAGGACTGAAAGCAAGCGCCAGCGGATCCAGGTCGTCTTCCTTGGTGCCCGTCGTATGAAGATCAAGCTCCGCCACTTGATGCCAATCGTCCGTCGAAAAAATAGCGACGCGGCGCTCCGTCAGTTGCCGAAGAGTGACTGCGACTAGTCGTTCATCAGGCGAAACGGCCATCTCAAGAGCGATATTCTTGTTTGATGGGGCGCCCGGATTAGGACCCGGTATATTGTGGAGCACTTCGCCCGTATCCGCATCCAAAATAGAAAAGGCGACGTCCTCTACTTTACGCCGACCTTCCTTATCGTTGGTTTCCGCGGCTGGACTGCTAATGAGCACACGGTGTCCCGCTAAAAAGCGAAGTACATAAGCATCGAGACCGAAGCTGGTGTATCTCGGCAACACCCGCTGATACTTCCCATCCAGACTCCAGGTCATAATCTCCACGCCGTACCGAATGTAGGCGGCCAGCCGTTCGCCATCAGGACTGAGCGTCAGGTTAGAGTTACCGGATTGAGTTTGATACAGACCAGGCAATCCCCTTATTTCGTTCGGCGCTGACAGAGTCTGTTTTAAGCGCAGCTCTGGGAGGGAAGTCTGTATGGCCGCAGGGGATGAACTCCCAGAGTCTTGACCAACCGCGTCTGCAACGAGGCTCATCATGCCGACGACGCCCAGTGCGAACACTCGTAATAGTTTCTTTAGATTGCTGTAACCGATCAGACTGCAACAAAGCATATTAGGGCAGCCCCGCAGCCGAGATGGTGCATTCAATCGCTGTCGCATAATGGTGGTCCGGGACGACTAGACTGGCCGGTTCTTGCTATGCGCTAATGATTATCGGCTGATGACTGAATACCGAGTCCTCTTTGAGAGCCCTAACAGAATGCTTCCTCGAAGCTAACATTTGTCTCGAAAAATGCCGCGAGTCACTTGCTCCGGTGATACTGGTCTCGTTTTTCTTGATCGCATTTTGGCGAAGGTTTCGCGCAGGACCGGCGAGGCGCAGACAACCGACCGCTTGATAGCAGGATAAAAGGCGCAAGGTGCGCCGCGGTCGGTTGTGTGGTAGTACAGGGCTTATCGCACTTTTTCTGGCATGAGCCGCACATTGCAGCAATCGCAAGTTCTCCTTTGCCGCTCAAGAGGTCAGCGCAATGTGTCGCCGGCACCGATCCTGACTAGCGTTATGGCGATCTGATCGGAACGATGTCCGCATCACGCTTTGCAAGCCGATGCCGGACCAGCCGACGCCCGTCAAGGCTCGCGCCTTGCGCGCCCGGCTCCGCCGGCTGACGGCCTTGACCGGCGTCGCCTGCCCCGGCGTTTGTCGGCCATGCGCTGATGGCTCAGCGCGAGCGATATGCCGCTCCTCGTCGGAATGACTCGGCGGACAAATTTGCGCCGTTCTCTCGGATGGAGTCTGCGCTGCCGCAGGGGCGCCATGGCTCATCATCAAAAATCTCGACCAAGACGAACGCGGTCGCCGGGATCATTGCCCGACGACCTCTACGACTATTTGCGGCCAGCAGTTCGACGAAGGGGCCGCCCGGCAAAGAAGAAACGGTCTGAGTGGACCGTGACCGACGACTGGCCCGACGAGGTCCCGATCACCGAGGCCGAGATCGAGGTGTTCGAGGCCTGGTTCGGCGACCTGTTCGACGAATTGTTTTCGACCCGCCACTGACCCCTTTGGTTTGGAGATCGCCATGACGACGCCGGTTCGCGCTGCCCTCTACCTGCGAGTCTCGACCGGCCGGCAGGCCGAGAGCGATCTTTCCATCCCGGACCAGCGCCGCCAGGCGAAGGCCTATTGCGCATCGCGCGGCTGGGAGATCGTCGCCGACTATGTCGAGCCCGGCGCTGTCCGCGACGGACGATCGACGGCCGGAATTCCAGCGCATGATCGACGCGGCAACCACCAAGCCGCCGGCGTTCGATGTGATCCTGGTCCACAGTTTCAGCCGCTTCTTCCGCGACCAGTTCCAGCTCGAGTTCTACGTCCGCCGCCTCGCCAAGGCCGGTGTCCGGCTGGTCTCGATCACCCAGGAGCTCGGCGACGATCCCATGAGCAACATGATCCGGCAGATCATGGCGCTGTTCGACGAGTACCAGTCCAAGGAGAACGCCAAGCACACGCTTAGGGCCATGAAGGAGAACGCCCGGCAGGGCTTCTGGAATGGAGCGCTTGCCGCCGATCGGCTACCGGATCGTGGAGGCCTCCGAGCAGCGCGGGCACCGGACCAAGAAGACCCTTGAGATCGACCCGGTCCAGGCCGAGACGGTGCGCCTGATCTTCCGCCTCGCCCGAGAAGGCAACGGAAGCTCCGGACCGATGGGCGTCAAGTCCATCGCCACACACCTCAACGCCATCGGTATCCGCACCCGCGACGGCGGACGTGGGGCGTCGATGCCGTCCACAAGGTGCTGACCCGGACGACCTACATCGGCCGCCACCGCTTCAACACCAAGTTCTGGAAGACCCGCGAGCGCAAGGCGGAGACCGAAATCGTGGAAATGGCGGTGCCGGCAATCGTCGACAAGGATGAATTTGAGGTCGTCCAAATGCTGCTCAAGAGCCGAAGCCCGGCGATGGTCGCACCAAGGATCGTCAGCGGCCCCACCCTCCTTACCGGCATCTGCTTCTGCGCCGCTTGCGGTGGAGCGATGACGCTGCGCACCGGCAAGAGCGGCCGTTACCGCTACTACACCTGCTGCACCAAAGCCCGCCAGGGCGAGACCGGCTGTCCGGGTCGCACGGTCCCCATGGAAAAACTCGACACTCTGGTCGCGGAGTACATCGAGCAGCGTTTGTTACAGCCCAAGCGTCTTGAGCAGCTTTTGTCACACGTACTCGATCGCCGCACCGAGCGCGCCGAGCGACGAAAGTCGCACATCGCCGAATTGCGCAAGCGGGCGGCCGAGGCAGACGCCAAACTCAAGCGGCTCTACGACGCGATCGAGAACGGCGTCGCCGATCTCTCCGACCCCATGCTGAAGGACCGCATCGCTGAACTGAAGGCCACGCGCGATCAGGCCCGCCTTGACGCAGAGAGGGCCGAGGATGCGATCGAACGGGGCGGACCGACCATCACACCAGCAGACTCTCAAGACGTTCGCCAGGACAGCCCGCAAGCGCATGCGGACCGAGAGCGGCGGCTACCGCCGCGATCACCTCCGCGCGCTCGCCCAGCGCGTCGAAGTCGATCAGAAAGAACTGCGCATCATGGGATCGAAAAGCGCGCTGCTGCGCACGCTCGTCGCCGCTTCAAGCGCAAAAACGGCGGGTTTTGGCGTGCCCAGTTCTGTACCGAAGTGGCGCACCCGACACGATTCGAACGTGTGGCCTTCGCCTTCGGAGGGCGACGCTCTATCCAGCTGAGCTACGGGTGCTTACTGCTTACGCAGTGCTTACGCGGATTTCGCGCAGTGAGTTAGCCCCACGCGCTGCCCTCGCAAGCCTTTGCACTTCAATACTCTTTCTTCCTCACTTTTCGCACCAGCCGGCTTGACACTTGCCTTCGGAGGGCAACGCTCTATCCAGCTGAGCTACGGGTGCATCGCGGTTCATTTAGCCCATTGGCCCGGCACCGGCAATGGCGCTAAAGACCCCAATCGCGACCGCAATGCCCATCCGCCGCTAGCGGGCGAATCGGCAGCCGATCTTGATTTTACGGGGCCGACATCGTCCAGTAGACCCTTGGAAGCACTTCAGACAGGCCGTAAACGGGCGCGAAATTCTGTCGCGCGGCGGTGGGAAATGCTTCTCGCCGCCGGGGCCGGTCATCAAGGGGACAGCGTAGCATGGCGGATCATTCAGGGTCTCCGCGACCTCTCAGTGGCAGCAAAACCTGGCCCGTCTTTGGTTCACTCGCCAACTACCGCCTCCCCTATCTCAGGGGGGATCTGTTCGCCGGACTGACGCTGGCGGCGATCGTGATACCCGAGCAGATGGCGACCGCACGCCTCGGCGGCTTCGCCCCGCAAATCGGCTTTTTCGCCTTTGTGGCGGGCTCGGTCGCGTTTGCAGTGTTCGGCGGCAACCGCTTCCTGTCGTCCGGCGCCGATTCGACCATCACGCCGATCTTTGCCGGCGGGCTCGCCGCGCTCGCGGCCACAGGCTCGCCGGACTACGCGACGCTGGCGGCGGCGCTCGCGCTGATGGTCGGGCTGATGCTGGCGGCATCGGGCATTTTCCGTCTGGGCTGGATCGCCGATCTGTTGTCGATCCCCGTCACGATCGGCTTTCTCACCGGCATTTCAGCGCACATTTTGATTTCGCAGCTGCCGGCGATCCTCGGGCTGCCAGGCCCTGAAGGTCCGACGCTGCAGCGTCTCGTGACGCTGGCCGAACACCTCGGCGACACCAACGGCTTTACGCTCATCATCGGTCTTGGCGTTCTGGCGATCATCGCTCTGTCCGAACAGATCGATGCGCGAATTCCCGGCGCCTTGATCGGCCTTGCACTGGCGGCCGCCGCAGTCGTGCTGTTGCGGCTCGAAAGCCGCGGGGTCAGCGTGCTCGGCACGATTTCGGTGACGGCGCCGGCGTTGACGATTCCGGTCGTATCGGTCAGCCGCCTGACTATGACTAAATCCTAGGACAAGTATATTAGTATTACTCATTCCTAGGATAGCGGTATTAGGGTTCATGTTTCATGCTGCACTTCAAAGCCAGCTCTTACTTGTATATAAGCTCGCTAGTTAAGACCAAGGATCTCTATCTTGGTCTTCTTGAATTGCTATCATCTTCTTGTTCTTTCCTCTCTACTTGTCTGTCAGAGACCAGTTCGCCTGCTGCCTTAACTGTGCCAGTGCTATTCCACTCGATACCTAGTGCACGCCACCTAGTGTATTACATACACCTTCGATCACGTGACCTGCACATGTGTTGTGAAACCACATTCCTTGCTCAAGTCGAGCAAATGTCTTAGCGGACGTTACAGCCCTTGGACCAAATATGTTGCGCGCACTGTACGCGTTGGCCTGACTTAGGCTCGTTGATGTGGCTGACAGCAACACGTGATTGACAATCACGTGATCGATGATGAGTATGACACAAGGCAACGACTTGCACTTGGTCACGAGAGGAACTACCACTGGCACAGTTAAGGCAGCAGGGGATCTGGTCACGACGCGAGGAAAAGCGGACAAGAGAAGAGGCAAGAAACTAGTGATTGAAGAAGACCAAGATGGAGATCCCTGGTCTTCGTACTACGACTTTATACAATTAATCGCTGGCTTTGAAGCGCAGCATGAATCGTAAGTAAGGTTCGAACCCTAATACAACTATTACTAGTATGATGTCATCCTAATACAATGATCCTAGGATGACGCAGAAATGAGTCTAGTCCATGACGTCATAATGACGTCGCGATAATGAGAACAATAGAACCGGCTCCAAGTTAATCCGGAGTCTCGACCGTAAATCCGTAAGAGCAGTCCGTGATGTATTACTGCTTACCAAGGCCACCACAACCGTAAGTAAGTGCCGAAACGTACCGAGCGTGACATTATCCCCTTTTCAGGGTGAGTGACCACGCTCACAGTCCTCTGGCTTCTCTGTCGCGTTGTTGCCTTTCCAAAAATCGCCTCCGCATCTAAGGGATTATTCTGCACGTACCGCATCACTCGTTGGTCTCTTACCAACTCCCCTACGATCCGTCGGACCGCGTGCGCTTCTCTGAGTCTCCACTCGCACAGGTTTTGCTCGAGCTCCATGATGTCGAGTCGGCGTTCCATCTAACCGTACCTGTTCCCGCTGACGCTCGATACGAGGTCCGAAATGGCGAAATCGTACGACTTCAGCCGTGAGGCTTCGGTCGTGTACGCGTGCCAAGGCAGCGTCGATCCAATCTTCGCAGGGTAGTCTGCACCTAGCATGCGTAGCATGGGTGCCGTGAGAGGCTCCGCCGCGTGGTTAATGTCGTGTACGGGAGCCGCGTGAATCTCACCGCGGAACGAGTCGCCTCCACCATTCATCATTCGGCCGATTGCATACGGGTTTGGGCCGTCCATGTGGACTTGGATGAAGCGCGCCGGGACTTCGCGCCCATAGTTGTCGTGGATGTTGAAGGGGATGTATGCAGTTCCCCGGTTGTGCTCGTATCCCTCCGGAGGTATCGTCCTGTCTTCAGGTAAGGATGAGCTCGCGACTCTCGACCGTCCTCTGCCGTTATACTGCGGCGGCGGCTGGAGCGTCTCAATGTTGAGAACGCGAACTGGTCCTCCCCCTCGCGCTTGATTACCTCTGCCTCTCCTTCCGCGACGTCCTCCTCGTACTTCCACCCCTTCGGCAGGGTAGGGCGGCGGAAGCGTAGCGGTATCTTCGTCGTCTTCGTTGATATTGGGTGCGTTGTGGTCCAGCGCGTCGCGATGTTGGAGGATCGCGTTGATGAGGTTCCGAGCCAAGGACTCGGACTGGCTACTCCTGCTTTCAGGCGTGACCACGCGTGGGGGTGAGGCGGCGATAGGAGTGTGGATTCGAGATGATTCTCGCGGTCGGACTGGGAGTGGTTCTGGGGAACTGTGTCCGTGGCAATATTCAATGGGTCCGTGACACTGGTCGCATAGTCCCTGAGCGTGTGTGAGTGATACGTCATTGGAAGGTGACCTTCCTTGACGCGCTGTGCGTTGATCCGATCCCATCGCTCTCTCGCCCTCTGCAACTGCTCCCTCCTCCACTCCATTGCTGTTATCATCCCCACTGAATGGGGGTTCGGGTCCGTGAACTTCAACACTTTCTTCGGCATGTTGGAGTGTTGGCTGGGTTGGAGAGTTGAGAGAGAGACGACCGAGTCGCTCTTCGAGTGCGTCTGCGATGGCACTGTCGGCGAGATCGATAAGCCGTCTGGAGATGTCGAGTAGCAGGGGGAGTATCCCCCTGTGGTGCGAAGACTGTGTTGGCGTATTCGAGGACTTCGGAGAAGTCATTGCTTGTTGTCATTGTTGGAGGATGAGGACATGTAGTTGGTCGATGAATGTGAAGAGTTGTGAGTGTGGGGGATGAGATGAATGAGCGTCGAAAGCTCCCCTTATATGTATTTCTTTGGCGGGGTTTGAAGCTTTGAACTCCCGCACCTTATCATCAGCTGATACGTCATCCTTATCTATCCATTGGTTGTCGGAGTCTGGATACCCCTTCCATTTGATCAGGTATTGGAGGCGCCGTCCTCTGCCGAACTTCCGAGAGTCTAGAATGGCCTCGACCTCGTATTCTTCCTCGTTATCTACCAGATCCGGTGGAGGGCGCTGATAGTTTGCGCCGTGTGTTATTGTTTCACGATAGGGGGTGAGAAGATCTATGTGAAACACGGGGTGGATACTCCACTGCGTGGGAAGTTCGAGGCGGTAATTGACGGGGGACATCACCTGAGTGACCTTAAAAGGTCCATATCGCCGAGGCGCTAGTTTGTGTGTGGGCTGATTGATACGGAGATTCTTGCCCTCTAGCCATACTTGGTCTCCAACCTTGTATTTAGGGGTGTCACGATGTTTGACCCATGACTTCTGGGCCTTGATCATGAGACCTTGGGCGTTGTCTCGTGCTTCCTTGAGTTGATCTAGGCGCAAGGTCACCTGTGGCAAGGGCGATATGCCATTGGTCCATTCAGCGCGCGGGTTGATACCCCATCAGAAGGAAGAATGGAGACTTCCTTGTGGTATCGCTTGGCCAATTGTTATGCGCGAATTGTGCTATTGGTAGAGTAGGCCGCCCAGTTGGTCTGCTGATGATCTGCGAAGAAACGCAGATAAGTCTCCAGCCACTGATTGGTCCGTTCGGATTGTCCATCCGTCCTAGGGTGATACGCCGTGGACGGGTTGCGCTCTACGCCTGTTAGTCTGCAAATTTCCCTGATGAACTTTGATGTAAATCGGGGATCCCTATCGCTTATCATCTTCGCCGGTAATCCGTAGTGCACGAATACGTGTTTAAGGTACAGTGCTGCGGTGCCTTCGGCGGTTATTTCTTCGTTGCATGGTATAAATACCGATGCTTTCGTGCAGTCGTGGTCCGTTATTGTGAGTATCGAGTCGTACCCTGAAGATACGGGCAACTTAACAATGAAGTCAAGTGTGACCGTTTCAAACGGCATGGCCTCTGGTCTTGGGTAAATGGGTTGTAATGGTGCTTTCGTTGGACGGTTGTTGACTTTCATTCTTTGACAGTCAGCGCATCCCTTGACGTAGTCGATAACGTCCTGTTTCATCCGTGGCCACCAGTGAGTACGTTCAACGATTTGCACTGTTTTGCTTATCCCTGGATGACCATGAACAGGGAGATCGTGTTTGGCCTTGATGAGGGTGCGTCTTTCGTCTATGTCGCCTGTTACGACTCGTTGACCTTGGTGATACCAGATGTCGTTGATCTTTTTGAGTTTGTGGGGATCTACCCATGCTTTGATTTGCTCTTCGTCTTGTGGTGCTTCTTCTGGGATGATAGTTGCTCGTGCGAATATTTCGTCAGGGAGTACTGTGACGTCTTCGTTGTCTTTGGACCCTTGATCGTAGTCGGGTCGTCTTGACAGTGCGTCTGCCCTTCCGTTGGCTGAACCTTTCAGATGACTTATTTCAAGGTCGTACTCGGAGAGCATAAGTACTTCCCTAGCCACACGTCTGACTGATCTTCTGAGGCTCTCTCCAGTATTGCAGGTTTTGATGATCGGAATGGACGATTATTTTGTGGGGCGATCCTGCAAGTAATGGTCTCCAGTTGTCCAGAGATTTTACGATCGCCAACAACTCCAGATCGTAGATGTCGTAATTTCGCTCGGCTGGACTGAGCGTAGATGAGTAGTATGCGATGGGGTGTTTCTTCCCATCGGCTTTCTTCTGTAGTAGTACCCCTCCGATTGCGAATCCTGATGCATCGACTTCTAATTCGAATTGTTTGTCGAGCTCTGGGTGTGCAAGGACGGGTTCGCTTGTGACGCGTGTTCTGAGGATGTTGAATGCTTCTTGTTGTTTTGGTCCCCAGTGCCATTCTGTGTCTTTTCGTGTGAGTTCATTTAGGGGTCGTGCAACATGGGAAAAACCTCGAATAAAGGGTCTGTAAAAATTGCAGAACCCTAAAAAGGACCGCACGTCCTTGACTTTGGTAGGTGTGGGCCAATTTTTAATGCCTGCGATTTTGGTAGGGTCCATGCGTGTTATCCCCTTTTCAAGGATTACCCCCAGGTAATCGATGGACGGGGCATGGAACGTGCACTTCTCTGGTTTGAAGTACAGATCGTGATTCTGCGCGACTGTAAGAACGTCTTTAACAGCGGCAATATGATCAGGAAGCGAGGTGGACGTAGCGATAGCGATATCGTCCATGTAAATTCGGATGACTGTTCCCTTCAAAGCGTGTTTGGTGATGACATCTTTATAGATCTGATTCATCATCGTCTGGAAGGTTGCGGGGGAGTTACAAAGGCCGAAAAACATGACTGTGGGCTCAAAGAGTCCATATCGTGTTTTGAACTTCGGCAGCGGGCCGGACTTCCAGTTGTCGAAGCGCGCGTAGGTGATGCTGTCCGACGTCCGCTCCGCGATCTGATAGGCGCCGCCGCCGGCGAGATTGTTTTTGGACCATTCCAGGCCCCATGGATCGGTTTCCGTCGCGTTTTTCTTGATCAACTCAGAGTTAAGAATATTAGGTACGGAGAACGCGAGATTTGGCAGCATCTGCCGGTCGTAGCGGTCGTAGTCGATCCGGAATGTATGATCGTCGACCACGACAAACTGCTCCGGACTGCTGAGCGACGCCGTGCTCATCTGAAATCGTGGGTTGCCGCCGGCCGCGATGGCACGATCAAGCGACCACTTTACGTCTTTCGCAGTGACAGGCGCGCCATCATGGAAGGTCGCATTCTTGCGCAGCTTCAGCGTCACGGCGTGGCCGGTATCGTCCCATTCCTCGGCCAGTTCAGGTGCAGGTTTGGTCGCGTTGGCATGGTCGGTGCCGTTGGCGTCCTTTCGGACTTCCAGCGACAACAACCGGTCGTAGCAATTCCAGGCGACTTCATAGGAGCCGCGATTGGCACCCGGCGTGTGCGGGTCCACGCTGTTTGCGCCGGATTCGGAAACTAGGAGAAGTGCCTGGTTTGCCGGCTGTGCTCGCGCCAGACGCGGCGCCGCGAGGCTTGCCAGTCCCGCGGTTGTGGCTTTGAGGAAATCTCGTCTTTTGATCGTGGTTCGGCCGCGCATCGACGCACCTCTGCATGAGTTCCTCTTGTGGTGAGCAAGATCAGGGCCAAGCCGGGCCGCGAAATCAGGTGGCTGTCCTGCCTGCTTCCGCAGACGGTTCCGTTTCGCTAGGTTCGCCGCCCACAGGGGCGCGGATAACGGCTGGCCTCTCAGGCAGAGGTCACCATGGACTACACCACACTCGGCCAAACCGGCTTGCGCGTCAGCGTCGCCGGCCTCGGCACCGGCGGTTTTTCCCGCATGGGCCTGAAAACCGGAAAGAGCGAGGACGAGTCGGCGCGGCTGGTGCTCGATGCCGTCAATCTCGGCGTCAATTTCATCGATACCGCGCCATCCTACGGCACCGAAGGCGTGGTCGGCCGCGCGCTTAAATCGCTTGGCCGCGACAAGGTCGTGGTAGCGACCAAGACGCACGTGTTTCGCGACGGCAAATGGACCTCGCCGCAGGACCTGGTGGCGAGCCTCGACAATTCGCTGCGCCTGATGGGGACCGACTACGTCGACGTGTTCAATCTGCACGGTGTTGAGACGCAGATGTACGATCACGCCCTCAATGTACTGGCGCCGGTGCTGACCGAGCAGAAGCGCAAGGGCAAGATCCGGCACATCGGGCTTACCGAGAATCCGATCGTCGATCACACCAATGCCGCGCTCAAGCTCGCGCTCAACGATCCGGTGTGGGAAGTCTACATGGTCGGCTTCCACATGATGCATCAGGGCGCGCGGCAGAACGTGTTTCCGTTCACGCAGCAAAAAGGCATCGGCACGCTGCTGATGTTCGCGGTGCGCAGCATCTTCGCCGACCCGCCGCGCGTGGCGCGCGAGATCAAGGAGCTCGCCGCCAAGGGGTTGGTCGACAAGTCGCTCGCCGCAAGCGACGATCCGCTGGGTTTCCTGGTGCATCCCGATGGCGCCGCCAACATGATCGAGGCGGCGTACCGCTTTGTGCGCCACGAACCGGGCGTCGATGTCGTGCTGTTCGGCACCGGCGACGTCGCGCATCTGCGCAGTAACGTTGCCTCGCTGCTCAAACCGCCGCTACCGGAGGCGGATCGTGAGAAGCTCACGGCATTGTTCGGCCAACTCAAGGGAATCGGCCTCGACGGTCATCAGGGCCGCTAAAGCCTCCGTCCGGTCGCCGTTCCAAACAGCGGGTCTCTGCGCGCCCCGCCGCTGCCGCAAAGTGCGATCAAGATTCCCGGCGACGTTTGCAACGGGAGGAGACGATGGCTGGATTGCACGGACTGTTTCGTGCGGCGACGTTCATGATTGCTTTTGCGATTGGACCTGCGTTCGCGCAGACGCCGCAGTCACAGACACCGGATGCGCGCATCGTGGTAACCGGCGAGGGCAGCGTCGGCGCTGCTCCCGATTACGCCGTGATCAGTGCCGGTGTCGTGACTCGTGCGAAAACGGCGGGTGAGGCGGCAGATGCCAATGCCAAATTGATGGCGACGGTCGTCAGTGTGCTCACCGATGCCGGTATTGCGCGTACCGACATCCAGACCGCGCAATTCTCACTGCAACCAGTCTACGCGCAGCCCCAGCCGGGCAGCGAACAGAAATTGACCGGCTTCAGTGTCTCCAACCGGCTTAACGTCAAGATCCGCGATATCGGCAAGGCTGGCGCTGTTCTGGATCGGCTGCTTGCCGCCGGGGCGAACGATCTCGGCAACATCGAATATCAACACTCCAATGTTTCGCAGGTGCTCGACCAGGCGCGTGAGGCCGCGGTTGCCGATGCGCGCCGCAAGGCGGAGCTGTACGCCAAGGCCGCGGGGCTCAGTCTCGGCGGGGTCGCTTTCATCACCGAAGACTCCGGCTCCACGCCGCTGGTGTTTGGCAAGGTGTTGCGCGCCGCAGCGCCGATGGCGGCGGCGCCGACGCAAATTCTCAGCGGCGAAGATACGCTGCGGATTCAGATCGTCGTCGGCTTCGACGTGGCGCATTAGATCGTCCTGTCCCGCGTTGGCAGGACGGGAAAATCGCGCGGCGCGAAAGGTAGACTACCCGCCCAGACTGTCCGGCTCGATCATCGCCTGCGAGCGCTTGCCGGCCGCGGTGCGCGGATGCTTGTCGTGCAGGAAGACGGCAAGCTGCGGCCGCAGTTTCACGTCCTGTGCGGTGGTCGCCTCCCGGAACAGCCGGGTTTGCAAGCTCGCGGGAATGTCGCCCCACAGCTTGAGCACCGCTTCGCCGAGCGCGCGTGCCAGTTGCTGGGATGTGTCCTTTGGAAAAGTCTCACGGGTACGATGGGCGTTCATGGCCTACTCCAGCGTTGAGACAGTTCCTGATAACGCCCGGCCGGCGAAAAAGTTCCCGCTCCGATGGCCGGTGCCTACCGGCTGCTGAAATACATATCGCAGCGCAGCCCGGCCGGATCGAAATCGAAAGTGGTCTTGCCCGACAGCGATTTCAGGCTTTCCGTCACGATCATGGTGCCGAAGCCTTGCCGGGTTGGTGGCGAAACCGCGGGTCCGTTCTGCTCGCACCAGGTCAGCCGCACCATCCGTCCGTCGGCCTGCCAGCTTACGTCGACGCGGCCGTCCGGATTGGACAGAGCGCCATGCTTCATCGCGTTGGTCGCTAGTTCATGGAACACCAGTCCAAGCTTGCGGGCGGCGTCGGAGGACACTTCGATAAAAGGTCCCGATGTCCGCAATCGTGTTTCCGGGTTCGGCGCGAACTCTAGTGACAGCAGCGCCTGCAGTGGCACCGTCTTGTCATCCGATTGATTGACCAGATCGTTCGCCGAGCTGACCGCGCGCACCCGGCCGGCAATGGCGTTGGCGCTGGCGCGATCGTTGACCAGCGTGTTGCGCACGATCGATTCGACAACGGCGTAGGTGTTACGGCCGCGATGCTCCATTTCCCGTAGCAGCAGTTCACGCTCGCGATCCCGCCGGCGGAGTTTGACCCAGGCGTTGCGGTACAGATGCGACATGACGACGAGACAGCTGCTCGATGCAGCGAACAGCACGAGGTTGGCGGCCTCCTCGCCGCTGAGCTGGCCGAACTCGAATATCGGCGGAATGAACGCCCACCAGACGATCAGAACGGCGCCAATGATGGTCGTGATCCCCGCAGGGGTTCCGGCAATCAGTGCCGTCAGCAACACCGCGGGATAAAACGTCGGAAACAGCGCGTTGAAGCCGAGCCAGGCGAGGAGAGCGCGGAGCAGCGCCGCCGCTGCGAGACAGGCAATGACAAGGCCCGCCGCAGTCCAGGAATAAGGCCGCACGCGTTCGACGAAACGCGCACGTTGATCTGTTGCCGATTGATACTTCACGCTGACCGCCAAGCCAGAGGTTTAATCAAATTGAACCTGTCGCATTCCGGCGGCAAATCTCATCGCGGCAGCAGTCTGCCCGGTTTGACGACGCCTCACAATCACCGCATCGGAATTAACGCTATGCCTGTCGAATTGCGTCTTTTGACTTGATTTGACCGCCGAAGGCTCAATTAGATAATGAGAGTGAAATCCGGGGGCAATCCGGTTGATTTGGCTGATGGCGAAAAGGATGGAGCGCCGGGCAGCCATCACTTGGTAAGCTCCTGTTGGTACGGTTTCGCTGGGATACAAGTCGGCAATGCGTTCACGGTATCTGGTAATTCTGACCGGCATTCTGACGCTCTATGCGGCAGAAACGGCCGCGCATGGCCAGCAGAACCAGACGACTTTACAGGCCGCCGTCGCCGCCGCCGGTCCCTCTTCTGCCCAGTCACCGCGGGTGAGCACGCCGCAGAGCTTCGGCGACAGGGTGTGGAGCTTCTTTCGCGACGGCGAATGGTACTTCGAATACGGCGTCAACAAGGAATACTGGTCCCGTAGCGATATCCATGTCTCCCAGCCGGGGCTCGGCAACAATTTCACGCTCTACAATGTCCAGGGCCACGACGAGCAGTGCTGTGAAAGCGAAGCTCTGACGGGAAATTTGTTCGGACCGCAATACAATTTTCGCATCGGCCGCTTCATCAACGATAACCTTGGCGTGGAGCTTAGTCTCGACCACACCAAATATCAGTCAACGATCGGACAGGTCGCGCGAGTGCAAGGTACGGCCGGCAACGCACCGATCAACGGCAATTTCACCCTCGACAATACGTTCTTCACCGAAACGCTGCATAACGGCGCCAACCATCTCATGCTCAACGCCGTCTACCGATACCCGTTGATTGGCAACATCAACGACACCCTCAGTCTTGCCGCGATCGGCAAAGCGGGTGCGGGTCTCATGATCCCGCACACCTCCGACACGATCATGGGCAATCCTGTCGACGTCGGCACCAAATCGCTCGGCAATTCGTTCGGGCTGGATCGCGGCTGGTGGCAGCTCAACGGCGTGACGGCGGGCGTTGAGGGCGGACTTCGGCTGGTCTTGTACAAACCGGTTTATGTGGAAGTGACGGACAAGGTGGCCTACTCGTATTTCGGCGACCTGCCAGCCTATATGGGCACCATGAAGCAGTCGTTGTGGATGAACGAAGCGATCCTGACGCTCGGCTTCACCTACGACGGCACCGGGCGCTAGGATTTCCCTGCGATCCGGATGTCATCGCCGTTCTTGTAAGCCGGATTCTTCCAGCCATTTTCGTCGTAGTCGGCCATGCATTTGTCGACCAGCGCTTCCATCTGCTTGAGCTGACCGTTGAACTGCGCCTGCTGCAGCGGAAAGATTCGCACCAGTTCGTGACTGCCTGAATAGTTCATCTCATAAAGCTCGTGGCGGGCGCCGAACTCGGTGCCGATCGCGTCCCACAACAGCTTCATGATCTTGATGCGCTCCTTGTAATCGATGCCGTTCGAGCCACGCACATATTTGGCGAGATACTTGTCGATCTCCGGATTCTTGAAATCGAGCGCATGCGACGGAAGGTAGATCAAGCCCGAGGCGACGACCTTTTCCACGATGTTGCGGATCTGCGGATAGGCTTCCGTCATGAACAGGCGATAGGTGCTCGACACCCGCCCGTTTGGCAGCACCGCGCCATTGACCCAGGGTTCCGGGTTCATCGACATGGCGTCGGTCAGCGACCAGAACAGGTTGCGCCAGCCGATCACTTCGCCGATCTGTGCCTGCACGCCGCGGAAGCTTTCGACCCCGGTGGCGCGCGCCGCCTTGAACAGGAGTCCGGCGATGAAATCGAGTTTCACCGCAAGCCGGGTGCAGCCCTGCATGGTGAAGCCGTTGAAGAAACCGGAGCGCGGATAGAAATTTTTCAGCCGTTCGATGTCGCGGTGAATGAAGACGTTTTCCCATGGGATGAACGCGTTATCGAACACGAAGATCGCGTCGTTCTCATCGAAGCGAGACGTCAGCGGATAATCCCACGGCGACCCGGTGGCGGCGGCGGAGAATTCATAAGATTGCCGGCAGATCAGCTTGATGCCGGGTGTGTTCATCGGCGCGATGAACATCACCACCATCGCCGGATCGTTGATCTCCTGGCCCATGTTCTGGCCGAGGAAGTTGTAATGGGTCAGCGCCGAATTGGTCGCCACCACCTTGGCGCCTGACACATAGATGCCGGCGTCGGTCTCCTTCTGGATAGTGATGTAGACGTCCTTGACCTCTTCGGCCGGCTTGTTGCGGTCGATCGGCGGATTGACCAGCGCGTGATTGAGATAGAGCACGGCTTCCTGCGCGCGCTTGTGCCAGGCGCGGGCGTTGTCGGCGAACTTGCCGTAAAAGTCGGCATTGGCGCCGAGCGTGTTGAGGAACGCGGCTTTGTAGTCCGGGCTGCGGCCAGACCAGCCGTAAGTGATGCGCGCCCAGTCGGCGATGGCGTCGCGTTGTCCGACGACGTCCTCCTTCGACCGCGCCACCTTGAAATATTTGTGGGTGTAGCCGCCCGACCCGGTATCGGTTGGCGCGGTCAGCACGGCCTTGTGCTTCTCGTCATGCAGCGCGTCGTAAAGCTGCGCCATCGAGGCTGCGGAATTGCGAAACGCCGGATGCGTGGTGACGTCCTTGACCCGCTCGCCGTAGATGTAGACCTCGCGGCCGTCGCGCAACGACTCGATATACTCCGCGCCGGTGAAGGGCCGGTTCTTTCCGGCAAGGATATCCTCGGGACGCTGGGACATTTTGCTCTCCGTTCCGCTTTCCGTTTCCTCGGGCCGCGCTTGCATTCCGCGTTATTCGTCAGCATACTGACGATATTGCTCAGTGTACCGATTATTTTCGGTCCGCGTCAACGCGCAAATCGGGTCCTCAGGAAGCCTTCCGATGCTGGACGACGACAGCCGCCTGCTCGACATGCCGGGCCATTTGATCCGGCGGCTGCAGCAGATCGCATCCGCGCTGTTTCTGGAGCAGGCAAAGGCTTTCGACTTTACGCCGGTGCAGTACGCGGCGCTGGTCGCAATCAAGAATAATCCCGGCCTCGATCAGACGGCGCTGTGCAACACCATCGCGCTCGACCGTTCGACCATCGGCGACGTCGTTGGCCGCCTGCAAAAACGCAGGCTGATCAGCCGGAAGAACGGCGCCGCAGACCGCCGCACTAAGACGCTGCATATCGCTCCGGCCGGTAACCGCATGATCAAGGACATTGATGGCGCTGTTGCGGAAACGCAGCGGCTGATCCTGGCGCCGCTCAAGCCGGGTGAACGCAGCACGTTCATGCAGATGCTCAAGCATCTGGTGCATCTCAACAACGAGTACAGCCGTGCGCCGCTACGGCCGAATGGAACGCGCGCTACGGCTCGTCCTCGCGCAGCAGCGACCAAAGCGCCAGCGCGACGACAATCGCGACCGCAAGCAGCGCGCCACTGATGCCGATGGCAATAAAGGCGAATGCGCCCGCCGCTGCGCCAACGAGAAACCCGCTGGCGACTGACAGCACCACAAGCAACTGATCGCGCACCGCCTGATAGTGTTGCATCGCCGCCGGGTCGTGGCTGCTGCGGGCGAAACGCCGCCTTGCGACGATCAGATCAGTCAACGCGATGCCGAGCTGCGTCATGTTACCGGTCATGACGTTGGTCTGCGGAATGCCTTTCATTAGAAGCCGCACCAGCACGCTTTGCGTGCCCATCGCGCAGGCCGCGAACAGTCCGGCGACGATGCCGTGCCAATCGGAGGCGCCCTTCACGCCTGGGCCGAAAAGGATAATCGCGACAAAAGCGGCGAGCAGCACAGCCTCGAGCGCCAGCATCCAGGGCATCGGCGCATGGCCGCGTTCGCGCGCCAGCCCGATCAGAGCCGCGGTGATCGCGGCAGCAGCGATGAATACGACGACCGCGAGCAGCTTGCCGGCGACGCCGCTATCGTGCCGTACCAGCTCGGCGCCAGCGATGACGAAGCTGCCGGTGACCTGCGCCACAAACAGGCCAAACAGCGCCAGGTAGGTGTAGCTATCGACATAGCCGGCGACGAAGCTGAGCAGCATCGGCATCGTCTTTTGCAGCGGGACGTGACGATGGGGATCGGCCTCAATCATCGGACTCTCCGCTCGACGTTAGCAGACACGTCATGCCCGGCCTTGTGCCGGGCATCCACGTCTTGAGCGGGGAAACGTTAAAGGCGTGGATGGCCGGACAAAAGGACGTTTACGCCCGTCCTGACGAGCTATGCCCGGCCATGACGGCCCCAATCAATCCAGCGGTTCGACCTTCACGATCGAAGCGCCGTGATTGCTGCCGACCCACATCACCGGCCGCGCGCCGCGGTCGTCGACGAAGACGCGGCGGATATTGGTAGTGCGCGGCAGTTGATATTCAACGATGGTGTCGGTGCTCGGATCGAGCCGGGCGACACGGTCGTCAAGCATCGAGCCGGTCCAGATTTCGCCATTCTTGGCTTTGACTACGTCGTAGGGCTCCATCCACGGCGTCGGCAATTGCCATTCCTTGATCACGTTGGACTTCGGATCGAACCGGCCGATACCGTTGGCGCCGTATTCGGCGAACCACAGAATGTTATCGGCATCGACCCGGCCGCGGCGCGGCCGTGAGAACGGCAGTGGTGTTTTCCAGATCGTCACTTCTTTATTCTTGGAATCGATCCGGCCGATCGAGGCGCCGCCGAAGTTGAGCTGATAGGCGCTGTTGTTCACATCGGTCGGCATGCCGTAGCCGTTAATGTGGGTGCCTTCTTTATCGGTAGCCTGACCGAGATCCTCATATTTGCCGCTGACGGTATCGAAACGATAGACCAGGTGTGTGTCCTGGTTGTTGGTCCAGATTTTTCCGTCGACATCGTCGTGTTCAGCCGACAGCATCGAGGCTTGCGTCGTCGCGTTGAGCCATTCCTGCGGGAATGGATAGGCGGTGACTTGTTTGCTCGTGGTGTCGATCTTGTAGATGCCGGCCTGATACATGCCGGCCATCCAGAGCGCGCCTTTGGGATCGAATTCGAGCGCCAGTGAGCCTTTCGGCTCATCGGGCCGCATTGTCGGGATTTCGATGTCGGTGACCTTGCCGGTCGCCGGATCCATCTGACCGACGAACTGATGGCTGAAATCCGAGTACCAGATCATGCCATCCTTATCCATCACGACGTCATGCGGCTGCGCGTCTTTGCGCGGCAAGTCGTACTCGGTGATGATGACGTGGGTGGAGCGACCGGTCAGCCGCGGGAACGGCTTCAACGGAAATTCCACCGTCTCGGCATTGCTGAGGTTCACGCTGGCGAGATAGTCGGCCATCTTCTGCTGGATCGCCTTTGGCATCGGCGAGCGGTCGGAATTGTTGCCGCCCGGCAGCAGCGGCTGCGGATAGGTCGGCGTCGAGCCCGGCGAATAAGTACCCATGCGGTTGAACACCTGCATGAACTCGTCGGCGTTGTGGGTCGACTGCACGATGCGCTGCAAGGTGTGGCAGCCAACGCAGTTGGTCAGCGACGCTCGCAGCCTTTCGTCGCCGGGCAGGCTGTTGAGCCATTCGCCGTTGGAGAGCTGATTGGCGAGTCCGTTGCTCTTGGCGAGCGTGATGTCGGCGGTGGTCGCGGCGCCGGAATTCACATCCGCAGCCTTCGGGCCATCCAGCCGATAGCCGACGGCACGAACCGACAGCGTGTAATGCCCCGGCGTCAGCCGATCGGCGGGAAAGCTGTAAACGCCCTTGTCGTTGGTCACCACGGTGGTGGACACGTTGCTGCCGTCGCGCTTCGCGCTGACCAGCACGCCTTCCATGATTGGCTCTTGTGCCGACGCGACCTTGCCGGTCAACGCGGCCCCATCCTGGGCCTGCACCGCCGTGGACAGTAAAAAACCGGCCAAGCCGCACGTCGTCAGCAGAAAACGCTTTTGCATGTTCCTCTCCCGCTTCGTCGCGCATCTGGAAGCGCGCGTATTGCGCGCAGTATCGGCGCGACTCGCGGGGGCGGCAAGCGCAAAAGGGCGGCAGCGCGGGAGCTAAGCCCTGGCCTTCTGGCAGGCTTCCCATACCCGCTGCGCGGTTGCCGGCATTTCCATGTGGTCTGCCGCTCCATTTGGAATGGCGTCCGCAATCGCGTTCATCACCGCCGAAATCGCCGCCGTGGTACCGGCCTCGCCGACGCCTTTGACGCCGAGCGGATTGGTGGTCGCCGGCACGTCATAGAGCGCGTCGCGGATTGGCGGGATGTCGTCAGCGCGCGGCATGGCGTAGTCCATGAACGAGCCGGTGACGAGCTGGCCGTTGCCGGTGTCGTACACGACGTTTTCCATCAGCACCTGGCCAAGACCGGCAACGACCGAACCGTGAAGCTGGCCCTGAACGATCATGTGATCCAGTGCGCGCCCGCAATCGTCCACCGCGGTGTACAGCGCGATGGTCATGCGGCCGGTATCGGGATCGATCTCGACTTCGGAGGTGTGCACGCCGTTCGGATAGGCGAGCGGCGTATCGGTCGTCGTTTTGGTGTCGAGGTCTTCGGCGATCTCGCCGCGCTTCTTCATCTCCGCAGCGCGCGAGGCGACGTCGAACAGCGTAACCCGGCGGTCGGTGCCGACGACTTCGAAATTACCGTTGCGATAGACGATGTCGGCTTCGCCGGTTTCCAGCATATTCGCCGCAATCGGCTTGCCCTTTTCCACGATCGTATCCATCGCCTTGACCATCGAGTGGCCGACAGTCATCGCCGAGCGCGAGCCGACGGAGGCGTAGCCGGGAAGTTCGTTCGACGAATCGCCGTGCTGGTGCGGAATCTTGCTGGCGGGGATGCCGAGCGTCTGTGCGATCACCCGCGGAAATACCGTAGCGTGACCTTGCCCGGTATTCTGCACATTGAGCGTCAGCAGCAGCGTCTCGTTGCCGGGAAAGGTCAGTTTGGCGCTCTCGGTCGGCGCGCCGCCGGAATGTTCGAGCAGGCAGCAGATGCCGAAGCCGCGATACTTGCCGTGCTTCTGCGACTCGCGCTTGCGCTTCTTGAAGCCGTCGTAGTCGGCGAGTTCCAGCGCCTGATTGAGGATCGGCTCGAAGTCGCCGGAATCATAAGTGGTGCCGACCGCCGTCTTGTACGGCATCTGCGATTTCTTGATCAGATTGCGCTTGCGCAGTTTCACCGGATCGATGCCGGTGATGCGCGCCGCTTCGTCGACCACGCGCTCGAGCACATAGCTCGCTTCCGGCCGGCCCGCGCCGCGATAGGGCGCGGTCGGGATGGTGTTGGTGAACGCGCACTTCGCCGACATGTCCATGTACTTGATGTCGTACATGCCGGGCAGGCAGCGGGTGAAATTCGCAGTCGGGATATTGGCGCCGACCGGGCCGACATAGGCGCCGAGATTGCCGACGTTGCGGATGCGCAGCGCGAGAAATTTGCCCTTCTCGTCGAGCGCCAGTTCGGCTTCCGAATAGATGTCGCGCGCCTGATTGTCGGTGAGAAAAGCTTCCGAGCGGGTCGACATCCAGTGAATCGGCCGGCCGAATTTCTTGGCGCCGACGAGGATCGCGATGTTTTCCGGATAAGGTCCGGTCTTGAGACCGAAGGCGCCGCCGACGTCTTCGGTCAGGACGCGGATGCGCTCCTTCGGCAGGCTCATGATCGCCATGATGCCTTCGCGCATGGCGCCGGCGCCCTGCGAACAGGCGCGCGTCAAATAGCTGTCGGTCGCCGCGTCGTAACTCGCGGTGGCGCCGCGCGGCTCCATGCAATTGCCGACCATGCGCTGGTTGAAAGCCGTGATGCGCGCGACGTGCTTTGCCGACGCGAAAATCTCGTCGATCTTTTTGGCATTGCCGTCCGCGTCGGGGTTCGGCCCCGCCCAGTCGACGGCGAGATTGCCCGGCGCCTGCGGCCAGATTTGCGGCGCGCCGTCGCGCAATGCTTCGCGCGCATCGGTGACCGGCGTCATCTCTTCGTATTCGACAGTAACGAATTCCCCTGCGTCCTGCGCCGCGGCGAATGTCTCGGCGACCACCATCGCGACTGGCTCGCCGATATGCATGACGCGCTCGCCGGCCAGCGCCGGCCGGTGCGGCAGGACCAGATTCTTGCCGCCGCGTCCCGGCACCGGCGGGTGCCGGCCGAGATTGCCGACGCCTTCCATATCCTTTGCAGTGAGCACGCCGATCGACGCCCGGCGCTTTCAGCGCGGCTTCGATGTCGACGCTCAGGATCTTGGCGTAGGCGTGGGGCGAGCGGACAAAAAACGCATAAGCCTGGTTCGGAAACGGCGCGTCGGCGGCGTAGCGGCCATGGCCGCGCACCAGCACGTTGTCCTCGACGCGGAAGTGCTTTTCTTCTTGATGTTGGTTCTTCGCGTCCATTCTCGTCCAGCTCCCGCTGTCTCCGGCCATCGCCGGTATAGAACGGGTCCTTTCGTCGCCTATGCCGCCGTGCATCCACGGTTTCGGCGCAGAACATAAAGCCATGGATGGCAGGGCAAAAGGGTGTTTTACGTCTGTCTTCGACCGGTCATGTTCCGCCCAAACATGGCTGGTTATGACCTGATCAGTCGGGAATTGCGGCCTTAGGCGCGGTCAGATAGGGCTGTCCGGCGCATCGTCCGCCGGAGTTTGGCTGCATGGCTTTTATTCATTCCTTCGCCATCGGCGATTTTCTCGATTCGCTGGTCAGTCTTGCCGCGGCCTTCGTCCTCGGCACGCTGATCGGGGCGGAGCGGCAATACCGGCAGCGCGGCGGCGGGTTGCGGACGCATGTTCTGGTTGCGGTCGGTGCCGCGACCTTCGTCGACATCGGACAGCATCTCAACGGCAATGCCGGCGCGACGCAGATCATCGCCTATGTCGTATCCGGCGTCGGCTTTCTCGGCGCCGGCGTGATCATGAAACAGGGCAGCAATGTCTGGGGGTTGAACACCGCCGCAACGCTGTGGTGCTCGGCGGCCGTTGGAGCCTGCGCCGGCGCCGATCTCGCGTTCGAGGCTGTGGCGCTGACCTGCTTCGTGCTTGCCGGCAACACGCTGTTGCGCCCGCTGGTCAATGCCATCAATCGCGCGCCGATCGATGAGGGCGCGACCGAAGTCATTTACGAAGTGCATGTGACAACGTCGTCGGCCAATCTCGATGACAGCCGCGAGCTGCTGCGCGAGCAGCTTGAGACCGCGAACTATCCGCTGCGCGATATCGAGGTGATCGAGCGGGAAGGTGGCGACGTCGAGCTGGTCGCGACCTTGCTTGGCACTACGGCCGATCCGCAGGATCTCGACGATATCGTCGCCCGTCTCGACAAGAGCAATCTCGTCGAGAGTGCGAGCTGGAGCGTGCGGACCAACGAGTAGGGCAAGACGACGCGGTCTTGCGTGGTCGTCGTCGTTGTGCGGTAACAGACCATAATTCCGGGAGGAACAATGACCAAAACCATCGACATCCATACGCATGTGCTGGCCGATGCCACTATCAAGCTCATGCAAAAGGAAATCCCGAGCCTCGGCCTGAAGATGACGCCGTTCGACGCCGACAACGCGCTCTGCGAAGTCGCCGGCGTGCCGTACCGGCCGTTCCCGCGCGGCGGCCACGACATCGAACGGCGGCTCAAGGACATGGATGCGACGCTGGTCGATATGCACCTGCTTTCGGTCGCGCCGCAGACCTGGCTCTACGACCAGGAAGAAGCGGTCGGCGTCGCCGGATCGCAAATCCAGAACGACGAGATCGCCCGGCTGGTGAAGGAAATGCCGAACCGCTTCGACGGCATCGCCACGCTGCCGATGCAGGCGCCGGAAAAGGCCGCCGCGGAATTGCGCCGCGCCATGACCAAGCTCGGTCTGCACGGCGCGATGATCGGCTCGAACGTCCGTGGCAAGAATCTCGACGATCCGAGTTTCGAACCGATCTGGGCGGCGGCCGAAGAACTCGACGCCTTCATGATGATCCATCCCGGCAATGTCGCCGGTATGGACCGGTTGCGGTCATATTATCTGAACAACCTTGTCGGCAATCCGCTCGACACCACCATTGCCGCGGCGTGCCTGATTTTCGGCGGCGTGCTGGAGCGGCACCCGAAGCTCAACTTCATCATGTCGCACGGTGGCGGCTTTATCCCGTATCAGGGCGCACGCTGGGTGCATGGCTGGCAGGTGCGGCCGGAGCCGAAGGTGAATGTCAAACATTCGCCGGCGCCGTATCTCGACCGCTTCATTTACGACACCATTCTGCACGCCAAGGCACCGGCCGAGTGGCTGGTTTCGACGGTTGGCGCAAATCGGGTGTTGCTCGGCAGCGATTACCCTTACGACATGGGCATGATGGATTGCGTCCGGTTCGTGCAGTCGCTGGATATCTCCGAAGCGGATCGCGCCATTATTCTTGGTGATGAGGCGGCAAAGATTTTGGCGAAGAAGCGCAAGGTGGCTTGACGACCAATGGCTGACGAAAATTTTGCGCACATCCCGGCGCGCGCGATCCGCTCGATGATCGCCGATTGTCTGGCTGCGGCCGGATTGCCGGGCGACGATGCCGCGCGCTGCGCGACGCTGATGACCGAAGCCGATCTAACCGGCGCCGACGGCCACGGCATTTTCCGGCTGGCGCAATATGTGCGCCGCCTGAAAGCGAAAGGCTTCAATGCGCGCCCGAACATCACCGTGACGCGCACTGCGCCGGCCACGGCGCTGGTCGATGGCGACAACGGCATGGGTCATCTGGTGATGACGCGTGCCACCGAACGAGGCGATTGCGATGGCGCGCGAGAATGGCGTCGCCTGGGTCGGCGTGCGCCGCTCCAATCACGCCGGGCCTGCCGGGCTCTACGCGGAGATGGCAGCGGCGGCGGGCATGGTCGGTGTCTATGCCGCGGTGGCCAATGCCAACCACATGGCGACCTGGGGCGGCACGGAATTGCTGCTCGGCACCAATCCGCTCGCCATTGGCGTGCCGTCGGGCTCGGGACCGATCGTGCTCGACATGGCGACGTCGATCGTCGCTTACGGCACGGTGAAGAAATATGCGTTGCGCGATCTCGCGATGCCTGAAGGCTGGTTCGTCAATCCTTCAACCGGCGAAGCCATCACCGATCCGAAGCGGTCGCATGAAGGTGTGCTGTTGCCGATGGGCGAATACAAAGGCTCAGGGCTTGCGTTGATGCTTGGGCTGCTTGGCGGCGTGCTCAACGGCGCCGCGTTCGGCCGCGATGTGGTCGATTTCAATGCCGATGACGTCAGCGAAACCAATACCGGACATTTCATCATCGTTGCCGATGTCGCGCGCTTTATTCCGCCCGCCGCTTTCAACGAGCGAAGTCGATCGGCACGTGAGCGACTTCAAGCAGTCGAAACGCCTGCCCGGCGTCGATGAAATCCGCCTGCCGGGCGACCGCCGGCGCGAGTGCCGCGCCGAGCGGGAGCGCGACGGCGTGCCGATCGCGCCGGCGCTGATGGCGCAGCTCGACAAGCTGGCGGCGGAGCTGAAAGTGAGCCGGCTGCGGGAGCGATGAGCAGCGTCATTGCGAGGAGCGTCAGCGACGAAACAATCCAGAGGCTGCATGGCTTATGCGCTGGATTGCTTCGCCTAGACCTCGAAGCGGGCGTAAACGCCCTAATGGCCCGCAATGACGATGTTAGAATAAGCCGATGCTCCGTCCCGGCACCTTTGCGCTGACATTATTGCTGTCGCTGTTGACCGCGCTCGGGCCGCTGTCGATGGACATGTATCTGCCGTCGCTGCCGGCGATCGGCGAGGCGCTCGGCGCGCCGATCGCGCAGGTGCAACTGACGATTTCCAGTTATCTGATCGGCTTTGCCGTCGGCCAGATGATCTACGGCCCGATCTCGGATCGCTACGGCCGGCGCCCGGTGATCCTCATCGCGCTGGTGATGAACTGCATCGCCGCGGTGATCTGCGCGCTGACGCAATCGATCGGTGCGCTCACCGCCGCGCGCTTCGTGCAGGCGCTCGGCGGCGCCGGCTGCATCGTGCTGGCGCGGGCCGCGGTGCGCGATCTTTATTCCGGCGTGCGCGCCGGCCGCGAACTGTCGCTGATGGGATCGATCACCGCATTCGCGCCAGTCTTCGCGCCGATGATTGGCGGCGCTTTCCAGATGGTCTTTGGCTGGCGCGCGACATTCGTATTCCTGATGGTGTTTGCAATGTTTGCCGCCGGCAATGGCGGCGCGCTTTCTGCCGGAGACGTTACGAGCAGCGCAACACCGAGCCGTTTTCGTTCCGCGGCATGGTCATGCTGTATCGTTCGGTGCTGGTGCATCGCGGATTTCTGGCGCTGCTCGCGCTGCTCAGCGTCAGCTTCATCGGCCTGTTCGCCTGGATTTCCGGCGCGCCGATTGTGATGCAGGGCGCGCGCTACGGCTCTGTCGCCATTCCTGTTCGGCGTGATCTTCGCTTCCGGCGCGGGCGGCTACATGATCGGCGCTTACGCCGCGTCGAAAGTGGTGATGCGGTTTGGGCTCGACCGCACCATCGGCATCGGCTGTGTCATCATGGCGTTCGGCGGTTTGTCGATGGCGGCGGGCGTCGCGCTCGGTCTCGGTAATGTCGCCTGGTTCGTCATACCGATGATGATTTATCTGGCCGGAATGGGACTGACGCTGCCGCAGACCCAGGCTGCGGCGCTGACACCGTTTCCCGATCGTGCCGGCACGGCGTCGTCGCTGCTCGGTTTTGCGCAACAGCTCAGTGCAGCCGCTGCAGCCGCCGCGATCGGACTTTATCTCGGCACGTCGCCCTGGCCGGTGGCCGGCACGATTGCGACGGTAGGCTGTCTTGCGCTGGTCATCTGGGCGTTGACCCGCAACGTGCGGCGCGGCTAGCGCTGCGGCCGGATTGTGCACTTCAGCCGCGCGGCCAAGCCACCTTGCGGACGCTGCGGTCAAAGCGTGGATAATCACTGCTGCTGAAGCCTTCCGGGACAACGCAACGTCGTACCGTGCCGTCGTACCGTGGTGGTGCAGTGAGAGTGGGGCGTTTTATCAAGTTGCCCAGAGCCTTTAGCGGCATCCGCCGCCGTGCTGGTGTGTGCGGCTGTCGTCTGGCCGTGTGCCGCAGAGTGCCCAGGCGCAGGGCTTTTTCGATTTTCTGTTCGGCGGGCCGGAGCAGCGTCCGCCGCTCCGCCGCCGAACTATCCGCCGCCGCCGCCGCCGCCGATCGGCCGGATCGCGCCGGCGCCGCTCGGCCAGGAAAACGTCAATGGCGGCGGCGGCTCGACCGGCCATGGCGTCGCATTCTGCGTGCGGCTTTGCGACGGCCAGCATTTCCCGATGGAGAAAATGGCAAACGCGACGCCGGTTGATACCTGCAAGGCGATTTGTCCGGCGACCACCACCAAGGTGTATTTTGGCTCCGAGATCGAGACCTCGGTGGCCAGCGACGGCGCGCGTTACTCCGACCTCAACACCGCCTTCCTCTATCGCAAGAAATTGGTCGCCAACTGCAGCTGCAATGGCAAAGACCCGTTCGGTCTCACCACGCTCGATCCAAAGAACGATCCGACGCTGCGTCCCGGCGATATCGTCGCCACCAAGGATGGGCTGATGACCTACAGCGGACGCAACGGATCGGCGGCCTTCACGCCGACGAGTCCAGTGCTCAGTCCGGCTTCGCGGCAATAGTCCTTCTCAAACAGCAGCGTCACAACATCGTTGCGCTTAAGCAGCGTCGTCAGCTTTTTTAGGTCGAACCAGCTCGGAACTTTTGAGCGCCTGGTTCGTTCGGGTTGGGTTTCTTAGTAGTCATTGAAGCAATGCGTATAGCGGTATGATTGAACCTCGCGAACGGCTTAAAGCGCTCACCGAACTCCGCAACTTGAAGATGGCGCGGTCCGCGCACGCCTATGTTCGTGGCAGCACGGAAAAGTTCTACGAGTGGCTTGAAAGCAAGACTCGCAGTGCGCTGCCGGATGGACCCCCGGTCTGGATTTGCGGTGATTGTCATCTTGGCAATCTCGGTCCGCTCGCGGATGCCAAAGGCCGGGTCATGGTGCAAATCCGCGATCTCGATCAAACCGTGATCGGCAATCCTGCACACGATCTGGTTCGCCTCGGTCTGTCGCTGGCGTCGGCTGCGCGCAGCTCTGACTTGCCCGGGGTGACAACGGCGCGAATTCTTGAAGAGTTGATCGCTGGTTATCGTAACGCATTGAGAGGAGACTTTGGCGACATCAAAAATCGCGATCACCGCCCGAAGCTCATCCAGAAGCTTCTCGCCCAATCGACTCGGCGGCGCTGGCGCCATCTTGCCGAGGAACGGCTCGATACGGTCGAACCAATAATTCCTCTTGGGGACCGGTTCTGGGCGTTGACCGAGAAGGAGCGGGGGCAGCTTTCGAAGCTGGTCGAGAGCGACGCAATCCGCCCGACGCTGGCTTCGTTTAAGAGTGGGAGCAAGGATGCTTCTGTTGCTCTCGCCGATGCTGCTTATTGGCGAAAAGGATGCAGTTCGTTGGGGCGGCTGCGGTATGCCGCTCTGCTTCGGATAACGGACGATAAGCAATCACGCATCTGCATGATCGACGTGAAGGAGGGCGTAACCGCAGTCGCGCCGCGCGCCAAAAGCGTAAAAATGCCGAAGGACAATGCGGAGCGTGTCGTGACCGGAGCGAAGGCGCTTTCGCCTAATCTTGGCGAGCGCATGATTGCGGCCAAGCTTCTCGGCCGCTCCGTCATCATTCGCGAATTGATGCCACAGGACCTCAAGATCGAGATCGAGCAACTCGGGGCGGATGAGGCACTAAAGCTATCGCGCTATCTAGCAAGTGTCGTTGGCCGAGCCCATGGCCGGCAAATGGAAGCTGGCGATCGCGCGGCGTGGCGGAAAGAGCTGGACATGAGCAGCAAGTCATCGCTGGACGCTCCGTCGTGGCTGTGGCGCGCCATTGTCGAACTCATGGCGCTTCACGAGGCTGCCTACCTCGAGCACTGCCGGCGATATTCGCTGGCAAACGCGGCGTAACGCGTCGCCGCCTCAGTCAGTCTTTGCGCATCGCGTCGCGTTGACTCCCGCATTATCAATAGTCAGGCTATTGAGCGGAGAGGGAAATGCCCATGAATAAATTGTTGCCGCTCGCCGCGGCACTGTGCGTGCTCGCGGCCGGGGGGTCTGCTTCGGGACAGCAGTGGCCGGCCAAAGAGCCGATCAAGGTGATCGTGCCGTTCACGCCCGGCAGTGCCACCGATATCGTCGCCCGGGTCGTGTTCAATCAGGTTTCAAAACAGATCGGCCAGGCGGTAGTGGTCGAGAACCGCGGCGGTGGTGGTACCACCATTGGCTCGGCCTTCGTCGCGCACGCCGATCCGGATGGTTACACCTTGCTGGTCAACTCGACGTCGCATGTCGTCGTTGCGTCGGTTTACGAACACCTCAGTTACAATGTCGCCGACGATTTCACCGCACTGACGCCGCTGGCGTCGCAGCCGTTCGTTGCGACATCGCCGATCAAATACAAATCGATGGCCGACTTTGTGGCCTATGGCCGTGCCCATCCCGGCGCGCTCAACTACGGTTCGAACGGTATCGGTACCGCAGGCCAGTTGTTCATGGTCAATATCGGGCTCGCAGCCAAGATCACCATGACCCACGTGCCGTTCCGTGGCACGGCCGATGCGCTGACCGAAGAGCTTTCCGATCGTCTCGATCTGTTTCCAGCACCGGCGACGGCGATGATCGAGCTTGGCCAAGGCCGGCAAGGTCAGCGCGCTCGCGGTCTCGACCGCACAGCGGTCGCAGGCCATGCCTGATGTGCCGACCATCGCCGAAACCGGCTATCCGGATGCGACCTACAATTTCTGGATCGGTGCTTTCGCGCCGGCCAAGACTCCGCCGGAGATTTCCGCGCGCCTGCATGACGAGATCGTCAAGGCGCTGGACGTGCCCGACGTGAAAAAGGAAATCGTTGCGCTCGCCGCCGACCCGATGCCGATGTCGATGAAGGATTTCGACGCTTTCGTGCGCAAGGAAATCAAGCTCAATGCCGGGATCGTCGCTGCCGCCGGCATCCCGAAGGAATGAGGGCGCGATGACATCCGCGCGTCATCAAAGCTCTCGCCTTCGCCGCGCTTTCGCTGGCGCTCGCAATGCAGCCCGTCGCGCGCACAGGATTGGCCGCAGCAGGCGATCCATATCATCGTGCCGTTCGGTCCGGGTGGCGGTTCTGATCTCCTCACCCGTATCCTCGCCGAGGCGATGGAAAGGCGGGTTGGCAAGCCGGTGATCGTCGATAACAAGCCCGGCGCCGGTGGCATTATCGGCAACGAGGTGGTCTCCAAGGCGAATCCCGACGGATACACATTGGGCATGATGACAGCGGGACAGATCATCGCTGCAGTGACGCGAAAGAAAGTTCCCTACGACACCATGGCGTTGACGCCGGTGGCGCAAGTCGCGACCGCCAGCCTTCTGATGCTGACACGGCTGGATTTTCCGGCCGACAACGTCAAAGACGTGATCGCGCTCGCCAAGGCCGAGCCCGGCAAATACATCCTCGCCGCTCCCGGCTTTGCCGCGACACAGCAATTTGCCGGCGAATTGTTCAAGCAGATCGCCGGCATCGACATGCTGGACGTCGCGTTTGGCACGACGCCCGAAGCCATCAATGCGTTGCTCGGCCGCCACGCTGACGTGTTGTTCGAGACAATTGGCGCCTCGCTCGGCCAAGTGAAGGGCGGCACGTTGCGGGCGATCGCCGTCACCGGCAAAGATCGCTTCCCGACCGTGCCCGACATTCCGGCGGCCGTGGAGTCCGGCCTGCTGCCCGGCTTCGACGTAACGACGTGGTACGGCATCTTTGGCCCGCCCGGCCTGCCGGGCCCGGTCGTCGAGCGTTTGAACCAGGTGCTGCTGAATTCGATTGCGGACGAGAAGGTGCGCGAACGCGTGGTAACGGCGGGCATGGTGGTGAAGGGCTCAAGCGGCGCCGAATTCGGCGCCTTTATGGCGAGCGAATACAAGCGCTGGAATGAAGTTCGTGAGAAGGCGGGAATTGCGCAGCAGTAAATTCTTCCTCGCTCATTCCCGCGTAAGCGGGACCCTAGCGCGCCACCTTCACCGGTTTGCCTTCGCCAATCGAGCGAACGATCGCCTCGAACGTGCCGACAACGTCGAGCATGTCGGCAGCGCTGACCGGAAAGGGCTTGCCGGTCTCGATGGTCTCGGTAAAGGCCTCCAGCAACACCGCAAGCGAGTCCACCTGCGGGTAGGTTCTCACCTCCGGCTGCTTGCCGATGAGCGACAGTGTCAGCGTGGTCTCATCGCGGGATTCCACTGAGCCTTTGGTGCCGAACACGTGAATGCGCCAGTACATCGGTGCGGCTCGCACCGTGGCGAGCAATCCGGTCGCGCCACTTTCGAATTGCACCAGAGCTGCAGCAACATCGCGCGGATCGGGCGGCGGCTTGCGCGAGAACATCTTGGCGTCCACCGAAGCGATCGGTCCGGCGAGGTTGACGAAAGCATCGATCAGATGAAGCCCAGCGCCGGTCATGCCGCCGCCGGGTGACTCGCGCGGATCGTCGCGCCAGCCACCCATGACGCGGGTGGAGTGCTCGTTGCTGAAATGCCCCTCGACATGGAGCACGTCGCCGATGACCCCGTCGGCGACAATGCGCTTGAGCTCGCGCATCGAGGCGAAGCATCGTTTGTTGTTGCCGAGCGCGAACGGCACATTGGCCTTGGTGACTGCGGCGATGGCGCGTTCGGCTTCGGCGCGGGTCAGCGCCAGCGGCTTCTCGGACCACACCGGTTTGCCGGCCGCGGCAACGGCGCTGATCTGATCGACGTGCAGGGAATGCGGCGTTGCCAGAAAGATCGCTTGCACCTTTGGATCGTCGATGGCGTCGCCAAGCTCGGTGCCGAGCGTGAAATTGTGCGTCCTGGCAAAATCGGCAAGCTGCTCAGGCTCCTTGCAGATGCCGCGCACGAAACGCAGCCGCTTGCTCTTGCCCTGCGTGGCTTCAACGATGCCCTTGCCCCAGCGTCCCAGTCCAACGATTGCCGCTTCGATCATCTGCCTGCGTCTCAAGCCATCAGCGAGAACTGTGTCATAGTGCATTCTAGTGAGCTGAGGGAGGTCAGGCCATGGATGATAACGACCAGTACGAGCGCGGGCTGAAGTTGCGCACCGAGATGTTCGGCCGCGAGTCGGTCGACAAGCGGATGAATGCATTTGGCGAGTTCGGCAAACCGCTGCAGCACATCATCAATGCCTACGCCTATGGCGACGTCTGGCAGCGCGCGGCGCTGCCGCCGGCGACCAAGTCGCTGGTCATGGTCGCGATGATGGCGGCCGCCGGTTATCAGAACGAGCTGGGCGTCCATCTGCGCGGCGCGCTGAAGAACGGCTGCAAGCCCGAGGAAATCCAGGAAGTTCTTTTGCTGCTGACGCTTTATTGCGGCATCCCCGCCGCCAACGAGGCGCACCGCATCGCCGCCGAGGCGTTGCGCGAGCACGGTGCGCGCTTATGATGATTGCCCGTTCGGGGAGAAACGTATTCCATGGTTCAACTCGATCGATAGCGACATCAAGACCCGCGAGGCGCTTGGCTGGAAGGGCGTGCACGTGCTGCACTTCATGGGCTCGTCGTGTTCGCAGAAGCTGCGCGTATTCCTTAATCTCAAGGGCATCGAATGGCAGTCGCATCCGGTCGATCTGCCGCACTACGAGAACATGCAGCCCTGGTTTCTCGGTATCAATCCACGCGGACTAGTGCCGGTGCTGGTGCATGACGGCGCGGTGCATATCGAGAGCAACGACATCATCCAGTACCTGGAGCAGAAATTTCCAACGCCCCGGCTCATTCCGGCGGGCCATGAAAACGAGGTCGCCTCGCTGCTGCATCACGAAGACGATCTGCATCTCGATTTGCGTACTTTGAGCTTCCGTTTCGTGTTCGCGCCGCCAGGTCCGCCGAAGCCGGCTGCCGCGCTGGAAAGCTACATCGCCAATGGCGCCGGCACCGTGCAGGGCGCGGTGGACCGCGAGAAGCAGGTTCAGATCGAATTCTGGCAACGCGCGGCAAAGGAGGGTTTTACGGACGAGCGTGCCCGCGCCTCGGCGCTGCGTTTCCGTGCCGAGTTCGATGCACTGGAAAAGCGGCTGGCGAAGCAGCCCTATCTGATGGGCGATGAGCTCGAGCGTGCTCGATATCGCCTGGCTGATCTACGCGCATCGGCTGTCGCTTGGCGGCTATCCGTTCGCGCGGCTGCATCCGCATGTTCACGCCTGGGCGGAGAAATTGCGCGCCATGCCGGAGTTCGCCAAGGAGATCGGCCAGTTACGCCATTCGCCGCAACAGCTTGAAGCGGTTCAGCGGGCGCAAGCGGGCAAAACGCTCGAAGCGGTTGCGGGATTTTAAGACGATGATCCGGCGCGCTGGTTCGTGGCGACTGCTGACGCTTGTTGCTACAGCGAATGCCGTGCGTGCGGCTGAGGTCAATGCATTCGTCTCAACCGCGATCAAATCGGTGACCGATGAAATCCTGCCGCCATTTGAACGATCGAGCGGCACCACCATTCATGCGCTTTATTCACCGCCGGGCGCGTTGCTCAAGCATTTCGAGGCCGGTGAGCCCGCTGATGTCTTTCTCACAGGAGCGGATGCGATTGATCAGCTGATCGTCGAAGGCAAAGTCGTGCCCGGCCGCGTCGATCTCGCCACGGTCGGCATCGGCATCTGCGTAAAAAAGGGTGCGCCGCATCCAGATGTTTCGACGCCGGAAGCTTTCAAAGTGGCGATGCTGGCGGCAAAGAACGTTGCCTACGTCGCGCCATCGGGTGGCAGTGTGACCGGGCCGCATATCGAAGCGATGTTCAAGAAACTTGGCATCGCTGAGCAGATGGCGGCGAAGACCGTATTCGCTGCCGGTGGGCCGAACGGCCGGGTCAGCGTCAAGGTTTCGAGTGGTGAGGCCGAGATCGGCTTGCAGCAGGCGTCCGAGCTGCTCACCAATCCCGACGTCGACGTGATCGGCATGCTGCCCGGCGACTTGCAGCAGATCACTGTCTATTCCGCCGGCGTCACGACAAGCGCCAGGAACGCCGAGGGCGCAAAAGCAATCATCGCGGCAATGGCCGCTCCTTCGGCCAAGCCGATCTACAAGGCAAAAGGGATGGAGCCACGATGAGAATCACCGCTGTTTTGTTCACGGTCGCATCGGCGCTAGCTGCTGCCGTGCCGGCTCAGGCTGCGGATGTTCATGCGCTGATTACAACCGCGATGAAGGATGCAGTCGACGAACTTACGCCATCGTTCGAACGTGACAGCGGCAATAAGCTGCAAGTCAGCTACGGCCCTTCCGGCGGTGTCGCGCGCCGGTTTCTCGGCGGTGAGCCGGCCGATGCGTCGTCATTGGATCGGATTCGCTCGACGATCTGATCAAGCAGGGCAAAGTGCTATCCGGCGCGACCGCGATCGCGCGCACCGGCATCGGCATTTGCGTGAAGAAGGGCGCGCCGCATCCCGACGTCTCGACGCCGGAAGCGCTCAAGGCTGCGCTGCTCGCAGCGAAAACGGTCGGCTATACCTCGCCGGCCGGCGGCGGCGTGACTGTGGCGCCGATCCTGCGCGTATTCGAGCGGCTCGGCATCAGCGAGCAAGATCGCGGCCAAAGCCAGACTTGCGGCCGGCGGCCCGAATGGCCGCGTCAGCGTGCTGGTGTCGAGCGGCGAGGCCGAGATCGCGACTGCAACAGGTGTCCGAGCTGATGACCAATCCCGACGTCGACGTCATTGGCATGCTGCCCGGCGATTTGCAGCAGATCACGACCTATTCCGCCGGCGATCGCCGCAGACGCGAAGGAGCCCGTGGCGGGACGCGCTCTGATCGGTTTTCTGGCATCGCCGGCTGCCATCGCGCTGTCTACAAGACCAAAGGCCTGGCGTTCTGACGCCGTTAGCTTGGCCCTACGCCGGCTTCGCCACCTGCGTGGCGTACCAGTCGTAAATCTGCTGACCGGTCCAGTGCACGACGTCGTGCTTGTTGATGTAATCGTAGAGCTCTTCGAAATATTTGATGCGATGCGCGGCGCCGGTGACGTAGGGATGCACGCCGATCGCCATCACGCGCGTTGATTCCTCCGACTCCGCATAAAGCCGGTCGAAAGCGTCGATGGTTCGCCGCAACAGCACGTCGGACTCGTGATGGTGCGAGATCATCGAGCGTGATGTCGTTGATCTCGGCGCTGTACGGCACCGACAGGATCGGACCGTGGTTGGTTTTCACCCAAAGCGGCTGGTCGTCGAGGATCCAGTCGCCGAACCAGGTCAGGCCGGCTTCGGTGACATAGTCCAGCGTATCGTGGGTCTGGCCACGCCCGGGTCCGAGCCAACCGGTTGGCCGCTTGCTGGTGAATTTTTCGATCACGTCGCAGGATTGCCTGATGACGGCGCGCTGATCCTCGATCTGCTGGATCGGCATCTGCACATAGGAGTGCGCCATGAATTCCCAATCGGCGTCGCGCGCCGCCGTCGCGACCTCCGGATATGTCTCGCAGACCTTGGCGTTGATCGACATGGTCGGCGTCACGCCGGCGGCGTCGAGCGCGCGCAGCAAGCGCCAGAAACCGACCCGCATGCCGTATTCGTACCAGGTCCAGTTCGGCATATCGGGAATCGGCGTCTGGCCCATCGGTGGCTGCGACAACTGCCGCGCCATTGGCCGGGTAATTTCCCATTCCTCGATATTGACCACCGACCAGACGATCATCCGCGCCCGGCCGGGCAACTTGAGCGGCGGCCGCGTGAACGGCGACGAGTAGGACAGGCGATCGCGCGGCAGCATCATGATTGAGACCCCTGTGCGTTCCAGTCGCTGTTACGTTCAGGCTTTGGCGACCTCTTCGAACGCCGACGCCACGGCAATCCATTTCGTAATCGAGGCCGACTACCGGCGGCCGGCAATAATGCCAGGTCAGGCCGGCATGCGCCGCGCCACGCCGGATGAGTTCGTCGGCGAGAAACGGATGCAGATCGTGGACGGTGTAGACTTGCGCTGCTGTGGTATCGCGCCAGGTGAAGCCAAGCGCGGCCATGCGGCGCTCCATCTCGCCGAGCACGAAGCGCGCTTTCTCGCGAAGGCCGTCGGGGCTTACGTCGCCGAGCCGTATGATGCGTTCGCGGTAGCTGGCGTGGCCTTCCTGCGCTTCGGCGCTGCCCGCGACCACGAACGATGGCGCCGCGTCCGTTGCCGGTTCGGTGAAGGAAAAGGCATGGAACGACGGCTCCGCGACGGGCTCGAGCCTCGGGACAGACATTGCTGCGCGCTACCGGATTGGTGGTGCCGTCGAAGATTGACCAGCGCTGCAGTGTTTCGACATATTTCCGGTTGAAAGCGATGAAGCCTTCTTCGCTGAACTGCGCGGGCGAGCGCAGCTCACATTGGCAGAATGCGGTGAGCGGCCGCCTCGCTGCGCCGATGAATTGCTCGATCCGGGCGAAACCCTGCGCCAGCGGCACCGGCCGCGCGAAGCGTACGCGGCGGATGCGATAGCCCGGCATCGCAGCGACGCCGCCGGAATATTGAAACACCGCCTTGATGAAGCGGTAGCCGCCGGGTGCGAATTCGGGAGTATCGGCCATCATCATCACATCGCTGGCGACCAGCCGAACAGCAGTCGCTCGTCGTCCTCGCTTGCGCCGGGGCGCGGCCGGTCGAGTTGGTGGTAGCGGCCGGAGAAGAACACCAGCGGCGCCGTCGACCGAACCGGAAGGCTGCCCGAGCGACACCACTTTGCCAACCATGATCAAATGGTCTCCCCCTTCGTAGATGGCGTAACGCTCGCACTCGAAATGCGCGAGCACATCTGGCAACAGCGGAACGCCGTTCGAAGAAAGGATCGGCTCGATGCCCGACCATTTACCGGCGCCAGATTTGGCGAAGCGGGTCGATAGCGCGTCCTGGGCCTCGGCGAGGATGTTGATGCCCCACTCCTTGGCTTCTTCCCAGATCGCAAAACTCTGCACCGTGCGGGCGACCGAGAACAGTACCAGCGGCGGATCGAGCGACACCGAGTTGAACGAGCTCACGGTCATGCCGTGCAGCATGCCGTCGGAGCTGCGCGCGGTGATGATGGCAACGCCGGTTGGGAAAGTGCCTAGCGCTTTGCGAAAATCGCCTGACGTGAAATCCATGAATTTATTCCGCAGCCTTCGCCGCTTCCGCGATATCGTAGGTCGACAGCAGATCGATCTACCATGCCGCGCGCCGCACCCCAATCGAAGGTGCGGTAATTGTGCCCGTTGGTGACGAACCGCGCGCCCGGCATAGAACATTTCGTATTGCGTGTGACGCGAGCCGAATTCCGAGCCGATGGCGTCCCACGCCGCCTTCAACATCTTGACCCGGTACTCCGGACTGAAATTCGGCGAGCGCTGGGTCTTGCGCAGGATCGGCGCCAGTTCCGGGTTCGACCAGTCGCGGAACGATGACGGCAGCATGATCAGCGAACCGCCGGCGAGATCGCGGATCAGATTGATCAGCTGCGGATAGAGATCCTGCGTGGTCGATTGCGCGGCGTACATCATCTGCCGGTTCGGCAGATAGAATTCGCCGTGCTTGTGGCCGGCGGCTTCCATGCCCCAGAGCATCGCCTCGACCATGCCGGCATTGGCGGCGAGACCGCCGAGCTGCTCGCGCACCGACGGAAGGTTGGTGGTGCCGATCGTCTCGGTAATCTTGTGCGCGATACCGACCAGGAATTTCAGCTTCACCGAAAGCCGGATTTGCGACTGATAGTTCTGGAATACGTGGCCGGGCGTATCGTGGAACTGGGCGCGGCACATATCGACGTCGCGATGCACGAACACGCGGTCCCACGGCACCTTGACGTTGTCGAAGTAGAGCAGCGCGTCGTTCTCGTCGAACCGCGCCGACAGCGGGTTGTCATAGACCGAGACCGCATGCGCCTCGTAGCTCTTGCGCGACAGCACGCGCAGCCCGGGCGTGTTCATCGGCAGTGCGCAGGAAAATGCCAGCGCTTCCTCGCCGGGCTTCAGTGGCTGAAGGTTGGCGACAAATACTTCGTTGGCCATGATCGAGCTGGTGCCGAGCATCTTGGCGCCGCGGATGGTGATGCCGGTCGTGTCTTCATCGACGATCTGCGCCACCAGTTCCTCGACCTGATCGCCCCAGTCCTTGGAGCGGTCGGCCTGCGGATTGACGATCACGTAAGTCAGGAACAGATCGTTGTTGGTCGCGTAGTCGACGTAGTCCAGCAGCGCCTTGGCGCGCGCCGGGCCGTGCTTTTGAAATACTTCGATGCCCATGCGCTGGCCGATCAGGGTCGAGGCGACGTGATCGGGCGATCGGCCCATGAAGCCGTAAGATACATGCGCCCAGGCTTGCAGTGCCTTGCGCCGCTGCACCAGTTCGTCGTAGCTGCGCGGCATCTGCCAGCAGCGGTTGACGCGCCGCGCGCCGCCGTTCGGTACAAATGTCATCAAATCCAGATTTTCCGGCCGCGCCTGGTAGTCGTAGAGCAACGCCGCGGAGGCAACGGCGTTGCGATAGGCCGGATGCGTGGTCACGTCGTCGACGCGCGCGCCGTCGATATAGACGGCCCGGCCGTCCTGCAGCGATTTGATGTGATCTGCTCCAGTTTTACACTGCATTGACGGACCCCCGCGCTGGTAGAGCGCCATACTAACACAGTGAAATGTCGGTGCACGGTGCGGCCGCGCGGCGCAGCGATGACAAAACAGGCAGGCGCATCGGATGCTGCCGCCGTGCGCAGGGGCAAGCAGTGCTCGCTGCCTTCATCGCAATATCTGCTGAGAGCCGATGCGCAAATTCAGCCGATGTGGCGAAACCAAATAGGGCTCTGCTCGTTTCCGCGATGGGGTTGTCGAACAGGAGACGCCCAGATGTGCGACTACAGCCTCCAGAACGTCCGCTCGCGGCCCGCCGCGGTGGGTGACAAACTTATCACGCGGGATTTTGGCACCGGGACGCGCGGCTTCGGCGCGGTGGCAGACGCCGATCTCGCGGTCTGTGTTTTGCCCGGCACCGAACTGGCATTCGATGGCGACGTCCATCGTATCCCGGCCGGTCTGTTGCCGTGGCGCAATCGGGTGATCGGCTTCACGACCGCGATTTTCCGTCAGGTCAATAAAGGCAGAGACGCTGCGCATCACGACGCGCTGGAATTTCCCGACGGCAAATTGGTGCTGCTGACCCTTCTGCGCGAAGGGCAACGCGCCACTGTATTGCAGCTGCCGGCCAAGCCGCGGACGGTTAAGGAAGCGGAAGAGCAACAGCGCGTCGCCTATCTAGGCTGATCGTCGCAAGTCAAAGCAAAGGGGCCGCGATTGCTGCGGCCCCTGCGGCGTTGCTTTAATCGATTTACGCGCGGGAACGGACGGTCGACGGCGTTCTGTCGCGTCGGATTAGTGCTGTTCCGCTTCGACCATTTTATCCAGCACGCGCTTGTAGCGCACGCAGCCGACATCGACGGCGAGGATCACCGGATCGAGCGGCTCAATCGCTTCCTCGATGTTTTTTTGCTGCGCCTCGATCACCGGCGCGTCCTGCTCCTCGAAAGCAAAACGCCGCATCTCGGCGACCTTGGCTTGCAGATCGCGGTTGAGCTTGTCCTCGGTGGTTTGCACGCCCCAGCGCACCGCGGTGAAGAAATAATGCGTCGAGCGTTCGTTTTCCGGTGTCAGCAGATGGATGGCGTGATAGCCGGTGCCGGTTTCCGGGTTCGCACCCATTTTGCAGATGCCGGTCAGAAGCCGCAGCGTTGATGGCGCCATCCAGCGCATCTTGGTGAACTTGTCGACGCGCGGCGGATGGTTCGGCCAGAATTGCGCGAACATGCCGGGCGGCGCCGAATTGGTGGCATAGCGTGCCACGACGACGTCGTCGCCGTCCTGCTCGGCGGTGATCTCCAATTCCACGGTGTCGGCATTCCCCAAAATGCCTTCGTGGAGATAGGAGGTGTGGCTGAGGTCGAGCAGGTTATCGATGATGAGCTGATAGTTGGCCTTGATGACGATGCTGTCACGCTTGGTGGTGTGCAGTTCCGGCACGTTGTCGAGAACGCCGAAATCCGGAATTTTGCTCTCGTCGGCCGGCGCGGAACCCATCCAGATCCACACCGCCTTATGCTTCTCGACGACGGGATAGCCTTTCACCTTGGCGCGCGAAGGAATGTTCTTGGCCCCGTGCGGGTTCCTCACGCAGGCGCCGGTGCCGTCGAATTCCAGGCCGTGATACGGGCACTGGATGCGATCGCCGTCGAGGATTTTGCCCATATGCAACGGCGCGAAGCGGTGCGCGCAGCGATCCTCGATCGCGGCAACATTGCCGTCCGCCTTGCGGAACATCACGATCGGCTCGCTCATAATGGTGCGCGGCACGAGCTTGCCGTCGCCGACCTCATCGGACCAGGCGGCGACATACCATGCGTTGCGCAGATACGACCCGCTGATCATCTCCTGATGCGGTTTTGCGCCGTTGCCGTCTGGGTGTGTCAGTTGATCCATCTGCGGTCTCCTTGGGTCCCCGTAGGCTACATCAGAAATTTGCGTTTGCCATGCTTCCTGCGGGCCGCCGAACCATGACTTAACCGGACGGCAGGGCTGCTTTTCTGCGCGACGGGGCGGTGGACTGTGACGATCCGCGGCGGTTGGCCGGTCTTTCGTGCGCTTTCGTCATGCTAAAGTGCCTCCAAGGCTGCCCGGATCGGAGTGGCCGGTGTGAGGGAGAGGACATTAACGTGCTCGAACGCTTTTCTATTTCTGTTTTCGCCGTTGCCCTGCTCGGTATGGCGACCGCTTCCATGGTGATGGCGGAGGATTATCCGACGCGCACCGTCACCGATATCGTCGCTTCGACGGCAGGTGGCGGCACCGACATCATCTCGCGCATTTACGCGGAGCAGTTATCCAAGCAGATGGGTCAGCCGTTTATCGTCGAGAACATCGCCGGCGCGGGTTCGCTTACCGGCACCGTCCAGGCCGCGCGAGCCACTGCGGATGGTTACACGTTACAGACCGGGTTGAACGCCAGCATGGCGGTCAATCCAAGCCTGTTTGCCAATTTGCCCTACGATCCGGTCAACGATTTCGAGCCGGTCGGCATGTTGGGCCAATTTCCGTTCGCGCTGGTCGTAAGCAATAACTTCCCCGCACATTCGGTGAAGGAACTGATCGCCATGGCGAAAGAAAAGCCGGGCGCGATCAACTACGCGTCTGCCGGCAACGGCACCGGCCAACAGCTGTCGATGGAGCTGTTCAAGCTGATGACCGGCATCAATCTGGCCCACGTGCCGTACCGCGGCGCGGCGCCGGCCTATACCGATGTGATGTCCGGCCAAGTGCCGGTCTTCATCGACAATCTTGCGAGCGCGTTGGGACAGATCAAAGGCGGAAGCGTTCGTGCGCTCGCCGTGACCAGCAAGGAGCGGTCACCGTTGTTGCCGGACGTGCCGACCATCGCGGAATCCGGCGTGCCCGACTACGTCTATTACACCTGGTTCGGGATGTGGGCGCCAAAAGGTACGCCACGACCGGTTATTGATAAGCTCTACGCGGAAATCAAAAAGGCGCAGGCCACGCCGGCTGTAAAGGGCCGCATTGCGGAATTGGCCGGCGAGACGCTGGACATGCCGCTTGCCGATATCAAGCCGTTTCTAAAAGCTGAAATCGCCCGCTGGGCGGATGTGGTCAAGCGCGCCAACATTCAGGTGCAATAATCGGATCGCAGCAAAATCACGGAGGACACGTCATGGCCGAAGCAGCTGCACTTGCGTCGATCGCATCGCGTTTCATCAACACCGACTCGGTGCCGTGGGTCGAAACATCACCCGGCAACAAGATGAAAGTGATTTATCACGATCAGGAGAGCGGCATGCTGACGATCCTGTCGAAGCTGGCGCCCGGCTCCGGCATCCCGGCGCACTTGCACGAAGATCTTGAGCAGACCTACGTCCTTGAAGGTTCGCTGGTTGATGACGAAGGCGAATGCACCGCCGGCAACTTCGTCATCCGCGCCAAGGGCAGCCGTCACGCGCCGACGGCTCCGAACGGTTGCACCATGCTGGTGTTCTTTCTCAAGCCAACCGAAGGATTGAAGAAGGCACTGCTTAAACGCTGAGCAGGGAACTTTCGCATAAACGAACGCATCGGCTGCATGGCGCTTTCTCGTTGCGATTGTGGAAATGTTGTGGACGTTTCATTCAGGCGTGGTTCATTGTCGCGGCGGCATGAATGAGTCGTTCCCACATGGTGGGGCGACATTTGAACCGGGAAGGAAACATAGAATGATCAAGACGATTATCTTGAGCGGCGCATTGGCAATGGGTCTTGCGACGGCGGCGAGCGCCGGCATTGCCTACACCCCGATCCAGAAGGCCGACGGCCTGGTCGTGAAGGTCGCGGAAGGTTGCGGCCCTGGTTTTTGGCGTGGCCCGATGGGGCATTGCCATCCGATGGCAGTCGGCCGCGCGTGCCCGCCCGGCTACCACCTTGGCCCGGAAGGCAAGCGTTGCTGGCCGAACTGATTTTGCAGGGCAGCATTTGTTGAGAGCAGCGGCCGGACTTGAAGTCCGGCCGTTTGCTTGTTGAAAGATGTTTTGATTGCCAGTTACGCATGCCGGAAACGCACGATGCCGTTGGCACCAAAACTTCAATCGCATGGCGCCGAAGTTCCGGCGATCGGCTTCGGCACATCCGGGATGGGTGATGTCCGCGCTGAACATATCGCGACAGCGCTCAAGGCCGGCTACCGCCACATCGACACCGCCTGGAAGTACGGCACCGAGCGTGCGGTCGGCGAAGGCATACGCGCGTCGGGCGTGTCGCGTGGAGAAATTTTCCTTTGCACCAAGGTGTCGCACGAAAATCTGCATGTTGATGACTTCGCGCGATCGGTGGACGAAAGCCTCGAGAGGTTAGGCTGCGATTATGTCGATCTGCTTTTAGTGCACTGGCCGGAGAAGAATACGCCGCTGGCCGAGACCATGACTGCGCTGGCCAAGGCCAAGCGGCAGGGGCTGACGCGGCATATCGGCGTCGCTAACTTCAACATCGCGATGCTTGATGACGCGATCCGGCTGTGCCCGGAACCGTTGGTCACGCTGCAGGCCGAGTGCCATCCGTATCTTGACCAGAGCAAAGTGATCGCCGCGTGCCACGAACGTGGCCTGGTGCTCACCGCCTATTGTCCGCTGGCGCGCGGCGGCCTCGCCGACGATCCGGTTCTTGGCGAGATCGCGAAGCGCACCGGCAAGACTTTCGCGCAGATCGCATTGCGCTGGCTGGTGCAGCAGGGAATCGTTGCCCCGATCCCGCGCTCGTCGAATCCGGCGCGTATCGCACAGAACCTCGACGTATTCGATTTTGTGCTCAGCGACGATGACATGCGCCGCATTGGCTCGCTCAAGAAGCCAAACGGACGCATCGCCAATCCCCATGGCCGCGCGCCGGTGTGGGATTAAGCCACCTTATCTCAGGCGCGCTTCTCGTAAGGCTTCAGTGCTTCGCGCAAGATTTCACGTGACGGCTCGGTGCCGTCGACCAGCCGCAGCGAGCGGCGTTTGATCTTCCAGCCGCTGGCCGTTCGCACCAACTCCCAGCGATTGGTGACAACGCGGTGGATGTGATAGCCGCGCGAACTGCCGTGGTTGGGGACTTCGATCGCCTCGCCGGTTTTTCTTGGGGTCAGGATTTGCAGGTAAGATGTTACGACCGCCCGGTCACCGTCGAGCGCGATATGGGGCAAGCCGGTGAAGTGGGCCAAGCCCCCGGCGATCGCGGCCTGATGGGCTTCGCTTTTAAGCATCGCCCCCAGCGCCTTGTTGCCCTTGGCTCCTGTCAGGCCCGCACCGCGGTCGAATTCGCCGTCTTCGGTGTACGCTGCTTCGGCATAGTAGTCGGCGCCGGTATCGGCACTCGGCGGATGGCCAGCGATCAGATTGTAGATTTCCAGCCGATCCTCGATCGCCTGAATGCGTCGTTCGAGGGTGCCGTTTTGTTGGTCCATCACTGCCTCCAAAATTGTAATTCACAATGCGTCGGGACGGTCATATCATAGTGGGGGGTAGGGCTTTTGCGTTCGAGTTTAAGGCAAAACTCGGTATCCCATTGCGCAAACAGGGGCATTTATGAGGGCAGGCGGCGACATGAATCGCCGTTCGTTTATCGTTGGGGCGAGCGTGGCCGGCGGCGGGCTTGCGCTCGGCTTCGCCGTTCCGTTTGCGCGCAAATCCGCCCATGCCGCGGCCACACCTCAGGAGATCAACTGCTGGGTGGTGATTGCACCGGATGACACGGTGACGATCCGGATAGCGCATGCCGAGATGGGGCAGGGCGCGATGACCGGTCTCGCCATGCTCGTCGCCGAAGAGCTGGAATGCGACTGGGCGAAGGTCCGCACCGAACAGGTATCACCGAGCGACAATCTGCGCCGCGACCGGGTTTGGGGCGATTTGTCGACGGGCGCCAGCCGTTCAATAGCGGTATCGCAGGTCGAGTTGCGCCGGGCCGGTGCAACGGCGCGGCAAATGCTGGTTTCGGCCGCGGCCGCTCAATGGCAGGTGTCGGCAACGGAATGCACCGCCAAAGACAGCATTGTGCATGGCCCCGGCGGCCGCACGGTTAGCTTCGGCGCTATCGCCGAAGCGGCCACCAAGATCGAATTACCCGGTGACGTGCCGTTGAAGGACGTCGGTTCCTGGAAGCTTGCCGGTACGCCGCAGCGGCGGCTCGATGTGCCCAACAAGGTCAACGGACAAACGCTTTATGGCATCGATGTCCGCCTGCCTGACATGCTTTACGCCGCCGTTGTGCAATGTCCGGTATTCCGCGGCACGGTGAAGTCGGTCGATGAAAGTTCGATCGCCGGACTTAAAGGTGTGCGCCGCGTTGTGCAGTTGCCAGGGCTGGTCGCGGTGGTTGCCGATAACTGGTGGCAGGCCAAACGCGCCGCTGATGCGCTTCGCATCGAGTGGGATGCCGGCGGAAATGAAAATGTTTCGAGCGCGTCGATCGCTCAAGGTGTGCGTGGCGGACTTGATGCACCGGCGACACAGGTGGGACGTACCGACGGTGATCCAGCCGCAGTGCTTGCAAAGGCTTCGCGCCGCTTCGAAGCCGAGTACATGGTGCCGTTTCTCGCGCACGCGACGATGGAGCCGCAGAATTGTACCGCGCACGTTACCGCTGACGGCGTAGAAATCTGGGCGGGAACCCAGGACACCATGACCACGCTCGCCACCGCGGCCGCCGCTGCGGGTGTGAGCAACGACAAGGTCAAAGTGCACCCGCTGATGCTGGGCGGCGGCTTCGGACGCCGCAATGTCGTTCAGGATTTCGTTCGCCAGGCGGTGTCGATCGCGAAGGAAGTATCGCAGCCGGTCAAGATGGTGTGGAGCCGTGAACAGGATATAGCTCACGACATCTATCGCCCCTGCGGAATGGCCCGTCTCGTTGCCAGCCTCGATAGCTCGGGCATGCCGGACGCACTGACGATTCGTCTTGCCGGGCCATCCTTCGTGGCGTCTTTGGTGCCGCAGTTTGGCCAGCAGATCGTCGACTGGAGTTTCGTCAGCGGCCTCACCGACGAATTGCCCTATCAATTTCCGAATTACCGTGTCGATGCCGCAATATGCCAGACGACGGTGCCGCTGGGTGCCTGGCGCGGCATCAACTACACGCAGAACGCTTTCTACCGGGAAAGCTTTATCGACGAGCTCGCGCATGCCGCTGGCATTGATCCTTATCAGTATCGCCGCCGCCTGGCGCGAAACAGTCCGAAGAATCTGGCAGTTCTTGATGCGGTAGCGCAAAAGGCCAATTGGGATCAGCCGTCGCCTCCCGGAATACATCGCGGTATTGCGCTTGTGGCGGCCTGCGATTCCTATTGTGCTCAGGTCGTCGAGATTTCAATTGATAAGGGGAACGTGCGTGTCCATCGGGTGATTTCAGCACTCGATTGCGGTCACGTGATCAACCCGCTGTCCGTCGAAATGCAAATGCAGGGCGGTGTCGTCTACGCTTTGACGGCTGCGCTCTACGGCGAAATCACCATCAAGGGCGGCGCTGCGGAGCAGGCGAACTTCGACACCTATGAAATGGTGCGGATGGCGGAGGCGCCGGAAGTGGTCAGCGTTCTCGTTCCGAGCGGCGATTTCTGGGGCGGCGTCGGCGAGCCGCCGGTGACACCAGTGGCGCCGGCGCTATGCAACGCGATCTTTGCTGCGACCGGCAAGCGAATCCGCGAACTGCCAATCAAGAATCACGATCTGCGCGCGACCTGAAAACTACGCGGCTTTGCTTTTGATGGTCATTTGCAACCCATCCGCCGGGCGTAGCGTCACCCGCAATAGCGGCCAAACCTGCTTGTTCGGCGCCAGCTTCAGGTCGAAATTCTTCATGAGCGTGGCGAGCACAAGGGTTGCTTCCTGCAACGCGAATGCCGAGCCGATGCAGGTGCGAGCACCAGCGCCGAACGGGATGTAAGTAAAGCGGTCGATCTCGTTCTTTGCCTTGCCGAGAAAACGGCCTGGATCGAATCCATCCGGATCCTGCCAATAGAGCTGATGACGGTGCAGTACATAAGGCGCGATCACGATCATCGTTCCGCGCTTGATCTCCGTCCCGTCCAGTCTGTCGTCGCCGGTCGCGACGCGACTCATCGCCGCGATCGGTGGATAGAGCCGGATCGCTTCATCGATTACGGCGCGCGTTTCGACCAGGCGATCGGCCAGCCCGGCGACCGGGCCGTCAAACTCGCGGCAGGCTTCGGCCGCGACGCGCTCGCGCCATTCCGCCGACTGCGACAACAAGAACAGCGACCAGGTCAGGGTGTTGGCTGTGGTCTCGTGGCCCGCCGCGATAAAGGTGAGGATGTTGGAACGGACTTCCGCCTCGCTCATGCGCTCGCCGGTGTCGGGATCGAGCGCGGCGAGAAGCAGGGTCAGGATATCGTTCGTCGCACCGTCGGTGTTTTCACTCGCGCGCTGGCGGCGTAGCGCAATGATCTGGTCGATGGCCGATTCGAAGACGCGCAGCGTCGACCGCACGCGCAAATGTGAAAACCGCGGCACTGACGGCGGCAATCCGATCAGATCGAGAGGGTCGATCTTGCCGATGGTATTAAAATACACGCCCATGGCGTCACGGATTTCTTCGGCATCGCGGCCGAAACCGTCGGAGAAAATCGTCCGCTCGAGAACATCGAGCGTCAGCCGCGACGCTTCGGCGGCGACGTCGATTGTCTGGCCGTCCTTGCCGCGCCAACGCGCGACAAGAGCGTTCGCGGCCTCCAGCATCGCCGGCGCAAAGTCCATGATCGTCTTGCGCGCAAAAACCGGGGCGAGGATGCGGCGTTGCGTCCGCCACTGATCGCCCTCGGCGCTGAGCAGGCCGTCACCCAGCCCGGCGGACAACACGCGGCGCTGGATCGAATCCTTCCGATAGTTGGCGGCGTTGTCGAGCAGGACGTGCTTGATCGCGCGCGGCTCGTGCACGAGTAAAATTCGCGTAAACGGCAGGCTGGCGGCGACGATTGGCTTTTCAAAATGTTCTTGCGACCAGCATTCCAGCGGATTGCGTTTGAGCGTCGAGAGCAGCCGGAGGAGGCCAAGTTGCTTAGGTTGTGGAATCGGCGCGGGCGGGCGGTAACGTCCGCCCGTGGAAATCGTGAGGTCGCGGCGAGGCAAAACGATGCCCAGCTCGGCGCCTGCATGCAATGCAAAAGTCATTGGATATGAGGAGACGTCAGCCCGTGGACCCAGCCTTTGCAATCTAGAGAACTCGCAAAAGGCGATCAATGACGCAGGAGGAAAAATTACGGCTTCGGTCAGTGTCTTCCGAACAGCTTGTCAATGAGCCAGGAATTGAGGGTACCACCGCCGTTACGCTGTTGCCCGTTGTCAATCGCCGCGCCTGAGGATGCGCCTTCGGAACTTTGCCCGATCGCCGCCGGTGGATTCGGCGAGAACGGCGAATTCAACCAACCGCCTCCGTACCCCGGCAACGGTGTGGGCGCTACGCCTTGATGCGCGGCTCTCATAAACCGGCTCCAGATATCGACCGGCACGCCGCCGCCGACGGCCTTTTTCGTAGGAGAATTGTCGTCATTGCCAAGCCAGACACCGGTGACGAGGTGCGAGCTGTAGCCGATGAACCAGGCATCGCGGAAATCTTCGGTCGTGCCGGTCTTGCCCGCGGCCTGCCAGCCCGGGAAATCGGCATGCTTCGCCGTTCCTGACACCAGTGTCTCGTGCATCATGGTGTTCATCATGCCGACATATCGGGCATCGACGATGCGACCGAGCTGCTGCGGCGCGCGCGCGTAGAGGACTTTGCCGTCGGCGCTGCGGATGCGTTGCACGACGTGCGGTGCGGTGGCGAGACCGCCGTTGGCGAAGGTTGCGTAGGCCGAGACCATTTCCAGCACCGACACTTCTGACGTGCCGAGTGCAATCGAGGCGTTCGGCTCGAGCTTCGACTCGATACCAAGACGGTAGGCGGTGCGCGTGACGGCGTTCGGCCCCATTTCAAGAGTCAGGCGTACCGAGACGGTGTTGAGCGAATTGGCGAGCGCCTGCGTGAGCGTTACCGGCCCGAGATATTCGCGTTCGTAATTTTCCGGCTTCCAGCCCTTCACCGAGATCGGTGCGTCGTCGCGGATCGTGTCAGGTGTCAGACCGTGTTCGAGCGCGGTGAGGTAGACGAACGGTTTGAATGACGAGCCGGGCTGCCGCTTCGCATCGATGGCGCGATTGAACTGACTTTCCGCATAGTTGCGGCCGCCGACCAGCGCGCGCACGGTGCCGTCCGGCGTCATCGCCACCATTGCACCCTGGCTGATGTTCAGCTTGTCGCCTTTTTGCAGCAACGCGTCGTCGAGCGCCTGTTCTGCCGCCGCCTGTAACGTTGGATCGACGGTTGTCTCGACCGTAATGTCCTGATCGAGGTGACCGATAAGATCGTCGACCGCATCCATCACCCAATCGGCAACATAGTTCACCGAACCTCCGCCGCTCGGCTTGTTCGCTCGCGCCGGATTGGCCAGCGCGCGCTTCGCGGCGTCTTCACTGATCATTTTTTGTTCGGCCATCGCGGTGATGACCAACGCTGCGCGGCGCTCTGCGCCTTCGGGATTGTGGTTCGGTGCCAGCCGAGACGGCGATTGCACGAGGCCGGCCAGCATCGCGGCTTCCGGCAGTGTGAGCTGTTTAGCCGATTTGCCGAAGTAGCGTTGCGCGGCTGCTTCCATGCCGTAGGCGCCAGATCCGAAATAGACGCGGTTCAAATAAAGCTCGAGAATCTGCGTCTTGGAGAATTTGTGCTCGAGCCAGAGCGCCAGCACGACTTCCTGAAGTTTGCGCGAGACGGTGCGCTCTTGTGTCAGGAACAGGTTTTTGGCGAGTTGCTGGGTGATCGTCGAGCCGCCTTGAGTCGAGCCGCGATGCAGTACGTCGCGCACGACAGCACGCAAGATGCCGAGCGGATCGACACCGTGATGCGAATAAAATCTGCGGTCTTCGATCGCGACGAAGGCTTTCGGTGCATAATCCGGCAGCTCGCGCAGTGGGACTTCTGCGCCGCCCATGTCGCCGCGCGTCGCCAACGTCGCACCGTTGGCGCCAAGGATCAGCACTGACGGCGGCCGCTTTGGAATTTCCAAAGACTGGATTGGCGGCAGGTGAACGCCGACCCAGATCACCACGCCGATCGCGGCGATAATCCCCCACAGCGCAAGCACCGCGCCCCAATAAATCAGGTTGCCAAAACCGGAGCGCTGTTTGCCGCCGCCGCGTTTCTTGCGCGGCTTCTTTGCCGGAGCGTCGTCGTCGCGCTTGCTCCGGCCGGTTTCACCGCGGCTCCGCGCCGGGCCGCCGACACGGTCGGCCGGGCGCAGGCGCAGTTCCGTTGCTGCGCCGCCAGCGTCGCGTTTTTTCCTGGCCTGAGCCGACCCCATCGTCCCGCCTGCGATCCCCGGCTTTGGCGCGGACCAAAGCGCCGGAAACACCGTAGAGACGGCGGTTTAATCGAGGGTTACTTGGTCAAAAATCGCACGATCTAGGCCGCTTTGCCTTCGGCCTGCGGGGTGAACAGCGCCAACAGGGGGCGCTTGATGGCGGTCTGCCGAGTCGCGGTTGTGATTTGCGCGCCGGTGAGGTCGGTCACGTAAAATACGTCCACCACCCGCTCGCCAAAGGTCGCCACGTGCGCCGACGCGATGTTGAGATTAAGCTTCGACAGCGACGTCGTCAGTTCATAGAGCAGGCCGGGACGGTCGAGCCCGGTGACTTCAACCACGGTGTAGCGGTTGGACCATTGATTGTTGATGGTCACCTCCGGCTCGATGGCGAAGGCCTTGAGCCGCCCTTTGGGCGCTGCGCGTTTCGCCACTACGTCAGGCAGCTTGAGCTCGCCGCGCACTGCCTTTTCGATGGCATCGCCAATACGTTGTGCACGGCGGCCCTCGTCCTCGTCGCGCTCGAATTCGCGGGTGACGGAAATGGTATCAAGCGCGAGCCCATCGGTCGTCGTGTAGATCTGCGCGTCGACGATGTTGGCGCCCGCCAGGGCGCAGGCGCCGGCAATGATGGACAGCAGCCACGGGTGATCGGGTGCGAACACACTGAGCTCGGTCACACCGCGGGTGGCGTCAAAGCTGACGCAGGTCGCGAGTCTTTTACCGGCGGCCTCGATTTCGCGCACGAAGCGTGCGTGCGCCAGCTTGTGCGGCAGATCCACCTTGAGCCAGTAAGCCGGATAGTGCCGTGCGATATAACGGTCGAGACTATCGGTTGGCCAATCCTTGATCGCGGCGCGGAATTCGGCTTGCGCTCCTGCAACTCGCTGCGCCCGATTGACCTCGGAGAAACCGCCGGTCAGTACCGGTTCGGTCTCATAATATAATGTGCGAAGGAGCTGTGCCTTCCAGCCGTTCCATACGCCAGGGCCGACGGCGCGGATATCGGCGGTGGTTAAGATTGTCAACAGCTTCAGCCGTTCCAGCGACTGCACCACGGCAGCGAAATTCTCGATAGTTTTGCGGTCCGACAGATCGCGCGATTGTGCGACCGTCGACATGACGAGATGCACTTCGATTAGCCAGGCAACCAACTCGGTATCCGCCGCGCTGAGACCGAGGCGCGGACACAGCCGCCGCGCGATGCGCGCGCCGGCGATGGAGTGATCCTCGGGGCGGCCCTTGGCGATATCGTGCAGAAACAGCGTCACGCACAGCACGGTGCGGTGTTCGGGGCGGATCGATTTTATCAGCTCACTCGACAGCGCCACTTCAGGATTGTCGCCACGCTCGATCTCGTTGAGCACGCCGATGCAGCGGAGCAGATGCTCGTCGACGGTGTAATGATGATACATATTGAATTGCATCATCGCGACGATACGGCCGAAAGCCTGCACGAAAGCGCCGAGCACGCCGGCCTCATTCATGCGGCGCAATACGGTTTCGGCGTCATTCTTCGAGGTCAGTATTTCGATGAAAAGCCGGTTGGCTTCTTCGTCCTCGCGAACGTCCTTGTCGATCAGCTTGAGCGAATGGGTCGCGATCCGCATCGCTTCCGGATGCATGGCGAGGTTATGCTTCTGCGCCAGATTGAACAGCCGGATCATGTTGACCGGATCGCGCCGGAACACATCGGCGCGGGCGATATTGATGCGGTTATTGTCGATGACAAAATCGTCGGTGCCGGTGAGTTTCTTGGGGCTACGCGCCGGCCGCAGGCGGGCGATCACACGGCTGAGCACAGGCGCAGGCTTGGCTTCAAGCTCTTCCAGCCTGGCGCAAAGAATAGCGGTCAGGTAACCGACGTCCTTGGCCGTCAAGAAGTAGTGCTTCATGAAGCGCTCGACGTCCTTCTGGCCGGGGTGCTCGGTGTATCCTAGCCGCACCGCGATCTCGCGCTGGACGTCGAATGACAGCCGCTCTTCGGCGCGGCCGGTCAGAAAATGCATGTTGCAGCGAACCGACCACAGGAAGTCTTCACAACGCCGAAACAGATTGTATTCGCCGCGGTCGAACACGCCGCGCTTGATCAGTTCATCGGGTTCTTGCACGCGATAAACGTATTTTGCGATCCAGAACAATGTGTGCAGGTCGCGCAAGCCGCCCTTGCCATCCTTGACATTGGGCTCGACCAGATAGCGCGATTGTCCGGCGCGGCGATGCCGCTCCTCGCGTTCGGCAAGTTTGGCAGCGACAAATTCCGGTGCGGTGCCCTGCACGACTTCCTTGTCGAACCGCGTCGTCAGCTCTTCGTAGAGTTTCGTGTCGCCCAACAGGTACCGCGACTCCAGCATCGCGGTGCGGATGGTCATGTCCGTTTTGGCCTGACGGATGCACTCGTTGACGGAACGGGTGGCGTGGCCGACCTTCAGCCCCATGTCCCAAAGGCAATAGAGCAGTGCTTCGGCGACTGACTTGCCCCAGGCGGTTTGTTTGTAAGGCAGCAGAAACAGCAGATCGATATCGGAGCCGGGCGCCAGCAATCCACGGCCGTAGCCGCCGGTCGCGACCACCGTCATGTGCTCCACATCGGACGGCACCGATGATCGATAGATCGTGCCGCCCATGAACTCGAACAGGATGCGGATGATCTCATCCTGCATCTGGCACAGCCGTTCGGCGCAACGGCGGCCATGGCGATCTTGCAGCAACAATTGCTCAGCGCGGGAGCGTGCCTGTGTCAGCGCGGTCTTTAGCCGTTGCGCGACTGCGGTCCGCAATTCGCGGTCGCGTCCGGCATAGGTCTCGGCAAGGCCTTTGAGATCGGCGACGATTGCCGGCGCATCGATCAATTCGACATCGACGCGCGCACTCTGGGTGTCCAACATCATTCTCCCGGCATAGCGGAGGCTGACTTAACTGTCATCGTGCGTGGCTGGCAAAGCGTTTTTGCGCCGGCTTCGTATTTTTTAGTAAATAATTCTACCTAATAGTGATTTTACGGTATTTATTTACATTTGACCGCCGCTAAAGGCTCTCCTAAAGAATAATTGTAGCGCCGATTTGAGCGAGCAGCTTGCGGGCGCCTGACAAATGCAGCTAAAGCGCGGGGCCTGCCCCGTTGTCTCGCGTAAGGGCGGCGGGCAACTGATCCCGCCTCCAAGACCGGAGGTATCTCATGCTTACACGTCGTGGCTTTCTGGGAAGTGCAGCCGGCGCCAGCCTGCTGCCGTTCGGCATCGCGCGCGCAGGCGACAAGCCATCTGAAATCCGTATCGACTGGGCGACCTACAACCCGGTGTCGATGGTGCTCAAGCAGCAAGGCTTGCTCGAAAAGGAATTCGAGAAAGACGGCATCGGTATCCGCTGGGTGCAGTCGCTCGGCTCCAACAAGGCGCTCGAATTCCTCAACGCTGGTTCGATCGATTTCGGTTCAACCGCGGGCTCCGCGGCGCTGCTGGCGAAGATCAACGGCAATCCGATCAAGTCGATCTATGTATTCTCCCGCCCCGAGTGGACGGCGCTGGTGACGCGCAAGGATACCGCGATCAACAAGATCGAGGATCTAAAAGGCAAGCGTGTTGCGGTGACGCGCGGCACCGACCCGCACATCTTCCTGGTGCGCGCGTTGCTGTCAGTTGGCTTAAGCGAAAAAGATATCCAGCCGGTGCTGTTGCAGCATCCCGACGGCAAGACTGCGCTTATTCGCGGCGATGTCGATGCCTGGGCCGGGCTCGATCCGATGATGGCGCAGGCGCAGGTCGAGGATGGCGCGCGGCTGTTCTATCGCAACAAGGACGCCAACACCTGGGGCATCCTCAACTCCAGCGAGGACTTCCTCAAAGCTTATCCGGAACTGACCAAACGTGTGCTCGGGGTCTACGAGCAGGCGCGCAAATATTCACTCGGCCATTACGACGATGAAAAGCGCGTCTTCATGGACATCACCAAGCTGCCCGATGCGGTGGTTGATATTCAGCTTAAAGAGCGGACCGAGCTGACGTTCAACAAGATCGGGCAACCGCAGCGCGACTCCATTCTGGAAGCGGGGCTCGCGCTGCAAAAGGCTGGCGTCATTCCGCCGAGCGTCGATGTGAAACAGGCGCTTAACGACTTGGTCGACGACCGCTACGTCGCTGTCTGACGCCTTTTGGCGCTTGCATTCGCGGCGGGTCCCATGTCTCTTGTGACCATGACCGTTGCCGTCGAAGGCACATCGAACGCTGCTGTTCCGGTGGGTCCGGCGGTTTCACATCGTTGGTCGCGCTGGGCGCGGCCGGCGCTCGGTCTGGTGCTGCCGGTCACGCTTGCGGTGGTGTGGGAATTCGTCGTGCGCATGGGCTGGGCGACGGGCCGTCTGGCGCCACCGCCCTCGGTGATCTTCGCTACCTTTGTCGATCTCGCCCGCACCGGCGAACTGCAACGCCACACGCTGGTAACGCTGGCGCGCGTCGCGGCCGGATTTGGTATCGGCGTCGCCGTTGCGACGATCATCGGCGCCGCTGCCGGATATTCGCCGCTGGTGCGGCGTCTGCTCGATCCGACAATTCAGGGACTGCGCGCCATTCCCTCGATCGCCTGGGTGCCGCTGTTCATTCTGTGGCTCGGCATTTTTGAAGCATCGAAAGTGGCGCTGATCGCGGTTGGCGTGTTCTTCCCGGTCTATCTCGGCCTGATGGGCGCGATCCAGTCGGTCGATCGCAAGCTGGTGGAAGTCGGCCGCGCGTTCCGTCTGACCGATGTCGAGATGGTTCGCCGCATCCTGCTCCCGGCCGTGTTGCCGGCCTATGTGATTTCGCTCCGCTCCGGTCTCGGGCTTGGCTGGATGTTCGTGATCGCCGCCGAGTTGATGGGCGCGTCCGAGGGTCTCGGCTATCTGCTGATCGACGGCCAGCAACTCGGCAAACCCGCGGAAATCATCGCCGCCATTGTCGCCTTCGCCATTGTCGGCAAAGCGACCGATTGGCTGATCGTCCTTGCCGCAGCGCCGTTCCTGCGCTGGGAAGATGTTGTTCGTCCGGAATAGGCCGCCAGATGCTTGTCCTTGATCGCGTCGGCAAGACCTACCCCAACGGCGTGCATGCGCTAGGCAGTATTTCGCTCGAGGTCGAGCCGGGTGAGATCGTTGCGGTGATCGGCGGTTCGGGGTGCGGAAAGTCGACGCTGCTGCGTGCAATCGGCGGTCTCGATCCTGCAAGCGAAGGTACCGTGACGCTGGACGGCGAACGCATCACGCGGCCGCATGAGAAGATCGGCATTGTTTTTCAAGAGCCGCGGCTGCTGCCGTGGCTGAAAGTTGCCGACAATGTCGGCTTCGGCCTCGGCGATCGTTCGAAGGTGGAGCGCGCGCAACGCGTCGCGGCGGCGCTCAACCGTGTCGGCCTCACCGACAAGGCCACCGTATGGCCGCGCGAATTGTCCGGCGGCCAGGCGCAACGTGTCGCGATTGCGCGGGCGCTGGTGCCGCGTCCGGAAGTGTTGCTGCTCGACGAGCCGTTCTCGGCGCTCGACGCTTTCACCCGCGCCGACTTGCAGGATCATTTGCTCGATTTGTGGACCGATGCCAGGCCGACGCTGATGCTGGTGACCCACGATGTCGATGAAGCCATCGTACTCGCCGATCGTGTGATGGTGATGCGCCCGCGGCCCGGCCGCGTGTTCGACGAGATCGAGGTGGACCTGCCGCGTCCGCGCGATCGTCAATCGGCGGCCTTCGACTTCGCCAAGCGGCGCATCTTGTCGGCGCTCGATCGTTCGCTCGACCGCTCAGCAACCGCTGCCGAGAGCGAACCCAAAGCCGCTACCGGCGCTGCGATGTGGTGGTAGTTCGGCTCGCCCTCGCCGGGCTTGTCCCGGTGACCCCAATTCGCTAGGCACTGCCGCAGTTGAAGAGGAGCGACAATCATGGACGCCGCTGGGCTGCGCGCGATGCAGGCGCCGATCAAGGAACGCTACAAGTCCGATCCCAAAGCCGGCTTTATCACGCTCAAAGCCAAAGGCTCGCTCGACGACACCAATATCGCCTGCAAGGTCGAAACCGGCCGCGCGCTCGCGGTCGCGGGCCTGCATCCGGCGACCGGCGGCTCCGGCATGGAATTGTGCTCCGGCGATATGCTGCTTGAAGCGCTCGTGGCGTGCGCCGGAGTGACGCTGAAAGCGGTGTCCACCGCGCTGGAAATCCCGCTCAAGTCCGCCACCGTCTCGGCTGAGGGCGATCTCGATTTCCGCGGCACGCTCGGCGTCGCCAAGGATGCGCCGGTCGGCTTTGCGCAGATTCGCTTGCGCTTTGATGTCGATACCGACGCGCCGCAGGACAAGCTCGATCAGCTGCTCAAACTCACCGAGCGTTATTGCGTCGTCTATCAGACGCTGAAAAACGGACCGCCGGTCGAGGTTGGCCTCAAGCGGACATGACATAATCCGGCCGCTCGGACGGAACGACGAATCCAGAATGTCTCCCGAACTGATCCTGATTTACGAACTCGTCCTCAAGATGGCGATGACGGCGTTTATCGTCGTCGTCATTTCAGTCGTTGTCGAACGTTCCGGCCCGTTCATCGGGGCGCTGATCGCCGCGCTGCCGACGGCGGCGAGTGCGGCCTACATCATCCTCGCCTTCGAACATCCGCCGGAATTCATCGCGGCAAGCGCAGTCGGCAGTGCCGCTGCCACCGCGGCAGTTTCGATCTTCTGCCTTGTTTATTCGATTTTGGCGCAGCGCCACGGCGTCGTGCTCAGCGTCGGCGTTTCGATCGTTGTCTGGTTCGTTGCTGCCGCAGCGTTGCGGCTGACGACTTGGACGCCGCACACCGCGACAATCCTCAACGTGATCGTGTTCGGCATCACTGTGCCGGCAAGCTGGCGCTATCGCACCTCAGGGCCGCCGCCGAAGCTGCTGCGCCGGCCCTACGACATACCGCTGCGAGCCATTGCGTCCGCGATCACGGTGGTGGCGGTTACTGCCTTGAGTTTCCGGATCGGCTCGTTTGCTTCCGGCATGCTCGCGGTATTTCCGATCGTGATGGGCTGCTCGATCGTGATTTTGCATCTGCGTGTCGGTGGCGTCGCTTCGGCGAGCATGATGGCGCACGCCCAGATCGCGCTGAACGGACTGTGGATCGGCTTTCTCGCCGTGCATTATCTGGTCGCGCCGCTCGGCGTGTGGGGCGCGTTCGCGCTGGGCATGCTGGTCTGCATCGCCTGGAGCGGCGGGCTTTGGTTGATCCGCACGAAGCCGCGAAAGCAGCCGGCTTGAGCGTTAATCTTTCCTTCGGCAATTTGGATTTGAGCGAATAGAGCGCTTCCAGCGCATCGCGCGGCGACATCTCGTCGGGGTGAAGCGCGGCGAGCGCTTCAATAAGCGTATTGAGCGCATCGTTCTCCGGCGGTGCAGCCGGGGTAGGGCGTGTTGCCGCGAACAGTGGCAGGTCGTCGATCAGCTTTCGCGCCGGTGAGGTGCGGTCCTCGGCTTCAAGTTGCGCCAGCACCAGCTTGGCGCGCTCGATCACACTTGAAGGCAGGCCGGCAAGCTTGGCCACCTGGATGCCGTAGGAGCGGTCCGCTGCGCCCGCAATGACCTCGTGCAGGAATACCACGTCGCCCTGCCATTCCTTCACTCGCATGGTGGCGTTGTGGATGCGCTTGAGCTTCGCCGCGAGCGCGGTCATTTCATGAAAGTGCGTCGCGAACAGCGCGCGGCAGCGATTGCTCTCGTGCAGATGCTCGATGGTCGCCCAGGCGATCGACAGGCCGTCGAAAGTCGCGGTGCCGCGGCCGATTTCGTCGAGGATCACCAGCGAGCGCTCGCCGGCTTGATTGAGGATCGCCGCGGTCTCGACCATCTCGACCATGAATGTCGAATGTCCGCGCGCCAGATCGTCGGCCGCGCCGACCCGCGAGAACAGCCGGTCAACGACTCCGATATGGGCGTGCTTCGCCGGCACGAAGCTGCCCATTTGCGCGAGCACCGCGATCAGTGCGTTCTGGCGCAGGAATGTCGACTTGCCGGCCATGTTCGGGCCGGTGACCAGCCAGATGCGTCCGGCTTTGGCTTCGGCCGGCGGCGACAGATCGCATTCGTTGGCGACGAACGGGCCGCCATCGGTGCCGAGCGCCTGCTCAACGACGGGATGCCGGCCGCCGCTGATGACGAAGGCGAGGCTACCGTCGACTTCCGGGCGCACGTAATCGCGCTCGACGGCAAGCGCCGCGAGCGCCGTTGCGACGTCGACCACCGCAAGCGCCGACGCGGCCTCCTTGATTGCATCGCTCGACGCCGTTACGCGCGTGGAAAGTTTGTCGAAAATCTCAAACTCCATCGCCAGCGCCCGGTCGGCCGCGTTGGCAATTTTGGCTTCGAGTTCGCCAAGCTCCGTTGTGGTGAAGCGCACTTGTCCGGCAGTGGTCTGGCGATGAATGAACGTGGCGTTGAGCGGCGCGGCCATCAGCTTCTCGCCATGCTGCGCCGTCACGTCGACGAAATAGCCGAGCACATTGTTATGCCGGATCTTCAGCGACTTAACGCCGGTCGTCTCGGCGTACCGCACCTGTAGCGCGGCGATGACGCGGCGCGACTCATCCCGCAGCGCGCGCGCCTCATCGAGCGCAGGCTCGTAGCCGGCACGGACAAAGCCGCCGTCGCGGCGCAAGAGCGGCAATTCATCAGCCAACGCCTGCGCCAGTTCATCGGCGATCGCCGTGTCAGGCCGGCGCAGTCCGGCGATCGCCTGGGTCAGTTCGTGAGGAACCACAGCGAGCCGAGAAAGACGCCCGGAAAATTCCACTGCGGCGAAGATGCCGTCACGAATTGCCGCAAGGTCTCGCGGCCCACCGCGGCCCACCACGATGCGGGCCAACGCCCGCGCCAGATCGGGCACGGCCCGCAGTTTCATCTGCAGGTCGCCGCGCGCGCCGCTGTCATCGACAAGAGCCGCCACTGCGTCGAGCCGATGCGCAATCTCTGCTGGATCGGTCAGCGGCGCGGCGAGCCGTTGTCCCAATAGCCGCGAGCCGGCTGCGGTCACGGTGCGGTCGATGGCGGCCAGCAGCGATCCGCGCCGCTCGCCGGCGAGCGTGCGAAGCAGTTCAAGGTTGCCACGCGTTGCCTGGTCGATTTGCAGCGTCGTTCCGGCAGCCTCGCGGACTGGCGGCGAGAGCGGCGGGCGTTTGCCGATCTGTGTGCGCTCGACATAGGTCACCGCCGCTGCAGCGGCCATCAGTTCGACCCGCGATAGCGCGCCAAACGCGGCGGTTGTCGCCACATTGAAGAATGCCGATAGCCGCCGCTCGGCGGTGGCGCCGTCGAATACGTCGCGGGTCAGCGGAGTCAGCGTCGGTAGCGAGCGCAGGAACGGCGAAAGTTCAGCGTCTGAATAAAGAGCGTCGGCGACGATGATTTCACCCGGCTCAATGCGCGCGATCTCCGCGGCAAGACTGGAACGGTCGCTCTCCGCAACGCGAAACTCGCCGGTTGAGATGTCGATCCAGGCCAGCGCGAAACGGTCCTCGGTCGAGGATGCCCGCGAGCGCGCCAGCGCCAGCAGGTAGTTGTTGCGCTTGGCGTCGAGCAGCGTGTCTTCCGTGAGAGTGCCCGGCGTGACCAATCGCACGACGTCGCGGCGCACCACGCTCTTGTCGCCGCGTTTACGCGCCTCCGCCGGGTCCTCCATCTGCTCGCACACCGCGACGCGGTGACCAAGCGCGATCAGGCGATGCAGGTATTCGTCGGCGCGTTCGATCGGAACGCCGCACATTGGAATGTCGCGGCCGAGATGTTTGCCGCGTTTGGTCAGCACGATACCGAGCGCGCGCGAGGCGGTTTCGGCGTCGTCGAAGAACAGCTCGTAGAAGTCACCCATCCGGTAGAACAGCAGGCAATCCGGATTGGCCGCTTTGATCTCGACGTACTGCTCCATCATGGGCGTGACGCGTCCGACAGCCGCTTCGGGTGCGGGCTCTGGCGCTTCAGTGGGGATGGAGTGGGCAGCGTCCATGGTGGCGGGACGCTAGCAAAAAAGCGGGAGCGATGCGCCAGTTGCGGGCGAGGCATCCACGGCTTAGTTCTCGCTGCCGCGGCGGAACCGCCTTAAAATGCGGCCCGTACAAGAATTGGGTGGAAACGATGAGTGACAGTCTCCTTCTGGTTGGCAGTGTTCCGCTCGATTCCGTCGAGGACGTGATGCGCACGTTCGGCGGCAAGCTTGGGCCCCACATGCCGGCCATGCCGGATGGCGAGGTCGGCGAGCGCCGCTCCTGGGTCAATCGCCTCGGCTATCAGATTTTCAACGGCCATCAGGATCTCGACACCGTCCGCCGGCCGAAGCCGGTCAACGGTGTTGAGCAGTTACTGCCGCGCTCGCGCGATGAGTCGTGGCAGTTCAGGGTGAAACCCGGCATCGAGCAGGTGCGGTTCGGCAATCCCGGCTCGCGGCTTGGCTACGCGCGCGATGCGGTGACGTCGTACTTCATCTTCAAGACACTGCGCGAAAAAGGCGTGTTGCCGCGGGGCATGCGCTTTCAGATTTCAATTCCGATGGTCAATAGCGTGATCCGGCCGCTGTACTTTCCCGACCCGGCCGATCTGCCGCGCGTGCGGCCTGGCTTCGAGGCTGCGTTGGCTGCCGAAGTCGCGGCTATCGTCGACAAGATTCCGCACGACGATCTGGCAATCCAGTGGGACTGCGCATGGGAATTGCAGGCGGTCTGCGGCGCCGGCAAGGATGTGCCGTCGGAGCTTGAAGTTGGTGCGCACGCGCCGGTGATTAGCCGGCTGTCGAATATCGTTCCTGACGACGTCGCGCTTGGCTTTCATTATTGCTTCGGTACGTTTGGTGGCTGGCCGGCTTTCGCGCCAGACGATCTCAGCCGGCCAGTCGAACTGATCAACGCAGCGAACGCCGCCATCACCCGCCGCATCGACTGGATTCATATTCCGACGCTCGATCGCACTGACGACGCGTTCTATGCGCCGTTGGCTAAGCTCGATGCCAAAGGCGCGCGGATTTATCTCGGCGCGATCCACAGCATGGGAACGCTGAAACAGCGCGTCGCTGCTGCGCGCAAATTCCTTCCGGATTTTGGACTGGCGGCTTACTGCGGCTTCGGCCGCACGCCACCCGGCGAGATGCCGCGCGTCCTGCAGGATCACCTGGACGCGGTGAAAGTGGCGGGGCTGAAATAAGAAGTTGTCCTCCCCGCGAACGGGGAGAACTCGGCTTTACTTCACAATCTTCCGGCCGATGACCGCTTCAAGGTTCTTGTAGAACACCTTGTCGGCGGTCGCCTTGTCCATCTGCAGCGAGTCGAGAATCTTCAGCGTCTCGCGCGGATACATCGCGCCGCCTTCCGGATCGAACGGGCAATCGGAGGCGAACAGGATCTTGTCGATCGGGAAGAACTCCATGCCGGCCTTGGTTGCCGGAACGGCGGTGAAAGCCGCGGTGTCGGTCCAGAAATCTTCCTTGAAGTAATTGAGGATGCGCTTCTTCAAGCTCTTGCGCAGGCCGACATAGTCCTCGTCGGTGGTGCGCGATCCCATAACGTCGTTGCCCGGACCGAGCCGGCCTTCCAGCATCGGCACGATGCCGGCGAAATGGTGGGTGATGATCTTGATGCCCGGATGGTCGTCCATGATCTTGGAGAACACCAGCCGCGCCATCGCAGCCGCAGTCTCGTAGGACCAACCGAACGTCCACCAGATCTCGTACTTTGAGCGTTTCTCGCTGTTGTAGTCCGTCACTTCGGCGCCGCGGGTCGGATGCAGCCAGATCGGGGCGCCGAGTTCATGCATCTTCTTGAAGAACGGGCGGAATTCCGGGTTGTCCAGCGGCCTGCCGCCGACATTGGTGTAGATTTGAACGCCAAGCGCGCCGAGCTGCTTGATGGCGCGTTCCGCTTCGGCGACGCCGGCGTCAGCCGATGCGAGAGAGACTTGCGCCACCCATGCCGGAAAGCGATCTTTTTCCTTGGCGCACAGTTCGGCGAAGCCGTCGTTGACGATGCGCGCCAGCTCGTCCTGCTGTTTCGGCGTCTTGCCGATCGTTTCCAGCGGAGCGTTCGGAAACGTCAGGATCTGCTGATAGTCCTTGTGCTGGTCGACGATCTTCTTGCGGACGTCGAGATCGTGGAGCGCGGCAATCGATTTGCTCCGCTTGCCCATGTCCTTCCAGTCCGGCGCGATGTCGTCGAGCCGGTCAAAAAATTCCTTCGGAAAGAAATGGGTAAAGGCATCAACCCGCATGAACGTTACTCCCTTATGGCCGCAAGGCTTCTAGCATCGTGAATTTGTTACGTCACCGGGCAGGCGCGGCTTCGCCGCGCAGCCGCTCTGCAATTTCCGCGGGGATCGGCTCGGATTTGACGCGCATCGGGTCGTTCGGATCGCGGACCGCCCACACCCGCGTTTCGGCCCCTTCGGCGGCGACGGCGGCGCCAAGAGACAGGCTGTGCTCAAGCTTGATGCTTGACCGGCCCACCGCGACGACCTGGGTCTTGATTGTCACCTCATCGCCAAACCGCGTGGGCATCCGGAATTTGGCGCGGGTCTCGGCCACCGGATGGCCGAGGAAATTATAGGCCTTGAGATACTGGATCTTCTTCATGCCGATCGCGCGCTCGAACAGCATGGTGGTCGAAACGTCGAAGATCTCGAAATAGCGGACGTAATAAATGATGCCGGCGGGATCGCAATCACCCCATTCGATGCGTGTCGTTCGGGTGTTGCTGAACATCGCGGTTAGCGCGGCGCCATGCGCAGTGCGCCGTCGATACGCACCACTTCGCCATTGAGATAACGGTTCTCGATCATGTGCCGCACCAGCGATGCATATTGCACAGGCGTGCCGAGGAGCTTTGGAAACGGCACCGACGCGGCGAGGCTTTGCTGCGCGGCTTCGGGCAACGCATGCAGCATCGGCGTGGAAAATATGCCGGGCGCGATGCCGGTGACGCGGATGCCGAATTGCGCGAACTCGCGCGCCGCCGGCATCACCAGGGCGACCACGCCGCCTTTCGACGCCGCATAGGCGGCCTGGCCGATCTGGCCTTCATAGGCCGCGACCGAGGCAGTGCAAACGATAATGCCGCGCTCGCCATCCTGCAGCGGCTCGACCGCCTGCATCGCGGCGGCCACCAGCCGCATCGCATTGAAGGTGCCGATCAGGTTGATCGCGATGACGCGGCTGAAGTCTTCCAGCGGCATCGGTCCGTCGCGGCCGACGATGCGCTTGGCCGGGCCGATGCCGGCGCAATTGATCAGGATGCGGGCGATGCCGTGCTTGTCCTGCGCGGCGGCAATTGCTTTCGCGGTGCCGTCGGCGCTGGTGACATCGCAATGCAGAGGCGATTCCGCCGATCTTCTTTGCGGTGGCGTTGGCGCCATCATCGTTGACGTCGAGGACCGCGACCTTGGCTCCCGCTCCCGCCAGCATTTCTGCGGTCGCAGCGCCAAGGCCCGATGCGCCTCCGGTGACGATTGCGGCATGTCCTCGAATATCCATGACTAACTCACCAATCAGCTTGCTTTAGCGGCTTGCGGAGTATTTGCGACAATGACGTGGCGCGGCGGGACCGCAGCGTAGAGTTCTTCAACCAACGCGGCACGATTGGCAAGCACCGCGCGCTGGTTGATCGAGCCCTTGTCGGTCATCTCGCCGATATCGAGCGAAGGGGGCGTGGCAAGCAACACAGCGCGGCGAACCAGGGTCGATGAGCCCTCGACTTGCCGCCGCAAGCACGCCGAGCAGGCGGGCAAATTCACCGGTCACGCGCGGGTCGGCCAGGAGCTTCGGCACCTCGGCGTCCGCGGACAAGATCCGGAGCGAGCTTGCGGCAGGCTTCGACATCGGGAAATACCAGCGCCGTTACTTCGTCGCGGTCGGCGCCGGCAAGAACGACATCGCGCACCAGCGGCGCGAAGTGCGCAATGAAAGCGGCGCGTAGTGGGCCGACGCTGACCCAGGTGCCGGTCGCAAGCTTGAAATCCTCGGCGAGCCGGCCGTCGAACAACAGGCCTTTCGAGGGATCCGCCGGGTCGGCGAACTTCAGCGCGTCGCCGATCTTGTAAAAGCCTTCGTCGTCGAACGCATCGGCCGTGATTTGCGGCGCGCGCCAATAGCCGGGCGTGATGTTGGGGCCCCGCATCCGCGCTTCGAGCTTGCCGTCGTGCGGCGCGAGTTTCAGTTCGACGCCAGGCAACGGCAGCCCGATATTGCCGGCGTGTTCGCTTTCCCAACAGCAGGCAATGGCGGCCGGGGCGGTTTCAGTCGAGCCGAGGCTGGAAATGAAGATGATCCGCTCGCCGGTGGTCGTGACGGCGATCTCCTGCAATTCGTCGCGGACGTGCTGGGCGAGACTCGCCCCGGCGTAGAACATGACTTTCAGCTTGCTGAAAAATCTTTCGCGCAAAGCCGCGTCGCTGCGCATAAAGGGCAAGCAGCATCTCAAAGCCCTTGGGAACGTTGAGGTAGATCGTCGGTGCGATGTCGCGCAGGTTGCGCACGGTCGCCTCGATGGCGCCCGGCAGCGGCCTGCCTTCGTCGATGTAAAACGAACCGCCGTTGTCGAGCACCATGCCGAAATCGTGATTGCCGCCGAACGTATGGTTCCATGGCGGCCAGTCGACCAGCACCGGCGGTTCGTCGCGAATGAAGGCGAGGCCGGCGCTGATCATGGACTGGTTGGAGCAGAGCATGCGCTGGGTGTTGATCACGCCCTTCGGCTGGCCGGTCGAGCCCGATGTGAACAGGAATTTCGCGATCGTGTCGGGACCGACCTTGGCGTGAGCGGCATCGACGGCAGCGTTCGGTGCTGTCGCCAAAAGCGCGGCGAATGGCGTGGCTTTTCGCTCCGGAGACGGATTGGCGGTAACGACGACTTCGACATCGGCCGGCACTGTTGCCGCAATTGCGCGCGCGAAAGCAGTCCCGTTCGCCGCAAAGACCAGCCCCGGCGTGAGAATTCCGATAATGGATTTCAGCTTGCCGAAATCCTGCGACATCAGCGAGTAGGGAACTGAGATCGGCGCGTAAGGAATGCCGACATGCATCGCGGCGAGGCCGAGCAACGCATGCTCGATGTCGTTGCCGGAGAGAATTGCGATTGGCCGCTCCGGCGAAAGATCGCGCTCCAGCAGCGATGCTGCGATAGCGCGAACCGACGCCAGTGTTTGCGCGTAAGTCATTGTGCGCCAGCCGCCGCCAGTTCCGTTGCGCTGGGCAATGAAAATGCGGTCGGGCGCCGTGTTCGCCCAATACACCAGGCGTTCGGTCAGGTTTTTGGCATAAGGCGCGCAGCGGATGCGGTGAGCGCAGGATGATCGCGCCGTCACCGCGTTGCTCGACGACAACATCGGGCGGGCCGAGTTTGACCGGCCGCATCGGCGGCTTCTCATGTGAGAGCGCTGCTCCGGCCTGCGTCATGATCTAGCTGCGCACAACCTTTGGACCGCGCTTTTCCAGAAACGCCTTGAGCCGGGCTTTCGCTTCAGGTTCGGCTTGCGCGATGGCCGCGGTCAGCGCTTCGGTGGCGAAGCCGGTGGCCGGATCGCTTTCGGCGATGCGCGGCAGCACGTGCATCACTGCGTAATTCGTGAACGGCGCATTGCCGGCGATCTTTTGCGCAAGCTCGATGCCCTTGGCGAGGCCCTGGCCGTTGTCGACAAGAAACTGCGTCAGTCCGATCGTCTGGCCTTCTTCGGCCGAAAGCGTGTAACCGGTCAGCATCATCGCCTTCATCCGGGCAAGGCCGATCAGCGGCGGCAGGCGCACCGAGCCGCCGCCGCCGACATAAATGCCGCGGCTGCCTTCCGGCAAAGCGTAATACGCCGAGCGCTCGGCCACCCGCACGTGCGTTGCGGCAGCCAATTCCAGTCCGCCGCCGACGACTGCGCCGTGCAGCACGGCGACGACCGGTACTTTGCCGTATTCGATACGCTCAAAGGCGCGATGCCAAAGCCGCGAATGCTCGATGCCTTCTGCGATGCTGCGCTCGGCCAGTTCCGAAAGATCGAGGCCGGCGCTGAAGTGTTCGCCTTCGCCGGCAAGCACGACTGCGCCGACGCCGTCGGGGATCGCCGAGAAGAATGCTTCGATGCCTTCGACTGTGGTGTCGTCGAGCGCATTGCGCTTTTCCGGCCGCGCCAGCTTCAGGATCGCGACTGCGCCTTGCCGTTCGGCGCGAAGCGACGGTGGCAGCGATGGAAATTCGGCGGACGTTTCACTCTTGGACATGCGTTTCCCGCAGTGGCGCCAGCTATTTGACCCTGTCTATAGTGGCCCGTAAATAGGCCCGAATCCGGCTCAGGGAGCGTCCGATGCGAGAGGTCTTTATTTGCGACGCGGCGCGCACCGCCATCGGCCGTTACGGCGGCGCGCTCGCCAAGGTGCGCACCGACGATCTCGCGGCAGTGCCGATCAAGGCGCTGGTCGCCCGCAACGCCAAGGCCGACTGGTCGCGGCTCGACGAAGTGTTCTTTGGCTGCGCCAACCAGTCCGGCGAGGACAATCGCAACCTCGCGCGCATGGCGCTGCTGCTGGCCGGTCTGCCGGACACTGTTCCCGGCGTTACCATCAACCGGCTGTGCGCGTCCGGGCTCAACGCGGTCGGCGATGCGGCGCGAGCGATCCGCACCGGCGAGATGGATTTCGCGATTGCCGGCGGCGCCGAATCCATGACGCGGGCGCCTTACGTCATGGGTAAGGCCACTGAAGCGTTCTCCCGTTCCGGGGAAATTTTCGACACCACGCTCGGCTGGCGCTTCATCAATCCGCTGATGAAGAAGCAATACGGCGTCGACTCCATGGCCGAGACCGCCGAAAACGTGGCGCAGGACTTCCAGGTTGAGCGCAAAGATCAGGACGCCTTCGCACTGCGCTCACAGCAGCGCGCGGCCCAGGCTATCTGCTCCGGCTATTTCGACAAGGAAATCGTGCCCGTTGAAATATCCGGCGGTAAATCAGGGCCGATTGTCGTCAAAGAGGACGAACACCCGCGGCCGGATACCACCATCGAGACACTGCAGAAGCTGAAGCCGATCGTGCGCGAGGCGGGCACCGTAACCGCCGGCAACGCCTCCGGCATTAATGACGGCGCGGCGGCGATTATTCTGGCGAGCGAGCAGGCGGTGAAGGAGCATGGGCTCACGCCGCGTGCCCGCATCCTCGGCATGGCGTCCGCCGGGGTGGCGCCGCGCGTCATGGGTATCGGCCCGGTCCCGTCGACCCGCAAGCTGATGGACAAGCTCGGGTTGAAGATCGGTGACTTCGATCTGATCGAGCTGAATGAGGCTTTTGCCGCGCAGGGTCTCGCGGTGCTGCGCCAGCTTGGCGTCGCTGACGATGCCGACTACGTCAATCCGCATGGCGGGGCCATCGCGCTAGGCCATCCGCTCGGCATGTCGGGGGCGCGGCTGACGTTGACGGCGGTACACGGCCTCGAAAAGGGCCACGGCAAGCGGGCGCTAGCGACTATGTGTGTTGGCGTCGGCCAAGGCGTGTCGCTGGCGATGGAACGAGTTTGATTGTGAAGGAGAAGTTCGCGTGCCGATGAGTCCCGGGTACATCCCGTTCCACCCCAATCCGTCAAAGCCGAAATTCAAGCCGCCGGCCGGCGCGGTGGATTCGCATTGTCATGTGTTCGGGCCGGAGGCGGTGTTCCCGTTTGCGCCGAAGCGCAAATACACGCCGTGCGATGCGCCGAAAGAGAAGCTGTTTGCGCTGCGTGACTTTCTTGGCTTCGACAAGAACGTGATCGTGCAGGCGACTTGCCACGATACCGACAATCGCGCGCTGGTTGACGCGCTGGTCAGTTCCAACGGCAAAGCCAAGGGCGTCGCCTTTGTCGGCGAGGAGATTACCGACGCGGAGCTCAATGCCCTCGACAAGGCGGGCGTGAAGGGCGTGCGCTTCAACTTCATCAAGCGGCTGGTGGATTCGACACCGAAAGACGTGATGAAACGGATTGCCGACGCGCATCGCCACCCTCGGTTGGCATATCGTGGTCTATTTCGAGCATGCCGATCTCGACGAGATGGGCCCGTTCCTGCAATCGCTGCCGACGACGCTGGTGTTCGACCACATGGCCTGCCCGAACGTGAAGGAAGGCGTCGACGGCAAGCACTTCCAGAATTGGCTCAAGGCGCTCGACGCTAACAAGAGCTGGATCACAAAAGTGACATGTCCGGAGCGATTCACGATCGCGGGACCGCCCTATGACGACGTCGCGCCGTTTGCCCGCGCGATCGTCGAGCGTTTCCCCGACCGGGTGATCTGGGGAACCGATTGGCCGCACCCCAACATGCCCAAGGAAGCGCCAGACGACGGCTTGCTGGTAGACTTCATACCCAAGATCGCGCCAACCGCGGCCTTGCAGCAGAAGCTGCTGGTCGACAATCCGATGCGGCTCTATTGGAACTGATGCGGCAACATTCGAGAACGATTTAAAACGACTCTTCGCTTACGTTGCCAGGCTTTTCTGCGCTATACATGTGAAACCAAACGGGAGTAATGCTGATGGCCCGCGAACAGCACGATTACGATGACATCCCGGGCACCTTTGTGTTCGATGCCGAACGATCCCGCGAGGGGTTCGGCATCAATATGTTCTGCATGTCGTTGATGAAGGACGAGAACCGCAAGGCGTTCAAGGCGAACGAGGCGGAATATCTGAAGAAGTTCAAGCTGACGCCCGAGCAGGCCGACGCCGTGCTCAAGCGCGATTATAACCGCATGCTGGAACTCGGCGGTAACATCTATTTCACCGCCAAGCTCGGCGCCACCGACGGCCATTCGTTTCAGCATCTTGCCGCGACGATGACCGGTTCCTCGCAGCAGGACTATGCCGACATGATGATCAAGGGCGGCCGCAACGTCGAAGGCAACCGCTCCAGGACGGGCAACAACACGCCGTCGAAGTTCCTGTCCGGCGCCGCGCCCGCGAAGAAGAGCGTGGCGAAGCCAAAGGTTAAAGCTGCGGCCAAATCCAAGACCAAGTCAAAAGCCAAAGCAAAGTCGAAATCCAAATCAGCGAAACGGAAGTAACCCGTGGCCAGAATCATCGCAGGCGTAGGTTCATCGCACGTGCCGGCCATCGGCGCTGCGCTCGATAACGGCAAGACCGAGGAGCCGTACTGGAAGCGGGTCTTTTCCGGTTTTGAAAAATCCCAGGAATGGATGCGTGAGACCAAGCCGGACGTGGCGATCGTCGTTTATAACGACCATGCCTCGGCGTTCTCGGTCGAGATGATCCCGACCTTCGCGCTCGGCTGCGCCGCCGGAATTCCCGCCGGCCGACGAAGGCTGGGGTCCGCGCCCGGTGCCGGTCGCCAAGGGCCATCCGGCGCTGGCGTCTCACATCGCGCAGTCCTGCATCCTCGACGAATTCGATCTGACCATCTGCAACAAGATGGAGATCGACCACGGCATGACCGTGCCGATGAACCTGCTGTTCGGGAAAGTCGAGAAGGACGGCCACTGGCCGTGCCCGGTGATCCCGCTCGCGGTCAACGTGGTGATGTATCCGCCGCCGACCGGCCATCGCTGCTACATGCTCGGCCGCGCCATCAAGAAGGCCGTGGAGTCTTTTCCTGACGACCTCCGGGTCGTGATCTTCGGCACCGGCGGCCTGTCGCACCAGATTTCCGGCCCGCGCGCCGGTCTGATCAACAGCAAGTGGGACAAGAACTTCCTCGATAATCTGACGAAGGACCCGCAGAAGCTGGTCAAGATCCCGCACCTCGACTACATGCGCGAAGCTGGTGCCGAGGGCATCGAGATGGTGATGTGGCTGATCATGCGCGGCGCGCTCGACGACAAGGTCGACGAGGTCTACCGGTTCTACACCGTGCCGGCATCGAACACTGCGGTCGGTCATATCATTCTGGAAAATCGCAAGGGCAAGGCAAAGCCGGCGGCCAAGCACAAACGTGCCGCGGCGCGGGCCAAGGTCGAAAAGATTCGTAGTTAGCCGTCATCGCGAGGCAAAGCGAAGACGCGACGAAGCAATCCTGGGGCCGCTTGCACTGAGCGCTGGATTGCTTCGCTTCGCTCGCAATGACCTTTCATAATTTGGAGGACCAAGATGAAAATTTGCGTAGCGGGGCAGGGTGCGTTCGGTCAGAAACATCTCGACGCGCTCAAGCGTATCCCCGATGTTGAAGTCACGTCGCTGGTCGGCGGAAATCAGGACTCGACCGCGCAGATCGCCAAGAAATATGGCATCCCGCATTACACCGGCGAACTGTCCGAAGGCATCAAGCGCGCCGATGCGGTGATCCTCACCACACCGACCAAAATGCATTTCCGCCAGGGCGAGCAGGTGATGCGCGCCGGCAAGCATGTGCTGGTCGAAATTCCGGTCACCGACAGCGTGGAAGATGCCGAGGCGCTGGTGAAGATCGCCAAGGAAACCGGCGTCACCGCCATGGGCGGGCATGTTCGCCGTTTCAATCCCAGCCATCAGTACATCCACAAGAAGATCGTGAAGGGTGAGCTGAAAATCCAGCAGATGGACGTGCAGACCTATTTCTTCCGGAGGAAGAACATCAACGCTGCCGGCAATGCACGGAGCTGGACCGATCATTTGCTCTGGCACCACGCCGCCCACACCATCGACCTGTTTCAGTATCAGGCTGGCGAAAATATTTCCGATTGCTACGCAGTGCAGGGTCCGATCCATCCCGAACTCAATATTGCAATGGATATGGGCATCGTGGCGCGTACACCGTCCGGCTCGATCCTGACGCTGTCGCTGTCATTCAACAACGACGGGCCGCTCGGTTCGTTCTTCCGCTATATTTGCGACAACGGCACGTTCAAGGCGTTTTACGACGATCTGTCCGACGGCAAGGACAACAAGATCGACGTGTCCAAGGTCGACGTGTCGATGGACGGTATCGAGCTGGAAGATCGCGAGTTCATTGCCGCGATCAAGGAAAAGCGCGAGCCGAACGGCAGCTTGCAGCAATTGCTGCCGTGCATGCACGTGCTGGGCAAGCTCGAGAAGATCATCGATCCGCAGCGAAAGGCGCACGCTGTAACGTGAATTATCGCCCGTGGCCGGGCAATTCGTCATTCGGTGCTTCTGCTGCTCGCCGCAGCGCCGGCTGGGCCGCGCTTCGTCAAGGAGAGCGTGGCCGCATCCAGCCTCTTGTCCGATGCTCAGCTCGGCAAGATCAAAGGCTGGATCGGCGAGCACGGCGGGCCGGATAGCATCAGCAAGATCGTTACCGATATTCTGGGGCTGACCGAAAGCAATCAGACAATCACGTCCCGCGCGCTGGCGGTTCAAGCTTCCGACGGCGCTATTCACCAGATCGACGTTCTACCGAACCGCAAGGGCTACCTCGTGGCTTACTTTCACGACGGCAGCGCACAGATTTTCTGGGCCAATCAGAGTTTCGCGCTGCAATCTGCCGTGGAGGGCGCCCGCGATGCGCGGCCGGCTGCGATGTCGGTCCCGGAAGCTGAGGCAGGGCTCAACGAAGAGCTGGCTTGGTGGGCTACGTTCGCCGACACGCACTGATCGCGCGGCTTACTTCAAGCCCAGCTTGCGAAGCTTAAGCCTGTTCCGGTGCCGGCCGGCGTGCGATAGCCCGGCACATACTCGAACCAGTTCAGGTCGAGATGCTCGCAGGCGCCAGCAACGCCGACCCAGTTGAGAATTTCCGAGCTGCCGGAATGCAATTTGTTGCGCGGCAGGTTTTGCAGGAAGCTGGCATCTTTGTCGGCGCAGGCCTTGAGGATGGCACGGTCGAAATCCTCGTCGACCAGAAAATGGCTCAAGCCGCCTGAGGCAATAACGCCGACGCGCGCATCTCCCGGAAAGCACTCAACCGCTTTTCGGAGCGATTGCCCAAGTTCGTAGCAACGCCGTGGCCGCGGCTGGTTCGGCGGAAAATAGGTATTGAGGAACACCGGCACGATCGGGATTGGATGCGCCTCATCGAGCAACCGCCGATGCACGTAGGCCATGCCGTGGCCTTCACCTTCGCCCTCGCGCATCCGCTTGGACGACGCCGGATCGAAACCGTGATCCATCAAATAGTCGATCAGGTGCACGGCGAGCTTTGCAGTCGACCGGATACTCGCGTGGCTTGTCCTGCTCGAAGAAGCCCTGCCGGTTCTTCACGTACCATTCCGGAAAACGCTTGTGATACTGCTCGTGCTGCTCATTGCTGTTGAGGATGGTGTCGCCGTAATATATCGCGAAGGTCGGGCGCGCATCCTCAAGATAAGCTTCGTCCTGATCGTCGCTCATCACGATCAGCGCGTCGAGCTTTGAGGTGTTGAGTGTCTTGCTGAGCTGCGCCATCGCGGCGCGCACCTTGTTTTGCCGCGCCGCGAGTTCGGCTGGCGCTGTCATCGCCGCCATCTTCGGGTCGGCTTTTTCCAGCAACTCGGCGTAAGTAGTCGGCCGGCCTTCCTTGTCGCGGTGCTTAATCCTCTGATCGGTCTCTTCAAAGCGCGGCAACGTCTCGTCGGAGGCGAGCAACATCGGCGTGTGGGAGCTTCCAGCTCCGAGAACGATTTTTGCCATGACCAACTCCTTTGTTCGTCCCGATTAATCGATGCTGATATGCGCGGACTTCGCCACCTGCAACCATTTGCGATGCTGTGCCGCGATGAACGCTGCGAAGTCCTGCGCGGAGCCGAGGTTGGAGATCGCGCCGAGATGAGCGATCGCGTCCTTGTTCTCCGGTGTCTGCAGGCCTTCGTTGATCGTCTTGTTGAGCAAGGTCACCACGGTGTCGGGGGTGCCCGCGGGCGCGACGATGCCGTTGAATGTCGTCACCTCATAATCGGGAACGCCAGCCTCGATCATCGTCGGCAGGTCCGGCGCCAATGGCGTGCGTTCGCGCGACGTGATGGCGAGCGCTCGTACCTTGCCGTCGCGGATCAGCGGCAACAGGATGGTGATGCTCTCGAACGTCATATCGACCTGATGGCCGAGTACTGCGGTTACCGACTCGCCGCCGCTTTTGTACGACACGCCAAGGATGTCGGCGCTGGCAAGCGATTTGAAAAGTTCGCCGGTCAGATGCGGCAAGCCGCCCGGGCCGGTATGGGCGAAAGTCAGTTTGCCCGGATTGGCTTTGGCGTAGGCGATCAACTCGCCGACGGTTTTGAACGGCAAGCTCGGATTGAGCACGAGTATCTGATAGCTCTCCGACACCTTGGCGACCGCGGCAAATGCTTTGGTCGGATCATATCCGGCGCTTGCCGAGACCGCAGGGTAGACCGCAAGCACGCTGGTATTGCCGACCAGGAGCGAATAGCCGTCAGGCGTGGCGCTCGCCACAAACCGCGCCGCCAGCGCGCCGCCCGCGCCCGGCTTGTTCTCCACCACGCCCGGTTGCCCGAGCTTGGGCAGAATTTGTGACACGAGCCGTGCAGGAATATCGGTCGGCCCGCCGGGTGCGGCGGGAACGTAAAGGCGTACCGGCTGATCGGGAAACGATTGCGCGAGCGCCGCTGCGTTCAAGCCTGTTGTGCAACAGGCGATGCCGGCAAGTGCGATTATTCCGAACGCACGCATTCCACCTGTCCTTCGGCGTCCGCCCTTCGGAGTATTGTTTTTCTCGTCACAGGCTAGCACAACCGCGGCGGCCCCTGCGCGACAAGGTGAAACGGCGCCAAGTCTGGACAAGGCCCAGCCGGAATGTTGGTATGCGGCCAACTCTGGCGACCGATCGCCAACCGGGAGGAAGTCTATGAAACGTAGAGATTTTTTCGCTGTGGCGTGCGCGGTGGTCGCGCTGTCCGCAGCGGATGCGGCGCTGGCGCAGGATAGCGTCAAAATTGGCTTCATCCTGCCGATGACCGGCCAGCAGCAATCGACCGGCAAGCAGATCGCGGCCGCGGTCAAGCTCTACATGGCGCAAAATGGCGACACTGTTGCCGGCAAGAAGGTCGAATTCATCCTCAAGGACGACGGCGCGGTTCCCGACAATACCAAGCGCATCGCTCAGGAAATGATCGTCAACGACAAGGTCACGTTCCTTGCCGGATTCGGCGTGACGCCTGCGGCGCTCTCGGTGGCTCCGCTGTCAGCCGAAGCCAAGACACCGGAAATTGTCACCGCAGCAGGCACGTCGATTATCACCGAGAAGTCGCCGTACATTGCGCGAACCAGCTTCACGCTGGCGCAGTCCACGGTGCCAATGGCGGATTGGGCCGCGTCGAACGGCATCAAGAAAGTCGTCAGCATGGTGTCGGACTACGGGCCTGGAATCGATTCCGAGACCTCATTCAAGGCGGAGTTCACCGCCAAAGGCGGACAGATCCTCGACTCGATCCGCTTCCCGCTAGCCAATCCCGATTTTGCGCCCTTCCTTCAGAAGGCTGCTGATCAGAAGCCGGATGCTATCTTCGTTTTTGTGCCATCAGGCCAGGGCGGCACGTTCATGAAGCAATTCGTTGAGCGCGGCCTCGACAAGGCCGGCGTCAAGGTCATCGGCCCGGGCGACGTCACCGACGACGACCTTCTCAACGGTATGGGAGATGCTGTCATCGGCACCATTACGGCTCATATCTATTCTGCCGATCATGACTCAGCAGCAAACAAGGCGTTTGTCGCGGCTTTCGAGAAGGCCAATGGCGGAATGCGGCCGAACTTCATGGCGGTCAGCGGATATGACGGCATGCACCTGATGTACGAGGCGGTGAAGAAGGCAGGCGGCAAGACCGACGGCGATTCTCTCCTTGGCGCCATCAAAGGCATGGCCTGGGAAAGCCCGCGCGGTCCGATCTCGATCGATGCCGACACACGCGACATCATCCAGAATGTTTACATCCGGAAGGTCGAGAAGAAGAACGGCGAGCTCTACAACGTTGAATTCGCCACGATCCCGAATGTGAAAGATCCGATCAAGGCTGCTGAGAAGAAGTAGTCATCTCAGCTCGCGCTGGGGGAGCGTTGGGCCAAACATGCTGACTATCCTCTTTGACGGTGTTGCGTACGGCATGCTGCTGTTCGTGCTGGCGTGCGGCCTGTCGGTGACGCTCGGGTTGATGAATTTCATCAACCTTGCTCACGGCGCGTTTGCCATGGTCGGCGGCTACTGCACCGTTATCCTGGTCAATCGTTTCGGCGTGCCGTTTGCGCTCGGGCTGCCTCTGGCGTTTCTGGTGACGGCGGTCATTGGCGGGCTGCTGGAGCGCACGCTTTATGTCCATGTCTACGCGCGGCCTCACCTCGATCAGGTCTTGTTCACCATCGGACTGGTGTTCATGGCGGTGGCGGCGACCGACTACACGATGGGTTCGTCGCAGCAATTCGTGAAAATCCCGGAAGCCCTGCAGGGCCAGTACAATGTGTTCGGCATCGGGATGAGTAAATATCGCCTGCTCATCATCGTGGTCTGCGGCCTGCTCACCGTGTTGTTGCAACTGCTGTTGACCAAAACGCGGTTCGGCAGCCGGCTGCGCGCCGCGGTTGACGATCAGCGCGTTGCGCGCGGGCTTGGTATCAATGTCGGCGCCGTGTTCGGTATTACCTTTGCGTTCGGCTCCGGCCTTGCCGGCCTTGGCGGCGCTTTGGGCGCCGAAATCCTCGGCCTCGATCCGACCTTCCCGCTCAAATACATGATCTACTTCCTGATCGTGGTGACGGTCGGCGGCACGTCGAGCATCACCGGGCCGTTCGTCGCTTCGATCCTGCTCGGCGTCGGCGACGTGGCCGGCAAGTACTACGTGCCGAAGCTTGGCGCCTTCGTCATCTACACCATCATGATCGTTGTGTTGCTGTGGCGGCCACAGGGCCTGTTCGCCCGTTCGACAGCGCGGTGAGTTGATGAGCGCGCTGGCCGATGATGTCTCCGGTTACCTCAAGGGCCGCGCCCGCTGGTCGCCGCTTGAGATCGCGTTCTGGGTGTTCGCCTTTGCCAGCATCTGGCTGTTCCCCGGCAAGCATCTGATCCTGACCGAGACTGCGATCCTGGGGTTGTTCGCGCTGTCGCTCGACCTGATCCTCGGCTATGCCGGAATTCTGTCGCTTGGCCAGGCGGCATTCTTCGGCCTTGCCGGATACTGCGCCGGCCTGCTCGCCAAATACGGTCTGATCACCGAGCCGGTGCTCGCACTGCTTGTTTCCGGTGTGGCCGCCGCGGCGCTCGGCCTCGTTACCAGCTTCCTGGTGCTGCGCGGGTCCGACCTGACGCGGCTGATGGTGACGCTCGGCGTTTCGCTGATGCTGGGCGAGCTGGCCAACCGCTATTCCAACATCACCGGTGGCGCCGACGGACTGCAGGGGGTCACCGTCGAGCCGATCCTCGGCCGCTTCCGCTTCGATCTCTACGGCCATAACGGCTACGTCTATTCGCTGATTGTGCTGTTCGTTTGCTTTCTCATCGCGCGCCGCGTCATCTATTCGCCGTTCGGCCTGTCGCTGCGTTCGATCAAGGGCAACGCGCTGCGCGCCGCGGCGGTCGGTATTCCGGTCAAGTGGCGGCTGGTCGCGATCTACACGCTGTCGGCGTTCTTCGCGGGCATCGCCGGCGCACTGCTGACGCAGACCACCGCGTTTTGCTCGCTCGACGTCTTTTCAATCGATCGCTCGGCGGATCTGCTGCTTGTGCTCATCATCGGCGGCACCGGTTATCTTTACGGCGGGTTGATCGGCGCAGTGATCTACAAGTTCCTGCAAGACTGGATCGCGACGCTGACGCCGCAATACTGGCAATTCTGGATCGGTCTTGTGCTGGTGACGATCGTGCTGATCGGCCGGGAGCGATTTGAGGGCTGGATTGCAGGCGCGCGTCTCGGCCTCGCGCGCTTTGCCGGCCGGCTGATCTCGCGGCCCGCGGCGGTCGGCGCTGCCCCGGACGGCCGCTAGCCCATGGCCATCCTCGAGACCAAAGGATTGGAAAAGCGTTTCGGCGGCATCGTCGCCACGCATGATGTCTCACTCTCCGATCGAGAAGGGTGCACGCCATGCGCTGATCGGACCGAATGGCGCCGGCAAGACCACGATCATCAATTTGCTCACCGGCGTGCTCAAGCCGACCGCGGGAACGATCATGCTCGACGGTCGTGACATTACCGCGCTGGAACCGCACCAGCGGGTACGGCTCGGCATGGCGCGCACGTTCCAGATCAATCAGCTCTTCCTCGATCTCACGCCGCTGGAGCATATCGGGCTCGCGGTTTCCGAGCGGCTCGGCTCCGGCGCCGACTGGTGGCGGCTGGTCGGCAGCAAATCGGCGGTGACTGAGGAGATCGTCGAAATCGTCGAGCGCTTTCGTCTCGCCGATGTGATGCACGTGCGAACCGCCATCCTGCCCTACGGCAAGCAGCGGCTCCTCGAGATCGCGTTGGCTTTCGCCTGCCGTCCACACGTGCTGCTGCTCGATGAGCCCGCCGCCGGTGTGCCGGAGGCGGAGCGGCATGACCTTCTTGCCACCATCGCCGCGCTGCCAGACGAAGTTACCGTCCTGTTGATCGAGCACGACATGGATCTGGTGTTCTCCTTTGCCGACCGGATTTCAGTACTGGTCAACGGCTCGCTGTTTGTCGATGGCGCGCCCGAGGACGTCGCGCGCGATCCCCGGGTCAAAGCGGTTTATCTCGGCGAGGAAGCCGATGCGTGAGCTCCTGAGTATCGAAAATCTCTCAGCCGGTTACGGCGAAGCCATCGTGCTCTCGAACGTTTCGCTCAACCTCGCCGAAGGCAAATCGCTGGCGTTGCTTGGCCGCAACGGCATGGGCAAGACCACGCTGGTCAATACTATCGTCGGCGTCACTCGTTATTTCGGCGGCAAGATCGCGCTTGATGGCGCCGATATCAGCAAGCTCCGTCCCGACCAGCGGGCGCATATCGGCATCGGCTGGGTGCCGCAGGAGCGCAACATTTTCAAATCGCTCACGGTGCACGAGAACCTGACTGCGGTCGCGCGGCCCGGGCGCTGGAACACCGACAAGGTCTACAGCATGTTCCCGCGTCTCAAGGAGCGGCAGAACAATCTCGGCAATCAGCTTTCCGGTGGCGAACAACAGATGCTGGCGGTCGGACGCGCGCTGGTGCTCAACCCCCGCATCATGCTGCTCGACGAGCCGCTCGAAGGCCTGGCGCCGATCATCGTCGATGAGCTTTTGGCGGCGCTACGCCGGATCATCCGCGACGAGGGAATGTCGGCGATCCTGGTCGAGCAGAACGCCAAAAAAATCCTTGGCGTCACCGACAACGCCGTCATTATCGAGCGAGGTAGCGTAGTTCACGCCGCCGACAGCGCGACACTGATTGCCGACCGTGCGGCGCTCGAGAAACATCTTGGCGTCACGGATACCGGGCCGCGCCGGATGGGACGCGTCGCGGCAATAGCGGCCGTTAAGCCGCTTTAACGTCTGCATGTGAACACGTGTGAAGCATGGCTTCATCTTCGCTGGCGAACAGATACGAGCGGTCGCCGGTTCGCAAGCCGAAGCGCAGAATGCAAAGCCGACAGCCAAACAGCGGCGCCTCGTCGCAATGGAATTGCACGCGGATCGGCGTGTCCCAAGGAATGGTGTGCAAACGGCGGCGTACGTCGGCGACGGCTTTTTGCTGCATCATGAAACCCCCGAATACTGCGTCGCACCACAGAACGCCGCATCGCAGCAAACGGTTCCTGTGATTCGAAATTTTTTGTCCGCGCTCTGTCGTCTCGTTGAGATTATTTTCGCGAGAATGATTGGTGTGAGAGGTTCTTTCATAACGGGCGGGAGAATCGTGCAACTCGCGATCGGTATTCGTCGCGCTTCATTGTCGATTAATGATCGGCCGACAAATCTTTTTGCCGGCCAGCTGCCGCCTTACTTTGCCGCTTCTTTTGCCTTGGCGATGATATCCGCGGGCGTGGCATAGATCTCTTTCACCAGTTTATCGACGTCATCGCCGGAAACCGGATTGATTTCGAGATCGGTCTTCTCTGCTTCCGCCAGGAAGTCCTTGTCTTTCATCGTATCCATGAAGGCAGAGCGCAGAGCGGCGACGCGATCCGGCGGCAGATTGGGCGGCGCCGCGTAAGGCCGGCCGATCACCTGCCTGGCGAAGACCATTTTCAGGATCGCGCGCTGCTCGTCGTTCTTGGCAAAATCGGTCACTGACGGCACATCGGGCAACTCCGGATGCTTGTTGAGCGACAACTGCACCAGCACGATCATCCGCTTGTCGTCGATCCAGGATTTGTGAGTGGACTTCACGCTCGACCATGACCAGCCGCAGCGGCCCTGCACCTCGCCGCGCTCCATCGCCAGCACCACGTCGTTGCCGCCGGGATAACCCTCGACGATCTTGAGGTGCGTGCCGAGCACGTTGTTGAGGACGCGCGGAAACTGATCGGTATCGGCGCTGGTCCCGGTGCCGCCGACGGTCAGTTCCTTGGTGAACAGGTCCTCGAATTTGGTGATGCCGGAGTCCTTCATGGCGACGCAGACACTGACTTCGTTGTTGGCGCTGCCGAGCCAGTTGAATTTTTGTGCGTCGAACTGATCACCCTTGCCGATGAGGAGCGGATCGAAGGCGATGCCCCGGCCGAAGGTGGCGAACGCCGAGCCGTCCTGCGGCGCCACGCGATAGAGCCAGTTCGCCAGCCGCAGGCTACCGGCGCCTTCCATATTCCGCGGTATCAACGTCGGATTGCCGGGAATATGCGCGCCCATATGGCGGCCGATCACCCGCGCATAGAAGTCGTAGGCGCCACCGGTCGAATAGCCGATATATTCGTCGACGTTGCGGTTCTTGTAGAAGTCGGCAGCGCTCTGGGCGGCGGCGAGCGATGCTGCTGCAAGCAAACACATCGCGGCCGCGCTGGAGCGGGCAATATAACGACGCCAAACTGTCATGTTTTCCTCGTTGCGCCGGCGGCAGATGGCGCATGCCGGGCTATTTGCGGCAAACGTCGCGACAAGGCAATAACCCAAGATTGCACCCCTGCGGGAAATCCCGTAATGACCAACGCGAAGCGCCGTAAACAACAAGGAGCGCGCCATGACGGGAATGCTGGAACACGAGCTTCCAGGGCTTGGTCACAACAAGCCGTCGCCTGAGGACCAGGACGAAATCAAGCACGGCAAATGGGATCGCTGGGCCAAGAAGCGCACCTTCGTGCGCGCGCTCGAAGGCACCTACAGCCACCTGTACAAGAAATTGCTTGAAGAGCCGCGGGTCTATTCCTCCAAGGACCATCCGTGGAAGGGCGGCCCGGCGATGTACGGCAAGCACATCATTTCGCCGCAGGCCGTCAGCGTTGTGCAGTCGATCGAGTCGCATATCGAATGCTACGCGCCGCTCAACGCCGGCCAGAAGCATGGCCATCTCAACAGCGCGGTGTTTTACGTCCTCAAGGGCCACGGTCATGACGTGCATGACGGCCGTTACATGAAATGGGAAGCCGGCGACGTGATGCTGGTCGAGAACGGCTGCGTGCATCAGCACTTCAACGACGATGAAAAGGAATCCTGCATCCTGCTGGTCTTCAAGGCCAAGCCGCTGTTCCTGTTCATGCACCTGTTGTTTCAGAAGATGGTGGAATGGCCGACCGACAAATTGCCGCCCGGCGTCAAGGAATTCCACCCGCCGACGGACATTTGAGTGCGGAGCCAGCCATGACATCATTTGAAGACAAGCAGGCCGCGCTGTCCGGCGAGAGCAAAGCCCAATTCCTCGCCGAAGCGATGGCGGAGTTGGAAAAGTTTCGCGAAGACTACGCGACGCGCCCGAACGTCATCAAAGCCAAGGACATGCCGTGGGAGCGTTCGCCCGACGGCCTGATCAAGCATCTCGTCAATCAGAAGATGCACACGCGTGAGTGCTGCATTGAAGCGTACATGCAGTTCCTCAAGGACGGCGAGCGCTCGGGCAAGCATCGCCACATGTGGGAAGAGCTGTTCTTCGTGGTCGAAGGTTCAGGCTACGACCTGCACTGGGATCTGAAATGGGACTGCCTCGAAGCGTTCGACTGGCAGTGGGCGCCGGAGCCGAAAAAGTTCGAATGGACGGTCGGCGATTACGTCTACATCCCGCCGTTCACCATGCATCAGCACTTCTCGAATCCCGGAACCGAGTGCCGCATCATCGTGATGAGCAATCGTATCGTCAAAGACATGGGCTTTGACTGGTACGATCAGGTCGAGCACGCGCCGGGATTTTGATTCCCGGCGTCTAGTTCATCGCGCCGACGATGACCTCGATCGGCGCGCCGTTGCGCACCAGCGCAATTCCGGAGCGGCCCGCGAGGTCCTCCCAGGATTTTTGCGGGCTCATAAACGTCCAAAGCTGGTCGCCCGGCTGCATGTGGCTTTTCAGCGCTTCCCATTCTGCGTGCCGAAAGCCGAATGGCTTGGCGGCGTCCGGAAAATCTTTCACGCGATCGTCGGTGATGCCGGGATAAGCCGTTTCGGCCTCGGCGATAGTGATCTGCTGTTGCAGCCAATCTTTCGGAATCTGCGACTCATCAGCCATAGCGTATGTCGGCATGAGAACCAATATCGCGAGGTAGAAAAAAGCAGCGATCGGGCGCATGGCGGCAAGCTCCGCGAACCAATGGATCGCGCTCAGGGTACCGTGATATTGGCCTCTTTTATGACCCTGCCCCAGAGGCGGGTTTCATCGCCGATGAATTTTACCGCATCGGCGGTGCTGCCACCCATCACGTCGAGGCGCAGCGACTGAAATTTTTCAACGACCTCTGGCTTTTTCAGGATCGCCGCGGTATCGCGATTGATCTTTTCAACGAGCGCCGTTGGTGTGCCGGGCGGCGCAGCCATGGCAAACCAGGTGATCGAGCGGAAACCGGGAATTCCGGATTCGGCGATGGTGGGAATTTCCGGAACATCCCTGGAGCGTTCTTCGCTGGCGACGCCGAGCAGCCTCAACTTGCCGGAGCTGATAGAGCGGTACCGAGGTCGTCAGCGTATCGAAGAACATATCGACATTGCCGGACATCAGATCGGTCAGCGCCGGCTGCGCGCCGTGATAGGGCACGTGCACCATCTTGATGCCGCCAAGCACTTCCAGCTCGCTGCCGGAAAGGTGCGCGGTCGAGCCGACGCCTTGCGATGCAAAGGTCAGCTTGCCGGGATTGGCCTTGCCGTAAGCCAGCAGTTCTTCCACCGACTTGGCCGGGAAGTCCGGCCGCACCGCCAGCACGTTGGCAATTTTGACCAAGCATCGCCACCGGCACGAACTTGGTCGGGTCGTATTTGATGTCGTGATACAGCAACTGATTGATCGCCAGCGGCGAGGGCGGGCAGATCATCAGGGTGTAGCCGTCGGGGTCGGCGTGGGCGACGTATTCCGAGCCGAGATTCATCGCCGCACCGGCCATGTTTTCGACGATGACCGGCTTGCCCCAGGTCTCGCTGAGCTGGCTGGCGACCAGCCGCGCCACAATATCGGTGGTTGAGCCGGGCAACACCGGCAGCACGATCTTCACGACGTGCGACGGATAGGCTGTCCTGTGTGCGCGCCGCGACTGCCGCCAGCGTGGTGAAAATCAAGGCAAGAACGTAGGCGCGTAGTCTCGGCATATCGGCCCCCGGATTTCGCATTTGCGCGACAAAGCGGAGTGACTATAGAAAAACCCTCAAGCATGCGCCAAGAGCCGGTGCAGCCCCGGCGTCGTCCGCTAATGCGGCGTAATGCCCGGGCAGGTTGAGGGAAGAACGTCCAGTCCATGAGTACGACGAGTCCTAAGTACCGATTGGGCGTCGACGTCGGCGGCACGCATACCGACCTTGTGCTGCTCGACGCGACCAGCGGCACGCTTGCCGTGGAAAAGGTCTCGACCACGCCAAAAAATCCCGCCGCTTGGCGTCATGAACGGCGTCCAGAATTTCGCCGCGCGCGGCATTGATCTGTCGGCGATCGAATTTTTCTCTCACGGCACGACCATCACCACCAACGCGCTTCTGGAAATGCGTGGCGCCAAGGTTGGCCTCCTGATCAATCGCGGCTTTCGCGCCATCCAGGAAACGCAGGCCCAGGTGCGTGACGGCAACGTCTTCGACTATTTCTTTCAGAAACCGGAGCCGATCGCGCCGCAAAGCCTGACCCGCGAAATCGGCGGCCGCGATCGACTACACCGGCAAGGAGCTTGAGCCGCTCGACGAAGCTGCGGTGCGCAAGGCCGCAGCGGAACTGAAAGCAGCAGGCGCTGTCTCGATCGCGGTGTGTTATCTGTTTTCCTACATGAACCCGGCGCATGAGCAGCGCAGCGGCGCGATCATCGCCGAAGTGTTTCCGGAAGCGCATGTTTCGCTGTCGAGCGAGGTGCTGTCGCGGGTGCGCGAATGGCCGCGGATGTCGGCGACCTTGCTCAACGCCTATCTCGCTCCGGTGCTGGTCAGTTACATCGCCGATCTGGAAAAGCGCCTGAACGCCGCCGGCGTGCTCACGCAGCAGCGCTTCCTGATGCAATCGAACGGCGGCGTGATGCCGTTCGCCGCGGCGATGACCGGGCATAAAACGGTCCACAGCCTGCTGTCGGGCCCGGCGGCCGGCGCGCAGGCGAGCGCCTATCTGCCTCATGAAGGAACGCGCGGGTCTGGTTACGCTCGACATGGGCGGCACCAGTTGCGACATCGCTTTCATCGAGGGTGGCGCGCCGCTTGAAGTCACCGAAGGCACGGTGGCGCGGCGTCAGCTCGATGTGCCGGCGCTCGATCTGACCACGATCTCGGCAGGCGGCGGCTCGATCGTCTGGATCGACCGCGCAGGATTCCTGTCGGTCGGACCGCAGAGCGCGGGCGCCGATCCGGGACCGGTCTGCTACGGCCGCGGCGGCGAAAATCCTACCGTCACCGATGCCGACATCGTCTGCGGCTTCCTCAATCCGGATTATTTCCTTGGCGGCACGCAGAAGCTCAATGTCGAAGCGGCGCATGCGGCGCTCGAAGCGAAAATCGCCAAGCCGCTGAACATGACAGTGCCGGAGGCCGCGGCCGGTATTCGCCGCATTGTCGATATGCGCATGGCCGACGAGGTGCGCGTGTTCGCTGCCCGGCGCGGCGTCGATTTGAATGAGTTTGCGCTGTTGCCATTCGGCGGTGCCGGCGCCGTGCATGCTGGCGCGGTCGCTGAAGAACTCGGCATGCGTCGCATTATCGTTCCGGCGCGGCCCGGTGCCTTCTCGGCGCTCGGACTGCTCTGCACTGACGTGCTGCACGACTACATCCGGTCCGAGCTTGGCACGCTCGACCGACTCGATCCGCCGCATGCCGACGAGATTTTCCGCGAGATGGAAGCGAAGGCGGCGAGCGAGCTTGCCGAGGAAGGTCTCGATCCGAGCGCGGCGCTGTTCGAACGCGACTTCGATATGCGCTATGCCGGACAGGGTTATGAACTGCGCGTACCGCTTGCCGGTCTGTGGCAGAAATCGCTCGACGCCAAATCTCTTGCGGCAGTGCGCCTGCGCTTCGACGAGGTGCACGAAAAGATCCACGGCCATGCCGCCAAGGAAAAAGCGGTCGAAATGGTAAGCTATCGCCTTCGCGTCCGGGTCGCGGTGCCAAAGTACACGCCGCAGGCTGCGCCACCCGGCAAGCCGTCGTCGCCGCCGCTGCCGGCCGTCAAAGGCACGAGGCGGGTTTTTTACGATCCTCGCAAGGCGGTCGATGCCACGGTCTATGATCGCGACAAGCTGCCGGTTGGCTGCAGGTTTCATTGGCCCGGCCATTGTTGAGCAGTTCGATGCGACGACCGTAGTGCCGCATGGCTGGCACGTGGAAGTCGATCGCTATGGCAACCTGATCCTCGAGCGCGAAGAACGCTAATGGCCGACGCCATCACCATCCAGGTCGTGCGCAACCGCATCAGCAGCCTGATGCAGGAGATGCATTATCATTTCTATCGCTCGGGTTATTCCACCATCATCCGCGAGTTGCGTGATTTCTCCTGCGTGATCCTCGATCGTCACGGCGGCCTGATCGTCGCGCCGCCGATGTTCTTTCACGCGCCGGTCTACTGGCACCTCGTAGCCAAGATTCTCTCGATCCACGGCAGCGACATCGCCGAAGGCGACATGTTCGTTTGCAATCATCCCTATGACGGCGGGTTGCCGCATGTGTCGGACATGGCCTTCGTCTCCCCGATCATATTCGAGGGAACGCTGGTCGGCTTTTCTGGCTCGATCGCGCACAAGGCGGATGTCGGCGGCGCCAATCCAGGCTCAACCTCCGCCAACGCCACCGAAATCTTTCAGGAAGGCCTGCTGCTGCCGCCGGTGAAGATGTATACGCGCGGCGTTTACAATGACGATCTGGAGCGTCTCATCCTGGCCAATAGCCGCCAGCCGGAACTGGTGCGCGGCGACATGCATGCGCAAATGGCGGCGACGCAAATGGGCGCCGAGCGCATCAAGGTCACGTGCGAGCAATTTGGCGCAACGGCGGTGATGGAGTCGTTCGCCGCGCTTTTGGCGGGCGCCGCAGCGGAGTTGCGCGCGCGCTCTCAAAGAGCTACCGGACGGCGAAGCATCCGCCGAAGGCTTCATGGATACCGACGGCGTCGAGCTCGACCGGCCGGTTCGTTTCGCCGTCACCATCCGGGTCGAGAAAGGCGACATCACTTTCGATTTCAGCAATTCCGACCGGCAGGCCAAGGGACCGATCAATCTGCGGCCGTCGATGGTCGAGGCTTGTGTGTTCTACTCGCTGATCGGGGCGCTCGATCCCAAGCTGCATTTCAACGACGGCATGCGCGACGTGGTGAAATTCGTCTACGCACCCAACACCGTGACCAATGCCAGCGCGCCGGCGCCGGTCAGTTCCTATCAGGCGGCGAACCAGAAGCTGACCGACGTGATCCTCGAGGCGTTCGCTTCGTTCCGGCCGCAGCGCGGCACCGCCCACTGCGGGTCGAGTGGCGCGTTGCTGATTCCTGGAAGGGCGGCGGCCGGCCGGGCCAACCGTCGCTGCAATACGAAATTCTTGGCTCGGCCTATGGCGGCGGCAACGGCAACGACGGCGCGTCGGCGGTCGCCGTCCACACCAGCAATCTGCACATCACGCCGATCGAAATTCTGGAAACCGAATTTCCCTGCCGCATTGTCGAATTCGGCATGGTGCAGGACTCCTGCGGCGCCGGTGAGTTCCGCGGCGGGCTGTCGTTCCGGCGCATCTATGAACTGCTGCAGGACGCGACGGTGTCGCGGCGCTACGACAAGGCGAAATTTCCGCCGCGCGGCGTGGCCGGCGGCAAGCCCGGCAGCGGCAGCCGTTTCATCATCCATCTCGGCGGCAAGGACGAGCGTGAAACGCCGGCCTCGGGCAAATATGAATTGCGCGCCGGCGAGCGCTTCCTGCTGCAAAGCGCAGGCGGTGGCGGTTACGGCGATCCGGAAAACGCGATACCGCGGCGCTTAAGCGCGATATCGCGGAAGGTTATGTGTCGGCCGCATCGGCCGAACGCGACTATGGCAAGTAAGTTTGCAAGAAAGGTGATAGTCATGGCTGATGGCAAGGAACGGGTTGGCATTGTCGGTGCGGGCCGGATGGGGCTCGCGATGCTCAGGCATCTCGTCAAAAAAGGCTACGCGGTCACGGTATGCGATATCAGTGACAAGCAGCGTGACGCCGCACGCGCGTTGGGTGCGGCTGTAGTCACCACGCCGGCCGATGTCGGCAAGGTCAGCGACATCGTCATTCTCGGCGTTGGTTACGACGACGAAGTTGAAGACGTCGTATTCGGCAAGAACGGTCTTGCTGGAAGCGATGGCGCCGGGCTCGATCATCGCTGTGTCGTCGACGGCCAAGCCCGACAACATGAAGAAGCTCGCCGAGCGCGTCGGCAACAAAGGCATCGAGGTGATCGACGCTCCGATCTGCCGCGGCCGCTTCGCGGCCGACAGCGGCACGCTGCTGGCGCTGGTCGGCGGCAAGCCGATGTCGTCGAACGCGCCCGGCCGGTCTATACCACCTTTGCTTCCGATTACGTCCATCTCGGCGAAGTCGGCAACGGGCAGGTCGGCAAGGCGATCAACAACATGATGCTGTGGTTCAACGCGTGCGGCGTCATGGAGGCGGGACGGCTCGCCGAAAAGACCAGTGTCGATATGGTCAAGCTGCGCGAGGCGCTGCTGACCAGCTCGGCAGCGTCCGATTCGCTTAAAGAATGGGATCGCGTGTCGTTCACCTGGGCGATGAAAGACATGCAGATCGTGTCCGACATGACCGACAAATCCGGCCTGTCGCTGCCGTTGACCGGTGCGATCAAAGAGGTCGTCAAGGAAGCGCGCCGTGCGAAAGCGAGCAATCCGCCGAACTGGACCGGCAACAAGCCGCTCAAATACGAATAGACGTATCTCACGACAAATCCATCGCCGAGACGCCGCCATCGACGAAAAGGTTGGCGCCCCAGACGAAAGATGAGTTGTCGGTCACAAGGAACAGCACGGCCTTTGCTGCCTCGACAGGTTCGCCGGGGCGTTTGGCCATGTTCGGTACCGGGCGCGACGCATCGAACTCATCCTTGCCGACCGGCGAGCCGATCTTGTTCGGCACGATGGCGTTCACTCTGATGTTGTGCGGCGCGAGTTGGACCGCCATGGCGCGGGTGAGATTGGCGACGCCGCCTTTGGCGGCGGAATAAGCAATAGCGCGCTTGCGGCCCATGAAGCCTGAGGTCGATCCGACATTGACGATGCGGCCGCCGCCCTGCGTCGCCATTTGCTGGCCGACGTATTTGCCCATCAGGAACTGGCTCTTGAGCGTGACGGTCAGAACGCGATCCCACTCCTCTTCGGTGATATCGAAGATGTGCTTGTTGTCCGAGATCGCGACATTGTTGACCAGAATGTCGATGCGGCCGTAACGGGCGACGACGTCTTTCACCAGCGCGGCAACGTCGGCGCTCTTCGAAACGTCGGCGACGAAGAGTGTCGCATCGCCTCCCGCGGCGTTGATGGCGGCGGCGACCCGCTCGCCGCGTGGTTTGTCGAGATCGACAAGGGCGACCTTGGCGCCTTCCGCTGAGAACAGCTTGGCGATTTCCTCGCCGATGTTGCGGCCGGCGCCCGTTACCACCGCCACCTGATTCTGCAATTTCATTGATTCCATCCCTATTTGCGCCGAAACGATAGGCCGTGAAATTCCCGCGTTCAATCGCGGCATAACATATTGATTTGTTGCGATAAATCTCGCATTGAGAAGCCGCGTCGCCAACCTGCGCAACGCCGTCTACATTATATGGGGCGAACCGGCGCGAACCGCGCCGCAACCAAGACGGCGCAAGTACCGGCAAGGACCCGACCATCGGGCCAGGAAAGGCTAAAGGCAGTCATGTTCACGTCATTGATGACGACGCGCCGTTTTCTGCCGCTGTTCCTGTGTCAATTCTTCGCTGCGTTCGGCGACAACTTCCTCAAGACCGCGCTGGTCTTTGTCATCCTGTTTCAGGTCTCCGGCGAGAATTCCTCGGCGCTGATCACGCTCGCCGGTGCGACGCTGATCTTGCCGTTCTTCTTTCTGTCGGGTCTCGGCGGCGAACTTGCCGACCGTTACGACAAGGCGCTGGTCGCACAGCGGATCAAGTTCGTGGAAATCGGCGTCACCATTATTGCGGTCGCCGGTTTTGCCTTTCACTCGCTGATCCTGCTGTTTCTGGCTGTGCTGCTGTACGGCACGCTGGCGTCGCTGTTCGGCCCGATCAAATACGGCATCCTGCCCGACCACCTCAACCGCAACGAGCTTACCGCCGGCAATGCGCTGATCGAGGGCGGAACGTTTCTCGCCATCCTGATCGGCACGATCACCGCCGGCATTGCCGCGCGTGGCGACAGCAATCCGATCCATTTCGCCTGGCTGATGATCGTGACGGCGCTGCTGAGCTGGCTCGCGGCACGTTTCATTCCGAAGACCGGCGAGGGTGCGCCGACACTCAGCCATCAATCCACAATATACTCGTCTCCACCGGTTCGCTGATCAAACAATTGCGTGCTGACCCGCGGCTGTGGTGGGGCGCGCTGGTGGTGAGCTGGTTCTGGCTGGTCGGTGCGCTGATCCTGTCGCTGCTGCCGCCGCTGGTGACAATCAATATCGGCGGCACCGAAGCCGTCATCACGGTTTTTCTGACGATCTTCTCGGTCGCGGTCGCGGTCGGTTCGGCGCTGGCGGCTTGGCTTGCGCATGGGCGGATCGTTCTGCTTGCCGACACTGATTGCGGGCGTGCTGCTCGGCGTGTTCTCGCTCGATCTTGGTTGGACTGTCGCGTCGCTTGACGCCCAGCTGCAACCCCGCTCGGCATTCAACGCCTTTTTTGCGTCGCGCTATAGCTGGCACATTGCAATCGATCTCGCGGCGCTCGCCATCGCCGGCGGCCTGTTTGTTGTGCCTTCGTTCGCCGCGGTACAGGCTTGGGCCGGCGCCGATCGCCGCGCGCGTATTGTCGCTGGCGTCAACGTGCTCAACGCCGCCTTCATGGTCGCGGGTGCGATTGTCCAGGCGGTCCTGCAGAAATTGGGTTTCGGCGTCTCCAGCCTGTTCGTGATGATTGGCGTCGCCAATCTGCTGGTGGCCATCGTGATCGGCCGTACCATGCCGGCAAGCTGGGTGAACGATTTTCTCTCCATCATCTTCCGCGCCTTCTTCCGGCTCGAGGTGAAGGGCGTCGAGAATGTCGCCAAGGCCGGCGACAACGCCATCATCGCGCTCAACCACGTCAGCTTCCTCGATCCGCCGCTGGCGACGGCGTTCCTGCCGAAGCGGCCGGTATTCGCGATCGACGTCGCGATGTCGAAGCACTGGTGGATTCAGCCGTTCCTGAAATTCGTCGACACCATGGCGCTTGATCCGCTCAAGCCGATGGCGATGCGCACGATCATCAACGCCGTGAAAGAGGGCAACATGCTGGTGATTTTCCCGGAAGGGCGAATCACCGTCACCGGCAGCTTGATGAAGGTCTATGACGGCGCCGCCCTGATCGCCGACAAGTCGGACGCGATGATCGTGCCGGCCCGCATCGACGGCGCGGAAACCACCATTTTCAGCCGCCTCAAGAGCACCCAGGTGAAGCGGCGGCTGTTCCCGAAAATTACGGTCACAATTCTGGAGCCGCTGAAGCTTAAAATCGATCCCGAGCTGAAAGGGCGCAAGCGCCGGCAGGCGGCCGGCTCGGCGCTGTACGAGATCATGTCGGATATGATCTTCCGCACCACCTCGACCGACCGCACCATTGTCGAAGCTTTGGTCCATGCGGCCGAAGAGCATGGTCCAAACTGGCTTGCGGTCGAGGATCCGGTCAGCGGCCAGATGACCTACAAGCGGCTGCTGCAGGCGACCCGTATCCTCGGCGCCAAGCTGATGCCGCTCGCTCCGGAAGGACGCGCGCTCGGCGTCATGCTGCCGACGTCAAACGGCGCTGTCGTTACGCTGCTTGCGGTGATGTCGGCGGGACGCGTGCCGGCAATGATCAATTTCACCTCCGGCGCGGCCAACGTGCTCGCGGCGTGTCGCGCGGCCCAGGTCGACACCATTCTTACGTCGCGCGCTTTTGTCGAAAAGGGCCGGCTGGACAATCTTGTCGAGCAAGTCGGCAAGCAGGTGCGCATCCTTTATCTCGAAGACATTCGTCCGACGATCGGGCTGTTCGACAAGCTCAGCGGCGCCCTGAACTGGAAGAAGCCGCTCGTTGCGCGCAAGCCCGATGATTGGGCCGTGATTCTGTTCACGTCTGGCTCGGAAGGCTTGCCGAAGGGCGTGGTGCTGTCACACCGCAATATCCTGGCAAACGTGGCGCAGGCGGAAGCCAGCATCGATTTCGGGCGTGAGGACAAGCTGTTCAACGTCCTCCCGGTATTCCATTCGTTCGGCCTCACCGCCGGCACCATCCTGCCGCTGGTGTCCGGCGTGTCGCTCTATCTTTATCCGTCGCCGCTGCATTATCGCACCGTGCCTGAACTGGTTTATGGCGTCTGCGCCACCGTGCTGTTTGGCACCGATACCTTCCTCAATGGCTATGCCCGCGCCGCCAATGCCTATGACTTCCGTTCGTTGCGGCTGGTGCTGGCCGGTGCGGAGCCGGTGAAGGAATCGACGCGGCAGATCTATCTGGAGAAATTCGGTCTGCGCATTCTCGAAGGTTACGGCGTCACCGAGTGCGCGCCGGTGATGGCGTTCAATACGCCGATGTTCAACAAATTCGGCAGCGTCGGCCGCCTGGTGCCGGGCCTTAGTTCGCGGCTGGAAAAAGTCGAAGGCGTCGATGAGGGCGGACGTCTCTTCGTGAAGGGCCCCAACGTCATGCTTGGATACCTGCGCGCCGATCAACCCGGCGTTCTCGAGCCGCCGGCGGACGGCTGGCACGATACCGGTGATATCGTCAGCATCGATGCGCAGGGTTTCGTCCAGATCAAAGGCCGTGCCAAGCGTTTCGCCAAAGTCGGTGGTGAAATGATTTCGCTTGCCGCTGTGGAGATGCTGGCTGCTGATCTATGGCCGGACAATCAGACTGCGGTCGCTGCCGCACCTGACGCTCGCAAAGGCGAACGCCTGATCATGGTCACCGACCGAAAAGGAGCGACGCGCTCCGATTTCATGGCTTTTGCCCGCAGCAGGCACGCTTCCGAGCTGATGCTGCCAGCGGAGGTCATTGTCCTCGACAAGTTGCCGATGCTCGGCTCCGGCAAGATCGACAATCTTGCCGTCGCCAAGTTCGTTCGCGAGCAGGCCGCTGCGAAGGCCGCCGCGGCGGAATAGGTTAGTTGTTCCGCATCGCCAGTACCCGGTCCACCATGGCGCCCGCTTCGCCGAGATAGTTTGCCGGATCGCATAGCTTCGCCAGTGCGGCACGGTCGAGGTGTTTGGTGATCTCCTCGTTCTCGGCCAGGAGCTCAACCAGCGGACGCCCCGTTGCGACGACTTTGCGGCAGACGTCGTAGACCAGATCGTGCGCGTACTGACGGCCGAGATAGGGGCCGAGCCCCATCATCACGGCTTCCGAGACGATCAGGCCTTTGGTGATGTCGAGGTTGGACCGCATCTTCTTCTCGTCGACCTGAAGCCCGTTGAGCACAAACAAGGTCTGCGCCAGCGCACCGGAGGTTAGCGAGAAGATTTCGGGCAGCACGATCCATTCGATTTCCCACGGCCCGGTAGCGCGCTCGTGATCTTCCACCATGGCGTCGAGCAATGCAGCAGTTTGCTGGCGCACGACCGAAGTCAACGCGGTGATGTAGACCGATGAAATCGGATTGCGCTTCTGCGGCATCGTCGATGATGAGCCGCGACCTTCGTGGAATGGCTCATAGAGTTCTTCCACTTCGGTCTGCATCATCAGCTTCACGTCGAACGCGATCTTGCCGCAAGTGCCGGTGATCAGACCAAGGAAACAACCAACTTCGGCGATGGTATCGCGCACGGTGTGCCAGGCGATCGCCGGCTGGCCGAGCTTCAGCTCTTTCATCAACTCGGCCTGGGTTTCCAGACCGCGGCCTGAAAGCGACGACAATGTCCCGGCGGCGCCGCCGAATTCGCCGACCAGCACACGCGTCTTCAATTCCTTGAGCCGCTGCTTGTGCCGCTCGAATGCGGCAAGCACCGTTGCCATTTTGTAGCCGAATGTGATCGGCACGGCCTGCTGCAAATTGCTGCGGCCCGCCATCGGTGTATCGCGATATTTGCGCGCGAGGTTAGCCAGCGCGTCGGCGATTCCGTTGAGGTCTGCTTCGATCAACGTGAGGCCTTCACGGATCTGCATCACCGTCGCGCTGTCGGTGATGTCTTGGGTGGTCGCGCCCCAATGGCACCATTCGCCAAGGCCGTCCTTGCACAGCGCGACGAGCTGCTGGACCACGGGAAGTACCGGATAGCCGATACGTTCGGTCTGGATCTTGAGTTTCGCGAAATCGATCTCGGAGACGTTGCAGTGTTTGACGATTTCCTCGCCGGCCTCCTTCGGGATGATGCCGAGCCGGGCTTGGGCTTTTGCCAGCGCCGCTTCGAAGTCGAGATATTTCTGGATCCGGTTTTCGTCGGAAAAGACCCGCCGCATGGCTTCGGTCGAGAAAATGTCGCGAAATACGACTGAATCGATGTAGCTCGTGGGCATCGGCAAAACTCTCCCTGGCGCGCCTTAAGGCTGCTCTCCCTAACAAAATGGATTTGCCAAGCCCACCCCCTTAAAGTGGCGTCATGACCGGCCATCCAAGCCATAACTTTTCGCTGCCGCCACGCCTGCGGGCGATCCACGAGGCGGAGTATCCGCGCTTCAGCGATGCGGAAATGCAGCGTCGTCGGGCCGAGGTTGCCGGCCTGCTTCGGGAGGCGGGCGTCGATCATCTCGTTTACTGCGGCGCTAACCGGTTCGGCTCCGTCGTGCAGTGGCTGACCGGCTGGCCGGTCACGGCCGAAGCGGTCGGCGTTTTTACGCCGGGCCTGCCCGATGCCATGTTCGTTCAGCACGTCAACCATGCGCCGCTGGCGCAAAAGCTTGCAGCGCCTTCGGAAGTGGCTTGGGGCGGCGCGTCATGCATCGCGGCCGCCATCGGCGTGTTGGAAAAACGAGGGGCGAAGAACGGGCGTGTGGCGGTTATCGGCCCGATGACGTTCGAGCAGCACGGCACGCTTTCGGCAAAATTCGGCACGATTGCCAATCTCAACCGCCGTTATGTGCGGCTGCGGCAGGTCAAATCGGCCGAAGAACTCGACTGGATGCGGATCGGGGCCGCAATGACCGATCGCGGCATGATCGCGCTCGGTGAAGGTCTGCGGCCGGGACTGAGCGAGCGCGATCTTTCGGAGCTTGTCGAGCGCTCCTACGTCGCGCTCGGAGGCATCAATGTCATCCACTTCTTCGGCGTCACGTCGATGGCAAGTCCGAACCTCGGCGTGCCAACCCAGTTTGTCGGCAACCGCAACGTCGCAAAGGGCGATATCGTTTTCTCGGAAATCAGCACATCGTTCTGGGAGCATCCGGGCCAGGTGTTGCGCAGCTTTGCGGTCGGTGAGGAGCCCTCGACGCTCTACCGCGATCTGCATGCAGTCGCCGATGCTGCCTTCGACTCTGTGGCAAAAATCCTGAAGGCAGGCACGTTACCGCAGCAGGTCGTCGACGCCGCGAGCATGATCGAAGATGCCGGCTTTACCATCATCGACGATCTGCTCCATGGCTATGGCGGCGGCTACCTGCCGCCGATCCTCGGCTCGAAGAGCCGGCCGAGCGCAAACGTTCCTGATGAGCCATTTCGTGCCGGGATGGTGGTTGTGATCCAGCCCAATGTCGTGACGCGTGACGGCAACGCCGGCGTGCAAACCGGTGAAATGGTCTTAATAACCGAGACCGGTATTGAGCCGATGCATAAGGTGCCGCGCGGCTTCATCCGCATTTGAAGGTGTTGCCGCGCGAGGCAGACACTGCGTGTAGCAGCGTCCTTAATAGTGTCCTACCCGGATCGCTTTAACACTCAAGGCACCTACAACGGCCCGCGGGTCATCGCCGAAGCGCGCAAAATCTCGTCCACACAGCGTTTGATGTGGTGAATACAAATTAGGAAAATCGAGAGCCTGAATTTTTGTAAAGTATACCTCTTCACTTTGAAGTTTTCGATACACGCGCTGTAAAGAATACCGCTTCAACCAATCTTCAGCATAGGTAGAACTCCGTCAGTAGTTTCACGGATTCAATACTGTACGCGGTTCAATAGTCGTCCCCGACGAACGAATTCACGGCGTCATACAGGGGACGAACGTTGCGCAAGAGTACCGTAGTCATGGTTGGCTTCGCAGTCCTGTTCGGACTGCTCGCGGTATTTCTTGCGCAGGTGTGGCTCAACAATCAGGCCGATCAGCGTATGAAAAGCCTGGAAGCACAAAGAAAAGTCGCACCGCCTGCGCGCACGATCGTTGTTGCAGCCAAAGCGATGCGGTTCGGCGATGAGCTGACCGCATCTGCAATGCGTGAAGTTGATTGGCCGGAGGGCGCGTTGCCAGCCGGCTCATTCAACAAGATTGCGGATCTGACCAAAGGCAAACGCATCGTGCTCGCGGCGATCGAGCCGAATGAGCCGGTGCTCGCCGCAAAAGTTACCGGGCCGGGCCAGCGCGCGACGCTTTCGGCAATGCTCGGCGACGGCATGAAAGCGGTCACCGTTCGCGTCAACGATGTTCAGGGCGTGGCCGGGTTCGTACTGCCGGGCGATCGCGTCGATGTTTTGCTGACGCGCACCGGCGAAAAAAATATGGCGATCGCAGACGTCATTTTGCAGGACGCACGCGTGCTGGCGATCGATCAACTCGCCGACGAGCGCAGTGATAAGCCGTCCGTCGCAAAAGCCGTCACGCTCGAAGTCAACGTTACCGACGGCGAGAAAGTCTCATTGGCTTCGACGGTCGGTACGCTTTCGCTGCTGCTGCGCAAGGCCGGCGAACTCGTCGACGCCGACGCGCGGCGCGTGACGTCTATCGATCTTGGCAAGGCCAGCGCGCCTACAGAAGAATCGCATTTCGTGACGATCGGCGTGATCCGGCCGTCGCGAGGGGACCGTGTTGAATACACCGTGCCGAAAGAGGGAGCGGGCGACCATTCGGCTGCGCTCTCGACCGGAGCGGCACGCGACTGAGTTTTTGGGGACGATAGCGGCGGGGAGGCCGACGTGACTAGCCAGTACAAAGAAAATACGGCGCAAGCCGGAAAAATTCGGATAGGAGCATCGGCGTCGGGGCGCTGTTGCGCGGTGTTGCGATCAGCATCGTGCTCGCGGTGCCGGCGATGGCAGTGATGATGCCGGCGACGGCGCAAGCGCAGCAGCATATTCAGTTCGCTACTGCGCGCACCGCAAAGGTGATTGTGACCGTCGGCAAGTCCGAGGACATTCACACCGATCAGAACTTCGTCGACATCATGGTCGGCGATCCTGACGTGGCCGACGTCAATCCGCTCACCGACCATGCGCTGTCGATCCTCGGCAAGAAGATCGGCACCACGCGGGTCACGGTTTACGGACCGGACAAGAAAGCGGTTGGCATTTTCGACATCGAAGTGTCCTACGACGTGTCGCAGCTTTCGTCCGAGATCGCTCGGTTCACCGGCGGCGGCATTCGCGTCTCTTCGGTCAACGGCCGCATCATGCTGAGCGGGTCGGTGTCGGACGCGGTTACGCTCGACAAGGCGGTGAGCATCGCGCGTCAGTTTGCGCCGGACATCATCAACACCGTCCAGGTGAGGGAGCCGCAGCAGGTCATGCTGGAGGTCCGCTTCATCGAAGCGTCGCGACAAGCCAGCCGCGAACTGGGCGTCCAGTGGAACGTCTTCGGCAATCGCTTCCTGGCCAATGTCGGCAATCAACAGCCGGCGACGGCTCTGCCGGTCACTTCGGCGGGCGGTTCGTTGAATACGGCCGGCTCGGTGGTGGCCGCAGGCGTGCTGTCAGGCGGGTCGCCGTTCGGCTTTCTCGTCGGCCGCCTGATCGGAGGTGCCAATCCGGTCGATGTCGAACTCAACGCCCTTGAACAGCAGGGCCTCGTCCGCAATCTGGCGCAGCCCAATCTCGTGGCGCTGTCGGGCGACACCGCGAGCTTCCTCGCCGGCGGCGAATACCCGATCCCGGTGCCAGGTAGTCTCGGCCAGGTCACGATCGAATATAAAAAATACGGCGTCGGTCTCGCTTTCACGCCGACTGTGCTCAACAACGGTCAGATCAACATGGTGATCAAGCCGAATGTGAGCCAGCTCGACCCCGCGCATTCGGTGTCGATCGCCGGTGGCATTTCGGTGCCGGCGCTGACGGTGCGTGAAGCCTCGACCACCGTCGAACTGCGCGATGGCCAGAGCTTCATGCTCGGCGGCCTGCTGCAGAACGACAGCCAGACCAGCCAGGATCAGTTGCCGTGGCTCGGCGACGTGCCGGTGCTCGGCTCATTGTTCCGCAGCGCTGCGTATCAGAAGAACGAGACCGATCTGGTCATCCTCGTCACGCCGCATATCGCGCGTCCGTTGCGTCCGACCGATCCCGTGCACACGCCGCTCGATGGCACGCTGCCCGGCAACGACATCGATTTCTTCCTGATGGGCAAAGCGGAAGTCAGCCCGGCGCTCGCCCGGATGGCTGTCGGCGCGATCAACCGGCCCTATGTCGGGCATGTCCTCGACCTGCCGAAAAACGGAGGCGTCTATGTCACGGCCAGAGACTAAACGCGCGAGCCGCGCCATCGCGGCCGCGGTTGCGCTCGGTGCACTGCTCGCAGGCTGTTCCGATATCTATCTCGACCGGCGCGAGACGATCTCGCTTGGGGCAGAGAACGCGGTGGCGGCGAATATGGCGGAGCAGACGGTCGATCCATGGCCGCGCTACAGCAATAACAACAATCTCGCATTCAACGGCGAGCGGATGCAGCGCGCGGTCGAGTGCTACCGCAAGGACAAGGTTACCCAGCCGGCCGATCTCAATCCGTCGACGGATTCATCCGCACCGCCGCCGGCCGATGGGCGATTCCTGTACCGGCACGATGACCTCCGGCAGTGCGCCGGCGGCAAGCGGAGCGGCCGTGGCCGGAACGGTTGCCCATTAAGTCGCCATAGCCCGGTAATGCGAGTGTAAGTGATGCAGGCCAGCCGAACTGCCCCGTCGGGAATGCAAACGAAAGTGGTCGTGCTGACCGCTGACGACGGATTCGAGGGACAGGTTCGCGCCACCTTCGGCGCGAGCCCAAAGATCACCCTCGACGTGATCAAAGGCACGCTGGCCAGCCGTGTCGCGGACGCGAACTTTGAAGGCGCGAGCGTCGTCGTCGCCGACGTCAACGGAGACGATGAAGCCGAGATGCACGCGCTCGCGCGCGTGATGGAGCGCATTGGCAGTTGGCCGCCGGTCGTCGCGGTCACACAGACGCTCGACGCCGCTGTCGCGCGCCGACTGATGCAAATGCGCGTGTCGGACTTCCTGGTGAAGCCGGTAGCGCCGGTTGAACTGGTGAAAACTTGCGCCCGTGTCGCCAAGGCGCCGGGCAATGCCGACACAACGGAAGCGCAGATAGTCACTTTTCTTCCCGCCGTCGGCGGCGCCGGCGTGACCACGCTCGCGGTGCAAACCGCGATGCTGCTGCTAAACAGTGGCGCGCGCGGTAAAACGTCGACTTGCCTGGTTGATCTCGATTTCCAGCACGGCGCCTGCTCGGATTATCTCGACATTGAACCACGCCTCAATCTGAGTGAAATCGAGCCGAGCCCGGAACGGCTCGACCGGCAATTGCTCGAGGTCATGCTGTCGCGGCATCCGTCGGGCCTGTCGGTGATTGCCGCGCCGAACCGGCCGGCAGAAATGCGGTCGTTCGATCCGGACGTCGTGACCCGGTTGCTCGACCTGGTGTCGTCGCATTTCGACTACGTCGTTTTCGATATGCCGCGGACCTGGTTTTCGTGGACCGACAGCGTGCTGCTCGGCTCAAACAAGCTCTTCATCGTCAGCGAGACCACGGTGCCGGGTCTTCGTCAGGCCAAGCAGCTCGTGGCTGCCATCCGCGAACGCCTCGGCGACAGTCCGAAGCCGCAGGTCATCATCAATCGCTTCGTGCAGAAAATGTTTTCGGCCGGCCTTCGCCGCGGCGATATCGAGCAGGCCATTGGCGACGCTTTCCTGACGTGCATACCCAACGACTACGCGCTGGTGCGCGAGGCCATCGATCGCGGTGTGCCGCTTGAGGAAGTCAAAAAAGGCAACCTGATCACGGCTCAGCTCAAGCAGATCGTGCTGCCGCCGCCGCCGGCTAAATCCGCTACCGGGTCTGTAGCGAAAAAACTCGGCATGTCCTGGGCGCGTGCCTGAAGCGTCCGCAAAGTGAAGTGAAGCATGTCTGGCCGTTTCTCCACTCATCGCGTCGCAGCGCCGGCGATTGTCCCGGCGATTGAGGAACCTGTCCTGCAGGATGCGGGCTCTCTCAGCGCGCCTTCCACGCCTGTCGCCGAACCTGTAGCGCCGGTCTCCTCCAATCCCCTGCTCACCGACAAGTTGCTCGACGCCAAGGTGCGGCTACACCGCCGGCTGATCGAGGAGATCAATCTTTCGGCGCTGGAAAAGCTTCCTGAAGACGAGATTCGCAGCCACATCCAGCAGTTGGTCGGGCAATATGTCGTCAGCGAGCGGCTCGCCCTGAACACGCGCGAGCTCAACGAGTTCGTCTCCGAAATTCTGGACGAGATGACGGGGCTTGGCCCGCTCGAGCCGCTGCTCAAGGACGCGAGCGTCAACGATATCCTGATCAACGGTCATGAATGTGTCTATGTCGAGCGCCGCGGCACGCTCGAGCCGACGCAGGTACGTTTCAAGGACGAGGCGCATCTGCTGCGCATCGTCAACAAGATCGTCTCTGCCGTCGGACGGCGCGTGGACGAATCGCATCCGATGTGCGACGCGCGTTTGCTCGACGGTTCGCGCGTCAACGTCGCGGTGCGCCCGGTCGCGATCGACGGCCCGCTGGTATCGATCCGCAAATTTTCCAAGAAGCCTTTCAACCTCAACAAGCTGGTCGACGTCGGCGCGTTGCGGCCGCAAATGGCCGAGCTGCTGGCGGCGGCGGTGCGCGCGCGGGTCACGCTGATCATTTCCGGCGGCACCGGTTCGGGCAAGACGACGATGCTCAATGCGCTGTCGGCGTTCATTTCCGAAAAGGAACGCCTGCTGACCATCGAAGACGCCGCCGAATTGCAGTTACAGCAGCCGCACGTCGGACGCATGGAAACGCGGCCGCCGAGTATCGAAGGCAAGGGCGAAATCCGCCAGCGCGATCTGGTCAAGAACGCACTTCGTATGCGGCCGGACCGGGTGATCCTCGGCGAGTGCCGCGGCGAAGAAGCCTTCGACATGCTGCAAGCCATGAATACCGGCCACGAAGGCTCGATGGCGACGGTTCACGCCAATACGCCACGCGACGCCATTTCCCGCCTCGAGCAGATGATCGGCATGGCCGGCCTGCCGATGACGGTGTCCTCGATCCGCGGCCAGATCGCCTCGGCGATCAAGGTCATCGTGCAGTTGTCGCGCCTGTCCGACGGCAAGCGCCGGGTGATGAGCATCGCCGAGATCACCGGTCTCGAGGGCGACATCATCCAGATGCAGGAAATCTTCAAATTCGTCCGTACCGGAACGGCGCCGGACGGCAGCGTACAGGGCCATTTCCAGGCCAGCGGCGTGCGGCCGCGCTTCCTCACCGATCTTGTCGCCATGGGCATCAAGCTCCCCGGCACTTACTTCGATCCGTCGCAGCCGCTATGAGCTCGCTGCTCGACTTCGATCCGATTTATCTGGTCTGGCTGTTCATCGCCATCTCGGTGGGGCTGGCCTTCGAGGCTGTTTATCTGACGACGTATTCGGCGGCGTCCTATCGCAGCAAGATCAATCGGCGGCTGATGCTGTCGAAAGACCGGACCGATCGTGAAAGCGTCCTGATCGAGCTGCGCCGCGAACGTGGCCTGACCAGCAGCGGCAACTTCAGCCTCGATCTCGTGTCGCTGAACCGGCTGGTCCTGCAATCGGGGCTCACGATCGGGTTTGGCCGCCTCATCCTGATTGTCTTCATTGAGTCCGCCGTAGCGTTCGTCGTCACGTGGATGTTCCGCAACAGCCTTATCGAGGCAGGGGTCGCGGCCGTATTCGGTGCAACGCTGCTGCCTTATTTCGTGTTGCGCATGTTGCGGGCGCGGCGGCAAAAGCGATTCAGCGCGCAATTTCCGGACGCGCTCGACATTATCGTGCGCAGTTTGCGCGCCGGCCATCCGGTGCCGATCGCGATTTCCATGGTCGGGCGCGAAATGCCGGATCCGATCGGCACTGAATTCGGCATGGTGTCCGACGAAATCACCTATGGCGCCGATCTCGAGACGGCGATGCGCAATCTCTATGGCCGTATCGGCTCCGAAGACTTGCCGCTGTTCGTGACTGCAGTCGCCATCCAGGGCAGCACCGGCGGCAATCTCGGCGAAATTCTCGAAAACCTCTCCGGCGTCATCCGGCAGCGTTTCAAGATGCGCCGCAAGATCCGCGCGCTTGCGGCCGAAGGCCGGGCCTCGGCGATGATCCTGTCGGCGTTGCCGATCGGCTTGTTCCTGGTCATCCAGTTCATCGCTCCCGATTTCTACTCGTCGGTCTGGAATGCGCCACTGACGAAGATTTTGCTGTTCTCCGCCGCCGGCTGGATGAGCGTCGGCAATCTCATCATGTTCAAGATGGTCAACTTCAAGATTTAACCGATGGACTCAGCCAGCACATTCGATCTGTTCGGCACCAGCTCATCGACCATGCTGACGGTGCTGGTTTTCCTGGCAAGCGCGACGCTGGCTTTCGCGGTGATGCTCGGCGTGCGCGCGCGAGAGGCGGTGCGCCGCCGTGCGGCGCGGGTCAGTATCGATGTCGATGATCCCGACAGCCGGCGCAACATGCGTTCATCGGGCGTGCGTGCTGCGCAAAGACTGATCGAATACACGACCAAGCACTACTCGGCGGTCGATAACGAAAACGTCAAGATGCTGCGCCGCCGGCTGACACAGGCCGGTATCTACAATCCGCACGGCGCCGCGTATTTCTTTCTCGCGCGCGGTCTCGCTGCAGTCGTGCTGGGCGCCGTCATGTTCTTCGTGCTGCCGATGATCGGTTTCGGCGGCAGCACGACGTTCTGGCTTTTTGTCATGGCTGGCGGTTTGTTCGGCTATCTTGCGCCAAGTTTTTATCTCGACCGCCTGATCGAGAAGAAGCGGCTCGAGCATCAGTCCGGCTTTCCCGATTTCATGGACCTGCTGGTCGTGTGTGCGGACGCCGGGCTGGCCATGGAGGCTTCGCTCGACCGGATTGGCCGCGAACTGGTCGATTCCTATCCGTCGCTCGCCGCCAACATCCACATGGCGAACCTCGAAATCCGCGCCGGCCGCACCATGACCGAGGCGCTCGAGCATCTCGGCGACCGGCTGGGCCTCGAAGAAGCGCGCTCCTTCGCCACGCTGATCCAGCAATCGGCTGAACTCGGCTCCAGCATCGGTGACGCGCTGCGCGTCTACAGCGATGACATGCGCCACAAGCGGCTGTCGCGGGCCGAGGAGAAGGCCTACAGCCTGCCGGCCAAGCTCGCGCTGCCGATGATGGTCTGCATCTTCCCGGTGCTGTTCGTGGTCATCCTGTGCCCGGTGATTGTCCGCATGGTGACGGGCAATTGGTGAGGTTTTTCAACGCGTAATGCGGCGAAAAGCCCGATCGAGAAAATCTTAACGATCCTCGCCTAGCTTGAGGCCTCCCGGTGCCGTCGCGGCTCCGGGTTGGGCGGGGTTTCCTGGCGTTTTTTGCGTGTAGAGCCGGGGCGTGCCGTGATCCGGAGCGCGTAATGAGTATCCGAGTAGCGCGGGTCCTGATCGTCATGGCGGCGTGCCTGACGGGCCTTGGCGCTTGCTCGAGCTCGACGAAGCTCGGTGATCTGCTCAAGCCGAATTCCAGCACCGCAGCAAACGACACCGCGGCAAATGACGCCGGCAACGGCGCCCAGCCGGCGGAGGTGACAGGCTCCTTTGTGACGCAGCCTGCGGAGCCGGGGCCGAGCGGCGAGCCCGTTGCGCCGCTTTCAAAGCCCGGTCACGTCGGCGACGATCCGAACGACGACTTGCAGCTCGCCAAGAGATATTTCCGCAGCAACAATTTCGGCCAGGCTGAAAAAAGCTTCCGCACCGTTGTCGAGAAGCGTCCTAATGATGCCGAAGCGTGGGTCGGGCTCGCCGCGTCGTACGATCGGCTGCACCGTTTCGATCTTGCCGACCGCGCCTACGCGCAGGCGATTCACATCGTCGGGGAGACGGCCGAGATCCTCAACGACCAGGGCTTCTCCTACATGCTGCGCGGCGACTACACCCGCGCCCACAAAAAGCTGCAGCAGGCGCAAGCCAAGGATCCGTCCAATCCTTACGTGCACGCCAACATGCAATTGCTCGAAGAAGCCTATCACGACGGCAGCGCGATCCAGTAGCGCGCAAGTTCGCGCTCGCGGGCTCTCCTTCAGATTAACAATTTCAAACAGCGAACTCACTGACCTGCGACGCGGCACAACGCGCTCCCTCTCCCCACGGGGGAGAGGGTTGGGGTGAGGGGGCTCGGGCCTCACAGTTCTGCACCGCCCGAACCCCCTCACCCTCGCTCATTTCGCTCGACCTCTCCCCCACGGGGAGAGGTGAAAGTTTTGCGCAAGCAATCCCGTTCCCGCGACGCACGCTGCATCCGCAATTTTCTTCAAGCGTGGCAATGCTCGGCCCGAAACGAGGGCCATTTCCTTTCTGCTTCCCCGGATAACGAGGGAAGCGGAGCACCGAATGGTGCAGGGGGTAGAGAACTGCACCCGTTACCAGGTACAGCCCCGGCCTTCATAACAAAGGCCGGTCACCTTCTCGGTGCTCCACTACGCGGATGCCGAGACTCACCTCTCAACCCGGCCCAGGCCAGCGCTTCCTGGAATCACCGGATGCAAACGACAATGGGCTTTCCGCCCACCATCTCTCCGGTGCCAGTGCAGTAGGCACCCTACAGTCCGAACACGTGCCGGACGGGCATGATGCCCAGGCCGTCTGCGAACAGAAGTGACGAACCTCCGCCCGCAGAACCCGCACCCGCTCCATCAAAAGTCCGTCGTCCGCAGATGACGTCCCTCACGACGAGCAGGATGGCCGCCATTGCACCGAACAACAATTGCGAAGTCAAAACATAAAAATTTGTGCAGACAAATCGCGGAGTTACGCCGGACGATTTTTGCTCAACGCGCAGCGAGCGCACATTTGATTCGCGGGAAAAGGGAGTTGTGCAACTAAATCAGCCAGTTATCAGCGATGAAGCCGGATCAGCCGCTTGCCGAGATTTTCGCCGCGATAAAGTTCGGCAATTGCACCGGGGCAATTTTCGATGCCGTCGACAATCTCTTCGCGATAGCGGATGCGGCCGTCGCGGATCCACGCCGCTAGCCGCGCGATCGCTTCCTCGTATCGGTGCTGGTAATCGAAGGCGAGAAAGCCAGACATCTTTGCGCGCTTGACCAGGATGTGCCGCTCGACGCGCGGACCCATCGGCGGCGGATCCCAACTGGCGATCGACGCTGTGCCGCAAATCACGATCCGCGCGCCGATCGCAAGCTGCTTGAGCACCGCGTCGCTGATCGCGCCGGAGGTGTTGTCGAAATAAACATCGATACCGCGCGGGCAGGCTTGCTTGATCGCATCGTCAAGATTGCCGGCCTTGTAGTCGATGGCGGCGTCGTAGCCGAATTCCTCGCGGCAAAGTTTGACCTTGGTGCTGCCGCCGGTCAGCCCTACGGTGCGGCATCCCGAAAGTTTTGCAATTTGTCCAACCGCCGATCCGACAGCGCCGGCGGCGGTGGAGACGACGACAGTGTCGCCCGGCCGCGGCTGTCCGGCATCGAGCAAACCGAAATACGCGGTGATGCCGTTCAATCCCAGGATGCCGAGAGACAGCGACAACGGCAGATCGGCTTCCCGGACTTTACGCGTGACCGATTTGCCGTCGGAGATCGCGTAGTCCTGCCAGCCAAACAGGCCCATCACCTTCTGATGCTGTGGACGGCTCCTCCACCCGGCACGTGAGTGCCATGGATGTGGGGGCTACTGAAGCTCCCACGATTCGGAGGAGCTACCCATGCAAACGATCACGACAGTCGGTCTGGATATCGCGAAGTCGGTTTTTCAGGTCCACGCAGTTGATGCGGAGGGCAACGTAGCCATTCGCCGGCAGTTGAAGCGTCGCTACGTCCTCGCCTTCTTTGAGAAGCTGCCGCCGTGCTTAATCGGCATCGAGGCTTGCGCCTCGGCGCATCATTGGTCGCGCGAACTCCATGCGCTTGGCCACACTGTGCGACTGATGCCGCCGGCTTATGTGAAGCCCTACGTGAAGCGGCATAAGAACGATGCCGCCGACGCCGAGGCGATCTGTGAGGCGGTCACTCGGCCGAACATGCGGTTCGTCCCGACCAAGACAAAAGAGCAGCAGAGCTGCCTAACGCTGCACCGAACTCGTCACCTGTTCATTCGCCAGCAGACCTCGGTCATCAATGCCATCCGTGCTCACCTCGCGGAGTTCGGGATCGTCGCGCCAGTCGGACGCAAGGGCGTCGAACAACTGCTCGGGGTCGCAGTCGATGAAAGTGACAGCAGGCTGCCGGATGTTGCCCGCGCCTGCGTCACCGCTCTCGGCGCTCAACTGCAGACGCTGAAGACGCAGATCCTTCAGTTCGACCGAATGATCATGGCCTGGCATCGATCCAGTGAAGCAAGTCGGCGGCTCGACGATATACCGGGCGTGGGTCCGGCACTCGCAACTGCTCTGGTTGCCAGCGTCGCTGATCCGAAGATGTTCCGATCAGGAAGGGACTTCTCGGCCTGGATCGGGCTGGTGCCGAAGCAGAACTCAAGCGGCGGCAAGGACAGACTTGGCAGTATCAGCAAACGAGGTGATCGCTATTTGCGCAGCCTGTTCACCATCGGCGCGCTTGCCGTCATCCGCTATGCCAAAATCCACGGTACCAAACATCGGCCCTGGCTCACGGCATTGTTGGCGCGGCGACCCGCAAAAGTCGCGGCCATCGCCCTGGCCAACAAGATCGCAAGGATGGCATGGGCGATGATGGCCAGAGGCGAACGATACAAGGAACCGGTCGCGCTCGCGGCCTGAACGAGATCACACCGGCGTCCGGCGTGATGTGAAGGTTGGGAGGGCGAACAGCACGTAATGCAGAGCCGGTCGATCCGGCGATCAGGACAACCCACAAGGGCCACAGCATTGTCGAATGCGTCCTATTGACCGGGACCTGATCCGCGGAAGGCATTATGGCCAGCGGTCATGTGAACCGCACCTAGAGGCCGAACACATGGCTGCACCGACCAACCCTGCAACGTGAAGATTCTTCTTGCCAACTCGGAGCCGTCCACACATGGCCCTCGGCGTAATCCGGATGGCGTGATGCGACGACAGTGCCGGCTGCGAACGAGCGCATCACCTCGCCAATACCGACCGGCGTCGAATAATTGGCCGCTGCCGCCACCCAACCGCGCATGGCGGGCTCGACCGAGAGAAATTCATTGCGGACCAGGAATTGCCGGTCGGCAAGTTCGAGCACTGGCGCTTCAGTAAGCTCGAAGTTGTCGGCTTGCGGAATGCCATTCGGCCGCGATTTCAGGCGGACCTGACGATTGATCATCGGCGCCATACGGGCTCCTCCAAAGCAACAGACAGTTCATAGCGTGGGTCGTCGAACCCCGCTTGGCAACCCTCGCGCCACTCCATAGCATCCCCGCACAATCCGGCTTCAAGACCGGATCATTTTTGCTGGGGGAATTCAACATGGCCACGTCTGTGAATGCCGGTCCGCGCCTCGACCGGCTGCCGGTCTCGTCATTTCAATACCGTATCTTCTGGCTGGTCGGCGCTGGAATGTTCTTCGACGGCTACGATCTCTATGTCGCCGGCAGTGTGCTTGCTGCGACGATCCAGACCAAGTTCTCGACGCTGCCGCAAAATCTGCAATTCCTGTCGCTGACATTTGTCGGCATGACGGTCGGCTCGCTGGTCACTGGATTTATCGGCGATAAATTTGGCCGGCGTTTCACCTACCAGATCAACCTGCTAGTGTTCGGGCTGGCTTCGCTTGCGGCTGCTTTTGCGCAGGACATGCCGCAACTGATCGTCTGCCGTTTCATTCAGGGCCTCGGTCTCGGCGCCGAAATCGTGGTCGGTTATTCGACGCTGACCGAATTCGTGCCTCCGGCCACACGCGGGCGCTGGCTGTCTTTCCTCGCCTTTGTGACGGTGTGTGGTTTTCCCGTCACCGCGATCCTCGGTTACCTGATCATCCCGACATGGGGCTGGCGGCCGATGTTCGTGATCGCCGGTGTCGGCTCGCTGATCGTCTGGTACCTGCGCAAAAACTTGCCGGAGTCGCCACGCTGGCTCGAAGCACAGGCCCGCGACGCCGAGGCCGAAGCATTGTTGCAGTCGATCGAAAAAGAAGTCGTTGCAACGGGAGCGGCCCTGCCGCCGCCCGCCGTAACGATCCCGGCTGCGCAGTTGTCGGCAGCGGACATGTTCCGTCCACCGATCCTGCAGCGTCTTTTGGTCGGGAGCTGGGTGCTGATCACCATCAACACGCTGATTTTTGGCTTCGTGGTGTTTCTCCCGCAATTCTTCCTGCGTCAGGGTCTCACCATCGCCAATTCGCTCGGCTACACGGCGGTGCTCGCTGGCGCTTCGCTGGTTGGCTGCGCGCTTGGCGCCTGGCTGTCCGATGCGATCGGCCGGCGCTGGAGCATCATCGGCGCGTCGTTACTCACCATCGTCACCGGATGGATTTACGCGCACTTCAACGCGGCGTCCGATCCGGAACTCGTGCTCGGCGTCGGGGCGATCCTGATCGCCGCGATCTATATCCAGACCGCGATCCTGTTCGGGGTTTACACGCCGGAGCTGTTTCCAACCGAGATCAGGCTGCGCGCCAACGGCATCTGCAACACGCTGGGCCGGGGGGCCACCGTGGTGTCGCCATTCGTGGTCGGCTACCTGATGGTGACCTATGCGCTGCCGGGGGTGATCTGGCTGATGATCGGGCTCCTCGTGGTGCAGATTGTCGCGGTCTATTTCTGGGGGGTCGAGCCGGCCCGGCAATCGCTGGAAGTCATCGACCCAAAAGGTCTCAAGGCCTGACTAAGTCTTGATCAAGGCTTGAATATCAGGCTTTACGCCGCGATATGAATATGGGATTGAGGCCCGCCCATATCGGCCGGGACCCGGAAGAATTGCATGTTTCAATCGTTCAAGAATTTCATTTCCGAATTCGTCGAGGGCGACAAGCATCCAGATCAGTTCGGCGCAGACGATTACCGGCTCGCGGCGGCGGCGATGCTGGTTCATGCCGCGGCGATCGATGGCGAGGTGCTGCCGAGCGAGAACGAGAAGCTGCATGCCATCATCAAGCAGCATTTCAATCTCGACGATGCCGCGACCGAGGAATTGATTCAGAAGGCGACGGTGGCGGAACACGAGTCGGTCGATCTTTATCATTTCACCCATCAGCTCAACCGGGTGCTTGATGAAGCGGGACGTGCCCGCATCGTCGAGATGATGTGGCAGATCGTTTATGCCGATGGCCAGCGCGACGAGCTTGAGGACAATCTGATCTGGCGCGCGGCCGATCTGCTCGGCATCTCGCCGCGAGAGCGTATCGAGCTGCGCCGCCGCGTCAGCGGCGAAGACGAAAGCGACAAATGAAGGCGATTACGCTGATCACCGGCGCGTCCGCCGGCATCGGCGCGGAGCTGGGGCGGGTGTTCGCCGCGCACGGTCACGAGCTTGTTCTGGTGGCGCGCCGGCAGGATCGGCTCGACGCGCTGGCGGATGAGATCGCAGCGGCGGGAAAGCCGCGTCCAACGGTGCTCGCAGTGGACCTCGAGCAGCACGATGCCGTCGCGCAAATCCGCGAGCAGTTGTCGTTGCGCAATCTCGAGCCGGACATCGTCGTCAACAATGCCGGCTTCGGTCTTTCCGGCACGGCGGTCGAACTATCGCGCGATGCGCAGCTCGCCATGATCGATCTTAATGTCCGCGCGCTGACCGAACTCTCACTGGCCTTTGCCGACAGCCTTGAGCGTCACCGCGGCGGCATTCTCAATGTCGCGTCCATTGCCGGATTTCTCCCGGGGCCGGGAATGGCGGTCTACTACGCCACAAAGGCTTATGTTTTGTCGTTCAGCGAAGCGCTGCATCGTGAACTCGCGCCGCGCGGCGTGCGGGTGACCGCGCTGTGCCCGGGCCCGGTGCTGACCGAATTCCAGGCGCGTTCCGGAATGCGGGTCGAAACCATTCCGAGTTTCGTCCTCGTGTCGGCGGAACGCGTGGCGGAGATCGGCTATGGCGGCTTCATGCGCGGCAAAAGGGTCGTGGTGGCTGGAGTGGCCAACAAAATCATCGTTTTTTTATTTCGTCTGCTGCCAAATGCTTTGCTCATGGCTCTGGTCGATCAGCGCACGCAAAACGGTGGTGCCTGTAATCATCGCAGCCTTCAAAAGCCGGGGCTGACGTAATAGAAAATTACTAACGCTTCGAATCGCTTGAGTGATGCCACAGCAGATCCTCGTCATCCTGCATCAGGAGCATTCCACACCGGGCCGCGTCGGCAATGCGCTTCGCGATCTTGGCTACTGTCTCGACGTGCGCCGCCCGCGATTTGACGATCCTCTGCCTGAAACCATGGCCGACCATGCCGCCGCGATCATCTTCGGCGGTCCGATGAGCGCCAACGACGGCGACGATTTCATCAAGCGTGAGACCGACTGGATCGGCGTGCCGCTGAAAGAAAACAAGCCCTATCTCGGCATTTGCCTCGGCGCGCAGATGTTTGCGCGGCATCTCGGCGGCAGGGTGTTTCCGCATGCGCAGGGCCATGCCGAAATCGGCTATTACCCGATCCGCCCGACCAAGGCCGGTTTCTCGCTGGTCGAGCAATGGCCGGAATGTGTCTACCAGTGGCACCGCGAGGGCTTTGACGTGCCGCAGGGCGCCGAGTTGTTGGCGGAGGGCGACACGTTCGAAGTGCAGGCGATTCGCTGCGGCTCAGGCTATGCGCTGCAATTTCATCCCGACGTCACCCACGCGATGATGCACAAATGGACGACGCGCGGGCACGAGCGCATGCAGCTTCCCGGTGCCAGGCCGCGCGACACGCATTTCGCCGATCGCGCAGTCTACGATTATTCTGCGCGCGCGTGGCTCAGTGTGTTTCTGGAGCGCTGGCTGGCTGTTGCCTGACGGCACTACTATCTGAGCTGTTCATGCAGTCCGATCTTCCGCCCAGAGAAAATCGAGCCGTCGTTTACGCGACGACCGCTGACGGGCTTAAGTTGCCGGTCATTGACGTTACGAATCCGGCGTTCGCCATCCCTGATGACTCAGCGAGCTTGAAGCAAAGCCGCGAAGCGTTTCTGGCCTGGCATGACCGTAACAATCGCATGCCGAGGATCGTCACAGGGTTGATGATGCGGCTGGGGGCGCGGCGCTCACGGCTGCTCTCCAGGCTTCTGGCGTCGAACGACTCTTATCTCGACAGCATCACGACCTACATGCTCAAGCTCGGCCCGGATCACCTGCCGCCGGGCTTCGACAGTCCGATAGATCGCAAAGTTGCTGGGTCGCCGCACGTGGCGATGGTTCGGCTGCGCATGCAGCAGATCGCGGAGTTGTTGGCGCAGGCGCTTCTGGCTCCGCTCGCCGCCGCACCGGATGCGCCGCTGCATTTCGTGAACATCGCCGGTGGCCCGGCGCTCGACAGCATCAACGCGCTGATCATGCTGGTGCATGCAGGAGCGAAGCTGATCAGCCGCCCGATCGCCATCCACGTGTTCGATGCGCAACCGGACGGGCCGGCGTTTGGCGCGCGCGCGCTTCTTGCGCTCATGGCGCCGGAAGGGCCGCTACACGGACTGGCGGTCGATTTTCAGCACCACGTCTACGACTGGAATGACACGGCGCCACTGGTGCAGCTCCTCACCAGCTTGCGGGAGCGTGGCGCCCTTATTGCAGCCTCATCGGAGGGCGGCCTGTTCGAGTACGGCACCGACGATGCTGTCGTTGCCAATCTCATCGCGCTGGCACGGGCGGGGTACCGATCGTGTCCGGTTCGGTCACAAGTTCGAGCGAAGCGCGCAAGCGGATGATCGAACAGACGCGATTTCGGCTTTTTGCCCGCGGCCTGGAAGGCTTTGCGCCGCTGGCCACGCAGAGCGGTTATGAGATCGCCGAGAGCCGCTCCGTTGTCATGAGCGAGCAGGTATTGCTGCGACTTTTTTGACTGCCCGCCGGACAGTTGCCTCGACGGTATTGCCGTACTATCAGGCTTGGCCGGGTGGTTACGCTTTCGGGGGCTTCTGACTTCAATGCATTCGCCTGTCGTTTCGACGGCCGGCGCGCTTTCCGCGCCGCCTGCCGCTCTGTCGCCTTTGCACCGCTTCCTCATTCAATGCCACGCGCAATTTCGCGACAACAACGAGGGGGCCGTCGCCGACTACATTCCCCAGTTGAAGAAGGCGGATACGCGTCACTTCGGGATATGCCTCGCCACCATCGACGGGCATGTCTACGAGGTCGGCGATAGCGCCGTACCGTTCACGATCCAGTCGATCTCGAAAGCCTTCGTATTTGCTTTGGCAATTGAATTGCTCGGCCCGGAACGGGTCGAAAGCGTGATCGGCGTCGAGCCGAGTGGCGACGCCTTCAACTCGATCCGTCTGCGTGCCGACAATCGGCCGTATAATCCGATGGTCAATTCCGGAGCGATTGCCTGCTCCGGCTTGATCCACCGCGCCAAGGGCGCCGAGGCGTTTGAATATATTCGCGCCGCGCTGGGCCGGTTCGCCGGCCGCGATCTCGCTGTCGACGAAGCGGTGTTTGCGTCCGAACGTGAAACCGGCGATCGCAATCGCGCGATCGCCTACCTGCTGCGCAACTATGACGTGATCCAGGGTGACGTCGCCGCGGTTCTCGATGTGTATTTCCGCCAGTGCTCGGTGCTGGTCACCGCGCGCGACCTGTCAGTGATGGCGGCAACGCTCGCCAACAACGGCATCAACCCGGTGACCGGCGAACAGGTCATGAAACCGTACACGGTCGCCCGCACGCTGTCGGTGATGACCAGCTCGGGCATGTACGACTACGCCGGAGAATGGATTTACCGCGTTGGTCTGCCGGCCAAGAGCGGCGTCGGCGGCGGCATTGTCGCTGCGCTTCCAGCACAACTTGGTCTTGGCACGTTCTCGCCGCCGCTCGACAGTCACGGCAACAGCGTGCGCGGCTTGCAGGTTTGCGAGACGATCTCGACCCATTTCGGGCTGCATATGCTCAGCCGCTCCGGCGATGTGCGGACCTCGATCATCGCCGACTACGACATCGGCGGGATCACGTCCCGGCGCAACCGGCAGTCGCGCGAGCTGGAAATCCTCGAGCAGTATCATGAGGACGTGCGGATCATCGAACTGGTCGGCGCGTTGCCGTTTGCGACCATCGATTATGTGTCGCGGCGCATTGCCGAGAAGCATACGCCGCTGTTGATCATCGATTTTCGCCGGGTGGCGTCGATCACCGTGGCGGGCGGCCTGTTGCTGGCCGACAGCCTGCGTCAACTGACCGACGGCACGACGACCGCGCTTCTCTCCGGCATCGATAAGGGATCGCAGGTCGACGATATCATCGCGCCGCTGATTGCCGATCTGCCCGGCGTGCGTTCGTACAGCCTGCTCGATCAGGCCATCGAGTGGGCCGAGGACCAGGTGATCTACCGTTATGGCGGCTACGTGACCCGCAAGGACGACGCCCACCTGCGCGAACAGGCATTGCTTGCGGGGCTGAGCGACGCGGAGCTCGCCGACCTCGCCGCGCTTGGAGTCGCGCGCCGGTTCAAAACCGGGGAGCGGATCGTGCATGCCGGTGAAATCGCTTCGTCGCTGTTCTTCCTGCAAAGCGGAATGGTCAGTGTGAAATTGCCGAGCGGCGTGCGGCTGGCGAGCCTCGATCAGGGCATGGAATTCGGCGAGATGGCTTTACTCGACGAGGAACGCACCGCCGATGTCTGGGCCGATACCGACGTCACGTGCCTTGAACTGCCGCTCGACGAGTTCAATCGCTTTCGCACCGAACATCCGCCGATCGGCGAGCGTATCGCGCGCAATCTGGCAAGTATCCTTGCCAAGCGGCTGATCCTCGCCAACGCCAAGATTGACCTGCTCAGCGCGTATTGAACGGCTATCTTGATCGCTTACTGCAAAAAAAGATGCTCTCGATGTCGCATTCGGGCTGGCTGGTTCGTCCTTGGTGTATAGGAGGCCAAACATGCCAGAACTCGCCAATATCGAAGAGAACCGGATAAGGGCCCTGCTCGAAACCTGGGCGGATGCCGTCCGCCGCCATGACATTCCCGCCATCCTCGCTCATCACGAGCCGGATATCGTGATGTTCGACCTTCCTCCGCCCCTGCAATGCAAGGGGATTGAGGCTTACGAAAAGACCTGGGAACTGATGTTTCGCTGCCATAAGCCGGGAGCAGCGTTCGACATTGAAGAACTCGCCGTGACCGCCGGGCAGGATGTCGCTTTTGCAGCCATCATTATGCGTTGCGGTCCCGATTCGTCCCCCAACCCGGCTGACAAGGACGGTTTCCTGTTTCGCCTGACCGTGGGCCTGCGCAAAGTCGACGGCGATTGGCGCGTCGCTCACGAGCATCACTCGATTCCTGCGACGGACTAAATCAAAAGCGTTTAATGGCCGCTGACCAACTGGTCGGCCGAAATACGCCACGGTCTTGGTGTAAACCTGCGACGCGTTCCATTGCAGCAGCACCTGGAAGTTCGGCGTGCCTTCATCCCACGGCTTGTCTTTCTGCCAGCCGTAGCCTTTCAGATAATTTCCCGTTGAGGCGAGCACGTCGGGAACGCTGTGAATGAGATCGCGCTTGCCGTTGCCGTCGAAGTCGACGGCGTATTTCAGATACGACGACGGCAGGAATTGCGTCTGTCCGATCTCGCCGGCCCAGGCGCCGCGCATCTCGGCTGGCGCCATATCGCCGCGATCGATGATCTTGAGCGCCGCAATGAGTTCGGGGCGGAATTTGTCCGGCCGCCGGCAATCGTTGGCCAGTGTCGCCAGCGAACGGATGGTCTGGAAGTTGCCGTTGCCCGAACCGAAGTCGGTTTCCAGGCCCCAGATGGCAACGATCACTTCAGCGGCCGCACCAAATTGGTCTTCGATCCTGCTCAGCATCGAGCCGTACTGAATGATCTTGTTTTTCGCGCGCGTCAGGCGTGGCGGCACCATGCGGCCGGAGAACTGTTCGAAACTTTGCTTGAATACGCCCTGGGCGTGGTCGCGCGCGATGATGGTCGGGTCGGGGGTGACGCCGGCGAGGCCGGTCTGGATCGTCTGTTGCGAGATTCCTTGTGCCGCGGCTTCAGTCTTGAACGCCGCAAGCCAGGCGTTGAAATCACCGCCGCACGGTGCGGTATCCGCGTATGCTGTGGCGGTACCGGTACAGATCAGCAGGCAAGCCGTCAGCCCAAAAGCGAGCCGTTTTAACCGGAAGCGGGGCAGTCCCATAAAATCATCCTTTGTCGCTCCCGGCAGGAATCACGGCATTTGGTCGCCATTATGATGCCGCAGGGCGGTTTCCGGTTCCAGTCTTAAGAAGCTTGCTGTTTGCCCGGCTCATAGCGATCAGTCTGAAACAGCTCGCGGAAAAGCCGGGTCGAGACCACAACGACGCCGAGCGTGCAGCATCCGCCGATCAGGACCGCCGGTATGGTGCCGAACAATGCCGCCGCGGAGCCGGCGCGAAAGTCGCCGAGCTGGTTCGAGGTGCCGGTGAACATCGAGCTGACGGCAAAGACCCGCCCGCGCATTTCGTCAGGCGTATGCAGCAACAACAGTGACTGGCGGATCACCACGCTCACGGTATCGGCGGTGCCGACGATGAACATGGCGCCCATCGCGAACGGCAGGCTTGGCGACAGCGCCAGCAGGATCGTCCCGGTGCCGAACACGGCGACGGCTGCAAACATGAAGCGGCCGACGTGACGCGAAATCGGCCAGCGCGCGATCGTCAGCGAACTCAACAACGCGCCGGCCGCAGGCGCGGCGCGCAATGCGCCGAAGCCCAATGGCCCGGCCATGAAGATATCGCGCGCAAAGATCGGCAGCAGACCTGTCGCGTTGCCGAGCAGGACCGCGAACAGGTCCAGCAAAATCGCGCCGAGCACGACCTTGTGGTGGCCGATGAAAACCAGCCCGCTGAACAGCCGTTTCAGATCCACCGGCTCGCGCTTCGGCGCAGTCCGTTCTATCGCGATGCTGCGCATCACGATCCCCGCCGAGAGCCAGAGCACGGCGCAGAGTGCGAAGACCAGCGTCGGACTGAGTGCGATCAGCACGCCGCCGAGCGCAGGTCCGGCGACGATCGCGATCTGCGATGCCGATGTTGAGCCGGCGATGGCGCGCGGCAGCACGTTTGCCGGAACGATATTCGGCAATGCGGTTTGCAGGCTGGGCTGCTCGAAGGCGCGGCCGTTGCCGATGATGAAAGCCATCATCAGCAAAAGACCTGGCGTGAGATGCCCCAAGCCTTCGGCTACGGCCAGAACCGCAACGGCGGTCGCTTCAACGGTCTGCGCCGTTGCGGCGACGAAGCGGCGGTCGTAGCGGTCGGCTGCGGCGCCGGTGACGAGAAACAGGCCAAGCGCGGGAACGAACTGCACCAGCCCGACGAGGCCCAACTGGAACGGGCTTTTGGTCAGCGCATACATCTGCCAGCCGACCGCGACCGCCTGGACCTGCAGCGCGATCGAGGCGGCGATCCGCACATAGAGAAATCGGACGTAAGGGCCGTAACGAAGCAGATTGATGTCGGACGGGCCGTCGGCGGTCATTGCGCCAGTGTCATAAGCGGTGGCGCCTGATTTGTCTCGGAGTTGCTTGGCCGTCAGCCACAGTCCGGCGGATATTCGAAGCCCCACCTGATGAGGATGTTATGGCCGCGCTCCGTGCGCGTTGATCAGGCCGTATCCTTCGTAGATCGCGGCCGCGGTAAGGATGCCGACGACAACGGCGATCGCTATCGTTTTGAGGACAGCCAGCTTGCGGCGCCGACGGTGCGCGGCCACCGGCAATTGCGGAATGGTCCCGTGCATTGCCGTTTGTCAGCCGGCAAACGGTGTCGGTTCACCGAAGTCATGGGCCTTAACAATGAAAAGCCCGCCTACGCTCTTCGAGCTACGGCGGGCAACCTTCGCGGGCTTTAGGCTGGCGCGCCAACCGAAGCGGCCTTGGCCGCGAAGGTTGGTGGAGCCGAGGGGAGTTGAACCCCTGACCTCCTCATTGCGAACGAGGCGCTCTCCCAACTGAGCTACGGCCCCGGCCAATCGGCAAATTGACGCCTTTTGAGCGAGTGCGGGCCATTTAGGACCGTGGCCCCATGCTGTCAAGGACGCCTGAAATGGGCCAGTTTGGGCGTCATGCTTCAGCTTGTTTGCGCCGTTTTAAGCCGCTAGGTTCCGTCATCTTCAGTAACGAAACCGAGGCAAATCCGAGCCAACTCCGAGCGAAGTTTGAACCATGCGCGCCCTTTTTCTCGTCATCGATCTGGCCTTGCAACTTTACATCTGGATCGTGATCGCGATGGCGATCTTCTCCTGGCTTGTGGCTTTCAATGTGGTGAACACGCGGAGCCCGGTCGTCGGCATGGTCGGCGATTTCCTCTACCGCATTACCGAGCCGGCGCTGCGCCCGATCCGCAGTATATTGCCCAATCTGGGCGGCATCGACATTTCCCCGGTGATCCTGTTCTTGATCATCGTGTTCATCCGTTACGTGATCGCGCTCTATATCTTGCCCAATGTGTTCTGACGCGCCGTGACGGCCCGCATCATCGACGGCAAAGTGATCGCGGCAGAACTGCGCGCCGCTGTTGGCAACGAGACGCGGCAACTCACCGCGCGCGCATAATCTGACGCCCGGTTTGGCCGTGGTCCTGGTCGGCGAAAATCCGGCCAGCAAGGCTTACGTCGGCAGCAAATCGAAAGCCGTGATCGAGGCCGGCATGCGGCCGTTCGATCATCACTTGCCGGAGAGCACCAGCGAAGAAGAGCTTGTGGTTCTGGTGAATACGCTGAATGCCAATCCCGCCGTGAGCGGAATTCTGGTGCAACTGCCGCTGCCGCCGCATATCGATGCTTCGCGCATCATCGCGACCGTCGATCCGGACAAGGATGTCGACGGCTTTCACCCGCTCAATGCCGGGCGGCTCGCTTCAGGCCTGCCGGGCCTCGCGCCATGCACGCCGCTCGGCTGCATCAAGCTCGCCAAAACCGTTCACTCGTCGCTCGCCGGAATGGACGCCGTGGTGATTGGCCGGTCCAATATCGTCGGTAAACCGCTGGCGCAGTTACTGCTCGCCGAGAATGCGACGGTGACAATCGCGCATTCGCGGACGCGCGATCTTCCCGCGCTGTGCCGCCGTTCCGATCTGGTGTTCGCGGCAATCGGCCGGCCGGAGATGGTGCGCGGCGACTGGATCAAACCGGGCGCAACGGTGATCGACGTCGGCATCAATCGCGTTGCCGGCGACGGCGGCAAGTCTCGTCTCGTCGGCGATGTGAATTATGCCGAAGCTGCCGCAGTGGCCGGTGCGATTACGCCGGTACCGGGTGGCGTTGGCCCGATGACGATTGCGTGCCTGCTGGTCAACACACTGCGCGCCGCCTGTATGCAGGCGGGATTACCGGCGCCGGGCGTTTAGTGTTTGAAGTCGTTTAACGATCAGCTCTGCCAGCCGAAGGCGACTTTATCGAGCACGCGGGTGCCGAATTTCTCGGAGCTGCGCGCGATCGCCTTGCCGCCGAGGGCGCGGTAGAACTCGACCGCGTGTTCGTTTTCCGACAGCGCCCAGACGATCAGCGATTTCATCGTGCTCTGCGCCAGATCGCGCCGCGCCGCGGTGAACAGCCGGCGGCCAAAGCCCAGCCCCTGGAATTCAGGGCGCAGATAAAGCTCGTAGATCTCGCCGTCGTAATAGAGGCTTCGCGCGCGATTGCGTCCGTAATTGGCGTAGCCGGCAATCTTGTCGCCGAACTGCAGCAGCGCGATGCGGCTGCCTTTGCGGATTGCGCTGTCCCACCAGGCCGGGCCGCGGCGGCTGATCAGTTTTTCCAGCTCGGTGCCGGGGATGATGCCCTGATAAGCCATCCGCCAGGCCTCATCGTGAGCAGACGCCACCGCAGCGGCATCGTTTGCCTTGGCGCGACGAATTTCGATGAGGATAGTGCTCATGTGGTGATCAAACCTGGTCCGATCAGAGCAACCGTTTCCGTTAGCTTCAAGCGATTCACGACGGCTTCACGACCAGGATTATTGGCGGAAACGAAAGGGCCGTCTATCGCCGCAAGGCAAAAAATCGGTGGTTCGCGCGCATTATCGACAAGCTGTTGCAGAACCGACACGGTTCCACGAAAGGCCTGCGTAATAAGGCGATTTTGACGGTGCGACAGCGCGTGTGGTCGGCCGGAACTGTGCCGAAATGAGAATCGTTACAACTGGCGGCGGAATATCGTCCGCGACGTTCGCTTCGGTACGCGTCTTTGAGTCGTACGGCTAGACGCGTTCGGTTTCCTTGCGCCGCTCGTCGCGCTTGCGCTCGTTCGCGTCCAACAGCTTCTTGCGCAACCGGATCGATTTCGGCGTCACCTCGACCAGCTCGTCGTCTTCGATATAAGCCAGCGCCTTTTCCAGCGTCATGCGGATCGGCGGGGTCAGGCGGATCGCCTCATCCTTGGAGTGCGTGCGGATGTTGGTGAGCTTCTTGCCCTTCAGCACGTTGACCTCAAGGTCATTGCCGCGGGTGTGCTCGCCGATGATCATGCCGCGATAGACCTTCCAGCCGGGCTCGATCATCATCGGGCCACGGTCCTCGAGGTTGAACATCGCATAGGCGACGGCATCGCCCTGGTCGGTCGAGAGCAGCACGCCGTTGCGCCGTCCCATGACCTCGCCGCGATGCGGACCGTAGGCGTGGAACAAGCGGTTCATCACCGCGGTACCGCGCGTGTCGGTCAGGAGTTCGCCGTTATAGCCGATCAGGCCGCGGGTCGGTGCGTAGAAGATCAACCGGACGCGGCCGCCGCCGGAGGGGCGCATTTCGATCATCTCGGCTTTGCGCTCTGCCATCTTCTGCACGACGACGCCGGAGTGCTGCTCGTCGACGTCGATCACGACTTCTTCGATCGGCTCCAGCAATTCGCCGGCGGTGCCGTTCTGGAACAACACCTTGGGCCGCGACACCGACAGCTCGAAACCTTCGCGCCGCATGGTCTCGATAAGAATGCCGAGCTGCAACTCGCCGCGCCCGGCGACTTCCATGGAATCCTTCTCGTTGGATTCGGAAATGCGCAGCGCGACATTGCCTTCGGCTTCACGCAACAGGCGCTCGCGGATCACGCGGCTCTGCACCTTGTCGCCTTCAGTGCCGGCGAGCGGGGAATCGTTGATCCGGAACGTCATCGTCAGCGTCGGCGGATCGATCGGCTGCGCCGGCAGCGGCTCGGTGACTTCCGGCGCGCAAATCGTGTGCGAGACGAAAGCTTCCGGCAGCCCGGCAATGCTGACGATGTCGCCGGCAAGACCTTCGTCGATCGGCGCACGCTCAAGGCCGCGGAACGCGAGCACTTTGGTGACGCGGCCGGTCTCGATCAGTTCGCCGTTGCGATCGAGCACCTTGACGTTCTGGTTCGGCTTGACCGATCCGGACGAGATGCGGCCGGTGACGATGCGGCCGAGATAGGGGTTGGCTTCGAGGATCGTGCCCAGCATCCGGAATGGGCCTTCCTCGACCACCGGCGGCGCGACGTGGCGAACGACCAGATCGAACAACGGCGCCATGCCCTGATCTTTCGGACCATCGGCGCTGTCGGCCATCCAGCCTTGCTTGGCTGACCCGTAGAGAATTGGAAAATCGAGTTGCTCTTCGGTGGCGTCGAGCGCGGCGAACAGATCGAAGATCTCGTTCGCGACCTCGCTCGGCCGGGCGTCGGAGCGATCGACCTTGTTGATGACGACGATGGGCTTGAGGCCCATCTTGAGCGCCTTCGACACCACGAATTTGGTCTGCGGCAGCGGCCCTTCGGCGGCGTCGACCAGCACCAGCGCGCCATCGACCATATTGAGGATACGTTCCACCTCGCCGCCGAAATCGGCGTGGCCGGGGGTATCGACGATATTGATTCGAGTGTCCTTCCAGAGCAGCGAGGTCGCCTTGGCCAGGATGGTGATGCCGCGTTCGCGCTCCAGATCGTTGGAATCCATCGCGCGCTCGGCGACCCGCTGATTCTCGCGAAACGAGCCGGATTGCTGCAAAAGGCGGTCAACCAGCGTGGTTTTGCCGTGGTCGACGTGGGCGATAATGGCGATATTGCGAAGGTTCATGGGATGTTTATGGGGCCTGAAACCAAAACGAGCCCCCGAGGGGCCCGCGTTTCGCTGCGTATATAGTCGGTTTCGCTGGGGAAGCAATGCAATGTTGCAGTGCGGTTTCGAACACCGGAAAAATCGTTACTATGAATGGGCCGGGGCTGAGACGGACGAGGTAGCTCGACCATGCGATGCCCACTGAAGACATCGAACGAACGGCGCATTCTCTGCGTTTTCCCGGCTTATACCCCGTCGTTCGGCACGTTTTCACACGCCTATCGCCTGATGGGCGGGGTTCGTGCCTTCATGCCGCCGCAGGGGCTGCTGCTGATCGCCGCCTATCTCCCGTCGGGCTGGCCGGTTCGCTTTATCGACGAAAATATCGCCCCGGCGACAGCGGCAGATTTCGCCTGGGCGGACGTGGTTTTCGTCAGCGGCATGCACATCCAGGCGCCGCAGATCCATGACATCGCGGCGCGGGCCCACGCCGCCGGCAAGGTCGCGGTTCTCGGCGGCGCCTCGGTGTCCGGGGCGCCGGACCAGTATGCGGACTATGACTATCTTCACATCGGGGAGATCGGTGACGCCACCGAACGGCTGATCGCCTGTCTCGATGAAAGCGTGGCGCGGCCGCCGGCTCAGGTCCGCTTCGAAACCGGTGAACGGTTGCCGCTCTGCGACTTTCCCATCCCGGCCTATGACATGACCCAGCTCGGCCGTTATCTGATCGGCAGCCTGCAGTTCTCCAGCGGCTGCCCGTACCGCTGCGAGTTCTGCGACATCCCGGCGCTTTACGGCCGCCAGCCGCGCCTGAAGACGCCGGAACAACTGATCGCCGAGCTTGACGCCATGCTGGCGCAGCCCGGCTATCCGACGCTGGTTTATTTCGTCGACGATAATTTCATCGGCAACCGCAAGGCGGCGCGCGAAATCCTGCCGCACCTGATTGCATGGCAGCGCAAGCACGACTTCCCGCTGCTGTTTGCCTGCGAGGCGACGCTCAATCTCGCCAAGCAAACCGAAATCCTCGCGCTGATGCGCGAGGCGCATTTCCACACCGTATTCGTCGGCATCGAAACGCCGGAAGCCGATGCGCTCAAGGCGATGCGCAAGGATCACAACGCCGCGCTGCCGATGATGGACGCCATCAAGACGCTCAACAGCTACGGCCTCGAAGTGACGTCGGGCATCATTCTCGGTCTCGATACCGACAGCGCCGATAGCGAGCAGCGCCTCAAGGCTTTCATCGACGCCTCACAGGTGCCGATCCTCACCATCAATCTGCTGCAGGCGTTGCCGCGAACGCCGTTGTGGGATCGGCTCAAGCGCGACGGACGCTTGATCGACGACGACACGGGCCTCGAAAGCAATGTTCGGTTTCTGCGGCCTTATGACGAAGTCGTCTCAAGCTGGCTGCGCTGCGTCGCTTACGCCTATGATCCGGAACGGCTGTTCGCGCGCTTCATGCATCAGGTGGACGCGACTTACGTCAATCGTCTGGTTGGGCCGGCGCGCGGCAAGCTCACCTTCAACAATCTGCGCCGCGGCCTGACGCTGGCGCTCAATCTGATATGGCATGTCGGCATCGTCTCCGATTACCGGCGGCCGTTCTGGCGGATGATGCGTTATGCGATACGCCGCGGCCAGATCGACGGCGCGCTCGGTGCAGGATTTGCCGCGCATCATTTGATCAAGTTCTCGCGCGAGGCGGTGCGCGGCGATCAGAATGCGTCGTTCTATTCGCGCAAGCTGCGCGAGGCGGCGCAGGCTTCCGAGCAGGAAATGGCGGCGGTGCGGCGCAAGACAGCCTGAAGCAAAACGTCGGTCTCAGCCTTAAGCCCGTGTCTCAGGTCGGCGTCACGATCTGCGTTGATTGGCGACTAAAGCCGTCTGATAGGCAGTTCGTGCCATGACACGCTCCAGATATGCGCGGCAACCGTCGTGAACCGGTACCTCAAGTGTGATCGCCCAGGTGAGACATGTGGTGAGTAGAATGTCGGCGATGGTAAAATCCTCACCCAATAAAAAGTGGCCGCTCGCCTGCAATGTTTGATCGACGTGGTCGAGTTGCTTGAGAAAATATGCTTTTGACGATTCGACCGTGGCAGGTGCATCTCCGTAGATGTGCTTCAGGATGCTATGCCGCCGCATGGGGTAGGCGGTAGGGTTGCTATGGGCTTGGACAGCAGCGAACAGTGTCGCGGATCACAGCGAAATCGGCCTTTGCTTTCGTGTCGCCGCTGCTGAGTAGTACCGCGAAGGCGAAAGCAGGCGACCCACCTGCGACTGTCGACGTTTGGGAACGGGTGTACCGGCAGAACGGGGACAAAATCACCCGTTCCCGGCATCGCGACTGGCGTGTCGTACTTCGGATGGTGTCATACCGAAACGTCGGCGAAATGCGCGATTAAAATGCGATAGGTCACTGAAGCCGGCCGTGAACGCGATTGTGGTGATTGTTCTGCCGGAGTGCTGTAAATCGAACAGCATCTCGTAAGCGCGTTCCAAGCGTCGCTCGATGATAAACTTGTCGCACGACAGGCCTTCAGTTTCGAACAGCAGGTGAACATAGCGGGGTGTAACGCCAAGATGTATCGCTACGGCTCTCGCCGACAAATCGGCGCGGCGGATATTTCTTGTGATGAAGGCCTTGGCCGCTTGCAGGCGTGCCGCGCGCATGCTGCGACCGTAAGCGATGTCTGCTGCATCTCGCGTCGCTCCGACGGCAAGTGCAATGAGATCGCTAATATGAGCTGCAAAGAGCCGACGTAATTCCGGCGATGCAAGCTGCCGGGTCTTCATGGTGGGCCGAATATAATCGACCAGGAGCCGTAGCGCCTCGGTATTCGCCGGTATCGGCCGGGCCAGCGCATCTTCCGGCTTGGCTGCCATGCCATTGAGCAGTCGGCGTGGGATGCGCAATGTCAGAAACTCTGTCGGCACGGGGTAATCTTTGGCGCCGACATCACCGCACGACAGCAGTACCGCGGCTCCTGCATCCAGCCTGAACTCTCGGCCAACCTGGGACGGCAGGCTGCAGCCCGACAAAATGGTCCCGAAAATAAAATCGTCATTGCCGTCGGTGAGCAGGGGTTGGGTGCGCCGGCCAATATTGCCGTTGGTCCGCCCCCAAATCACGCCGAGGCCGTCATACCCGTGCACCGTGGCTTCGTACCGCACCGGGCGATCGTCGTATGGTCCAAGATCAAGCCGCGTGAACGAGCGGCCAAGTGCCTCGCGGAAATAAGGCAGGCGCTCGCGCTCGGGGACGCAGTCGGTCGAGAACTGGATACCAAAACCCGCAGCGTCATTTCCCATGACGGTGCTCCATCTCGTCGAGATACGATGGACTATCTCAATGCGGATATAACAAATTACCTCGCCTTCGCGGCATTCTGAGAATGTCAGCGAAGTGTCGTCCGTCCGGCACCGGCGCGATCGAGCCGACGATATCAGCTGCAACAAGAATACAAAACCGATTTCGCTGTGATCCGCGGCACTGTTCGCTCTCATCCAAGTCCATAGCAGCACGACCGCCTAGGTTGGCCGGGTGCACCGCGATTTTAGGTCCTATCCCAAAGACCTCACGCCGCTCACTGATCGGACGCGCATGTGCTCGGGATTGAGTATGAGCAGGCTTTTTCGCGCTTGTTTGCTGCTGATGCTCAGTGCGTCGGCTACGCTTTTATTCAACGAACAAGCGCGCGCTCAATGCTCTGCGCGCGACGTGATGCGGCGTCATCCAGAAATCGCGGAAACTCTTACCGTCGTTGCGTCCCCAAAGCGGATCGAGTCCGCTGTCGCTACGAAAATATGGAAGTCGATCCAAGTTGGAAATGTTGCCAACAAGCGAGCCCTTTATGGTGCGCTCGAAGACGCTGACTGCAGCATTGGTGATACGGCTGAGGAAATGCTCGTAGCACCGGAGTTCACGCTAAGTAGCGTAGCTACCAAGCTTGACCTTGCTGTCGTGTCGGTGTCCGCACTCGGCCTGGCGCAAGAGAACGTCGCACTCAATGACATCTACGCGCAGGCGCAAAAGCTTGGCTTTGCGCTTTGCCCGGCAGAGGTCGGTCCTCAACTGCGCCTGCAATACTTCGAACAACCGATCGGCGAATTTCTAGACATTGCCATGGCGCCGATTAGAACGCGCGATGGTTCATCCGGTATGTTTGCCGTGGGTAACGGCGGCGCTGGGCTATTGCTGATCGGTGATGAGGTGAGCGCCGACACCAGGTTTTACCAATTGTCACGCTTCGTGTTTGTACGTCCGATCGATGCCAAAATACTCAATGAGCCCAGAGTGTCGGCTGATAGCCGTTAGCGTCATTTCGCTGCCACACAGCAAACTGTCACTTTCGGAGCTAAAGCGGACGTCGCGCCGGATTTATGAGTGTACGGCCATATAGTGCAGGTCGGCGGTGATCCAGAGCGTGTTATGCACGCCGGCGTGCTTGATGAACGACAACAGCTCGGCAATTTCCACGCCGCGGCTGCGCGGCCAGATGCCATGCACGTTAGCCTCCCGAGCGCTGCGCACTGATGCGTCAGTGCCACAAACAGACCGCGGCGAAACCAGAGCCGAATGCGATGCCGTTACCTGTGCCGAAGCCGGCACGCCAACTATAATGGCGCAGAGCGCGCCTTAATACTTGGCCACCGCAAAATAATCGAACGGAATTTTGACGAAGGCGCTGCCGCCGACAATGTTGGTGTCCGTGCTCGCTTGATAGAAGCCGTTGACGCCGAAGGTTAAGCCGCTTTGGCCTCGAACACTGATGCCAAGCTCAGTGCCCCAGAATGTCTGAGCTTCCTGGAGACTGAGGACATCACCGCCGACCAACGCTGCCTGAGTTGGAATGTTCAGGACGCTCGAGAATCCGAATTCCCGATCGACCGTCCCGGCGATGTACGGCATCCAGAGCAATCCGTTGCTTGGAATGAGCGCGAAAAGCTTGGCGCTGCCGCCGACTTCGCCGTATCGCGTCCGATCTGTGCCCCAAGTGAAACCAGAGCTATCGGTGAAACCATCGGACTGCTGGTTGCTGTAGCCGAGATGTCCGCTCAGATCGAGGCCGACGATATAGCCCCCAGCCGCCTTGGGCGGCGCCTTTGTAGGCATACTCGGCCTGTCGGAACTGACGGTATTAAGAAGCACGAACACGTGACCGAGCTTCAGATCGGCCGAATACCCTTGGGTATTGTAGCCGCCTGTGCTGCCATCCACGCTTAGGGCTTCGCTGCCGTGTCCAAAATCGTAAGCGGCGGCGCCCTTCAGATAGGTTGGCCCAAGATTGTAAATGAAGGACCCGCCGAACGTATAGGTATCTGTCTGTCCAGAGCCGGCGCTGGCTGCCGCCAGGCCCGCAATCGTGCCGAGAGAAACGTTGTCTCTCTGGTAATCAAAAAATCCGCTGAACGAGAGGCCCTGGTTGGCAGGGAGGCCGGACACTTTATAGGAACCGATTATGCCGCCGCCGCTACTGACATCCCTGATACTGGGAGTCGTTGTCCCGGGCGCCAGAAGGCCGGCGGAGTCTGTGATGCCATAACCACTACTGTAAGCGAGAGAAATAATCTCCGCCCGCCGCAAAGTCCGTCACACCCGTCGTCGACGATGAAACGTACATGCCAAGGTGTCCGGAGGGGGAGGGATTATCTGTCTTACTCGTACCTATCGGGGACCCCTGAAGCAGACTTTCATAAGTGTCTGCATATGGCGTATTGTAAAAATGCGGGAGCTGTCCCTCTGTTACCCCTGTCTTTCTGTTTAAACCTCCATCAGGTATCACTTGGTCAGCTTTCAGTGCCGCGATCTTTTGTGCAAGTGTTCCCCCGAAAATTGAACCGCACACCAACTGATGAGGCGTCAGTGCTCCCGAGAAACAAAACGGGTGCGCCGGCGAGGCGTTGTTGACGGTGTAACCCGCTGGACATGAGCAGGGGATAGCTTGAGCCGGCGAACTGCCGCCTAGCAGAAAAAACCCTGCTGCAACCGCAACGCCCAACCCCGCGCCAAGCGCACGCCAAAGTCGTATCGAATCCATCGCCTGCCCCCGCTGCGACACAATAGCCGTGAGACGGCGCTATTAAGACAATGGTGTCAACGTGGCGGAACCGTTTTCAACATACGAGGCGGGGATTTCTAATCAGGTGTTGCTGTCCAGATACATCGGACAAGGCGCCGTCGTGATGTCCGTTTGACATCGCGCCGGATTTGCGAGTGCACGACCTAACTCAGATGCGCATGCTGAGGCGGGTATCGCGGCGCTGCTGCGGCTCAAGCGTCGTCGCCCACAAGTCGCGATCCTCGACATCTTTGAGCGTGACGGTGAGGGCTTCGCTCTCGCCGTCGATGGCGATGTGGCCGAAAAACTGCAAGCCGTAGCAGGGGGCGAGATTGTCAGTGTCCGAGGCTTTCTGGAACATGACTTGCGGACCGAAGGTGTGTTCCATGGTTTCCGGCGTCCAGGTGCCGGCGTGGATCGGGCCGGACACGAATTCCCAGAACGGCTCGAAGTCCTGAAACACCGCGCGGTTGGGATCGTAGTAATGCGCCGCCGTGTAGTGCAGGTCGGCGGTGATCCAGAGCGTGTTATGCACGCCGGCATGCTTGATGAACGATAACAGTTCGGCAATTTCCACACCGCGGCCGCGCGGACCGTCGGCGTGTTCGATGCCGGTTGCGTTGACGACATAGCCAATTGGCGAGTCGGCGGCGATCACTTTCCACGTCGCTCTGCGAGTTGGCGAGCTCCCGCTTCAGCCATGCGACCTGATCCGGGCCGAGCAGAAAGTCGTCAGGTTTCAGGATGCTGTCGGTGTGCGGGCCGTCGGGGCCGCGGTAGCTGCGCATATCGAGCATGAAGACGTCGAGCAGCGGGCCATATTGAATCTTGCGATAGATGCGGCCCGGCTCGGCCATCGTTTCGCGAAGCGGCAGGTATTCATGGAACGCGCGGCGGGCGCGGGCGGCAAAGATCAGCGCGTTCTTTTCGCCGATCGGTTCCCACGGTGTCGGTTCGCCCGGGTACCACGACTCCATCGTTTCATGATTGTCCCACAACGCGAACGTCGGCACCGCGGCGTTGAACGCGCGCATGTTGTCGTCGAGCAGGTTGTATTTGTAGTTGCCGCGATAGTCGGCAAGCGTTTCGGCTTTTTTGGATTTTTCCTCGGTGACGATATTGCGCCACACGCCGCCGTCGGCCAGCTTCTGCTCCGCGGCGATCGTGCAGTCGGCGTAGATATTGTCGCCGCAGTGAATGAAGAAATCGGGCCGGTTGCGCAGCATCGTCGCGTAGGTGCGCATGCCGCCGCGCGAACGGTCGATGCCCCAGCCTTGGCCCATAGTGTCGCCGGACCACAGCAGCGAGACCGAGCGGCGCTCGTTCGACGGCGTTCGGAAGTGCCCGACTTGGGCTTCGCCGAAAACCGCCGACGATAAATCCTGAAAGCTGATGCGATAGAAAATATCCTGGCCGGCGGGCAGGTTTTCCAGCAGCGCTTTCGCGGTGAAATCCGATTCCGGCAGCGCGTCGACGTACACCGCGCTCTTGATGTCGCGGAAGCTGTCGGTGGTCGCCACCTCGACCAGCATTCGCGAAGGACGATCGGCGCGCGACCACACCACGCCGGAGTCGGCAGTCACGTCGCCGGATTGAATGCCGTGGGTGATTTGCGCGCGATCGGGTGCGAAGCTCAGGGAAGGTCGCGCGATCGTGCCCATCGCGGTCAATGCCGCCGATGCACCTGCACTCCTCAGTAACGTGCGGCGTGTAATCGCCATCCGGTCTCCGCCATCGAGTTGCGGCGGAAAATGCTTGCTGATTCTGACGAAGGCCCGAACATTATGCGACGGCGGGATGACTCTGTTGCGCCTTTTCAGCGGTTGTCCAGAGTTCCATGCGCTTTGGCGCACTACGTCGCCAAATCGCGGCGGTTCACCGCCTCACGCGTAAACGAGACGTTAATATTTCAGGCCGCAGCGGCCTTCGAGCTGCCGCCGGAACTGTCGCTCGAACCCTTGCCGGTTCCAGATCCGGTTCCCGCATTCCTGTCGGGGTGATCGAGAATTGCAGTACGGCGCGCCGCGATGGCGAAGCGAAGCTGATCCAGCGCGAACGAGAACGACATGCGTACTTTCTCGTCGAACTCCTCGTGCTCGGCCGCATGGACGATTGAGATCACCAGATCGTCGGCTTCGACCTGCAGGTGCTCGATCGCCTCGAGCGTTTGTGCATTGTGCGCCTTGCGCACCAGGTCCAGCACATGCTGCAGCAACCGCAGCCGGCGGGTGCGGCTGGAACTGATCAGAAAGCTGGCGACGCCGGCAATTGCCGAACCGAACACCGGGAAAATCAGCATGCCGTAAAAGATGTCGTCGCCGTACTTATCGAAAAAGCTTTTCTGATCGTCGTTCAGATAGTCCAGAGTTCCGGGATGCACGACGACATCGGCATCCTTGTCGGTCGAGGGCGCTTCTATTTTCACTTCGCCGGGCAACTGCGATGCGATGGAGAGGCGCGACGTGTAGATAAGCTTGGACAGGTCCGCGATCGTGCTGTGGCTGAAGTTTTTACGGGCCACCAAGTGCTCGGCGAAGCTCAATCCCTTTAAATCGTCTCCCGGCGTTGGCGGGCTGCCGCCGAATGTACCGGCATCGATATCGGCCGAGTCATATGCCGGATTGCGTTTTGCAATTCCGTCGCCCTGATCGATTTCGATGAACGAGGGTGCCGTACCGTTGCGGGTCGCGGCGGCGACGGCGTCGGAAATCGCCTTGCCGGTCGACGAACCCGCAACAAAGAGCACATCGATTTTGTTGTTCTTCACCGCGTCGGGCAAATCTTTCGGATCGATCGGCAGCTCTTGAACCTTGTCAACCGGTACGCCGTAGTGGGCGAGAACCGCGTTAAGAATATCCGCGCTCGCCTCGTTGCCGATAACGATTCCGACTTTCTTGCCGGCGAGGTCGGTGATTTTGAGCTTCTTCGAATCCTTTGAATTGTCCGATGAGGAATTGTCGGAGTCATCGTCACTGTCGTCGTCCGACTTGGCCGCTTTGGCGCTCTTCTTTTTTCCGGATCCCGATTTGCCGGAGCCTGACTTCGAGTTGTCGGCCGCAGCCTTTGCTTTTTTTCCTTTGGCCGCGGGTTTGGCTGCGGCCTTGGCGGGTGTGGGAGCCGAAGCGGCGGGAGCGGCGGCGGGCGGCGCTGGCGGCGGTGCCGGCACGATGAAGGCCATCACGTTCTGCCGCAGGATCGCGACAACCGGCCAGTCCGGTGAATCGCCGACGGTGGTCGGCAACACGGCGAGGTCGGCCTGACCCGTCGCCATCGCCGTTGCCGTCGCCGCGCCACCGTCAGTCGGAATGACCTGGAGAGTGACTCTTTCGTGGCTCTGGCCAATCAGCTTGATCAGAACATCGACAAATTTCGCGTTGGAGCTGTTAGGGGGACCGACCGCGATCCGCATGACCGTCGCTTGCAGGGAGTAGTGGACTCCCGCCCAGACCAGCGCGCCAGCGATGATCGTTCCAACCAGCGTCACCAGCCACGTATGCCGCAGGAACATTTTGACGCGGTTGCGCACCATATGTTCGAGCGATTGCATACTCATGGATCTACCCAGCGAGCGGCCCTGTGGCGCCGTATGTGCCTCGTTCCCGCCGCTGGAGCGCCGGGCAAGCCAGAACCTCATGGCCAGAGGTGGACGGTGCGGCAGTCCAGGCGGCATGGTTAATCTTAACACGTGTCGGGTGTTTTGACGCCATAGCGGCGTGGCAGGTTCACCCGTGAAACCCGCGTGTTGGTTAATTCAAGAACGGTGCCATCCTGCCTAGCTGTTTCGGATGACCCGGCTTTGACGGAACTCCTTCAGCGATATCCTGTCTTAAGACCAAACTCTGGGTCAGCCCCGGCCGGAACCTGGACCCTTGAAGCCGGGTTTGCTCCGTGGTCGGTTGTGTGGCGGTGATTGCCCTGACGAATGGAGATTTTCAATGGCTCAGAAGCTTTCCGGTGATGCCCGCAAAAGCGCGCTCGCGCGGCTCAAGGGCTGGAGCGAAGTGCAGGGCCGCGATGCGATCAGCAAGAAATTTGTCTTTGCCGATTTCAATCAGGCCTTCGGGTTCATGACACGCGCTGCGCTGGTCGCGGAAAAGCTCGACCATCATCCCGAATGGTTCAATGTCTACAAGAATGTAGAGGTCACGCTCTCGACCCACGACGCCGGCGGCCTGACCGAACTTGACGTCAAGCTCGCCGAAGCGATGGACAAGTTCGCGGGCTAGAGGCGCGACAATGCCTTGCGTTCGCCGCCTTTCAGGCGTGGTATTTGCCGATTCTTTGATGACGTGAGGCATCAAATGCGGTTTCGGGCACAGGCGGCAACGTGGCAGCAATTCGCAGCGCTGACGCGCCGCATAACGTCTGATGAAGCAGGGCTGCGGCGCCGGCTCTGGCGCAAGCTGTTGCGCGAAGCTGCAGAGATTCCCTTTCTGGAAGACGTCGTCACGGCGCATTATTGCGCTTTCGATCGCCAAACTCCGCTTTACGTGAAAGCGGTGCTCGTCGGGGCGATTGCGTATCTCGTGCTGCCGGACAAGCTGGTTCCGAGCTCGCTGCTTGGGCTGGCCGACGAGGCCGCGGTACTTGCGGCGGCCTTCAAAGCGGTGTCCTCGCACATCAAACCGGAGCACCGGGAGTTGGCGCAGCTGACGATGGCCCGGCTCCGCAGCGCCTGATCAAATCCGCAGCACGATTTTTCCCATCACCTTGCGGTCCGCGATGGCTTTCATCGCAGTCGCAATCTCCGCCAGCGGATAGGTGGCGTGGAGATAGAGGCTGAGCTTTCCCTCGCCCGCCCATTGCGCAATGTCGGTGAGCGACGCGCGTAGCGCCGCCGGCTCTCGCTTGCCCCACGAACCCCAGAACACGCCGCGGATATCGCAACCGCGCAGCAGCACAAGGTTGAGCGGGATTTTCGGAATTTCGCCAGCAGTAAAGCCGACGACGAGATATCGGCCCAGCCACGCCAGCGAGCGTACCGCCGGTTCGGCGTAGGCGCCGCCGACCGGATCGTAAATTACATCGATGCCGTGTTCGCCGCCGAGACGGCGGAACGCATCGCGCAGATTTTCACTGCTGTAATTGACGATCTCGTCAGCACCGTGCTCGCGAGCGAATATGAGCTTTTCGTCCGACGATGCGCAGGCGATGACGCGCGCACCTAGCAGATTGCCCAGTTCCACTGCGGCGAGGCCGACGCCGCCCGAAGCGCCAAGCACCGCCAGCGTCTCACCTGGCTGAAGCTGCGCGCGTTCGCGCAGCGCATAAAGCGAAGTCCCGTATGTCACGCAAAGACCGGCGGCGTGTTCGAAGTCGAGATTTTCCGGGATCTTCACCAACTGGCGTGCGGGGATGGTGATGTATTCGCGAGCGGCACCCCAGCCCATCCAACCCATCACGCGATCGCCGGGGGCAACATCGGTTACGCCGTCGCCGACTTTCTCGACAATGCCGGCGAACTCCGCCGCCGGGGAAAACGGAAACGGCGGTTTCTGTTGATACTTGCCGGCGATGATCAGCGTGTCGAAAAAATTGAGCGCCGCCGCCTTGACCCGGACCAGCGCTTCGCCAGGACCGGCTTCGGGCGTGGCGATATCGGCAAGCTCAAGCTCTTCCGGCGTGCAAAAACGGGTACAGAGAACGGCTTTCATCGCAGATCATCCTAAGGGCGCGTTCTTACGCGCTCATCGGATGAATTAGCACGCGCCCGTCACGCCTGCATCAGTCAGTAGCCGGCGCATGCGCGAGAATGCAAGACGCAGGCGCGATTTCACCGTACCGACCGGAATCTCTGGTTCGCGCCGCGATGGTCGAGTGCGACAGACCTTCAAAGAAGGCAAGCTGCACCATTTTGAATTGATCCAGCGGCAGGGCATCGAGCGCGGTGTGGACCTGCCGTTCGCGCTGCGCGGCGTCCAGGCTGGTTTCGTTGTCGGCGGTATCGTCGGGGATCAGGGACAAATCGGCGTCGTCGAAGATGTGCTCGCGGGTGCGCCGGTGGATATCGACGCGGCGATTCTGGGCGACGCTGAACACCCACGTCGAGGCGGCGGACTTGCTTTGATCGAACTGGCCAGCCTTGCACCAGATCGTTTCCATGACGTCCTGGGCGATGTCCGCTGCGGCAAAGGGCGCCAGGCCGCGGCGGAGCATTTGGGCCTGCACGCGCGGCTGGAAATAGTCGAACAGGGCGTTAAAGGCCTCGCCGTCGCGATCGGTGCCGACCGCAGTCAAAAGATCGTCGAGCTTGCGATGCTGGGACACCGGATATTTCGGTGGCCGCGAACGCTCGTGAACATGGGATAGTGCGGTCACGCCAAAGCGCCTCTTCCAGATTGAACGGGTCGGAGTATCGGGCGGCCGGCTCTTCGCTGGCTGTGTCCCCGGTCACACTTCGCCGGGTAGCGCGCTACCCGGCGATTGCAGTCGCTGGCCGACGCCATCTGGACGTTTGGTATTTGGCCGAATTGGATTAAAGTTGAATGGTTTGCTACTTATGGCGAGGGGCGTTCGCGAGGCTTGATGCGGATCCAGCGATTGAGGGGAGCGGTTCTGCCGCTGCTGTTGGCAGTGGCGTTTGTCGTGCCGGCGGCTGCTCAGCAGTCCGATCCGGACGCGGCGCCTGCCGCGACACCAGCCAGGAAGCCGGCCGCCAAGCCCGCCACCCCTAAACCCGCGGCGTCGCCCGCGGCCTCGCCGGCAGCAGCAACCGCCAAGCCTGCAACGCCTCCCATGATGGGCGGCGTGAAGCCGACACTGCTCGGCCAATACGGCGATTGGGGCGCCTACACCGCGTCGCCCGCCGGCAAGAAGGTTTGTTTCGCCATTGCCAAGCCGGCGTCCTCGGTCACGACCCCGCCGGGCCGGCCGCGTAATCCGATCTTTATGTTCATCTCGACACGGCCGGCGGACAAGGTGACCAACGAGGTGTCGATCATCATTGGTTATCCGTTCAAACCCGGCGCTGACGCCTCGCTGGAGGTCGGCTCGACGGCTTATGCGCTTTATACCCAGCAGGACGGCGGCTGGATCAAGAACGCAACCGAAGAAGCGCAGGCGGTCGATGCGATGCGCGGCGGCCAGTCGGCCGCGGTCAAGGGAACGTCGGCGAAAGGCACGCAGTCGTCCGATACGTTCTCGCTGAAAGGCCTCTCGCAGGCGCTGGATCGCGTCGCGCAGGATTGCAAATAGCGGCGCACCCATCCTTCTCGCGCAAGCAGGAAGGATTATTTATATCCATAGCTGCATCCTTGGCCGCATCTTCGCCGCCAAATTGGAAATGATTGTTATTTTGACATGACCGGTTCTCTGGCCACCCCCGATAACGCGCCCACGCCGTTCGTGGAAAAGACGGCGCTTGAGACCTATGTGGCGCCGGAGAAGCCGTCGCTGATCGGTTTGTCGCGCGACGCGCTTGCCGATGCGCTCGGAACGCTCGGCGTGGCCGAGCGGCAGCGGCGCATGCGGGTGCAGCAGATCTGGCACTGGCTTTATGTCCGCGGCGCTCAAGATTTCGATCAGATGACGACGCTGGGCAAGGATCTGCGTGGGCAGCTGACGCAGCATTTCACGCTGGCGCGCCCGGAAGTTGTTGCCGAGCAGGTCTCGGTCGACGGCACCCGGAAATGGCTGTTGCGGCTGCCGGGCGAAAGCAACGATCGCCCGCATGAAGTGGAATGCGTCTACATTCCGGAGACCGACCGCGGCACGCTGTGCCTTTCCAGCCAGGTCGGCTGCACGCTTACCTGCACTTTCTGTCATACCGGCACGCAGCGTCTGGTTCGCAATCTGACGCCCGGCGAGATCGTCGGCCAGGTGGTGCTGGCGCGCGACCGGCTCGATGACTGGCAGAAAATCGGCGTCACCGGGCCTGAGGCGGAAAAGCGTCTGGTGTCCAATGTCGTCATGATGGGCATGGGCGAGCCGCTGTATAATTTTGAAGCGGTGCGCGACGGTTTGAATATCGTTGCCGACGGCGAGGGCTTAAGCCTCTCCAAGCGCCGCATCACGCTGTCGACCTCGGGCGTGGTGCCGAACATCAAGCGCGCCGGCGAGGAAATCGGCTCGATGCTGGCAATTTCGCTGCACGCGGTGACCGACGAACTTCGCGATGTGCTGGTTCCGCTCAATCGGAAATATCCGCTCCGCGAATTGCTCGACGCTTGCCGGAATTATCCGGGCGTCTCCAACGCGCGCCGTATCACCTTCGAATACGTGATGCTCAAGGGCATCAACGATTTGCTGATGGATGCCAAGGCGCTGGTGCGGCTGGTCAAAGGTATTCCCGCCAAGATCAATCTGATTCCGTTCAATCCCTGGCCGGGAAGCCAATACGAGTGCTCCGACTGGGATCAGATCGAGAAATTCTCCGAGGTGGTTTTCGATGCCGGCTATGCGTCGCCGGTGCGCACGCCGCGCGGCCGCGACATTCTTGCGGCCTGCGGCCAGCTCAAGAGCGCGACCGAGAAGCTCTCGGCACGCGAGCGGCTCGCGTTGCGGGCGATGGCGATGACGGACTGATCCGGCACGATGTCCGTCATCGGCCGCATCCTCGTTATTATCCTCGCTTACTGTCTCGCCTGTATCGCCGCCTCGATCATCCTCACGATCGGGACGTTGACGCCCGAATGGGATGATCTGACCGCTGCGGGTTTTCAGTCCGGCGCGATGTGGGTGGTTATCTTCGTCAGTGCGGCTGTCGTCGGAGCGATCGCCATAGTGCCGGCGATGCTGGTCATCGCGCTGGCCGAAGGCTTTGCCTGGCGCTCGATCGTGATCTACGGCCTGCTCGGCGGCGCTCTGGCGCTGTCGCTCAGCTATGGCCTCGACTTTGCCGGCTATGTTGGCGATCCGGATAGTCTCTTGGCCCGCGAGCGTGAGGTGCTTGCTGCTTCCGGTATTGCCGGCGGCTTTGTTTATTGGCTGTTTGCCGGACGCAGTGCAGGCGCGTGGAAATAGTTATTCCGGCGCTCCGAGCACCCGGAAAATCTCGGCAAGTTGCGGGCTCATTGGCAGATTGAGGGTTTCGCCCGTCGGCAGCTGGTGCAGGAACCACTTGTTGTAGAGTTCCTCCAGCCGCCGCTCCGCCGCCATGCGGGCAAAGGTGCGCTCGACAACCGCCGCAAAGGCCGGGTCGTCGCGGCGGAACACCAGCCCATAAGGATCGTACGACAGATACTCGCCGACCACCTTCATGTCGCGCGCCGCCGGATTGGTGGCGATAAAGCCGTACAGCAGCACGTCATCGGTGGCGAAAGCGTCCGCTTTGCCGGCGGCCAACTGCGCAACGGATTGCGCATGGTCGGGCGAGGTTACGATGTTGATGCCGAGCTTCTGCTTGTCGGACAGCGTTCGCAGCGCGGCTTCGTTGGTGGTGCCGGCGGTCACAACGACTGTCTTTCCGGCAAGATCGCGATAGGACTGAACATCCGACGCGTTCGGCACCATCAGCTTGGTGCCGGCGACGAAGAACACCGGCGAAAACGCCACATCCTTCTGCCGCTGCAGGTTGCTGGTGGTCGAGCCGCACTCGAGATCGACGTCGCCGCTCTTCACCTTGTCGAGCCGATTGGCAGCGGTGACCGGCGCGAATGCGATCTTGATGTCCATGCCGTCGAGTTCGGTCGATGCCTCTTCGACGATCTCGCGGCACAGATCGATCGAATAGCCGATCGGCTGCTGGCGCTTGTTGAGATAGGAAAACGGCAGCGAGCTTTCGCGATAGCCCAAAGTGATCGTGCCGCTGTCGTGGATTTTCTTCAGGGTGCCGGACAGCGCGCCGATATCCTGCGCCGTGGCGGGGAGGGCGAAGCCCGCCCGCGAGCAAGATACCTGGCAGTAAATGCCGCGCGAGCATGGCACGCCTCAGGCGGCTTTGGGTGTCAGCACCGGCTCCGGTGCAACCGGAGCCGTCGCATTCTCGCCTTCCCACTTCGCCACCACCGCGGTCGCCAGCGAATTGCCGATGACGTTGGTGGCCGAGCGTCCCATGTCGAGGAACTGGTCGATGCCGATGATCAGCAGCAGCCCGGCCTCGGGCAGGTTGAAGCTCGCGAGCGTCGCGGCGATCACCACCAGCGATGCGCGCGGCACGCCGGCCATGCCCTTGCTGGTCAGCATGAGCAGCAGCAGCATGGTGATCTGCTGGCCGAGGCCGAGCTGGATGTTGTAGGCCTGCGCGATGAACATGGTCGCGAAGGTGCAATACATCATCGAGCCGTCGAGGTTGAACGAATAGCCCATCGGCAGCACGAAGCTGATGATCTTCCGGCTGATCGGAAACTTTTCCAGCTGCTCCATCATCTTCGGATAGGCGGCCTCGCTGCTGGCGGTCGAGAACGCCAGCATGAACGGCTCGCGCACCAGCTGAACGAGCCGCATGACGTGGCCGCCGAAGAACAGGTAACCGACGGCGACCAGAAGGCTCCACAGCAACAGCAAGCCGAAATAGAACTCGACCACGAACTTGCCGTAGGTGACCAGGATGCCGAGGCCCTGGGTGGTGACGATCGCCGCCATCGACGCGAACACCGCAAGCGGCGCCAGCTTCATGATGTAGCCGGTGATCGTGAGGATGGCCTGAGAAAGTTGCTCGATGCCTTCGACCAGCGCATGCGCGCGTTCGCCGAGCGCTGCGCAGGCGACGCCGAAGAACAGCGAGAACACCACGATCTGCAGGATTTCGTTGTTGGCCATCGCCTCGATGACCGAGCGCGGCACCAGGTGGGCGACGAAGTCCTTGAGCGACAGCGAAGCGACCTTGAGGTTGGTCGCGGCCTGCGCATCGGGCAGCGGCAGATTGAGGTTGTCGCCGGGGCGCAGGATGTTCACCAGCACCAGGCCCAGCAGCAGCGACACCAGCGAGGCCGAGACGAACCACAGCATCGCCTTGGCGCCGATGCGGCCGACGATCTTCGGATCGCCCATATGCGCCACGCCGACCACCAGCGTCGAGAACACCAGCGGCGCGATGATCATCTTGATCAGGCGCAGGAAAATATCGGTCATCAGCGAGATGTAATCGGCGATGCCTTTTGCTGTTGCCGGATCGGGCCAAAGCGTATGGCAGGCATAGCCGACCGCGATGCCGAGCAGCATGCCGATGAGAATGATGGTGGTCAGTCGCGAACGCATGGGCCCCCTCCAATACGATCCGTCGGGGCCAAGTGTAGGCGATGATGTCCGGCACGGGAATAGAACAAAAGCACCGCTTGCACCGGTCTGGCGCCCGCCTATAGTCCGCGCAATTTCACGGGTACTCACTCATTTTCTCGGGACTTTCGATGGCTAAAGACGGCGCAAAGGACGTGAAGAAAGTTGTTCTGGCCTATTCCGGCGGGTTGGATACCTCGATCATTCTGAAGTGGTTGCAGCAGACCTATGGTGCCGAGGTCGTGACCTTCACCGCCGATCTCGGGCAGGGCGAGGAACTGGAGCCGGCGCGCAAGAAGGCCGAATTGCTCGGCATCAAGCCGCAAAACATTTTCATCGAGGACCTGCGCGAAGAGTTCGTGCGCGACTATGTGTTCCCGATGTTTCGCGCCAACGCGGTCTACGAGGGGCAGTACCTGCTCGGCACCTCGATTGCGCGGCCGCTGATCGCCAAGAAGCAGATTGAGATCGCCGAGAAAGTTGGCGCCGACGCGGTCTCGCATGGAGCCACTGGCAAGGGCAACGATCAGGTGCGCTTCGAGCTCGGTTATTACGCGCTCAAGCCGGATATCAAAATTATCGCGCCGTGGCGCGAATGGGATCTGCGTTCCCGCGAAGCGCTCATCGCTTTCGCGGAGCAGCATCAGATCCCGATCGCCAAGGATAAGCGAGGCGAGGCGCCATTTTCTGTCGATGCCAACCTGCTGCACGCTTCGTCCGAGGGCAAGGTGCTGGAAGACCCGGCGCAGGAAGTGCCCGACTATGTGTATTCACGCACCGATTCGCCGGAAAATGCGCCTGACAAGCCGACCGTCATTGCGGTCGACTTCGAAAAAGGCGATGCCGTCGCGATCGACGGTAAAAAGATGTCGCCGGCGACATTGCTGGCGAAGCTTAACGAGCTTGGACGCGCCAACGGGATTGGCAGGCTCGATTTGGTTGAAAACCGCTTCGTCGGCATGAAGTCACGCGGCATGTACGAGACACCGGGCGGCACGATCCTGCTGCAGGCTCATCGCGGCATCGAGCAGATCACGCTCGACCGCGGCGCCGCGCATCTCAAAGACGAGCTGATGCCGAAATATGCCGAGCTGATCTATAACGGCTTCTGGTTCTCGCCTGAGCGCGAAATGCTTCAGGCCGCGATCGATCACAGCCAGCATTATGTCACCGGCCGCGTGCGGCTGAAGCTCTACAAGGGCAATGTCATCCTCATCGGCCGCGAGAGTGCGTATTCGCTCTACGATCAGGACCTCGTGACCTTCGAGGAGGGCGCGGTGGCCTACGATCACCGCGACGCCGCCGGGTTCATCAAGCTCAATGCTTTGCGGCTGCGCACGCTCGGGCAGCGCAAGCGGAAATTGAAATTGTAATCAGGCTGCGCTCACGCCGGCGCGTGGCAGACCGCTTCGATATTGTGGCCGTCCGGATCGAGCACGAACGCGGCGTAGTAGTTCGGATGATAGTGCTCGCGTAGTCCCGGCGCGCCATTGTCTTTGCCGCCGGCCGCGATTGCCGCTTTGTAGAAGGCATCGACGGCGGCGCGATCCTTGGCCGCGATGGCGAAGTGTATTGACTTGTTGAGGCCGCCTTCGCCGCCGATCCAGAAGCTCGGCTTGCCGCCCGCACCGAAGCCCGCAGCCGGAGCGTCTTGTTCGTTCTGCTGGACTTCCATCACCAGGACGTAGCCGAGTGGCGCCAGCGCCTTTTCGTAGAACGCCTTTGAGCGTTTGTAATCGGAAACCGGAAATCCGGCGTGATCGAGCATGTCGATCCTGGATTCGTCAGTTCAGACTTGCCGCTCGACCAGCGTGCGCTTGATATCGGCAATCGCCTTCGCCGGATTGAGGTGCTTCGGGCAGGCCTTGGCGCAATTCATGATGGTGTGGCAGCGATAGAGCCGGAACGGATCTTCCAGATTGTCGAGCCGTTCGCCGGTTGCCTCGTCGCGGGAATCCACGATCCAGCGCTGCGCCTGCAACAGCGCGGCCGGACCGAGATAACGGTCGGAATTCCACCAGTAGCTCGGGCACGACGTCGAGCAGCAGGCACACAGGATGCACTCGTAAAGCCCGTCGAGCTTTTGCCGGTCGTCGTGGCTTTGCTTCCACTCTTTCTGCGGCGTCGGCGAAACGGTTTGCAGCCACGGCTGGATCGAAGCGTGCTGGGCGTAAAAGTTGGTGAGGTCGGGAACGAGGTCCTTCACCACCGGCATATGCGGCAGCGGATAAACGCGCACTGCGCCCTTCACGTCGGTCATCGCCTTGGTGCAGGCCAGCGTGTTGGTGCCGTCGATATTCATCGCGCAGGAGCCGCAGATGCCTTCGCGGCAGGAGCGGCGGAAGGTCAGTGTGGCGTCGACGTTGTTCTTCAGCCAGAGCAGCCCGTCGAGGATCATCGGCCCGCAGTCGCCAGTGTTGACGTAGTAGGTGTCGATCCGGGGATTGGCGCCGTCGTCCGGATTCCAGCGATAAACGCGGTACTCGCGCTCCTCCTTGGCCTTGACCGGGTGCGGCCACGATTTGCCTTCGGTGACTTTGGAATTCTTCGGCAGAGCAAATTCGACCATTGCCTTGTTCGCTTTCAGTAAACCCGAGCTTTGGGTTCGATGTAGGAAATGTCGTTGGTCATCGTGTAGGTGTGCACCGGCCGGTAGTCGATCGTCACCTTGCCGGTATTGGTGTCGAGCCAGCTGAGCGTGTGCTTCATCCAGTTCTTGTCGTCGCGATCCGGGAAGTCCTCGCGCGCATGGGCGCCGCGGCTTTCGGTGCGATTGACCGCGGAGTCGACGGTGACCACCGCCTGCTCGATCAGGTTGGTGAATTCCAGCGTCTCGATCAGGTCCGAATTCCAGATCAGCGAGCGGTCGCTGGTGCGGATATCGGAAGCGCCGTCGAATACTTCGTGGATCAGTTTCGATCCTTCTTTCAGCACGTCGCCGGTGCGGAACACCGCGCAATTGTTCTGCATGACGTGCTGCATCTTGGCGCGTAGCGCAGCTGTCGGCGTGCCGCCGGAGGCGTAACGGTACTTGTCGAGCCGCGAGAGCGCCTTGTCGGCAGAATCTTTCGGCAGTTCCGGCTGCTTGTCGTTGGCGACCAGCATATCGGCGCAGCGCAGCGCGGCGGCGCGGCCGAATACGACGAGATCGATCAGCGAATTCGAGCCGAGACGGTTGGCGCCGTGCACCGACACGCATGCCGCTTCGCCCAGCGCCATCAGGCCGGGAACGACGTAATCGGGATTGCCGTCTTTCTTGATCAGTGCTTCGCCATGATAATTCGTGGCAATGCCGCCCATGTTGTAGTGCACGGTCGGCACGATCGGGACCGGCTCGCGGCTGAGGTCGACGCCGGCAAAGATACGCGCGGATTCCGTGATACCCGGCAAACGCTCGGCGAGGATTTTCGGGTCGAGGTGGTCAAGATGCAGGAAGATGTGGTCCTTCTTCGGACCGACACCACGCCCTTCGCGAATCTCGATGGTCATGGCGCGGGACACCACGTCGCGCGAGGCGAGGTCCTTGGCCGACGGCGCGTAGCGCTCCATGAAGCGCTCGCCTTCCGCATTGACCAGATAGGCGCCTTCGCCACGGGCACCTTCGGTGATCAGCACGCCGGCGCCATAGACGCCGGTCGGATGGAATTGCACGAATTCCATATCCTCGAGCGGCAGGCCGGCACGTAGCACCATGGCGTTGCCGTCGCCGGTCTGCGTGTGCGCGCCGGTGCATGAGGCATAAGCGCGGCCATAGCCGCCGGTTGCCAGCATGGTCATCTGCGCGGAAAAGCGATGAATGGTGCCGTCGTCGAGATTGATCGCAATGACGCCGCGGCAACGGCCTTCGTCGTCCATGATCAGGTCGATGGCAAAATACTCGACGAAAAATTCCGCGGAGTGGCGCAGGGCCTGCCCATACATGGTGTGCAGCATGGCGTGGCCGGTGCGGTCGGCAGCCGCGCAGGTACGTTGCGCAGTGCCCTTGCCGTAATGCGTGGTCATGCCGCCGAACGGGCGCTGATAGATCTTGCCGTCTTCCTCGCGGCGCGAGAATGGCAAGCCCCAGTGCTCAAGCTCGTAAACCGCCTGTGGCGCGTTGCGGCATAGATATTCGATCGAGTCCTGGTCGCCGAGCCAGTCGGAGCCCTTGACCGTGTCGTACATATGCCAGCGCCAGTCGTCCTCGCCCATATTGCCGAGCGCGGCGGCGATGCCGCCCTGCGCCGCCACGGTGTGCGAGCGGGTCGGGAACACTTTGGTGATGCAGGCGGTGCGCAGTCCGGCCTCGCTGCAGCCGACCACGGCGCGCAATCCGGAGCCGCCGGCGCCGACCACAACGACGTCGTAGGAGTGATCTTCAATCGGATAGGCGCGGCCGTTGATCGAAGCTGCGCCTTTTCCGTTCGTCGCGTTTTCCGCCATGCTTACAATCCGAACGAAAGCTTGAGAATGCCGTAGGCAGCGCAAAGGCCGACGACGACGGTGAAGAACGTATTCGCGATCAGCAAGCCAAGCTTGGCGATTTCATCGTGCACGTAGTCCTCGATGACGACGGCCATGCCGATCCGCATGTGGATGCAGTTCGAGACGATGAACAGCAGCATGATGATGGCGATCGCCGGCGAGCCGAGAATCTGCGCAGCCGCGGCCTGATTCCGCCCGAGCAGCATGACTAAAATCACGATCGCAGCGATCGTCAGCGGGATATTGGCAATCGCCGTAAGGCGCTGATGCCAGAAGTGTGCGGTTCCTGATTTTGCCGAACCGTATCCGCGCACGCGGCCGAGCGGGGTGCGGATATGCGTGCCGCCACTCATGACGAGCCCCCCATGGCAAGAAGCCCGATGATCCAGAGGATCACGGTGATGACGATCGAGCCGATCAGGTTGGCTGCCACCAGCCATTCGCGCTCGGTCGGGCCAAGGCCGCGCCCGGTATCCCAGATCAGATGCCGGATGCCGCCGAGCATGTGGTGCACCAGGGCCCACGTGTAACCGAACAGGATCAGCCGCCCGATCCAGGAGCCGATGAACCATTCAAAACGCGCGTAGCCGTTGGGGCCTGCGGCGGAAATGAACCACCACGCCACGAGAACGATCCCAAAATACAAGCCGATGCCGGTGATGCGATGAACAATCGACATCATCATCGTCAGCGTCGGACGGTAGATTTGCAGATGCGGCGACAGCGGCCGCGCAACGTGGGCCTTGGTTTCGGCCATTGTGCTCATCCAATTCGCCGGCGGGCGCCGGGCTTCTTTATTACCTATCCAAACTGTAGCCGCACGACAATGCACCGGCATGCAGCCTTGGCAGTTGCTGTGCGCAACTTCATTTCGTATTAAGCGAAAGAATAGCCCTGAAACGGGTTGGTACAATGGGCATTGTGTAAACCCTGACTTCGCCAAATACGAAGGACGAGGCTGGCCATGCGTTTCGATCTCGCCGATCTCAGCCTGTTTCGCCACGTTGTCGAAGCCGGCAGCATTACGCATGGCGCCGAGCGGGCGCATCTGGCGCTGGCCGCCGCCTCGACGCGCGTTCGCAACATGGAAGACGCGCTTGGCGTTGCGCTCCTGACGCGCGGCCGCCAGGGCGTTACCCCGACCCAGGCCGGCCGTACCTTGCTGCAGCACGCCCGCACCATCCTGCGGCAGGCCGAGCGCCTGCATGAGGACCTCGGCGCCTATGGCGGCGGCCTCGCCGGCCAGATCCGGGTGCTGTCGAATACCAACGCCCTGACTGAGTTCTTGCCGGAAGCGCTCAGTTCGTTTCTCGCCACGCATCCGACCGTCAGTGTCGATCTCGAAGAGCGGTTGAGTGACGAGATTGTCGGCCTCATTGCGGAAGGCGTAGCCGATCTCGGCGTGGTCGCCGGCACCGTTGATGCCGGCGCACTGGAAACCTATCCATTCCGTAGCGACCGCTTTGTGCTGGTCGTTGCCAATGATCATCCGCTTGCGAAGCGCGGCAAGATTAGTTTTGAGGAAGTGCTTGAGCACGACTTCGTTGGGCTTGATCGCGCCAGCGCCATCCAGCGCTTTCTAGCCACCAAAGCCGTTCGTATCGGCAGGCCGTTGCGGCTTCGCGTCCAGTTGCGGAGTTTCGACGCCGTGTGCCGGCTGGTCGAATGCAAGGTGGGCATCGGCATCGTGCCGGAAACCACCGCGCGCCGGGTGTCAAAGACCATGGCAATCAAACCAGTGGCGCTGTCCGATGCCTGGGCTGTGCGCGATCTGACCATCTGTGTGCGCAGCCGCGATGAGCTGCCGGTCTATGCGCGGCAGCTCGTCGAACATTTGCGCGCATCGGCGTAGCGCAACGATGGCCTAACGCGGCATCAGCACCCAGTAGTCGAGATCGAGCAACACCGCGGGATCGTAGTCCTCGCCGGTCTTGTACGGAAAATCGCCACAGGGCTTGTCGCTTGTTGCAACGGTGCGCAACCGCATCGCACCGACGTCATCGCGGCCCGGCAACTCGGCCTTCGCTAGCACTTCGGACCACGCGAAAATCGTATTGCCGGCAAACAGCGGCGCGACGTGACGGCCGCCATTGATGCCTGCAACGTGAAACGCATTGGCAAGACCGTTGAATGATAGCGAGCGCGCCAGTGAAATAACGTGACCTCCATAGATCAGCCGCCGTCCGAACCGGCCCTGTTTGGCGCTGAACAGATCGAAATGAATTTTCGCGGTGTTCTGATAGAGCCGGGTCGCGGTCTGGTGCTCGGCTTCCTCGACGGTGATGCCGTCGACGTGGTCGATCTTTTCGCCGACTTCGTAATCGTCGAAGCAATACTCGCTGCCAGCCAGTGCGCAGTCGTAGGCTTCGATATCAATTGCCGGGCAGGCCTCGCCCAGAACTTTCGGCTCGACGGCGGTCGGTAGCCGCGGCACGTGATCGCCCGGCGCGGGAGCTGCTTGATCGCGCTTGTTCACCATCACCCAGCGGACATATTCGAGCACCGGTTTGCTGTGCTGATTGAAACCGGTGGTGCGGACATAGACGATGCCGGTCTTGCGGCTTGAATTTTCTTTCAAGCCGATGACTTCGGACAGCGCACTCAATGTGTCGCCAGGGTAGACCGGCGCGCGGAAATAGCAGCCGGCGTAGCCGAGATTGGCGACGGCGTTGATCGAGACATCAGGAACGGTCTTGCCGAACACAATATGGAAGACCAGCAGATCGTCGATCGGTGCGTGCGGGTAACCTATTTCCTTGGCGAAGGTGTCGGATGACTGCACGGCAAAGCGTCCGCCGAACAGGCCCGTATAAAGCGCCACATCACCGACGGTGACGGTGCGCGGCGTGGCATGGCGGATCACCTGGCCGATACGGAAATCTTCAAAAAAATTGCCGGGACTTGTCTTGATTGGGGTTTTAGACATCGTGTCTCTTCTGCGTTCTTTGCGGAATAAGGCCCGGCATTTGGTGGCTATTCCATAGCGCGCACTCGGCTACCACGAAAGCCACGGCCTTCGCAAAATTGAAACATCACGCGGCCGTGACCGTGCGGCTGAAACCACCTTGGAAACCGGTCGTATCTCTATCCGACGACGACTTCGATGTCCGTCTCGCCCGCGGGTCCGCCGCGGCGATGCCCATCAAAATGGAGACACCTATGTCCAAGCGTTTCGCTTTATTTGCTTCTGCGGCCGTGATCGCCTTCGCGGCGGCGGTTGCCCCTGCTGCGCCAGTTCTTGCGCAGATGAACGAGAAGACCGTCACCGTCGGCGGTGCACCGATGTATCCGTCGAAAAATATCATCCAGAATGCGGTGAACTCGAAGGATCACACCACTCTGGTCGCCGCGGTAAAGGCCGCGGGTCTCGTCGATACGTTGTCGGGTCCGGGTCCGTTTACCGTGTTCGCCCCGACCAATGCTGCTTTTGCCAAGCTGCCGGCCGGCACGGTCGACACGCTGCTCAAGCCCGAGAACAAAGGCACGCTGACCAAGGTTCTGACCTATCACGTCGTTCCGGGCCGTATGACCGCGGTGCAACTGATGAAAGCGGTCAAGGACGGCGAAGGCGAAGCCCACCTCAAGACCGTCGAGGGCGACAGCCTCGTCATCAAACAGGCCGGCCCCGGCAAGCTAACCGTGACCGACGACAAGGGCGGAGTGGCCTCGATTACGATCGCGGACGTCCTGCAGTCGAACGGCGTGATTCACGTCATCGATGCCGTTTTGATGCCGTAACGGACTGTTGCAGAGCCCTCTCCCGGCCAGCCGGGAGAGGGCTTTTTACTGACAGGAATGTGAGGCGCGCGTGCCTCGTTGTTTTGCTAAAAGCCTGCGACATGACCATCGACGCAACCACCAGCCCGTCGGTATTGCCCAATACGGCGCAAGGCCCGATCATTGGCCCAATCATTCATCCGGCCTGGGTTCGCGTGACCCATTGGATCAATGCGCTGGCGATCCTGATGATGATCGGTTCGGGCTGGCAGGTTTACGACGCATCGCCGCTGTTCAGCTTCATCTACTTCCCGCCGCAGTTCGCGCTTGGTGAATGGCTGGGCGGGGCGTTGCTGTGGCACTTCGCCGCGATGTGGCTCCTCGTCATCAACGGCATCGTCTACGTTACGCTCGGAATTGCGACGGGGCGCTTCCGCCGCAAGTTTTTTCCGATCCGTCCGCGCGAGGTCGTCCGCGACATCGTCGCCGCGCTGCGTGGCAAGCTCTCCCATGACGATCTTTCGGTGTACAACGCGGTGCAAAGGTTGCTGTATGTCGGTGTGATCCTGGCTGCCGTTGTCATCGTGTTTTCCGGTCTTTCGATCTGGAAGCCGGTGCAGTTCAAATATCTGACGGCGTTTTTCGGTGGCTATGATTTTGCCCGCTACGTTCATTTCTTCGCGATGGCGTCAATCGTCGGCTTTTTGACTGTGCATGTTGCGCTCGCACTGATCGTGCCGAAAAGTCTTCGTGCCATGATCACGGGTCGTTGAGAAACAAGACGATGGCAAAGTCGCGCAAACCGGTTCCCGGCGTCGATCCAAAACTCCTGATCAGGGACGCCGGCAAATTGTTGCCGGATCCGTCGCGCCGCCTGTTCCTGCGCGGCGCCGCGAGTCTCGGCGCGCTGGCAACGCTCACGGGCTGCGACATCATCGATGGTCCGACCGCAGAGAATGCGCTCCGCGTCATTTCGAATTTCAACGACTGGGTCCAGGCGCGGATTTTCAATCCCAACACGCTGGCGCCGGAATATCCGGAGAGCGCAATCACGCGGCCGTTCCCGTTCAACGCCTATTACAGCCAGGATGAAGCGCCGGATGTCGACGGCGAGAATTATCAGCTCGAGATCGGCGGCATGGTTGATAACAAGAAGTCCTGGACGTTGCCGGAGCTGAACAAGCTTCCCGAAGTCTCACAGATCACACGCCATGTCTGCGTTGAAGGCTGGAGCGCGATCGGCTCGTGGCAAGGCGTGCGGCTATCGGACTTTCTGAAGATGATCGGTGCCGACACCACGGCGAAATATGTCTGGTTCCAGTGTGCCGAGGGCTATTCCAACACCATCGACATGCCGACAGCTCTGCATCCGCAAACGCAATTGACGTTGAAGTTCGACCACAAGACCTTGCCGACGGCCTACGGCTTTCCGATCAAGATCCGCATTCCGACGAAACTCGGCTTCAAAAATCCAAAATATGTCACCGCGATGTGGGTGCAGAACAACGACGCCGGCGGCTATTGGGAGAACCAGGGCTACAATTGGTTCAGCGGGCAATAAGAGCCCGACGCAGCTATTGCTTCACCGATCAGGCTTGCTGGCGTGGCGGCGGCACTTCGGTGATCAGCCGGGCACCGCGCTGGAAGGTGATGTAGCTCCACAGCCAGGTCACGGCGACGACGAAGCGGTTGCGCAGCCCAATCAGAAAATAAATGTGCACCACGCTCCAGAACAGCCAACCCATAAATCCCCGGAGTTGAATGGGCCCGAGCTCGACGACGGCGGAGCGACGGCCGATCGTCGCAAGCAGACCCAAATTTTTGTAGCGGAACGGCGGCGAGGTCTTGCCGGAAAGTCGCGCTGCGATGAGCCGCCCGACATAGATGCCCATCTGCTTCGCAGCGGACGCTAGGCCGGGTACGGGGCGTCCATCGAGATCGTTGATCACCGCAGTGTCGCCGATGACGAAGACGCTCTCATGTCCCGGCAGGGAAAGGTCCGGAGCGACGGTGACTCGGCCCACCCGGTCGTGATCCGCCGCCAGCCAGTCCGCAGCGGGCGAAGCCATCACTCCGGCCGCCCAGACGATCGAACCGGCGTCGATCCGGCCATGTTGGAGGTCGACACCGCGTGCGTCGCAACCGGTCACCAGCGTCGAGGTCAGCACCTCGACGCCCATCGCGGTGAGGGCGCCGTGCGCATACTTTGAATGCCGCTCCGAGAACGCCGGCAGCAAACGCGGCCCCGCCTCGATCAGCACGATGCGAGACTCGCGCGGATCGATGCGCCGGAAGTCGCGCGCCAATGTCTGGCGCGCCACCTCGGCGATGGCGCCCGCCATCTCAACGCCGGTCGGTCCGCCGCCGACGATGACGAAAGTTAGAAGCTCGCGCCGTTGCTCGTCACCGTCTGCCAGTTCGGCGCGCTCGAAAGCGGACAGGATACTGCGCCGGATGCGCGTGGCGTCCTCTATACGTTTTAATCCCGGCGCAACACCGGCCCAGGTGTCATGCCCAAAATACGAATGCATGGCACCTGTTGCGATCACCAGATAGTCGAACCGAAACCGATCGGACTTTGTCGTTACGGTCTGCGTGGCAAGATCGATTCCTGTCACCTCGGTCATGAAGACAGTCGCATTGCGCTGGCGGCGGAGGATGTGCCGAATCGGCCATGCGACGTCCGCTGGCGACAGCGCAGCAGTCGCTACCTGATACAGCAGCGGCTGAAAGCAGTGGTAGTTCTGACGGTCGATGATCGTGATATCGACGTCGGCCTTGCGCAAAGCGTGGGCGCAGGCGAGCCCGCCAAACCCGCCGCCAAGGATGACAACGCGAGGTTGCTGCTGTGGCATGGATCATTCCTGCGCGTTCAGATAGATGCGCGGTACGTCACCTGTCCGTCTCATACGCTAATATGTGATCCAGGATATCCGGTTGCCATCGGGCGGCGGCCCGATTAGCACTGGCCCCGCGTTCCACAATTCCGAAGGCTCCTCATGCCCACCTACAAGCTCCTTCTGCTTCCCGGCGACGGTATCGGCCCCGAGGTTATGGCCGAAGTCAAAAAACTGCTCGGCTTCTACAAAAAGAAGGGCGTTGCCAGTTTCGATACTGAAGAAGGGCTAGTCGGCGGCTGCAGCTACGACGCCCACAAAGTTGCTGTGACCGATGAGACCATGGCCAAGGCGCACGCCGCTGACGCGGTGATCTTCGGTGCTGTCGGCGGCCCGAAATGGGACAAGGTGCCGTTTGACGTGCGGCCGGAAGCGGGGCTGCTGCGCCTGCGCAAAGACCTTGGGCTGTTCGCCAACATCAGGCCGGCGATTGTTTATCCGGCGCTTGCCGAAGCATCGAGCCTCAAGCGCGAAGTCGTCGAGGGTCTCGACATCATCATCCTGCGCGAGCTGACTGGCGGCGTTTATTTCGGCGAGCCGAAGACCATCAGCGATCTCGGCAACGGCCAGAAGCGCGCCATCGATACCCAAGTCTATGACACTTACGAAATCGAGCGCATTACGCGCGTCGCCTTTGAGTTGGCGCGCAAGCGAGGCAACAAAGTCACCTCGATGGAAAAACGCAATGTGATGAAGACCGGCGTGCTCTGGCACGAAGTCGTCGGGCAGGTGCACGAGCGCGAATACAAAGACGTGCAGCTTGAGCACATGCTGGCCGATGCCGGCGGCATGCAGCTCGTCCGTGCACCGAAGCAGTTCGACGTCATCGTCACCGACAATCTGTTCGGTGATATGCTGTCGGACGTCGCCGCCATGCTCACCGGCTCGCTCGGCATGTTGCCGTCGGCCTCACTGGGTGAGCTCGATCCGAAAACCCGGCGTCGCAAGGCACTCTATGAGCCGGTGCACGGCTCGGCACCCGACATTGCCGGCAAGGGCATGGCGAACCCGATTGCCATGCTGGCTTCGTTCGCGATGGCGATGCGCTATTCGTTCAACATGGGCGAGGAAGCCGATCGTCTTGAGGCAGCCATCGCCGCGGCGCTCGCCAGGGGCCTGCGCACCGCCGACATCAAGTCGGACGGCAGCACGGTCGTCAGCACATCCGAAATGGGCGAGGCCGTCGTCGGCGAACTGGAGCGATTGTCGGCGTAAAGGCCGGCGAGATTAAAACGGCGTGCCGGGATTGATGCCCGGGAGATAGAGCGGCGAGGACATCGGCATGTAATTGCCGTTGCCGCTCAGATCGGGTCCGCCCATCGTCCAATTGCTTCGTCCCGGATCGCCGCCCGGAGCGAAGGCATAATCGCGGAAGCTGCGGTCACCGACCGAGACTTCGGTGCCGGTATCGAGATAGGACCGCCGCGGAATGACGATGACGGTCGTCGTTCCGTCCGGCCGATGAATGATGGTCTTGGTCGGCTCGATGATCGTGCCGCTCGCCGTCCGCATGACCGGCGGGTAGCTGTGCACCTTCTTGGTGGCTGCCCCGGCTGGGCCTGCTTGCACCGCGAAAACGGCCAGAACAGCAGCGGTAACGGCAAATACGCGCATATTTCCTCACTCCCGGACGGCGCAAGTGTAACCCGGTTCGCCGCCCGGCAATAGCGCCTTTCTAACTGTGGCGAAGCCCGCGAGTTCCGGCTTTTCAGTCGCCGCAACAGGGGGCGGTCAGCGCGCCGGCAAATGACCGCGCAACACGGACTTCAGCCTGGAAGCCTGTTGCGGCCCGATATGCGCCTCGCGCTCGGGTGTTGCCGCAAGGATCGGGCTGCGCTGGCCGCAGAAGTTGCGCTTGATTTCGGCATGGGCAAAGAACGCGGTAAGCGGCGCATCGCCGTTGACGATCGTGAGCCGGTCGATCATGCAGGCCAGCGTTGAGCGGTCGATGACTTCCGCGCCGGCGCTGCAATACCAGCCGGCAATCTGCATCGCCGGATTATCGAAGGCACGCGCGAAACCGAGGCAGCGTCGCAGATGGCCCTGCGGCGCGATGGCGAAATCGACCATCGGCATCGGTCCGAATTTGCTATCGACAGCGCCGATCGGCTTGACGTCGTCGGCGATCGTGTCGTCGATCAGCCGGGCCGCGATTTCGCTCGGAGCGTCGAGGAAGTTCTCGCCGTGTATTCCCGGCTGGAAGATCTCGACCATCGCGTAGGGGCGTGCGGCGGCGTCGCCCGGGGTCGCTTGACCCCACGTCAGTACGTCCTTGCGTGCTTTGTCGGTATTCCGGCGCAGGATCGCGTAGGAGTAAGTGCTCCCCGATAGCTCCGGCATCCGCAGTTCGAAAGCCGGGTAGGGATGTTCCGCCGTGGTCCAGGCCGGGATCGGTGCGGTGTTGATGACCAGCGAACTGCGCGATTCCTGAAAGAAGCTCGCCGCCACTAAGGCAGCAATGGCAAGACCACCTATATAGACGGTAGTGCGTACCAACGTGGCACGGATGTCATCTTGTAAAGTGTATGAAGCCTGATGCACGCCCCGATCCCATCAACGTTGTATTAGGGACGTTTCTCGCCTAGAAGCGCTTCCGCTCCGGTTCCCAAGGAACTTTTTGGGGCTCGAATTTTCGGTGGAGAGTTAACAATGGGTTACAGCGTCGCCGTGGTTGGCGCGACCGGCAATGTGGGTCGGGAAATGCTCAATATCCTCGACGAGCGGTCGTTCCCCGCCGACGATGTTGTTGCACTCGCTTCACGCCGCAGTCTGGGCACTGAGGTCTCGTTTGGAGACCGGACGCTGAAAGTCAAAGCGCTCGAGCATTTCGATTTCACCGGTGTCGACATTTGCCTGATGTCAGCAGGTGGCAACGTGTCCAAGGAATGGTCGCCAAAGATCGTGGCCGCCGGCGCGGTGGTGATCGATAACTCTTCGGCCTGGCGCTACGATTCCGACGTTCCGCTGATCGTGCCGGAAGTGAATGCTGACGCCATCTCCGGTTTCCGCAAGCGCGGCATCATCGCCAATCCCAACTGCTCGACCGCGCAGCTCGTCGTAGCGCTCAAGCCGCTGCACGACCACGCGAAGATCAAGCGCGTCGTGGTCTCGACCTATCAATCGGTATCGGGCGCCGGCAAGGATGCGATGGATGAACTCGATCGCCAGACCAAGGCGATCTATTCGCTGCAAGATGTCGAGATGAAGAAGTTTCCGAAGCGGATCGCGTTCAACGTGATCCCGGAAATCGACGTCTTCATGGAAGACGGTTACACGAAGGAAGAATGGAAGATGGTGGTCGAGACCAAGAAAATTCTCGATCCCAAGATCAAGGTCACGGCAACGTGCGTGCGGGTGCCCGTTTTCATCGGCCATTCCGAAGCGGTGAATGTCGAATTCGAGAACGAGATCACGGCAGACGAAGCGCGCAATATCCTGCGCAGTGCGCCGGGTTGCCTGGTGATCGATTCCCACAAGCCCGGCGGCTATGTCACGCCGTATGAGGCGGTAGGTGAGGATGCGACCTATATCAGCCGCATTCGCGAAGATGCCACCGTCGAAAACGGGCTGGTGATGTGGGTCGTGTCCGACAACCTGCGCAAGGGCGCGGCGCTCAACGCGATTCAGATCGCCGAATGCCTGATCAATCGCAAGCTGATCACTGCCAAACAAAAGGCGGCGTGAGCCTTTTAGCTCCCCTGACCGTGCGGTAATTCGGTGCACGTCGCGCGGTCGCTTGCGGCCGGGTTCGACGCTTGCCGAATGGCTGCCGGTGACGGTGGCATACAATCTGCAAGGCCGTTAGTTTCCAGGCTGGTTTGTTTTCGGGGCTCAAGAAGCAGGATCGAGTGATGACCGTCCGTCCACGCCGTAGTGTGCTTTACATGCCGGGTTCGAATGCGCGCGCGCTCGAAAAGGCGCGAGACCTGCCGGCCGACTGCGTGATTCTCGATCTTGAGGATGCGGTTGCGCCGGACGCCAAAGGGCAGGCGCGCGACCTCATTAACAAGGCCTTGAAGAGCGGCTTCGGCGACCGTGAGGTGATGGTGCGGATCAATGGTCTCGACACCAGGTGGTGGGTTGAGGACCTTGACTCCATCGTGGGCGCCAGGCCGGACGCGATATTGGTGCCGAAGATTTCGAACCCCAACCAGTTGCAGGATCTGGCGGCGCGCATTGTCGATATGGGTACCGACCCGCATATCCGCGTCTGGGCGATGATGGAAACACCACTGGCGATGATCAACGCCGGTGAAATTGCGGCATCCGCGCTCGATTCCGAAACCCGGCTTTCTGGTTTCGTCATGGGCACCAACGATCTCGCCAAAGACACCCGCGCGCGGCTGGTGCCCGGCCGGGCGCCGATGCTGCCCTGGTTGATGACTTGCGTCGCTGCGGCGCGCGCCTACGGCATCGATATCCTCGATGGCGTCTATAACGATCTTGGCGACGAGAAGGGCTTTGTCGACGAATGCAAACAGGCCGTCGATCTCGGTTTCGACGGCAAGACGCTCATTCACCCAAAGCAGATCGATCCGTGCAATCAGGCATTCTCGCCTTCATCCGAAGAAGTGGAAGCCGCGCGCAAGATGATCGCCGCCTTTGAACGGCCGGAAAACCGGGATAAGGGTGTCGTACAGATCGACGGTCGCATGGTCGAGCGCTTGCACGCCGAGATGGCGCAGCGCACGGTAGCAATCGCGGACGCGATCGAGCGGCAACAAGCGCGCGGCAAGGCCGCGGCGGCGACATAGGGAGGCTTGTCAAATGGGAAAGAAAGACAAGGCCGCTAAAGCGGAGAAGAAGGCCGCAAAAAAGGTCCTGAAGAAGATGACCAAGAAATCAAAGAAAAGCTCGAAGGTTGACCGTTCCGATATCGGGCAGGGTTCGCCGTTTTCGAGCTGACGGATCTTGCATCAGTTCTTCAGCCGATATCCGGTTTTGAAGAACCACCAGACGATTGCCATGCAGATGGCGAGGAAAAACAGCGTCATCGCCACGCTGATTTCGATATTGACGTCGGAGATATCGAAGAAGCTCCAGCGAAATCCGGAGATCAGGTAGACCAACGGGTTGAACAGCGTGACGGTGCGCCAGAGCGGCGGTAGCACGGTCGTGGAATAGAACGTGCCGCCGAGAAATGTCAGCGGTGTCAAGATCAGCAGCGGCACGATCTGCAATTTTTCGAAGCTGTTCGCCCACAATCCGAGAATAAAGCCGAACAGGCTGAAGCTGATCGACGTCAACAACAGGAATGCGAGCATCCAGAATGGATGATCGACGCGGATCGGTACGAAGAATGCCGATGTCACAAGGATAATCGTGCCGAGCAGGACTGATTTGGTCGTGGCGGCGCCGACATAGCCGAGCACGATCTCGAACGATGACACCGGCGCCGACAACAGCTCGTAGATCGTTCCGACAAAGCGCGGAAAATAGATGCCGAACGCCGCGTTGGTCACGCTCTGGGTCAGGAGTGTCAGCATGATCAATCCCGGCACGATAAAAGCACCGTAGCTGACGCCGTCGATCTGGGTGATGCGCGAACCGATCGCGGCGCCGAACACGATAAAATACAGCGCCGTCGAAATCACCGGCGACACAACGCTCTGGAATAGCGTGCGCGCGGTCCGCGCCATTTCGTAGCGGTAGATTGCCCGGACTGCGTAAAGGTTCATCGCGAGTTTGTCCTGTTACTGGCGCTCAATATGGTTTTCGTCAACGACACGGTTCCAGCGCACGATCTCGGTCTGCATGCGCGCTGAGAGATCGGACCGCGAGCCGGTCCAGGTTTCGACGCCGAGATCGCGGAATTTCCCGATCAGGTCGGGCTCAGTCAAAGCGGCCTGGAACGCTTTGGTCAACTGCTCGACGATCTCCACCGGCGTGCCGGCCGGCGCCTCGATCCCGTTCCAGGATGAGACTTCGAAGTTTGACACGCCGGCCTCCTGCATGGTCGGAACATCCGGCAGGAAGCTGGAGCGACGGGCCGTCGTGGTGGCAATCGCCCGCAACTGTTTGCTGTCGATGGCTTGCCGGTAGGCGCCGTAAGCGTTGATCACCACATCGACGTCGTTGCGCAGCAGCGCAACAGTCAGATCGGGAGCGCCGTGGAACGGAACGACGGTGAAGTCGATGCCGGCCGCACGCTTGAACAGCAGTGCGGTCAGATAGGGTGTCGTGCCGCCATCCGATGTGCCGACATTGAGCGCATCCGGTTTTGTGCGCGCCGCGGCCAAAACGTCGTGAAGCGTCTGAAAGCGCGATTGATAGTTGGTCATGAACAGATAGGCGAAGTCGCTCATGGTCGAGACCGGCACAAAATCCTTTACCGGATCGAACGGCAATTGCTTGAACAGCGCCGCGCTGACTGCCGTGGCGTTCGACAGCAGCGCAAGCGTGTAACCATCCGCCGGTGCAGACAGCACCTGGCGCGCTGCGAGTACGCCTCCACCGCTCGGCTGGTTCTGCACAATAATCTGCGTGTTGAGACGTGCGCCGGCGCGCTCGGCCAGGATGCGCAGCGAAATGTCTGACACCGCACCCGCCGGAAATGGCGAAACGACGCGGATCGGGCGGGTCGGAAATGTCGCTTGTGCGAACGCCGCCGCCGTCAGGGCGAATGACAGCACTGCGGCAGTCAGGGCGACGGCACCGTGCCGTGTGATGGATCGGCGCATGGCGACGATCACGCCTCAGCCACCACGCGGTTGCGCAGCACGCCAATGCCGGTGATTTCAATTTCGATCAGATCACCTGGTTTGACCGCCTGGGGAACCTCATCGGTTCCAAGCCAGACGACGTCGCCGGGCGCGAGCGTATTGTAGCGAGATACGTCGCTGATCACTTCGCCCGGGCTGAACAACATATTCGCGGTTGAAAATGAGTGCTCGAGCTTGCCGTTAATTTTTACATTGGTCGTCATGTCACGAATGTCGACGCCGGTAACGATCCACGGCCCCATTGGTTTGAAGGTGTCGGCATTCTTTCCGCGCAGATTGGTGGGATCCTTGGCCTGCCAATCGCGCTCGGTCATGTCGTTGCCGATGGTCCACCCGAAGATGCACGAAGCGGCCTGCTCCGGCGTCACGCGCCGCGCCGGCTTTCCGATCACCGCCACGAGTTCGGCCTCGTACTCGAATTTCGGACCGGAGCCCGCCGGCTTGACGATGTCGCCTTCATGCGGGAGCAGGGCGCTGTTGGCGCGGTAGCCAACGCGCGGCGTCTCGTAGAAGATCGGGTCGCGTCCCTTTACCTTGGCGCGGCCGACGATGTGGTTACGGTAATTCGAACCGATCGCATAAAAGGTCGGCGGCGCGATCGGTACCAGCAACTTCACCTCGTTGAGCGGATAACGCTCGCCGCCGAGCCGGTATTGCGAAAACGGCTCACCCTCAATGGCGCGTACCGTGTCGTCCTCGACAATCCCGTACGAAATGCGCCCGGCTTTTTCGAAGCGACAAAAAACGGTCCTGCTCATTGGAAATATTCCCCGCTGGTGAAAGCCGGATCGGTCACGAACCTTGCTTCACCAGATTGACGAAGATGTCCTCCAGCGAGGTTTGCCGCGTTTGTAGGTCGCGGAAACGGATGTCCACAGCGCGCAGCTCGTCGAGAAGAGTCGTGATGCCGGTGCGCTCCCCTTTGGTGTCGTAATCGTAGGTGAGGGTCTTTCCGTCGGGCGAGAGTGTCAGCGGGAAGTTGCTCAGCGCAGCAGGTATTGCAGTCATCGGATCGCGCAGTTCGATAGCGAGCTGCTTCTTGCCGAGCTTGTGCATCAACTCGACCTTGTCTTCGACCAGGATGATCTCGCCTTTATTGATGACGCCGACGCGGTCGGCCATCTCCTCGGCTTCTTCGATGTAATGCGTGGTGAGGATGATGGTGACGCCGGAGGCGCGGAGTTCGCGCACCAGCTGCCACATGTCCTTTCGCAGCTCGACGTCGACGCCGGCCGTGGGCTCGTCGAGGAACAGGATTTGCGGCTCGTGGGCCAACGCCTTGGCGATCAGGACGCGGCGTTTCATGCCGCCAGATAGCGTCATGATCCGGGAGTCTCGCTTTTCCCAGAGCGATAGCTCCTTGAGCACCTTCTCGATGTGATCGGGGTTTGGCGGCTTGCCAAACAATCCGCGAGAAAAGCGCATCGTCGCCGGCGGTGTCTCGAAAGCGTCGGTGGTCAGCTCCTGCGGCACCAGCCCGATCATTGTTCGCGAAGCGCGGTAGTCGGTGAGGATATCGTGACCGTCGACCGTCACTGTGCCCGAAGATGGATTGACGATGCCGCAAATGACGCTGATTAGCGTCGTTTTACCGGCGCCGTTCGGACCGAGCAGTGCGAAAATCTCGCCGTGCTGGATCTCGAGGCTGACGTCCTTAAGCGCCTGGTACCCGGACGCGTAGGTCTTGTTGAGATGCGAGACTGAGATTGCGGCAGTCATGGGTGCTCAATCGATTATTCCGGCATCGACGCCGGGCTCTACCCGATGATCCGTCATCGAACGTCAAATCGGCAAATGGATAGCCCGACCGAATCCGACAAGTGACGAAGATCTTAGACCCAGGGCCGTTCGGCTTTGGCCTTTTGCTCGAAACCGTCGATCTTGGTTTTCTTGACCATGGTCTGGCCGATATCATCGAGACCTTCGAGCAGGCACTTCTTGCGGTGAGGATCGATGTCGAATTTGACCACGCCGCCGTCCGGTCCGCGGATCTCCTGCTTCTCCAGATCGACAGTGAGCGTGGCATTGGCGCCGCGCTCGGCGTCATCGAACAGCTTTTCCAGATCTTCCGGAGAGACCTTGATCGGCAGTACGCCGTTCTTGAAGCAGTTGTTGTAGAAAATATCGCCGAACGAGGTGGAGATTACGCATGTGATGCCGTAATCGAGCAGCGCCCACGGCGCATGCTCGCGCGACGAACCGCAGCCGAAGTTGTCGCCGGCAACCAGGATTTTCGATTTGCGATAAGCCGGTTTGTTGAGCACGAAGTCCGGGTTTTCGCTGCCGTCGTCGCGGAAGCGCTTTTCGGAGAACAGGCCCTTGCCGAGCCCGGTGCGCTTGATGGTTTTCAAATATTGCTTCGGGATGATCATATCGGTGTCGATATTGATCATCTTCAGCGGCGCTGCGACGCCTTCCAGGGTTGTGAACTTTTCCATCCCGGCTTTCCTCGGCGGACGTTGAGTTTACGGCGTGTAATGGCGGCTGGACCGGCTCGGGTCAAGCCCGCGCTTTTGCCTCGGATTCGGCCAGATTAAAGCGGGATTCGCGTTCAAGCGTGCAAACCTGGACGCTGTAGTCGGTATAGTATTTCAGCTTGGCGTTTTTCTGTGCGGCGAGGTGCTCGGCGTTGGTGCGCCAGGTCCGAAGCCCCTCTTCGTGCCCGAATTCGACGATGGTGCAACGCTCGCCGTCCTGGGCGAAAAACGTCTTGTGCGAGATGTAACCCGGCATGGTCTCGGCCAGTTCGCTCATGCGCTGGACCGCTGCATTGTAGTCCTCGGTCAGGCCGGGCTTAAGCCGTGAGCGGAAAACCGTGATCAGCATGGCAGGCATTCCCCGGTAGGCGGCCTGAAAGCGCCGCTGAACACATTATGTGGCGCGGGGCAGACGCCGCATCAAGCAGACTCGGCCACGATCCGCTTTATTCCTCGGCCTGTTCGATGGCCTCCATGTCGGAATCCGACAGACCAAAATGGTGGCCGATCTCGTGCACCAGCACGTGTCTGACAACGTCGCCCAGCGTTTCGTCATGTTCGGCCCAATGGTCGAGGATCGGCCGCCGGTAGAGCCAGATCATGTTCGGCATCTGCACCGCCGCACTCTCGCTGCGGAACGGTAAGCCGACGCCCTGGAACAGACCGAGCAGGTCAAACTCGGTTTCTGCCTTCATCGCCTCCAGCACTTCGTCGGTTGGAAAGTCGTCGACCTGGATCACGACACCCGCGCAGAGATCGCGAAAGTCTTTCGGCAGCTGGTTGAATACTTCGCTGGCCAGGACCTCCAACTCGGCAAGCGATGGTGACTTCACGAGCTGCCAGTTCAACCGGTCGGAAGCTTTCATCGCCATGGTCTGAAACTCGATTGCATTTCGCGCTTTGTGCATCGTCTTGCAGTACGCACGACAGCGTGTGTGATTTTATCTTTCGTTTATTGTTCTGCACCACGATTTTATTTTTGACAGCATGGCATTCCTCATTGCGCGCCAATACATGTTCAGCGACGCAAATGTCTGGGATGCCCCATGCTGCAAATGCCCGTTCGAGATATCGGTTCCTTTCCGAGGCCGGTCGAGCTGACTGCCAAGCAGCTCTTCATGATTTTCCCGACGCCGATGTTCACCGGGATGTTGCCCGACGTCACGGTGTGCGATCGCGTCGAGAAAAAACTGCGAGAGCTGCAGAAATCAGGCAAGGGCTCCCCCTCTCCCGGAGCGGTTTTGGCCTACATGACGCCGGACGATCTGCAGAATTTGCCCGAGATGCAGGATGTGGTCACCGTCATCATGGCCGAGAGCGCGGCGATTCTCGACGCCATCGCGGTCAAACGCGAGTCTCACTACATCACCAATATGTGGGCGAATATCGCCAATCCAAACCGGCGGCATAATTTTCATATTCATCCGAACTGTCTGCTGAGCGGCATCATCTACATCAAAACGCCGGCGAATTGCGGGCGAACGATTTTTGCTTCGCCACGCATGCACTCGAAAAATATTGAGCCGACCTACGCGGAAAAGAACCAGTTCAACGCGGATATCTTTTCAATGCCGCCCGAGAAGGGCCGCATGATGATCTGGCCGAGTCACGTTCCGCATGCGGTCGAAGAGGGCACCGCCAATGAGTCGGAGGACCGGATCGTGCTGGCCTTCAACGTCATGATCCGCGGACTGGTCGATCAACCGACGGCGCGTCTCTACCTGCCCTAAGCAGGCGCAGTAGCGGATCCGCAATCGGCGCATTGTTGTCTTGCCCGCCATCGAAGGCTACGGTCGTCCCCATAGTGGACCTGTAGTCCGATGAGGCAGCAATGTCAGTAAAGTCGCTCATCGTGGTCTTCGGATTTGCGGCGTTCATGGCAAATCCCGCCTTTGCACAGAACCCACGACCGGTCGGTGTGCCGTCGCCAAGTCAGGTACAGCCGCCGCGCATTGAAATTCATCCTGGTTCGCGGCCGTTGCTCTACCGGCGCTGCACCGACTGGTATGAATTGCAAAACCGGCCGAGCGGCACGGTGCTTTATCCCGGCAAGCACTGCTGGTGGGTAAGGGGATAGCTCCGGGCGTTTTCGCGCCCGGAATTGCTTAGTGCCAGTCGCGGATGTCGACGAAATGTCCCGCGATCGCTGCCGCAGCCGCCATCGCTGGCGACACCAGATGGGTACGGCCCTTGTAACCCTGTCGGCCTTCGAAGTTGCGGTTTGAGGTAGAGGCGCAACGCTCGCCCGGTGCAAGCTTGTCCGGGTTCATCGCCAGGCACATCGAGCAGCCGGGCTCGCGCCATTCGAAACCGGCCTTTACGAAAATCTTGTCGAGCCCTTCGGCTTCAGCCTGCTCTTTGACGAGGCCCGAGCCTGGCACGATCATTGCGCTGACATTGGCGTTTACGGTCTTTCCGTCGGCGATCTTGGCCACCGCGCGCAGGTCCTCGATGCGTCCATTGGTGCAGGAGCCGATGAATGCGCGATTGATCCCGATGTCGGTAATTTTCTCGCCGCCCTTGAGGCCCATGTAGTCTAGTGCTCGTCCGATCGCTTCGCGATGGGCTGCGTCGCTGACGCCATCGAGGCTCGGGACGCGGCCTGTGATCGAGATCACCTGCTCGGGGCTGGTACCCCAAGTGATGAGCGGCGGTAATTTTGCAGCGTCGAGCTTGATCTCGCGATCGAAATGCGCGCCGTCGTCCGAGCGCAGTGTCTCCCAGTAACGGAGTGCGGCGTCCCAATCCTTGCCTTTCGGCGCTTTTGGGCGGCCGTTGAGATAGTCATAGGTCTTCTGGTCGGGCGCGATGAAGCCTGCCTTGGCGCCGGCCTCGACTGACATATTGCAGACCGTCATACGGCCTTCCATCGACAGCGCGCGGATCGCATCGCCGGAATATTCCAGCGCGTAGCCGGTGCCACCGGCGGTGCCGATCTCGCCGATGATGGCAAGGATGATGTCTTTCGCGGTGATGCCCTCCGGCAATTTGCCGTCGACCACGGCGCGCATGTTCTTCGACTTCGACTGGATCAGCGTCTGCGTCGCCAGCACGTGTTCCACTTCCGAGGTGCCGATGCCGTAAGCCAGCGCACCAAATGCGCCGTTGGTCGCGGTATGGCTGTCGCCGCAGACGAGCGTCACGCCCGGCAGCACGAAGCCCTGTTCCGGGCCGATGATGTGAACGATGCCCTGGCGCTTATCGAACTCGTCGTAATATTCGAGATCGAAGAATTTGGCGTTCTCGGCGAGATACTTGATCTGTGCCTCGCTCTCCGGATCGGGATTCGGAAGATTGCGATTGGTGGTCGGTACATTGTGATCGACCACGAGCAAGGTCTTGTCCGGGGCGCGGACTCTTGCGGCCGGCAAGCCGCAAGCCTTCAAAGGCCTGCGGGCTGGTCACTTCGTGGACGACGTGGCGGTCGATATAGATCAGCGAAGCGCCATTCGGGTCGTCCTCGATCAGATGGTCGTCCCAGATCTTGTCGTACAGGGTGCGGGGCTTCGCCATTTTTACTGCTTTCGTCTCGTGTAGCCAGCTCAGGGATATAGGTGCTGGGCGGTCATTTAGCGCGTGCCGGGCGCTAGGAAAAGGCCCAGCATTCTGCCGTCATTCGCGGTAGCATTGCAGGGCACAGCCAACGGGGCCGCCATGCTGCGAAGTGAAACCGCGATCAGGACGTCCCATGCCGGCCGGTTGCCCATGGTGGCGCCAGCGACCGAGGATATATCCCGGCAGGTCGCCGCGCTGATCAAGAAGCAGGTCCAGATCGGAATCAGCTGCGTCGGCGACGGCGAATTCTGGAACGGGCGAAATTTCACTTACTACGCGCAGCAATTCGGGGGCATCACGACCCGCCCGCTCAAGCCGGGCGAGAAAGGCTCTCACCGCGCGGACGCGCGCGAGCGCGACGAGTTTCCCAAGCTCTATGCCGACATGGACCGCGTCGGCACCATGTTCTGTGTCCCGGGCGAAGAGCCGCGGTTTTTTTCCAAGACCAAGATGGTGCTGACCGGGCCGGTCAAGGGCCGCGCGACGGATGCGATCAAGCGCGAGATCGAAGTCTACAAGCAGGCGCTCCAAGCCGCCGGCGGTGCCGAGGAGGCTTTTATCTGCGTGTTCGCACCGGGCTGGCTCGATCATCACATCTTTGATGAATACTACGGCGACGACGAGAAGTTCATCTTCGCTCTGGCCGACGCCTTGCGCGACGAATATCGCGCCGTCGTCGATGCCGGCTTCATCCTGCAGATTGACGATCCTGGCGTTGCGGATTCATGGGACATGATCAGGCCGGAGCCGAGCGTGGCGGAGTACCGGCGTTATGTGAAAGTCCGCGTTGACGCGCTCAACCATGCGCTCGATGGTTTGCCCGAGGATCGGGTGCGTCACCATTTCTGCTGGGGAAGCTGGCACGGAGCGCACACCCACGACATCGCGCTGAAAGACGTCATTGATCTCGTCCTTCAGATACGCGCGCAGTGCTACAGCTTCGAGGCCGGCAACGTCCGCCACGAGCACGAATGGACTTTATGGAAGGACATCAAACTGCCTGAGGGCAAGCTCATCATGCCGGGCGTTATCAGCCACGCGACCAACATCGTGGAGCATCCCGAGCTCATCGCGCAGCGGCTGCAAAACTTTGCCAGCGCGGTTGGGCGCGAGAACGTCATTGGCGGTAGTGACTGCGGTCTTGGCGGCCGCCTGCACGACGAGTTGGTCTGGGCCAAGCTCTCGGCTCTCGCCGAGGGAGCGCGTCTTGCTTCGCAGCGGCTGTGGGCGCGCTGACAAATATCCGTGGTCGGCGAGACGACCTTACTTTGCGGCTTCGCCACCTTCGGCCACGTGATCCACGCGCTCGCCGATGCGGGCAGATTTGCCCCGGCGGCCGCGCAGATAATAGAGCTTGGCGCGACGGACCTTGCCGCGGCGCACGACCTTGATCGAGTTGATCATCGGGGCATAGAGCGGGAAGACGCGCTCGACGCCTTCGCCATACGAAATCTTCCGCACGGTGAAATTCTCGTTCAAGCCGCCGCCGGCGCGGCCGATGCAGACGCCTTCATAGGCCTGCACGCGGGTGCGCTCGCCTTCGAGGATTTTGACGTTGACAATAACTGTATCCCCCGGCTGGAAATCCGGAATTTCCTTGCCGGCAGAAAGCTTTGCGACTTGTTCGTTTTCGATCTCTTTGAGCAGGTTCACAGTAAATTCTCCATCGGCTGCGCTTCACCTTGCGCGCGGCTCCGACCGGGGGCTTAGCGGATTGGGCGTGCTTCTACGCTACCCGCCGGGGTTTGTCACCCTCCGGTCATTGGGCCTAGCCGCCGGTTTTTGAGCCCTTCTGGGACCCCTTCGGAAGCGCCGCCCAAAGGTCCGGGCGGCGCTCTTTGGTGAGCCGTTCGGCCTCGGCGCGGCGCCAGGCGGCGATCTTTGCATGATCCCCCGACAGCAGGATTTCCGGGATCGGCTGCCCCTCCCAGAGTTGGGGACGGGTGTATTGCGGGTACTCCAGAAGCCCCCCGGTAAAGCTCTCCTCGGTGCCCGAATTTACGGCGCCCATGACGCCGGGCAGCAGCCGCACGCAGGCATCAATCAGCACCATGGCAGCCAGTTCGCCGCCGGACAGGACGTAGTCGCCGACCGAAACCTCCTCCAGGCCGCGCGCGGCGATAACGCGTTCATCGACGCCCTCGAACCGGCCGCAAATCAGGATCGCGCCTTGCTCGCGAGTCAGCGCCTCCACGCGCTCCTGCGTCAGTGGCGTGCCGCGTGGCGACATCAGAAGGCGCGGCCGCGTGCCGGTCGCGACGGCGTCGATGGCGCGGCCGAGCACGTCGGCTTTCATCACCATGCCGGGACCGCCGCCGGCGGGCGTGTCATCAACGGTACGATGTTTGTCGGTGGCAAAGTTGCGAATGTCAGCGATGTCGAGCGACCAAGTCCCCGCGGCCAGCGCCTTGCCGGCGAGGCTCATGCCGAGCGGCCCTGGAAACATGTCGGGGAAAATCGTGAGGACGCTTGCCCGCCACATCGTCAGCCGCCACTCTTTGGCGCTTCGGTCGGCGGTTCGACCACAAGCCGTCCGGCGGCGAGATCGACAACCGGCACCGTCGCTTCGTTGAATGGCAGCATCTGCGTGGTGTTGCCGTCAGTCGGCCGCACTTCGATCAGATCGCCGGCGCCGAAATTATGAACGGCGACGACGGTGCCGAGCTTGCCGCCGCCGCGATCGACGACGGCGAGGCCGATGAGATCGGCGTGGTAAAACTCATCAGCGTGATCGAGCGCCGGTAGCCGTTCGCGCAGCACGTAGAGCTTGACGTTGGTCAGCCGCTCGGCGGCGTCGCGATCGGCAACGCCGGCGAGCCGCGCGACGAAGTGATCCTTCGCGCGCCGCAGCGTCTCGATCTGGACGACGTGACCGTCTTCGGTCTCAAGCGGCCCGTAGGCCCCGATCGCATCCGGATCGGCAGTGAACGAGCGCAGCCGGACCTCGCCGCGCACGCCATGCGGCGCACCGATTTGACCGAGGCAGACCCGCGCGCTCGCCATCGCTTGCGCCGGCTAGGCGGCCGGAGCAGCTCCCGCCGCGGGAGCAGCAGCCGGGGCGGCGCCCGCTGCCGCCTTGGCAGCTTCTTCCTTCGCCTTGCGTTCCTTGCGGGGGATCGCCTTCTCCGGATTGTTGCGCTTCTCGCGCTTCAAAATTCCGGCCGCATCAAGGAAGCGCTTCACGCGATCCGACGGTTGCGCGCCCTTGACCATCCATGCCTTGACCTTTTCCAGGTCGAGCCGCAGGCGTTCGGTCTTTTCCTTCGGCAGCAGCGGATTGAAAAAGCCGAGCCGCTCGATGAAGCGGCCATCGCGCGGGCTCCGGCTGTCGGCGACAACGATGTGATAAAACGGCCGCTTCTTGGTGCCGGCGCGTGCCATACGAATAACGAGCATTAGATTTCCTTTCGTTGATTGTTCGAATTGCGGTTGATCACTTCTTCTTTCCCAATCCCGGAAAGCCTCCGGGAAATTTCGGTCCGGGCAGGCCGGGGAAATTCGGCGGCAGGCCAGGCATTCCAGGCATTTTTGGCGGCATGCCCGGTGCACCGGGCATTCCGGGCGGCAAACCGCCCGGCATTTTCTCGGCAAGCTTTGCCATCTGCTCCGGGCTCGGCATGCCGCCGCCACCGCCAAAGCCAAGCATGTTGGCGAGACCTGCCATCGGCCCGCGCTTGGCGCCGCTACCCATCGCCTTCATCACGTCGGCCATGGTGCGATGCATTTTCAGAAGCTTGTTGATGTCTTCCGGTTTGGTGCCGGAGCCGGCGGCGATGCGCCGCTTGCGGCTGGCCTTGAGCACATCGGGACTGCGCCGCTCCTGCGGCGTCATTGAATCGATGATTGCCACCTGACGCTTGAGCACGGTCTCATCGAGATTGCGTTCGGCGAGCTGATTTTTGATCTTGGCGATGCCCGGCATCATTCCCATCAGGCCGCTCATGCCGCCCATCTGCTGCATCTGCACGATCTGCTCGCGCAAATCGGAAAGATCGAATGCGCCCTTGCGCATTTTTTCGGCGACGCGTGCGGCCTTCTCCGCGTCGATCGTCTGCGCCGCTTTTTCGACCAGCGAAACGATGTCGCCCATGCCGAGGATGCGGTCGGCAATACGCGACGGATAAAAATCTTCGATCGCATCGAGTTTTTCGCCGGTGCCGAGCAGCTTGATCGGCTTGCCGGTGACCGCGCGCATCGACAGCGCAGCGCCGCCACGGCCGTCGCCATCGATGCGAGTCAGCACGATGCCGGTGAGGCCGACGCGTTCATCGAACGAACGCGCGAGATTCACCGCGTCCTGGCCGGTGAGCGCATCGGCGACCAGCAACACTTCGTGCGGATTGGCAGCGCGCCGGACTTCGGTGGCCTCGGCCATCATCGCTTCGTCGAGCGTGGTGCGGCCGGCGGTGTCGAGCATCACGACGTCGTAGCCGCCGAGCCGCGCGGCCTGCACCGCGCGATTGGCGATCTGTACTGGCGTCTGTCCGGCGACCACCGGAAGAGTTTGCACGCCGACCTGCTGGCCGAGCACCGCGAGCTGTTCCATCGCCGCCGGCCGGCGCGTGTCGAGCGACGCCATCAGCACTTTGCGCTTGGCGATATCGGTGAGGCGCTTTGCGACTTTCGCCGTCGTCGTGGTTTTGCCGGAGCCTTGCAGGCCGACCATCATGATCACGACGGGCGCCGGCGCGTTGAGGTCGATCGTTTGCGCGTCCGAGCCGAGCGTCTCGACGAGTTGATCGTGAACGATCTTCACGACCATCTGGCCGGGCGTGACCGATTTGATCACGTCGACGCCGACGGCGTGCTTCTTCACCTGCTCGGTGAATTCGCGGGCGACGTCGAGCGCGACGTCGGCCTCAAGCAGCGCGCGGCGGACTTCGCGCAACGCCTCGTCGACGTCGGCTTCCGACAGCGCACCGCGCCGGGTCAGGCGATCGAGGACTGCACTCAGCCGTTCCGAAAGACTGTCGAACAAGATTCCATCCTCAAGAACGGCCGTCCCTGCGGGCGGCCTGTGCAAAGCACTTTTGCGCCCGAGGGCGCATTGCGCTGTCGGGCGGTTACCTCCGGCCTCCTAGGCCGGTCGGCGGGTCCAATATCGTTCTCTTGCGAGAGCGGGCGGAAAATAGGGGCGGGGCCTGCTGCCGTCAACCGGGCAGTCCGATCAACGGAACCTATATAGTCTGGCCAGAATGTCCCGATATTACACAGGTCCGGTCACCGACCATTTCGACGGCGAGCGGTTTTTCGACCCTCTCGGGGTGCCGCCTGGGCGCCGGGGAGCGCTGTTTCGATGGTTTATCGAGCGCCGCTTCAAGGGCACCTCGAGCGAAATGGCCGGCGTGGGCGCCGTCACCGTCTGCTGACCACCCTCCGCAGCGGGTCGAAGGCGCAGCCTTGCGGGTGACTTACATCGGGCATGCGAGCTTCCTGATCCAGACCGCGGGCCTGAATATCCTGCTCGACCCGGTCTGGTCAGAGCGCGCATCGCCGTTCAGCTTCATCGGTCCGAAGCGGGTGAACGATCCCGGCGTCGCCTTTGTCGACCTGCCGCCGGTCGACGTCGTGCTGGTCACGCACGGACACTACGATCATCTCGACGTCAGGACGCTGTCGCGGCTCGCGGCGGCGCATCGCCCGCGCGTGATCACACCGCTCGGCAACGATGCCATCATGCGGAACCACGATCCGGCGATCGCGGCGGAAGGCTTTGACTGGCAGGATCGCATCGATCTCGGCAGCGCCGCCGTCACGCTGGTGCCGACGCGGCACTGGTCGGCGCGAAATTTGTCCGATCGCAACATGTCGCTATGGGCGTCGTTCGTGATCGAAGCGCCGTGCGGGCGGATCTACTTCGTCGGCGACTCTGGTTATGGCGGCGGCCAATACTTTCCGCGAAGTGAGCCAGCGCCACGGACCGATCAAGCTCGCCATTCTGCCGATCGGCGCTTACGAGCCGCGCTGGTTCATGCGCGAGCAACACATGAACCCGGCAGAGGCGGTGCAGGCCCTCAGCGATTGCGGCGCTGAATTCGCGCTGGCGTCATCATTACGGTACGTTCCAGCTCACCGACGAGGCGATCGGCGCGCCGGTTGCCGCTCTCACCGATGCCCTGCAAAGCGCCGGAATTCCTCCGGCAAGATTTCGCGCGCTGCGGCCGGGAGAAGTTTGGCAGTTATAATCTCCGTCATTGCGAGGAGCAGCGCGACGAAGCAATCCAGGAGCCGCTTGCACTAAAGCGCTGGATTGCTTCGCCATAGCCCGTCCAAGACGGGCGTAAACGCCCTAATGGCTCGCAATGACAAAAACTATTTCAGCAGGACGTAGACGTTGACGGTGAGCTTCTTCGGATCCGCCGTCAGCGGATCAGTGACATATTCCTCAATGAACATGTCCTTGGCTTCGAGCCGCTTCTCGTCGAGATAGTTCGTGATCGCCTCGTAAGTATTGTCGAGGTCGTCATACGAGCCGTGATGAATAAATTTCAGCGCGCGGCCATCCGGCGACTGGCCGAGCGTGATGTCGCCGTGGGGCGCATTTTTGGCGCCTCGGTGACGGCATCGAGGCCTGATATTGAAAGCCGGTGTCATCGGTCGAGGTGAAAACCGTCATCGGCATGCCGTCGATCTTCACGCCTTCCTTGTCGGCGTAGGCCTTCAGCTTCTTGAAGGCGCCGGTGATGGTCTGGAAAGCATTGTCCCAGGTGCCGGTGCCCTTCGTGGTGATGACCGGTCTTGGCGGTGAGGGTGGTTTCCTCGCCGAACGGCTCGGCGGAAGGTGCAGCCGTCGCTGGCGGATTCTGCGGAGCCTGGGCCACGACTGGCGGGACTTCGGCAAACGCCAATGTTGAAGCCATTGCCATAGCGATTGCCAGGCCCGCTGCACCAAGCGCAAAGCGCGGGATCATCAGCTCTCCTCAAATGCTGGCGAGACTGGCGCTGCCGGCCGGCGCCGCTGCCGCTGATTCATTCGCCCCGGACGATTCTAGCACGGCGTGCCTCCGCCACACTAGCGCGAAACAACCGAGTTCTCATATAAGTCGCTGACATTTGGGCATTATCGTGAGCGCATCAATGGGCGCCCTTGCAGATCGCGACTTCATCAAGATGAACGGCCTCGGCAACGAGATCGTCGTTGTTGATCTGCGCCAGGCACCCGGGCCGATCGCCGCCGCTGAGGCGCGCGCGGCAGCGCAGCAGGAGCCTTACGATCAACTCATGGCGCTTTATCCCTCGCGTGCGGGTACGGATGCGCTGGTTCGCATCTTCAATAACGACGGCTCCGAGGCCGGTGCTTGCGGCAATGGCATGCGCTGCGTGGCGTCCCTGGTCAGCGCCGAAAACGGCCGCGCCGAGCTGACATTTGAGACGCCAGCCGGGCTTATTCCCTGCTGGCGTGAGCGCAACGGCCTGTTCACTGTCGATATGGGCCAGCCGCGTTTTCGCTGGGACGAAATCCCGCTCGCTCATGCGGTGCCGGATACCCGGGCCATCGATCTGAAGGTCGAGGGTGTGCCGAGCCTGCATTCGCCTTCTGTCGTCAGCATGGGAAACCCGCATGCAATCTTCTGGGTGGACGATCCGCAGGCTTATGATCTGCCCAGGATCGGCCTGCTGCTCGAGCATGACCCGATTTTTCCCGAACGCGCCAACATTACGCTCGCGGCGACGCCATCGCGCGATCACGTCGTGATCCGCACCTGGGAGCGCGGCGCCGGCCTTACCAAGGCTTGTGGCTCGGCGGCTTGTGCTTCGGCGGTTGCCGCGGCGCGGCTTAGCCGTGCAGGCCGGCTCGTTACCGTGACGCTGCCCGGCGGCGATCTGGGCATCGAATGGCGCGACAGCGACGACCACGTGTTGATGACTGGCCCAACCGAATATGAACACAAGGGCCGCTTCGATGCGGCATTGCTTGCCGGCGCTGGAGCAGCGTGATGGGCGTCGACGTCGTAACGTTCGGCTGCCGGCTTAACGCCGCCGAATCGGAAGTGATACGCCGTGAAGCGGAGCGCGCGGGTTTTGACGACACGATCGTGATCAATACCTGTGCCGTCACAGCGGAAGCAGTACGGCAGGCGCGACAAACGATCCGTGCGCTGCGCCGCGAGCGGCCGCAAGCCAACATCATCGTCACCGGCTGCGCCGCACAGACCGAACCGCAGACCTTCAGTGCAATGCCTGAAGCCGATCGGGTGCTGGGCAATATCGGAGAAACTCGACGGTGCCGCGTGGTCAAATGCTCGCGCTGCGTTTGGACTGAATGATGCGCCGAAGGCAATCGTCAATGACATCATGGCGGTCAAGGAAACCGCAGCGCATCTGGTGAGCAGCTTTGAAGGCCGCACCCGCGCCTTCGTGCAGGTCCAGAACGGCTGCGATCACCGCTGCACGTTCTGTATCATTCCATTCGGCCGCGGTAATTCGCGCTCGGTGCCGATGGGGTCCGTTGTCGACGATATCCGCAGCGTTGTTGCCAACGGTTATCGCGAAGTCGTGCTGACCGGCGTCGATATCACCGCCTACGGCGCTGACTTGCCGGGTTCACCGAAGCTTGGCCGGCTGGTGAAGCAGATCCTCAAGCACGTGCCGGAGCTTTCGCGGCTTCGCCTGTCATCGATCGATTCCGTCGAGGCTGACGACGATCTGCTCGATGCCATCGCGCACAATGAGCGGCTGATGCCGCACTTGCATCTGTCGCTTCAATCAGGCGATGACATGATCCTCAAGCGCATGAAGCGGCGGCATACGCGCAGCGATGCTCTCGCGTTTTGCGATCAGGTGCGGCGCTTGCGGCCCGACGTGGTGTTCGGCGCCGATTTGATTGCCGGCTTTCCGACCGAGACCGAGCCGATGTTTCAGAATTCGCTCGATCTGGTCGAAGCTTGCGGTCTGACGCATCTGCATGTGTTTCCGTTTTCACCCCGGCCGGGAACGCCGGCGTCGCGAATGCCGCAGTTGCCCGGTCATATCGTGAAAGACCGGGCGCGACACTTGAGAGAGCGCGGAGCGCTGGCGCTCAAGAAACAACTTGATGCAGAGATAGGCGGAACGCGGCGCGTGCTGACTGAATTGAACGGGCGCGGACGGACCGAGCATTTCATTCCGGTCAAATTACCGATGCCGTTTGAGCCTGGAAAAATTCTTGATCTGACAATAGCGGCGCACGACGGCAGACAATTAATCGCGGCTTGATTACATTCGCCTCGAGGCTGGAGATCACGCTATGGACGACGCTAGGCAGGATCACATCATATCCACCATGGAGCAGCTTGAAGCGCTCTACAGTGATGCGCCCTACGGACCGGCAATCTTCAAAGAAACCGATCATATTACGCCGCAATACCGTAGGCTGATCGAAGCTGCGCCGTTTGCTGTCATCGCCACCTGCGGTCCCGAAGGTCTCGATTGCTCGCCGCGCGGTGATCCGCCGGGCTTCGTGCGCATCGTCGACGAACACACAGTGATTGTTCCGGATCGCCGCGGCAACAATCGCATCGACAGCCTGCGCAATCTGGTGCGCGATCCGCGAATTTCGTTGCTGTTCCTGATCCCGGGTGTCGGCGAGACCATGCGCATCAATGGCCGCGCCCGGATTTCGACCGATCCGGAGCTTACCGAGAGCTTCGCCATGAACGGCAAGGTACCGAAGTGCGTGTTGGTCGTGACAGTCGAGCGCGCTTATTTCCAGTGCACCAAGGCCATCATTCGTTCGAAGTTGTGGGATCCCAAGAGCGTCGTCGATCGCAAGACCTTGCCGACACCGGGTTCGATTCTTGCTGAGTTGACTGACGGCAAGATGGGCGGCCCGAAGCACGACGAGGCCGCGCCGGCACGTATCACGGAAACAATTTACTGAGCTGCGTGGGCAGCGTGTTCGTGCATGTGGATGCGAAACGCATCGGCATCCTCGCCCGGCCAGCCGCATTGCGCGAGTATCGCTTTCATATGCGGCGCGACCGGCGCGGCGACGCGGATCGGGTCGCGATTCTTGTAGAGCGGCACGACAATCTCGCGGGCATGCAATTGCAGGCCCGGGCCGCCAAACCGCGGCGCGGTGCCGTAGATGCCGTCGCCGAGGATCGGCCAGCCCATTTCGGCGCAATGGACGCGCAGTTGATGCGTGCGTCCGGTGAGCGGTTCCAGCCCCAGCCACGTCAGCTTTGCATCCGGAGAGCGTCCGAGCACAGTCCAGCGTGTCACCGACGGCTTTCCATCCGGATCGTGCTTCATCCACCAGCCGCGTGTGTCATCAAGCCGTCCCAATGGCAGGTCGATGGTGCCAGTGTCAGCGTCCGGACCGCCTTCGGTGACGGCCCAATAGGTTTTGTCGATGGCGCCGTTCTTGAATAGCTTGCCGAGCTGGGCAAGCGCCTTGCGATGGCGGCCCAGCACCAGGCAGCCGGAGGTTTCCTTGTCGAGACGGTGCGCGAGCGCCGGCGAGCGGGGAAGGCCAAAGCGCAAATGATCGAAATAGTCCTCGATACTGGCGCCGCCCTTCGGCCCGCGATGCACCGACAGGCCGGCCGGCTTGTTGATCACCAGCATCAGCCCGTCACGGTACAGAAGGCGCGATTCCATCTCTTCCGGGGTCATGCTGAAACCGCTATCACGAGCGCACCATGAACGACAGCGTGAAACAGAATTGGTGGCAGCGCCTCTCCGGCGGGCTCAAACGCAGTTCCACGGCGGTCGGCGGAGCGATTTCCGATCTTGTCACCAAGCGCAAGCTCGACGACGCCACGCTGATTGAGATTCATGATGCCCTGGTCCGCGCCGATCTGGGGCTCGCCCTGGCCGATCGTATCGTGGCGGCGCTCGCCGGAAGCCGTCAGGATGCGGCGATCACGCCGGATGAAATCAAAGCCGTAGTCGCCGAGGAGGTCGAGAAATCTCTCGCGCCGGTGGCGCTGCCGCTGGCGATCGATTCGGCCACGAAACCGTTTGTCATTCTGGTCGCGGGCGTCAACGGCTCCGGCAAGACGACGACCATCGGCAAGCTTGCTGCGCGTTATCGCGGTGAAGGATATAAGGTCATGCTGGCTGCGGGCGACACGTTTCGCGCCGCCGCAATCGATCAGCTCAAGATATGGTCAGAGCGGACCGGTGCCGCTTTCATTGCGCGGGACGCGGGGTCTGATCCGGCCGGCCTGGTGTTCGATGCGGTCGCCGCCGCGAAACAACAAGGCACCGATATTCTGCTGATCGATACTGCCGGCCGCCTGCAAAATCGCGCCGAGCTGATGAACGAACTGGAAAAAGTCGTCCGCGTCATGAAAAAAGTCGAGCCGTCCGCGCCACACGCCGTGCTGCTGGTGCTCGACGCCACCGTCGGGCAAAACGCGCTATCGCAGGTCGAGATTTTTCAAAAAGTTGTCGGCGTTACCGGCCTGGCCATGACCAAGCTCGATGGCACGGCGCGCGGCGGCATCCTCGTTGCCATCGCTGACAAGTTCAAAGTGCCGGTACATTTCATCGGCGTCGGCGAGGGTGTCGACGATCTTGCGCCGTTCTCGGCGCGCGATTTTTCCCGCGCCATCGTCGGGCTTGATTCATGATTGAGTCGACGGCTGCTCCGCGCTAGATAACGCCAGCTGATGACACCGCCCGCAGCACCGCCCAAGCCGCAGCTCAATCCGCTGGTGAAGCTCGCGCTCGATTTCGGGCCGCTGGCGTTGTTTTTCTTCGCCAACAACCACTACGACATCTTCGTCGCTACTGGGACATTCATGGTCGCGGTGCTGGTTGCGCTCGCGATCTCGTATTTCCTGACGCGGCACCTCCCGATCATGCCGGTGGTCACCGCGATCATCGTTGTCGTGTTTGGCGGCCTGACGCTGTTTCTGCACGATGCGACCTTCATCAAGGTCAAGCCGACCATCATCTATGCGCTGTTCGGTGCGATCCTGCTCGGCGGTCTGTTTTTCGGCAAGCCGCTGCTCGGCGCGGTGCTCGACTCGATGTTCCAGCTGACCGAAGAAGGCTGGCGCAAACTGACTTTGCGCTGGGCGATCTTCTTCTTCGTGCTCGCGGTGCTCAACGAGATTGTATGGCGCAATACGTCGACCAATGTGTGGGTCGATTTCAAGGTGTTCGGCGTGGTGCCGCTGACTTTCCTATTCGGTGCGCTGCAAGTGCCGCTGTTGAAGAAATACGGGATCGAGGAACCGGCCGAATAATCAGGAGCCGGCCGCCAGCGCCTTTTCGATCTGCGGTTTCAGGACGGTCTCGAAGTTGTCCGGTGTGATCGGTCCGACCAGTTTGTAATCGATATGAGCGCCGCGGCCGACGATAAAGGTTTCCGGCACGCCGTAGACACCCCACTCGATCGCGGCCCGTCCGCTTTCGTCAGCGCCGGCGGCGGCGAACGGATTGCCGTAGCGTCCGAGGAAACGCCGCGCGTTATCCGGCTGATCCTTGTAGTTGATGCCGACGACGCCGGAAGCGGCTGTCGTGTGAAAGCTGCATCAAAAGAGGCGCTTCGTCGTGGCAGGGCACACACCATGACGCCCACACATTCACCACTGTCACCGCGCCGTTGAAGCTCGCGGGATCCAGGCCGGGAATTTGCTGGCCATCGCGATCGAGGCCGGCAATCGGTGGCAGATTGGTCTGCGGCGCCGGGTGCCCGATCAGCGCCGATGGGATGAGCGAAGGATCGTTGGCGTTTATCAGGCGAATCAGAAACAGCAGCGACAGCGCGACGAATACGGCGAGCGGCAACAGCACGACGAGACGGCGCCGGCCAACATTTGCGGTTTCATTCGCAGCGTCGGTCATGCGTCTTCTCTCGCCTGTTTCAGCGTCGCGGTCGATGGCGGCATCGAACGGCGCGTGACGCCGCGCGCTTCCAGATCGTTCAGATTGCGCCGCTGCGTGCGGAAATCGAATGTCACCCAGGCGATGAGTCCAACGACCACGGCGGCGGCCGCGGCGTAGGACGCGATAATGAAACCAATATGGCCCGATGCGTCCATTGTTAGCTAACCGCGCTGGCTTGCATGAGCCGTAACGTGCGAACCCGGCGGCGCAGGATTTCATTGCGCATCGCCGCAAGCTGCAAGGTCACGAACAGGAATGTGAAGGCGATCGCCATGACAAAGAGCGGCATCAGGATCGACCGGTCGATGGTCGAGCCGCTCATGCGGAATACCGACGAGCCTTGATGCAAGGTATTCCACCAGTCGACCGAGAATTTGATGATCGGAAGGTCTATGGCGCCGACGATGGTCAGGATCGCCACGGCGCGTGCCGCGCGCGAAGGGTCTTCGACCGTACGCCACACCGCGATGACGGCGAGATACAGCAGAAGCAGAATCAACTCTGACGTCAGCCGTGCATCCCAAACCCAGTAGGTGCCCCATTCCGGGCGGCCCCAGAGCGAACCCGTAACAAGGCACAGCAATGTGAATGCCGCACCAATTGGCGCAGCGGCTTTGGCTGCGACATCGGCGAGCGGATGCCGCCACACGAGCGTGCCGAGCGCTGCAAGGCTCATGATGCCCCAGCCCAGCATGCCGAGCCATGCCGAGGGCACGTGCAAAAACATGATCTTCACTGTGGCGCCCTGCTGATAATCGTCCGGCGCCAGCATCGACTGATACAGGCCGATCGCGAGCAAAATCACCGTCAGCCCGGCAAGCCATGGAATCGCGCGGTTGGCGAGCGTAAGAAAACGCGAAGGATTGGCGAGGTCGCTAAGCGGCATCACAGGTTCCCGGTCGGACGGCCACTATACCCTCGATGGCGACCGAGCATTTCAAATTTAGATGAGCAGGATTTCATCGCGCTATTCCATTTCCTGCCGCAGTGCCGCGGCGGCGGCAAATGGTCCGACCACCACACTCATCAAGGTCAGCGCGCATAAAATCGTAAAGGGCGTTCCGAACGGCACCGGGCCAGTAATCGCCGCATTTGCTGCTGCAACGCCAAAGATCAGAACCGGCACTGTCAGAGGCAGCACGATCACGGCGAGCAGAAGGCCGCCGCGGCGCAGCGTCACCGCGATGGCGGCGCCGATCAAGCCGATGAAGGTCAGCGCCGGCGTGCCGACAAGGAGCGTAAGCGTGAGCGCCGCTTCTGCCGCCGGATCGATGTTGAGAAACAGCCCGGTCAGCGGTGCCGCGATAATCAGCGGCAGTCCGGTTGTGAGCCAATGCGCGATGCCTTTGACTGCGACCACGAGTTCGAGCGGCGCACGGCCCATCAAGATGAGATCGAGCGAGCCGTCCTCATGATCCGATGCGAACAGCCGGTCGAGCGCGAGAAGGCTCGCCAGAAGTGCCGCGAGCCACAGGATTGCCGGCCCGATGCGCTTGAGGAGCGGCAGGTCGGGCCCGACCGCGAACGGCACCAGCGTCACGACGACGAGGAAAAACAGCACGCCCATCAAAGCGCCGCCGCCGACGCGTACGGCGATACGCATGTCCCGGAAGAGAAGTGCTGCAAGCGGACTCATGACGCTGCCATCTCAACCGGCGTTGGGTGCTGCGCATCTTCGAGCCGTAATTCCCGTACCGAGCCAAGGCCGATCGGTCCATGGGTCGCGGCCAGGACAAGGCCACCCCCGCTCAAATGCGCTTCCAGTAGCGTCGTGAGGCGATTCTGCGCATTGGCATCCAGTGTGCTGGTTGGCTCGTCGAGCAGCCAGATCGGGCGTTTCACCGCCAGCAGCCGGGCGATGGATAGCCGCCGGCGCTGCCCCGCCGAGAGGTAGCCGGCCGGCAGATCGGTCAGATCTTCAAGGCCGACCGCAGCGAGCGCAGGGCGGATCTGCGCGTCTCGCGCGCCAAGAAAATTCGCCCAGAACTGCAGGTTTTCGCCGACCGACAGGGATGGCTTCAGGGCGTCCTGATGGCCGAGATAGTGCGCCTGCTCCGGGATTGTCAGTTCGGGATCGCCGCCTTCCAGGGTGAGGCTGCCATGGGCAATTCTGGCCAGCCCGATGATGGTCCGCAGCAGCGAAGATTTGCCGGCGCCGTTGCGGCCGGTGATAGCCAAAGCCTCTCCCGACGACACGGCAAAGCTCAAGCCGGCGAACACATCGCGTCCGCCGCGATGACAGGCCAGATCAACAGCGCAAAGCCGCATTGGTTTGATCCTGGGCGGGAAAAACAACCCTGCTAGACCCGCCGGTTTCTCACGCGAGGCGCCGGGATAGCAGGTATTTTGTCAGCGATTTGTTGCTGATCTGGCACAATTCCAAAAAAGAACTTATAAGCCGCACAACGGGCGGCGGCGCGCCGGCGACGCCTCCCGTTTCCGACTACCAACGACCCGCTGGGGCCTTTTCGGCAATAATTTACCTCCAGTTTTGCCCCGGCGCCCGGCCGGGAGGATGGGAAAAAAGTCATGGATTCGCTCGACAGCTTCAAGTGCCTGCGTCCCCTCAAGGTAGGCTCCAAGACCTACGCCTATTACAGCCTGCCGGTAGCTGAGAAAAACGGGCTCAAGGGCATTTCCCGATTACCCTTTTCCCTGAAGGTCCTCCTGGAAAACTTGCTGCGCAACGAAGACGGCCGCTCGGTTACCAAGGAAGACATCCAGGCCGTCGCGCTGTGGCTTAAATCCAAGACCTCCGATCGTGAAATCGCGTTCCGGCCGGCGCGGGTTTTGATGCAGGATTTTACCGGCGTCCCGGCGGTGGTTGATCTTGCCGCGATGCGCGATGCCATGGAGCACCTTGGCGGCGATCCGAAGAAGATCAACCCGCTGGTACCGGTCGATCTCGTGATCGACCACTCGGTCGCGGTGAATTTCTTCGGGCATAAGGACTCGTTCAAGAAGAACGTCGAAGAGGAATATCGGCAGAACCAGGAGCGTTACAGCTTCCTGAAGTGGGCGCAGCGCTCGTTTGAAAACTTCCGCGTCGTGCCGCCCGGCACCGGCATCTGCCATCAGGTCAATCTGGAATACCTGTCGCAGACGGTGTGGACGGCAAAAGCCAAGGTCACTTTCCCCGATAAGACGGTTGCGACGGAACTGGCTTATCCCGACACGCTGGTCGGTACCGACTCTCACACCACGATGGTCAACGGACTTTCGGTTCTGGGATGGGGCGTCGGCGGCATCGAAGCCGAAGCCGCGATGCTTGGCCAACCCTATTCGATGCTGCTGCCGGAAGTGATCGGCGTGCGGCTCAACGGCAAGCTCAAGGAAGGCATGACGGCGACCGATCTCGTCCTCACCGTGACGCAGATGCTGCGCAAGCGCGGCGTGGTCGGCAAGTTCGTCGAGTATTTCGGCCCCGGCATTGCCGATCTCACGATCGCTGACCGTGCAACGCTCGGCAATATGTCGCCGGAATACGGCGCCACTTGCGGCTTCTTCCCGATCGACGACGACACGCTCAAGTATCTGCGCGAGACCGGCCGGTCGCCCGATCGCGTCGCCCTCGTTGCCGCCTATGCCAAGGCGCAGGGCATGTATCAGACCAAGAGCACGCAGGATCCGATATTCACCGACGTGCTCAAGCTCGAACTGTCCTCGATCGAGCCGTCGCTGGCCGGACCGAAGCGTCCGCAGGATCGTGTCGCGCTCAAGGAAGTCAAAAGCGGCTTCGCCCAGTCGATGGACAAGGAATTCAACAAAGCGAGCGAAATGGACAAGCGCGTGCCGGTCGAAGGGCGCGACCACACGCTCGGCAATGGCGACGTGGTGATCGCCGCGATCACGTCTTGCACCAATACGTCGAACCCCAGCGTCATGATCGGCGCCGGCCTGCTCGCCAAGAAGGCGGTCGAGAAGGGACTCACGGTGAAGCCGTGGGTGAAGACATCACTGGCGCCTGGTTCGCAAATCGTCGCCGAGTATTACGCGAAGTCGGGCTTGCAGACTTATCTAGACAAGCTCGGTTTTAATCTCGTGGGCTTCGGCTGCACCACCTGCATCGGAAATTCGGGCCCGCTGCCGGAAGAGATTTCCGAGGCGGTCAATAAAAACGATCTTGTTGCCGCTGCGGTGTTGTCCGGGAACCGTAACTTCGAAGGCCGCGTTAACGCCGACGTGCGCGCCAATTATCTGGCGTCGCCGCCGCTGGTCGTTGCCTACGCGATTGCCGGCTCGATGCAGATCGACGTCGCCAAGCAACCGCTTGGAACGGATCAGAAAGGCCGCAAGGTCTATCTCCGCGACATCTGGCCGACCAGCCGCGAGATCGCGACAGTCATCAACAAGAGCATCAACAAGCAGATGTTCACCAAGAAGTACGGCGACGTGTTCAAGGGCGACGCCAACTGGCGCAAGATCGCGGTGAAGGGCGGCCTCACCTACAAGTGGGATGATCGCTCGACATACGTGCAGAATCCGCCGTACTTCGAAGAGATGCCGAAGCGCAGCCAGCCGATCGAGGACATCGTCGACGCGCGCGTGCTTGGCCTGTTCCTCGATTCGATCACCACCGACCACATTTCACCGGCCGGATCGATCAAGGAAGAAAGCCCGGCGGGCGAATATCTGCGCGACCATCAGGTGCGCCCGAAGGACTTCAACCAGTACGGCACGCGCCGCGGCAATCACCAGGTGATGATGCGCGGCACCTTCGCCAATATCCGCATCAAGAACCAGATGGTGCCTGGCGTCGAAGGCGGCTTCACCATCCACTATCCGTCGAAGCAGCGCATGACGATGTACGACGCAGCCATGCGCTACAAGAAAGACAACGTGCCGCTGGTGATCTTCGCCGGCAAGGAATACGGCACCGGCTCGTCGCGTGACTGGGCGGCGAAGGGCACGATCCTGCTCGGCGTACGCGCGGTGGTCGCCCAATCGTTCGAGCGCATCCATCGATCGAACCTGGTCGGCATGGGCGTCGTGCCGCTGGTGTTCGAAGAAGGCACGTCGTGGCAGACGCTTGGGGCTCAAGGGCGACGAGCAGGTCACCATTCGCGGCCTGCATGGCGATCTCAAGCCGCACCAGCGGCTGCTCGCCGAGATCGTCGCCTCCGATGGCGGTCTCAAGCGCGTTCCGCTGATCTGCCGCATCGATACCGTCGATGAGCTCGATTACTACAAGAACGGCGGCATTCTGCAGTACGTGCTGCGCCATCTTGCGGCGTAAACATCCCCGCTCACCGCGAATTGAGTGGCGGGTGACTGCGCCTGGCGTTACCAAAAGCGCCGGGCGAAGTTGCCGTCATAAGAGGTAAGCGGGGTGGAGACCGGAATGCTGCGTTGCCGCCTCGCGTCGGCTCCCTTTGTTGCAGGCCTTTTGGCCGCCACGTGCGGCTTGGCGTGTGCCGAGCCAAAAGCAGCTCATTGAGCTGTTCACCAGCCAAGGCTGTTCGTCATGTCCGCCGGCCGACAAGTTGCTTGGTGAACTCGCGGCTGATCCCTCGCTGATCGCGATCAGCGATCCAATCGATTATTGGGACTACCTCGGCTGGAAAGATACGCTGGCCATGCCGGGGCATTCGGCGCGGCAACGCGCCTATGCGCATGTGCGTGGCGACCGCGAAGTCTATACGCCGCAGGTCGTGGTCAACGGCAGTGCCGACGTACTTGGCAGCGATCGCAGCGCGATTGAGCACGCTGTCGCGCAGACCGATCAGAAACCTGCAGTGATGTCGCTACCGGTGCTGTTGTCCCTCGGCGGCAATATTTTGAACGTCAATGTTCAGGCCAAAGGCGCCAGTCATCCCGGCGAAGTATGGATGTGTCCGGTGGCGCATGAGGTGACTGTTGCGATCGGCCGTGGCGAAAATCACGGGCACACGATCACCTATCACAACGTGGTGCGTGGCTGGATCAAACTCGGCGACTGGAATGGGTCGGACGCGAACTGGACCATCCCAGTCTCCGACATCAAGGCCGACGACATCGATGCCGCTGTGGTGATGGTGCAGGAAGGCACGCACGAGAAGCCGGGTATCATCCTCGGCGCCGCGTACATGCCGTTTGGGCAGCCGTCCTCAAGCGAAGCCAGGCAGCAGACAACAAATACCAAGTAGTCTGAAACGCCGGATACCGCGTTTGCCGGTTACCTCTGTGATTCCCAATCAGACAAAGAAAAAGGCCGGCGACTGACTGCCGGCCTTAAAACGCTACTGGGGATTGAACTCACACAAAACTCTGGCCCGATCCGTCCACACCCCGGGGGGCTGGGGGGCTGAGGAATCCGGGGAGCGATCCGGACCGGGCCTTGAGGCAACGATTGTTATTTCGCAGTCCAGCTTGGCGGGTGCTTGACGGAATCTTGGCCGCATTATGATTGCTTTAACAAAGCCGTGATTCCAGCGGTCCTAAATGTCGCACCTGCCGCTTTGCTGGACGTTTGCGGCCCATTTTTACCGCTCACGAAGCTCTTGCCGCCGCCGCCGTCCGGCGCGATCATGAAGCGTCGATGACAATGGAGGCGCCGGATGGATATCGGCGAAATCGACCCCAGCGGGTGGCGCGGGGGCGAAGTCAAAGCGTCCGCCCCCGCGAATGAGGTCAGATTCAGCCGCCGCGAGCTTGACCGCATTCTGAGCCTGTATGGGCGAATGGTGGCTGCGGGCGAATGGCGCGATTACGCGATTGATTTCCTGAAAGACCGCGCGGTGTTTTCGGTCTTCCGTCGCGCCTCGGAAATCCCGATCTACCGCATCGAGAAAAATCCCAAGCTGGCCCGGCGGCAAGGCGCCTACAGCGTGATTTCCGCGACCGGCCATATTCTGCGTCGCGGTCAGGAGATCGATCGTGTGATCAGCGTGCTCGACCGCACGCTCAAGGTGGTGAGCTAAAGCGGTCCCGGCGGAAGCGCGTCGCCACGGCCGAGCGCGCGCTGCATCAGCACGGTGTCGAGCCAGCGCCCGTGCTTGTAGCCGATCGACTGGAAAGTGCCGATCAGGCGAAAGCCGGCGGCTGCGTGCACCGCGACAGACGCCGTGTTCGCGGTGTCACCGATGACGCCAATCATCTGGCGAAAGCCCAGTGCTTCAGATTCAACGATCAATCTTTCAAGCAAAGTCCGTCCAATTCCCTGGCGATGACAGTCCGGGGCGACGTAGATCGAATCTTCAACGCACCAGTCATAAGCCGGACGCGCGCGGTATGGCCCGGCATACGCATAGCCAGCGATCGCACCGGCTCTTTCTGCGACAAGATAGGGATAGTTCTTCGCCAGCAGCGCTTTGTGCCGCGCGGCCATGTCGGCTTCATCCGGCGGCTCAAGCTCGAACGAAGCCGTGCCGTGCCTGACGGCGTCGGCGTAGATTCCTGTGATGACAGGGATGTCGCCGGGCTCGGCGGATCGGATGGTGAGGTCTGTCTTTAGTGCTGGACTCATCTTAATCCCCGTAGCTGCTTCCTATACTGATGCAGCGGATGCGGTCCTGTAAGGTCTATCGTTGGACCGCCAGCGGAAATTTGTGGGTCTTTGATTTGACCGGGACCGATCCGAATACACCGCCGCAACACTCGCGCCGTGTCGTCGTCACGGCGCTGGGCCTGTCGCAGACGCTCGCATGGGGATCGAGTTATTATCTGCCCGCTATCCTTGCCGATCCGATCGGTGCGAGCATCGGCGTATCGCGCTCCTGGGTTTTTGCAGCGTTCTCTGCCGCGCTGTTGATTGCCGCTTTTGCCGGGCCCGCCGTCGGGCGGATCATCGATCGTTATGGCGGGCGAGGTGTGCTTGCTTTCTCCAATATTGTGCTGGCGGCCGGTCTGATCACGCTCGCTGCGACCACGAACGTCCCGATGCTGTTTGCGGCGTGGACCGTTCTCGGCGTCGGCATGGCGCTCGGCCTTTACGACTCAGCCTTTGCGGCGCTGGCCGCGCTCTATGGTCAGAACGCGCGCGGACCGATCACCGGCATCACGCTGTTCGCCGGTTTTGCCTCCACGGTGAGTTGGCCGGTCACGACATTTCTCAATGATGCAGTGGGCTGGCGCGAGACCGTGCTGATATGGGCCGCAGTGAATCTGCTCATTGGGCTGCCGCTCAATCGCCTGCTGTTGCCGGTCCCGGCGAAACTGCAGCACGTCGCGAAGGAAGCTGGCGCTTCGATCGGGTGGCATCCGCGCAAGGAAATGCTGCTGTTGGCGTATGTGTTCGCAGCCGTCTGGTTTGTCACCGGCGCGATGGCGTCACAGCTGCCAACGCTGCTGGAACGCGCCGGGGCAACGCCGCTACAGGCCGTTGCCGCCGCATCGCTGGTCGGCCCGGCTCAGGTCGCGGCGCGGCTTGCGGAGTTCGTGATCATGCGCCGCATCCATCCGCTGATATCGGCGCGGATCGCAGCCTTGCTGCACCCAATCGGGGCCATTGTGTTTGCCGTGATTGGGCCGCCGGCGGCAGCGGCATTCGCGATATTTTATGGCGCCGGCAATGGGCTGCTGACGATTGCGCGCGGCACCGTGCCGCTCGCGGTGTTCGGGCCTTACGCCTATGGCGAACGCACCGGATTGCTGGGCGCTCCCGCTCGCGCGGCGCAGGCTTTCGCGCCGCTGCTGTTCGGGCTGCTGCTCGACCACATCGGCACTTGGGTAATCGCCGTGTCGTCGGCGCTTTGCCTCTCAGCACTCGCGGCGCTGCTTTACCTGCCGGCTTCAGAACGTGTTGCGGCGGCAGATCCAGAAAGCAAAACGCCCCGGCAGTGAGCCGGGGCGTTTCAGAGTTTTATGAAACCTGGCTTAGCGGCGGTCGCCGAACAGGCGCAGCAGCATCAGGAACAGGTTGATGAAGTCGAGGTAGAGCGACAGCGCGCCCATCACTGCCTTGCGGCCGGAGATCGTGCCGTCGTCATTGACGCTGTACATCTCCTTGATCCGCTGCGTGTCGTAGGCGGTGAGGCCAACGAACACGATCACGCCGATGATCGAAATCGCCCAGTCGAGGCCGGTCGATTTCAGGAAGATGTTGACCAGGCTGGCGATGACGATGCCGATCAAGCCCATGAACATGAACGAGCCGATACCGGTCAGGTCGCGTTGCGTCGTGTAGCCATAGAGGCTCAGCGCGCCGAAGGTCGCCGCGGAGATGAAGAACACCCGCGTAATCGACGCTCCGGTATAGACGAGGAAGATCGAGGCTAGCGATAGCCCGAGCAGGCCGGCATAGACGAAGAACAGCATCAGCGCCGTTCCCGCCGACAACCGGTTGATGCCGTAGCTGAGCGCGAAGACGAGCGCGAGTGGCGCCAGCACAAAGACCCACATCAGCGGGCTCTGAAAGATGGCGTGCCCGAACGACGTCAGTTGCATCGAGCCGCCTGCATCGGTCACGGCGGCCGAGAACGTAAACCATGCCACCAGCCCGGTCAGCGCGACGCCGGCAGCCATGTAGTTGTAGACGCGGATCATGTACGCGCGCAGACCTGCGTCGATCGTAACCGCGTCCGTGCGATAGCCGGACCTGGCGGTCGCGTAATTCCGATCGAGATCGGACATGGAAGTACCCCTGGGTTGCCCAGCCCTCTGGCCGGGATTGGCATTCGGCGAATGCCCAATTCGAGTGGCTGGAATTTAGTGCGAAAGGGGTCCCCGCGCCAGATGGGTGCGACGCCATTTCGCTAATGGTTACAAATCGTTCACGACCACGGGAGCGCTCAGAGATTCCTCAACACCTCCGCGGGCTTGCGGCCAAGTGCAGTAAAGGTGCCCAGCAACCCGAGCGCCAGGGTGACACCGAGGGCGACCAGTGCCGCGGCGGCGGCTGGCCCGGCTTCCCAGGTGAAGGGGAAGTCCATGACCTCGCTGACAATAAGGCCTGCTGCAACCGAGCCCATGATGCCGCCGAACACGACGCTGATCAGGCCTATGAAAAGATATTCCAGCGCATAGGCCGCCAGTAGCCGGCCGCGGGTTGCGCCGAAAGTCTTTAGAACCACCGCGTCATAAATGCGAAAACGCTGGCTTGCCGCGAGCGCGCCGCCGAGCACAAAGGCGGCAGCGAGCAGCGTGACCGAGCTGGCGCCGGCCAGCGCCAGCACCAGTTTGCGGATAATCCCATCGAGCGTATCGAGCGTGTCTTTGACACGCACAGCCGTAATGCCCGGAAAGGAATCCGACATTGCCTTGATGATGATGGTCTCTTCAGCCGGCGTGCCGCCGTCGGCAAAGGTCAATGTCGCGATGTCGCTGTGCGGCGCGCCGGCGAATGTGCCGGGCGAAAACACCAGCACAAAATTGATGCCGAGGTTTTCCCAGTCGACGGCGCGGAGATTACCGATCTTCGCCGTTACATTGCGGCCGAGAATGTTGACAGTGACCGGATCTCCGATTTTCAGATTGAGATCCTGAGCCGTTTTATTTTCCAGCGAAACCAGCGGCTCGCCAGAATAATCCGCGCCCCACCAATCGCCGGCGACAATGCGCGATCCTGCGGGGACGACCGAGGAGAAGGTGATGCCGCGGTCGCCTTGCAGCACCCAGCGCGAGCCGGGTGGCGGCTTGAGATCTTCGGTCTTGATGCCGTTCACCGACACGATGCGGCCGCGCAGCATCGGCACGCGCTCAAGCACCGAAGCGGGCGCGTGCTCCTGGATGAAAGCATCAAAGCCGTTGCTGGCTGTGGCGGGAATATCAAGAAAGAAAAACGACGGCGCTTTCGCCGGGAGTGCCGCGGTAAACTCACGATTGAGATTGCCGTCGATCTCGATGACGGTGACGAGCAGGGCAAGCCCAAGGCCGAGCGACAGGATCACCGTCGGCGTCAGCGACCCCGGCCGATGGATATTGGCGATGGCCAGCCGCAATACAGTTGAACCTGCCCGCGGCAGACGGCGCGCGATCCACATCGTCAGCATCGCGACCAGCCGCAGAACGATGAACACGCCGATTGCCGAGGCGACGAAGATCGCTGCAATGCGATGGTCGTACGTGGTCTGGATCGCGAGCGCGACCAGCACCGCGGCGACCAAAGCTGTCGCGACGACATACCGGCGCCGCGGCCAGCGCCGCTCGGCGGCCACCTGATCGCGGAACAGCATCGACACCGAGATTTCGTGAGCACGGCCGAGCGGCCACAACGCAAACGCCAGCGCCGTCAGCAGGCCGTACAGTATCGACAGCGTCAGCACGCCCGGATGCAGCGACGGTTCGACTGGAAACGGAATGATCGCGCCGAATGCCCAGCTCAGGATGTAGGGCAGGGCGGCTCCAAGTACCGCGCCGATGGCGGCCGCAAGCAGCGCCACCAGCAGCATCTGCGCGCAATAAATCGCGAATACGCTGCCCCCGGTCGCGCCGAGCGCCTTCATCGTCGCGATGGAATCACGCTTGCGCGCAAGGTGCGCGCTAACCGCATTGGCAACGCCGACGCCACCGACCAGCAATGTCGTCAACCCGACCAGGGTCAGGAATTGCATGAAACGTTCGACATTGCGCTCGAGCTGTGGCGATGCTTTGCTTCGCGTGCGGACATCCCAGCCGGCATCCGGGAATGTTGTCTGTGCTTGCTTCTCCAAAGCCGCTACGGCTTGATCGCTACTGTCGCTCGCAGGTAGGCGCAGCCGGTAGAGCCAGCGCACAAGACTGCCGGGCTGGATAAGCCCGCTGGCCTGCAACGCCGCGTTGCTGATGAGCAGTCGCGGTCCAAGCCCGATGCCGCCAGTCAGTTTGTCCGGCTCGCTGGTCAGCGCCGCCCGCAACTCGATCGTCGCGCTACCGATGGTGATGCGGTCGCCGGTTTTCAGATCGAGCCGCGTGAGCAAAGAAGGATCGACGGCTGCGCCAAAAGCACCGTTGTTCTGCGCGAACAGACTTGCGAGCGGCATCGGCGGATCGGTGACCACTTGTCCGAACAACGGATAGGCATCATCAACCGCTTTGACTTCCACCAGTGTTGTGCGGCCGTCGCCGGTGCGCGCCATGGCGCGCGTGAGACCTGCGACGGAAACCGTACCTTGGTTAGTCAGGAACGTTCGCTCAGTGTCACTGGCTTCGCGCTGAATGAGCGCAAAGGACAGATCGCCGCCAAGAATGATTTGGCCGGCGTTGCCGATTCCGTCGGCGAGACTTGCTGCCACCGACCCAACGCCGGCGATCGCCAGCACGCCGAGCGCGATGCAGGTGATGAAGACGACGAAACCGCGCAGACCACCGCGGAGTTCGCGCCAGGCATAGCGCAGCGGGAGCAGGTGCGTTGCGGTTCTGGCGGTTGTGTCGAAAGCTGGAGCGAGCATCAGGCGGCTTTCGGCATAACGCGGGCAAGCAAAAAGTGAGTCGGAGCAAACGCCAATAGCGGCAATCCGATCAGGAGCGCAGCAAACCAGACATAGGGTGGCACCCACGTCTGAGCCACAGTGTCTCTCAGGCCCCACACGTAGTTGATGTTAACAGGCGTCAATCCCGGATTTGCTGTTGGCGGCGGCATGAGGAAAAAGCACACGATCAGCAACACCCAGGCCAACGCGGTCCAGGTCCAGAATGCGCGACGGTCATAGCCGATCCTCCAGACCAGATAGATCAGCAGAAATGGCAACCAGCCGTGAAACAGCGAAAGTGCGCGCAAGAACACTGAGTGATCGGCGTCGAACATGTAGTCGGTCATGCCGGTCAGCGAGGTGCCGGTAGACCGCACCAGAAAATCGACGACCCATACCGCTTGCGGGACCAGAATGCCGACGGCGCAGGCGGAAATCAGTAATGCATTCTCAGGCCATATCGCAATCAGAGTGAGGATCAGCGCGACATCGCAGAAGTAGAGAAAGTTTGTTGGGCCATAATTGTGCCAGTAAACTGGGACCAACACCGCCATGAATGCCGAGTAGGCGATCTTGAGCCCGATGGGGACGCGGCCTTTGCTGTGCGTCATGAGGCGCCCGGCGCCGTTGCGAGACTTCCGGAGTGCATGTGCAGCACGCGGTCGCATCGCGCAGCGAGGTCGGTATCGTGAGTGACGAGCACCAGCGTTGTGCCGCGCTCGCTGTGACCGCGAAACAACAACTCGATGATCTCGCTCCCCGTTGCTTCGTCGAGATTGCCGGTCGGCTCGTCGGCAACGAGGATTGCTGGATTAGGAGCAAGCGCGCGAGCCAACGCGACGCGTTGCTGTTCGCCGCCGGACAATTCGGCGGGGTAGTGATGCAGCCGTTCCGCCAATCCGACGGCGGCGAGCTCTTGTTTGGCACGCTCGATTGCATCACGCTCGCCGGCGAATTCCAGCGGCACGGCGACATTCTCCAGTGCCGTCATGGTCGGGATGAGATGAAAAGCCTGAAACACAATGCCGACATTTTTGCCCCGGAAGCGGGCCAAGCCGTCTTCGCCGAGCTGCCGCAAATCCTGCCCGGCAACGGTCACCGAGCCAGTATCGGGCTGCTCCAGCCCGGTCAGAACCATCAGTAGCGTCGATTTGCCCGACCCCGATGGACCAAGCAGTGCGACGGCCTCGCCGCGGCCTATATTGAGGTTGATCTGGCGCAGGATATGGACGCGAGCAGCGCCGCGCCCGAGCGAGAGATCAACCCCGCGCAGCGCAATAACGCCGGCGGCGGAAGGATGGTTGGAAATGTCGTTCATGAGTCTCGGCGGGTCCGCGCTTTGCTGTTCGATCATATGGGTGGCGGTCTGCGCTGGTCCAAATCCTGCTCGCGGCGGCTTTAAGCCTAGCCTTAGGTCTTCTGGGTGAAACAATCGTGGCGCCCGCTTATGCCCAGGTAGTTACCCAGGCAGCGGCCACAGCGCCGGTCAAAATCGTGGCGCTCGGAGACTCGCTGACGGCTGGTTACGGCCTGCCCGACAAGGACGGCTTTGTGCCGCAACTGCAAACGGCGCTGACAGCGAAAGGCGTCGCTGCGGACGTTCAGAATGCCGGGGTATCCGGTGACACGGCTTCCGGGGGACTCGCGCGGCTCGACTGGTCGGTGCCGCAAGGGACTAACGCGGTTATTCTCGAACTCGGCGCCAACGACATGCTTCGCGGCATCAGCCCTGACGTCACGCGCAAGGCGCTGGACTCGATCTTGAGCAAGCTGAGCGAACGCCACGTTGCGGTGTTGTTGTGCGGTATGCGCGCTGCGCCGAATCTCGGCCCGGAATACGTCCAGGCATTCGAGCGCATCTATCCAGACCTTGCCGCCAAATATGGCGCGTCGCTTTATCCGTTCTTTCTGGACGGTGTGGCCACCGATCCTAAAATGACGCAGCACGACGGGCTTCATCCCAATGAGGCCGGCGTTAAGGTCATCGTGGAACGCATTTTCCCAAAAGTGGAGGAACTGATCGCGCACGTACAGCAGCAACATCCATCCTGAGTCTTGCATGCGTCATACGATCGCCTCATGCTGATCATGTCGCGATTCGCTATGACGAGCCCGGAGTAGATCATGCCCCGCTTGTTCACCGGTCTCGAAATCCCAACCTCAATCGCTCAAACCCTCTCGATAATGCGCGGCGGCCTACCAGGCGCGCGCTGGATCGATCCTCAAAATTATCATCTGACGCTGCGCTTCATCGGCGATATCGATGATTCACTGGCCCATGAAATCGCCGGAATGCTCGGGCGTGTCCGTCGTGGCGCTTTCGAGTTGCGCCTCGATGGGTTGACCTCGTTTGGCGGCCGCAAACCCCGTGCCCTCGTTGCCACTGTTGGGGCAAATCCGGCGCTGATGGAGCTGCAGGCAGAGAACGAGCGCATTCTGCAGCGGCTCGGTCTCGAACCCGAAGGGCGCAAATACACGCCTCACGTCACGCTGGCGCGATTGCGCGATACTTCAAGCTGGGACGTTGCCGAATATCTCGGCGCCCGCGGACACTATCGCTCCGCGCCGATCCAGGTTTCGCGCTTTGTGTTGTTTTCGTCGCGCACTTCGGTTGGCGGCGGCCCCTATATCGTCGAGGCCGATTACCCGCTGTCCGAAAGAACGCTCAGGTCGGCCTGAACATCCGGGTCTGCAGATCGAGCATCGCCGTCGCGAAGCCGTGACTGTCGGTCATAAGTTCACGCATCAGTGACAGCGGCGTTGGCCGCGACGATTCAACTTCACCAACGACATTGCCAAAGTCGAACGACAACTCGGCGTCGAACTTTCTCGCAAGCTGCTGCATGCGCTGATTCTCGGCAAGGCATGCCATGTGCAGCAGCCGGATGCCGCGATTGCGCGCAGCAAGCAGGATGTGTCGCAACAGCGCCGAGCCGACGCCGTGGCTCTGCCAGGATTTCTCCACGCTGATTGCGGCTTCCGCCTGACGCGGAAGATTGCTGCCCAACGGCCGCAACTCGGCCGCGCCGTGCATCACGCCGTCGAGGAAAAACCCATAAACAACGGCGTCGAGCGTGTTCGACATCTCGGCATACTTGCAGATGAATTCGTCGGACACACCGCCCGCGAACCGGCTGTGCCGGCTGCTCGGATCGAGCCGCAGCATATGGTCGCGGTACTTCGCGGTTTCGCCGATCCACAATTTGCGGATAACGCCGCCTTCGGGAAGAACGTCCTGCATTCCAAGGTCTCCTGACACTGCCTTCGTTCAGACTTTGTCGTCAGACCTCCAGGACATCTCCTCCGTAGCAGCAAGATGGCGTGCAACGTCTTTCGCGCGCACGCCGAATCCAAGTGTTGAGCTCAGGCAATCATGTCGTGCGGTGCTAAAATTTGGCAAGGCGAAGCATTGAGCAACATGCCTACATTCCGTATACGCATGGCTTGTATTTGCGACTCTTTAACGACGGCGCAATCACGCGTTCGTAATTTCCCCGCCACGTTTCGCTCACAACGGTTAATCTGAAAGATGGCGAGCTCGGTTTCAGCGCAATACGCCGCCGGCGTTGCCGCAGGGCAAATTGGCAGCGACGACGCGCAGCGCGCCGTGGTTGAAAAACTCGCGCAGCTTGAAACGCGAATAGTCGAATACCGTCTGGCGCGAAAATCATCATCGCTTGGCTGGTTGTTCGGCAGCCGCAAGAACGGGCAATCCAAAGTCAAAGGCCTCTACATCTATGGCGAGGTCGGGCGCGGCAAGACCATGCTGATGGACTTCTTCTTTGAAGCAAGCCCGGTGGTGCGCAAGCGCCGCGCGCATTTCCACGAATTCATGCTCGATGTGCATGAGCGCATCTATGCGCTGCGCCAGGAGATGAAGCGCGGCGATCACGCCGGCGAAGATCCCATCAAGCTGGTCGCCGATCAGCTGTTTGCTGAAGCCTGGCTGCTCTGCTTCGACGAATTTCACGTCACCGATATTGCCGACGCCATGATTCTCGGCCGGTTGTTCGCGCAACTGTTCGAGCACGGCGTCGTTGTTGTCGCCACGTCCAACGTCGCGCCGGAAGATCTCTACAAGGATGGCCTGAACCGGTCGCTGTTCGTGCCGTTCATCCATATGCTGGAAGAGCAAATGGATGTCGTGCGGCTCGATGCGCGCACCGACTTCCGGCTCGAAAAGCTCGCCGGCAAGCCGGTCTGGTATGTGCCCGCTGACAAGGCCGCGGACGCTGCGCTCGATGACGCCTGGCAGCGGCTTACCGGCGGACATCGAGGCACGCCACAAAATTTGGCGCTCAAGGGGCGCAGCATTCATGTGCCGCGCGCTTTCATGGGCGTCGCGCGCTTTTCGTTTCACGATCTATGCGAACAGCCGCTTGGCGCCGCTGACTATCTGCGCATCGCGCGGGAATACCACACGGTCATCCTCGACCATATTCCGGTGATGAAATTCGACAACCGCAACGCCGCCAAGCGCTTCATCATCCTGATCGACACGTTCTACGATCTGAATGTGAAACTGATTGCGTCTGCTGCGGCCGAACCCGATCTCCTTTATCAAGCCGACGATGGTTTCGAGGTCCAGGAGTTCAAGCGCACGGCGTCGCGTCTGATCGAGATGCGCTCGGAAGGCTACTTGTCGCGGCCGCACGGCGCGGCGCACGGGCAGATCAGCGGCTCGTCTGAAGGAATCGTCGAGACGTAGCAGTTCGTCAGCTGCCCGCGCTGGTGAGCAACATCGCGGCGACGACCACCGACATCAGCGCAGTCGCGCACCAGCCGAAGATCATCAGGGCGCGCGAGGCGGCAAATTTGCCCATGATCTTGCGGCTGCCGACGACCAGCATCATGGCGACCATCAGCGGCACGGCGACAATGCCGTTGACCACCGCGCTCCAGAACAGCATCCGGATTGGATCGAGCGGCGTAAGCGCTGCGCCTAATCCGGCGATCGTTGCCGCGGTGACGACCAGATAGAAGCCGGGCGCACTGCGCGCCGGCAATTCGAGGCTTCCCTCCCAGCCGAAGCTCTCTGCGACGGCGTAGCCGGCAGAACCCGCGAGCACCGGCACGGCAAGTAACCCGGTGCCAATAATGCCGAGTGAAAACAGAAAAAATGCCAACGGGCCGGCAAGCGGCCGCAAAGCTTCGGCGGCTTGGGCAGCTGTGTCGATTTTTGTGATGCCGTGGGCATGGAGCGTCGTCGCGGTCGTGACGATGATGAAGAAGCCGATGATGTTCGACAGCATCATGCCCGCGGTGGTGTCGATCCCGATACGAAAAGCATCTCCTTGCACCAAACGATTGGGCAAGGCGGCGGCAGCAGCGGCATCCGGCGCTTTGCTGCGCAGCTTGCGGCCCTCCGCTTCAAGCGAAGCCTGCCAGAAGAACATGTATGGACTGATCGTGGTGCCGAATATCGCCACCAGCATCAGCGTGTAATCGCGATTCCACGACAAACGCGGAACGAAGGTTGCAGCAAGCACCTCGTGCCAGGGAATGTGGATGGTGAATGCGGTCGCAACATAGGCAAACAAAATCAGGGTCAAGGTTTTCAGGTAGCGCGAATAGCTGTGGTACGGAATCAGGATTTCGGCGGTGAGGCAGCCGATCCCGAACAAGGCGATATAGACCAGCTCCGGCCCGCCGATAACGAGCCGCAATGCGTCGCCCATCGCAGCGATGTCAGCGGCGATGTTGAGTGTATTGGCGATGAGCAATAGTCCGACAAGGGCGTGAAGCAGGCTCGCCGGCATCGCCTTGCCCAGATTGGCCGCGAGCCCTTGTCCGGTCACGGCGCCAATGCGGGCGCTGACCATCTGGATGGCGATCATGAAGGGCGTGGTCAGAAACATGGTCCAGCCCAGCGCGTAGCCGAACTGGGCGCCAGCCTGGGAGTAAGTCGCGATGCCGCTTGGGTCGTCGTCGGCAGCGCCGGTGACCAGCCCGGGACCAAGCCATTGCAACAAGGACTTCCTGGACTGGCCTTTCCGGGGCGTTCGTGTGCTTGAACTCATGTTATCGGCCGCCAATGTCCCGCCCGACAATCACGGCAAAACCCTTTTCGTTCCGTGCCTGTTTCGCTTCGGGGATAGCCGACTTGAACGCGTCACTCGAAAGGGCTAATGACCGCGACAGCCGGTCTCCCTTTGCCAATCAAGGATATTTGTCAGATGGCGCGAAACAAGATTGCATTGATAGGCTCTGGTCAGATCGGCGGCACGCTCGCCCACCTCATTGGTCTCAAAGAGCTTGGCGACGTCGTGATGTTCGACGTCGCCGAAGGCGTGCCGCAGGGCAAGTCGCTCGATCTCGTGCAATCGTCGCCGGTCGACGGTTTTGACGCCAAGTTCACCGGCTCCAATTCCTATGAAGCGCTCGAAGGCGCATCGGTGTGCATCGTCACCGCCGGCGTGCCGCGCAAGCCCGGGATGAGCCGCGACGATCTCCTCGGCATCAACCTGAAGGTGATGGAGCAGGTCGGTTCGGGCATCAAGAAGTACGCACCGAACGCCTTCATCATCTGCATCACCAATCCGCTCGATGCCATGGTCTGGGCGCTGCAAAAGTGCTGCGACCTGCCGAAGAACATGGTCGTCGGCATGGCCGGCGTGCTCGACTCCTCGCGCTTCCGTTATTTCCTCGCCGACGAGTTCAACGTGTCGGTCGAGGACGTCACGGCGTTCGTTCTTGGCGGCCACGGCGACACCATGGTGCCGCTGGTGCGTTATTCGACCGTTGCCGGCATTCCGTTGCCGGACCTGATCAAGATGGGCTGGACCACACAGGCCCGCCTCGACGAAATCGTCGACCGTACGCGCAACGGCGGCGGCGAGATTGTCAGCCTGCTCCGCACCGGTTCGGCGTTCTATGCTCCGGCGGCTTCCGCGATCGCGATGGCGGAGAGCTATCTGCGCGACAAGAAGCGCGTGCTGCCGTGCGCGGCGTGGCTCAACGGCGAATACGGCATCAAGGATCTCTACGTCGGCGTGCCGGTCGTCCTCGGCGCCAAGGGTGTCGAGCGCATCGTCGAGGTTGAGTTCAACGCCGCCGAGCGTGGCATGTTCGAGAAATCGGCAGGCGCTGTACAGGGCCTGGTCGATGCCTGCAAAAAGATCGCGCCCGACCTCGGCAAGTAATTTTACTGTGGCCGCAGCGCCAAGCCGCGGGGGGTCTCGATGAATATCCATGAATATCAAGCCAAGGGCGTGCTGCGGGAATTCGGCGTGCCGGTACCGCGCGGCATTCCGGCCTTCACTGTCGATGAGGCCGAAAAGGCCGCCAAGGAACTCGGCGGGCCGGTCTGGGTGGTGAAAGCCCAGATCCACGCCGGCGGCCGCGGCAAGGCCGGCGGCGTCAAGGTTGTGAAATCCATCGACGAGGTGAAGAAGGAAGCGGCGCGGCTGCTCGGCTCAACGCTGGTGACGCATCAGACCGGACCGCACGGCAAGGAAGTCCGCCGTCTTTATATCGAAGAGGGCTCGGCCATCGACCGCGAATATTATCTGTCGGCACTGGTCGATCGCGAGACGTCCCGCGTTGCTTTTGTCGCATCCACCGAAGGCGGCATGGACATCGAGGAAGTTGCCCGGACGCATCCCGACAAGATCACCAGTTTCTCGATCGATCCGGCAACCGGCTTCATGCCGCACTACGCGCGCCATGTCGCCGACGCGCTGGTCTTAAGGGCGCGGTTGCCAAGCAGGCGGAAAGCGTTCTGCCCAAGCTTTATCAGGCGTTTCTCGCCAAAGACATGAGCCTGCTCGAGATCAATCCGCTGGTCGTGACCAAGTCGGGCGATCTGATCTGCCTCGACGCCAAAATCGGCTTTGACGACAACGCACTCTATCGTCATCCCGATATCGTGGCGCTGCGCGACGTCACCGAGGAAGACGAGAAGGAAATCGAAGCGTCGCGTTACGATCTCAATTACGTCGCGCTCGATGGCACCATCGGCTGCATGGTCAACGGCGCCGGTCTCGCCATGGCGACGATGGATATCATCAAGCTCTACGGCATGGCGCCGGCCAACTTCCTCGATGTCGGCGGCAGCGCCACCAAGGAGAAGGTGGCGGCGGCGTTCAAGATCATCACTTCCGATCCGAACGTGAAAGGCATCCTGGTCAATATCTTCGGCGGCATCATGAAATGCGATGTCATCGCCGAGGGCGTTGTCGCGGCGGTCAAAGAGGTTGGCTTGCGCGTGCCGCTGGTGGTGCGGCTCGAAGGCACCAATGTCGCGCTGGGCAAAGAGATCATCGCCAAGTCGAATCTCAACGTCACCTCCGGCGATAACCTCGATGACGCTGCGCAAAAGATTGTCAAAGCCGTGAAGGGGGCCGCCTGATGTCCATCCTCATCGGCAAGAACACCAAAGTCATCTGCCAGGGCTTCACCGGCAAGAACGGCACCTTCCATTCCGAGCAGGCGATTGCTTACGGCACCAAAATGGTGGGCGGCACATCGCCCGGCAAAGGCGGCGCGACGCATCTCGGTCTGCCCGTGTTCGATACGGTTGCGGAAGCGCGCGAGAAAACCGGCTGCGACGCCAGCGTGATCTATGTGCCGCCGCCCGGCGCTGCGGACGCGATCTGCGAGGCGATCGACGCCGAGGTTCCACTGATCATCTGCATCACCGAAGGCATTCCTGTTGCCGACATGGTCAAGGTGAAGCGCTCGCTGTGCGGCTCGAAGTCCCGGCTGATCGGGCCGAACTGCCCCGGCGTGATGACGGCAGGCGAATGCAAGATCGGCATCATGCCGGGAAACATCTTCAAGCCCGGCAAGGTCGGTATCGTGTCGCGCTCCGGCACGCTGACCTACGAAGCCGTGTTCCAGACCACCCAGGAAGGTTTCGGCCAGACCACAGCCGTCGGCATCGGCGGCGATCCGGTCAAAGGCACCGACTTCATCGAAATGCTGGAAATGTTCCTTGCCGATAAAACCACCGAGGCGATCGTCATGATCGGCGAAATCGGCGGCGCGTCGGAGGAAGACGCCGCGCAGTTCCTCAAGGACGAAGCCAAACGCGGCCGCAAGAAGCCGATGGTCGGCTTCATCGCCGGGCGTACCGCGCCCCCCGGCCGCCGCATGGGTCATGCCGGCGCGATTATCGCCGGCGGCAAAGGCGGGGCGGACTCCAAGATCGCGGCCATGGAATCGGCCGGAATCAAGGTCTCCCCGTCACCAGCCCGGCTCGGCCATACCCTCGCCGAAATATGGAAATCTTGATTCATTTCTATCGTCTTTTCCCTGCCGCATCGCGATCATAAATAGGGTACAAGGGAAAATCCCAGGCGCCGGGCCGGGTCGATTCGCGTCCCTTACGCATCGTTCGGTTGAGCCTTTTGCACCTCGTTTCCCACCCACTCGCCCGGGTCCGCCGGGCGCTGGTTCAGGAATTCCGCCATGTCCCGTCAGGACGCCAACGCCGCTTTTGCCCTCACCTCGTTCCTCTACGGCGGTAACGCCGACTACATCGAGGACCTCTACGCTCGTTACGAGAGCGACCCGAAGGCCGTTGACGCCGAGTGGCAGTCATTCTTCCAGAGCCTGAAGGACAACGCCGCCGACGTCGAATTGAACGCGCGTGGCGCGACGTGGGCGCGGCCCGATTGGCCGCCGCTGCCGGGCGGCGAACTGGTCGCCGCGCTCGACGGCAATTGGGGCGAGGCGGTTGGCACCAAGGTCAAGGCGCAGGCGCAAGTCCGCGGCGTCGATCTCACCAGTGCCGACGTCGAACGCGCGACGCGAGACTCGGTGCGGGCGCTGATGTTGATCCGCGCCTACCGCGCTCGCGGCCACCTTCATGCCAATCTCGATCCGCTCGGGCTCGAGATACAGAAGAACGAAGAAGAGCTCGATCCGCGCACTTACGGATTTAGCGACGCCGATCTCGACCGGCCCATCTTCCTCGACAAGGTGCTCGGCCTCGAATTCGGCACCATCCGCCAGATCGTCACCATCCTCCGCCGCACCTATTGCCAAACTCTCGGTATCGAGTTTCTGCACATCTCGAACGGCGCGCAGAAGGGCTGGATTCAGGAGCGCATCGAGGGTCCTGACAAGGAGATCACCTTCACCCGCGAAGGCAAGCGCGCCATCCTCAACAAGCTGGTCGAGGCCGAAGGCTTCGAGAAATTCAGCGATCTGAAATTCACCGGCACCAAGCGGTTCGGGCTCGATGGCGCCGAGTCGATGATCCCGGCGATGGAGCAGATCATCAAGCGTGGCGGCGCGCTCGGCGTCCGCGATATCGTCATCGGTATGCCGCATCGCGGCCGGCTCAATATGCTGGCACAGGTGATGGCGAAACCGCATCGTGCCATCTTCCACGAATTCAAGGGCGGTTCGTCGCTGCCGGGCGAAATCGAGGGCTCCGGCGACGTGAAATACCATCTCGGCGCTTCGTCCGACCGCGAGTTCGATCAGAACAAGGTGCACCTGTCGCTCACCGCCAATCCGTCGCATCTGGAAATCGTCGACCCGGTCGTGCTCGGCAAGGTGCGCGCCAAACAGGATCAGCTCGGTGCCACGCCGGAAGACCGCACCATGGTGATGCCGCTCCTGATCCACGGCGATGCTTCGTTCGCCGGCCAGGGCGTCGTTGCCGAGAGTCTCGGGCTGTCGGGTCTGCGCGGCCACCGCACCGGTGGCTCGGTGCATTTCATCGTCAATAACCAGATCGGCTTCACCACCAACCCGCGCTATTCGCGCTCGTCGCCGTATCCGTCGGATGTCGCGAAGGTCATCGAGGCGCCGATATTCCATTGCAATGGCGACGATCCGGAAGCGGTGGTGTTTGCCTGCAAGATCGCGACCGAGTTCCGGCAGAAATTCCAGAAGCCGGTCGTCATCGACATGTTCTGCTATCGCCGCCATGGCCACAACGAGGGCGACGAGCCGTCGTTCACCCAGCCGCTGATGTACAAGGCGATCGCGGCACATCCGACCACGCTGGAAATTTACAGCGACAAGCTCATCAACGAAGGCGTCGTCACCTCGGGCGAAGTCGAGAAGATGAAGGCCGACTGGCGCAGCCGGCTGGATGCCGAGCTTGAGGCCGCGCAAAGCTATCGCCCGAACAAGGCAGACTGGCTCGACGGTCGCTGGTCGGGATTCAAGCGCGCTGACACCGACGACGATCCGCGCCGCGGCCACACTGGCGTCGAGATCGAAAAACTGAAGGAGATCGGCCAGAAGATCACGACGATCCCGAACGACTTCCATCTCCACAAAACGCTCACGCGGTTCATGGACAACCGCCGGAAGTCGATCGAAACCGGGACAAATATTGATTGGTCAACGGCAGAGGCGCTGGCGTTCTGCTCGCTGATGCTCGAAGGCCATCGGGTCCGGCTGTCGGGTCAGGATTCCGAGCGCGGCACGTTCTCGCAACGCCATTCAGTGCTGCACGACCAGGAGACCGACGCGCGCTATACACCATTCAATCACCTTGGCGACGGCGCGGCGCGCTACGAGGTCATCAACTCGATGCTTTCCGAAGAAGCGGTGCTCGGCTTCGAATACGGCTACACGCTGTCGGAGCCGAACGCGCTGACGCTGTGGGAAGCGCAATTCGGCGATTTCGCCAATGGTGCGCAGGTGCTGTTCGACCAGTTCATCTCTTCGGGCGAACGCAAGTGGCTGCGCATGTCGGGTCTCGTTTGCCTGTTGCCGCATGGCTATGAAGGGCAGGGGCCGGAGCACTCCTCGGCACGGCTCGAGCGCTATCTGCAGATGTGCGCCGAAGACAACATGCAGGTTGCCAACTGCACGACGCCGGCGAACTACTTCCATATCCTGCGCCGCCAGCTTAATCGTGACTTCCGCAAGCCGCTGATCCTGATGACGCCGAAGTCGCTGCTGCGCCACAAGCGCGCGGTGTCGCGGCTCGACGAGATGGGGCCGAATACGTCGTTCCACCGCCTGTTGTGGGACGACGCGCAGATGCTGCCGGACGAGAAGATCAAGCTAGTCGCCGACGATAAAATCCGCCGTGTCGTGATCTCTTCCGGCAAGGTCTATTACGATCTCTATGAGGAGCGCGAGAAGCGCGGCCTCAACGATATTTACTTGCTGCGTATCGAGCAGCTTTATCCGTTCCCGACCAAGGCGCTGATGGCTGAACTGTCGCGCTTCAAGCAGGCCGAAATCGTCTGGTGCCAGGAAGAGCCGCGCAACATGGGCGCCTGGGTGTTCGTCGATATTTTCCTTGAGTGGGTGCTCAACCAGATCAACGCCAAGTTCCGCCGCGCGCGTTACACCGGCCGGCCGGCTTCGGCGTCGACCGCGGTTGGGCAGATGTCGATCCATCTCAACCAGCTCAAGCAATTTTTGGAAGACGCACTGGGATAATCGAAATTGTCATGCCCCGCGAAGGCGGGGCATCCAGTGATCGCGGGAGAATTTTGGTGATCACTGGATCATCCGCCTTCGCGGATGATGGCCACACTGACCGAGGACCAGACTATGGCTGAAATTCGCGTGCCCACGCTTGGGGAATCCGTCACCGAAGCGACCATTGGCAAATGGTTCAAGAAGCCCGGCGACGCCGTCGCGGTCGACGAGCCGTTGGTCGAACTCGAAACCGACAAGGTGACCATCGAAGTGCCGGCGCCTGCCGCCGGCGTCTTGAGCGATATCGCGGCCAAGGACGGCGACACTGTCGCGGTCGGCGCTGTGCTCGGTCAAATCAAGGAAGGTGCCGCTGGCGCTGCGGCGGCAAAACTCGCGCCGAAGCCTGCTGAAGCCGCGCCGAAAGCGGCGCCCGCTCCTGTCGCGCCAACGCCCGCAAAGCCTGCCGCTGCCGCCGACACACCGCTGGCGCCGTCAGTCCGCAGGATCGCTGCGGAAACCGGCACGGATCCCTCCACCGTTCCCGGTTCTGGCAAGGACGGCCGCGTTACCAAGGGCGATATGCTGGCGGCCATTGAACGCGCCGCCGCGCAGCCGACGCCGGTGGCAGCGCCTGCTGCCGCGGTACAGGTTCGTGCGCCGTCGCCGGCCGACGATGCCGCCCGCGAAGAGCGCGTGAAGATGACGCGGCTACGGTCCACCATCGCTCGCCGCCTGAAGGACGCGCAGAACACCGCCGCGATGCTCACGACCTTCAACGAGGTCGACATGAGCCACGTCATGGCGCTGCGCACCCAGTATCGCGAGCTGTTCGAGAAGAAGCACGGCGTGAAACTCGGCTTCATGGGCTTCTTCGTCCGCGCTTGCGTCCAGGCGCTGAAGGAAATTCCCGCGGTCAATGCCGAGATCGACGGCAATGACATCATCTACAAGAATTACTATCACCTCGGCATTGCGGTTGGCACCGAGCGCGGTCTCGTCGTGCCGGTGGTGCGTGATTGCGATACCAAATCGCTGGCCGATATCGAAAAAAGCATTACGGATTTTGGCCGACGCGCCCGTGATGGCGCGCTCAAGATCGACGAAATGCAGGGCGGCACTTTCACCATCACCAATGGCGGCATCTACGGCTCGCTGATGTCGACGCCGATTCTCAACGCGCCGCAGTCCGGCATCCTCGGCATGCACAAGATCCAGGAGCGGCCGATGGCAATCGCCGGCAAGGTCGAGATACGGCCGATGATGTATCTCGCGCTGTCTTACGATCATCGTATCGTCGACGGCCGCGAGGCCGTGACGTTTCTCGTCCGCGTCAAGGAATGCCTGGAAGAGCCGGCGCGGCTGGTTCTGGATCTGTAATTTTTTCGTCGTGGCCGGATCTTCACAACTATCCACGTCTTCTTGCTAACCAGGTTTTTGCGTCATGCCTTACGATCTCATCGTCATCGGTAGCGGTCCCGGCGGCTATGTCTGCGCGATTCGTGCGGCGCAACTCGGCCTGAAGACCGCCGTGGTCGAGAAGAATGCGACCTTCGGCGGCACCTGCCTCAATGTCGGCTGCATCCCCTCGAAAGCCATGCTGCATGCCTCCGAGCTTTATGAGGAGACCGGACACAGCTTCGCGCAAATGGGGATCATGGCTGGCAAGCCGAGCATGGATCTGCCGGCGCTGCACAAATTCCGGCTGGCGAACGTCGACAGCAACGTCAAAGGCGTGGCGTATCTGTTCAAGAAGAACAAGATCGAGACATTTACCGGCACCGGCCGCATTGTTGCGCCCGGCAAGGTCGAAGTGAAAGGCGCCGACGGCAAGACGCAGACACTCGAAACCGCAAACATCGTCATTGCCACCGGTTCCGACGTGGCGCGCCTGCCGGGCATCGAGATCGACGAGAAGCGCGTTGTGTCGTCAACCGGCGCGCTTGAGCTGCCGAATGTGCCGAAGAAACTTCTGATCGTCGGCGCCGGCATCATCGGGCTTGAACTTGGCTCGGTGTGGCGCCGGCTCGGCGCTGAGGTGATGATCGTTGAATTTCTCGATCACATCCTGCCCGGTCTCGATCGCGAAATCGCAAATCAGTTCCACCGGATGCTGCAAAAGCAGGGACTGACATTCAAGCTGTCGTCAAAAGTCACCGCAATCGACAAGGCCGGGCCAACACTCAAGGTCAAGATCGAGCCTGCGGCGGGCGGCGCCGCGGAGACGCTTGAAGCCGATGTCGTTCTGGTTGCGATCGGTCGCGTGCCCTACACCGAAGGACTTGGGCTCGAAACAATTGGCGTGAAGAAGGACAACCGCGGCCGCGTCATGGTCGACGAGCACTTCCACACCAATGTCACCGGCGTCTATGCCATCGGCGATGTGATCCCCGGCCCGATGCTGGCGCACAAGGGCGAAGAGGAAGGCGTCGCGGTCGCCGAACTGCTCGCCGGCAAAGCCGGCCATGTGAACTACGATGTGATCCCGAACGTGGTTTACACCAGCCCGGAAATCGCGTCCGTCGGCAAAACCGAGGAAGAACTGAAGGCCGCAGGCGTCGCCTATAACGTCGGCAAATTTCCGTTCAGCGCCAATGCCCGCGCCCGCGCCAATCTCGCGACCGAGGGCTTCGTCAAAATTCTTGCCGACGCCAAGACCGATCGCGTGCTTGGCGTGCATGTCCTTGGCCCCGATGCCGAGACGATGATCGGCGAAGCGGCCATTGCGATGGAGTTCGGCGCGTCATCGGAAGATATCGCCCGCACCTGTCATGCCCATCCGACGCTGAGCGAGGCAATGAAAGAGGCGGCGCTCGCGGTCGACAAGCGCGCGATCAATATGTGACGCGGTCAACCCGTCATTGCGAGGAGCGTAAGCGACGAAGCAATCCAGGAGCCGCTTGCATCGAGCGCTGGACTGCTTCGCCATAGCCCGTCGAAGACGGGCGTAAACGCCCTTATGGCTCGCAATGACGAGATTATAAATTCGCGATGAACGGCACCGCGTGCGGCGCGAACACGCCGAGCGCCATGATCACCAGCCCAACGGCTCCAAGCAGCCCGCCCAACCAGACCAGCGATACCATCCCGGTGATCACTGCAGCGGAGGCCAGCACGATGCCGACCTGGAATGCGGCCGACGCCAGCTCGTGGTGGTGATATTTCGCCAGCGACAGATCGCGCTCTTCCTCGGCTTCCTTGGCTTTTTCCTCTAGCTCTTTGCGGCCGTTACCGGCTTTCGGGTCCGACTCGTAACGCTCGGCGGTCTTGCGCCAGGTTTCGATTTGCTTGTCGACGGCTTCCTTCGCGGCCGGATCGGTCAGACCTGCGGCCAGCAATTTTGTCTGATCGGCCGCAACGTTCAGCGTGGTCCGGCGGATATCCTTGGCCTGGAAGAAGGCCCACTGATCGGAAGCCTCGATGTTTTTGGTGTTGGCTTCGTTCTGCGCGCCCTTGCCCAGGGTTTCGGAGAAGGCCAGGAACAGCGCCAGAATCGCGATCACCAATGCGATGCGCTTGTTGAAGAATTCTTCGTGCTCGCCTTCTTTGGCTTTCTCGATGGCTTCCGAGATCTCAGACATGACGGCCCCCTCTGATAGTTGGCCTCATATTGCCCGTCATTGCGGCAAGCGCAAGCGAGCTCACGCGCGCGGGTGTGCGCTGCGGTAAGCCTCGATCAGCCGTTCGGCGTCGACCTCGGTATAAATCTGCGTCGTCGCCAGCGAAGCATGACCGAGCAGTTCCTGAATCGAGCGGAGATCGCCGCCGCGCGCCAACAGATGCGTGGCGAACGAATGCCGCAGCGCGTGCGGCGTTGCGGTCTCCGGCAAGCCAAGCGCACCACGAAGCCGCGCCATTGCGAACTGCACGATGCGCGGTGACAGCGGGCCACCTTTGGCGCCGAGAAATAGCGGCTCGTCGAACGGCAGGTCATACGGGCAAAGCGCGATGTAGGCGTCGATCAGCTTCTGCACCTGCGGCAGCACCGGCACCATGCGTTGCTTGCGGCCTTTGCCGATCACGGTGATGACGTTATCGGTGCCGAAGTCGGCGCGCTTCAATCCGAGAGCCTCCGAAATGCGCAAGCCCGAGCCGTAGAGCAGCGCCAGCACCGCGGCATCGCGCGCGTGGATCCAGGGCTCGCGGCCGTCGCCGGCGGCGAGGTCGGGATCGGCCACCTGTTTGGCGTTGCTGGCCGTGAGCGGCCTTGGCAAAGTCTTGCCAACCTTCGGCGCACGGACGGCGGAAAGTGCGCCGACCTTGCCCTTGCCGTTGCGCTCAAGGAAACGCGCGAAGGCGCGGGTGCCGGCCAGCATTCTCATAAGCGATCGGCTGCCGATACCCTCAGCGCGCCGCGCCGCCATAAAGGCGCGCACATCGGCAGGCGCCAGCGCGGCGAGATTGGCAAGTGATGGTGCGCCGCCCAGATGTTCGGCCAGAAATTCAAGGAATTGCAGCACGTCGCGCCGATAAGCTTCTACCGTCTTCGGCGACATCCGCCGCTCGGCGCCGAGGTGGCGCAACCAGCTTTCGATCTCGGCGGCCACCTTGGGCGCCACGAAGTCCGGCAAGCCCTTTTTCGATAAGTCCTTTTTCTGAACCATCTTTTTGCTCGTCCCTGCGCCGGCAAGGACCCAGCCTTCAATGCTGCCGCCGCGATACTAGATTCCCGTTTCCACGGGAATGCGCCGAACATAGGCCACGGGCCTTTCCCCTTCCTAAACCGCCGGGAATCGGCCCACAGTCGCCCTATGCCGAGACGTGTTGTCGATGTTCTTGTGCCGGTCGCGGTCGACCAAGCCTATTCGTACACGGTGCCAGCCGGGCTCGATTTGGCTCCGGGCGACATCGTATCGGTGCCGCTTGGCGCGCGGGAAGCGACCGCCGTTGTCTGGGCTGATAATCCGAAGCCGAACCCGCGGCTCGACAACCGCCTCAAGGACGTCGACGGCAAACTCGAAATGCCGCCGCTGCGGCCAGAATTGCGCAGCTTTGTCGATTGGGTCGCCAATTACACGGTGAGTTCACGCGGCATGGTGCTGCGCATGTGCTTGCGCATGGGCGAGCATCTCGGCGCTGAGCGCGAACGCGTCGGCGTGCGGCTTGTTGGCAGTCCGCCGCAGCGCCTGACCGCGGCGCGCCGTCGCGTGCTCGAACTGCTCGCCGACGGCATGGCGCGCGCCAAGGGCGAAGCAGCGCGCGAAGCCGGCGTCAGCCCCAGCGTTGTCGACGGACTGATCGACGAAGGCACGCTGCAGACTTTCGTATTGCCGCCGGAGCCGATCGCAGAAAAGCCCGATCCCGATTTCATGCAGCCCGATTTGACGGTGGCGCAAGGCGAAGCGGCGGCGGCGCTCAAGGCGGCAATCGCCAACGGCGGCTATTCGGCGACGCTGCTCGACGGCGTCACCGGCTCCGGCAAAACCGAGGTGTATTTCGAAGCCGTCGCGGACATGATCCGCCGTGGCCAGCAGAGCCTGATGCTGATGCCGGAGATCGCGCTCACCGCACAATTTCTAGATCGCTTCTCTGCGCGCTTCGGCGTGCGGCCGGCGGAATGGCATTCCGAACTGTCGCCGCGCAAACGCGCGCGTACCTGGAAGGCCGTCGCCGACGGCGAAGTCGCTGTCGTGGTCGGCGCGCGTTCGGCGCTGTTCCTGCCTTATGCCGATCTCGGCCTGATCGTGGTCGATGAAGAACACGATCCGGCCTACAAGCAGGAAGACGGCGTCCACTATCATGCCCGTGATATGGCGGTGGTGCGCGGCCACATCGCCAAAATTCCTGTGGTGCTGTCGTCGGCAACGCCGTCACTCGAGACCGAAGTCAATGCGCGGCGTGGCCGCTACCATCGCATTTCTTTGCCCGAGCGTTTCGGCGGCCAGCGCCTGCCATCGGTCGAGCCAATCGATTTGCGGCAGGCGCCGCCACCGCGCGGCCGTTTCATCTCGCCGGTGCTCGCCGAAGCGGTGAAGAACGCCATCGAGAAGCGCGAGCAGGCGCTGCTGTTTCTCAATCGCCGCGGCTATGCGCCACTGACACTCTGCCGCGCCTGCGGCTTCCGCTTTTCCTGCCCGAACTGCGACGCCTGGCTGGTCGATCACCGCTTCCGCAAGTCGCTGGTCTGCCATCATTGCGGCTTCGCCATGCCGCATCCGGCGCACTGTCCGAAGTGCAACGCAGAAAATTCCTTTGTTGCCGTTGGTCCCGGCGTCGAGCGTCTCGAGGAAGAAGTGCGCGAGCTGTTTCCGGACGCGCGTATCCTCGTGCTGTCGAGCGATTTGATCGCCTCGGTCGAGCGCATGCGCGAGGAATTCGCCGACATTGCCGCCGGAAAATTCGACATCGTCATCGGCACCCAGTTAGTTGCGAAAGGCCACCATTTTCCGATGCTCAATCTGGTCGGCATCGTTGATGCCGATCTTGGCCTCTCCAATGGCGATCCGCGCGCTGCCGAACGCACGTTCCAGCTCTTGCATCAGGTGGTCGGCCGCGCCGGCCGTGAAGCCGGCGCCGGCTTCGGCTTGCTGCAAACGCACCAGCCCGAACATCCGGTGATGCGCGCGCTGATCGCACAGAACCGCGAAGCGTTCTATTCCGCCGAGATCGAGGTGCGCGAGCGCGATCATTATCCGCCGTTCGGGCGGCTGGCTTCGATTGTCGTCTCAGGCGCCGACAAGAACGATGCCCACGGTTACGCGCGCGCCCTGGCGCGCGCCGCGCCATCGCATGATGACGTGAAGGTGCTTGGACCCGCCGAAGCGCCATTGGCGCTGGTACGCGGCCGTTACCGCTGGCGGCTTCTGATCAAGGCGCCGCGCAATTTCGACCTTTCGGCGTATATGCGCGAATGGCTCGCCGCCGCGCCGAAGAAGCACGGCTCGATCAAGCTCGATATTGATGTCGATCCGCAAAGCTTTTTGTAAGCGCGCAATTTCACGTGGCTTTCTTAGAATCTGCTGCGCAGCTCAATCAAATCCTTGCCAAGGCTCAAGGCAAATCTGGAGAGGAAACTCATCCCGAGGAGGCCGATAATGTTATCATCAGCTTTCAGCTTCGCGTCATCAACGACAACAACGGGGACAAGTGTTGAATAGGCGTTTCCCACCCGAATAGAACCAGCGGTCGAAAGAAATCCCTCAGAAATCCCATTTGCAGTCTGTAGGGTAACCCGGTCTTCCGTGTCTATCGATATCTTAGCTCTGTCGGCAAAACTTTTTGTAACCGACACTAAACTCGCGCCGGTATCGAGAATGAAGAGACCTTTTGCATTGTTTAAGGTGGCTTCCACTATAAGCACCGAGCCAGATTTCTTGACGGGCACTGATGTTGAATCGCTGCTCGTGGAGACTTTGCAATTTCCTTTGGATCGATATTCGCTAATTAGGCGATCTATTTGTGGATCTTTTCGCTTCACGGGATCGTAAGAGACGTAAGTTTCCAGCGGCGTGGCGGCTTCACAAAATCTTCCGAGTTTTGCGTACATCGTGGCGATGTAATAAAACTGCGTCGGGTGGATTTCTTCCGGTCTTCCCAATAAGTCGAGGGTGCTAATATAATCGACGAGGGCTTTCTCAAAACGATTGGTGTCTTCGTAAATGTTGCCCCGATCAAATCGAAATGTCGCGTTCGCGGGATCGAATTCGATCAGTTGATTCATTACGACAAGTGCTTTTTCATATTCACCAAGTTGCTTATTGTAGGAATAGGCCTCAAGCAGAAATTGAGGGTCTTTGGCGCATTTCTGATAATGTTCGCTTGCTAATTGAGCGGCAAGTCGAACAAATCCGGCGCCAGCTATTCGCTTGATAAGCGCTATTTTTGATCGGGGATCGCAATAGTCGGCCGTGTAGTCCTGCAGAATTGCAGTTAGTTTTGAAATCTGTTTTTCATCGAAATCGTCGACAGTAATGTTTAATTTCTTGAAAGATCGCTCGTTGATTTGCTTTGCCTGTTCTTTTTCTTGTGTAATTTGAGTATAGCCAAAGAGGCCAACTCCTCCGAGAATCATGAGACCAGTCAGAAATCCAACAAGTAAAATCCAAGGGAAGCCACGCTCCCTTTCCGGAATACCAATGCGTTCCGCTCTTAAATTATCAAACACAATTAGCTGCCGGTACCGGTGAGCCGATCAATCAAAAGTCTAATCTTTCAATTTGCCAATCTCAACACGCAAGTTTGCGGTTGAGGTTATTTGAGATCGACTTTTCTCGACATCCGCGAATTTTTGCGTTGCGTTATAGAGGCGATCTGCAAGGAGACGTCAGATGCATCTAGCTACTCTCACGAACCTGTCGCTCAATCCTTTGATCGCCGCCGCAGTGTTCGGCGCGACTATCGTTACTGACGCCGTCTATGTGTTCTTCACAGCAGCAGTTACCGCGCGGCATCGCTTCCGCGCTGCGAACTGGAGCGCGGTCTGGTACTTGCTCTCCGCCTTCGCGGTGATCAACTACACCGGCAATCCGGTCTATGTGGTGTTTGCCGCGCTTGGCTCATGGGTCGGCGCTTATCTTTCGGTGACATGGCTCAATCGCGGCAACAGCGAAGCCGCGCCAATCCGGCCGGGGCAGCCTTAGACGCCTTGATTTGCCAGCCCGCTTGACCGCGCCGACAGTCCCGGCATCCTGTCTAAATGACTGCAACAATTCAGACATTCCTTGGGCTTCTCGCCGTCCTGGTTGTGGTGGCCCTATTGGCGCGGCGGTTGAAAACCGCGCCGTCGATCCTTCTCGTGGTCGCCGGCATCGCCCTTGCCGTCATTCCCGGCCTGCCACGTATTGAACTGGCGCCGGAACTTGTGCTGCTCGGCGTATTGCCGCCACTGATCTATTCGGCCGGTGTCGCCATGAGCTGGCGCGAATTTCGCTTCAACCTTCGCCCTATCGCTTTGCTGGCTTTTGGCTGTGTCGTGTTCACGACATGCGCCGTCGCCGTGGCGGTGCACTGGCTGATCGGCCTCCCACTCGCAGTCGGATTCGTGCTGGGCGCGATCGTTGCGCCGCCCGATGTCGTGGCACCGCTTGCCATCGTGCGCGCGCTCGGGTTGCCGCGTCGGCTCGTCGTCGTGCTGGAAGGCGAGGGACTTGCCAACGATGCTACGGCCTTGATCCTTTACCGCTTCGCGGTCGCTGCGGTGAGCACCGGACTGTTCTCCTTCGGTGAGGCCACCGGCGTTTTCGCGCTCATCGTGGTCGGGGAAATTGCCTATGGCATCGGTATCGGCTGGGCCAGCCTGCGGGTGCGGCGGTGGGCGCGCGATCCTCGCGCCGAGATCGCATTGTCGCTTCTAACGCCTTACGCCGCATTTTTGCTGCCGCAAGAACTGGGCGGTTCAGGTGTGTTGGCGACTGTTGCGGCAGGTTTGTACGTGAGCTGGAACGGTCCGCTGCTCATTCCCGCAGCGACCAGACTGCAGGGCATCTTCTTCTGGGACTTTCTGGTCTATCTGCTTGAGGGCCTGATCTTCCTGATTACCGGGATGCAAATGCGAACGCTGCTCGATCGGATGAGCGGCAATGTGCTCTACGACATGGTTATGGCAGTACTGATCACCGTCGTGGTCATCGTCGTGACGCGGTTTGTCTGGATGTTTCCCGCGGTCTACCTGCCGCGCTGGCTCAGTGCGTCGTTGCGCCGGCGCGATCCTTCTCCACCCTGGCAATGGGCTTTTCTGCTTGGCTTCGTCGGCGTACGAGGCGTCGTGTCACTCGCGGCGGCGCTCGCCATCCCGCTGACGACAGCAACGGGTTCACCGTTCCCGGCGCGGGATCTCATATTGTTTGTGACCTTTGCAGTCATTGTTATCACCTTGATCGGTCAGGGCCTGGCGCTGCCGGCGGTGGTGCGCTGGCTCGACCTTGGCCGCGACGCTGCAAAGGAGCGAGAGCGTGAGCATCAGGCCGAGCTCGCCGCGCGAGCTGGGGCACTCGAGATCGCGCACGCACGGCTCAAGCATCTGGTCGACATCGGCCAGATATCCCCCGACGTTCATGCTGTTCTGCGCGCCCGTCAGGATTATCGCATCGGTCGCTTGCCGCAAAGCGGCTCAGAGGGTGTGGCCGCTGCGGACCCGGAGGTTGTCGCTTGCGAGTTGCGATCCGATTTGATCGCTGCAGAACGCAAATACATCTATCGGCTGTTGCAGGAAGGGCAGATTACCGATGAAGCCCGGCGTCGTATCGAGCGTGAACTCGATCTTGAAGAGGAAAGCATCACGCTCCAGATCGAGGAGGGGATCGACGCTCCTCTTTAGACCGCAGCCGCCATTTGAATCTCTGGAAAGTCGGGTGAATGTCGGAACGCACTGACAAGCCGCTTTCGATCACCGTCAATGAGGATATTCGCGTATCCGGCATTCTGACGATGCCGCCGCGTGCGCGCGCCTGTTACGTGCTGGCGCATGGTGCGGGCGCCGGGATGAATCATCCCTTCATGGCCGCCGTCGCTGAGGGATTGGCAAAGCGCGAGATCGCCACGCTGCGTTTTCAGTTTCCTTATATGGAGCGCGGCTCGAAACGGCCGGATGCGCTGGCTCTTGCGCACGCGACGGTTCGCGCCGCAATAGCTGCCGCGATGCAGCTAAAACCAAAGCTGCCGCTGGTCGCCGGCGGCAAATCGTTTGGCGGGCGCATGACGTCGCAGACGCAAGCTGAGACGCTATTGCCGTGCGCTGGCCTGGCGTTCCTCGGCTTTCCCTTGCATCCGGCTGGGCGTCCTTCGAGCGACCGCGCCGAGCATCTGTTCAAGATAAAAATCCCGATGCTGTTCCTGCAGGGGACACGGGACACACTCGCCGAACTCGATGAATTGCTTCCCGTGTGCAAGAAGCTCGGCAAGCGCGCCACGCTGAAGCTTTTCGACGGTGCCGATCATTCCTTCCATGTACCAAAGCGAAGCGGACGCAAGGACAGCGAGGTCATGGATGAGATGCTCGATACACTTTCGGTGTGGATCGGCGACGTGATCGGCTAAAGTTTAAGCGACGCTGTAACCGCGACGTGATCATTCAATGAAATTTCTCGCCGCGCGCCAGTTTCTCGACGATCGTCTCCAGGCACTTTTGCCGGGTCTCCGGCTTTTTCGCCGTTTGCAGCCGGTAAGCGATTGAATAGAGATTGGTCTTGTTGAGCGTCTTAAAGAACGTTCTGGCGGCCTTGTTTCGCGCAAGTGCCTTTAGGAAATCATCCGGTATCGTGGCCGCGCTGAACGATTCGTAAGCGGCTTTCCAGCGTCCATCGTTCTTAGCGGCGTTTATTTCCTTCAATCCAACCGCGGTCATGTCGCCGGAAGCGATCAGACGTTCGGCGTGTTTGGCATTGTTTTTAGACCATTTGCCTTTCGGCCGCCTGGGGGTGAATTTTTGCAGCCAGGACTTCTGGTCATAAGGTAGCTTTTGTCCGTCGATCCAGCCGAAGCAAAGCGCCTGATCGAGCGCCTCTGCGTAACTCACGGTGTCGATCTCTGCGTCTTTCTTATAGAAGCGCAGCAGGATGCCTTCCGTCCGATTGTGATGTTTCACAAGCCACGCCCGGAATTCACCGGCGCTGGCGAAGCTGATCGTACGCATTCCGGCTTTAGGCCTTTACGAGGCTTTGGCTATGCCTTGGCCGCCGCTTCGATCAGCGTGTGCGAGTTGTCGACGCTGTCGTACACCGACACCTGAACGATAGGATAACCGTTCTTGATCTTCACGGCCGCCGTCTGCGCGGCTTCTAGCGTCGTGTAGGAGCCTTTGGTCTGCCGGTCGACTTGCAGCAAATACCGGCCGCGTTCCGGCCGTTTGCTTTGCGAAAGCACCGCTTCCATCTCTGTCGGGAAATCGTCCTTTACCGGCATCTTCATTTGGCGCGTGGCCATGAGTGTTCCTTTGTTGGGGGAGACCCCTATGTAGGATATTCGCAAGCCTGCCGCTAGCGTTGTTATTTCATCGTCGCCGGGCGGCCCGCTTTGATGGTTTCCGCTTTATTTGTCTGCGGGGCCTAAGCTTCTTCCGCTCCGCCGCTTCGAACGCCCGCCGCGCCCATACCGCAAGTTCGTCCGGATCGTCGTAGAGCCGCTCCGGCAAGCGC
>CAWECH010000028.1:0-435603 GCA_963807565.1 uncultured Alphaproteobacteria bacterium | reverse complement strand
CTCGGTCAGCGCGGCAATCAGCGCTTCCTTCCAGGCCTTGCGCTCGACCTGCCAGGTGCCGAGCCCGATCAGCACAATGAGAACGAGCAGCGCCGGCACTAGCGCTCCGAGCCATCCGGCCGAGAATGCCGCGGCCGCTCGGCGCGCTCACTGCGGCCCCCGCCAAACCGGCCCTCTTCGGCCTTGTGATGATATTGCAGCGCGATCATCAGCCCTTTCATCGGCCGCAGCGGGCCGAGCGTGACGATCAGGATGAGCGGCAGCCACAGCACGGCATGCACCCATAGGCGGCTGATAGAGGGCCTCGGCGATCAGCGCCGCGCCGACCACGATGAAGCCGGCGAGCAGGATGATGAACACCGCCGGTCCGTCGCCGGAATCGGCGAAGCCGTAATCGAGCCCGCAGGCTTCGCAGCGCGGCCGCAGCGTCAAAAAGCCCTGGAACAGCTTGCCCTGCCCGCAGCGCGGGCAGGCGCAGGCCAAGCCGGCGCGGATCGATCCGGAAAGCGTGTGATGTTTGTCGGCCATCAGCGTGTCATCTCCGCTCGTAGCGGCGATGTCGTCGATACAACAGGCCGCCCGCGAAAGCGGGGCCGAAGCGCGAGAACTGAAGCGACGCTGCTGTCAGCCGGCCGCCGCGCCGCCGCCCCACACATAGATGCAGGCGAACAGGAACAGCCACACCACGTCGACGAAGTGCCAGTACCAGGCGCAGAACTCGAAGCCGAGTGCTGCGTCGGCGTGAACTGGCCGGCCATCGCGCGGAACAGGCAGACGATCAGGAAGATCGTGCCGATGATGACGTGCACGCCGTGGAAGCCGGTCGCCATGAAGAACGTCGACGCCGTAGATGTTGCCGGAGTAGTGGAACGCGGCGTGGGCGTATTCCCAGCCCTGCACGCAGGTGAAGGTCAGGCCGAGCACGATGGTCAGCACCAGGCCCCAGATCAGGCCCTTGCGGTTGTTCTCGAGCAGCGCGTGATGCGCCCAGGTCACGGTGGTGCCGGAGGTGAGCAGGATCAGCGTGTTGAGCAGCGGCAAATGCCAGGGATCGAAGGTCTCGATGCCCTTCGGCGGCCAGACGCCGCCGGTGAAGGCGATCCGGCCGACGTCCTGGAACTGGTCCGGGAACAGCGCGGTGTTGAAATAGGCCCAGAACCAGGCGACGAAGAACATCACCTCGGAGGCGATGAACAGGATCATGCCGTAGCGGTGCGAGATCTGCACCACGCGGGTGTGGTCGTGTTCGACCTCGGCTTCGTGGATGACGTCGCGCCACCAGCCGATCATGGTGTAGGCGATGCCGATCGCGCCGACGCCGAAGATCACCGGCGCGTAGGCGGCGATGTGGTGCATCCACAGGATGGCGCCGACCGCGGTCAGGAAAGCCGCCGATCGCACCGATCACCGGCCACGGGCTCGGATTCACCAGGTGGTAGTCGTGGTGTTTGACGTGAGCGGCGTCGGCCATCGTATCTTTCTCCACCTTGGCGGGCCGTAACTCCCGGCCGCGCCGTTGTCGTTGTCTTACTCAGATGCGCCCGGACTTTCCAGGCTCGGTTGTCGTCTGCGACCGGCTGTTCCGGCTCCTTCGCCGGATAGAACGTGTAGGACAGCGTGATCATGTTGGTGCCGTCCTGCTCGCTGTCCTTGGCGAGCTTGGGATCGACATAGAACACCACCGCCATATCCCGCTTTTCGCCGGGCTGCAGCGTCTGCTCGGTAAAGCAGAAGCAGTTGATCTTTTCGAAATAGATGCCGGTCGTCGGCGGGTTGACGTTGTAGGCGGCCTGCCCGGTGGTGACGCGCGCGGCCTGGTTGGTGACGTGATAGTAAATCGTCACGACCTCGCCGAGTTTGACGTCGATGGTGCGCTGCTCGGGCTGAAAGTCCCACGGCAGGCCGCCGGCGACATTGGAATCGAAATAGACCGTGATCGTGCGCTGCCCGGTTTGCGCCGGCGCGGCGTCGGCGCGCTGCGTGGTGCCGCCGTAGCCGGTGGTGCGGCAGAACCAGTTGTAGAACGGCACCGCGGCGAATGACGCGCCGACCATCGTCGCGACGACGCCGCCGCAGACAAAAGCGGTCAGCATGATCGCGGCGGGTCGCGCGCCGTTGCGGGGGCTGGTCGGTGTCGGATCGGCCATTACATGCGGCCTCGTCGCCACGTTGCCGCCGAGCTTTGACCAGCGTCACGAAGAAGATCACGACGACGAAGGCGCCGAGCGCGAGTGCGATGGCGATCGAGCGGCTGCGGCGCGCGCGGAGCTGCTGCTCCGTGAGCCTGATGCCTTCGTTCCGGCTTCTGCATATCGCTCATGTTCATATTCGCTGTCGTCATGCGAAAAGGCTGCCGAAGCCCTCCCGACATCCGGTCGACCAGCAGCACGCGAACAGCAGGAACAGATAGAGGATCGAGAAGCCGAACAGCTGCTTGCTCGCGGTGTGACCCTCGCGCTCGCGCAGCACGCCGCAGCGCCAGCACGATCATGGCGGCGCCGGTGCCAGCGCGACGACGCCGTAGGCGAGGCCGGCGTAGCCGAGCAGCCACGGCGCAGCGCCGAGCGGCGCGAGGATCAGGGTGTAGAGCAGGATCTGCCGGCGCGTCGCGGCCGCGCCCGCGACCACCGGCAGCATCGGCACGCCGGCCCGCGCGTAGTCCTCGGTGCGGTAGAGCGCCAGCGCCCAGAAATGCGGCGGCGTCCAGAAGAAGATGATGAGGAACAGCACGACCGGCTCGAGCGACGACGCTGCCGGTCACCGCCGCCCAGCCGATCATCGGCGGCAACGCGCCGGCGGCGCCGCCGATGACGATGTTCTGCGGCGTCGAGCGCTTCAGCCACATCGTGTAGACGACGACGTAGAAGAAGATCGTGAAGGCGAGCAGCGCCGCGGCCAGCCAGTTCACCAGCACGCCGAGCATCGCGACCGAGAATGCCGGCGAGCGTCATGCCGAACGCCAGCGCCTCGCCGGGCGTAACCGCGCCGCGCGGGATCGGCCGCGCCTGCGGTGCGCGTCATGCGTCGCGTCGATGTCGGCGTCGTACCACATGTTGAGCGCGCCGGCGGCGCCGGCGCCGACCGCGATGCAGAGCAGCGCGGTCGAGCGCGATCACCGGATGCATGTGGCCGGGCGCGACGTAAAGCCCGACCAGCGCCGTGAACACCACGAGCGACATCACCCGCGGCTTCATCAGCTCGATGTAATCGCCGGCTCCGGCGATGCTGGGCTCGACGCGTGCGACCGTTGACGCTCATTTGATCAGCGGCAGCGTCTCGAACTGATGGAACGGCGGCGGCGACGGCAGCGTCCATTCCAGCGTCGTCGCGCCCGGACCCCACGGATTGGCCGCCGCGCGCTCCTTGCGGACGAAGGCGTGGATGATGCCGAAGAAGAACACCAGCACGCCGAAGCCGGAGATATAGGAGCCGATCGACGAGATGAAGTTCCAGCCGGCGAACGCATCCGGATAGTCGGCGATGCGGCGCGGCATGCCGGCAAGCCCGAGGAAGTGCTGCGGGAAGAACACGATGTTGACGCCGATGAAGGTCAGCCAGAAGTGCAGCTTGCCGAGGAACTCGCTGTACATGTAGCCGGTCATCTTCGGGAACCAGTAGTACAAGCCGCCGAAGATCGCGAACACGGCGCCGAGCGACAGCACGTAGTGGAAGTGCGCGACGACGTAATAGGTGTCGTGCAGCACGCGGTCGACGCCGGCATTGGCCAGCACGACGCCGGTGACGCCGCCGACCGTGAACAGGAAGATGAAGCCGATCGCCCACAGCATCGGCGTCTTGAACTCGATCGAGCCGCCCCACATCGTGGCGATCCAGGAGAAGATCTTCACGCCGGTCGGCACCGCGATGACCATGGTGGCGGCGATGAAATAGGCCTGCAGGTGGACGACATGCCGACGGTGTACATGTGGTGCGCCCACACGACGAAGCCGATGACGCCGATCGCCACCATGGCGTAGGCCATGCCGAGATAGCCGAACACCGGCTTCTTCGAGAAGGTCGAGACGATCTGGCTGATGATGCCGAAGCCCGGCAGGATCAGGATGTAGACTTCCGGGTGGCCGAAGAACCAGAACAGGTGCTGGAACAGCAGCGGATCGCCGCCGCCCTGCGGATCGAAGAAGTGGTGCCGAAGTTGCGGTCGGTCAGCAGCATGGTGATGGCGCCGGCCAGCACCGGCAGCGACAGCAGCAGCAGGAACACGGTCACCAGGATCGACCACACGAACAGCGGCATCTTGTGCAGGGTCATGCCCGGCGCGCGCATGTTGAAGATGGTGGTGATGAAGTTGATCGCGCCCAGGATCGACGAGGCGCCGGCGAGGTGCAGCGACAGGATGGCGAAATCCATCGCCGGGCCGGGATGGCCGTAGGTCGACAGCGGCGGATAGATCGTCCAGCCGGCGCCGACGCCGTTGGCGCCGGGCTCGCCCTCGACGAACATCGAGGACAGCAGCAGCGCGAACGAGGCCGGCAGCAGCCAGAACGAAATGTTGTTCATGCGCGGGAAGGCCATGTCCGGCGCGCCGATCATCAGCGGCACGAACCAGTTGCCGAAGCCGCCGATCATCGCCGGCATGACCATGAAGAAGATCATGATCAGGCCGTGCGCGGTGACGAACGACGTTGTAGGTAGTGCGTTTCGTGGAAGAACTGCAGGCCGGGATACATCAGCTCGGCGCGGATCGCGATCGACAAGCAGCGCCGCCGATCACGCCGGCCATGATCGCGAACACAAGGTACATCGTGCCGATGTCCTTGTGGTTGGTCGAATACACGATAGCGGCGCCAGCCGTGCGGAATGGCGTGTCCGTTATCGTCGCCGTGTGCTGCCTGTACCGTCGTATCCATTGCCAGTTCCTTCGTTAGCCGCCGCCGGTCGTCTCGTTACGCGGCTGCCGCCTGCTGTTACTTCGCCGCCGCCATCACATTGGCCGGAACGCTGTCGTGCCGGCATATTTCTGCTTCGCCTGCGCCGCCCATGCGGTGAAATCGCCGTCGCTCACAACGCGCACCGTGATCGGCATGAAAGCGTGATCCTTGCCGCACAGTTCGGAGCATTGGCCGTGGAACACGCCGATCTGGGTGGCCTTGAACCAGGTGTCGTTGATGCGGCCCGGGACGGCGTCGATCTTGATGCCGAATGAAGGCACAGCGAAGGAATGGATGACGTCGGCGCCGGTGGTCAGCACGTGAACGACCTTGTCCACCGGCACGACCATCTCGTTGTCGACGGTGAGCAGGCGGAGATCGCCCGGCTTGAGGTCCTTCTCGGCGACGATCAGCGAGTCGAATTCGAAGTTGCCGTTATCCGGATAGGCGTAGCTCCAGTACCACTGCTTGCCGGTCGCCTTGATGGTGAGGTCCGGTGTCGGCACGTCGAGTTCGGTAAACAGCAGCCGGAACGACGGGATTGCGATCAGCACCAGGATGATCACCGGAGCGATCGTCCAGACCACCTCGATCGGGGTGTTGTGGGTCGTGCGCGACGGTACCGGATTGGCCTTGGCGTTGAACCGGACGATGCAGATCAGCAGCAGCGCCAGAACGAATATCGTGATCGCGGTGACGATCCAGAGCACAAACGTATGAAAGCCGATGATATCCGCCATGACCGGCGAGGCTGCGTCCTGCAGGCCGAGTTGCCATGGCGTCGGCTGGCCGAGCCCGGCATAAGCCGCACTTGCACCTGCAAACAGGGCCACGACGGTCACCGCAATCGCGGTCAAGCGTGACAACTTCATCGGTCTCTCAAGCTCCCTGTTTGATCTTGGTCATGGCCGCCCCGGGCAGCGCGGACTATGTCCGGCGCGGACCGCAGCAGTATGACGTTGCCTGCGCGCCTCGCTCGGGAACGGGTCTGGTCGGCAGGCATCGGGCGGGATGGGGGAATCCCAACTCCTCAAACCATAAATCCGGGCCTGCTGCAATGCACTGATAGGTTCGATTTGAGGCCTTGGGATAAGCGTTATGCGGGTCTGCGGTCGCTGCGGCCGGAGGCCACAATTTCCACCTTTGCGCGGCCACAATGCCTTGGTTTTGATCGGCTTGAACACCGTGGAATCTCACGGTAGGCAGGCTCGCGTGGCTGCCAGGGCCGCTGATTCGCAAAAGCAACGCCTTTTGGGGCGGCTCGTCAGGGGAAACACGATTATGGCGATAGGCGATGGCGCACGGCGGGCTCGGCTGTTTGCCACAATGGCCGCCGGCTGCGCGGTTCTGCTTGCCGCTTCGATCATATCCGCCGGATCGGCCGCTGCGCAGGGCGCTGTGCGCTCGGTTCACGGTGACTGGCAGATCCGCTGCGAGACCCCGCCCGGCGCACAGAGCGAGCAATGCGCGCTGATGCAGAGCGTGACGGCCGAAGACCGTCCCAACGTCGGCCTGACCGTGATCGTGCTCAAGACCAGCGATCAGAAGAGCCGCCTGATGCGGGTCGTTGCGCCGCTCGGCATCCTGATCCCGTCCGGACTGGGGCTGAAGATCGACAATCAGGACGTCGGCCGCGCCGGCTTCGTGCGCTGTCTGCCCAACGGCTGCGTCGCCGAGGTGGTCATGGACGACAACCTGATCAACCAGTTGCGCAACGGCCAGACCTCGACCTTCATCATCTTCCAGACGCCCGAGGAAGGCATCGGCTTCCCGATGAGCCTGAAGGGCTTTGGCGAAGGCTACGACAAGCTGCCGTGATCGGTGCGCGGCGGGTCTATCGCCCGACGGCGTGATTTCAGATTCAATTGTCAAACAGCCGACGCTACTGACTGACGACGCGGCATGACGTGCTCCCTCTCCCTTTGGGGGAGAGGGTTGGGGTGAGGGGGCTCGGGCCTCACAGTTCTGCACCGCCCGAACCCCCTCACCCTCGCTTCGCTCGACCTCTCCCCCACGGGGAGAGGTGAAAGATTTGTGCAAGCAATCTCGTTCTCGCAGCACGCTTGCGCTGAGCAGTTGTGACCCGGGGCAATGATCGGCCCGAAAGTGGGCCACGCTTTTTCTGCTTCCCTAATAAAGAGGGAAGCGGAGCACCGATTGGTGCAGGGGGCAGAGAACTGCACCTGTTACTAGGTACAGCCGCGATCCTTTTTACGGGACCGCTCACCTCTCGGTGCTCCACAGCGAATTGTTGAGACTTTCATCTCAACCCGGCCCGGGCCAGCGCTTCCTGGAATCACCGGATGCAAACGGGAGTTCTGCACTCCCTCTCCGGCGCCAGTGCAGCGAGCACCTCGCAGTCCGAACACGTGCCGGACGGGCATGATGCCCAGGCCGCCCGCGGACAGAAGTGACGAACCTCCGTCCGCAGAACCCGCACCCGCTCCATCAAAAGCCGTCGCTGCAGATGACGTCCCTCACGACGAGCAGGATGGCCCCATTACTCGGATTAAATTCCTCAAGTCAAAGCATAAAAAAATTGTGCAGCGATTTCGCGGAGTTACACGGCTGCGCTTTTCGCTTCAGCGCGCGCACTGCATTCTTGATTCGCACTCAAGGCGCGGCAGAACGGAAGTTGTCCGGATAAATCAGAGCCTTGCCGGCGGCGACGCTTCAGCGCGACGGGACTGATCCGATGTGTTCCGATGTTTCGGATATCAGATCAGCAAACCAAGTTCATTGAAGGCGGCAGAATGTTCCGCCGCAAAAATTGAAGCAGCAAATCCGGCCAGACAAAATATCACGACAATCAGAACTTCGCTGATCTGTGTGGCTTCCCGCTGTGCCTTACTCTCGCGAACGTGAATCTCGGAACGCATCGGCATCGCGGCACCTGTGTTTGTCTTGACATCATTGGTTTGAAAAGCGGAGCCGCGCATCAACCGGAAGGTTGAGATCGTACGATTTGCCTGCGGTGTGGCGTGAATGCCGCAAGCTGTTTTCCGAATTCACGGGGAGGGATTCTCGCCCCGCCACCAGCCCCACTATTTCGACTGCGGCGTTACGTCGGTGGGCGCTGAAGACGGATGCGGCAACGGCTTGGCGGCCGGTGCTTTCGGAGGTGCGACCGGTTGCTTTGAGGGCGGGGCAGCAGGCGCGGGTGGAGGGGTCGGTGGCGCTGGCGTCGCGGAGCCCAAGGCAATGGAGATAGCGAGAAGTTTCCACTGTCCTTCTACCGGCGCGAACAAAAGCTCGAAATTCACTTGCGATGGCACGGATGGAAAAAAGCCGGCCATGTGCAACATGCCGTTCTCGATTTCCGGCAGGATCGTAAGCTGAGGGTCGATTGCAACGACACCCGACAGATCGAGTTTTTCGTTTCGCTGCGGCGCGAAGATTTCGGCGAGTTTGGCTGCGGTGTTGACCTGAAAACTCGGCGCACCGAGGTCGCGCAATACGGTGTAGTTGCCGGTCTTGTTGGCTTGGTCGAGCGCCAGCAAAGACGAGCGCACCAGTATCAGGACGCCGTTGCGATCGATATTGGCGGGCTTGGTCGCCGGCTGTGCCGATTGTTGAGCGACCGCGCCGATACAGCTCGCGAGCAGGACGACGAACGCGACGCCAATCCCGCGCACAATCATCAAAGCATCTTTTTCAGATCAGCGGGCATTCACCACGCGAATGTGCCACCGACGCGGCCGGCGACGCCACCGCGCGCAAAGCCTGCTCCGACGGCAGCGTTTGCAACAAAATTATTGCTGAGCCGGACTTGAGCCATGCCGCCAAAGCCATTTTCGCCGTTGAATGTGCCGAGATTACCGGAGATCGCGAACCGCTTGTTGTCGGGCAGCATCGCGCCGCCCATCGCGACAGCGATGGCGGTGCCCTCATAGGCTTTTCGGATTTCAGAGTTGAGGTTGTTCACGTTGGACTCAAGGGAAGTAACGCGACTGTCGAGGGCCGACACGGAAGCAACGGAGGCAATGCCGGAAGTCGACAGCGTGGCGAGATTACCCCCGGCATCGGTCGTGACCAGACTGACCGGGCCGGTTTGTGCGGCCAGGCTCGCCGCCGAGGTGATGCCCGCGAGGGTGTAGGTATTCGTGGCAGTACCCAGCGCGACCTGGTTGGCGCGGGTCGCTACCGCATTGGTGCCGATCGCGACGCTATTTGTCGCGCCAGCAGCAGTATTTGCTCCGAATCCTATAGCCATGCTTCCGTCGCCGGCCGCGGTACTGGCAGGGCCGATGGCCGTGCTTTCAACGCCCGAGGCAAGGTTGTTTAGACCGACGGCCAAGGAGAAATTTCCAGTTGCTTTCGCGCCGGCGCCAAACGCGGAGGCTCCAGTTCCCGAAGCAACCGCAGGAGTGTCGCCACCGCTGACAGCGGTGCTGAAATTACCGGTAGCCTGGGCGCCCGAACCTACGGCCAAGCTGTAATTGCCAGACGCCGTTGTTGCCAGAACTGTGTTTGCATTTGTCCCGCCAATCGCTGTGGCCGAAAGGCCGCTGCCTATCGCGTTGAATCCAATGCTGGTGCTGTTAACGCCAGCGTTAAGGAAGCCTGCATTGGCGCCAACGCTGGTGGCACCGGCGCTGACGTTGGGGCCAGCATTAATGCCGATTGAAGTCGAGTTGGCGCCTGTCGCAGCGGAATTGTTACCCACAGCCAAAGAGCCGGCTCCGGCTATGCCAAACGGCTGGCAGGCTGCGCTGCTCAATAAGTTGGGAGCGGCCACGTTGCCGGAAGCGCATTGCGCGAGAGCTTCCGTAGACAAGGTGCCGACGATAGCCGCGGCGATTGCGAATGCAGCACAGGTCTTCGATGAAAATCCGAAACCGAAGCTCCACGGACCAGACATTTTTTTGCCCCCCCAAGTCCAGCCTGACGCCGACGCCCCCGCCGGATGGGGCAAATCGTGCGGCGGTTCGTATGAGTTCGCGCATCAACCAAAAGGTGGAGACGGCGTGATTTGCCTGCTGTGTGGCGCGAATGACGCAGCAACTTCTGGGAGACATTGCTTTGCGCCGGTTGCGGCGTCAGGTTGTCGCCGGCGACGGATGACACAACCAAAAAGCGATTTTTGGTGGTGAATTGGGGGCGACTTTTGGAATTGGAATTATTGTCGTCGGTCGTCTGCGCTATTTATGACGCGGCGATCGATCCTTCATTCTGGACGAATGCGTTACGCAGGACATGCGATTTTGTCGGCGGCGTTCAGGCGGTGATGTTCTGGCAAGACGCCACGGCAGGTAATGTCGTTACCTTGCACGAATACAATGGCGACCCGCATTACACGCAGCTGTATTACGAAACTTACGCACCGCTGAACCCGGTTTTTCCGGCAGCAATATTTGCTGATGTCGGTTCGGTTGTTGCCGCCACCGATCTCGTGCCGGCGCCGGAATTGCACGAGACTCGTTTTCACAAAGAGTGGATCGTCCCGCAGCGTTTGGGCGATTCACTTGGCGTACTGCTGGAAAAGGAAGCGACCCGCGCCGCTTTCCTCTCCATGATATGGAGTGATAAAAATCCGATCACCGAAGATCAGAAGCGCCGCATGGCGCTCCTGGTGCCGCACTTTCAGCGCGCTGTCGCGATCGGGCGGCTGTTCGCGAAGCAGAAAACCGAGAACGAGGCGCTGACCGCAACGCTCGACCGCGTCGACTCCGCTGTGTTTCTCGTTTCCGAGGGCGGTAACATCGTTTTCGCAAACTCAAGCGGACGCAAGATGCTTGAGGCAGGCGGCTTGTTGCGCGCGAGTGGCAACACACTGCACGCTGTTGCCGCGGAGGCCGACCGAAGTTTAGGCGATGGTTTCCGCGCGCTGGCCTCGAACCAGGCCAACGCCGATGCGCGCGGCGTCACGGTGGTGCTGTCCGACTCGACGGGTGAGCGCTGGATCGCCAACGTTCTGCCGCTGGTCGACGGCGAACGGAAACAGGCTGGCGAGGCGTATCACGCGATTGCCGCGGTGTTCGTTCGTAATTCGCTGGCGGCCGATCCGACGCCGCTTGAAACACTGGCAAAGCTCTACGACCTGACCGCAAGCGAGATCCGTGTTGCCGAAGCGGTTCTGCGGCTCAGCGGCAACGATGCAATCGCCGATGCGCTCGGGATTGGACGGGCGACGGTGCGGACGCATCTCAATCACATTTACCGCAAGACCGGGGCCAACAATCAGGGCGACCTGATCAAACTGATCGCCGGCCTCGGGCGCTAAGGCCCGCTCTGGGAGAGCCAACACGCGGCGGCCGGCAGTCCGGCTATGCTTTTTGCGCGTTGCGGCGCGGCATTGCGGACGATTGACGCTTCGCCCCGGGCGCGTACCTTCCCGCGCAACAAGAACGGGGAGACGCCAAAGTGAGCTTGCTGGTGAACTTGCTTCCGAGGATTTCTGCATTTGCCGCTGCGCTGGCTGTTGCGCTTCCGGCTGCGGCGCTGGCGCAAAGCTATCCGACGCGCCCGGTGTCGCTGATCGTGCCTTATGCCGCGGGCGGCGTTGCCGACGTCGGGATGCGCATCCTTGGCGACAAGCTATCGGATCGCCTCAAGCAACCGTTCGTCATCGAGAACCGGCCCGGTGCAGGCGGCGTCGCCGCGGCGCAGGCTGGCGCGACGGCTACTCCTGATGGTTACACGCTGCTGATGACCGGCAACAACACCGCGATTGCGGTGTCGCTGTTCAACAAGCTTCCCTACGACGCGCTCACAAGCTTCGACTCGGTATCGACTGCCGCGTTCTTCGATGTCCTGATCGTCACGCGCGACGGGTCGCCGCTGAAAACGATCAAGGATGTGATCGCTGCCGCGAAAGCCAATCCCGGCAAGCTGAACATCGGCACGATCAATCCCGGCAGCACGCAAAATCTGGCGGCCGATCTGTTCGCGAGTGTCGCCGGTATCAATGTCGCGATCGTGCCGTTTCGCGCCTCGCCTGACATGGCGGCTGCGGTGATGCGCGGCGATGTCGACATTGCATTCGAGTTCTATGCCGCGATCAGCGGCTTGCTCGCCGACAAGAAGATCGTGGCGCTGGCGTCGACCGGTCAGAAGCGGACGGCTTATTTGCCCGACGTTCCAACCGTGATCGAAAGCGGGATCAAGGATTACGAGGTCTCAAGCTGGAACGGGCTCTCGGTTCCCCGTGGCACTCCGGGTACTGTCGTTGCCACCCTCAATGCCGCCATGAAGGAGGCCATTCCCACCCCGGACGTGCAGGGCAAGTCCGCGCAAATGGGCATGGAAATGCGCTGGAGCACGCCTGAGGACATGACGGCGCGCATGAAATCCGACATCGCCAAGTGGGGTGCGGTGATCGAGAAGGCCGGTATTCCCAAGCACGATTAGCGGGAGATTCCTGCCCGATTCCTGCCCCTCGCGCGGCGCCCGGGAAGCGATTATGTAAGGGATCACCCTTTCAGAGTCGCCCCCTGGACCATGTCAGGAATCATGTGATGACTGCCGCCCCCATTTCACTTGTCGACCGCGCCGGCCTCGACCGGCCGCGCCTTGCCAAAATCATCTCGCGCGGCCTCGACGGCGCCGATGACGGCGAACTGTTCCTTGAGTACCGCCAGTCGGAAGCGCTGGCTTTCGACAATGGCCGGCTCAAGCAGGCGACTTACGACACGTCTCAGGGTTTCGGCCTGCGGGCCGTGAAGGATGAGGCGGTTGGCTACGCTCACGCCTCCGACGTTTCGGAAGCGGCCATCGAGCGCGCCGCCGACGCAGTGCACGCGGTCAAGGGCGGATATTCCGGCGAATACGCCGCGCCACCGGCCCGTACCAACGTGAAGCTTTATGGCGACGAGAGTCCGCTCGGCAGCCCGACCTTCGAAGCCAAGTCACAGCTCCTGCAGAAGATCGACGCCTATGCCCGCGCCAAGGATCCGCGGGTGCGGCAGGTTACGGCGACGATGGCAGCGACCTGGCAGGCCGTCGAAATCCTCCGCGGTGACGGCGAGACCTATCGCGATGTGCGGCCGCTGGTGCGCGTCAACGTCTCGGTGGTCGTCGGTGACGGTGACCGCCAGGAAACCGGCAGCGACGGTTACGGGGGCCGCGAAGGCTACGAGCGGTTTATCGCCACAGACGGCTGGCAGGGCATCGTCGATAACGCGGTGCGTCAGGCGCTGGTCAATCTCGAAGCAGTACCGGCGCCCGCCGGCGAAATGGATGTGGTGCTTGGCCCCGGCTGGCCGGGCGTCATGCTGCATGAAGCGGTCGGCCACGGCCTCGAAGGCGATTTCAACCGCAAGAAGACGTCCGCGTTCGCCGGCCTCATGGGCCAGCAGGTTGCGGCAAAGGGCGTCACCGTGGTCGATGACGGCACCATTTCCAAGCGCCGCGGCTCGCTGTCGATCGACGACGAAGGTACGCCGACCAACCGCACCGTGCTGATCGAAGACGGCAAGCTGGTCGGCTACATGCAGGATCGCCAGAACGCGCGACTGATGAACATGAAGCCGACCGGCAACGGCCGCCGCGAGAGCTTTGCCCACGTGCCGATGCCGCGCATGACCAACACTTACATGCTGGCTGGCAATCACGAGCCGGGCGAGATCATCGCTTCGGTGAAGAACGGCATCTACGCGACCTATTTCGGCGGCGGTCAGGTCGACATCACATCGGGCAAATACGTGTTCGAGTGCACCGAAGCCTACAAGATCGAGAACGGCAAAATCGGCGCGCCGATCAAGGGCGCCATGCTGATCGGCAATGGGCCGACCGACATGCATCGCGTGACCATGGTCGGTAACGATCTCGCACTCGACAACGGCATCGGCACTTGTGGGAAGAACGGGCAGGGCGTGCCGGTCGGTGTCGGTCAGCCGACGCTGCGGATGGATCGCATCACCGTCGGCGGTACGGGTTAGTCCGGCGCGCTGGAATTTTGCAGGGGCGCGCTGTGGCGGAGATTGCCGGCATGAAAGGCTGGGCCAAAAGTATCTTTGATGTGGTCGTGATCGTTCTTGTCGTCATCGCCGGCAAGACGGCGATTGCCGAGCCCTATTACGTGCCGTCCGGCTCGATGGAGCCGACATTGCAGATCGGCGACGAACTGCTGGCGACCAAATATCCGTACGGCTACAGCTCGGCGTCGCTGCCGGTATTTGTCACGCTGCCGGAAACGCAACGTGTGCTCGGCGCGCTGCCGCGGCGTGGCGATGTCGTCGTGTTCCGCTGGCCCGGCGACCGCTCGCAGATCTGGGTGAAGCGCGTGGTCGGATTGCCCGGCGATCGCATCGCGATGCACGAAGGCCGGCTCTGGATCAACGGCGCGCCGGTCGGCCTTAAGGCGGACGGTTCGGGACAAGCTGAAGCCGAAGACGGCTCGTCACAACCGGTCGCCCGCTTTGTCGAAACGTTGCCGGGCGATCGCGATCACACCATCTTCAAGCGCGACACGTTCGGGATGTTCGACGAGATGCAGGAGATCACCATCCCGCCGGGCCGGCTTTTCGTGATGGGCGACAACCGCGACAACTCGGCCGACAGCCGTGTTCCGCTGGACGCCGGCGGTGTCGGATTGTTGCCGGTTTCGGATCTGGTCGGGCGTGTCGATGCTCTGGTCGCGTCGTGGGATCTCGGGATCAGAAGCGAGCCGTTGTGGAGATGGCCGACGGGCTTCCGCACCTCACGGTTCTTCACCACGGTTCAATAAGCATGATCGTAAAAGTGGATACCGGTTTTCCGAAAAGATCACGCTTCACTAAAATTCGCCCTTATCGCACCACGCCGGAGATGCAGCAGGGCCGCCGCCGCGGCGGCTTGATGCTTTCTTTGAGATAGCAGTGCGCCACGGTCACGCCGTAGCCGGGCCGCCGATAGGTCCACGCCCGGCATTTGTTCTCGCCCTGGCAGGCGTCCGAACATGCCTTGCCCTTCGGGTCCGGCGGCGTCTCAAATGCGCGATAGTCGCCGCCGTAGCGATCGATCGAATATTCGATGGTGCCATGCGGTTCGATGACGCCTGCGCCGCGTACGCCTGATACACAGCAGCCAGCCTCGACAGCCGGAACGACTTCTTTCTTGAGCCAGCATTGTGCCGTGCCGCCCGATTCCGGCGGGTAGGAAAAGCTCCAGGCTCGGCAATGGTTGTCACGCTCGCAGCGTGCGGCGCATACCGCGGGGTCCCCATTCGGAACCGATGCGTTGGCATAGTCGCCGCCGGGGCGATCGTAGCCAGATTGTGTGTGAGCTGGGCCGACGCCCAGTGCGCAGGCCGCAAAAAGCAGAGCGGCGAAACCGACAAAGATGACCCGGGCCATACGCGTTCGCTGTCTTGGCTATCCTGGCAGCGCTCATACCGAACGCTCAGGGAAGACATACTATAGCAAATCAGTGTCGTGAGCGCGCGTTCAGGACCGAAAGTGCTTCGACAGCTTGAGGCCCTGCGCCTGATAGTTCGATCCGATGCCGCTGCCATAGAGCTGATCGGGGCGCGCCATCATCTTTTCGTAAACCAGCCGGCCGACGATCTGGCCGTGTTCGAGGATGAACGGAACTTCGCGCGACCGCACTTCCAGTACCGCGCGCGAGCCGAGGCCGCCTGAGCCTGCGTAACCAAAGCCTGGATCGAAGAAGCCGGCATAGTGGACGCGGAACTCGCCGACCAGCGGATCGAATGGCACCATCTCGGCGGCGTAGTCGGGCGGCACCTGCACCGCTTCGTTCGACGCTAGAATGTAGAACTCATCCGGATCGAGGATCAGGCTCTTGTCGGCACGCGCCGGGATCGGTTCCCAGAAATCTGCAGCGTCATACGCATCGCGTTGATCGACTTCGATCACCGCGGTGTGCCGCTTGGCGCGGTATCCGACGATTGCACCATTCCCGTTCACACCGTGGCCGTTTGCGGCAAAGCCCGCCAGATCGATGCTGACTGAAATGCCATCGCCCATCACCGCTTCGGTGCGGTCGACCAGCCGCTCGCTCGCGTGGAGTGCACGCAACGCTTCGGCGTTGAGCGCGGCGTCACCACGACGAAGCCGCAGCTGCGATAACCGTGTGCCCTCGCGCACCAAGATGGGAAAGGTCTTCGGGCTGATCTCGGCGTAGAGCGGTCCGCTATAGCCTGGTTCGACGCGATCGAAGCCGCGGGTTTCGTCGGCGATCACCCGCGTGAAGACATCGAGCCTACCAGTCGAACTCTTCGGGTTAGTCGCCGCCGCGATATCGGCTGGCAGATTGAGCCGCTCGATCAGCGGCACGATGTAGACGCAGTTGGTCTCAAGCACCGCGCCGGACGACAAGGCAAATTCGTGCAGCTTCAACTCGTTGATGCGTTGCGCGACCGTGGTGCCGGGTCCGGGCAAAAAGCTTGCCCGCACACGATAGGCGATGGAGCCGAGGCGCAGGTCGAGACTCGCGGGCTGGATCTGGCCCGGCGTGAACGGATAGTGCGAGCGAATGCCGCCATCCGCCGCGAGTTCCGCGATCATACGGTCGGGCAGAATCCCACTGTCTGTTGGTGCAAAGGAAAGTGGCATCGTTTTTCCGAAGGCGATCTAACCTGACACGCGGTTTGACGCAAAGACGGGTGCGGCGTATAAGTCCCGTTATCCCGTGGTCATTTGAGCCGGTCGGCTTGCTAGCCACGTAAAACAAATAGCTAAAAGGCCGGGGATGTGTGAGCCCGGCCTGAGGATATTCCTCCCGGCCGGGTTTTTGTTTGGCCTAAGGCTACTGCCTGGCCGGGGAGTGTCACATGTCCGCGACTGCCAAGAAAGATTTCCGCCCCGAAACACGGCTGGTTCATTCCGGAACGCTCCGCTCGCAGTTCGGCGAGACGTCCGAGGCGTTGTTTCTGACCCAGGGCTACGTCTACGACAGCGCCGCCCAGGCAGAGGCCCGCTTCAAGAACGAAGATCCCGGTTATCAGTATTCCCGGTTTGCCAACCCGACGATCGATATGTTCGAGCGGCGCATCGCCGCGTTCGAGGGTGCGGAAGCGGCGCGCGCAACTGCGACGGGCATGGCGGCGGTGACGATTTCGCTGGTTGGGCAGCTTAAGGCCGGCGATCACGTCGTCGGCTCGAAGGCCATGTTCGGTTCGTGCCGCTATGTGATCGAAGATTATCTGCCGCGCTTCGGCGTGTCTTCGACGCTGGTTGATGGCTGCGATCTTGATGCCTGGCGCAAGGCCATGCGGCCGAATACCAAGACCTGCTTTCTTGAAAGCCCGACCAATCCGGCGCTCGATGTCATCGACATCGCGGAAGTCGCAAAGATCGCGCACGCCGCCGGCGCGACGCTGGTCGTTGATAATGTTTTCGCCACGCCGCTTTATCAATCACCGCTCGCGCTCGGCGCCGACTGCGTCGTGTATTCGGCGACCAAGCATATCGACGGGCAGGGGCGTTGCCTCGGCGGCGTCGTGCTCGGCTCGGAAAAATTCATCATGGATAACATCCATACCCTGATCCGCCAGACCGGGCCGTCGATCTCGCCGTTCAATGCGTGGGTGATGCTCAAAAGTCTGGAGACGCTGCCAGTGCGTGTGCAACGGCAGACCGAAAACGCAGCGACCGTCGCGGACGTGCTTGCCAAACACCCCAAGGTCCCGCGCCTGATCTATCCGGGACGCCCGGATCATCCTCAGGCCGCTGTGGTGAAAAAGCAGATGAAGGGCGGCTCGAACCTGATCGCGTTCGAGGTCGATGGCGGCAAGCCGGCGGCTTTCAGATTTCAGGATGCGCTGAGGCTCGTGCGCATCAGCAATAATCTCGGCGACGCCAAAAGCCTCATTACCCATCCGGCGACGACGACACACTCGCGACTGACCTTGGCGCAGCGGGCAGAGCTTGGTGTCAGCGAGGGTCTGGTACGATTGTCAGTGGGTCTCGAGCATCAAGATGATATCATCGAGGATGTGCTCGCAGCTCTCGCCGCCGTATAGGCGTTTGCGTGCGCGATCAGATTGAGGAAAGACGAGACTGGAGAATTAGCGCGTTGAACGGGCGTGTGCGGCTGCCGAGGCAACCGGACGTGTCGCGGCCTCGGCGATCGCCTTGGCCATGATCTTGGCCCAGCAGGCATAGCCCCAGTCGTTCATGTGCAAGCCGTCGGGCGACACGAATGCGTCGAACGACAGATGCTGCACGTCATGCCAGTCGCGCATTGCCGCAAAGCGGTGAAACAGATCGACGTTCTTTTCCTTGGCGATCAGCGCGATCTGATCGACCATCTCCGCGGTCTCTGACTTCTCGATGACTTTCGGCGAATACTGCGGATCGATCAGTACGACGTCGGTGCCGGTCGCCTTGAGTTCATCGAGGCCTTGCTCGAGCTGCACGGCGTGAGCTTGCAGCGGACGATCGCGCAATACGGAATTCGTTCCGACCTGCCACAGCACCAGCTGCGGATGTGACGGAAACACCTCGCTCTCGAACCGCGCCATCATGTCTTCGGTCTCTTCGCCGTTGACGCCGCGATTGATCACGGTGATGTCGGCTGCAGGAAAGCGCTGCTTCAATTCGGCAGCGAGCCGGTTCGGATAGCTTGCATTCGGAGAACTTGCGCCGGCGCCCGCCGTCGAGGACGAGCCGAGCGCAACGATGGTCACGGGCTCACCGCTCGCGAGACGCCGTGCGGTCCGCAGCAGCGGACGATCCAGGTGCGCCATTTCGGCCGGCGCACTGCAGGAAACTAGTTGGGCAGCATTCGGCGCGGATGCGCCTGGAGTCAGAACCGGCCGCGTTTGCGGTGCAATAACCGCGGCCGTAACCGCAGGCATCCCTGCTGGTGCCGCGACCGAAACCACACTCGACGGTGCGACAAAATGCGCAGGCTCGATCGACTGCGCGTTTGCAGCAACGGCTGCGCACAGCGCGGCGGAAGCGACGCCGACCCGCGCCACGCGGGCAATCATTTGCTGCCTGTAAGGGGACATTAACGCGTTGTCTGCATTCTCGCGGCGTCCAGATGCGATGCACCGATGATCTGAGACGCCAAGGCCCGGCCGATACATTCGTGAACTCGTCGCGCCATAGCATAGTCCTTGGTAGCGGTATAGAGGTCGAAGGTCCCGCTATCGTTCCAGTTGCGCATGATGCCGAGCCGGTCGAACAGCAGTGCGCTATGTTGCTGTGCAACAAACCGCATGATGTCGGCATAGTTGGTCACGTCCATCATGGTTTCGGTGCGCGGGCTGTATTGCATATTCATAAGTATGACGTCGGCACCGGCGTTTTCGATAGCAGTGACGCCGTCATCGAGGGCGCCGTGAAATTCCTCCTGATCGACGCTGTTCATGGCATCAGCGGTTCCGGCCTGCCAGATCACCAGCGACGGCTTGTCATCAGATAGTATTTTGTCGAGGCCTTTGGCCATTTCTGCAGTCGTGGCGCGCGACATGACGTGCGCAGTAACCTTGACGGTAATTCCCGGCAGATCCTTTTGCAGTGTCTGCTCAAGCAGCGCCGGATAGGCGAAATGCACGCCGTCGGAGCCGGGCAGCGACGAAGAGCCGGTGCCGATTACGCTGATATCCAGATGCTGCCGGGTCTTGGCTTCGTTCGTAACGTGCGCGAGATCGTAATCGCTGCTCAGAAGCGATTGCGGCACGCTGCAACTCGGCTCCGGCGTCGCTGCAACTGCGCCGTCGATCAATGCAACCGCGGCGAGAATGGTCACCAGCAATGTCATGCCTCGCCTCCCGCGAGGTCGGCGTCAGGTTGTCTGACGCGCGATGAGGGGCTTCGCCCTTCTATTACCTTGTACCATGATATCAGCTTTGCGGTCCCGATCATGATTAATATGCCGGCGAGGCTAATTGCCACCTGGATCAATGGCCCGCCGGAATACTCGCTGATGATGAATTGCCCGGCAAAGGCGAGGAATACGCCGAGGCAGAAAATCTCCAGAGAGTGCTGCCCGCATATAATGGCCGGTTGCAGGATCGGCCACTTGAGGCCGGGCCAGTCGCGCGGCACGAAACGAACGGTTACCGTCGCCAGGGCGAGAAAATGTGCAAATCGCAAGACGTCAAGATTGGTTTTGTCGATCGGATACATCCAGTCGCTTAGCCAGTTCGGAACGAAGCGACCGAGAGGCTCGACATACCACGTCATCACGATCGCGAACGAGAACACCAGATAGCCGATCGCAACCGCAAGAGCGGTGCGTGACTGCAAGACGGTAGATAATCGCTGCGCACCGCCAAGTGCGCACCACGCTCCGAACACGAACAGCAATTGCCACGCGAACGGATTGAAGAACCACACACCGTTCGGATATGCCGGCAAATTAAAGTCGAAGCTCCAGGTCAGGACATAGACCAGCGCCGATCCGGCGAGCGCGAGTGCGGGTTGCCATAGCAACACGAACAGTATCGGCGGAAACAGCAGCAGCAGCACGATGTAGAGCGGCAGCACGTCCATATTCACCGGTTTGAATTTCAGGATCAGGGCCTCGAAGATGGTGACATCCGGCTGCTTGAGAAAATCGAGGATTCTCATTTCCTCGGCGTAGAGCGGGTTGTCGAACGTCCCCGCGACATACGCGATTTCGGCCAGGAAGATCGTGAACAGAAAAATGTGCGCGACATAGATTTGCCACGCGCGCCGCAGGATGCGGGCGCTGGCGACCAGAAAACCGCGCTCGCTCATGGCGCGGCCATAGACGAAGGCCGCGGTATAGCCGGAGATGAAGATGAAGATTTCGGTGGCGTCGGAGAAGCCGTAATTGCGGATCGTGAACCAGTTCAGAATATTCTCGGGAATATGGTCGAGGAAGATCAGCCACAGCGCGATGCCGCGGAACAGGTCGAGCCGCAGGTCGCGCTCAGCCGTGATCGCGGGCCGGGCAACGGCAGGTGTCTCGGACCCCAAAATCTCCAGACCCGCAGCCATGTTCACCCGTTGTACCGCGGCCGACAGCCGAAGCGACGCCGCACGCTCGCCCCTCCGCACGGTTATTGCAACAATGGGCCCAAGGCTATTCACTTATATGTGGGGAATGGCGTTGCAGCGGGTTTGAATCTTCGGCAGGAATCGAGGCATGCGCAGGAAGGCATGCGCCAAGAAACGCAGGCTAAGGAACCCGGAATGTATCGAGCCACTACCAGCAATATTGAAGTCGTGGTGAAGCCGCGGTTTGAGGCCGACCGATCGTCGCCGGAGAATGGCTATTTCTTTTGGGCCTACACGATCTCGATCACCAACAAGGGTGACGAGACGGTACAGCTCAAGACCCGGCACTGGCGTATCACCGATGCGAACGGCCGCCTGCAGGAAGTGCGCGGCGCCGGTGTGGTCGGCGAGGAGCCCGTGCTCAAGGCAGGTGAAGAATTCGAATATACCAGTGGTGTCCCGCTACAGACCCCCTCGGGTTTCATGGCCGGCACCTACGGCATGGTAGGTTCTGACGGCAGGCATTTCGACATCGAGGTTCCGGCGTTCTCGCTCGACAGTACCGAAGTCAAGCGCACGCTGAATTGAATTCAGTAGAACCAAATTCAATTTTGCGGTAACTCATCAGCACTGCGGTCACCCCGCCCTCTTCATTTTGCGTTCAATTCGTCATCAGTGTTTTTTCCGGGTTGTGTAGAGTTGCGTTCATGGCAGCGATCCTGCTGGGTTACTTCGGAACGATGGTGACGATTTTCGCTGCCGGCATGTTTTGCCTGGCCAGTATTCTCGATACCGCGACGGTACGTCATGCTCGGCCCGAGGCTCCCAGGCTAACGGCTACCGCCCGAGCCATGCTCGCTGAGCGGATGGCTTCCAACACTCCGAGACAAGCCGAGTTGGCGGAGCTGCAGGTTGCCGTCCCGACAGCCGCTTCAGCCTCTCGATTGGACGTTGTGGCCGCGAGTGACGACAGCGTGCGGATGACGAAAAAGCAGATCCAGAAGGCCAAGCTGCTCAAGGTTGCCCGTAATGAAAGGCGTCGGGAGCGGCTGGCGAGCCGGCAGTCATACTCGGCGACAGCGCTCGGCTACGCGCCCGAGTCGCCGACACGGACCGCGGCCGAGCGCGTTTTCAGCACGATCAGGCAACGCCGCTAAGCGTCTGTGTTCAGCAACCATCGCGCGGGCAAAGGAATGCGCCCGCGCGATGGAATAATGCTGCGTGGTCCGGCTAGTGGCCGACGTCGATATTCACGCCGGGAGCGTGCACATCCAGGCCCGGGCCGCGCTCATCGCGATAACGGTCATGATCGTGCACGACGACATTGGCGTCGGGATGATCGACGCACTTTGAAACGCATGTCCCGCCGTCGCAGACTTGATTGCAAACCCGTTCTGCACTGGCGGCCTGAGACAGCGCGAACCAGACTGCAGCGGTGACGATGCCAATAAATACCTTGCTCATAAGATTATCCTTCACGCCCTTCATGGTCTCAATCGCGGTCGCCACTGGTTGGTTCCAGACAGGCCGGTTTCGGGTTGCGTGAAAAATGGAACTTGAAGTTGTGCGGTGCATTAATGACGCATGATAGTGGCGTTACTCGGATATTTCTCGACGATGGTCGCGGCGCTCGTCGGCCTGATGTTTTTGTTAAATTCAGTTCTATCGTCGAGCTTTATTGGGCACGCACATCGGCAACCCTATCCAATGCCGGCAATGGCCGATGCGGCAATTCCGGATGAGAAGCCTGCCGCTAATGTGGCATTGACGGGCGTTGAAACTCCCAATCCTGCCGCGGTCGAGAAAAAAAGCGCGGGTATCAAGGTCGCGCGCAATCAAAGACGAAACGTGGCACGAAAAGAAGACTTGGCAGGCCGGCAACAGGATCAGGAATATTCGCTGGCGCTGGGTTACGCCGAGAGTGACCAGCGGCAAGCCGGCGGGTTCAATCTGTTCGGGCCACGACGCTTCTGATTTTAGCTAAATTACGAAGCTGTCGCCTCTGGCGTGTCTGATGCAATGATTTCGCTCGGCTCGAAATCATAGGTCGAGCTGCAAAATTCGCACGTGACCGAGATGCGGCCGTCTTCGACCATGTCGGCACGGTCGGCTTCAGAAAAACTCTTCAGCATGTTTTCGACACTGTGCCGCGAGCACGTACATCGCGCCTCGATCGGCGTCGCGGGGAAAGCGTGCACGCCGCGCTCGTGAAACAGCCGATAGGCGAGGCGTTCACTCGACAAGTCAGGATCGAGCAGCTCGATGGCTTCGACGGTCTCGATGAGCGAACGGCCTTCAACCCAGGCGTCGTCCTCGCGGGGAGCGTGAATCTGCGTTCCCTCTGGCGCATCACCGGGATCGAGGTCGGCAACGCGGACACGTTCAGGCGCCTTCGGCAGGAATTGCAGCAAGATGCCTCCGGCCCGCCAATGCCGGCGTGCGCCGTTGCCGCTGCGGAACTCCTCGGCAACCGCGAGCCGCACGCGGGTCGGAATTTGCTCGGACCGCAGAAAATATTCGTGCGCGGCTTGTTCAAGGTTGCCGCCGTCAAGCGGCACCAGCCCCTGGTACCGGCTCATCTCGGCGCCCTGGTCGATGGTCATGGCGAGATGGCCGCGGCCAAGCAGTTTGCCGGGGTCGTCCTCCTTGGCGGCGATCGCGGCGGCGACACGAGCGGCGTCGAAGCGTGCGCAGGCCCGCACCTGGCCGGGCGAGGTGAAGTCGACCACCAGCATGCCTACCGGACCGTCGCTTTGCGTTTGCAGAATGAAACGCCCCTCGAACTTGAGCGCCGTACCCAGCATGACCGTGAGCACGATTGCCTCGCCGAGCAGCTTCGCTACGGGCGTCGGATAATCGTGGCTGGACAGGATGGTGTCGACGGCAGCACCAAGCCGCACGATGCGGCCGCGCAGGTCGAGCGCCTTCACGGCAAACGGCAGCGCTGTGTCGTCGCGGGCGGCCAGGTCCGGTTCGCGAACCGGAATGTCAACTTCGGGATGGGTCATCGCTGGTCGATATAGGCAGCGAATGGCAGGATTGGGAGGGCCCGATCAACTGCCGGTAGCGTGCAGGCACCAGGTCAAAATGCCCTTTTGCGCATGCAGCCGGTTCTCGGCCTCGTCGAATACCACCGACTGCGGTCCGTCGATCACCTCATCGGTGACCTCCTCGCCGCGGTGCGCGGGCAGGCAATGCATGAAGATCGCGTCCGGTTTGGCGTAGGCCATCAGCCGCGCGTTGACCTGATAGGACTTGAGCAGATTGTGCCGGCGCGGACCGTTGCGGTCGCCCATCGACACCCAGGTGTCGGTGACGACACAGTCGGCGTCCTTCACCGCCGCCTCCGGATCGGTGCCGATATGGATCGGCGCCGCCGAGGATTTGATCCAGTCGAGCAACGGCTTCTTCGGCGCAAGTTCGGTCGGAGACGCGATCCGCAGATTGAACTGAAAACGCTCGGCGGCATGGGCCCAAGACGTCAGCACATTATTGGCGTCGCCGGTCCAGGCTACGGTCCGGCCGCGGATCGGGCCGCGATGTTCCTCGAACGTCATGACATCGGCCATGACCTGGCAAGGATGCGAGCGCCGGGTCAGGCCGTTGATCACCGGGATACTGGCGTTGCGCGCCAGCTCCGCGATCGCTTCCGGATCGAGCGTACGGATCATGATGGCATCGATATAGCGCGACAGGACACGCGCGGTGTCGGCGAGGGTCTCGCCGCGGCCAAGCTGCATCTCTTCCGCGGTGAGCAGGATGGTGTCGCCGCCGAGCTGGCGCATCGCGACCTCAAACGACACGCGGGTGCGTGTCGAAGGGCGCTCGAAAATCATCGCCAGCGTCTTGCCAGTGAGAGGCTTGGCGGCGCTCTGGCCTTTGGCCTTGATGGCGCGCGCGTCGTCGATCATCGCCCGCAGATCGGTCGCGGAGACATCAATAAGGTCAAGAAAGTGCCGGACGTCCGTCATAGTGTGCCGGCCTCAGGCTTTGTTCTGCGAATGCGCGCGGTCGAGCGTGGCGCAAGCGCGGTCGAGCCGGGCGATGCCTTCGGCAATCTCCTGCTCGTTGATAATCAGCGGCGGCAGCAAGCGCACGACGTTATCGCCGGCGGCGACCGCGATGACCTTCTCCGCGCGCAGCGCATCGACGAGTTCCCCCGCGGGAACCACGGCGCGCAATCCCACCAGCAAGCCTTCGCCGCGCACCTCGGCGATCACACCGGGATGGCGGTCCTTGATCTCGGCGAGCCGCTGTTTGAACAGCAGGCCGATTTGCTGGACGCGGTCGAAAAAGCCGGGCGCCAGCATCACATCGAGCGTCGCGTTGACCGCGGCCATTGCCAGCAGGTTGCCGCCGAAGGTTGAGCCGTGAGTGCCGGGCGTCATGCCCTTGGCCGCTTCGCTGGTGGCGAGGAAGGCGCCGACCGGGAAGCCGCCGCCGAGCGCCTTGGCCAGCGCCATGATGTCCGGCGTGACGCCCGAGCGCTGATGACAGAACAGTTCGCCGGTGCGACCCATGCCACACTGCACTTCGTCGAATACCAGCATCAGGCCGTGCTGATCGCACAGCTCGCGGAGCGCGCGCAGGAAAGACGGCTCGATAACGCGGACGCCGCCTTCGCCCATTAGCGGTTCGATCAGGATTGCGGCGGTCTCTTCGCCGATCGCACGCTTGACCGCCTCAAGATCGCCAGCCGGAACCTGGTCGAAGCCTTCGACCACGGGACCGAAGCCCTCGAGATATTTTTTCTGGCCGCCGGCTGCGAGTGTCGCCAGCGTGCGGCCGTGGAAGGCGCCTTCGAAGGTAATGATGCGATAGCGCTCGGAGTGTCCGCTTACCGCTTGGTACTTGCGGGCGCACTTGATAGCGCCTTCCATCGCCTCGGCGCCGGAATTGCAGAAGAAAACGAGATCGGCAAACGAGGCGTCGCAAAGCCGCTGCGCGGCCCGCGCATCTTCCGGAATCTCGTAAAGGTTGGAGACGTGCCAGACCTTCTGCGCCTGTTCCATCAGTGCCTCGACCAGATGCGGATGCGAATGGCCGAGCGCGTTGACGGCGACGCCGGAGGTAAAATCGAGATAGCGCTCGCCGTTGGTCGCGGTGAGCCAAACGCCTTCGCCCCGCTCGAAAGCGAGGTTTACGCGCGCGAATGTCGGCATCAGGTGCGATGTCATGGCTTAACCCGTGTCCGCGGCGGACAAATCCGCACGGCAGAAACGAAATGTGCCGCCTCTCCGGGCGGCACGATCAGCATTTTATTTGCATGCACGTATCTGGTCAACAACGGAAAAACGTTCGCGCTGACTCGACTTACCCCCAATCCGTCCACACGACGCGAGAATGTGTGGACGCATTATCGGCCGACTCTTGCGTCAAACTCACGCCATATTGTAGTCTTTTGATTGTCAAGTACGACATCTCGTGCGGCGAGATCACATTTAGCGACAGCGTTTAGGTGTTGCGTACGCGTTGGGTGGCTTGGGGGCCGCCCGGCTCGGTGGGGGATTCCAAAAAACGCATCGCTTGCCACGTTTGAGGAGGAATAGTGCATGTCGTGGACTGATGAGCGGGTCGAACTGCTCAAAAAACTATGGTCCGACGGCCTTTCTGCAAGTCAGATCGCAGCGGAACTCGGCGGGATCACGCGCAACGCGGTGATCGGCAAAGTGCATCGCCTCGGCCTCTCCGGCCGCGCCAAAAGCACGTCGACCGGTGTGCCACGCCCGCGCAAGGCGCGCGCGCCTTCACATATGATGCGTATCGGGCGCGCTTCGATCCGCGGCAATACCGCGCTGGCGCACGCCTACGAAATCGAAGAAGCGGAACCAGAACTGATCGACAATGTCATTCCGATCGGTCAGCGCCGCACATTGATGGAACTGAACGAACAGACTTGCCGCTGGCCGGTCGGCGACCCCGGCAGCACCGAGTTCTTTTTCTGTGGCGGCAATACTGTGAACGGGCTGCCGTACTGCGCCCATCACTCCCGCGTCGCGTATCAGCCGATGACCGATCGGCGCCGTGACCGGCGTCCGCAACGGTGAAGCCGCCGCCGCTTATTCCCGCGTAGGCGGGAGTCCAGACGACAAAATGATCTTCTGCGGGGTCCCCGCTGGAGCTTGTACTTGGTCCGGCCAAGCCGGACCCGTGTGCGGGGACGAGCTTCGCTACGCTCAGCTCGCCTTGCCGAAGCGGTCGTCGAGCGAATAACCGGCGCCACGCACAGTACGGATCGGATCGACCGCGTGGCCGCGGTTGAGAGCCTTGCGCAGCCGGCCGACGTGCACATCGACGGTCCGTTCGTCGATGTAGACGTCGCTGCCCCAGACGCCGTCGAGCAGTTGCTCGCGGGAAAATACCCGTCCCGGGCGTTCCATCAGAAACTCCAGCAGCCGGAATTCGGTCGGCCCGAGGTCCACCGGGCGGGCGGAGCGTGACACGCGCTTCTTTTCCCGATCGAGCTCGAGGTCGCCGATGTTCAGGATCATGGCGACGCGTTCCGGGCTGGCACGGCGCAGCAGCGCCCGGATGCGCGCCAGCAGTTCCGGCACCGAGAACGGTTTGACGATGTAATCGTCGGCGCCGGTCGCCAGGCCGCGGATCCGTTCGCTTTCTTCGCCGCGCGCGGTCAGCATGATAATCGGCAGCGCCTGCGTTTGCGGCCGTGTTCGCAATCGCCGGCACAGTTCGATGCCGGACAGCCCGGGCAGCATCCAGTCGAGGACGATGAGGTCGGGAGCAGTTTCGCGCAGCCGCGTGTCGGCTTCGTCGCCGCGCGTGACCGCGTCGACCTCGTAGCCCTCGGCTTCGAGATTGTAACGCAGCAGCGTGGTCAGCGGTTCTTCGTCTTCAACAATCAGGATGTTAGCGCCCATCCCGGGCTCCTATCTATTTCTGTAAAATCGCCGCGCCAAAATTGGTCGGATCACCTTTCGGACGCTGATCTGTGATCGGGCGGCCCTCGATCATGTAGTACACGGTCTCAGCGATATTGGTCGCATGGTCGCCCATGCGCTCGATATCCTTGGCGCAAAACATAAGATGCATACAAAGCGTGATATTGCGCGGGTCTTCCATCATGTAGGTGAACAGCTCGCGGAACAGCGACGTACACATCGAGTCCACTTCTTCGTCGCCCTTCCACACCGTAAGTGCGGCATTGAGGTCGCGGGCGACATACGCATCCAGGACCTGCTTGAGCAGTCCCAGAACCATCTCCGCCATGTGCTCGACACCGCGGATCAGCTGTTGGGGGTAGAAGTCGCCGTCGAGCGCGACGACGCGCTTGCCGATATGCTTGGCGTGATCGCCGATGCGTTCGATGTCGTTGCAGACACGCATGGCGCCGACAATTTCCCGCAAGTCCACCGCCATTGGCTGGCGGCGGGCGATGGTGAGGACCGCCTTCTCTTCGATTTCATGCTGCAAGGCGTCGATCTGCGGATCGATTGAGATTGCGCGTTCGCCAAGTTCGACGTCGCGATCGACGAGAGCCTGTACGGCGTCGGCAATCTGCTGCTCGGCAAGCCCGCCCATCTCCGCGACCTTGCGGGTGATCTCCTGCAGGTCGGTGTCGAACGCCTTGGCAGTGTGGTCGACTTTTGTCGTCTGGTCGCTCATGGCAATTACCCGAACCGGCCTGTGATGTAGTCTTGCGTGCGCTGATCTTGCGGCGCGGTGAACATCTTGCTCGTCGAGTCGAACTCGATCAGCTCGCCGAGATACATGAAGGCGGTAAACTCTGAGACGCGCGCCGCCTGTTGCATGTTGTGGGTGACGATCACGATCGTGTAGTCGTCGGTCAGTTCGTCGATCAGCTCTTCGATCTTTGCGGTCGAGATCGGATCGAGCGCCGAGCACGGTTCGTCGAACAGAATGACTTCGGGGCGGACCGCGACGGTGCGCGCGATGCAGAGTCGCTGCTGCTGGCCGCCAGACAGGCTCTGGCCGTTGGCGTTGAGCTTGTCCTTGACCTCATCCCACAGCGCTGCACGGCGTAGTGAGCTTTCGACGCGACCGTCGATTTCCGATTTGGGCAGCTTTTCGTAAAGCCGGATGCCGAATGCGATGTTCTCGTAGATCGACATCGGAAACGGTGTCGGTTTCTGGAACACCATGCCGATGCGGGCCCGCAGCAGGTTGAGATCCTGTCTCGGCGACAGGATGTTGCCGCCATCGAACAGCACCTCGCCGGTGGCGTGCTGGTGCGGATAAAGGTCGTACATGCGGTTAAGCACGCGCAACAAAGTCGACTTGCCGCAACCGGACGGACCGATAAAGGCGGTCACCTTGTTTTCATACAGCGACAGACTGATCGATTTGAGCGCCCGCGCATCGCCGTAAAAGAAGTTCAGGTCGCGGATCCCAATTTTCTCGGGCAGGCCGGCACGATCGACTGCGGCGTGAGTGACTGTGGGTACTGAAACTGTTGCTGTGTCGGTCATGGCTATTTTCCGGATCTCACGAGGGAACGCGCAGTAATGCTCAAAGTCAGAACGGCGAGCGTGATGATAAGAGCCCCTGTCCAGGCCAGCGATTGCCAGTCTTTGTAGGGGCTGAGCGCGAACTGGAAGATCACCACCGGCAGGCTCGCCATCGGTGCGTTGAGGTTGGTGCTCCAGAACTGGTTGTTGAGTGCTGTAAACAGCAACGGGGCGGTCTCGCCGCTAATGCGTGCGATCGCCAGCAATACGCCGGTCACCATTCCCGCCTGTGCGGCGCGATAACAGATCCGGGTAATGGCCAGCGAACGTGGCAGGCCAATGGATGTCGCCGCCTCGCGCAACGCATTTGGCACCAGCGTCAGCATGTCCTCAGTGGTGCGCACGACGACCGGGATAACGATCACGGCAAGTGCGACGCCTCCGGCGAGACCCGAGAAGTGGCCCATCGGTGCGACCATGACCTCATAGATAAACAGGCCGACAACGATAGAAGGGGCGCTGAGCAGGATATCGTTGATGAAACGCACGACGCTGCTGAGCTTGTCGTGGCGGCCGTACTCAGCCAGGTACGTACCGGCCAAAATACCGATCGGCGTACCGATCAGCACCGCAAGGAGCGTCACGATCAGGCTGCCGAAGATGGCGTTGAGCAGGCCGCCAGCTGAACCCGGCGGTGGCGTCATTTCGGTAAAGACCGCGATTGAGAGGCCGCTGAAGCCTTTCCAGAGTAGGGCGCCGAGGATCAGCACCAGCCAGCCCAGGCCAAAAGCAGTCGCGCCGTAGGCCAGGGACATCGCAATGACGTTGCGACGGCGTCGGCCCGAGTAGCGTACGTTCAAGACGGCGTCCTGCATGGCGTCACCCGATCCGGCGTTCAAGGCGCAGCAGCATGTAGCGCGCGATCGCGAGGACAATGAAGGTAATGACGAACAGGATCAGACCGAGGGAAATCAGCGCGGACGTATAGAGGTCGCCCACAGCTTCGGTGAATTCGTTGGCGATGGTCGCCGAGATGGTGGTGCCCGGCGCCAGCAGCGATGCCGAGATGCGGTGTGCGTTGCCGATAACGAACGTCACCGCCATTGTCTCGCCAAGCGCGCGGCCCAGCCCGAGCATCACCCCGCCGATCACGCCGACACGCGTGTAGGGCAGCACGACATAACGAACCACTTCCCAGGTGGTGCAGCCAAGGCCGTAGGCGGCTTCCTTGAGGACTGGCGGCACGGCCTCGAAAACGTCGCGCGAAATCGAGGTGACAAACGGCAGCACCATGATGGCAAGGATTAGCCCGGCCGTGAGCATGCCGATGCCATAGGGCGGTCCGGCAAATAGCGCGCCGAAAACCGGGATGCCATGGAACGTCTTGATCAGGAACGGCTGCAGGGTCGCCTGCAAGAACGGAGCGAACATGAACAGGCCCCAGATGCCGTAGATGATGCTGGGGATGCCGGCGAGCAGCTCGATCGCGATGCCGATCGGGCGGCGCAGCCATTGCGGGCAAAGTTCGGTAAGGAAGAACGCGATCATCAAGCCGACCGGCACGGCAATCAGCATCGCAATGAACGATGTGATCAGTGTGCCATAGATCGCCGGCAGTGCGCCGTAAGCGTCGGTGACCGGATTCCAGCTTTGGGTGACGAGGAAGCCGAATCCGAATTCCCTCAATGCGGGCAGCGAACCGCTGATCAGTGAAATGATGACGCCGCTGAGCAATAACAGCACGCCGATAGCGGCAGCGCGGGTCAGATTGTGGAAGACAGTGTCGCTAAGCCGCAGGCGATCGAGCGCTCTGGTGCGCTCGGCCGCAGCGGATTTGAGAGCTACCCGGTCCGGGAACGCAACGTCGACCACTGGCTGTCTCCCCGTCGATGACATTGGCTCCCCTTTACACGTCCGCTCGGAGAGCGACTCAAGCGGCCTATGGGTCGTTAGACAAGCCGCTTCCGGCACATAGTGGAAAAAGAAAAGGCGCCTCGGGGCGCCTTTTCCGCATTCCCGATCTTAGAACACCGACTTACCGTCGCTGCCCTTGATCTTCGTTTTCCAGGTCTGCTCGATCAGCGTAACAACGCTGTCCGGCATCGGCACGTAGTCGAGATCGGTGGCCATCTTCTGACCGTTCTTGTAGCCCCAATCGAAGAATTTCAGGGCTTCAGCTGACGCGACCGCGTCGGTCGGAGTCTGCTGCATCAGGATGAAGGTCGAACCGGCGACCGGCCACGCAGCCGGACCAGCGGCGTTGGTGATGATCACGCGGAAGTCTTCCGCGTGCGCCCAGTCAGCGCTGGCGGCAGCAGCCGAGAACGCTTCCGAGGTCGGGGCCACGGTCTTGCCCGCGGCATTGATCATCTTGGCGTAGTTGAGGTTGTTCTGCTTGGCGTAAGCGTATTCAACGTAACCCAGCGCACCGACAGTCTGCGCCACGTTGTTGGAAACGCCTTCGCTGCCTTTGGCGCCGATGCCAACCGGCCATTCCACCGCGGTGTTCGAGCCGACTTTGCTCTTCCACTCGTCGCTGACCTTGGAGAGATAGTCGGTCCAGATGAAGGTAGTGCCCGATCCGTCCGAACGGTGAACGACCGCGATCGCGGTGTCAGGCAGCTTCATTCCGGGATTGAGCTTGGCAATTACCGGGTCGTTCCAGTTGGTGATCTCGCCAAGGAAGATTTTGGAGATCGTCGGGCCATCGAGCGTGATGTCGCCCGGCTTCACGCCCGGCAGGTTCAGCAGCGGCACGACGGCGCCGTTGATGACCGGGAACTGCACGAAGTTGTTTTTGGCAACGTCCGCAGGCATCAGCGGCATATCGGTGGCGCCGAAGGTCACGGTCTTGGCGGTGATCTGCTTGATGCCGCCGCCTGAACCGATCGACTGATAGTTCAGGTTGACGCCAGCCGATTTGCTGTACTCGGCGGCCCACTTGGCGAGGACCGGATAAACGAAGGTGGAACCGGCGCCGGTAATATCAGCGGCGGCGGCAGGAAGTACCGTCGCGGCTAGGATGCCGGCGGCGGCAATAGTGGTGAGATGTTTCACGATGTCGCTCCTGTAAGAGTAATTTCGGGCGGCGCGGATGACGGTCCGCACCGGCTTTCGCCCCCGCGTTTCGCGGGCGATTCCCTGTTCAACTGTCTCAATTCAACGCACCGTGGAAGGGAATTTCCCCGTCAGACACTCCACGGCGCGGGCATGGTTAGGTTCGCCACGTCACTGTTCTATGATCGCCAGATGACAGTCAGATGACATGCCAAGCCATTGAAAGTGCGGCAATTTGTCAATTCGGCGCGATTCCGCCGGTGGGCAAGTGGACGGTAAAAGTCGCACCCGCTCCGGGGGCACTTTCAATGGTCAGCCGGCCGCGGTGGCGGTTGAGAATGTGTTTGACCAGCGCAAGTCCGAGTCCGGTTCCGCCTTGCGCCCGGCTCTCCTTCACGTCGACCCGATAAAAGCGCTCGGTGAGGCGCGGCAAATGTTCCGGCGCAATGCCCGGACCAAAGTCACGCACGCTGACTTGGGTTTCCGGTTCCGCATCGGGTGACAGGCCGGGACCGAGCTTGATGTCGACGCGCTTGCCCGGCGCACCGTATTTGAGCGCGTTCTCCACCAGGTTCTCGAAGATGCGGACAAGCTCGTCGCGATCGGCCAGCACGGTGAGCGCATTCGCCGCCGTGATATTGACGGTCACGCCACGGTCGCGCGCCAGGGTTTCGAGGCTGTCCACGACCTGACGGACGATCGGCACCAGGTCGATCGCTGTATCGGGGCGGCGGTGCGCATTGAGTTCGATGCGTGACAGCGACAGCAGGTCGTCGATCAGCCGCGCCATGCGGCGGGCCTGCTCCTGCATGATGGCAAGGAAGCGCTCGCGGGCTTTGGTATCGTCACGCGCCGACCCCTGCAGAGTCTCGATGAAGCCTGACAGCGCCGCAAGCGGCGTACGCAATTCATGGCTGGCATTGGCGACGAAATCCGCGCGCATTTCCTCGACACGCCGCAGCGGCGTGAGGTCGTGAAAAGTCAGCAGGACGAGATCGGGCCTGCTCAATCCCGGATCACGCTTGACCGGCATGACAATCGTTTCGAACCAGCGATCCAGCGGTCCACGCTCGGAATACTGGATACGTTGATCTTCGCCACGCGCCAGCGCCCGGCCGACCGCTTCGACCAATTCCGGCATGCGCAGCGCCAATGCCACCGGCTCGCCTTGCCGCAACGCCGGCGCCAGCGTGCGCGCCTGTTCGTTCAGCGCGATCACGCGCCCCTCGCGATCGAGTGCGATAACGGGATCAGGCAAGCCGGCGACGACAGCGCGCAGCGGATCGTCATCGCGCGCTGTAACGGCAACGGGTCGAACGAGGCTGCTGCTGCCTTCTTCGGCGCGCAATGCAATGAGTGCGGCTATGGCCACAACCCCAAAGCCGGCGATTGCATAGACGACAGCCAGAACGCCGCCGATCGCGAGGCCGGCAAAGACGATTGCCGCTGACAGGACGACCAGCCGAATGCCGCGCGATTGTCTCGAACCGGACGCTGCGCGGCTTTCGTTCAGGCTCATCCGGAAACTTCCGACTTCTCCGGTGCGCGCTCGTCCACGGCCGGCATTGCGGGGATGGTCGCGGGTTTAGCACGCTTCGCCAAGCGCCCGAGCAGCAATTCACGCGTCCCGAGAATGACCAGCGAGATCGCGAACGGAATTATGTAGTAGAGCAGCCGAAACAGCAGCAGCCCCGCCAGCAAGTCCTCTTTGTCGAACTGCCAGAGTGCGACCATCATCGCGGCGTCGAACACGCCGAGGCCGCCGGGTGCGTGGCTGGCAAAACCCAACAGGGTCGCGGCGACGAAGATGACCGCGACCGTCACGAAGCCGAGATTGGGTTCGTCCGGGACCAGCATATACATGGCGCCGGCACAGCACGCGAGATCGACAATGCCGATTGCGATCTGCACCAGCGTTAGCGGTCCGCCTGGCAGCGTAACCTGCCAACCGTCACGGCCGATCACCCGCGGCTTGACCCAGACCCATGCGACGTAGGCCGCCAGCAGGGCGAGCAGCGTCACCGCAAACAGACGATTGCACCACAACGGCAATTGATCGAGAGCCCGCGCGGCTTGCGGCGCCTGCAAGATGCCAAGCCCCAGTACGGTCGCGTTGCCGAGCCAGAAGGTCAGGCCGGCGACGAAGCAGATCTTGGTAACTTCGACGACCGAAAGGCCCCAGCTTGAATAGATACGGTAACGCACCGCTCCGCCGGAGAATACGCTGGCGCCAACATTGTGACCCACTGCGTAGCTGCTGAAGCCGGCGAGTGCGGCGACCCGGTATGGTACCTCGGTGCGGCCGATCGTGCGTAACGCGAACAGATCGTATAACGTCAACGTCAGATACCCGGCGGCGACGAACAGCCCGGCGATAATCAGCGTGTGCCAGTCGGTGGCGTCGATCGCGTCCAGCAATGCTTCGGGGTCGACGGTACGCAGGATACGGAACAGCACCACCGTGGCGACAATAATAATGGTCAGGCTGAGCGCGATGCCCAGCCAGCTCCATCCGTTTCGCCGTTCAATGAATTGCGCGGTTCCGCGTAGCGTCTTCAGCATCCCGCATTCCAGGCCGGCCGTTTGCGCATCGACAAATCATCTCGTATCGCAATGTGCTCTCAAGTAGCAAATGTCGGGTTCCCGCGCGAGTGTCGCGATGGGCGCGCTCATTGGCCACACCCGGCCGGACTGCTATGTTTCGCGTCAATAAAGGTTCAACGGAGAACGTGATGGCCAATAGTGTCGAAAAGCATCTCGTTGCACGCCGCAACATCATCAAGAGCGCCGGCCTCGGAGCTGGTCTTGGCCTTGGCGCGGGCTTTGGGTTTGGAAGTCTCGTTTCCGGCGCGACACCGGCCCATGCACAGGCGACCGCTCAGGCAGCACCAGCCGAAATCTGGAGCCAGGAATATTGGGCTCATAAGGGGGACGTGAAACTCAATCTCTGGCGCAAGCGCGTCGGCGCGCCGGCTGCCGGCACGGCGCCGCTGCCGGTGCTGTTTCTGGTCCACGGTTCGTCGTTGTCGGCGCGTTCCAGTTATGACCTGCAGGTGCCGGGCCAAGACTATTCATTTATGGATGTGTTCGCTCGCGCCGGGTTCGACGTCTGGACTCTGGATCATGATGGCTTTGGATATTCCGGCAACTCCGGCAACAACTCCGATATCGCAAGCCGCGTTGAAGACCTCAAAGCGAGCATGCCGGTGCTTCTGTCCGAAACCGGCCGCAGCAAGTTTCACTTCTTCGGCGAATCGTCTGGGAGCATCAGCGTGGCGAAATTCGCGCAGGATGTGCCGGAGCGCGTCGACCGCCTGGTGCTGGCAGCTTCCACTTACAAGGGCGAGGGCGCGGCGGAAATCCAGCGGCGGCGCGATCAGATCGCGGAACTGCGTGCTCATCCACGGCGCAAGCGCGACGCCAGCATGATCCGCTCGATCTTCTCGCGCGACGGTCATCCCGGCATTTACGACCAAGCCATGGTGGAGGCGCTGGTCGCGACTGAGATGAAGTTCGGCGATACGATTCCCGCCGGAACCTATATCGACATGGCGGTGAACCTGCCGATCGTCGATCCGGCCCAAGTGAAATCGCCGGTGCTGATGACGCGCGGCGAATGGGACGGCAACTCGACGGACGCCGACTTGCTCGACTTCTTCCGGCAATTGCCAAACGGCGACCGGCAATATGTCATCCTGCCGAACACCGCGCACAGCGAAGGCTTCAGCAAGAACCGGAAAATGCTGTCTTACGTCATGAAGAATTTCTTCAACGCGCCGGTGCCGGCGGCAAGCTGACGGATCAATTACGAGATCATCGCCGTGAAGCGTATCGAAGTCCGGCAGCCGGGTCCGCCCGGCGTCATGCAGTTGCTTGACGAACCGATCCCGGAGCCGAAACCCGGTGAGGTCGTCGTCAAGGCGTACGCCATCGGCGTCGGTATTCCGGACTGCAATATCCGCGCCGGCACTTACGCCTGGATGCCGCCGCTGCCATTGACGCCGGGCACCGAAATGTCCGGCACCATCGAGAAGGTCGGCGCCGGCGTCACCTCGCGCAAAGTCGGCCAGCGGGTTTACACCACGGCGCGCGAGCGGCCGCATCGCGGTGGGCATTATGCCGATTACATCGCGACGCCCGCCGACGCGACCTTCATTCTCCCTGACACTGTCGATTTCGATGCCGCAGCGTCGCTCGCCAACTATCAGGTCGCCTATCACATCTTCCATGATGCGTTGGCGCCGCGAAATGGACAGACGGTGCTGATCTATGCCGCCGCTGGCGGAATGGGGAATGCGTTGATCGATCTCGCCAAGGCTGCCGGCCTCACGGTGATCGGCGTTGTATCGAGCGCGGAGAAAGCGCAATTTGCCCGCGAACTTGGCGCCGATCATGTCATCGACCGTAAAGCCGACAGCGTCGCGGCGCGCGTCGGCGAAATCACCCACGGTCGTGGCGTCGACATCATCGTCGACCCGGTCGGCGGGCCCTCGATTCCCGGCAATCTCGAACTGCTGGGTCCCTGCGGCACGCTTGTTGTGTACGGCGGGCTCGGCGGCAAGGCACCGCTTGATCTGCAAACCACCATACGCAAGAGCAAGAATTCGCCTGCGATCCGGCAATTCTCCATTCACACCTGGGACCATCTGGTCGAGGAACGCCGCGCCGGCATGCGCGCGCTGATCGATATGTTGGCGGCGGGTAAACTTCGTCCGCGCATTTACGCAAGGTTGCCGCTGACGCAAGCCGCCCGCGCCCACGAAATGCTCGAAGGCGGTGAAGTGCTCGGCAAACTGCTGCTGACGCCGTAACGCTAGTTCAGCGGCGCGCCGGCGAAAAACTCCCGCAGCTCTTTATAAGTTTCGTCGGGCGCTTCCTCGGACAGATAATGTCCGCACGGCAGCGCCTTGGCGCCGCGAATATCGGCGGCATAGCGCTGCCAGATTTCCGCTGGCGCCGGCCGCGAGTTGCGCCCGACGCTGCCGGTCGCGCCCCACAGGATCAGTGACGGGCAAGTGATCTTTTTGCCAGCCTCGAAATCCTTGGTGTCCATGTCGAGGTCGACGCCGTGGGTGGCGCGATAGTCCTCGCACATGGCGTGCACGGTTTGCGGATTGCGGAAGTAGCGCCGGTATTCTTCCAGCGCTTTTGGATCGAAGAAGCTTAAGCCTTGCTCGGTCTTCGCGAGTTTCTTGTTGATGAAGAAATCCGGGTCCGCGCTCATCAGGTGTTCGGGGAAGGGCGTTGGCTGGATCATGAAGAACCAGTGCCAGGAGAACGTGCCCCATTGCCGCGTCACGTTGTTGAGCAGGTGGTGTTGCGGAATGATGTCGAGGATCGCGACCCGCGCCACCTTATCAGGATGATCGAGGCACATGCGATGCAGCACGCGCGCGCCGCGATCGTGACCGGCGGCGAAGAAACGCTTGTGGCCCAGCGCCTCCATCACCTCGACCTGGTCCTGTGCCATGGCGCGGAACGAATAGTTTTCGTGGTTCTTGCCGCCCGGCGGTTTTTCGGAATCGCCATAGCCCCGCAGGTCGGTCGCGACCACGGTGAATTCCTCCGCCAGCCGCGGTGCGAATTTCTGCCATGACAAGTGGCTGAACGGGTTGCCGTGGACGAGCAGGAGCGGCGGCCCCTTGCCGCCGTGCATGGTTACGATGCGTGCGCCTGAGGTCTTGATCTCGCTGCGGGTAAAGCCCTCGAAAAACATCCTGCCTCCCATTCGTCGTCCCCTGGATCGAATAGTAACAATCCCTTTTTGTCATTGCGAGGAGCGTAGCGACGAAGCAATCCAGGAGCCGCCTGCATTGAGCGCTGGATTGCTTCGCTTCGCTCGCAATGACAAAAAGCCCACGCTAATCTCCCGCCGCAAGCAACACCCAAGGATCTGACTCACATGCCCATGCCGCCCGATATCGATCCGCAATCCGGTTTTCGTCTTCCGCTCCCGAAGCGCGAGGATTTAGATGACGTAGGCAAAGCCCTCTACGACCGTGCCGCGACACCGGGCAAATCGATCGTCGGATTGAAAGGGCCGGGTGGCATTACGCTGTACAGTCCAAAGACCGCCAACGCGCGCGCCGAGTTCGGCAATTATCTCCGCTACGACGTGTTCGATCCCAAGACCCGCGAAGTCGCCATCCTCGCCGTTGCCCGCGAGATGGACAGCCAGTTCGAATGGGCGGCCCATGAACCGGAAGCCTTGAAGGAAGGCGTGTCTCAGGAGGTCATCGACGTCATCAAGCATCGCAAAAGCACGCAAGGCCTCGACGAAACCTACGCCGCGATCATCGAGCTCGGCCGTCAGGCGTTCGGCGATCACAAGGTGACGTCAGAAGCCTACGCGCGCGTCAAAAAGCTTTTTCCGCCCGGCAAGTTGGTCGACCTTGTGCTGCTGATGGGTAACTACGCCGCCACCGCGGCACTGCTCTCGGTGTTCGACATGCAGGTGCCCGAAGGCAAGCCGCAGTTGCCGATTCCCTGACGCTACTTCTTCAGCCCTAGCTCGCTCCACCGCGCCATCACGGCGTCGATGTCTTTCTGATCCGGCTTCACCGTCGGCGGGAAACGTGCGCCGCCGAGGTCGGGATCGGGGTCATAATCGAGATTGATGGTGGCGTCGATCAACACGCGATTCCACTTGCCGGTGCCGAATTGCGCGACGTTGCGATCGCGCTTGCGGACCGAAGGATCGAGACCGGCGCCGAACGTCGACGGCATGATGACGACGTCGTCTTCGCCGGCGTTGACGCGGAACGCGATCGCCCAGTCCACCGCGGCGTAGTCGTGAATGTCGATATCGTCGTCGACCACGGTGACGTGCTTGTAGCGCACGTGCGCTGCGGACGAGCCCCACAACGCATTCGCCACCTGTTTCGCCACGCCGCGATAGCTCTGCTTCACCTGCACCACGGTGTTCACACCGGCCTGTACCGGCGGGCACCACACATCGGTGACGCCCGGCACGCCGGCGCGATCGAGTACGTTCCACGCGGTTGCTGCGCGCATGACCGAGGACGTGACGCTGTTCTCCGAATAGCTGCCCGGCATCGTGCCTTCGATGGTGCCGCGCAGGATCGGATCCTTGCGGTGGGTGATGCAGGTGACGCGGATCGCCGGCTTCGGCGACTGGTCGCCGGCCACGTAGCCGGTGAATTCGGCATACGGCCCTTCCGGCAGGAAGGTCTTGGGATCGAAGCTCAGAACAGCCTTCGATCACGATCTCGGCGCTGGCCGGCACGTAAAGATCGTTGGTCTCGCATTTCACCAGTTCGACCGGCGCTCCGCGGATTGCGCCAGCGACGTCGTATTCGCACATGCCTTTCGGCACCGGCGCGCCGCCGACGAAATCCAGCGACGGCTCCCAGCCGATCGCGACCGCGACCGGCATTTCGGTCTTGCCGGCTTGCTGCCACGATGTGGCGTGCTGCCCGATATGCTGCGCCCGCCACATCAGGATCGGGATCATGTTCTTGCCCGACACCATGCCGCGATAGACGCCGACATTCATCACGCCGGTGTCATGATCCTTGGTGACGACACCGCCGTAGGTGAGAATATAGCGGCCGCCATCGGCGCGATTCCATTGCGGCGTCGGAAAATCGTTGAGGTCGATGTCGTCGCCTTTGACGATGTTCTCTTTCACCGGACCGGTGGCGACGATCTTCGGCGGGATCGAGCCGGTGAGGATGGTGCGGCCAAGCTTCACCAGTTCGCGCGGATGGGTGTCGGGTGGGCGGCCCATCAACATGGCGACGCGGCGGTAGCTCGACAGCCCGCCGGTGAACACCTGCCGGCAGCGCGCGTTCTCGCCGTAATCGCGGATCTTGTTGAACAGCAGAGCCTTGCCGGTGCCCGGCCCCTGCGCCAGCCGTGACACGGTGCCGAGTTCGATGTTCCAGTCGACTTCGGCGTTAACGGTCTGTAATTCGCCCGCTTTGTCGAGCGCTTTCAGCCAGCCACGGAAGTCGCCAAACGCAATTGGATTTCGGTCGCTGCTCATTTCAAGTCCCAGTCATGCTTGATGCTCGCCGTTCTTCGCTTCCGGTAGGGGTCTTGTCAATTCAACGCCGTCATTCCGGATTGCTGCATCATAAGTATGTCTCCAAACCGTACCTCGTCAGCGCGATAAATCGGCTATAATCAGCCGCATGACAGCGCTCACTCGCATCACCGCCGCAATCGCTATCGTCCTCGCGCTCGGATTTACCGCAGCTTCTGCGGCCCAGACCTATGGCATGAAGCAATTCGTCGACAAGAAATATGGCTTCTCATTCTGGTATCCCGGTTCGCTGAAAGTAACAGTGACCGCAAGCAATGAGGACAAGAGCTTTCCGGGCGGGATGATGGTCGAAACCGTGCAGGTCGGCGACGCCGGCGGCGTCGTGGTCCGCGTCGTCAATTCGCCGCAGGGCGCGATCACCGACGAGCCGAACGGTCACGCCGCGCCGATCCCGCAGACCGAACTGTTCATGGATGCAGCGATGCAGATGTGGATGCTACGCTTTCCGGAAGGCGACAGCTCTGGAAAGCCGGTCGAGGCCAAGGGCATCGATCTGTCGAAGAAGACTATCGGTGGCTTGCCGATGGTGGCGACCGGCGCGCGCTTCAACACCACGATCGTTCCGCTGTCGAAGGCGCGCTTTGTCGTTGTGCAGGATGGCGGCGGCAGCGCCTTTACTCCGCAACTGGCGGCAACGGTTGCCGCTGCGGCTGCGAAGGTGAATGCGTCGGCGCAGGCAAAAGCGCTGCAAGCGCTGGCGGCCGCGTCCAGTAAGTGAAACGCAACGTCGGTATAAAATTTTCATGCCTCCGCATGAATGGTGCAGTGCCACAAAGACGTGATCGGCCATTAACCCCGCGGTTGCTGAATTGACGGAACCGTGATTGGCTTCGCCAATTGATTCAGTGAGATTGGTCTCCCCGACCAGACTGAAGCGCCGCGACCCGTAAGGTCCGGCAGCCAACCGAAGAGAGCCCTATGATTACGCTCACGGTCAACGGAACACAGCACAATATCGACCTGGAACCCGACACGCCTCTGCTCTGGGCGTTACGCGACGCCGTCGGGTTGACCGGCACAAAGTTCGGCTGCGGCATCGCGCAATGCGGAGCCTGCACCGTCCATGTTAATGGCAGGGCGATGCGTTCCTGCTCGGTGCCGATCGGCACGCTGTCCGGCGCCAGCATCACCACCATCGAGGGACTTTCGTCCGACGGCAAACACCCGGTGCAGCAGGCCTGGGTGGCCGAGGATGTGCCGCAGTGTGGCTACTGCCAGTCCGGGCAGATCATGGCGACAGTGGATTTCCTCAAGAAATTCCCCAATCCGACTGACGCCGATATCGACGCCAACATCACCAACATTTGCCGCTGCGGGACTTACGAGCGGCTTCGCCGCGCGATTCACCGCGCCGCTGACATGTTGAAAGCGTGAGGTGAGCGCCATGAATACTCACGTGAACACCAACCTCACGCCGCCGCCTTTTCCTCCTCACCGCAACCAGCGCCGCCGGCGGTCTCATGATCGGCATCGGCGCCGTTCCGCGCATGGCCGAAGCTGCGACCGTCCAGAGCCAACCTTGGGACAGCGACGGCGGTTACTCGCCGAATGACATCGACGCCTGGATCGCCATCGATCCCGACGATTCAATTCTGATCCGCTATCAGCGGTCGGAGATGGGGCAAGGCAGCATGACAGCGCTGCCGATGATCGTCACCGAAGAACTGCAATGTGACTGGTCGAAGGTGCGCATCGAATATGCTTCGGCCAACCGCAATATCCGCGAGAACAAGGTCTACGGCGATATGTTCTCGCACGGCAGCATGTCGGTGCGACAATCGCAGAAGAGGATGCAACAGGTTGGCGCCAGCGCACGCGAGCGCCTGATTGCCGCCGCGGCAGCGCGCTGGAACGTACCGGCGTCGGAGTGTACCGCCGCACAGAGCGTGGTGACACATAAGCCGTCGGGGCAAAGCCTGCATTACGGCGAAGTCGCCGCCGATGCGGCGAAGGTTTCGCTGGCCGCGGAACCGGCAATCAAGACGCCCGATCAGTTTACGTTTATTCCGAAATCCCTGCCGCGTGTCGACGTCGTGCACAAGACCAATGGGTCGGCCAGGTTCGGAATGGATGCGCAGGTACCGGGCATGGTGTTTGCCGCTATCCAAGCCTGCCCAGTTCCCGGCGGCAAGCTCAAGAGTGTCGATGACTCGGTGCTCGCCGGTGCGCCCGGCGTCATCAAAATGGTGAAGCTGGACAACGCCGTCGCCGTGGTCGCCGAAGGCAGCTACTGGCGCGCCAAACAGGCGCTCGCGCGCTTGCAACCTGAGTGGGACACGGGTGCAGCGGGCAAGGTCGATAGCGAAAAGCTTTCGAAAGAGTTTCGCGCGGCGCTCGGCGAGCAAATGTTGACCGCGCGCAACGACGGCAATGTCGACCAGACTCTGTCGGGGGGAACAAAGACGTTCGAGGCCATCTACGAGACGCCGTATCTGTCGCATTCGCCGATGGAGCCGATGAACGCAACCGTCAACTTGCAGCCCGACCGGCTTGACGTTTGGGTCGGAACGCAAGACGCCGGTGAATCGCTTGAGGCGGCGGCTAAGGCGGCCGGCCTGAAGGAAGAGCAGGTTTACATCCACAACAGTTTCATCGGCGGCGGCTTCGGACGCCGCGACGCCAACGACGAGGTCAAGCAGGCCATTGCCATCGCCAAAGTCGTGCAGCGCCCGGTCAAGCTGGTCTGGACTCGCGAAGAAGACACTCGCCAGGACAAATTCCGTCCCCACGCGGTGGTCGCTTTCAAGGCCGCCACCGGCGCCGATGGACTGCCGACGGCGTGGTCGATGCGCGTGGTCACTTCGTCGATTTTCAATTCGGTCGGAGTCAAGTTTCCGCCCACCAAGGTGGAGCCGATGAGCGTCGCCGGGCTCGCCGATAATGGCTACAACGTACCGAACATGCGGGTGGAGTCGCTGCTCAAGAACACCCATTTGCCAGTGTGGTTCTGGCGCGCCCCCGGCATCAATCAGCATAACTTCGCGATTGAAAGCTTCCTCGACGAGATGGCGGTGGCGAACGGGCTTGACCCTTATCAGATGCGGCGCAAGCTGCTGGAGGGCAAGCCTGACTGGCTCAAGGTGCTGGATACTGCCGCCGAGAAAGGCGATTGGGGCAAGCCGTTGCCGAAAGGCAGCGGCCGCGGCATCGCCATCTGTACGGATTGCGACAGTCTCTGCGCGGAGGTCGCCGAAGTTACCGTGAAGCCGAACGGTGATCTGAAAGTGGATCGCGTCACCGTCGCACTCGATACCCGCTACATGGTCAATCCGTTGACCATTGCCGAGCAGGCCGAAGGCAGCGTGATCTACAACTTGAGCGCTGCGCTGTTTGGCAAGATCACGATCAAGGACGGCGCGGCGGTGCAGGGCAACTTCGACACGTACCGGATGGTGCGCCTTGCCGAGGCGCCCAAGATCGACGTGCATTTGTTGACGAGTGGCGGCCCGAAATGGGGCGGAGCGGGCGAGCCTGCGACCGCTGCCGGTCGCCTCCGCGGTGGCGAACGCGATCTTTGCCGCAACCGGGAAGCGCATCCGGAGTCTGCCGATCATCGACCACGACTTGTCCTACGGTACGACCTAACTCTGGCCGCGTTTGGCCGATGCGATCGGCATCACAATTCTTTGTCCTGAAGCTGAGCGCCGCGAGCGCTCAGCCCAAAAATGTCCGGGGGGACATCATGAGCCGTCTCAAACTTCTCGCCTTTACTGCTTTGCTGTCCTGCTTGAGCGCCGTGTCGCACGCGCAGCAGCCGCAAGCACCAACAAACAAGGGCGAGTATCTCGCCCGCGCCGGCGATTGCGTCGCTTGTCATTCGGTCAAGGGCGGCAAGGCGTTCGCCGGGGGGCTGGCGATGGGCACCCCGATGGGGACTATCTATTCGACCAACATCACCCCGGACCCGGACACCGGCATCGGCAACTACACGTTTGAGGATTTTGACCGTGCCGTGCGTTCCGGTGTGGCCAAGGATGGACACCATCTCTATCCGGCGATGCCGTATCCGTCTTACGCCAAGATCTCCGACGACGATCTCAAAGAACTCTACACGTTCTTCATGAAAAGCGTGCCGGCCGTGAAGCAGGCGAACACGCCAAACCAAATTCCGTGGTATCTGAGCCCGCGCTGGCCGCTGGCGTTCTGGAATCTGGTGTTCGCACCGAAGGCCGGATTCACTCCAGATTCAAGCCACGACGCGGTCTGGAATCGTGGCGCTTATCTGATCGAAGGTCTTGAGCATTGCGGCGCCTGTCATACGCCGCGTGGCATCGCGATTCAGGAGAAGGCGCTCGACGCCAGCGGCGCGGCTTACCTGCAAGGCGCCGAGCTCGACGCATGGTCCGCGCCGAATTTGCGCGGTGATCAGCTCACCGGCCTCGGCTCGTGGTCGGTCGATGACCTTCAGGCCTTCCTCAAGAGCGGTCACAACGACAAGGGCGTCGCCTTCGGCTCGATGCTCGATGTCGTGAATAACAGCACGCCATACCTGAGCGATGACGATCTCCACGCCATGGCGGTGTTTCTCAAGTCGCTGCCGGCGACGTCCAATCAGCCGGCTTACGCTTACAACGACGCCGCGGCGAAAAGCACTCCAGGTTCGGACATCTACTTCGGCGCATGCTCGGCGTGCCACGGCGCCGACGGCAAGGGCCAGCCTCCGTTCATGCCGCCGCTTGCGGGCAACCCGGCGGTGCTCGACGCCAATTCGTCGTCGCTCATCAATCTGGTTTTGAACGGTGCGGAGCCGCTCGTCGTAAAAGGTGTGCCGGACGCTTATCGCATGCCGCAGTTCCGGGTTCAGTTGAGCGATGAAAAAATCGCTCAGGTCCTGACCTACGTGCGCGGCGCCTGGGGCAACAATGCCGATGCGGTGTCGACCGATCAGGTCAAGAAACTGCGGCCGGTCACCGATCCAACCAGCGATCAGGTCATTGTCCTGAAAATGCGCTGATGGACAAGGCTTCGATCAGGGATTGGACGCTTACTCGGCCTTCAGTCCGGCGTCCTTGATCACCTTGCCCCAGGTTGCCATTTCGGACTTGAAGAATGCCGCGCATTCTTCAGGCGTGTTGCCGATCGGCACATAGGCCATCGCGGCAAGCTTGTCCTTGACGTCCTGCGTCGCCAGTCCCTTCGCGATCAGGTCGCGCAGCTGCGCAATAATCTCCTTCGGCGTACCGGCAGGCACAGCGACCGCAGTCCAGGTTACGCCGATGACTTCCGGATAACCGGCCTCGGTCATGGTCGGGACGTCGGGCAGCGCCGGCGAACGATCCTTGCCGGTGACGGCGAGTGCGCGCAACTGGCCGGCCTTGATCAGTGGCACCGCGGGTGCCGCCGCGCCGAACGAGATCGGCGTGTGATTGCCGACGGTCGCTTCAACCGCCGTGCCGCCGCCCGAGAATGGCACATGGACAAGATCGAGATGCAGCGCCTCCGCAAACAGCGAACCGGTGAGCTGCGGCGGTGTTCCGGTGCCGGGTGAAGCAAAACTTTCCTTGCCGGGATTGGCGCGAATCCACTCGACCAGTTCCTTCACCGTCTTCACCGGCACGTCCGGATTGATCGCGAGTACCACTGGCGTCGCAGCGGCGACCGTAACCGCGTCGAAGTCCTTGATCGGGTCGAAGCCGGCATTGGCGTAGAGATACGGCGCATTGGTGAGATTGCCGCCAGTGACGAGGATTGTGTAGCCGTCCGGCGCTGAGTCTTTTGCCTTGATCGCGCCGACATTGCCGCCGGCGCCGGGCATGTTCTCGACGAAGAAATTCTTCCCGGTCTGCATCGAAAGGGTTTGCGCCAAGAGCCGGGCGGTTAAATCGGTCGGACCGCCCGGGGCGAAGCCGACGATGACCTTGACCGGGTGATCCGGCCACGCGGCTGCGGCGGGATTGGAAGCAGCAAAAAAGGCGACCAGCGCCATCACCAACACGGAAATCGGAGATTTCGCGGCGATTTTCGTCATTTTCTGCCTCCCTGAGCCGATTGCCGCCGCCTTATCCGGCCGTTAACCGGCGGGCGGTAACCATGTTTACACCGCTTAAACCATACTATCGCCTTGATTGCGCAGCGAGATGGACCCCGTCGGCAAGTGGCAAATCGCCTCAATTTACCGCTTGTGGGGACACCGTTGGGACCGGTCGGGGGCAGGGGATGAAGTTTTTGCAGCTGGCCTGCATCGCGTCCGCGTTGGCGGCCGCGCCGTGGTTCTTTCCACGGGATGAGGCTCCTGTTGCCAATGCGGCTGCGCCGTCTGCGGGCTCTAGCGTCGCCGTTGAAACCACCGGTTCGATCAATGGCGGCCGTCTCGATCACTCCACGCTCGAGCAGGAGTTCGCGCTGCTCGCGTCCTTGCCATCGATCGTGATGCTGCGTCATTCGGAGCCGGCGACAGTCGCTTCCAACACGCCTGCTGCGGATACGACTTTGGATCCGCAAATTCCTGATCTGAGCTATCTCGTCTACACGATCTATTCGGAAACGCCGCCGGAAGAGCAACTCCCCGATACGGTTCTTCATGCGTTGAAGGACATTCCTGAAAGCACCGCGCTCGAAGAGATCAAGCGTGTGGCGCAAGTGCTCGGACTCGATCCGACCTTCATGAAAACCATCGCCAAGATCGAATCCGATTTCGATCCGCACCAGCGCACCGGCAATTACGTCGGGCTTTATCAGCTCAGCAATTATGAGTTCAGCCAAATACGGCTCGGGCGATATCCTCGACGCGCGCGACAACGCTATTGCCGCCGCTTACAAGATGCTCACCGAGGCCGCTTACTTCGAAGAACAGACCCACATCAAAGCCACGCCCTACGATCTTTATCTGATCCACCAGCAAGGCATCCAGGGCGCGGCCGAGCACGTCAGCCATCCGGACCGCATGGCGTGGCAATCGATGTGCGCGACCGACGAAGGCCATCAGAAGGGCGAAGGCTGGTGCAAGAAAGCGATCTGGCGGAACACGCTGCCGGCCGTGCAGAAAGTCTGGAAGTCGGTCGAGAATATGCCGTCGGCGGCGTTCGTCGCGATGTGGCACGACCGCATCAACATGTTCTACGCGCGTTTCTCCGACGCCAGCGCAAGCACCGGCTCCAGCAAATCCGAATAGCTTCCACTCGCCGCGAACATGTCTTTTGACGTGTTTTTGCAGCGTTTTCATTCAGTTAGCATTCATCCCCTCTCTCGTAGGTAACCTGATGTTGCTGGCCGCAATGGCAGCAATGGGGATGGCCTGACGCTCCCGCTCATCAGATTGCAAATGGAGCGTACAGATGGCGATTTATCGCCTGTTGCAGCAGACCGCGTTTTCACCCGAGGACATCGCGCTTTTGGTCAAAGCCTACGAAGACTGTCTGGCCGCGCTGAAGTTGCCCAATGAGGTCAACGCACGGACCGAGACGGTCGCCAAAGCCGTCATCGAGGTTGCGCAGACCGGTATTCGTAATCCCGGTGAAATCTGCGCGCGAGTGTTGGACCGGATCGGCCCAAAATCCAGAGAATAGCCAAGGGTTCCATGGCTTTGCGGCGTCGCTGCCAGCCGGTTCCGTAGGAACAATCGGCTGGTTTCTCTATTGGGACAGGACGGAGGAATTACCGGCAAGGCGTACAAAATGCTTACTGATGAACGGATTTATGAAGAACCGGAATACGCACCGCCGTCGCGTAAAACCTTGCTGGCGATCATGCGCAGGAAAATCGGCCGGGGTCTGCAAACTCTGTATGAGCCGCAGCAGGAGTTGCCGCCGGAATTGAAAGGCGCTCGCCGAGAAGCTCGGCGGGCCGTTTATTGAAGGCGTGTCACCACCGCAAGCCGGGTGATCTTGTGGCTCTCGTAGGCGTCCAGGAACGCTTCGTAATCCCTGAAGGATACGCAGCCGTTGGAGTCCCCGTTGGGGCCGAGCATGTAGGTATGGGCGAGCAATCCGCTGCGACCGTACGTTGCGTTCTCTCCATCGACGGGGAGCAGGCGCAACGCCTTCACGCCGTGGAACAGCGCCTCGCGCGGCTGCAGATCGTAGAGTGTCGGCGGCGTAACGCCGCGATTGTGCACGTCGGCGTGGTTCGGATCGTCGAGCATGTCACCGAGACCGGAGTGCGCTTCGAGCGTGGTGCCATCCGGCAGGTAAACCTTGCGGGCGCTGATGTCGTAAACCGCAGTCGAATGGTCGTAGAGCGCCACCGAGGACGACGTGTTGCCGATCGAGCCGGTGTCGGCGTCGGCATAAGCCAGCGTGAACGGTGTTGTCGGCTTGCCAAACAGTTTCTCAAAGATCGAGCGGGTGTCGGCTGCTGCCCTGGCGACGATGTTGTGTGCACCTTGGGTGATAGCGGCGGTCCGGCTTTGCGCCGGGCGCGGCTGCGGTAGCGGCACCGACGGACTTCTCGTCAGTTGCTGGCGACAGCATGGCAAGCTGCTGCTTCGTGGCCTGCGGCTGCGCCGAAGCAACCTGCCAGCCCGACGGCTGCAACGGTGCGCGATCGGCGAACGTGCCAGGCGCGGCGCTGTTGGCGAAATGCGGATCGAACAGCATTGCGAAGTTCTTCAGCGCGGCTTTGGCTTTGGCGAGACGTGCCGCATTTGGCTGAGCCTGCGGAGCCGGAGCGCCGGGTGTCGCCACCGCGAGCTTGTCGCTGCGGCTTGTGAAGGCAAAGCGATCGACGAAAGTGATGACCTTGTCGGCGCGCGTGGCGACGACATCGGCCGCCTTGTCGGCTGGAGTCTGATCGGCGGGATCGCCTGTCAGATTGACGCACATCGTCCAGGAACAGGCGAAGGCGATACAGATGAGTGCGGCGCCAGCGAGCAAGCGCTGCGGCCGCGCACTCAGTGGCAAGCCTTGATAGTCGTAAGTCTCGGTCTCAGAACCCCAACCGATTGCCATTCCCTATGCGCGTCACCCGACAAACCATTTCCCGGCGCAACGATTGCACCCCCACGGGAGACACCCCGTGTTTGCACCGAAGCTGAGAAACGATTTTTTGACGCGTCCCGTCCCGTTACATCCCGGCAGTAACCATGAGGGGCGTATCGGACAAAATTGAGGCAATCTCAAAGGGTTGGCATTAACCATATTACGGCGCGGGTTCCGGTATTCCGGTCATCCCGCGCCGTCATTTTTTCAGCAAATGCTACCGATGCCGGTAGTAGCCGTGGCCGTAGCCGTACGCAAAACGCGGCCCGTAGCCGTGCCAGTAGTAACCACGTCCGTAGTAGTAAGGCCCGACCACAACCGGTGCGGGGGCGTAGGGGTAATAGGCAACCGGAGGCGGGGGCGGCGGTGGATAGCCGTAGGCGACCGGGGGTGGGGGCGGCAGTGGATAAGCCTCGGCCGGTTGCTGCGGCGGCGGGTAATAGGCGGGCGGTTGCTGTTGATAACCATAATCGGGCACGCCCATGTCGGCGGCGTGCGCTGCCGGAATTGCAACTGCATTGAGGGCAAACAGGCTCACACCGGCGGCGAGTGTCCACCCGATCGCATTACGCATTGACGTTCTCTCCCATTTTCCAAACGCGCGTTTGAAACGCGGGTTAGAATTAGGAGTCGTCAACGGCGGAATTCGTTCCGGGCCGTGGCGGATTTTCGTTATTTCGGCAACGCCCGTTCAGAAACGGCAACGCCGGCAATTTGCCGGCGTTGCGCCCGACTGACTTAAAAAGGTCCGCTAGCCGTCTGCCGCGTTACTCCGCGGCCACCGTTGTTGGGGCGCCTTGTCCGTTGGCGCGTCGCGCACGACGCTCGAGCTTCACCGGCGAATACACCGGATCGAGCTTGAACAGCTTCTGCGCGTTGGCGCCGAGGATGTTGCGCTTGGCTTGTTCGTTGAGAAACGGCAGGTCGTAGATCGTCGACGGCAGGTCCATGTCCCAGTGCGGATAGTCCGACGAATACAGCAGCTGGGTCGGGGCATTGATCATCTCGAAGGTGAGTTCGAGCGCCTTGCGGTTGTCCACCATCTCCATCGGCTGCGTGGTGTAGAACATTTCGCGCATGTACTCGCTCGGCTTGCGCTTGAGCAGGCCGCAATCCGACGTGCGCATCATGAATTCGTTGTCGAGCCGCTGCATCAGGAACGGAATCCAGGCGAGCCCGCTCTCGATCCACACCGTCTTCAGCCTTGGGAACCGCTCCGGCATGCCGTTGGTGACCCAGTTGGTCATGTGCAGCATGTTGCACCAGGTGAAGCCGAGCGCGTGCACGCCAATGAAACGGTTGGTGAGCTGCAGGCTCTGGTCGGTCCAGGTGAACGCGGCATGGAAGCCGAGCGGCAGGTCGCGCTCCTGCAGCGCGTGATACGACTTCATGTAGGCGTTGTCGTAGTTGGCGCGGTAGTGCGTCGAGGTGACCATGAAACCGCAGACGCCTTTGCGGTCGGCGAATTCTTCGATGATCTGGTAGGTCGCTTCCGGATCGTGGAACGGCAGATACAGCATCGACCGAATGCGCGGATCGGCATCGAGAATCTTGTCGCAGAGCCAGCGGTTATAGGCCTTGGCCATTGCGACCTCGACCTCGATACGCGGGCAGTTCGACAGGTTCAGCATCGGGGTGGGGAACATCACCGCCATGTCGACGCCCATGGCGTCCATCCAGCGCTCCATCAGCGTCAGATCGCGATGCTTGGTGGTCGGTACCTTCTCGTCCTTGCGCCGCGGATAGCGGGTAATGCGGCCGGCGATCTCCTGATAGGAGCCGGTCTCGGCGGTAAAACCCCCGCGCGAATGGCCCTGGAATTTGGCCTCGTAGCGCATCACCGGGTCTTCGATGTATTCGGCGATCTCCTTGAACGCTTCCGTCTCGTAGTGGTGCGAGTCGGTATCGACGATCAGGAAGTCCTCGTACTTGCGGACGATCGCTTGATCGACGGCATTCCGCAGTAGCGTACGAGTGTCGAATTCTTCGCTGGCAAGGTCGCGGAAATCGCGGTTGGCCATGTCTTGCATATGGTTTGGATCGGTCAGCATGATGGACCTCGTTAGTTTCAGCTATGAATTGCCGCTGCCATGTGGTGTCAGACGGCCTATGCCTGACATCGTTTGCCAGGCGCCGAGTTCGAACACTTCAAGTCCGGCGCTTTCCAGAAGCGCCGTGCAACCAATCGCGACGTCGGTCACGGTGACCCCTGAGTTGCGGCCGTAGGGGCGCGGCGCTTCGCCCATCTGCGCTTTCGCCGCATACAGACGCACGATCGCACCAAAGGCCTGGCCGAGCGAGTCGTTTGGAATGTCGTCGAGACGCTGCGTCTCGATCGCCTCGGCGCAAGCCGCAGCGAGGTCGCTCGCCAGCTCTGGAAACGCCGCGATGCGCTCAGACTGTGACATAGATTTCGCCGCCGCGTTCGACCACGGGGAATTTCTTCAGCCGATGCCGCTTGTCGATGACGTGGGTACCGTCTTTGAGATGGAACTCCCAGCCGTGCCAGGGGCAGACGATGTGCATGTCGCTCTCATCGAAAACCTGGCCGAGATGAATGCCTTTCTCGCCGATCTTCTCCACCACCTGCGGCATCTTCAGTCCTTCGCAGGCCGGGCCACCCTGGTGCGGGCAGACATTGCGGTAGGCGTAGTATTCGCCTTTGTGGAAGATCACGCCGATTTCGGTCTGACCGCTTTTGACCAGCCGGGTGTGTCCCTCGGCGATCTCGCCTTTCTTGCAAACACGGACTTCCGCCATGCTAGCTCCCATTGACTGCAATTGGTCCAATTATAAGATACCTTACGATCTAATCAAGCCGACGTTTCTCGGCGCCTTCTGGGGAATGGCTGTGCCCGCCGTTATTCGCAAACTGGAAAAGCGGAAAGGTGTCGCGGTCCGAAGTGTTCCCGATATCGGACTCGGCATGAAGCTGCGCGATGGCAACGCGGTTTTCAACAAAGCGTTACGGGAGACGTTGGCGCAGCATGACATTACCTTCAGCCAGTATCAGCACTTGCGCCAGCTATGGCAGGAGGACGGGCTCGCTCAAGTCGAACTGTCGCGGCGTATCGGGATCGAGACGGCGTCGTCGACTGCCGTCATCGATCAGCTCGAGAAGCTCGGTTTTATTCGCCGCAACCGCGACAATGCTGACCGGCGCCGCATTATCGTTCACTTGACAGGTTCCGGCCGTGCTCTGCAAAGGCCGCTCGACGGATGCGCGATCGCGGTCAACCTGCGGGCGCGAAGCGGATTGTCGAATGCGCAGATTGCCTCGCTTTTCGAGATGATCGAGAAAATCATCGATAACCTCGGCGGTAAAAAACGCGAGGATTAGCGGGTCTTGGCCTAGCCTGCGCGCTGCTCGCGCGATTTCCGCCACACCGGCTCCGGCCGGGGCACGCCGAGGTTTTCCCGCAAAGTCTTGCCTTCGTATTCGGTGCGGTAAAGCCCGCGCTTTTGCATTTCGGGTACGATCAGGTCGGCGAAATCGTTAAGGCTGCCCGGTACGTAAGGCGGCAGCAGGTTGAAGCCGTCGGCGCCCTCTTTGACGAACCATTCTTCGAGCTGGTCGACGATTTGGGTCGGCGACCCGATCAGCGTCCAGTGATCCTTGCCAGCCGCGGACCGCATCGCAACTTGACGTAGTGTGAGATTGTCGCGTTTCGCCATGCGAGCGTAGTTCATCGGCGTGCTCATGCGCGCGTCATTACCGACCAGATCCGGCATCGGGCCGTCGACGTCGAAGCGTGACAGATCGACGCCGCCAAGCATGCGGCCGAGCCGGTCGATCGCCACGGGCAGCGGAATCAGCTCCTGCAGCATGTCGAACTTTTCGCGGGCTTCCTGCTCGGTGCGGCCGGTATACATCACCACGCCAGGCATCACTTTGAGCGAATCCGGCGAACGTCCGAACTTGGCAAGGCGGCCTTTCAGATCGGCGTAAAACGATTTGGCGTAATCCAGCGACGGCTGGGCGGTGAAGCTCGCGTCGGCGAAGCGCGCCGACAGTTCCTTCGCCGGTACTGACGAGCCGGCTTGCACGATTATCGGATGGCCCTGCACCGGTCGCGCCACACTGAGCGGGCCTTTCACCTGGAAGCGTTCTCCCTTGTGGTTGAGCACGTGCATCTTGGCGGGATCGAGATAGCCACCGGATTTCTTGTCGCGCGCGAACGCATCATCTTCCCAGCTGTCCCACAGCCCGAGCACGACATCGCCGAATTCCTCGGCGCGCGCGTAGCGGTCGGCATGCGGCGGGTGTGCGGCGTGGCTGAAATTGAGCGCGTCTTCGTGATTGCCGCCGGTGACCATATTCCAGCCGGCGCGGCCGCTGCTCAGGTGATCAAGCGAGGCAAGCACGCGCGCCACGGTGTACGGTTCGTTATAGGTCGTCGCCGCAGTAGCGACGAGGCCGAGATGCGAGGTCACCATAGACAGCGCCGACAGCATGGTGAACGGCTCGAATTTGTCGCCGCGGGTGTTGTAGCCAATCAGGTCGAGGCGATCGGTGCCGGGCAGCCCGATGGTGTCGGCGATGAACAGCATGTCCATCTTGGCGCGTTCGATGATCTGCGCGTATTCGACCCAGCGTTTCACCTGGGTGCCGGAGTCGACGTAAGATTCCGGATGCCGCCAGCCGGCGACGTGATAGTTGCAGTCGCCCTGCAGGAACACTGAGAACTTGATCTTGCGATCGCGGGAGCGTGTCGCAGTCATCGATTTCCGCCCCTTCCATCGTTGTGTGCGCTCGCTTGACACCCCGGTCGGCCGCGCACCTTATGCTCTCAATACTTAAAACAAACACGCCCCGTTGTCTCTGCGAGATCAGCGGCGTGGGGTACGGAGGAGCAGGCATGCGAAGCCGCATGCGTTTTGTCGCGGCCTCGGCATTGGCGCTTGTAGCCGGCGCAATGGTGCAAGCTCTGGCGCAACCAACCGGCTATCCCGCGCGCGTCGTCAGCCTGGTGATTCCGTATCCGCCCGGCGGCTCAGCCGACGGCATGGCGCGGCCGTTGGCGCAGCAAATTAGCAGCGAATGGCCAAATCCGGTGATCATTTTAAGCAAACCGGGCGCGGGCACCACCATCGGCGCCGGCTTCGTCGCCGCGTCCAATCCCGATGGTTACACGTTGTATATAGCCGCGCCGTCGCACGTGATCTCCGGCAGTCTCTACAAGGAACTGCACTACGATCCGGTGAAAAGCTTCACCGCTATCTCGCAGGTGTTCTCGTCGCCATTCATCGTCGCGGCCGCGGCGAAATCAGGCATCCGCAACCTCACGGAGTTGATCGCGCGAGCGAAGCAAAGTCCCGGCGAACTGAATTTCGGCTCGTCGGGCATCGGCGCCGGGCCGCACCTGTCCGGCGAGGTGCTCAAGAAATATGCCGGCATCGATGTGACCCATATTCCGTTCACCGGGGCGGGTCAGCCGCTGGTCGAACTCCTCGGTGGCCGGATCGACTACGTGATCACCGACGCCTCCGCGATGCCGATGATCCGCAACGGCGACATCGTTCCACTCGCGGTGACGAGCCCGCAACGCTACCGGATGCTGCCGGATGTGCCGACCATGAGCGAGCTTCTTCCGGGCGCGCCGGATGTCACCAACTGGGGCGTGATCCTGGCGCCAGCCGGTACGCCTGGTCCGATCGTGCAATTCATCAACACGTCGATCGCCAAAGCATTGACCTCACCGGAATTGCAAAAGGTCTATGACGCGCAGGGCTACGACATCGCGCCCAGTACTTCTGAAGCGGCCGGCAAATTCCTGGCTGACGAATTCCTGAAGTTCCACGCCATCATCGACGAAGCGCACATTCAGGCGCAGTGAATTATTTGAACCGTTCGCTCGGCGGCGCGATCTCAGTCACGAGATCGCGGATCAGTGTCTTGTTCGGCAGCGGCGTCAACGTCATCTCACGCGGTTCAAGGCGTGCCGTACAGGCATAGACTGTTTCGCCGTCGACCTGGATCATGCACTCCTTGCAAGCATTGGCGTTGATGCAGGAGTAGCGCACCGCGATCGACGGGTCTTCGTTGATGCGCAGCCAGCGCAGGCCGTCGAGCACCGATGCACCATGTTCGAACGGCACGTCGTAAATCTCGAAGCGTGGCGTCTCGCCAGCGACGCCGCGCCGGATTTTCAGCGTAGACTTTTGTCCCTGCACGCTCATGACGCGATTGCCTGCGCCGCCGCGGGTTCAGTAGAGATCGCGAGCTTGCCGTAGTGCATCGTGACGCGCTGCCGAAGCTGCCATTGCGGCGACATCTGCGGGAAATCCTCGCGCTGATGCGCGCCGCGGCTTTCGGTACGGTTGAGCGCACATTGCGTTACCGTGTGCGCTACCGTGAGCATGTTGCGCAGGTCGAACCAGTCGAGCCGGCGCATGTCGAAGCTGCCGCGCTCGCCCGCGGGATTGCTGCCGTGCTCGGTGGTAATCGCCGCGAGCCGCGACAAGGCGCGGTTCAGCGTCGCCGCGGTGCGGAATGGGCCGACCTCCTTGGTCATGACTGTCTGCAGGTCTGCAATCGCCGCAGCAGTATTGCCGGCAGACCCACGCGCACCGTCGTCTTCGATCAGATCAAGCGCGGTTTTGGCGTCTTGCATGCGAGGCACCGGCGCCGCGACGCGGCGGCAGCGTTCGGCGGCGCTCCGCCCCGCACGGCGGCCGAACACCAGTGCTTCGGTCACGGCGTTGCCGGAGAGCCGGTTGGCGCCGTTCGCGCCGCCGACCACTTCGCCGGCGGCGTAAAGGCCGGGCACGCCCGTCGCCATGGTGGCGTCGGCTTTCACGCCGCCCATATGGTAGTGCGCGATCGGCGCGACCTCGACCGGCATCTTTGTGAGATCGATACCGTTTGCAGCGAGGCGGTCGATCACCGGACCAAACGCGTCGCGCAGTTGCGCTTCCGTGCAGTGCTGGAACGACAAGTAGGCGCCGCCGTGCGGCGAGCCGCGGCCGGCCTCGACTTCCTGAGTGATCGCATAAGTCGCGAGGTCGCGCGTCAGTACGTATTTGCCGTCCTCGTCGGAGCCGTAGCGTGCGGTGAATTCTTCCATGCGGCCGTTGAGAAGCTGGCCGCCGAGCTTGTAGCGGAACGGATCCCACATGATCGGATCCATGCCGACAAGCCGCGGCGCCAGATGCCCGATCGGAAAGAACTGCACGAACTCCATGTCGATCAGCGCAGCACCGGCGCGCAGCGCCAGTGCGTAGCCGTCGCCGCCCATATTGGTTGACGCGCTGTTGCGCGCGTAAAGCCGGGTCAGCCCGCCGGTCGCCAGCACCGTCGCTTTAGCCGCGATCAGGACCGGAGCGCCGGTGCCGAGATGATAGGCGACCGCGCCGATGCATTCGCCGTCGCTGACGACAAGATCGACAATGCAGAGATCGCCGGCTTTGCGGATATTTGGATTGCGGGCACTTGCCGTGCGCAACGTCTTCGACACCGCCGGTCCGGTGTTGAGGAAGTCGACATAGACGCAGCGCGGCCGGTCATGCCCCGGCGCAGTAGTCGCAGTGATGTGGCCGTCCTTGCGGGCCCAGCCGACACCCCAGTGATCCATTTCGCGGATGCATTCCGGCCCGTCGTTGCAGAGCAGGTGCGCAAGCTTTTCGTCGCACAGTCCGCGGCCGGCAGCGATGGTGTTGGCATAATGAAATTGCGGGTCGTCCGGCGCTTCCTCGCCAAGCGCGACTGCCACTGTCATCTGCGCCATGACAGTCGCGCCACCGCGCCCGATCAGGCTGCGATCGGCGAGCAGGACCTGCGCGCCGTTACGCGACGCTTCGATCGCCGCATACATGCCGGCGGCGCCGGAGCCGATAACGAGGACGTCGGTTGCGATTTGTATGGGATCGGTAATCATCGCAGCACACTAAACATCATCGTCGGGCTTGTCCCCGCCATCTCGATTGCAGGGCAATGAGTAAAATAACGGATGCCCGCGCCAAGCACGAGCATGAGCCACTCAGCTAGCTTTGCTGCGGCAATCTCGCCAAAAACTTCCGCATCGCGACGGCAATGTCTTCAAGGTGCGTTTCGAGCGCGAAGTGCCCGCTGTCGACAAATTCGACGGTGGCATTCGGATTGTCGCGCCGGAACGCCTCGGCGCCCGGCGGGATAAAGTAGAGGTCGTGCTTTCCCCAGATAGCGTGCAGCGGTGGTTTCCATTTTCGAAAATAGTCGTGGAAGGCCGGATAAAGCTTCACGTTATTGGCATAGTCTAGGAAGAGATCGAGCTGAATATCTACGTTGCCTGCTCGCGCCATGAGTGCGGCGTCGAGAGTGTAGCCTTCCGGCGCGATCAACTCCGGTTTTGCAATGCCGACAGCGTATTCGTGACGCAGGCCTTCAAGATTTAAAGCTTTCCGGATGGCATCGCGATTCTCGGAAGATGGCTCATTCCAGTAACGCCTGACAGCTCCCCATGCCGGCCCGAGCCCTTCCTCATAGGCGTTGCCGTTTTGTGAAATGATTCCTGTCACCCGCTCGGGATGTTCCATCGCCAGCCGAAAGCCGACCGGCGCGCCATAATCGAAAACGTAAAGTGCGTAGCGTTTGAGCTTAAGGGCATCCGTGAACGCCATCGTCGTTTTCGCCAGCGCATCGAACGAGTATTTATAGCGGCGTTGCTCCGGCACCTCGGTAAATCCGAACCCCGGATAATCCGGAGCGATAACACGATAGCGATCGGCTAGGCGCGGAATGAGCGCGCGGAATTGAAACGACGAGGTCGGGAAACCGTGGAGCAACAGCACCACGGGCGCCTGCTCATCACCTGCTTCCCGATAGAAGACGGTGACTCCATCGGCATTGACGCGACGGATCGATGTGTGGGGTATCGGCACATCTTCCATTTTACCATCCGCTCGGTTATCTGCGTAGCCTATGCGGCAAACGCTGCAGCCAGACGCGCGGCGAATTGCTTTTCCATTTCCTTGGCCTTGGAGCGCAGCACGGGCTGGCCGAGGCTGCCGAGCTTGCCGGTCAGCGCGGTTTCGACGTCGTAGGAAATCTTGGTTCCGTCGCCGGTCTCGGTGAGGGTGGTTTTCGATGTCGCGCTCAGCCGACCGACGATACCGAGCGGTGTGCCTTCCACTTTGGCTTCGATCTCGTTCGGCTCATCGGCGCGCGTCACCTGCACCGTGACGTTGAACTTGAATTTCATATAGGCGACTTTGGTCTCGAACACCGCGGAATAAGTGTCCGGCGCCGTTTCTTTCAGATCGTTCACGCCATCGATGCAGGACGCGAAGAATTTTGCATCACGCACCGCCTTGTAAACCTTGTCGCGCGGCGCCTTGACCGTGAGTTCACCGGTAAATTTCATTTTCTGATTTTTCCGCCAAATCTTTGTGCGTCAAGCGCGCAACGCCGTCAGCATGTCCTTGATGTATTCGTCGGCGCTGGAGATCACCAGCATCATCACGTAAGGGCGCAATTGCGAGAGCATCTTCGAGATTGTCTCGTCGCTCGACGTGTTACCGCCGAGAATAAGCGCCGTCGTCATCACGTTCTTGACGTTACAGGCTTCACCGATAATCGCAGCCGCGGCTGCGTTCTCGCCGGCGGTCGCCACCATGACCACGAGGTCAGCCGAATTGACCTCGTCGATCAGGTCATGGGTGCGGCCGGCCAGATCATTGAGCCAGCCGCCCATGGAGAACTTGTCGCCTTTCGGCGGCGTACCGGAAAACGACGATGCGGTCAGAAACGTCGCCCGCTGCCACTGCGATTGGGCAAGATCCTTGACGATGCGTTCGCTGCGGGAATCGAGCGCTATCACCTTGACGGCGCGCGGCTGCGAGTTCGGTCTGTTGATGCGGAATTTCGCCTCCGCCGCCGAGCTCATCCGGGCCGATTCACTGTCCATCGCTTCTACTCCGGTACCGGCATGTATATAGCGGGTTGCCACGGATATTTCATTATCTGGAGCGTCTTGTATAACGGCCCGCGAGGCGAAGGGAACATGTCAGGAAAACAGCTCGAATTGTGCAGTACCGACGACGTCGCGCCGGGCGCGGCGCTGAAGGTAGAGATCGAGGATTTGGTGCTCGCGGTGTTCAACGTCGGCGGCGAGTTTTACGTCACCGACGACGCTTGCACCCACGGCCCCGGGTCGCTGGCGGAAGGCTACATCGAGGACGACATCGTCGAGTGCAACTTCCATAATGGCCAGTTCAATATCCGCACCGGCGAAGTGGTGCTGCCGCCCTGCATGGTGCCGGTCAAAATCTACCCTGTCACGGTCGCCGACGGGAAGGTGACGATCGAGGTCTGACGTTGTGATGCTTCGCACAGGCGGGCATCCATTGTTCCAGCCGCAAGGCATTCTGCCGCAGTGTTTCCCGGTACGGTTGGGACTTCGCCCATTCGTTTTCCAGTTGACGAAGCGCGCGCCGCCAGCTTGGGTGCGGCCAAATAAATTTGGGGGATCGCCTGATGCCGAGAACAAAACCGCCGTATCGCGCCGACGTGGTCGGCAGCATCTTGCGCACCGCGCCGCTCAAGGAAGCGCGGATTCAGCGCGACAAGGGCCAGATCACCGTGGCGCAACTGAAAGAGGTTGAAGACCGCGAAATCGAGAAGATCATCAAGAAGCAGGAAGAGGTCGGGCTTAAGGTCGCGACCGACGGTGAATTTCGGCGCTCATGGTGGCACTTCGATTTCTACGGCATGCTCGACGGCGTCGAGATTGAAGAAATCGACCACGGTATCCAGTTTCAGGGCGTGCAGACTCGGCATCTTACGCCGCGCATCGTCGGCAGGCTTGGCTCGGCGCATCATCCGATGATCGAGCACTTCAAGTTTCTCAAGGAGCACTGCCGCGTTACGCCGAAAATGTGTATTCCGAGCCCGGCGACGATGCATTTCCGCCTGGAGCCGAACGCCATTGCGACCAAGGAGTATACCGACCGCGATTCGATCTTCTCCGATCTGGCGCGGGCGTATCGCGAGGCGATCAAGGGCTTCTATGATGCTGGCTGCCGCTATTTGCAGATCGACGACACGGCGTGGGCCTATCTCTGCTCACAGGCTGAATTGAAGAAGGCGCGCGACCGCGGCCTCAATGCCGATCGTCTGGCGCAGGATTATGCGAAGCTGATCAACGACTCGATTGCCGGCAAGCCGGCGGACATGACGATTACCACCCATATCTGCCGCGGCAATTTCCGCTCGACCTGGATTTCCGAAGGTGGCTACGAGCCGGTCGCCGAGGTTCTGCTCGGCCAGCTCAACTACGACGGCTACTTTCTGGAGTATGACTCGACGCGCGCCGGCGGTTTCGAGCCGCTGCGTTTCCTGCCGAAAGGCAACAAGATCGTCGTGGTTGGTCTTATCACCACGAAGTCCGGCCAGCTCGAGAAGAAAGACGATGTGAAACGCCGCATCGACGAAGCGGCGAAGTTCGCGCCGCTCGATCAGCTCTGCCTGTCGCCGCAATGTGGCTTTGCCTCGACCGAAGAAGGCAACGTGCTGGCCGAGGAAGAGCAATGGGCCAAGCTGCGCATGGTTGTCGAACTGGCAGACGAAGTCTGGCGCTGAAGGACTTTTGGACTCGACAAAAAAAGCGCGCCGCAAAACCTGCGGCGCGCTGATTGTTTGAGTACGGGCGTCTGAACGGCTTACATGCCGCCGTCGTTCAGGGCCTTGCCGTAGTGGGCCGGAGTTGCGATCGGGGTGACCTTCGCGGGAGTGCCGTTGACGTTGTCTACGATGCCACCGTCGTTCAGCGCCTTGCCATTGTGTGCGGGCGCGGCAACCGAGTTGTAGATCGGCTTAGAAGGAGGCGGGGTCGTCACGTCGACCAAGCCGCCGTCATTGAGGGCTTTGCCGGCGGCGAAGGCCGGAACCGAGGCGAGAACAACGCCGAATGCCAGCGCTGCAATTGCAATCTGCTTTTTCATGATTTTCCTCCAACCGAAGCTTCAGTGCGCGCACCGGGATTGGGCACGATGGCTGCGGCTCGGAGCTTTCACTTAGGTTTTTTGTTGAGAGGAAATATAGGGATGGGGCCGTAAATACGGCGCGCGAATCCATAATTTCAAAATAAATTATATGCAGAGTATACGCGCAAGTCCTTAGATTCTACGAAGAGTATATCCACGTATATCCAAGTGTTTCACGGACTATACGTGGGCTATATGCGATTTCAGATTCGCAGACATTGGATTGATCGATGCAAAATTTATCTGGCGGTCACAAAAAATTCACACCAATCCGTCGCGCTGCAGTCAGCGCGTGATTGGAGATTTTCAATTGCAGGATGCAAATCCAGACTCACGGCTTTGCCTACGAGTCTGGAATGATTGGTCGCGGCGTAGACAGCGGGGAGTTTGCTAACCCGCTGTGCTTGGAGCCGCAGCGATCTGGTGGATTTGCTTCTCGCTCATCGCCCGAATGAAATCCGGCAACGGGATAAATCCGACCTGATCGAGATACTTCGCGCGCATTGCCGCCCTGGAGTGAAATTGCCCACAGCAGGAAATGGCGCAGCGCATCCGCGGTTGCGCCATCGGGCTGGTGCGATGAGACGACGGCGTATTCGTAATTGATCAGCGGATAGGAATCGTCGCCGGGCGCGAACACCAGTGTAAGCCGCTCGTCGGGCGGCGTTCGCGGATCGAGCGACGAAGCTGCGGCATTGATGGTGTCGGGTGTCGGCGACAGGAATTTTCCGCTCTGGTTCTCTAGCAGTGCCGTGCCGAGCCCGGCCTTGGCGATGGCGCCCTTGAAGCTGATGCCGATGTAGCCGACCGAATACGGCGTCGCCCCGATGGCTTCGACCATCCCGTCGTTGCCTTTGGCGGTATGTTCTCCGGCGACCGTCGGCCAATTAACGCTGGTGCCGTAGCCGACGCGGTCTTCCCAGGTCTGGGTGGAGAAATCGAGGAACTGGGTGAAGATGAAGGTGTCACCCGACGCATCGTCACGGCGGATCGGCACGATTGCCTGGTGCGGTAGCTGGGTGCCCGGGTTTAATTTTGCGATCTCCGGTGCGTCCCAGGTCGTGATCCTTCCGAAGTAAATGCCGGCCAGCACCGGCCCGCTGAGCTTCAAATCGCCGCCGTTCAAGCCCGGGATATTGTAGTTCACGGTCTGCGCAGAAATCGCCAGCGGAATATTCAGGATGCCGCGATTCTGCTGGTACTGCTCGTCGGACATGTAGGCGTCGGAGGTACCGATCCGCGCTTCGCCCGAAATTGCAGCGCTGATGCCGGCGCCGGAGCCGGTGCCGGCTGCGGTGAGCATGACATTGGGTGCTACGCCGGTGTAATCCGGAATCCAGAGCTTGAACAACGGATAGACCAGCGTCGAGCCAGTCTCGCTGAGCGTGATATTTGCCGCCAGCGCCGGCACCGCGGCGAGAGCAAACAGACCGAGAGAGACGAGTGTTGCCGCGACCGGGACTGATCCCGGCCGCTTGCCATTATGATGTGTAGTCATCACGCCGCCACCTTCTTGTTGGGAACGCTTTGCTGATTGTCGTTGCTGTCTTTGCCGATCTCGTCGAGGTTCACGCCGGTCGTTTCGATCTGGTAGATCCAGGTGACGACCGCGCCGATCAGGGAGGTGACGATCAGGCCGTAGAGCAGCGCGCGCGTGCCGATGGCGTCGAGCAGGATCGGAAACAGAAACGCCGTGGCGACCGCGCCGATCTTGGCGAAGGCGGCGGCAAAGCCGGCGCCCATGCCGCGCACCTCGGTCGGGAACACTTCGCCCGCGATTAAATAGGTTTGTGCGTTCGGGCCAAGATTGGTCATGAAGTCGAACAGCATGAAGCCTGCGAAGATCAGCGCGATCTTGGTAGAGCCTTCGAAGTCGACGGAAAGCGACGCCAGCAGAAGGCCGGCGGCGCAGCCGATAAAGCCGATGATCTGCAGCCAGATGCGGCCGTATTTGTCGGCCAGCGCGATAGCGAACAGGATGCCGATGATCAGCAAAACGGTAATCATCGCCGCACCCTTCGCGGCGAGGATGCTGTTGGCGATCAGGTCGCTCAGGCTGCGAACGTGATCGGCGCCGCCGCCGAGCGCGGCGGCCAGAATAACCGGCGTAAAAATGCCGATGCCGTAGGTGCCGAGGTCCTGGATGAACCACGGCACCGAGGCAAAGATGGTTGCGCGGCGGTTGCGATTGTTGAACAGCGCCCCGAACGAGGCCTTGCTGCGCGGCTTGCCTTCGCCGGCGGTCTCGGACCGTACCAGCATCACTTTGGTTGGATATATCGGGTCGCGATGCAGCAGCCGGGTGACCGATTTCTCGGCTTCTTCATGGTCGCCGCGCACGGCGAGCCAGTTGGGACTTTCAACAATGAAGAAGCGGGCCAGCGTCACGAAAATGGCCGGGATAAGTGCCGTCGCATACATCCAGCGCCAGGCCGACACTTCGGGGTCGAGTATGAGGACGAGGCAGCCCATGCCGGTGCCGCCCAACGCGCCGAGGGCCTGAAAGGCGAAGGCGCCGAGCACGAGTTTGCCGCGCGCGGTGCTCGGGACAGTCTCCGAGATGATCATGTGTGCCGTTGGATAGTCGCAGCCGAGCGCAAGTCCGAGCCCAAACAAGCAGATCGCGAGCGAGAGATAGCCCGTGCAGAGGAGCAGGAGCGCCAAAAACGCGCAAAAGAGGATCATCTCGGCGATGAACATCCGCTTGCGCCCGAAAACATCGGACAAGCCGCCCAACAGCACCGAGCCAAACAAAATGCCGGCGAGGCTCGCCGCGCTGATGATACCGTTCACGCCTGCGGGAATGTTGAATTGGCGCGTGATCAGCGGCAACGCCACGCCGGTCATGAAGACGACGTAGCCCTCGAAGAATTTTCCGGTGGCGGCCAGCGACCAGATGCGCCACTGCATGCCAGTCATCGGCGATGTATTCAGTCTCGTGCCGTCGGACCAGGCCGGAAGTTCGTCGATGTATTGCTGAACGGTCTTGGCCGACTCCGGCGGAAGCCGCCCGGATCCTGCGGTCGTGTCCATCGCCATATCCTTTTCGCACTCTTTTCAACTCTGCTGCAAAGCCGGTGCACCGCTGCAATAGACTAACGATCCGCCGCGTGATGGCGCAGCTTCATCGGGCCGAGCGCTGTCGGCTCTTTTGCGATTGCCGGTGTGTCGTATGCCGGATTGCATTGAGTATCGATTGCTGATCCAGCCCCCGCGTAAAGGCTATCGGCGGGCCAATTCATTTTTGTGACAGGCCCGTCGCGATCGAGCGGCGTTTTATGCAGAAATTACTGCGGCAGACTTACGCGTGCGCGATCAGAGTTTTCGCGCTCGCCCGTTTGTGCAAATGCACCATGAAGGCCATCGCAAACAACGGCGTTGCCAGATTGACGATCGGAATCGAGACAAAGGCCGCGATCAGCAAGCCGCCGATGAAGACCGTCGTCGCGTTTTGCTTGCGAAGCGCTCTGGCTTCGGCAGGAGAGCGAAAGCGCATCGCCGCCAGCTCGAAATATTCGCGGCCAAGGATGTAAGCGGTAGCGAGAAAGAAAATCACAGCGCCGAAACCGGCAAACAATACCAGCGGCACGGCGCAGAGATAGATCACGACCGCAAGCAATGCGGTCTTCAATCCTTCCCAAAGCGCCGCCGGCAGCGGCAGTGCTTTGCCGGGAGGATCGGCGGGATAGTGTTCGCGCTCTACTTCGTCGCCGATGCGGTCGGCGTAAAAGCTTCCGACAATGGCTGTCACCGCCGGCATCAGAAAAATGCTGCCGGCGATGATGCCGAATCCGGCGGCAAACGACAGGACCCAGGCCAGTGCGTTGACCGGCTCGTGGGCGTGCGGGCCAAAGGCCGTCTCAAGCGACGTGCCGCCGAGGCCGACCATGTGGACGATCAGCCGTTGCAGCGCGACGCCGGCGGCGGCGATCAGTAGCGCGGAAAGACCGATGGTCCGCCACAGCACCGCGCGCAACGGGGCTGAGAACATCTGGACGATGGCGTTGGTCGCGGCGTCGAGCATAGGTTCCGTTGCTCCGGCCACAACCTAGATGGCACGGGCCTCAATGCAAAGTCACAGTGGCTGCAAGTAGGCACTCCGTGACGATAATCAAAGGGTGGAGTGGGGGCTTTGGACCAGAACAGGATTTCGGTTAGGCCGCGACGGTCTCGGCCTGTTGCTGGACGGCCTGCGTGCGGTCGGCCCATTGCAGCGCTTTGTAGTTGAAGCCCTGGCGGATCGTCGGTTTGACGACGTTGAAGTACGGCGAGATGTCGAAGTCGCGCGGGCAGTACAGCGACGAGTGGCGGATTTCCAGAATCTGCTCGAGCGCCTGCATGCTGCGCGCGAGAGTGATCTTCGGCAGGATCGGATAGCGCACAACGGTAAACGCATCTGCGATCAGCGCAGAGCAGATCAGCCGTGACGGATCGCCGGAGCCGAGCGCGATCATGCGGCGGCGCCAGCGCAACGGCACCGGCATCGGAAACAGATAGCGCATCAGGTCGATGATGTTTTTCAGATCGTAGGCGAAGCCGACCCGGTCGCGGGCGTAGGCGCAGACCGTCACGCAATCCTCCGCCGTCAATCCGACCGGGCGGCAGATGCGGGTGTGAAAGCGGAAGTATTTCGACAGCGGCGCCGTGACGACGCCCTCACCGACATTGGCTTCGATCAGCACGTGCGGCTCGCCGTCCTCGGTCGTGCAGTCCTCGATCGGGCCGACATAGAGCGCCGAGTGCGACCATGTCGATTGTGTGAGATATTTGATGACACCGGAAATGTGATTGTTGCCTTCGACCAGCAGCACGTCGCCGGGTTCGAGCGAGTGGCGCAATGCGTCGGGATCGCTCGGTGTGAACGGCTCATAGCCGCGCACCGGCCTTTGCAGAAACCGGGCGATCAGCCGCCCGGCACCTTCGAGCATCATACCCACGATAGGACTCCCAATCCTATGTCGCGCGATTTCGCCGCGTCTTTATTGGGTTGGATTTTAGAAGAAGTCCGTTGCGTTTTAGTTCACACGCAAATTCGCCTGATTACTGTGCGTTAAGCGTAGCGTTTGCGAAAACCGCGTCATTCGTGCAATGTGCGCTGCACAAGAAATCTTCCGGAAACCATGCCGCGATTAAGCCGACGATCGTTCCTCGCCGCAGCGACTGCGCTTGCCGCGCGGCCGGCCATGAGTCCCGCGATCGCCGCGACGCCGCCGACTTCGGGTCCGCTCGACGTCGTTATCGTCGGTGCTGGAGCCGCCGGTATTGCTGCGGCGCGCAAGATCGCCGCGGCCGGCCGGCGCTACGTGCTGGTCGAAGCGTCTAATCACGTCGGTGGCCGCTGCGTCACCGACACGACGACGTTTGGGGTGCCGTTCGATCGCGGCGCGCACTGGATTTACACGCCCGACATCAACCCGTTGACCAAGCTGCCACCGCGCAGCGGTCTTAATGTCTATCAGGCGCCAACCAGCCAGAAAATCCGGATCGGCCGCCGCTTTGCACGCGAAGGCGAGCAGGAAGATTTCCTCTCCGCTGAAGTGAAGGCGATGCGTGCAATCAACGATGCGGCGCGCAAGGCCGACCTGCCGTGCGAGCAGGTGATGCCGGCCGATCTCGGCGACTGGCGCGCCACTGTCGAGTTCATGCTTGGCCCTTACGGTTGCGGCAAGGATCTGGCGCAGGTGTCGACCGTCGATCTGGCCAAGGGTGCCGAGCGCACCGCGGCGATGTTTTGCCGCCAGGGTCTCGGCGCGCTGGTCGCCGCGATGGCTGAAGGCTTGCAGGTTCAACTATCGACGCCGGTGAAATCGATCGACTACCGGCGCAGTCTTACGGTGGAAACCGCGAAGGGTACGCTGAATGCGCGCGCCGTCATCGTTACAGTATCGACCGACGTGATTACGTCCGGCAAAATTCAATTCTCGCCGGATTTGCCTCATCGCAATATCGATGCGTTCGCGCGGCTTTCGCTCGGCAGCTACGATCACATCGTTTTGGAGCTCAATGGCAATCCGCTCGGTCTCGAGACCGACGATCTGGTGTTCGAAAAGTCCTCGGATACGCACACCGCGGCGATGCTGGCGAACGTGTCCGGAACCTCGCTTTGCATGATCGATGTTGCCGGTACGTTTGGCCGCGATCTCGCCAGCAAAGGCGATGCCGCCATGGTGGGCTTCGCATCCGACTGGCTCGCCGGTCTCTACGGTAGCGACGTCAAAAAATCGATCCGGCGGACAGCGACGACGCGTTGGGCCAATGATCCGTGGACGCTCGGCGCGATGTCGTCGTCGGTGCCAGGCGGTCAGGTATCGCGCCAGATCCTGATGGCGCCGGTGGGGGACGCGATCTGGTTTGCCGGCGAGGCTGCGCACGAAACCCTGTGGGGTACGGTCGGCGGCGCCTGGGATTCCGGCGAGCGTGCCGCCAATGCGGTGCTTGCCAGGCTCGGTCCGGCAGCGAAGGCGCAGCCGGAGGCCGCGGCAGAACCGGAACCGCGGCGCAAGGCAAAATCATCGCGCAGCGAGCGCGCGAGCGACTCGCGCGATCAGGCGTCCGGCATGCCGAGCATCATGCGCAACGAGCGGTGAGCGGCAGCCGCCCTTTGTATAAGGCCATTTTCCTGACGGCTTTTGCGGAGTAAATTCGCAGCCGACGATGCAGCGTGACCGGCGAGGACATTATGACCAAGTATCTTCTGGTGAGCTTCAAGACCTGCCCATGGGTGCAGCGCGCAGCGATCGTGTTGCGGGAAAAGAATACGCCGTTTGAATTCCGTCATATCGACAAAGACAACCGCCCGGACTGGTTCCTCGCTATTTCACCGCACAAGAAGGTGCCGGTGCTGAGCGTCGACGACAAAGTCTCGCTGTTTGAATCGAATGCGATTGCGGAATATCTCGATGAGACGATCGCGCCACGGTTGCATCCGGAGGATCCGGTGCAGCGCGCCATCAACCGCGCCTGGACTGATTACGTGCCGACCTTCGCCAGCGCGGTAACCGCCACCGGCTATGCGGAAGACGAAGCGGAATACAAAGCCGCCGCGGCAAAAATTCCCGGCGCCTTCGATCGGCTGGAGCAGGCGCTGGCAAAGCAGGGCGCTGGGCCGTTCTTCAACGGCGCAAAATATTCGCTGGTCGATGCCTCGTATGCGCCGTTCCTGCAACGCTATTACTTTCTCGACCGGGTCAAGCCGCTCGGTGTCATCGAAAAATTTCCGCGGCTCAAGGCCTGGGCCGAGACGCTGATGAAGCGGCCGTCGACGCATTCGTTCCCGGAAGTCGAATTCGAGGCGATGTACCGGGCGAATCTGAAAAGCCGCAAAGTCTACGCATCGCAGTTCATCGCCGATGCGGCGATTGCGGCGGAGTAACGCAGCGTCGGCTCAGCCGCGCAACGTTCCGCCGGTCCGCTTGGTGACCTCGGCGACGATCTTGCCCGCCAGCGCCTCGATCTCGGCATCGGTCATGGTCTTGTCGCGCGGCTGGATGGTGACGGCGATTGCGATCGACTTCTTGCCGGGTTCGATGCCTTTGCCTTCGTAAACGTCGAACACGTTAACGCCGGTGATCAGCTTGCGGTCGACAGTCTGCGCCGCGCGCACGAGGTCCGCGGACTTCACTTTGCCGTCGACCACAAATGCAAAGTCGCGCTCAACCGGCTGGAACTGCGACAGCTCCAGTGCCGGTTTGGCGCGCGTCGCCTTGGCCTTCGCTTCGGGAATGCGTTCGAGAATGACTTCGAATGCGACCAGCGGGCCTTCGGCGTCCAGTGCTTCAAGCGCGTTTGGATGCAATTCGCCGAAATGGCCAAGGATATTCTGCGGTCCGATCTGGATGGTGCCGGAGCGGCCGGGATGAAACCACGCCGGACCGCCGGGAACGATTTGCAGGGCCTGCACCGGAGCGCCGGCTGCCGCGAGCACCGCAATCGCATCGGCTTTGGCATCGAAAGCATCGGCCTGCGGATCGTAGTCGTGCTTCGACCAATGCCGGCCGATCCCGGACGGCTTATCGAGCGCACGGCGCACGCCGGCCGCGGCGGTAAACTGATCCGCTGGCTGATCGCCACGGAAAATCTGGCCGACCTCGAATAGTCCGACATCTGCAAAACTGCGGTCGGCGTTTTTCTGTGCTGCCGCGACGAGGCCCGGGATCAAGCTCGGCCGCATATCGGAGAGATCGGAAGCGATCGGATTGGCGAGTGCGAGTTCCGGTTTGCCGCCGCCGAACAGCGTGGCCTGCGGCTTCGAAATGAACGACCACGTGACCGCTTCGATCAGATTGCGCGCGCCGAGCGCGCGCTTGGCCTTGCGAGTGCGGGTCTGGATAGTAGTGAGCACCGGCTTGCGTGGCGCATCGCCGCGATCGAACGGCGTAAACGGTATGCGATCGACGCCGACGATGCGCACGATTTCTTCGACAATATCGGCCTTGCCCTCGATGTCCGGCCGCCATGACGGCACCGCGACCTTTACCCGGTCGCCCTGGCCGGCGACGAAGAAGCCGAGGCGCTCCAGCACGCGGCGTATTTCCGGCAGCGGAACGCTCAGGCCTGAAAGCCGTTTCAGCTCGGTGAGCGGGAAATCGATGATCTTTTCAGGCGCTTCAGCGTTGCCGGCGACCAAAATCTCTGACGGTGTACCGCCGCACAGATCGAGCACCATCTGCGTCGCCATTTCGAGGCCCGGCAGCATGAAAACCGGATCGACGCCGCGCTCGAAGCGGTAGCGCGCGTCGGAATTGATTCCAAGCTTGCGTCCGCTCTGGGCGATGTTGATTTCATTCCACAGCGCCGACTCGATCAGCACGTCGGTTGTTGTTTCCGAGCAGCCGCTCTCTTCGCCGCCCATGATACCGGCCAGCGATTCCACGGCGCGTTCATCGGCGATCACGCAGATCGTGTCGTCGAGCTTGTAGGTCTTGCCGTCGAGCGCCAGCAGTTCTTCACCGGCGCGGCCGCGCCGGACCGTGAGATTGCCGCGCACTTTCGCTGCATCGAACACGTGCAGGGGCCGGCCACGGTCGTACGTCATGAAATTGGTGATATCGACCAGTGCATTGATTGGCCGCAGTCCGATTGCTGTGAGCCGCTTCTGCAGCCATTCGGGCGATGGCCCATTTTTGACGCTGCGCACCAGCCGCAGGCCAAATGCCGGGCACAGTTCTGGCGCTTCTATTGTTACAGCGACGGAGCAGGGAAATTCGCCCTTCACCTGTTTGATAGCGGCGTCCTTGAACTTGCCCATGTCGGCGGCAGCGAGATCGCGGGCAATGCCGTGCACGCCAGCGCAGTCGGGCCGGTTTGGCGTCAGGTTGATTTCGATCATCGGATCGTCGAGGCCGGCGTATTTCGCGAAGCTCTCGCCGATGGGGGCATCGGCCGGCAGATCGATGATGCCGTCGTGATTGTCCGAGATTTGCAATTCCGCTTCCGACACCAGCATGCCGCGGCTCTCGACGCCACGAATGGTGCCGATTTGCAGCGTGATGTCCTTGCCGGGAACGTAAGCGCCCGGCGGCACGAACACGCCGGTCATCCCAGTGCGGGCATTTGGCGCGCCACACACCACCTGAACCGGCGTACCGCTTCCGGTATCGACCATACAGACGCGCAGCCGGTCGGCGTTGGGGTGTTGCTTGGCTTCGACCACGCGCGCGATGACATAGGGCGCAAGCGCCGTCGCCTTGTCCTCGACGCGTTCGACCTCGAGCCCGATCATGATCAGCTTGTCGGTGATCTCGCCGAGCGTGTGCGCGGTGTCGAGATGTTCCTTGAGCCAGGCGAGGGTGAATTTCATCGCGGCGCCATTCAGCTCAAGCCGCCGGCCAGCGTCGGCCAGTCGAGCGGACGGAAGCCGTAATGCGACAGCCAGCGCACATCGGCCTCAAAGAAGGCGCGCAAGTCCGGCATGCCGTATTTCAGCATGGCGATCCGGTCGATCCCCATGCCCCAGGCAAAGCCCTGGTACTCGTCGGGATCGAGGCCGCAATTGCGCAGCACATTCGGGTGCACCATGCCGCAGCCGAGAATTTCCAGCCAATCGTCACCCTCGCCAAAGCGGATTTCGCCCTTGTCGCGGCGGCACTGGATATCGACTTCGAGCGATGGCTCCGTGAATGGGAAGAATGATGGTCGGAACCGCATCTTCACCTGATCCACTTCAAAGAACGCCTTGCAGAATTCCTGCAGGATCCATTTCAGGTGACCGAGGTGCGAGCCCTTGTCGATGACGAGGCCTTCGACCTGGTGAAACATCGGCGTGTGGGTCTGGTCGCTGTCGGAGCGATAGGTGCGGCCCGGAATAATGACGCGGATCGGCGGCTTCTGCGCGAGCATGGTGCGCACCTGCACCGGCGAGGTGTGAGTGCGCAGCAACAAGCGCGATCCGTCCGGCTTCGGATTGAAGAAGAACGTATCGTGCATCTCGCGCGCCGGATGGTTTTCCGGAAAGTTCAGCCTAGTGAAGTTGTAATCGTCGGTTTCGATATCCGGTCCCTCGGCGATGGCGAAACCCATGTCGGCGAAAATTGCCGTGAGTTCGTCAACCACCTGCGTGATCGGGTGGACGCGGCCGATCTCTGCCGGCGCCTCGCGCACGGGTAACGTGACGTCGATGCTTTCGGTGTTGAGGCGAGCTTCCAGTGCCGCGCCCTTGAGGGCATCGCGCCGCGCGGTCAGCGCGGCGCTGACGCGATCTTTCAGGCCGTTGATGGCCGCGCCTTGGGTCTTACGCTCTTCCGGCGACATGCTGCCGAGCATCTTGAGCAGCGCGGTGACCGAACCACTTTTGCCAAGCGCGGCAACGCGCACGGCCTCAAGCGACGCGTCGTCGCCTGCTGCGGCGACGTCGGCGAGAGTTTTCTGTTCGAGTTGCGCGATGTCGCTCATCACAATCAATCCGGCATGAATGGCAAGTCGGTGTCGGATGGGCGACCACCGGCCTGAGTCAGCATCGAATGTACTTGGCCGCGATGATGGGTCTGATGATTGAACATATGTGTCACCAGCACCCAGCGCGGCTGCGTCCATTCGCTTTTGGTCGAAACGGAAAAGTAGGTCTGGTCTTCCGCAAGCCACGTGTCGTTGATGCCGTCGGCCCAATCGAGAATCGTCTGATCGAAAGTGCGACGCTCAGACTTTAGCGTATTCCATTCCGGAACCAGATTAACTGATTCCGGAATTCCCACGGTCGGGCGCGGCAAGTCGGTAAAGCGGCTCATCCAAGCCTGGTCACCCCAAAGGAGGTGACTGAACGTCTTATGGATCGAACCGAACCACGCGCCGCGCTCCTTGCGGCGCTCTTCGTCGGACAGCGCATCGGCAACGCCGTACAGATTTTCATTCTGCCAGCGATTGTAACGCGCCATCCGTTGCACGTAGGCACGGTCGATCATGACACGCCCAGTGTTTCCGCTAGGCGGCGAGCGCGGACTTTACCTGCCCGACGATCGCCTCGAACGCTGCCGGCTCGCGGATCGCGAGATCGGACAGCACCTTGCGGTCGACGGTGATGTTGGCCTTGCTCAAGCCGGCAATGAAGCGGCTGTAGTTCAGCCCGAACGGCCGCACGGCGGCGTTGAGACGCTGGATCCACAGCGCGCGGAAGGTGCGCTTGCGCCGTTTGCGGTCGCGGAAAGCGTACTGGTTTGCCTTCTCCACCGCCTGCTTGGCGATGCGGATGGTGTTCTTGCGCCGGCCGAAATAACCCTTGGCGGCTTTGAGAACTTTCTTGTGCTTGGCATGAGAAGTGACACCGCGTTTGACGCGAGCCATGGTCGATCTCCTTTAAAGATTTGCAGAACGTTGAACCGGATTGCCGCCGTGGCGGCGCGTCGTCAGCCGTTCGGCAGAAAATACTTTTTGATGTTGTCGCCGTCGGTCTTGAACAGCACGTTGGTGCCACGCAGTTGGCGAATCTGCTTTTTGGTGCGCTTGATCATGCCGTGACGTTTGCCCTGCTGGGCGTACATCACCTTGCCTGACCCGGTCACCTTGAAGCGCTTTTTAGCGCCTGACTTGGTCTTGATCTTGGGCATTTGGCTCTCCTTGGCCGCAAGCGCGAACGCCTAGCGGGCCGATAAATGCTCGAAATTGAGCGGGTGTGCCGGAGCACTGTATCGCCGCCACGGCAGCCCTGACTGGCCGGTCGGCGAGAGGCCGGGTTTATGGCAGAGCGGACCGATTATGGCAACGGCAAAAGGCCCTTAGCGGAAAGGGCCTTTCGCTTGGAAGATTGGGGGTTAGAGCCCCTGGGGGCGGTCTGGCAGCGGGATCACCGCGGCGCCAGCACCATGACGACCTGCCGGCCTTCGAACCGGGGTTCCTGTTCGATTTTGGCGAACTTCGCCGTATCGGCTTTGACCCGGTCGAGGAGCTTGTAGCCGAGGTCCTGGTGGGCCATTTCGCGGCCGCGGAACCGTAGCGTCACCTTGACCTTGTCGCCTTCTTCGAAGAAGCGCTGCACCGATCGCAATTTCACGTCGTAATCGTGATCATCGATCATCGGGCGGAGCTTGATCTCTTTGATCTCGACGACCTTCTGCTTCTTGCGGGCCTCGGCGGCTTTCTTCTGCGCTTGATATTTGTATTTGCCGTAGTCGAGGATTTTGCAGACGGGCGGAGAGGAGTTCGGCGCAATCTCTACGAGATCGAGCCCGGCTTCCTGCGCCATGGCAATCGCCGCGCCGATTTCGGTGGCGCCGTGGTTGACGCCCTCTTTGTCGATGAGTTGGACCTCGCGGACGCGGATCTCCTCGTTGATGCGCGGCCCATCCTTGGCGGCGGGCTGCGGCGCTTTCATTGGACGACGAATGGGTGCTGTCTCCTATGTTGTTTCAGTAACGCTACAGAATCGGGAGTTTCCGCGCGTAAGTCAACGATAATGCATGACGTATGCCTAGTGTTCGCCCGAGTGTGTGATTTATGTTTCCTTACCTCAAAACGCGAGTGCTCGATGTGTTCCGGCCGGTGTGATGAACGATAACAGCCTGAAATTCCTGCACATTGGAGAGGGATCGGGGCAGCGCAGCATCGCCATGCGGACGCTTCCCGGTGCTTCGCCCGGACTGTTCTGGCTCGGCGGCTACAAGTCCGACATGAAAGGCACCAAGGCTGTTGCGCTGGCCGAATGGGCGGCGCACGAGGGTCGTGCCTGTGTGCGGTTCGACTATTCGGGCCATGGTGAATCGGATGGTGCGTTTACTGACGGGACCATCGGCCGCTGGCTGGCGGACAGCCTCGCGGTGTTTGACGCGCATTGTCGCGGCCCGCAAATCCTGATCGGCTCGTCGATGGGCGGCTGGTTGGCGCTGCTGCTGACTCAAGAGCTCAAGCGCCGCAAGGAACCGGGCGCTGCTTCGGTTGCCGGCATGGTGTTGATCGCGCCGGCGGTCGATTTCACCGAAGAGCTGATGTGGAAGCGTTTTACGCCGGAGATCAAGCGCGAGCTCGACGACAAAGGTGTCTGGGAACGGCCTTCGGAGTATTCGGCGGAGCCTTATCTGGTCACGCGGCAACTGATCGAGGAAGGACGAAATCACCTGCTTCTTGGCGGCATGATCGAAACCGGCTGTCCGGTACGGATTCTGCAAGGCGTCGAAGATCCGGACGTGCCGTGGCAGCACGCTAAAGCACTGGTGTCCCGGCTGGCTTCGGACGATGTCGTACTGACTCTCGTCAAGGACGGCGATCATCGGCTGTCGCGGCCTGAAGACATCGCACGGCTGTTGCGCGCCGTGCGGAGTTCTGATGGCTTCACGCATTCGCCCCACGTGTTCGCCCCACGTGCCCTAAACGAAAGCGGGAGGCCGAAGCCTCCCGCCTGCGTGCTACGCGGATTTGATCCGTGATTTAGCCGTGGCTACCGACAACGTCGAGCGAGACGTGGGCCAGCCCATCAAAGCCGAGCGCATGGGCGCCGGCAGGCGTGAGATCAATCACGCGGCCTTTCACGAACGGCCCGCGGTCGTTGATACGCACGACGACGGAGCGGCCGTTCGAATTGTTGGTAACCCGCACCATGGTGCCGAACGGCAGGGTGCGATGTGCGGCGGTCAGAGCGCCGGAGCGAACATGCTCGCCGTTGGCTGTTTTGTTACCTTCAGAATAGACAGAAGCAATCCCCGATTGAGCTGAAGCAATCATCGGAAGCCCGATGCAAGTTGCTACAAGAGTTACAGCAAACGAAAGCGTTTTCAGGCTATACCCAGCCATGATCTGCCTTTTTCGTAGTTGATGGGAGTGGTGAATGACCCTGCTTGACTGAGGGTCAGGGGCCTTTGACAGGCGAAATGTGTTCATTGTGCGACGCAGCAAGCACGTCAATACTTTATGGCGGCATTGTGATACCGGAACTATTGCTAAGTCAAACGCTGGACTGCGGAATCCGTTCCGGGAACCGCTCTGATTTGAATGAAAAAAGCAGAAAATCCGGCGCGTGCCCGCACCGTCTGACTCAGGTGTTAAGCCCGCAATCGAACCTGATCGCGCGCGGAGGATTCCGGATCAGGCCGCCGCGGTCGGCAGCACGAAGTCTTTGAACTGTTCGCGCAGCACAGTTTTCTGGATCTTGCCGGTCGCGGTATGCGGAATCTCCGCAACGAATGCGACATCGTCCGGCATCCACCACTTGGCGATCTTGCCGTCGAAGAACGACAACAGCTCTGCCTTGGTGGCCGACTGGCCTTCCTTGAGCACCACGACCAGCAGCGGGCGCTCATCCCACTTCGGATGTTTCACGCCGATCACCGCCGCTTCGGCGACCTTCGGATGGCCGACGGCGAGGTTTTCCAGATCGATCGAGGAAATCCATTCGCCGCCAGACTTGATCACGTCCTTGGAGCGGTCGGTGATCTGCATGTAGCCGTAGGGGTCCAGCGTGGCGACGTCGCCGGTATCGAAGTAGCCTTCTTTGTCGAGGACGCCGGACTGCTCCTTGAAATAAGCACGCGCTACCGCCGGCCCGCGCACCTTGAGCCTGCCGAAGGTCTTGCCGTCGCGCGGCAACTCCTTGTCGTTATCGTCGACGATCTTCATGTCGACGCAGAAAGGGGGATGACCCTGCTTCTGCTGAACGTCGAGCTTGGCTTCGCCTTCGAGCTCGGCATAGTCCGGCTTGATCGAACCGAGCGTGCCGAGCGGCGACATCTCGGTCATGCCCCAGGCGTGGCAGACCTCGACGCCATAGACTTCCTCAAATTTCTGCGTCATCGCGCGCGGACAAGCTGAGCCGCCGATCACGACTTTGTTCAGATAAGGCAGTTTCAGATTGTTGGCTTCGAGATGTTGCAGCAGCATCAGCCACACCGTCGGCACCGCAGCGGTAAAGCTGACTTTGTAGGTGTCGAGCAATTCGTAAATCGACGGGCCGTCGAGCTTGGCGCCCGGCATCACCATGGTGGCGCCGACCATCGGTGAGGTGAGCGCGAGCCCCCAGCAATTGGCGTGGAACATCGGCACGACCGGCAGGATGACATCGCGTGACGCAACGCCCATGCCGTCGGGCTGCGCTGCCATCATCGAATGCAACGTGTTGGATCGATGAGAGTAAAGAACGCCCTTCGGGTTGCCGGTGGTGCCGGATGTGTAGCACATGCCGGCCGCGGTATTTTCGTCGAAGGTTTTCCAGGCGAAGTCGCCGTCGACCTCGGCGATCCAGCTCTCATAAGCCACGGCGTTTTTCAGCGCCGTCGCCGGCATATGAGCGTCGTCGGTCAACACCACGTATCGCTCGATTGGCTTTAGCCGGTCGGCGAGCTTTTCAATGATTGGCAGGAAGGTGAGATCGACCATCATCACCCGGTCCTCGCCGTGATTGACGATCCATGCGATCTGATCGGGAAACAGCCGCGGATTGATGGTGTGATAGACCGCGCCGAGGCCCATGATGCCGTACCAGGCTTCGAGATGCCGCCAGGTATTCCAGGCCACCGTCGCCACCCGATCGCCAAGCTTGATGCCGTCGCGTTCGAGCCGTTGCGCCACCCGCAGCGCGCGCTTTCGAACGTTCGGCATAATTCGTGGTGTGGATCGGGCCCTCGATCGAGCGTGAGATGACCTGCCGTTCCGCGTGATAGGTCGCGGCGTGATCGATGATGCGATGGCAAAGCAACTGCCAATCCTGCATCAGCCCAAGCATGGTTTCCTCCCAGAAACGTGTCGCGTTACGGGACTTGTTGCGTCCCTTTTGGCCCAAGGCAGAGTGCCTTTGACTGGCCAAGGTTATCTGCATGGTGCCATGAGGCAACTCCCGGTTTGCTTGAAGCGCGGGGTGCTGTTGGCCTAAAGCTGACTTCAGGTTGTGGTGGGAGCCCGGGTCCGTGAAATCTGAGTGCGTCCAAAGCGCCCTGGTTCTCGCCATGTCGGTATGTCTTGCCGGGGTTGCCGCTGCGCAGCCGCCGCAAGTCGCCATCCCGCGGGAATTGTCGCCGCCGCAGGAAGCCTACGCCGCCTATCCGGAAGCGACGCCCAGCGCGCCGTCAGCATCTGCGGCCCGGCAGCGCCCTCGGCCTGCGAGTTGCGGCTGTCAAAACTCGCTACCTTCAAGCCCTTGCCGATGCTGGTCGGCGCCGGAGAATGTGGTGCTACCGACGCAGTGCTGTTGGATTCCGTGATCCTGCCAGACCAAAGCAAAGTGGCCGTGACGCCGGCGGCAACGCTGCGCTGTCCGATGGCGGAGCAGATCTCGCTGTGGGTTCGCGACGACGTCGAGCCGTTGGCGATGAAGCTCGGCGCGCCGCTCCGGGTTCTCGATAATTTCAATTCTTACGAATGCCGCGGCCGCAATCGCATTCCCGGTGCAAAGCTGAGCGAACATGGCCGCGCCAATGCACTCGATGTGCGACTGTTCAAGCTCGCTGATGGCCAATCGCTCACGCTGACCGACGTAAACGTCAACAGAGCCTGGCGCGAGGCCATCAAGGCCAGCGTCTGCGCCCGGTTCTCGACAATTCTCGGGCCCGGCTCCGACGGCGCGCACGAGGAGCATATCCATCTCGATCTCGCCGAGCGGCGCGGCAATTACAAAGTTTGTGAATGGGATGTTCGTTCGCCACCAGTGATCGCGCAGGCGCAGCCAAACAATGGGACGTCCGCCAGCGCCGCCGCCAAACCGGCTGGAGACTCCGCGGAAGATAGTGACGATGAAACCACGGCTCCGCTCGACGCGATACCGCTACCCCGTCCGCGGCCGCGAATAGCCAATGCCGGCTCGTCGAAAAGATCTCTTGGGGATTGATGCGAGGCTCTCTGCATGTCACCGCTCAGTAATCTCGCCACCCGCGACGTCGAAACGCTGGTGCACCCCTACATCAATCTCGCGAAATTCCGCGAGACCGGCCCGCTGATCATCGAGCGCGGCAAGGGCGTCTATGTCTACGATACCGACGGCAAGCCCTATATCGAGGCGATGGCCGGGCTTTGGTGCACGTCGCTCGGCTACGGCAACGAGGAACTCGTTGAGGCCGCCGCGACGCAGATGCGCAAGCTGTCATTCGCGCATTTGTTCACCGGCAAGAGCCATGATCCGGCGATTGAACTTGCAGAGAAGCTTAAAGAAATCGCGCCGGTGCCGATTTCCAAAGTGTTCTTCTGCAGCTCGGGCTCGGAAGCCAACGACACTCAGGTCAAGCTGGTCTGGTATCTCAACAACGCGCTTGGGCGCCCGCAGAAGAAAAAGATCATCAGCCGCATCAAGGGCTATCACGGCGTCACGATTGTTTCGGCGTCATTGACTGGATTGCCGGCGAACCATCGCGACTTCGATCTGCCGCTGCCAGGCTTCCTGCACACCGCCTGTCCGCATCACTATCGTTTTGCGGAAGCCGGCGAGAGCGAAGAGCAATTTGCCAGCCGCCTCGCTGATGAACTCGAGGCGCTGATCGTGAAAGGAAGGGCCGGATACGGTTGCCGCCTTTATCGCCGAGCCGGTGATGGGAGCAGGCGGCGTGATCGTGCCGCCGAAAACCTACTTCGAGAAGATCATGAAGGTCTGTGCCAGGCACGACGTGTTCATGATCAGCGACGAGGTGATCTGCGGCTTCGGCCGGCTCGGCACCACGTTCGGCTGTGAGAAGCTTGGTTACCGGCCGAATTCGACTCTCAATCGCCAAGGCGCTGTCATCGGCTTATCTGCCGATAGCCGGCGTGATGATCCCCGAGGACGAATATCAGGCGCTGCTGACCGAAAGCCGGAAGATCGGCGTGTTTGGTCATGGCTTCACATATGGCGGCCATCCGGTTTCTGCTGCGGTTGCGCTGAAAGCTATCGAGATTTACCAGCGCGACCGCGTGTTCGAAGCAGCTGCTGGTCTTTCGCCGCAATTTCAAAAACGTCTCGCCGAACTTGGCGACCATCCACTGGTCGGCGAAGCGCGCGGCGTCGGCATGATCGGAGGTGTTGAACTGGTTGCCGAAAAACGCGGCAAAGCGTTCATTTGATCCGCAGCATGGCGTCGGCGCGCGTGCGGTGCAATTTGCCGAAGCCGAAGGGTTAATTGTCCGCTCGGTGCTTGGCGATGTGCTGACGCTCGTGTCCGCCTTTGGTTATTAGCCCGGCGGAAATCGACGATTTGTTCGATCGTTTGACCCGCGCGCTCGACAAGACACTGGATTGGACGACGCGGGAGAAACTCGCGGGATCGTGAAATCCGCTTAACACACTCTGCACCGCAATCGGCTATGGCATCGCGGCAGGGTGACGCTTGTCTCTGCCGAAGAGGGTTAATGACCGACATCGGGTTGCCTAAGACCACGCCACTTCCGGCGGGCCACACATTGCGTGTGACCCGGCGCCATCTGCTGACCGGAGCGGCAGGATTGGTCGGATTGAGCGCGGCGGCGACGGTGACCTATGCCGGCGCTATCGAGCCGATGGAACTCATCGTCACGCGCTATGCGCCGAAGCCGCCGGCATGGCCGGCCGGCCACAAGCTGTCGATCGCGGTGATCGCCGATATTCATGCTGGCGGTCCGAACATGACGCTTCCCCATATTCGTCACATCGTCGACACCGCGAATGCACTGCAGCCCGATCTCATCGTGCTGCTGGGCGACTTACATTGCGACGCACCGGTTCGTGACCGAACGCGTTCCCGATCCGGTATGGGCGGCCGAACTTGCGCGGCTCGTCGCGCCGCAGGGCGTTTGGGCAATTCTTGGCAATCACGATTGGTGGCATGACCTCCACGGCGTGCGGAGCGCGCTGGCGGATGTGCGCATCCCTGTGCTCGAGAACGATGCCGTATTGCTTGGTCCGGAAGGCCGTCGGTTTTGGCTCGCGGGGATCGGCGATCAGGAAGCCTACAGAGCTGGGTCGCGGCCAATTTCGTCGGTGTCGACGATTTGCCGCTGACGCATGTCACGGATCAAGACTGACGATCCGGTGCTGCTGCTAGCCCACGAGCCGGATATTTTTCCACAAGTGTCAAAGCGCGTTGCTCTGACGCTGTCGGGGCACACGCATGGCGGACAAATCCGCATTCCGTTTATCTGGCCCCACTACGTGCCCTCGCGCTACGGCGCACGCTTTGCCTACGGTCATATTGTCGAGGACGATCGTCATCTGATCGTGTCCGGCGGGCTGGGCACCAGCATTGTTCCGGCGCGGCTTGGCGTGCCGCCGGAAGTCCTCCACATCACGCTTGGCGCATAAGCAAACGGCGCCAGAATGAACCGGCGCCGTCAGCAGCCCTAAAATCCGGTGAGATCAGAACGGCCGGGTTGGCGTATCGCCAGACGCGACGTGCGCCGTTGGGTCGACGTGCGGTTTGAGCACTACGACGATCGTACCCATTTTGACGTGACTGTAGAGATCCATCACGTCTTCGTTCGTCATGCGGATACAGCCCGAGGAAATCGCCTGGCCGATGTATTCCGGCTGGTTGGTGCCGTGAATCCGGTACAGCGTGTCCTTGTTGCCGGAAAATAGATACATGCCGCGCGCGCCCATTGGATTGGCGGGTCCGCCGGTTACGAATTGCGGCAGCGGACCAAGCCGCTCGTGTTCGCCTGAGGTCGGCGTCCAGCCCGGCCACTCTTCCATGCGGCCGACCTTGGCGATGCCACTCCACACCTGCGCATCTTCGCCGACGGCTACGCCGTAGCGAATGGCCTGATGGTTTGGCAGCACGTAGTAGAGAAACTTGTTGTCGCTATCGACCACGATCGAACCGGCAGCTTCCTGGCGATCGAAGCTGACGACATGACGTTTGTACTCGTCGGGGACAGAAGCCTGCGCGTAAGGCAGGTTCGACATGTATTCCTTGTCGCGGGGCTTCCAGCTGGCCTGAGTAGCCGGCTCGAGTGTCTCCTGCATGCAGCCGCCGAGCAGCAAGCCGACAAGCAAAAATCCAATCGTACGCATCTTCATGGTATGCCCATTCCCTCGTCAGCCCCCGCAACTACGCCCGCCAACGACATTGCAGAATGCCATAGCTAAATTGGCGCACGAATTCCAGTAAAGACAGCGTATTCGCACCACAGTTGGCCGGTAGTGTTGCAGGAATGCCTCACTATCCCCAGCCTTCGTTAAGGAATCCCCTCAAGTGCTGCTGCGCGTCACTCGAGGCCACACTACGAGCCAGTGTTACGGTCGCGCATTAGGCAAGAATTTACCATCGCCGGTCTGTGGTGCCCGCCGGGCCGCGAATCGGAAATGTCACGACAGCGCACGATTTGTCGCCCATTTCCGCCGCACTCCCAGGCTAAAAATTCATCATCACACACCGGACGGGAAATGGGGTTCGTTATGCAGGACATGGTCGCCGAAATGGCCAAAAACACCGCTCCAACGCGAGCAAATGACCGCAAGGTTCCGGGCGAAGCTCCGGCTTTGGATAACCGTTATGGCCAGATTGGTATTTCAGCCGTGGCCGCCGCGGTGCGTTACCAAGGTGGGGCCAAAAACCCGGCCTACGCGCCGTGCTCGAACAAGTGGCGCGACTTGATTGCTGATGTTGCCGCCTGACACGGCTAATCGTGAATCGATCAGGAAAGGGGGCCGAGTGCCCCCTTTTTCTTTGCTAATGGCTTTACTGCATTTAGAGGTGGGAACTTATTTTCTGAACGGCCTGAACGGGACGCGCCTGCAGGGCCCAAACCTCAAACGCCGCTGAAGCAGCCACCAGCGCGCCGATGGTGACATCGATCGTCATGGCATCGCTGTTCTGGAACCCGAGCAGCCAAGGCGATACGATAAGACTGAGGCCCGCGATCAGATTGAGCCATTCCTCCCAGATCGCGAAGGCTGCAAGGGCTGCAATCGACAGAACCGCAATGACAATTCCGACGGTAGACGCAGTCTGCCATTGCGCGCCTATCGACAGGCCGAACGCCCAGGGACTGAAGAATAAGACCATGCCGAGCAAGAGGTTGGCGACATCACAAAGTTTCACGCTCGACCAATCGTCCATTGCGTCCTCCGGGAACACACACCGCCTGCGCGTGGAAAACAGGATGGGACGCGACTTGTTCCAGAAACGATCTACGATGCGTTCAAAATCTTTCTGTTGGCTGCCGGCAGTGACGGTTCCATGACATGACCGACAGCAGTGGTTTTACGCGCGCGGAGATCGAAACAGGCCGTCGCTTGTTCACGGGTGAATGGGACTTTGTAACTGCAGCCAGTTCGATTGCATCGCTGCCGGCGATGGCCGCACCGGAGATTGCGTTTGCCGGGCGATCCAACGTCGGTAAGTCGAGCCTGATCAACGCGCTCACCGGCCGCAAAGCTCTGGCGCGCACCTCCAACACGCCAGGCCGCACGCAGGAGCTTATTTTCTTCAGCGGGCCGGATCCTCTGGTGGTGGTCGACATGCCTGGCTACGGGTACGCAGCGACAGCGAAAAGCAAGATCGCGGCGTGGACGGCGTTGATCCATGATTATCTGCGCGGCCGCGCCACGCTGGCGCGGGTCTATATCCTGGTCGACGCGCGTCATGGCCTGAAGACCGCCGATGACGCAATTCTCGCTACGCTGAGCGAGGCCGCGGTAAGCCACGAGATCGTGTTGACTAAATGTGATCAGCTCAAACCGGCCGAGCTTGCGGACCGTATCGAAACTGTCAAAGCCGCGATCAAGAAAAGACCAGCAGCGTTTCCCGATGTGATCGCGACGTCGTCGCAGAGCGGCGACGGCGTTGCCGATTTACGCGCTGCAATCGCGCGCCTGCTGACCGAGCAGGGACGAAAGCGATGACTAACGGCCTGGAAGGCGTCGTCGCCGCCGACACTGTGCTGAGCCATGCCGATGGTGAAACCGGCGCCGTGTGGGTGCGCGGCTATACCATCGAGAAGCTTGCGGCTGAACTGGGTTACGAAGGTGCCGTTGCGGTGATGTGGGATGGGCTCGCCGGCGAAAGCTTTACCCGCGCGACGATGCAACGGGCGCTGGGCGCCGCGCGGCAAAAGGCATTTGCGCGCCTCGACAGCTGGCTCGCTTGTGCTACCCGCCGTCCGCTGGCCGAAGGGCTGCGTATCGGTCTCGCGGCTTTGCCGGACGATTCCCGGCCGGCAGAAATTCTGGCGACGCTTCCGGTCGGGATTGCCGCGCTGCTCCGCGCGCACGCCGGCAAGCCGCCGGTTGCGCCGGACGCCGCGCTCACCACGGCTGCCGATCTGCTGCGCATGATCTCCGGCGTGGCTGCGGAGCCGGCACGTGTGACCGCGCTCGATTCTTACATCACCACCGTGATCGATAACGGGTTGGGCAACTCAACCTTTGCAGCTCGCGTGGTCGTTTCATCGCGCGCTTCGCTCGCCGCGGCGGCGCTCGGCGGTTACTGCGCGTTCTGCGGCCCGCTGCATGGCGGCGCGCCGGGATTGGCGCTCGATATGCTCGACGAGATCGAAGCCAGCGGCGATGCCGACGGCTGGATCGAACGCAAGCTCGATTCCGGCGGCCGTCTGATGGGATTCGGCCATCGTGTGTTCCGGCATCGCGATCCGCGCGCCGACCTGCTGCGCGCGGCGTTACGCAAGTTCGATCCGGACTCGCGGCGTTTGACGCGTTTGATGGATGTGGAGCGCCGCGCCGTCGCTGCTTTACAGCGGCGCAAGCCTGGGCGCCGCGTCGAAGCCAATATCGAAATGGATGCCGCATTGCTGCTCGACGCAATCGGCTTGCCGCGAGAAGCCTTCACCCCGGTCTTTGCCGTCGCACGCTGCGCGGCGTGGCTCGCCCATGCCATGGAGCAGCAACAAACCGGCCGTATGATCCGCCCGGCTTCGACCTATATCGGGCCGGTGCCGGCCGAGTGAGCGGCGGATTCGGTTGTCGCCGGACCTGTGCACCGCTAGATAGATGCGCCGAATACCGGGAAGATTGAGCTATGAGCCAGAGCGATCCCATCAGCCCTGAAATTCAGGCCCGCATCCTGTCGGAAGCGCTGCCGTACATGCAGCGCTACGACGAAGAGATCGTGGTCGTGAAATACGGCGGCCATGCCATGGGCGATGAGCACCTGGCGCAGGCGTTCGCCAAGGATATCGTGCTTCTTGAGCAAACCGCGATCAACCCGGTGGTAGTGCACGGCGGCGGCCCGCAGATCGAAGCCATGCTCAAGCGAGTCGGCGTCCAGTCGCAATACGCCGACGGGCTGCGCATCACCGATGCCAAGACGCTTGAAGTCGTCGAGATGGTGCTGGCCGGCCTGATCAACAAGCAGATGGTCGGCCACATCAATGAAGCCGGCGGGAAGGCCATAGGGTTGTGCGGCAAGGACGGCAATATGGTCGTCGCCCGCAAGCTCACGCGCACCGTGGTCGATCCGGATTCGCATATCGAGAAAATTATCGACCTTGGTTTTGTCGGCGAGCCGGAGAAAGTCGACACGATGGTTCTCAACGAAATTCTCGGTCGTCAACTCATCCCCGTGCTGGCGCCGGTGGCTGCCGCGGCAAACGGCGGCACGTTCAACGTCAATGCCGACACCTTCGCCGGCGCCATTGCCGGCGCGTTGCATGCGAAGCGCTTCCTGTTGCTCACCGACGTTCCCGGTGTGCTCGACAAGTCGAAGACGCTGATCAAGGAGCTGTCGGTCGACGATGCGCGGCGGCTGATCGCCGACGGCACCATTTCCGGCGGCATGATCCCGAAGGTCGAAACCTGCATCTACGCGCTGGAGCAGGGCGTCGAGGGCGTCGTCATCCTTGACGGCAAGGTGCCGCACGCGGTGCTGCTGGAACTGTTTACCGAACTCGGTTCCGGCACGCTGATCCATCGCTGATCTGAAGATGCAATCCGGTAACGCCCGCGAGCGGCTGACCGCTCTTGTCCCCGGCATCATTGCCGCGACCTCGTTCGGCATCGGCGATACCTTCGCCAAAGTGGCCTTCGCCTCGGGAATGGATGTGCTGTCGCTGGCGTTAACCCGCGGCGTTGTCGGGCTGGTCATTTTATTTTGCTATCTTCGCGTCGGTCCGGTGGCGCTGCCAGCTTCGCCACGCGCCCGCGTCACCGCGCTAATCCTCGGCGTGTTGTTCGCGGCCATCGTTTACGGCTTGTTCAAGGCTATCGACCTGATCACTGTCCCAATCGGGGTGCTGACTTATTTCATCTATCCGCTGCTGACAGGAATTGTCGGTGCGATATTCGGTATCGAACGGCTTGGTTGGGTCGGCATGCTTGCGGCGCTGGTCGCGTTCGTCGGTCTAGCTCTCACTATCGGCGCTTATCCGCATCAGTTGTCACTTCTCGGTGTCAGTTTCGCTGTTGGTGCCGCGCTATGCCGCACCGGCTTTCTTGTGATTGCGCGGAGCGAGCTGCAGAAAACCGATCCGCGGCTGACCACCTGGTATTCGCTGCTGTCATCGACGGCGCTGTTTGCGATCGGCGTGGTTGCGACCATGCACTGGCAGTCGCCACAAACTGCTTATGGATGGTTTGCGGTCGCCATCGTCAGCGTATGTACAGCGGTTGCAACCCTGGCGCTCTATATCTCGACGGTGCGTGTCGGCCCGTTTCGCAGTGCGCTGATCATGAATCTCGAACCGCTCATGGCAACGATACTGAGCGCGATCCTGCTCGGAGAGGTGCTGACCCCGCTGCAGGGGCTCGGCGCCGCCATCATGCTGGCTGCAATCGTCGCATTCCAGATCTGGCGATGACCGTGTAGTATCTCCCGCAACAATAAAGAGCGGGAGGATATCTATGAGACTGTCGACGTGCGGCTGCTGCGGATCGCGGCGGCAATTTCTTGCCGGGGCTGCGGCGTTTGGCGCAGCGGCGGCGCTGCCGGGCAAAGAGGCGTCCGCGCAAGGCGCGCCGGCCAAGAAGCTGATCGACACCCATCACCACTTTCTATCCGCCGGCCTACCAGAAGGCCTGGGCCGACTGGGAAGACCAGCGCAAGATTCCGCATTTCGGCGTGCAGCTTGCCTGGACCAAGGAAAACGATCTCGAGGCTGATGGACAAGAACGGCATCACCACGTCGATCCTGTCGCTGGCTTCGACTCCGGGTACATGGTTCGACACCGGTGCCGAGAAGGCGCACGATTGGGCGCGGCAGTGCTGCGATTTGGTGCCGAGATGGTGCGCGATCATCCGACCCGCTACGCGTCTGTTTGCGCCGCTGTCGATGATGGATGCCGATACGACGCTCAAGGAAATCGAGTACGCATTCGATACGCTCAAAGCCAACGGCATCAATCTGCAAACCAACTACGGCGACAAGTGGCTTGGCGATCCGGCCTACAAGCCGATCCTTGATGAACTCAATCGCCGCAAGGCCGTCGTCTATGTGCATCCGCTGGTCGCCAGCTGTTGCGGACGGCTCAGCGTCGGTGCGTTCCCCGCCGTTGCCGAAGTGCCGCATGACACCACACGTACCGTTATCAGCCTGCTGCTGAGCGGCAGCTTCGTCAATCAGCCAGACATCAAGTGGCTGTTCTCGCACGCCGGCGGCACGATTCCGTTTCTCGCAGGCCGTATCGAGGCGTTCTATGACCAGAAGGCGCGGGCGCCGAACGGATTTGCGCCGGATGGTATTGAAGCCGCATTACGCAAGTTGAACTATGACACCGCAAATGCGACGCACCCGGCCGCGATGGCGGCACTGCTGAAACTGGTGCCGGTATCGCAGGTCACTTACGGCACCGACTATCCGTATTTCCCGCTCGACCAGATCAATAGCTTGCGCAAGCTGGATCTTCCGGCGGCGGATCTCGACGCGATCTCGAGCGCCAATGCGATGCGTCTGGTGCCGGGGTTGAGCGCATAGAGCTTGCGGTTGCTCTTGCGGGCGTCGTTCGGTTTTGCCGAGCGGTGGCATGAGGTAATATCGACAAGACATTCGTTTTGTCGAAATTGCCGCGAGTGACGCTGCATGCAATTGAGCCGACGGCTTGCCGTTTTGGTCGTCACGGGCCTCGCGCTGTGCGGCCTTCGCGTATCCGCGCAGACCGGCGCGCCACTGCAATCTAAATCTGATGTGGCGATCAATCTGGTGCTGGCGGTCGATACATCCGGCAGCGTCAGCGCCGGACGCTTTGAGCTTCAGAAGCAGGGCTACGCTGCGGCATTCCGCAATCCAAAACTTCTCAGCCTGATCCGTTCGCTGGAAACACAGTCCATCGCGGTCACGATGATGCAGTGGACCGGGCCGCGGCTCCACGTCGTTGTGGTCGACTGGACGCTGATCAAGGATGAGGCGACTGCCGATGCATTCGCAAACGCGGTTGAAGCCGCACCGCGGCAACTGTTCGGCGGAGGCACCTCGATCAGTGGTGCAATCGACTATTCGCGTCTGCTGCTGGAGCAGAGTCCGTTCAACGGCGTGCGCCGTGTCATCGATATTTCCGGCGATGGTTCCAACAATAGTGGCCGTCCGGTGGCGCAGGCGCGTGATGAGGCTGTGAAAGATGGCGTCGGCATCAACGGCTTGCCGATCCTGTCGATCGAGCCGCTTCTAGACCGTTACTACTACGATAATGTTATCGGCGGGCCGGGGGCCTTTATGATCCCGGCGGAGAATTATGACACTTTTGCCGATGCTGTTTTGAAAAAGCTAATCACCGAGATCGCCGATGGCCGCAACGGTGCGATAAGATCAAGTACAAGTGATTCGACTGTTCCCGCGGCGTCACAAACTCGGCTGACTTTCCGCTCAAGCTTGGCTCATCAGTAATTGCGATATCGGCAGCGCCGCGGTGAGGGCGGGCAATGCGTGGCTTCCACAGCAACTCTTTCGACCCGCAGACGCTGGTGCTGCTGGAGACTGCATTCGATGAAGCGTGGCTGACCCTGAAGTCGATCGGCAATACGACAGTGAAGCCGGACGAACTCGCGCGCTCGATGTTGCAACTTGCCATGGAAGGCGAGCGCGATCCGGTAGCGCTGCATGATGGCGCACTGAAAGGCCTGGTGCCGGCGGCAGCGTGGCGCGAAGCCAGTTAGGCTTCAGAAATTCATGTCATAATCACGGATGCGCAGTCATCATCGCGAACGCCGCGACGATGGCGGCTGCCATTGTGCCGGCGACGATTGCAAGCAAGAATGGAATTGATTTTCGCAGCCGCTGGCGCATAACCGTTCTCCCGCGCCGACTGACTGTCCAAGGCGGCTATCGTAGTCTCGTCGCTGGAAAGTGTGGCAACAACGAGTCCGCGACTTGCGCGGCTACCCTGCCGAATAACGGGCAAGAAACGAACCAAGAAACCGATATGAGCAGCCAGACGGAAACGACGCTCGCCACGCGTGGCTTTAGCCACATCGACACCTGGGTGTTTGATCTCGACAACACGCTGTATCCGCATCATCTCAATCTGTGGCACCAGGTCGACGAGCGCATCCGCGATTTTATCGTGGACTTTCTGAAAATCTCTCGCGACGACGCATTTCGTCTGCAGAAAGATTATTACCGCCGCTACGGCACCACGATGCGCGGCTTGATGGAGGAGCACGGGCTCCAGCCGGATGCGCTACCTGGAAATGGTGCATCAGATCGACCATTCGCCGCTGACGCCAAATCCTGCGCTCGGCGCGGCCATCGAAAAGTTATCCGGCCGCAAGCTCATTCTCACCAATGGCACGCGCGAGCATGCCGACGCGGTGCTGGACCGGCTCGGCATCGGTCATCATTTCGAAGCCGTGTTCGACATCCGCGCGGCGGAACTCGAGCCGAAGCCTCGCGCCGCAAGTCTACGAGCGATTCCTCGTCGCGCCATGACGTCGATCCGAACAAGTCTGCGCTGTTCGAGGATCTCGCGCGCAATCTGGAAGTGCCTCATGCGCTGGGCATGACTACGGTGCTGGTGGTGCCGGAAGGTGCGCGCGTGGTGCTGCGTGAAGACTGGGAGCTGGCCGGCCGCGAGGCGCCGCACGTCGATCACGTCACCGACGATCTCGCCGGATTTCTGCGGAGCCTTGTGCGAAATTAGCCGCGTGTTCGCGGTCGCTCGGGACAACGAGGCAAAGTGAGATCGCTTCTTTACCTGATCCTGGCCGGTGTCCTTGCCCTCATCCTTGGTATGGGGCTTCGCACTGGCCGATTTCGTTCATACCAGATGTCGTTGATGTATCGCGACCATCAGCCCGTACGATACTGGTCGATTGCCGTTCTTCAGGCTGGAATTATCGCCGTACTCCTGACCTTAAGCTGGATTGCCTTTATCAGCTGAGCCGGCGAGCCGTTCATGCTTGACATCGCCGGGGCGGCACCCGAAAAACCGGCGCAACAGGGGGCACCCATGTCAGCCGAGCTTGCCAAAATCATCGATACCGCATTCGACCAGCGCGACACGGTCGGGCCTTCGACCAAAGGTCCGGTGCGTGAAGCCGTCGAGCAGGCGCTCGATTTGCTCGATCGTGGCGCGGCGCGCGTTGCGGAGAAAACCGCGAGCGGCGCATGGCAGGTCAATCAGTGGCTGAAGAAGGCGGTGCTGCTGTCGTTCCGCCTCAACGACATGACCGAGATCGGCGGCGGCCCCGGCCACGCGGTGTGGTGGGACAAGGTGCCGTCGAAGTTCGACAATTGGGGCGACAAGAATTTCCGCGACGCCGGCTTCCGCGCGGTGCCGGGCTGTGTGGTGCGCCGCGTCGGCCTATATCGCGCCCGGCGTGGTGCTGATGCCGTCGTTCGTCAATCTCGGTGCCTATGTCGATCAGGGCACGATGATCGATACCTGGTCCACGGTCGGCTCCTGCGCGCAGATCGGCAAGAACTGCCATATCTCCGGCGGCGTCGGCATTGGCGGCGTGCTGGAGCCGTTGCAGGCCGGTCCGGTGATCGTCGAAGACAATTGCTTCATCGGCGCCCGATCGGAAGTCGCCGAAGGCGTCATCGTGCGCGAAGGCGCGGTGCTGTCGATGGGCGTGTTCATCGGCGCATCCACTAAAATAGTCGATCGCGAGACCGGCGAGACGTTTGTTGGCGAAGTGCCGGCCTATTCGGTGGTGGTGCCGGGGACGACACCCGGCAAGCCGGGCAAGAACGGCGCAGGCCAGTCCCAATCTCTACTGCGCGGTGATCGTCAAGCGCGTCGATGAAAGGACCCGCGCCAAGACCAGCATCAACGAACTGCTCCGGGATTAGAGCATTCGGCTTTCCCAAAATGGACTGGCTTTATCTCTTCAACAACTTTCACGGCCGCATCAGCCGCCAGACGTTCTGGATTGGTTTTTCTCTCCTGATCGCTGGCCGAGCTGGTCTGTCACACCGATTGCCGAGCAGCCTCCAGGGCGACCGGCTGAGCGCCATCGTCGATCTCGCTCTCACCTATCCGGAATTCGCCGTCACGCTAAAACGCGCGCACGATCGCAACATGCCGAACTGGGTGCTGATCGCGTTCTTCTCCGCCGGCGCGGTTCTCGATCTGCTCATGGTGCTCGATCTGGCGGGCACCGACGACCATCCGAGCTCTGATCTCGCTCGCTCATCGCGATCCCGTTTACGGTCGTCGGGCTGGCGCTGCTGGTCGACCTTGGCTTTCGCAAAGGCACCGAAGGGCCGAACCAGTATGGTCCGGACCCGCTCGCTAACCCCTGACCGCGCAGGTACGTTATCCGCGATGACCGCCGATCCCGTCGCCATTGCCCGCGATCTGTTGCGCTGCCGTTCGGTGACGCCGGACGACGCCGGCGCGCTGGTTTATCTGCAAGGCGTGCTGGAGAAGGCGGGCTTCACCGTGCACCGCACCACCTTTACCGAGCCCGGCACTGCGCCGATCGACAATCTTTACGCGCGCATCGGCACCGCGCAGCCCAACCTGATGTTCGCCGGGCATACCGATGTGGTGCCGCCGGGCGACGAGAAGACCTGGAGCCATCCGCCATTCGCCGGCGATGTTTCAGGCGATGTGCTCTACGGCCGTGGCGCAGTCGACATGAAGGGCGGCATTGCCTGCTTCGTTGCCGCGGCGCTCGATTACGTCGCTGCCAATGGCGGCAAGGCGAAGAACGGATCGATCTCGCTGCTGATCACCGGCGACGAGGAGAGCATCGCGGTCAACGGCACCATCAAGCTGTTGAAGTGGGTGGCGGATCGCGGCGAGAAATTCGATCACTGCGTGCTCGGCGAGCCGAGCAACGTTCAGGTTCTCGGCGATACCATCAAGGCCGGGCGGCGCGGCTCGCTCAACGGCGTGCTGGTGATTACCGGCAAGCAGGGCCACGTCGCTTATCCCGATCGCGCCGACAATCCGGTGCGCGGGCTGGTCAAGCTGATTGCGGCGATGCAGGAGCCGCTGGACAAGGGCAGCGCGCAGTTCGACCCGTCCAATCTCGAATTCACGTCGATCGATATCGGCAACAAGACGGTCAATCTCATCCCCGGCGAAGCGCGGGCGCGCTTCAATATCCGCTACAACGATTGCCATACCGAGGCGTCGTTGAAGGCGCTGGTCGAGCAGCGTGCGCAAACGGCGTCGGCTGGCCGCGTACGTTTCGCCATCGAATGGGAGCCGTCGAATGCCGGCGTCTTCGTCACCAAGCCGGGGCCGTTTACCGAACTCGCTTCGTCTGCCATCGAGGAGGTGACGGGGCGCAAGCCGAAGCTTTCGACCACTGGCGGCACATCCGACGCGCGCTTCATCAAGGATTATTGCCCGGTGCTGGAATTCGGGCTGGTCGGCCAGACCATGCACGCAGTCGACGAATGTGCGCCGGTCGCTGATCTTGTGAAGCTCACGGCGGTCTACCGCCGCATCATCGAAAAGTATTTCGCCTAATAATCGACCCGCACCAGATAAAGTCCGTGCGGTGGCGCAACCTGACCGCAGCGGCTGCGGTCGCGCGCTTCGAGCGCAGCGGCGAGGTCGCCGGCGCTCCATTTGCCTTCGCCGACATGGACCAGCGAGCCGACCATCGAGCGGACCTGATGCTGCAGGAATGAGCGCGCGGATGCGGTGACATTCACGGCGTCGCCGTCGCGGGTGATGTCGAGTTGGTCGAGTGTTTTCACCGGGGAAGCGGCTTGGCATTCCGTGGAGCGGAATGTCGTGAAATCGTGCTTGCCGATGAGCTGCTGGGCGGCGGCATGCATCGCGTCGGTATCGAGGGGGCGCGGCACCCGCCACACGCGGCCTTGCTCAAGCGCCAGATCGGCGCGGCGGTTGCTGATGCGATAGAGATAGTGACGTTTGATCGCCGAGAACCGTGCATCGAATTCGCTATCGACCCGCTCCGCCGTCAGCACCGCGATTGGCCGCGGTCGCAGATGAAAATTCATCGCATCGCGCACGTTGTCGCTATCCCATTCTTTGCCGAGATCGATGTGCGCGACCTGGCCGAGCGCATGAACGCCGGTATCGGTGCGTCCGGCACCGTTCACCGTGACACGTTCGCCGGTGAAGGCTGCGACTGCTTCGGTCAGCTCACCTTGCACCGTCGCGAGATTGTCCTGGATCTGCCAGCCGACATAGGGCGTGCCGTCATATTCGATGGTGAGCTTGTAGCGCGGCACGGTTCAGCTCAGCACGGTTGCCGGCGCGAGCGGCGTGCCGCGGAGGAATTCTTCCGCTGCCATCGGCTTGCCGCCGGCGCGCTGCAATTCGACGATGCGGACCGCGCCGCTGCCGCACGCGACCGTCAGTTTGTCGTCGAGGACGCGGCCCGGCGGTCCGCTGCCTTCGCCTTTTGTGGTGTGCAGGATCTTCACGCGTCCCGCGCCGGGCATTTCGCACCACGCGCCGGGAAACGGCGACAGCCCTCGGCAATGATCGTGGACTTCGTTCCAGGGCTTGGACCAATCGATCCGGGTTTCGTTCTTGTCGATCTTGCTGGCGTAGGTCGCGCCGGACTCTGTCTGCGGTGTAAGCTGCAACCCACCGCGCTCAAGCGCGCCGATCGCCCGCAGCATCAGGTTGGCGCCAAGCCGCGCCAGCCGGTCGTGCAGCTCGCCTGTCGTTACGTCGGGCGCGATTGCAACACGCTCGGCCATGGCGACAGGGCCGGTATCGAGGCCTTCCTCCATCTTCATCACCATCACGCCGGTTTCCTTGTCGCCGGCCATGATGGCGCGATGGATCGGCGCGGCACCGCGCCAGCGCGGCAACAGCGACGCATGAAGATTGAAACAACCAAGCGGAAACGCGTCGAGGATCGCTTTCGGCAGGATCAGTCCGTAAGCGACGACGACAGCGGCATCGGCGCCGTGCGCGCGCATCGCGTCAGCCGCGTCGCTATCCCTCAGCGTTTTCGGCGTGAAGATCGGCAGCCTCAGACGTTCGGCTTCGCGCGCGACCGGGCTCGGCGTCAATTCCAGACCGCGCCGTCCGGCTGGTTTCGGCGCTCGCGTGTAGACCGCCACGATCTCGTGTCCGCCGCCGGCAAGCGCAACGAGCGTAGGCACCGCGAAATCCGGTGTGCCCATGAAGACGAGGCGGAGTGGCAATTACGCCTCCGTCTTCTTCGCAGCCTTGGTGAATTTCTTGGTGATGCGGTCGCGCTTGAGCTTGGAAAGATAATCGATGAACAGCACGCCGTTGGTGTGGTCGATCTCGTGTTGCAAGCACGTCGCCAACAGGCCGTCCGCTTCGATCTCGTGCGTTTTGCCGTCGAGATCCTGGTATTTGACCTTGACCTCCGCCGGGCGCTCGACCTCTTCGTAGTAATCCGGAATCGACAGACAACCTTCTTCGCGCGTCGCCTTCTTGTCGGATGTCCAGATCAGCTCCGGATTGATGAAGACCTGCGGCTTGTGATCGTCCTCTTTCTTCGACAGATCCATGGTGACGACGCGCTTCGCCATGCCGATCTGGATCGCGGCGAGCCCGATGCCGGGCGCCTTGTACATGGTCTCGAACATGTCATCGACCAGCTTGCGGATGCTGGCGTCGACCTTCTTCACCGGCTCGGACACCTGCCGCAGCCGCTTGTCGGGAATTTTGATGATTTCCTGGATCGCCATGTTTTGCGATTTAAGGGGTGCGGAAAGCGGGGTCAATTGGCGGTTTTTAGCCAGTTACCGTTGCGCGAGCGGGTGTGAGCAGCTATAGCCGTTCTCTCTTCGTTCTTGCTTAACCCGAATCGCTTAGGGTCGCCAAATGACCGAGATGATGCCGATCGTAACGGTGATTGCCGTCGTTGTGGCGTTGGCCGCCGTGGCTGCGTTGGTTGTGGTGCTAATCCGCAGCCGAACACCCGCTGAGCCACAAGCCGATATCGTGGCCGAACTCACGCAGGCGCAGAGTGTTGCCGCGCAACGGCTGGAAACCATGATCCGGATGCTCGGCGACCGGCAGTCGCAGCTTCAGAACGCAGTCAACGACAGGCTGGATAACGTCACGCACCGGCTCGGCGAGTCGTTGCAAAAGACCACGCAACACACCTCGGAAAATTTGCAGAAGCTGCACGAGCGGCTTGGCGTTATAGACAGCGCACAGAAGAACATCACCACGCTCGCGACCCAAGTCACTTCGCTGCAAAGCGTGCTCGCCAACAAGCAGGAGCGCGGTGCATTCGGGCAATGGCGGATGGAATCCATAGTCCAGGATTGCCTGCCGAAGGATTCGTACGCATTCCAGCACACGCTGTCGAACCGCACCCGGCCGGACTGCTGCGTGTTCATGCCCGACAATCGCGCACTGGTGATTGACGCGAAATTTCCGCTTGAAAGTGTCACGGCTTACCGGGAGGCCAAAAGCGACGAAGATCGCAAGCTCGCCGGCCAGCGGCTGCGCACGGATATCGGCAAGCACGTCACTGATATCGCCGGGAAGTATCTCATTCCAGGTGAGACTCAGGACTTTGCGCTGATGTTCGTGCCTTCTGAAGCGGTTTACGCCGAGATTAGCGACAGTTTCGACGACATCGTCCAAAAGGCTTACCGTGCGCGCGTCGTCCTGATGTCGCCGTCGTTGCTCATGCTGGCGATTGCACTGGTTCAGCAAAACCAGAAGGACGCTCGCATGCGTGAGGCCGCTGACCAAATTCAGGATGAGGTCGGCCGCCTCATGAAGGATGTCGGTTTGTTGGGCGACCGCGTCCGCAAGTTGCAGACGCATTTCAATCAGGCCAGCGAAGACATCCGGCTATCTATCGTCTCTGTGGAGAAGATCGAAAGTCGCGGCGAGAAGATTCAGCAAGTCGATGTTGCCACCAGCGATTCCATGGAGTCGAACATAATCGCCGCGCCGATCCGCAGGCTGGAGGCAGGGGAGTGAGTCAAACCTCCTCTCCCGCGTCACGCGGGAGGATGGCGGACACGCTCGCCGTCTATCTCAAGCGCCGCGTTCTCATCGTTCTGTTTCTCGGTTTCTCGTCCGGTTTGCCGCTGGCGTTGTCCGGCTCGACCTTGCTGATCTGGATGACCGAGTTCGGCGTCAACCTCGGCACCATCGGCCTGTTCGCGCTGGTCGGCACGCCCTACACGGTCAAGTTTCTCTGGGCGCCGGTCATCGATGCGCTCGATGTGCCGGTGCTGTCGCGGCTATTCGGCCGCCGCCGCGGCTGGCTGCTGCTGTCGCAGTTTTTTCTGGTCGTGGCGATCGTGTTTCTCGCGATGTGCGATCCGGCGGTGTCGCCGCTGCTGGTGGCGCTGGGCGCGCTGCTGGTCGCCGCAACATCGGCGACACAGGACATCATCGTCGATGCGTTTCGTGTCGAGAGCCTCGACGAAAGCGAACAGGCAGCCGGGATGGCGTCCTATGTTGCCGCCTATCGCATCGGCATGCTGGCTTCGACCGCGGGCGCGCTGTTCATCGTCAGCGGTTTCCAGAGCGCCGGTCTGGATCATCATGGCGCGTGGCGGGCAGGCTACGTGGTGATGGCGGCGCTGGTATTGATCGGTGTCGTCACCACGTTGATTGCCCGCGAACCGGAGAAGTCGGTGCAGGCCGATGCGGTCCATGCGCGCGAAAGCTCGCTTGCGCGTGTCATCGAGGCGGCGGTTGGCGCGTTTTCCGAATTCCTCTCGCGTGACCTGGCTTTTGTCGCGCTCGTCTTTGTCGTGCTCTACAAGTTTACCGATGCGCTGTCCGGCGCCATGACGGCGCCGTTCGTGATCGACCTCGGATTTTCGCGCAACGAATATGCCGCGATCATCAAAGGAGTCGGTCTGGCGGCGACGCTGATCGGCGGTTTTGCCGGCGGCTTCGTGGCGCGCGCCTATTCGCTGCCGGTGAGTCTCTTGATCGGCGGGCTGCTGCAGGCTTTCGCCAATCTGGCGTTCTCCTGGCAGGCTGTCGTCGGCCTCAACGCCGGCTGGCTGACGTTCGCGATCATTGCCGAGAATTTCACCAGCGCGATCGGAACGGTGATCTTCGTCGCTTATCTCTCCGCGCTCTGCCGCAATCCGCTGCACACGGCGACGCAATACGCGCTGCTCACTGCTCTTGCGGCGTTCGGGCGAACCTATCTGTCGTCAGGCGCGGGCTTCATTGCAGCCGGGGTCGGCTGGGTGTGGTTTTTTGCCATCTGTTCGCTGGCCGGCCTGCCGGCGCTGCTTCTGCTCGCCTGGTTGCAGAAGCGTGGTCATTTCGAGGGTTTGAGCCCGGCGAAGAAGTAAGGGGCTTACCCGCCCCATTCAGAGGGATCTGGCTGTTCGCATAGCCCTTCGCAGCAATGCGCCACCGTTTGCCCGCCACATTCCGGGCAGGGAACGAAATCCGGCCGGTCATCCTGCTGTTGCGTGTCCGTCGCAGGGTCGCGGCGAATAAAGCCCGGCCGCTCAGTCCATCGGCAAGTGTCGCACAGCATGTCAGGTATCCTGGGCCTTCGGCTCGTTCGTCCGGTGGCAAGAACAGCCGATTCGCGTGTTTTCGCAAAGGGTCCACCGCTGACCCGCAAAAAAGTCTTTTTGTAAGGATCAGATCGCTATAATCGCGATTGTACGCAGAGTTGCGTTCCCTAAAATCGGGCTCTTCCGCCGTTTCCATGGACAGCATCCTCGTCAAGGTTTTTGCGACTGCGCTAACGCTCAGCCAGGTCACGACCCACCCGGATTCGGTGAAAACGCAATTCGATCCTGTGAAAGACCAGGATGAGGTGGTGCAACTGCTGCGCGACGGCTGCGCGCACATGCGCCAGGCTTTCGATATCGAGTCGATCAATCTCGATGACCTGATCTCGACGGCGATGGACGACCCGAAGACCTTGGGCGCTGACATCAAAGCGCTGCATGGCCTGAATTTCGCCGACCTCAACACCGCCTATCACCAGTTCTGTAAAAACGAGACCATCGACAAGCCGGTCGTCGATCTTGGTGACGTCATCAATTTCTACGACCAGGCGGTGGCCGACCTGCCGGATCCGGCGCGGCTCAAGGGCAAGCAATTGCCCGGCATGAGTACGGTGACCGACGGCGCTGGCGATCACTACGCCGATGTGTTCGAGCCACGCAATCGCCGCGTCTGGGTGTCGCTGTCGGACGTGCCCGACTACGTGCAGAAGGCGTTTATCGCCGCCGAGGACCGCCGCTTCTATCAGCATCATGGCGTCGATGAACGCGGCATCATTCGCGCCTTCATCGGCAACCTCGCCGAGCCGGGACGGCCGCAGGGCGGTTCGACGATCACGCAGCAGGTGGTGAAGAATCTGCTGGTCGGCGACGATGTCAGCTACGAGCGCAAGATTCGCGAAATGATCGTGGCGTCGCGGCTGGAACACACGCTCAGCAAGAACGAGATTCTCGAACTCTATATGAACTCCGTCTATCTCGGCCGGGCCGCGTGGGGCGTCGAGATGGCGTCACGCAGCTATTTTGGGAAATCGGCAAAGGATCTTTCGCGTTGCCGAAGGCGCGATGCTGGCCGGCCTGCTCAAAGGGCCGAGCTTTTTCAATCCCGACCGCCATCCGGATCGCGCCAAGGACCGTCTGCAACTATGTGCTCAGCCGCATGCAGGAAGATGGCGTGATCAGCGGCGCACAAAAAACGGATGCGGCGGCGGCCCTGCCGAAGCTCGCGGTATTCAAGATGCCGCATCGCGATACCGGTTTCGGTCTGGTCGATTTCGTCGGCCGCGAGGCCAAAACCGACGGCGTCGATAGCCTGACGGCGAAATCCTACACGGTGCATTCGACGGTGAACGCGCAATTGCAGCGCGAGACTGAAGCGGCGCTGCAGGAAGGTCTGGCGCAATACGAAATCTCCGCCGGGCACGTCGTGTTTCGTGGGCCGGAAGCCAATCTTACTGACGCGATCAAGAAGCTTGGCGCCGGTACGTCCGGCATTCCGGCGTGGCAGCAGGCGATCAAAGACGTAAGGCTGCCGCTCTACGACGTGCACTGGACGCCGGCTGTAATTGTGCAGAAGGGCGATCCGAAAAAGGGCGACAGCACGATCCGTGTCGGCCTTCCTGATGGCCGGATACAGTCGCTGACGGGCGCGAACTCTGACGCGCGGCGCGGTCTTGGCCTTTATGACGTGGTCTATGTGAAGACCAGCGGGTCGGCGGCAAATGAGCCCAGGCCCGTCGTGATCGATCAGCGAACCGGGAAGCCGAAACCCGCCAAGCCGGTTACCGTCAACAGCGGCTCGGCGCAGCTTCGGGTACGGCCGACGGTGCAAGGCGCGGCGCTGGTGCTGGAGAACAAGACCGGCCGCATTCTCGCCATGGCTGGTGGCTTTTCGTATCCGCTGAGCCAGCTTAATCGTACCTGGCAGACGCAGCGGCAGCCCGGCTCGGCGATCAAGCCGCTCACTTACCTGACCGCGCTGCAAAGCGGCTTGCAGCCGAACACGCTGGTGCCGAATGAGCCGCTGACGCTACCGCCGATCGGTTCTAGCTCGATCAGCCGCGATCTCATCATCAGCAACGGCAACGGTTACGATCGGCCGGAGGATTACTGGTCGCCGCGCAACGCCGACTACAATCAGGGTGGCGTGTACACGCTGCGGCGTGGGCTGGAGAACTCGGTAAACATCGTCACTGCGCATCTGCTCGACGGCGGGATCAGTTCCGATCCGGTCCAAAGCCTCGACTCGGTTTGCGCCACCGCGAAGGCAGCGAAGATCTACACCGATTGCGTTCGCTACTACCCGTTCGTGCTTGGCGCACAGCCAGTGCACATGATCGACCTCGCCGCGTTCTACGCCGCGGTCGCCAACGAGGGCGTGCGGCCGCAACCGCATGCCGTCGATTCAATCGAGTTCAATGGCAAGACAATCTATGCCTATCCATCAGCGCCGTTGTTCTCGCCGATCAGTGCGGCCGACGGCGTGAGTTTCTATCAGCTTAAAACCATCTTGCAGGGCGTGGTGGCGCGCGGGACCGCGCGCGCGATCGGCGGATTGTCGCCGTATGTCGCCGGCAAGACCGGCACGACCGAGGATGCAGTGGATGGCTGGTTTGTCGGTTTCACCAACGACGTCACGATCGCGGTGTGGGTCGGCTACGACAACGGCGACGGCAAGCGCCGTTCGCTCGGCTCCAGCGCGACCGGTGCGCGGGTTGCGCTGCCGATCTTTCAACCAATCATCGAGGCGATCTGGGCCGATCATATCGCGCCGAAGGCGCCGCTTAACGGGCCGACGCCTGAAACACGCAAGCAGATCGCCGATATGCCGATCGACTACTGGAGTGGCAATCCTGTCGGACGGCCCGATCCGCGTAATGAAACCAGCGGCCTCGGTGCACTGTTCAGCGGCAACGCCAATGCGGACACCGCACAGCGCAGCGGCGGTAATTTCGTCGAGCATTTCCGGCGGGGTCCTGACGGTCAGATGGCCGATACGCAATATCAACTCGTAGGACCCGGCGACGTCTATTCTGGCCGTTACGATCAGCCGCCGGACGATCAGAACAATCAATATGGCGGCTACTATCAGGGCAGTAACGGCGGCAATTCCCAAGGATATGACAACCGCGGCCGGGTCTATTTCCCAAACCAGGGCTGGCAGGGTGGGCCTCCGCCGGCACAGCAGCAAGCACAGCCACAGCGTGGTCTGTTCGGCTTACCGCTGTTCGGCCAGCCTGCGCCTGCACCCACGGTTCGCAGTCCGAACACCATCTGGGGCGGCCGGTATAATTGATTGCGCTAAAGGTATTTGAGAAAGAATTTTAGAATGTTGATGCGGCACGCCATCGTGCTTCTCGGGCTGCTCGGTTCTGTTTCCGCAGCCGCCGCGCAAGACTTCCGGATCGAAGATGTGCCGTCGGCTGTCACGATCGACATCGCGCAACTCAAGCCGGCCACCATCGCTTTCACCGATCACACCGGCAGCAATCCAACCGACAGCGACGCCTATCTGATGCGCTTCGAGGATTGGGCGACAAAACATCCTGACCAAAAGAAATTTCTCTCGCTGTTTCCGGGATACACCGAACCGCCGCCACGTGCCGGTAGCGGTGACGCCGAAGCGTCGAGCGGCAAGCTCTACATGTATGTCGCGCAGGCGCGCTTCGTTCTCGACCGCGCCCCAGGCAGTATCGATTTGTCGAAATACGTAACGCTGCCGTTTCTCGAAAAGATCGATCCGGCGATCAAGCATACGCTGATCACCGCCGACAAAGTGACGCCGCTGCGCGCCGATTTAAACGACAACACCACTAATCCCGATCGTAAATGGTGCACCGGACGTACGACATCGATCTGCATCATGTCGACCTACAAGATGGAAGGCAAAATTCCGCTCGGCATCATGCTGGTCAACAAGATCCGCGACACCGTGAAGAAAGTCAGCGACCATATCGATTTCGAAAGCGAGCTGTCAGCGCTCGGTCCAGGCGACGTCGATCAGCCGGGACTGCAACAACTGACGGCACTCGATACACCGGTCAGCGGCGTGCTGGAGCAGAATATTTTCTACGTCAACGAACTGATGCGGTTCGGCAAATTTTTTGCCGTATTCCAGAATCATCCGACCGATCCCAACAAGACCGTGGTGACGGCTTACATGACCATCGCGGTCGGAGCCGATCTCCTCGACAAGAAGCGCGAATATGAAAATGTGCCGGTGCTGCACAATCTGGTGCCGGCGCAGGTATTGACCGGTCAGTCGTCGTTCAATTCAGGCAATTCGATCAGCGCCGGGCTGCCGAAATATGCGCGCAACGAAATCGCGATGATCGCTGGCATCCTGCAAAAGGATGCGAAGTAAAGGACGGCGCTTATTTTGGCGGCGCGGCCATCTTGATGCCGGTCAGCGCGGCCAGTTCTCCTTGATGTGCCGTCTCGCGCCGCATGTAATCGGCGAGCATCTGCGGCGTGTTATCAGCCGGCACGGTCATACCCAGCGCATCCATGCGACCGCGAAAATCTTGTGACTGCACGATGTCATTAAGCGCCTTGTTGAGGTAGCTGATGATTTCTGGCGGCGTGCCGGCAGGCGCTGCAAGACCGACGAAACCGCGATAGTCGAAATTGGCGAACCCGAGCTCCTGCATAGTCGGCACTTCTGGCCAGCCGGTGAGCCGCTGCGGCGTTGCCGTCGCGAGCGCGCGTACCTTGCCGGAGTTGGCGAGCGGCTTGGCTTGGGCGTAGAACGCGAATGCGCCCTGCACTCCGCTCGGCGACACGTTGCGTGCGGCTTCGCCTGAACCCTGGTAGGGAACGCCGGCGATATCGGTCTTGGCCAGCGCATTGAGCTGTGCCAACGCCATGGCCGGAGACGTCGCTGGGCCCGAGGTGCCGAAGCTGAATTTCTTTGGGTTGGCTCTCGCGTCGGCGAGGAATTCGGCGAGTGTCTTGTCGGGCAGCGTTGCGTCGATAATCAGGACCAGCGGCGGACCTTCGACGATCATGCCGATCATCGAAAAATCGTCGATCGCGTTGTATGGCACCGGGAGAAACCAGAGGTTCTGCGCATCGGCGATCGAATTGGCGAACAGCGTGTAGCCGTCTGGCTTGGCTCGTACCGCGTAGGAGCCGCCGAGTGTTCCAGAGCCGCCGGGCTTGTTCTCGACCACGATGGTCTGACCAATTTTCTCCTGCAACATTCCGGCCAGCACCCGCGCCGGAACGTCGGTGAGACCGCCGACCGCAAATGGCACGATCATGGTGATCGGCCGGTTGGGATAGTCCTGCGCCGAGTGCTGCCGCAGTAAGCAGTGCGCTGGCCATAATGGCGCCAAGCAAACGGCCGGCGTGGAATGCATTGGTCATATCTTGCTCCTGTGCGATCATATCATTGCAAAAGGGATGCCGAGATAGAAACTGCGATGACAAAAGCTGTGACGGATACTGCCGAACCGCTGCTTCCGGTTGAATTGGGTTCGGGCAAGGTGAAATTCGCCCAAGGTGTGAAGGCAGGCCGATGGGTGTTCGCAACCGGTTTGATGGCTCAGGATTTCGTCAATGGTATCGCGCCGGATGTCACGGCCGAGCGCACGCCGCATGCCGGGTTGCCCAAGCGCGAAAAAGAGGCGTCCCGTATCTTCCAGAATCTCGATGCGGTGTTGCGCGCCGCAGGCACCGATCGCACCAACCTTGTCCGTACCGACCAGTACTACACGACCGTAAAGGCGGTGCCGTCCCTATCAGCACGTCAGGCGCGAATTTCTTAAAGGGCGCATCCCGCCGTCGACATCGATCGCGCAACAGCGGTTCGTGCTGCCCGACGCCGACATGAATATCCAGGCGATGGCGGTGATCCCCGAGGCTGGCTTTGAGGTCACACATCTCAAGAACGAGCAGCTCGCCGGGCGCCCAACCTCCGGCTACTCGCCCGCACTGACTGTCGGCGATTATATTTTCCTTCCCGGTATCACATCGCTGGCAATCGGCGACGAGCCGCGCCGTAATGGCGTCGCCGCGGCGGCGCTGATGACCGAGGGCGCGCAATGGGGCGGCCAGCCGATCAAGCTCGAGACCGACTTCATCATTACCAAGCGGATGGCTGCCTCGCTGGCGCTGGCGGGAGCGCGGCTTGAGGATGTTATCCACGCCCAGGTCTATCTCGCCGATCCGTGAGGATTATTCGGCGTTCAACGAGGCATGGACGCGACACTTCGGCGATAAAGGACCGACATTTTCGATCATTCCCTGTATCGAACGCGGGCTCGCGCCTTATGACGGCAAGATCGAGATCAACGTCATTGCAGCCAAGCCCGGCAGTCCTGTCGCCCGGCAGAACATCGATGCCGGTGTCGCCACGGCATTTCGATTCCAGCCGCAAGCGGCAAAGTCAGGCGATCTTCTGTTCATTCCGGCATTGATGGCCGCTGATCGTGATGGACTGTTGCGGTCTGCAGAGGTCAATCCGCGCCAGCCGTACTTCTCGTCGTCGACGGAGGCGCAGGCTGAAGCCATCATCGGCAATATCGCGAAACTTTGCGACGCGGCCGGCACCTCGCTCGGCAATGTTGTGCGATCGCTGCTGTTCTTCACCGACATCGGCGAGTTCTACCCGGTCTACAAAGTATGGGAACGCGCGCTGGACGGCCGGCCGCTGCCGTTTTCCGCCGTCGAGGTGCCTGGGCCGCTGCCGGTCCCCGGCGCCACGATCATGATGGAGACGTGGGTCTACGCTCCCTGAATGGCTTCAGCTTTCCGTCGCGCCCGGCAGCGGCACAAAAAGCTCCTCGATCGGCATCGGTTTGGCGATGAAATGCTGCTCGTGCATGTATTGCACCAGCGCTTCGAGCGAAGGCCGATTTGGTTCGATGCCGTAAGGAAACGGATCGCCGCCAAACACTTCGTCGATTTCCTCGATCTCGTCCTGCAGCCACGGCAGCATCGCCGCAAGCGACCCTGCATAGCGCAGGCGTGCTCGCGCGATACGTTTGGCTTCGACGAACGCGGCGTACAAGCTCGACGCGATCCACGGATTCCTCTCGTACACCGCGCGCCGGATGGCGACGAGATGCATGATCGGGAAGATCTTGTGGCGCTGGTAAAGCTCGCGTTCCAGTTCATGATGATTGGAAAGGAGACGCACCACATCGGGATTGCTCCCAAAGCTCGGCGGTTTACGCGAGCCGAGATAGGCGTCGATCTCACCGGTCGCGAGCAGTTCGGCGAGCGGCCGGCCCGTCATGTTCTGCTCGATCGCGACAGGACGCAGCAACGGCAGCGTATGCGGATCGCCGTGCATGCCGCCGGTCTCGACCGCGCCCTGCACCCAGCGGATTTTTTCGATATCGACGCCGAACTGATGCATGAGATGGCCGCGAAGCCAGATCGAAGCCGTCTGCGTATAGAGCGGCAGGCCGACCCGGCGGCCTTCCAGATCCTTCGGCGTGCGGATGCCGCTCTGCTTATTGATGAAAATGTAGCCGTGCCGGAACACCCGCGACGGAAACACCGGAATCGCGACGAACGGGCTGTTGCCGCGGCCGGCATAGGCTCCAGCATGGGCAATGAACTCGGATGCCGAAAGCTCGGAGGCGTCGAATTCCTCGCCGCCGACCATGCGATCGAAAATCTGCCGGCCGGAGGGGAAAACCATAACGTTAAGGTCGATACCTTCAACCGCCACTTCGCCGCTACGCAGCGGTTCGATGCGGTCGTAGCGGCAACTTGCATAGGTGAGGGGCAACGGCGCCATAGCGGCTTAAAACGCTCACTGATTGATCGAGGGGCCATGCTCCGGGCATTGTGTGCCACATGCATGAGAGCGATTTCAATCACGAGCACCTCGAAACGCCGGTCGAGCGCGCGGCGATCGCGCGATCAATCTGGGACCAGGACAACGTCGCGTTCAAGACGGTCGGCATCGATATCGGCAGTTCGACATCGCATTTGCTGTTCGCCAAGGTCGTGCTGCAACGGCAGACGCAAGGCCTCTCCAGCCGCTTCGTCGTCGTCGGGCGCGAAATCGTCTGGCGTTCGCCGATTTTGTTCACCCCGTTTTTGACCGACGGCACGATTGATGCACGCGCTCTCGGCGAATTCATTGCGCATAGCTATCGCGACGCCGGCTTCACCCAAAAGGAGATCGATTCCGGCGCGGTGATCCTGACGGGCGAAGCGATCAAGCGGAAAAATGCCCGCGCCATCGACGAATTGTTTGCCGAGCAGGCCGGCAAGTTCGTTTGCGCCACTGCGGGTCACAAGCTCGAAGCGCGGCTCGCAGCCCACGGCTCCGGTGCGGTGGCGCTGTCCAAAGCGCGCGACACGTGCCTGCTGCATGTCGACATCGGTGGCGGGACCACAAAGCTTGCGCTGATCGACCGTGGCGAAATTCTTGGGCTTTGCGCGTTTGCCGTCGGAGGGCGGCTGATCGCAGCCGACGAAAGTGGGGAATGGACACGTATTGATGAGTCCGCACAGCTTGCCGCGGACGATCTTGGGGTGCGGATTTCGCCGCAGATTCTTGCCGATGAGGCTATTCGCCAGCGGATAGCCCGCCGCCTTGCCACCGTTGCCGTCGACGTCATCACCGGCGCCAGTGTCGACCGGCTCGGGCAATCTCTGCTGCTCACCGAGCCATTGCCTCACACCACGCTGCCGACCGCGCTGACGTTTTCCGGCGGTGTTGCGGAGTATATTTTTGGCCACGAGACGCAACAGTTCGGCGATATCGCGAAGCCATTAGCGGATGCGCTCGCCGGCGAATTGAGCAAGCGCAGCGGACTGCCGCTGATTGACCCCGGCCAGCGCATCCGCGCCACCGTCGTCGGGGCTTCGCAATTCACAGTGCAAGTCAGCGGCAAGACGATTTATCTACCCGATCCTTACGTGTTGCCGGTGCACAACGTGCCGGTGGTTCGCATCGGCGTGGATCTGGGTGGCGACATAAATTCGGACAGCCTTGCCGAGGCGATCCGCGTCGGTGTTGGCGAGATCGACCTCGACCGTCACGAGCGGATTGCGATCGCTTTTGACTGGCGCGGCGACCCAGAGCATTCGCGGCTCAAGGCTGCGGGTGAGGGCGTCGTGCGCGCGCTGATGCCGTCGGCTAAGCGGATCAAGACGCTGTTTCTGATGATCGACGGTGATATCGGCAAGACCTTCGGGCGGTTGCTGCATCGGGAACTGCATTGGCCAGGCAAGCTTGTTTCCATCGACGGAATGGAATTGCAGGAACTCGACTTTGTGGACGTCGGGGAACTGATTGCCCCGCCCGGCGTAGTCCCGGTCGTAATCAAGTCGCTGCTGTTCTAGGATCTCAGCGTTGCAGGACGTACGTGCCAGGCGCGGGGTCGATCACCGGGTATCCGGACTGCGGCGCGCCCATCGCTTGCAGGATATTCACCGGACCGGAATAACCGCTGAGCCACGCGGTCCACTCTGGCCACCACGAGCCATCTTTCTGCTGCGCCTCGGCCAAAAAGCGCTCCGGGTTACTATCGGTGGAATTTGCCGGGCCGATGCGGAACCCGTCGTCGGGGCCGGATGCCGGCACCACAGTGGATGCATGCCCTCCGGTGGTGAGTACACAGGTCACTTGGCCTTTGACTCTCCGCGCAATCTCAAAAGCGGATTGCCACGGCGCGACGTGATCACGCGCGCCTCCGACCAAAAAGACAGCGATACGAATGTCGCAAAGCTTTACGAATTGACCCGCAACGCTCAGTCGGCCCTGTGCAAGGTCGTTGTTCAGATACAATTTGCGCAAGGATTCTGAATGCAGCGAGAAAGGCACGCGCATCGCGTCTGCGTTCCATGCCAGTAGATCGGTCATCGGCGCAGGTTCGCCGAGAAAATACTCCTGGACGACACGCGACGCCGCCAAATCTTTTGAATGCAACATGTCGCAGGTTTCCGCTACGAAACGGCTGTCAAGGAAACCCGGCTTTCGCATCAGGTCCTCAATAAACGCAACCTGGCTTTCGTCGACGAATTGTGACGGCTCGCCGGCTTCAGCAAAGTCGGTCTGTGTTGCCAGCAACGTAAGCGTGCCCATGCGCTCATCGCCGTCGCGCGCCATCGCCGCCGCGGCAATAGACAATAACGTGCCACCGAGGCCATGACCGCAGGCATGTATCTTCTGGTAAGGCGCGATGGCTCCTATCGCGTCGAGCGCTTCCATGATGCCGAGCGCGCGGTAATCCTCGAGGCCGAGATCGCGGTCCTCGGCCTGGGGATTTTTCCAGGAAACCATGAAGACCGTAAAGCCTTGCCCGGTGAGGTATCTCACCAGCGAATTGGGGGGAGAAAGATCGGCGACGTAATATTTCCTCAGCCAGGACGGTATGAACAGAACCGGCTCGGGCCGAACGGCGGAGGCTGTCGGTGCGTATTGAATCAACTCGATAAGCTCGTTGCGAAACACGACGTTGCCCGGTGTTAGCGCCACCGTCTGTCCTGGAGTGAAATTTTCGACCCCCTGCGGCGGTAGACCCTCTGCCGCGCGTTGGGCATCGGCGACGAGCCTTTCGAAACCCTGGACCAAATTGTGCCCGCCCGTCTGAAACGTGCGCCAGAGTATTTCCGGATTAGTAAGCGGGAAATTCGATGGCGCCGCGGCGTCGAGAAACTGACGCGTCGTGAACGCGATCAGTTCTTGGTGTTTTGCGGATACGCCGGGTACACCGGTTGTGGCGGTTTGCCACCACCGTTGCTGCAACTGAAACGCCTGCGCCATGAGGCCGAAGGGCCATTTGCCCCAGGCGTCTGCCGGAAAGCGTTCGTCCCGGGCGGAGCGCTCGGTCCCTGACGCGCGCGGAGAAGCGAAGTTGCCGAGCCGTGAGGCGCTACGCATCGCTTCGTTGAGGAGTTCCATCTGCTTCCGGGGCGATGCAGCAAAATGAGCCGCCCAATCAAGGTAGGCCAGCGCGAGCGCGTTGGGTGAAAGCCCTCCGGTCAGGCGGGCCATCGCGGCGGTTCGTTCGCCGGCATCCGCGAAAGCGGCCATCGGATTCACGGTTGGAGCGTTCCGCGATCCCGACGGGCCGGTTGGAGCGATCGCCTCCGGATTGCCAGCTTTCATGTCAAGCCTGCTGTCGCGAGCGTGGGCGATTGTGGTGCAGACCGATAGGGCATTCTCGACGGCTGATCTGCCTGCGGTCAATAGTTGGCATCGTTGACCGTTCCTTCCGTACGAGGCGCTTTATCGAGCGCATTGGATAAGTGTAAGCTCAAGCAAAAATCACGCCGGAGGAATCCATGAACATTCGCGAAGTTCCGCAAGTCAAAGGCCGCTTCGGCATTGACCCATATCTGGACTGGCTGAAGGCTGAAGGGCTCCCCGTCACCGAGGATTACGGCGTTTACCTCTTCGATGTGCCGACCGCGCCCTGGCCGCGGTACGGCGTGAACGGTGCGGCGGTTCACCTGAAGGGCCGGGGCGATTTCGCCAACATGTTCCTGCTCGATATTGCGCCAGGCAAGTCCACGGCGCCGCAGCGGCATCTCTACGAGGACGTCGTCTATGTCCTTGAAGGCACTGGCAGCACCCAGATCGAGCTGGCTGACGGCACCAAGCGCAGCTTCGAATGGGGCGCCAAGAGCCTGTTTGCGATCCCACTCAACGCCAAGCATCGCCATTTCAACGGCAGCGGCACCGAACGGGCATTGCTCGTCACGACCACCAATCTGCCGATGATGATGAACGTCTTTCACAACGAGGCTTTCATCTTCGGCAGCGATTTTGATTTTTCGGAACGCGCCGGCAAGAAGGAATATTTCACCGGCGACGGCGACCTGATTACGGTGCGCCAGGGCAACCATATGTGGGAGACGAATTTCGTCCCCGATCTCACGGCGATCGAACTGAAGAGTTGGGGCGACCGCGGAGCCGGCGGCACCAATATCATGTTCGTGCTCGCCGACGGCACCATGCACGCGCATATCTCGGAAATGCCGGTCGGCACCTATAAGAAAGGCCACCGGCATGGCCCGAGCTTTCACGTCATGTGCGTGGTCGGGCAAGGCTACTCGCTGATGTGGTTCGAGCAGGAAAAGGACTTTCGCCGCATCGACTGGAAGCACGGAATGGTGCTGGTGCCATCAGACCGCCAGTTCCACCAGCATTTCAACACCGGCCCGCAGCCTGCGCGCTATCTCGCCACCGCGGTCGGTGGCTTGCGTTACCCGACGATGCAAGCGCAGCGCGTGTCGCTGATCGGCGCTACCGAGGGCGATATTCCGGCGGTGTCGAAGAGCGTCAAGGAAGGCGGCGACCAGATCGAATACGAGGATCAAGACCCGCGCATTCACCGCATCTGGCTCGAGGACATGCGTAAGAACGGCGCGACACCGAAGATGGAGAAATTCGTCCCAACGCCGGAAGATCTAAAGGCGCTGACTTCGTCCTGAGCGAATCTTCAATCCATGGCGCAGCCGACCGAGGCGCATAACCGGACAAGGGGCCTCTCTTGGCGAACTTGATCGCAAGGTTGACGCGGCGCGATCTGCTGAGCGGCGGTGCAAGTCTTACCGTTGCAGCGGTGATGCCGGGCCGTGTGTCCGCCGCCAGTGATGACGCCGGTCCGGTCATGGCCAAGCTCTGCAGTTACATGAGCGGCGCAGGTGACCGCGCGTTGCCGCCAGCGGTGGCCGAGCAAGCAAAGAGTCATATCCTCGACACGCTGGCGGCCATGATTTCCGGCTCGGAATTGCCGCCCGGCCGCCATGCTCTGGAGTTTGCGCACACGGCGGGTGGCGACAAAATCGCCACTATTGCCGCTTCCGACATTGTTTGCGGACCGATAGAAGCCGCGATCACCAATGGTGCATTGGCGCAAGCGGATGAGACCGACGACAATTATAGCGCGGGCGGGGCCCATCCTGGTTGCGCTGTCGTGCCGGCTGCTCTGGCGATGGGCGAGAGGGCCGGGATCGACGGGACACGCTTCCTGCGCGCGGTAACGCTCGGCTACGACGTTGGCATGCGCGCGATGAAGACCATTCTCGGCGCAACCGTGTTGAACGATACCCACAACGTGGTGGGGACGTTCGGAGCTGCTGCCGCGGCCGGTTGCGCTGCAAATCTCAATACTCAACAAATGCGTTGGCTGCTCGACTACGCAGCGCAGCAGGCGGGAGCAGGCTATGCGGTGTGGCAGCGCGACACCGCGCACATGGAGAAAGCCTTCGTCTTCGGCTCAATGGGCGCCCGCAATGGCGTCACGGCTGCTCTGCTGATGCAGGCGGGCTTCACCGGCATAAACGACGTTTTTTCCGGCCGCGATAATTTCTTTGCGTCCTATGCCCCGAAGGCCGATCCGGCGGGCTTGATCGAAGGGCTTGGCGAACACCACGAGGTGTCTGAGACAATCATCAAGAAATGGTCGACCGGCGGTCCGGTTCAGTCTCCGCTCGACGCCATTGTCAATCTGCGGCGGCAACATCCGTTCGATGCGGATCAGGTGAAACAGGTGACCGTCCGGTTGTCGACGAGCGCAGCACCCAAAGTCGACAACGTTCAGAGTCCGGACCTCTGTTTGCAATATCTGGCGGCCGTGACGCTGCTCGACGGAACCTTGTCATTCCGTGCCGCGCACGACCTGCCGCGCATGCAGGATCCGGTCGTTCTTCGAATACGCGGCAAAGTGCAAGTGGTTGCCGAAGAAGACCTTGAACGCCTGTTGCCGAAGCGTGTGGCCGTGGTCGAGATCACGCTGAATGACGGAACGCGACTTAGCGAGCGCAACGATACCGTGCGGGGTACGCCTGAGAATCCCATGACCCATGACGAAATCGTCGCGAAAGCGCGCGATCTGATCACGCCCGTGCTTGGCGCCGAAAAATGTACAAAATTGATCGAACGAATTTATGCGCTGGAGCAAGTTCACGACATTCGCGATCTTCGCCCGTTGTTGCAGCGGGTTTAAGGGGCAACAGGCGCCCGCGAGAACGCAGTACGGCAACGGCTTGGTTAAAACAAAAAGACAGACTGCATCGGGAGGTCGGTATGCCCTATGACAAAGGTTTGAAGCTTGTTGTCGCGCTGTGCGCGATGGCGGCGTTTGGCGTGCTGGCGCAAGCCCAGCAAGCTCAATATCAGAAGCCGACTGAGCTCGCCAATCCATACAAGCTTGTCGCAGGTTGGCCGACGCTTCCCACCAGCATGAATGGCGGCCACTGGGGTGAGGTGATCAGAGTTAGCATCGACCACTCTGGCAATATCTGGGTCTTTCACCGTTGCTTCGCTGTCGTTCCGCCTGGAAGCGCCGTTTGCCTCGGCCACGGTGAAGCCGATCCGCCTATCCTGGAATTCGATCCGTCAGGAAAATTGCTGAAGAGCTTTGGCGTTGGGTTGTTCGCTTATCCGCACGGGTTCGCGATCGATGCCGACGGAAATCTCTGGACCAGCGACGTCAATGACAAGGAGACGGTGCTCGGTATGTCGGCCAAGAATGCTGACGGCGTTGTGAGGGGCCAGGAGGTGCTCAAGCTCAGTCCAGAGGGAAAAATACTGATGACGCTCGGCAAGGAGGGTGTAGCCGGTGACGGCCCCGATACATTCGACCGGCCGACCGGAGTCGCGATTGCACCGAACGGCGACATCTTCGTTTCTGATGGCCATGCGCCGAATGCGCACAACAACGCCCGCATCATGAAATTCACCAAGGACGGCAAGTTCATCAAGAGCTGGGGCCGTATGGGGGCAGAGCCCGGCAACTTCAACGAGCCCCACGATATCTTCATCGGCGGTTCGCAACAGCGCGTTTATGTCGCCGACAGAAAAAACAAACGGATCCAGGTTTTCGACCAGGACGGCAATTTCATTGCCGCCTGGACGCAATTCGGAGAGCCGAGTTCGGTATTCGTCGGCAAGGACGACACCATCTACGCCGGTGTTTCCTTTGCCGAGCCGGGAGCCAAAAAAGGAGAACTGCGCGGCATCATGATCGGCAACGCCAAAGACGGCTCGCTCAAGGCCTTTATTCCCGATCCGTCCGACCTGGACTCGGTCATCCGTGGAACGTCAGCGTCGGGAATTGCGGCTGATGACGCCGGCACAATCTACGCAGCCGATGTCGGCACGCACAATCTGAGGAAGTACGTGAAGGATAGCCGCCCGTAACTGGAGATTGCTACGCCGCCGCTTTCTTTGTGTCACCGCGCTCCAGCGATTGCATGAGTTCATCCACGGTCTGCACGTCACCGAACTGGCCATAAAACGCCGACAGCGTGGCGTTGTGTTCATCGTCTGTATGGGTGGCGAGGCCGTCGGAGACCAGCGCGACCTTGAAGTTGAGCATCATGGCGTCACGCGCCGTGCTTTCGCAGCACACATTCGTCGCGGTGCCGGCGACCAAGAGCGTATCGATGCCGCGATCGCGCAAATGCTGTTCGACGTCCGACGAGCCATGAATAAAGGCGCTATAGCGGTTTTTGGTGATCTGCGCGTCTTCAGGCTGGATATCGTTGCCGTGCCAATAAGCGTAGCCGTCTTCGCCGATATCCATCGCCTTGAGGCGCCGCTCGGCGCGTTCCGGCCTTTGCAGGTAGCCGTGATAGTTCGACCAGCTTTCGCGGGTGTCCCGGGTGCCGTTGCGGATCCAGACCACATGGCCGCCGCGCCGCCGTAACTCTTCGGCGAGCCGATTGATATTCGGCACGATCTCGCGCGCCAGCGGCACCTCGCCCTGGTGCCCCTGCTTGACGAAGTAATTCTGCATGTCGACCACCAGCAAAGCGGTCTTCGCCGGATCGATCGCGTCGAAGGGGTGCATTTTCCCCATCCGCGTCTTCATGCGGTCGAGGGCGGATTGAGCAATCGCGATCTTGTGCATGGCTGTGTCCTCAGCTTGTCGGTCGCTGACACTCTGGCACAGAACGGGCGCGTATTGGAGTCGATCAAGCTGCCGTCAACACGCGTCCCCTGGTTTCGGGCAGCAATAGAGCCGCCAGGATCAGCAGGCCATAGGCGCCGGCGGCGAATATGCCGATCGATTGGCCGAGCGGAAGTTTCGCGCTCAGCATACCGACGAACAGCGGATTAAGCGCCGCAATCCCGCGGCCGAAATTATAAGCAAAGCCTTGTCCCGACCCGCGCACGCGGGTGGGAAACAGCTCGGTCAGGAACGGCCCCATTCCCGAAAATATGCCCGAAGCGAAAAATCCGAGCGGAAAGCCCAGATACATCATCGTCGTGTTGTCGATGGTCAGTTGCGTGTAGGCGACCACAGTGACGATCGAGCACAGCGCAAACACAATAAAATTGGTGCGCCGCCCGATCCGATCATTCAACCACGCGCTGACGATGTATCCGGCAAACGATCCGATGATGATGACGGCGAGATAACCCCCTGATCCGAGCACGGTGAGCTTGCGCTCGGTGCGCAGGAAGGTCGGCAGCCAGGTCGTAATCGCGTAATAACCGCCTTGAGCCCCGGTAGTCAGAATGCAGGTCAGGATCGTGGTTTTGAGGATTCCCGGCGAGAAAATTTCCAGGAAATTGGGCTTGGTACCGGACTGATCGAGGTTCTGGATGGTCTGCTTATAGACCAGCGGCTCATCGACGGCGCGGCGAACGAACAGTACCAGCAGCGCCGGTGTGACGCCGACCCAGAATAGTGCCCGCCAGGCAAGCTCCGTCGGCATGAAGCTGAAGAACAGCGTCGCCAGCAGGGCGGCCATGCCCCAGCCGACGGCCCAGCCGCTTTGCATGGCGCCAACCGCCTTGCCGCGGTTCTCGGGACGAATGATTTCGCCGACCAGGATCGCGGCGGCGGCCCATTCGCCGCCGAAGCCGAAGCCCATCAGCGCACGGAAGGTCAACAATTGTCCGTAGCTCTGCGCAAAGCCGCACAGCCCGGTGAAAACGGCGAACCAGAGAATGGTGATTTGCAGCGTTCGCACGCGGCCAATGCGGTCCGACAGAGCCCCTGCGAACCAGCCGCCGAAAGCCGACGAGAACAATGTTGAGGTGCCGATCAGCCCGGCGTCAGCATTGCTGATCGCGAAAGCAGCGATAATCGCTGGAAATACGAAGCTCAATATCTGCACGTCCATGGCATCGAGGATCCAGCCGCCGATGCTTGCCCAGAACGCCGATTTTTCCCGGCGGCTCATCTGGCCGTACCACGCCGTCGGATGATGCTCGCTCGCCGCCGTCACCTGCATTGTCATTGTGTTTTCCCCTGACTGGACCGCGCGATAAGTTTCATGCGTCGGCCGACCCCTCATGCCCCAGCGGAGCATCGAGAAGCTATCTTGTCCAATCGTGTTTTTCGATAGAGTTCGATAAGCTCTGCTTATCAGTACTTTTGGGTGTGCGTCCGATGATCGATTTCAAAAGCCTGGAAACCTTCATCTGGGTAGCCAATCTGCGAAGCTTCAGGCGTGCGGCCGACCGGCTGCATACCACGCAGCCCGCGATTTCCATGCGCATCGCTCAGCTTGAGGATCTTCTTGGTGCGCGCCTGCTCGAGCGCGATCGCCGGCAGGTCACACCAACGCCGAAAGGCCAGGAGTTGCTCGTTCACGCCGAACGGCTGCTGCGCCTTCGTGCCGAGATGGTTGAATCGGTGGGCGATCGCGCTGCCGTGCGGGGCATTATCCGGCTCGGCGTTTCCGAGAGTATCGTCCATACGTGGCTGCCGGCCCTGATCGAACGGGTCAATGCGGCTTATCCCAATCTTGAACTTGAAATCGAGGTTGAGAGTTCGCCCGATCTTTATGATCGTTTGTTGAGCAAGGATCTCAATCTGGCGTTTCTGATCGGCACAGCCAACAATCCGGAGATGCACAGCCGTCCACTTTGTACTTTCCCGGTTGCGTTCGTAGCCAGTAGCCGCATCAAGCTTCCACGGACTGCAATTGATCTGGAAGAAATCGCCAAATGGCCGATCATCACCTTTTCCCGCAATACGCAACCCTACATCGTTTTGCGCGAGTTATTTGCGCGCAGAGGTCTAAGACCCACGATACATGCGAGTGCTTCCTTGGCGACGGTCGTGCGCATGGCGCTGGATGGTATTGGTATCGCCGTCGTTCCGCCTGTCATACTCGGGAGCCTTGCGCCAAAGGGTAAACTGCGACTTTTACGGACCAAGGCCGAACTTCCAGTGCTGAACTTTGTCGCTAGCTGGCCAGCTACTCCGGACAGTCCGGCAGCGCAGAAGGTCGCGGAGATTGCGATCGACGTTGCGCGAAAAAGCACGAAGGCAGTGTCGTGATAAATTCCCCTTATCACGCGCCATTGAAAAATGAGATTGGACGATGACGCCACGATCTGGGTAATTGTCGCTGCTGGAATAAGATGTGAGGAGCATAGCGTGGCGGGCGGATCGCAGGCTTGGGAATTTTGGATCGACCGCGGTGGAACATTCACCGACGTGATCGGCCGCCGCCCGGATGGCGATCTCGTTACCCACAAGTTGCTTTCGGAAAATCCCGAGGCTTACCGCGATGCCGCAGTGCACGGCATCAGGCATCTGCTCGGGTTGAAAGCGGGCGATACGATTCCGAGCGAGCGTATCGCCGCGGTCAAAATGGGCACGACGGTTGCGACCAATGCGCTGCTGGAGCGCAAGGGCGACCGCACGTTGCTCCTCATCACCAAGGGTTTCCGGGACGCCTTGCGCATCGGCTATCAGGCGCGGCCGAAAATCTTCGCCAAGCACATCATCAAGCCTGACATGCTTTACGAGCGCGTCGTGGAAGTCGACGAGCGTGTGCGCGCCGACGGCGCGGTTGAGCGCGCGCTCGATCTTGATCCAGTGCGTACCGCACTTGAGCGAGCGAAAGCCGACGGCATCCGCGCCGTCGCCATCGTTCTGATGCACGCCTATCGCTTCAATGATCACGAGCAGAGAATCGCTGCGCTGGCGCGCGAGATGGGTTTCGATCAAGTGTCGGCGAGCCATGAGGTCTCGCCGCTGATCAAGCTCGTCGGCCGCGGCGACACCACGGTGGTGGATTCCTATCTCTCGCCGATCCTGCGGCGCTATGTAAGCCAGGTCGCGGGCGATCTAAACGCCGAAGAGGCAGAGCCCCGAGAAAAAACCCGGCTAATGTTCATGATGTCGTCAGGCGGGTTGACGGCGGCTGATCTGTTTCGCGGCAAGGACGCGATTCTCTCCGGGCCGGCCGGGGGTGTCGTCGGCATGGCGGAGACCGGACGATCGGCCGGCTTCAAAAATCTGATCGGCTTCGACATGGGCGGCACTTCGACGGATGTGTCGCACTACGCGGGCGAATATGAGCGCGCCTTCGAGACCGAAGTAGCCGGTGTGCGCATGCGCGCGCCGATGATGCTCATCCATACCGTCGCGGCCGGCGGCGGCTCTATTCTGCACTACGACGGCGCGCGTTTTCGCGTCGGCCCGGACTCGGCTGGCGCGAATCCAGGGCCGAAATGCTATCGCCGCGGCGGGCCGCTTGCGGTGACCGATGCCAACGTGATGGTCGGTAAGCTCATTCCGGATTTCTTTCCGAAGATCTTCGGTCCTGGGCAGAACGAGCCGCTCGATGCTGTCACGCGTCCGCGATGCTTTCGCGGCGATGGCAAAGGACATCGGCGGCGGCAGAAGCTGCGAAGAGGTCGCTGACGGCTTCATCAAGATCGCGGTCGAGAACATGGCGAACGCGATCAAGAAGATTTCGGTGCAGCGCGGCTACGACGTGACCCGCTATGCGCTCAATTGCTTCGGCGGCGCTGGCGGCCAGCACGCTTGTCTCGTAGCCGACGCGCTCGGCATGACCAGTGTGCTGATCCATCCGCTGTCGTCGCTGTTGTCCGCCTATGGCATGGGCCTCGCCGATATCCGCAGCGTGCGGCAGCAGGCGATCGAGGAGCCGTTTGGCGAAAAGTCGCGAAAGACGCTGGACAGGATCGGGCGGCGAGCTTGGCCGCGAGGTCATTGCCGAGGTCAAAGGGCAGGGCGTTGCCGCCGGCAAAATCACGCTGCACGTGCGGGCGCACGTGCGTTACGCCGGCACCGATACGCCGCTGATCGTGGACGCCGGCAAGAACGGCAAGCTGGCTTCGCTGGCGACGATGAGGGCTGCGTTCGAGCGCGCGCACAAGGCGCAGTTCAGCTTTGTCGATCGCACCAAGGAACTCGTGATCGAGGCGGTGTCGGTCGAAGCGGTTGGCGGTGGCGCGAAATTCAACGAGCGGGCCCATAAGACGAAGCGCGGCAAGTCGCCCAAACCGGCGCAACGGACGCGGTTCTTCTCTGGCGGCAAATGGCACCGCGCCGCGGTCTATACCCGCGACACTGCTTGCGCCGGGCCATAAGGTCAAAGGACCGGCTATCGTCATCGAGCCGCATCAGACCGTCGTCGTCGAGCAGGGCTGGCAAGCCGAACTCACGCCGAAAAATCATCTGGTGTTGCGCCGGGTGCAGAAGCTCAAGCGCACTCTGGCCGTCGGCACCAAGGCCGATCCGGTGATGCTCGAAGTGTTCAACAACCTTTTCATGTCGATCGCCGAGCAGATGGGCGTGGCGCTGCAAAACACCGCCTATTCGGTGAACATCAAGGAACGGCTGGATTTCTCCTGCGCGGTGTTCGATCCGACCGGCTCGCTGGTTGCCAACGCGCCGCACATGCCGGTGCATCTCGGCTCGATGGATCGCGCCGTCGAAACCATCATCCGCGAGAACAAGGGCCGGATAAAGCCCGGCGATGCCTATCTGATCAACGCGCCGTACAACGGCGGCACGCATATCCCCGATCTCACCGTCTGCATGCCGGTGTTCGACTCGGCGCGAAAAAAGATCTTGTTCTGGGTCGCCTCACGCGGCCATCACGCCGATATCGGCGGGATTGCGCCCGGTTCGATGTCGCCCAATGCCACAACGATCGACGAGGAAGGCATCTACATCGACAACTTCAAACTGGTCGATCGCGGCAAGTTTCGCGAGCGCGAGCTCTATGCGCTCCTGACCGAGGCGCGATATCCGGCGCGCAATCCGCTGCAAAACGTCAACGACCTGAAGGCGCAAATCGCGGCCTGCGAAAAGGGCGCACAGGAAATGCGCAAAATGGTTGCGCAGTTCAGCCTCAAGGTCGTGCATGCCTACATGAAACACGTGCAGGACAATGCCGACGAAAGCGTTCGCCGCGTGATCGACCGGCTGCACGACAGCTGCATTCAGCTACGAGGCCGATCAGGGCAACGTGGTTGCGGTGAAGATCACGGTCGACAAGAAGAAGCGCGAAGCGACGGTCGATTTCACCGGCACCTCGCCGCAACAGGGCACCAATTTCAACGCGCCCGAGCCGGTGACGCGCGCCGCGGTGCTCTACGTGTTCCGCGTCATGGTCGACGACGACATCCCGATGAACGCCGGGTGCCTGCGGCCGATCCATATCGTCATTCCGGACAATTCGATGCTGGCGCCGCGTTACCCGGCGGCGGTGGTCGCCGGCAATGTCGAAGTGTCGCAGATGGTCACTGACACGCTGTTTGGCGCGCTTGGCGCCATGGCGGCGGCGCAGGGCACGATGAACAACGTCAATTTCGGCAACGACAAGTATCAGTACTACGAGACGATCTGTTCCGGCTCACCGGCCGGGCCAGGTTTCCCCGGCACCGATGCCGTGCACACGCACATGACCAACACACGGCTCACCGATCCGGAGATTCTGGAATTCCGCTATCCGGTCGTGCTGGAAGATTTCCACATCCGCAAAGGCTCCGGCGGTAAGGGCAAATGGAGCGCGGGCGACGGCATCCGACGCACCATGCGGTTCCTGGAAAAGATGGAATACACCGTGCTCTCTGGCCATCGCCGGATCCCGCCGTTCGGCATGGCCGGCGGCGGCGACGGCGAGATCGGTGAGAACTGGGTCCGGCGCAAGGACGGCGCGATGGAGAGGCTTAAGGGCGCCGACGCCACGATCGTCGATGCCGGCGAGGCGATCATCATCCAGACGCCAACCGCTGGCGGCTACGGCAAAGCGGACTGATTTAAGCGGTGCTTTTGGTGGACGACGATTGTGAGCCTTTGGCCGGAGTTGCCGGAGCAGCTTGATCGGCACGAAGCGCGTGTCGCTGCTGGTTGCCCCTTGGGGATTGATTGACCGCGCGATGGCTTCCATCCGCAGCATGAAGAGTTCCGCAAGCATGGGATCCTCCTGTGTTCGGCGCTTCCAATCCGTATTGCGGGGAAGGCCGGAGGTTCGATCCTGGAGGTTAGGCGCTCTGAGAGCGCAAGCGTTGTGTTCACCGTCACAAGAATGTCGTGAAATGGCGGAGCCCGATCAGCAGGTTAATGACCGCCGGCGCCTGCCGCGACCGGGTCGGGCCGGCGCATCAGCACGATCAGTCCGGCAAACGCCGCGTAGAGCACACAGAGCAGCAGGAACACGTCGGCAAAGGCCATGACCGTGCCCTGCTGGTGAACCAGCAAGAACATCTGCTTGAGCGCCATTTGCTGCGCGTCCGAGCCCGGAATGCGCGAAGCCATGCCGTTGAGCGTTTCGAGCGCCGGCAATCGCGACCATGTGATGGACTCGTGCAGCCGCGCCAGATGCAGGTCGATCCGGTTGTCGAGCACGGTATTCAGTCCGGCAAGCCCGACCGCGCCGCCGAGATTGCGGGTCAAGTTGAACAGGCCCGACGCGTTCTTTAGCCGGTCGGGTGACAGGGTGCCGAGCGCAACGTTGGTGATCGGTACGATCGCCAGCATCATGCCGAAGCCACGCAGGATCTGCGGCACCAGCAGTTCCCAGAAGTCCCAGTCCTTGGTCAGGTAGCTCGCTTCCCAATTGCTCGCCGCCAGGATCAGGAAGCCCGCCGCCAGCATCAGCCGGGGATCGATCTTTTCCATCAGCCTGCCGACCAGCGGCGCCGACAGGAACATGGCCGCACCGGAGACGAACATGGTCTTGCCGATCATCAGCGAGTCGTAGCCGCGGATTTCGCCGAGATAGACCGGATAGAGATAGGTCAGCCCATAGAGACCGATGCCCAGCACGAAGGAGAAGATGCTGCCGAGCGCGAAATTGCGGTTGAGAAAGGCGCTCAGATCGACGATCGGACTTTTTGCCGTCAGCACCCGCGCGAGGAAAACGAGCGCGGAAATCGCCGAGACCACAGCCATCAATGCGATCGTTGTGTCGTCGAACCAGTCATAGCGCGGTCCGTCCTCAAGCACGTATTCCAGTGCGCCGAGAAACAGCGCCATCGAAATCAGTCCGATCCAATCGAACGATTTGAACAGCGCGAAGTCGGGCTTGTCGAAGTCGATCAGTGTGATCGCAGCGATCGTCACGATGATGCCCGGCACGATGTTGATGAAGAACAGCCAGTGCCATGACAAAGCGTCGGTGAGATAGCCGCCAATGGTCGGGCCTACCGTCGGCGCCAGCGTTGCGATCAGTCCGATCATCGGCACCACGACCGACATGCGCGAGCGCGGGAAGATGGTGTAGGCGGACGAAAATACCGTTGGCACCATGCCGCCGCCGATAAAACCCTTGCAGTGCACGCCAGACGATCATCTCGCTCATCGACGACGTCAGGCCGCACATCAGGCTGGCGATCGTGAAGCCTGCGGCGGCGCCGGCGAACATCAGGCGGGTGCCGAGCGCGCGCGACAGGAAGCCGGACAGCGGGATCGCGACGACTTCGGCCATCAGATACGAAGTCTGGACCCAGGTGATTTCGTCACTCGATGCGGCAAGCCCGGCCTGGATTTCGGCAAGCGAAGCCGACACCACCTGGATGTCGAGAAACGCCATGAACATGCCGAAGCACATGGCCACGAATGCGATCAGGCGTGCCGGGTCGATGCGCTCGGCGTCGGCCGATACGGAAGGTCGGCTGCTTGTCGCAACTGTGGTCGTGGACGCCATAACGCACCTCGGCCGTTTCGGTTAGCGCGTGGCCTGATTTTGCAGGCCAGTGTCGGCGATTGCTGTTGCCTTGGTGTTCACGCGCACCACGACCGACATGCCGGGGCGGAGCCTTCCCTGACTGGCGATATTCGATGGCACGCGGATCCGAACCGGCAGCCGCTGCACGATCTTGGTGAAGTTGCCGGTGGCGTTGTCCGGCGGCAGCAGCGAGAACACCGCGCCGGACGCTGGCGACAGGCTTTCGATCGAGCCGCTGATATCGTCCTCGGGGAGCGCATCGACGGAGATACGAACCGGTTGACCCGGGCGCAGCCGCGCCAGTTGCGTCTCCTTGAAATTGGCATCGACATAGACGTCGTCGAGCGGAACTACGCTCGCGAGCCGCTGTCCGGGCTGCAGATAATCGCCGATCTGCACCGCGCGGTTGCCGATGACGCCGTCGATCGGCGCGCGGATTACAGTGAACGACAGGTCGCGTTCGGCTTTAGCCAGAGCCGTTTTCAGTTCGTCGAGCGTACCGGCGGCTTCCTGTTGCTGACCCTTGAGGACATCGACATTGGCGGCCGCCGAATCGAGTGCCGCCTGGGCAGCTTGCACACCCGCGATGGCTTGATCGCGATTGGCCTGCGCCTGCTCCTGCGTTTGGTGGCTGGCAAATTCCTGCGCCGCGAGCTTGTTCTGGCGGTCGAGTTCGAGTTGGGTACGTGTCGCCATCGCCTGAGCGGAGGAGAGCTGCGCTTTCGCCTGCTCGACGGCGGCGTTCTGCGCTTCGATCTGGTGGCCGATGCGCGCGATGGTCGCTTCCTGGGTTGCAACCTTGTTGCGCGCCGACTCGGCGGCAAGGCGATAGTCGCCGTCGTCGATCGTGGCAATCACGTCGCCGGCATGGACGCGCGTGTTGTCGGTGACCGCGACATTGGCGACGTAGCCCGGCACCTTTGCTGCGAGTGTGGTGTTGTACGCCTGCACATAGGCGTCGTCGGTCGAGACGGTGAAGCGGCCGACGGTGAGCCATTCAACGCCAAACCAGCCCGCGGCGACTAGGGCGACGGCACCTGCGGATGCAAAGGCCAGCGTGCGGCGGCTAAAGCGTGCCGCGCGCTTGGCGTTGCTCTGTTTCGAAGGGTCATGCTTGCGGTTGTTCTGCCGGGCTTCATCGGAATTTTGTGCCGGCGAGGGCGCTTCAGAAGGAGGAAGTGGCTTGGCCTCGATCACTGTCGGGATTGCCGGGGTAGCGGTGGCCGGCGGTGGTTTCCGGGGCGGGATGACCTGAACCTGGCTTCCGTCGCTTTCCCATTCCTGTTTGCGAAACATTGAGGCACTCCGCATTTCCAAAAATTCGGCCTAATCATTGACCGAACGGTTCGGTCATTAGTAAGCGGGGATCGCCGTAGTGTCAATATTGACCGAACGGTTCGGTCATTATATATCTTCTAAAGTGGAAGATGAGAGTTTTTTCCTAGATAGGCGGCAAAGAAGGCGATGAAAACGCGCCAGAGGATAAGGGGATGAACGACCAGGCCATTCTGCAGCCGCCGCCGGTAGCGGTTGGCGCTAGCGATGAGGACAGCGCCAAACGGCGTCAGATCGTCGAAGGGGCTCGCAACGTCTTTCTGGCGCAGGGTTTTGATGCCGCGAGCATGAATGACATCGCACGGGCCGCTGGTGTCTCGAAGGGCACGCTCTACGTCTACTTCAACAACAAGGAAGAACTGTTCGAGGCCATCGTCGAGGAAGAGTGCGACGCGCAGGCTGAAGGCATCTTCGACCTTAATCTCAACGACCACGATGTTGGCGCAGTGCTGACGCGGCTTGGCATTGGCTATGTGAAATTTCTTTGCCGGCCGGAGAAGGCGTCGGCGGTGCGCACCGTGATCGCTATCGCCGATCGTATGCCGGAAATTGGCAGGCGATTCTACGAGTCCGGCCCGGCCGAGGGGATCGCCCAGCTTGCGGGCTATATTGATGCGCAGGTGAAAGCCGGCGTGCTGAAAGTCGAGGACAGTAAAATCGCCGCTGCACAATTCATGGAATCGACGCACGCGATGCTATTCAAGCCGATCGTTTTTAACTTTGCGCCGGCTCCAAGCGATGAGCAGGTCGAGCGCGGTGTGCGCATCGCAGTTATGGTATTCCTCGCCGCTTATCAGGTCGCGAAAAAAGCCTGAGGCGCCTATCGTGCCGGCGGTGCAACGTCGGAATCGTCGGTGGCTTTCTTTGACACCGTGTATTTCATGTTGGAATTGTTGTCCTGCCAGTAGAACGTATAGTCGACAGAAACGAATCCGCCTTCTGGCAGAGGCATCACGGCGCTGCAAACAACATCGTTCTTGGTGCTGGAGAGGGTTTTGAGCGGGGCGTATTTGGTCGGCTCAAGTTTGAGCTGCTTGAGGACGCCTTCCAATGTGTGTTTCGCCCGGTTGGAGTCGCACTCCGGAAGCACTAGGCGGTCACTCAGGCCCTGATAGATGAATACCCCCGCGACTGCGACGGCGGGGATGCCGATCAGCCGGAACATGAAGCGGTAGGACCGAAACTTGGAAGAAGCTGCCGGTCGGGTAACCGGGGGCGGGGTCCAGCGGCGAGCCCGTATCGGATTTTCCGTATTCGAAGACTTGTCCGGCATGATCCGTTACGGTGGTTGTTGCGTACAATACTCCGTTACGCACTTACCACACTATGCTGGAGGACTTCGATGTTGCGCTCTACCACACGTTCTAAATTGCTTATTGGGCTGGCCATGGCGTCGTGCCTCGGTATCGGCTACGCGCTTGGCGCACAACCCCACATGGACGCTGCTCTGGGGTTGCTGCAGAACGCGCGTGGCGAATTGCAGGCAGCCGAGCCGAATAAAGGCGGCCACCGCGAAGCGGCGATCGCTCTCGTCGATCAGGCCATCGGCCAGGTTCGCGCAGGTATTGCCTTTGCCGCCGGCCACTAACTTCTGGCGCTCTCCAAAATGCGAAAGCCGAACCTTTTGGTCCGGCTTTTGCTTATCTGCTGGCGTAATCAGCTCACACCGACTTGCCGATTTCCTCGGTCATCTTCTTGGCATCGCCGAGCAACATCATGGTGTTGTCGCGGTAGAACAACGGATTATCGATCCCGGCATAGCCGGAGGCGAGCGAGCGTTTGTTGAACATCACCGTTCCGGCCTTCCACACCTGCAGCACGGGCATGCCGTAGATCGGTGAGGTTTTGTCGTCTTCGGCCGCCGGATTGGTGACGTCGTTGGCGCCGATCACGTAAGCCACATCGGCCTGCGCAAATTCCGAGTTGATGTCTTCGAGTTCGAACACTTCGTCGTAGGGGACGTTGGCTTCAGCCAGCAGCACGTTCATGTGTCCCGGCATGCGACCGGCGACTGGATGAATGGCGTATTTGACTTCGACGCCTTCTTTCTTGAGCTTGTCGCCCATCTCACGCAGCGCATGCTGCGCCTGCGCCACCGCCATGCCGTAGCCCGGCACGATGATGACCTTCGACGAGTTCTTGAGGATGTAGGCCGCGTCCTCGGCGGAGCCCTGCTTCACCGGACGCTGTTCCTGGGTGCCAGACGGTCCCGCCACTTCACCGCCGAAGCCGCCGAGAATGACCGAGATAAAGCTGCGATTCATGCCCTCGCACATGATGTAGGACAGGATCGCGCCCGATGAGCCGACCAGTGCGCCGGTGATGATCAGCGCCGAATTGCCCAGCGTGAAGCCGATGCCGGCGGCGGCCCAACCGGAATAAGAGTTGAGCATCGAGATCACGACCGGCATGTCGGCGCCGCCGATCGGAATGATGATCAGTACGCCGAGCAGCAACGACAGCACGACGATCGCCCAGAACTCGAATGCACTCTGATGCAGATAAAAGCTGACGATGGAGAAGATCAGCGCGGCAGCGAGTGCGATGTTGATGACGTGCCGTGCGGGTAGCATGATCGACGCGCCACTCATGCGGCCGGACAGCTTCGAGAACGCGATCACCGAGCCGGTGAACGTGATGGCGCCGATGGCGACGCCTAGCGACATTTCGATCAGGCTTTGCTGGTGGATGCTGCCATGCTCGCCGATGCCGAAGGCCGCGGGCGCATAGAAAGCTCCGGCGGCAACCAGCACCGCTGCCATGCCGACCAGCGAGTGGAAGGCGGCGACCAGTTCCGGCATCGAGGTCATCGGTACCCGGCGGGCGATGACTGCGCCGATGCCGCCGCCGATGGCGATGCCGCCGATCACCAGTACCCAGGCCAGTGCGTCCGACGGACGGCTGCGAGCCGAGCGTGGTCAGAACGGCGATCGTCATGCCGATCATGCCGAACTGATTGCCGCGGCGGCTGGTATCCGGGCTCGACAGTCCGCGCAGCGCCAGAATGAAAAGAACGCCGGCGACCAGATAAAGCAGCGCGACGAGATTAGGGCTCATGACGCGCTCACTTCTTTTTCTTCTGGTACATCGCCAGCATGCGCTGGGTGACCAGGAAGCCGCCGAAAATATTGATCGAGGCGAAGATCAGCGCGACGAAGCCAAAGGCTCGCGCCCACAGCGGGCCGCTATCGTTGGCGGCAAGCGACACGCCGACCGCCAGCAGCGCGCCGACCACGATGACCGACGAGATCGCGTTGGTCACCGACATCAACGGCGTGTGCAGCGCCGGCGTCACCGACCAGACCACGTAATAGCCGACGAACACCGCCAGCACGAAAATCGACAGCCGGAACACGAACGGGTCGACCATATTTGCTGCGGCTTCCATGTCGGGTTCTCCGTCAGTTTTTCGGCATAAAATTCGGATGCACCACGGCGCCGTCGCGGGTCAGCGCGGTGCCTTTGACCAATTCGTCGTCCCAATTGACCGCGAGCTTCTTCTCTTTCTTGTCGATCATGGTTTCGAGGAAGGTCAGCAGGTTTTTGGCATAGAGCGCCGAGGCCGAAGCCGCGAGCCGTCCGGGAACGTTCAGATAGCCGACGATCTTTGCCGGTCCGGCCTGTACGACCTCGCCGGGCCTGGCGCCCTCGACATTGCCGCCACGCTCGACCGCAAGGTCGATGATCACCGAGCCCGGCCGCATCGAGTCCACCATTTCCTTGGAAATCAGCCGCGGCGCCGGCCGGCCGGGAATAAGCGCGGTGGTGATGACGATGTCCTGCTTCTTGATGTGCTCGGCGACCAGCGCAGCCTGCTTGGCCTGATATTCCTTCGACATTTCCTTGGCGTAACCGCCGGCGGTTTGCGCGTTCTTGAATTCCTCGTCTTCGACGGCGAGGAATTTCGCGCCAAGGCTTTCCACCTGTTCCTTGGTCGCCGGACGAACGTCAGTTGCGGTGACGATGGCGCCAAGGCGGCGCGCGGTAGCGATCGCCTGCAAGGCCGGCAACGCCGACGCCCATGATGAATACCTTGGCCGCCGGCACGGTGCCCGCCGCGGTCATCATCATCGGCAATGCGCGGCCATATTGCTTCGGCGGCGTCGATCACCGCGCGATATCCGGCGAGGTTGGCTTGGCTCGACAGCACGTCCATCGACTGCGCGCGGGTGATGCGCGGCATCAGTTCCATGGCGAAGGCGACGAGGCCGGCGTCCGCTATCTGCTTGAGCGCTGCGTCGTTGCCGTAAGGGTCCATGATGCCGAGCACCAGCGCACCCTTTTTCATTCGCGGCAGTTCGCTGGCAGAAGGCCGCCGGACCTGAAGCACGACGTCGGCGCCATTGAGCGCATCGGCGGACACGGTGGCGCCGGCGGCGGTGTAGTCGCTATCGAGCACGCCCGGACTTGACGCCCGCGCCGGGCATTACGGCCACTTCGGCGCCCAGGCCGATCATCTTCTTGACTGTATCTGGAACCGCAGCAACGCGGGGCTCGCCCGCATCGGTCTCGGCAGCAACCGCAATCTTCATAAGGCCTCCAACGGCTGCAGGCCGCCGGCAATCAGCCGATGTTTGTCAGGTGGAAACGCTCAAACCAGGAAATACGCCATGCCGATCACGATGATGATAACGATGGTCATGATGACCTTCACCAGCGTGATGAAATTCTCGTAGGTCTGCTCGTGGGCGGCGTAATCGTTGCCTTCCGCCGTTGCGTATTCGACTTCGCCGTGATCGGCCATTCCGCTCTCCAAACCGCGCACCCGGTTAACGGCGGACTTAGCGTAATTGCCGATGCAGGGCAACGGGACAGCCCAGTTACGCGCGCAATTTTGCCTAGCTGTAGTGGTGATTTGGTGACATACCGCGGCGTAAAGGATGGGCCGCTCAGCTTGCCCGTCTGCCGCCGAATCCTTACTCTTTGAGTAAGCCCCGAAACGGACAAAACCGATGCTCAGAAAAGAACAGAACGAGCTTCTGACCCAGACCGCCCCCGGCACCCCGATGGGCCAGCTTTTTCGCTGTTATTGGCTGCCGGTGCTGATGGCGGCGGAACTTCCGGAAAACGATTGCCCGCCGGTGCGCGTCAAGGTGCTGTCTGAGCGGCTGGTAGCGTTCCGGGATTCCGATGGCAAATACGGCCTGGTCGATGAGTTCTGCGCCCACCGTGGCGTCTCGCTGTGGTTCGGCCGCAATGAAGAGGGTGGGCTGCGCTGCCCCTATCATGGCTGGAAATACGACACGACCGGCCAATGCGTTGATGTTCCGTCAGAGCCGGTCGAGAGCGGTTTCTGCAAACGGGTTAAGCTGACCTCATACCCGATGGTGAAGCGCGGCGACGTGCTGTGGGCCTACATGGGGCCTGCCGACAAACAGCCGCCGCTCCCGGAATGGGAGTTCGCCATGGTCAAACCGGAGCAGACTTTTGTCTCCAAGCGCTGGCAGGAATCCAACTGGCTGCAGGCGATGGAAGGCGGCATCGATTCCAGCCACGTCTCGTTCCTGCATCGTGGCGATCTGCATTCTGATCCGCTGTTCAAGGGTGCCAAGGGCAACGAGTACAATCTCAACGACATGAAGCCGCATTTCGAAGTCGTCGAGCAACCCGGCGGCCTTTTCATTGGTGCGCGGCGTAATGCAGAGAACGGCAACTATTACTGGCGCGTCACACCTTGGGTGATGCCGTGTTTCACCATGATCCCGCCGCGCGCAGACCATCCGATCCACGGCCACTTCTGGGTGCCTATCGACGATGAGAACTGTTGGGCCTGGTCGTACGACTTCCATCCAGTGCGGGCGCTGACCGAGACCGAGGTCGATGCCATGAAAGATGGCGCGGGCGTTCACTGTAAAGTCGATGCCTCGTATCGGCCGCTGGCCAATAAGGACAACGACTACCTGATCGATCGCGCGGCGCAGAAAGCTGGCAGGACGTTCAGCGGCGTCGCCGGCTTCGCGATGCAGGATGCTTCGTTGCAGGAAAGCATGGGACCGATTTGCGATCGCACCAAGGAAAATCTGGTTTCGACCGACAACGGGATCATCATGGCTCGCCATCGCTTGATGCGGGCTGCGAAGGTGTTGTCCGATAAAGGCGTCACGCCTCCCGGAGTTGACGTGGCGCACCAGAAGATCCGCTCGTGCTCGATCGTGCTGCCACCGGATGTGGCCTTCAAGGACGGCGCCAAGGAAGCACTCACTCCTGCCAAGCCGGGCATGGCGCAGACAACGGTTTAGCTGGCCCGCAGCGACAATGAGTTGGTTGAGCGCTCATTGCCGGCCGGTATTCGTTGCGGCTTTCGTATCAAGTTTGATGGCAGTAAGCGCGGCCTCGGCAGAGGACGCTGCGTGCGCGCATTCCGCAGCAACGATGCCGCCGGATTTCGCCGCACTCGCGAAAATGCCGGGGCGTCCGCAAATCCCTGGCCTCAACATTGTCTATTTGACCTCGCTCGGCGATCCCGCGCGCGCGATCGCCTGGAAGAACATTCTTGTCCACCAGACCGAAGGCCCACCGGGCAGCGCACACCGGGAGGCAACCGATCAGTTTGCCAACCCCACCAAACGTGGAGTGATGATCTGGGTCGAGACCGATGGAACCGTTTACTGGTCTACGGCAGAGAATGTCGTCACGACACAAGGCGAAGGTGCCGATCGCAACGACAATAAATACATCGACAATTCGACGACCTATCACCAGGTCGTGAAAACCAATTCGATCGGTGTGGAATTCGCCGGCAATTATCCGGACGTGGCGAAGCCGGTGACGCAGGATCAGATCCGCGCGTGGCTGATACTGGCGCCGTTTCTTCAGGAGCGGTACGGCATCACCGCAGATCATATATACGCGCACGACTGGATCGACTTTAAGGACACTCGCTATTGCGAGGGCTGCGAACTCGCCGCCGCGGCGCGCAAATTCGATTATTGCCCATCGAAATAACATGCTGCGACTGACTGAGCTCAAGCTGCCTCTCGATCACGGCGAAGGCGCAATTGCCGACGCCATACGCGAGCGGCTGCGTATCAAGCCGGATGACCTGCGCAGCTATTCGGTGTTTCGCCGCGCCGTCGATGCCCGCAAGAAATCGGCGATTGCGCTGACCTATACGCTCGATGTCGATCTCAAGGACGAAGCGGTCGTTTTGGCGCGCAACAAGAGTGATAAACACCTCTCCCCGACGCCCGATATGCGCTATCGCTTTGTCGCGCAAGCTTCCGAACCGCGCCCTTCGCGGCCGGTCGTCATCGGCACCGGGCCCTGCGGCCTGTTCGCCGGACTGATCCTGGCGCAGATGGGGTTTCGCCCAATCATCCTCGAGCGCGGCAAAGTAGTTCGCGAGCGCACCAAGGACACCTGGGGGCTATGGCGCCGCTCTGTGCTTAATCCGGAATCCAAACGTGCAGTTTGGCGAAGGCGGTGCCGGCCTGTTTTCCGACGGCAAGCTCTACAGCCAGATCAAGGATCCGCATCACTACGGCCGCAAGGTCCTGATGGAATTCGTCAAGGCCGGTGCGCCTTCGGAAATCGAATACATCGCCAAGCCGCATGTCGGCACATTCCGGCTGGTGACGGTCGTCGAGGCAATGCGCGAGAGCATCGAGGCGCTCGGCGGCGAATACCGCTTCGGCAGCAAGGTCGTCGACCTTGAAATCGAGGAGAGGGCGGACGGAGCGCGTCAGGTGCGCGGCGTCGTGCTGGCCGATGGGACGCGGATAGCGACCGACCATGTTGTGCTGGCGGTTGGGCACAGTGCGCGAGACACGTTCCAAATGCTGTTCGATCGCGGCGTTACCATCGAGCCAAAGCCTTTTTCCATCGGCGTCCGCATCGAGCATCCGCAATCGCTGGTCGATCGTTGCCGTTATGGCAGCGCGGCGGGACACCCGCTCCTTGGCGCTGCCGATTACAAGCTCATTCATCACGCCTCGAACGGCCGCTCGGTCTACAGCTTCTGCATGTGTCCGGGCGGCACGGTGGTTGCCGCAGCGTCCGAGCCAGGGCGTGTCGTCACCAACGGCATGAGCCAGTATTCCCGCAATGAGCGAAACGCCAATGCAGGCATTGTGGTCGGAATCACGCCCGCCGATTATCCCGGACACCCGCTTGGCCGGCATTGCCTTCCAGCGTCACTGGGAGGAGCGGGCGTTCGAGGCCGGCGGTAAAAACTATGCGGCTCCGGCACAGCGGGTCGGCGATTTTCTGGCGCAACAGCCGTCAACCGCGCTCGGTGAGATCGTTCCGTCGTACAGACCGGGTGTGAAGCCTACGGACCTCGCGACGTGCCTGCCGGACTTTGCTGTCGCGGCGATCCGAGAGGCGCTGCCGGCATTCGACAGGCAGATCAAGGGATTTGCCGCCGCGGATGCGGTTATGACTGGCGTTGAGACGCGGACCTCGTCGCCGATTCGGATCCGCCGCGATGAAGCCTTCCAGAGCCTGAACACCAGAGGGCTTTATCCAGCAGGCGAGGGCGCCGGCTATGCCGGCGGCATCCTGTCCGCTGGCGTTGACGGGATCCGCGTCGCTGAAGCGGTGGCGCGCAGCATCACCGCAGCAGACAGCGTTCCGCGCCTTCGCGCCGAAGCCTGAGCGAGCTTACGCCGCCAGTTCGTTTTTGGTTTCGAAATTCAGCTCGATCTCTACGTTATTGGGATCGTGGAAGAACAGCTGCCAGCGCGTGCTATTCGGAACCTGGTTGATCCGGAAAGTCACGCCCTTGCCGGTGAGGTGCTTCTTCATCGCCTCAAAGCCGCGGCTGCCGAATGCAACATGGTCGATGACACCGGAATCCGGGCGCTGTTGCCGGTCGGTTTGCGCAATATCGTTGAGATGCAGCACCGGATGCCCTTGGCTGTAGAGCCATGCGCCGGGGAAATTGAACTGCGGGCGCGGACCATTGGTGAAGCCCAGCACGCTTTCGTACCAGTCGATGGTCTCTTTGAGCTTGCGCGTCGACACGTTGTAATGGTCGAGCTGACCGACGCTCATTTCCATGGCGTTCTCCTCGGATTTTTTCTTGCGGCAGCATAGCGCAAATTGCGCTGTCGCAATAACGCATTCCGGGGTAAATGCCTGCCAGCGGCGCACGTCGCGCGGCTTTGAGGGTAGCGTTGCGCGTGAGTAGGAAAGAAGCCCTGTCCGTTCGCCGGATGTGTAGCTACACGGCGCTTTGCGCCATGCTGGCCGTTTCGACGGCTCTGGCCGCTTCCGGCGATAAGCCGCTGAGTTTTGACCATGCGGTTACCGACAAGAAGATCGTGGCGCTGACATTCGACGCGGACATGACGCCGGGCATGCTGAGCGAGCTTCGCGGCAAGAAGGTCGCATCCTGGTACAACGAAAAAGTCATTGCGGCGTTACGCCAGGAGCAGGTGCCGGCGACGCTGTTCATGACTGGACTGTGGATCGAAGCTTATGGCGACATAACGCACGAGCTCTCGGCAGATCCGCTGTTCGAGTTGGGTAGTCACAGCTATTCGCACGGCGCGTTTCATTCGCCTTGCTACAAGCTGTTTCCGATTCCGGAAGCGAAGCAGGTTGAGGAAGTCCAGAAAACTGACGCACTGCTAAAAAAATATACGGTGTCCTACAAGAAGTACTTCCGCTTTCCGGGCCTGTGCTACGACGCACAGTCTGCCAAGAAAGTGACGGATCAGGGCTACACCGTTATCGGCGGTGACGTGGATGGCGCGGATGCCTTCGTGAACAGCCCGAAGTGGACCGCTTCAGATATCGTCGCCAACGTTCATCCGGGCAGCATCGTCGTGTTGCACATGCACGGCGGGCATAACGCACCAGATACGGCCGCCGCGCTTCCTGACGCCATCAAGCGATTGCGCGCCGAAGGCTATACTTTCGTGAAAGTGTCAGACCTACTGGAGTTGCCGCCCGGTGAGCCGGTGAAGCATTTTACCGGTCCGCCGCGTCAGGCCGCTACTGCGCCCAAAGCCGACGATGCTGAGGAGCACGGGTTTTTTCAGCATTGGTTCCGGCGCTAGCGGCGTCCTAGGCCGGCAACGCAAGCTTGTTAAGCAGCGCGGTCAGGTCATCAGTTACGGTCAAACGCCCACAATGATTCCAGCACCGCATCCGTCTGCTCGCGTGGCCAGCGCTTGCCGATATTGCTGCGGAATTTCCGCTCGACGTCGGCCCGGGTCGCCGGCTGTCCAGGAAAGCCTGGCATCTTGTCGACCAATTGCTCCACGCGCTGTCCGTCATCGAGCGTCGCGACGAGTCGGGTCGGCGGCACATTGACGGTGAGTGTCGCGAAGGCGGGATCCTCCTTCACAGTGATCTTGCGCATCAGGGCAATGACACGCGGATCGTGCAGCTTCTCGGGCGCATAGCTGTCGTTGTCGATATCGCCATCGAGCATGGCCCTGGCGGCGATGTAGGGCAGGCTGTGATCGGCGGTCTCCTTGGTGTCGGGAGCCCATTTGTCGGCATCACTGCCGGCGATCTGCTTGCCGCGGCGCGTGGTGCCGATTTCGAGTGCGGTGATGCGGTCGAGGTTGCCGATCGCTTTGGCAAGGGCAATCGCGGCCGGGACTGTGGTCTGCGCCGTGATATGCGCCGGATAGCTTTTCAGGCCACATTGGTGGATCAGGAACGGGATGCCGCGTCCGCCGAACTTGCCGGTGTCGATATCTGCCGGACCTGCAACAAGTTTGAAGAAGCCCCATCGGCCTTCAAAGACCGGTCCCGGACCGGTGAGACCGGCGCGTGCCAGCGTGGCGCCGAAGATCGCATTGCGTGAGGCTTCGGCGTCGGCAATGCCTTTCCAGTCGGACAATTCCTGCGCCCGGGTCTGGCCCATCGTGATGTGGTCGTTGAGCGCCAGGCTGACCGCCTGCGCGAGCTTGTCGGCGCGGAAGCTTCATCAGCTTTCCGGTCGCCAGCGCGACAGCCGGCAGGCTCAGCATCGGAACATCCCAGCCGCGCGCGCTGATGTCGGCGTCGAAGGCATCGATCAACCGGCAATTCACCTCGTAGGCAAGAACGATCGCGGTGATGATCTCCGCAGCGCTCGCATGCTCGGCCTCAGCGATTGCGAGACAGGCTGCGATATCGTCGCTTGGATGACCGGTGATACGGCCGACGTAGGCATCGTTCAGGTCGAGGTAGCGGAAGGCGGCGCCATTGGCGAAAGCTGCGAGATCCGGCGCGGCCTGCCGCGTCGTGCCAATGACGGTCGAGCTACCGCGGCCATTGGCGAAAGCAACGTCACGGCATATCCGCACAGGCTTTTCGTCAAAGGCGGCAAGCGCACAACCGATGGAATCGATCAGGTGGACTTTGACGCTTTCGATCGTTTCGGCGTCGAGGTCTTCATAACGAAGGGCCGAAGCGTAGTCAGCGAGGCGTTGCGCGAGAGATGCTTGCGCTCCGGATAGTGGCGGGGTCTGCTCTTCCGCTCTTGCAACGCGCAAAGAGAACGGCAACGCGGCGGCTCCGAAAACAAGATGCAGAAGTTGTCTTCGCGGCAGGTTCATTGCTGCCTCCTGATGATAGTCTAAACGCTTAAGGAACAACGCGGTCAGGCGTTGCTGTTTTCTGTTACGGCGTTTCTTCCGGCAATGTACCCTTGGCACACCGCACGCGGCAGCCCGTGCATGGAGAAGCCTCCGGCTGACTCGCCGCCGCAATAAAGGCCGGGGATCACTTCACCGTTCATGTCAATCACCTGGCAGCGCGCATTGATGCGCAGCCCTGCGCGGGTGTCGTGGATCACCGGGGTTGCCCAGGCGGCGTAGAACGGTGGCTTGGCGATCTTGTAAAGCGGCTTTGGTTTGCCGAAGTCCGCGTCCTTGCCGGCATCGACGAATGAATTATAGCGCGCGACCGTCGCCGCGAGTTCGCGTGGCGGCATCGGCACCCGCTGGTGCTTCATTTTGATCTTGGCGGCGAGCGCTTCGATGCTGTCGGCTTCGAAGAAGAAGCCTTGCTCCAGGTCGACGTGCGGCGGTTTCGGCTCCCACTGCTCACGTGCCACCGCGTCGGCGTCGAAGATCGCCCAGATCGGACCGCCGCCATTGTGGCCGTCGCCGATGCCGGCCAGTGCAGCGTTGATGAAATTGCTCGGATTGTATTTCTGGTTCTTGGCGTTGAGGTAGCTGCCCTGCATGTAGGCTTCGACGCTGCCGTGGGTGTTGTAGCCGAAGTGGCCGACGGTTTCGTCGTAGAAGCGCTTGCCGATCATGTTGACGAGGATGGTATTCTGCCAGTCTTTGACCTGCAGCCCGACGGCGCGCGCCTTGTCGAACACTTCGCTCCCAGGCTTCCAACGCACGTTGACATAGCCGTACTGGCAGCCGATCGCGCCCGGCTTGGTGATGCCGGACCCGAATTCACCAGTCTGGTTGAACAGACCCCATAATGCAGCGCCCACGCCCATGGCCGCGATCTCGCCGCTCGCATCCTGATCCGACCACGGCGCACCGGCGAGGCCGCAATATTCCTCGGTAAGACGCGGATCGAACATGCGGCGGAAATTGACGTTACCGGTCGAGCCGCCTGTCGCAACAATCACAGCTTTGTGGGCGCGGATGTTGAGCTCTTTGCCTTCATGGCTAACAGCGACGCCAGCGACACGACCATCGCGCGGTCCGTGACGATGGATTGCGGTCATGCGGTGCTCAAGCAGGATGTCGACGCCGGCCTTCTTTGCCGCGGCTTCGAGCGGGCGGATCAGTCCAGCGCCGGCGCGGATTTCCGGATCGCTCGGATCGGCCGGAGCGCCGGTGTGCACCATCGGCCAGTCGCAAACGTCGATCTGCATGGTGCGCAGCACCGAGACGCCGATCTCGTGGCCGATATTGTTCGGCTTGCGGTCGATCACTTTCACGCCATGCGCCAGCAGGAATTCGAACGCCGGCACGCTGTTGTCGGCGAAGGCGCGAATGATCTCGCGGTCGTTGTAGCGGTATGGCGGGAAACCGTTTGACTCCACCACCGACCAGTCGGTGAGATCGCGGAAGAACAGGTCGGGTGAATCCTCGATGCCGTATTTCTTCTGGTAGCTGGTGCCGCCGCCGAGCGGCAGGTTGCCGCCGGAAGTGATGGCGTGGCCGCCGACATGGCTCTCGGCCTCGACGACGACGACCGATGCGCCGGCCTCGCGCGCCACCACAGCGGCGGGAAGTCCCGTCGCGCCGGAGCCAACTACGACGACGTCGGCTTCACGGTCCCAATTTACTAAATTCGCCATTTTCGCGCGGCCCACCCCTGATGCGGCCGGGAAACTATCAGCATTGCCGAGTTGGTGTGAAGTTGCTCAAACTCGGGTACGGAGGAGCCTATGCCCGATTTCGTCCCGACCCACCGTCTGACCCACGAGGCGAGCCAGAAAATGATCGCCGCCGGCGTGAGCAAGGCGAACGAACTTGGTTGCAAGGTCTCGCTGGCGGTAGTCGACCAGAGCTGCCGCATGATCGCGTTCCTGATGATGGACGGGGCGCGGCATTTCTCGATCATCACCACGCAGCGCAAGGCGATTACTTCGGCCTCGCAACGGATGCCGACTGGCTACGCGCCGGAAGAGAATGCGCTGTCGATGGCGGTGCGGATGGGCGATTTCACCAACGTGCCTGGCGGCTTCCCGATCGAGGTGAATGGCGAAGTCATCGGCGCGGTGGCTGCCGGTGGCGCCAAGATCGAGCAGGATGTCGAGGTGGCGAAGGCGGCGCTGGCGGCGCTTAAATTGTGACCTTCTCGCCGCGCATCTCGTCGCGCGCGGCTTTCACAGCCTTGATGATGTTCTGATAGCCTGTGCAACGGCAAAGGTTCGAGGCCAGCACGTCGAGCAATTCCTCGTCATCGATTTCCGGATTTTTTTCCAGCGCATTGGTGGCAAGCATCAGGAAGCCTGGGGTGCAGTAGCCGCATTGCAGGCCGTGGTTCTCGATGAATGAGCGCTGCAGCACGGAGAGCTCGTCGCCGTTGGCCAAACCTTCGACGGTGCGGATCGGCTTGCCCTGCGCCTGTACGGCGAACATCAGGCAGGAGCGTACCGCTTCGTCGTTCACGATCACGGTGCAGGTGCCGCAGACGCCATGCTCACAGCCGATGTGGGTTCCGGTCTGGCCGCAATCGTCGCGGATAGCGTCGACCAGCGTTTTCCGCGCCTCGACACGGATCGGATAATCCTGACCGTTGATGTTGAGCGTGATGTCGAATTTCTCGTTCATGGTTTCGGCAGCACGCTTGCGAATTTTTCGCGCACCTGATCCTCGACGTCCTTGCTGACGCGTACCACGATCGGGAAGGTATCGCGGCGCTTGAACGGCTTGCAAGCGTCGATCACCACGCGGGCATTGCGCGGATCGTCGCTGGCATAGGCCATCGGATCGAGCGCGGTCGACCAGCAGCCGCGCAGCGTCTCCATGCCCTCGCGCGGATCGAACCGGGTGCACATCGCCCAGATCACCTTGTCCATGTCGGCGGGATCGATGTCGTCATCGACCACGACGACGAAACGGTTGGCGTAAGCGCCGGCATGACACTGCGAAGCAATCAGTCCGGCCTGTTTGGCGTGGCCGCCGTATTGCTGCTTGATCGCGACGGTGAGCCACAGCCGGCTGCCGCCTGCGGCATGGGCCCAGACGCCTTTCACTTCCGGCACGCCGGCGGCTTCGAGCTGATTCCACACCGCGCCCGAGCGATAGGTGCCGCGATAGAACGAGTCGTCGTCCGGCGGAATGCCGGGAATCGCGCCGAGCAGGATCGGATCGTCGCGATGCATGAAGGTCTCGATGCGGATCGCCGGTTCTTTCTTCAAGCCACCGGCGTAGTAGCCGGTCCATTCGCCGAGCGGGCCTTCGTCGAGAATGTCATCGGGATAAATAAAGCCTTCGAAGGCGATCTCGGCATGCGCCGGGATTGGCAGGCCGGTGCGCGGCCCGGTGATCACTTCGACCGGCTCGCCGATCAGGCCGCCGGCGGCGTCGTATTCGTTCTTGCCGTAGGGGATTTCGAGCCCGGCGATCATGAACAGTGACGGATGCATGCCGCAGACCACGGCGATCGGGCAGGGCTGCGCCGCGCTCGTGATAGCGGCGCTTGATCATGTCGCCGTGCTTGCCCTTGGAGAACATCACGGTGGCGACGCCCGGCTCCTGCGCCTGCACGCGATAGGCGCCGTAGTTGATCCAGCCGGAGTCCGGATCGCGCATGATCACCATGTCGCCGGTGCCGATGTAGTAGCCGCCGTCATGCTCGTGCCAGCGCGGCACCGGGATCTTGAAGATGTCGATATCCTTGCCGGTGTAGACGTTCTCCATCAGCGGTCCGGTCTTCACCGTCTCCGGCGGAATGGACTTCGCCTCTTTCATGTAACGCCGCCAGTAATGCACCAGCTCGATCGGCGAGGAGTCGGCGGGCAGGCCGAGCGTGATGTTGATGCGGCGGACCGAGGTCAGAAGGTTGGCCAGGATCCGTGGCCGCGCGGATATCCGGGAATATCGTCGAACAGCACGGATTTATTGCCGATCCGGCGCTGATAGATATCGACGATGCCGCCGATTTCATTCTCGCGATCGGCGCCGGCGATGTCCTGAAGTTCATCGTTTTCGCGCAGCAGCGCGATCCAGGACCGCAGGTCCTGGCGATCCTTGGCGGCGTTGGCTTTGACGGGGCGGGAGATAACGGGTGCGTCCATGCCGGCACTGTAACGCAGCCCGGACGCCAGCGAAACTACATGTCGAGGACGAGCCGCTCGGTGGCGCAGCCGCAGCAGCAGATCATGACCTTCTCGCTGCTGGCCTGTTCCTCCTCGCTCATCACCGAGTCGTGGTGGATCGGGGTGCCGGAAATCACGCGGGTCTCGCAGGCGCCGCAGATGCCGAGTTCGCAGGAGTAATCGACATCGACGCCGGCATCGAAAAGCACCTCAAGCACCTTCTTGCCGGGCGGGATGAAGTATTCCTCGCCGGAGCGTTGGCAGTTCCACCCAGAAGCCGCCGAGGTCACTGCCGGTTGCGGCGGCGTCGTCTTTCGGCGTGAAATATTCGATGTGCACGTTCGCCTTTGGCCGGCCTGTGGCGGCAGCCTCGAATGCCTTCAGCATCGGATTGGGGCCGCAGCAATAGAAATGCGCATTGGCTGGCGCTTCGGCGATGGCCGCTGCGAGATCCATGACCTTGCCGCCCGCTTCGTCATCGAAATGCAGGTGCACTTTATTCGGATCGAGCTTTTTCAGGTCGTTCATGAACGCCATATCCACTTGCGAGCGGCAGGCGTAATGAATTTTCCAGGAGCTGCCCTGAGCTTCCAGCTCCTGCGCCATGCACCAGATTGGCGTGACGCCGATACCGCCAGCGAACAGCACGACGTGGTCGGCATCTTCAACCAGCGGGAAATTGTTGCGCGGCGCGCTGATCTTGATCTGATCGCCGACTTTCATCTGGTCGATGATGTAGCGCGAGCCGCCACGGCTGTTCTCATCGCGCTTGACGCCTACCGTGTAGGTGTCGGGATCAGAAACCGGAACGACCAGCGAGAACTGGCGCATAAGTCCATTCGGCAAATGCAGATCGATATGGGCGCCCGGCTTGTAGGCCGGGAGTTTGCCGCCCTCGACACGCTCAAAGGTGTAGGTCTTGGTGTCGCGAGCGACGTCTTCGATTTTGACGAGGCGGGCGTCGATCAGGCCGTGGGCAGCGGTCGTCCCTGCGGACGATGCATTCGTGGTGTTCATGCGACGTTAAATAGGCGGCGCGGGCGGGGTTCCGCAACCTTTCTTTGTCCGGCAGAATTTTTGCCTATAGAGCAGGGCTTTAGGGGCTATTTCGCCGGCAAAGGAAACTGTTCGAGGTACGGCGCATATTCGTCCTCGACGTCGATCTGCATCGTGGCGAGCACCCGCACCACGGCGCAATAGAAAGCGATTGTCAGGACCAGATCGGTCAGCAGTTCGGTATCGAGCTTCTGCCGCAGCGCCGCAAAGGTGGCATCGGAAATCGCAAGGTCGTCGGCCATTTCCCGCGCCGCTTTCAAGACGGTCTTGTCGAATGGGTCGAGGTTGGTCGGGCGGCCTTCGGTCTCGGCGATGAGGGCGCGGATATCGTCGTCGCTCACGCCGAAATCGTGGCCGATCTTGATGTGATGCGACCACTCGTACGGCGCCCGTGCGACGTAGCCGACCTGGAGGATCGCCATTTCGCGAAGCCGCGGATCGAGCTTGCTGTCGTGGCGGATGTAATGGCCGATCGTGCTCCAGCCGCGCGCGGCGTTCGGGCTGTGCACCAGCGCGCGGAACAGATTGATCGGACGCTTCAGCAGATCCTTGTTTTCTGGCGCGAGATCGGACGGATCGAGATAAGGCAACCGCGCCACGGAGTTATTTCTCCACCGCGCGCACCGAGGTCTCCGGCATGATGTCGCCACCGCGCTGGCGCTTGAGCGTTTCTTCGCCGGACAACTCCCAGTCGCCGACCGCGGCGCGCTTGGCAAACTTCTCCCAAGTTTCGGTCCAGTCGCCGAGATGGTAGCCGTGCCACGGCGACGTCACAGTGAGTGGGTGCAAGTTAAGCCGTTCCCACAACTCGCGGGCATGCTCCATGTGTTCGCGGGTCGGCAGCGCGAGCGGCGCCATCGGCCGCTTGCGGGTGGCGTCGACCAGCATGCTGGAGTCCGATTGGTTGGGTCCATATTGCGCGCCCTGCACGCCGCCGCGATAGGGCACGAGTTGCACGTCCTGCACCGGGTTTGAGCGGTAAGCGAGGCACCAAAGCACCGCGTCGACGCTGGTCGGGTCGATGTCGTCCGAGACCGCAACGACGATCTTGCCGCAGTTCGACATCAGCGTCGCAGCGCCGTGCAGCGCGCGCCACACTTCGGTGCGGGGCGTGCCGGCGGCGATCTGGATGAAGATCACCGGCCGCAAATTGGTCAGCCGCTCGTGCATGGCGACGCGCGTAACGCCCTTGATGGCGAGATGATCGCGCAGGTGCGCGAGGAACAGCGGCTCGTAGGCGACCTTCTTGATGACGCTGGATTCGCTCGGCGTCACCTGGCTGATAATCGAGCAGAACACCGGTTTCTTTTTCCGCGTGATCGCGGTGACATCCATCGGCATGTTGAAGGCTTCGAGTGCGACATAGCCGTTGCTCTCCGCGAACGGCGCTTCCGGCTCGAGCTTCTCGCAATCGATCAGGCCCTCGATGACGATTTCGGAGTCTGCCGGTACGTCGAGGTCGATGGTCTTGCACTTGACCATGCGGATCGGTTCGCCGGCGAGGCCTCCGGCAACACCCATCTCGTCGAGATCGATGGCGAGCTTTTGCGGCCCGGTAAACACCACGATTGGCGCCGCGCCGACGACGATGGCAATCGGCATCTTCTCCTTGCGCTCGCGGTATTTCTGCCAGTGCAGAAATCCGCCGGCGCCGGTCGCCTCACGCGCCACCATGCGGACTGCAAGACGGTCTGCCGCTTTCAGTCCGGCGCGATAGGTGCCCATGTTCTGCACGCCGGTTTCCGGATCGCGCGTCACGCATAAGGTCGCGGTGAGGTAGGGTGCGGAGTCAAAGCCCGGGGTCGACACCGGCACCGGCAGAGCAGCGAGCCCCCCGGTGGCTTTCAATTCGTCGCCGGTAATAACCACTTCCTGACACGGCGCGGAGGCGACGCGCACCGGAGCAATCGGATGATTGATCGCCTGCATCCAGGCGTCGCCGATTTCTTCGACCTTGCGGCCCATGCCCATCGCGTAGATTTCCGGCGATGCCGACAATGCGCCGACCACGACGGGGATGTCGTATTTCCGACCCTTGGCGTCGGTGACGTTGGTGAAGACGAAGGCTTTGCGTTTGTCTTCCGGAACGCCGCCGACGAACTGCCAGCGCACCAGCGGATGCAGCTCGGTGTCTTTGTTGATCGGGGTATCGATCCGCTCGACCAGCCCTGCGGCTTCAAGATCGGCGAGATGTTCCTGGAAATCCAGGCGAGGTCCGGTGCGGGTCGCGCGCGTGCGCGCATCGTCGGCTTTGTCGAGCATGGTATTGCGGCGTCCTTGATTGGCGCCGCGACCGTATCACAGCGCTTTTGCTGCCGACACCGCTGGAGGCATGTCACGTTGTGCGGTTGCGTCTGCGACATATTCCGCAAACGCTTGCCCGATCATGACCACCACGGGGCCTGATGGCTGCCCTGCAGCAAGCCGCGCTGGCAAATCAGTGATCGTCGCGGCGATGATGCGCTCATCCGAACGCGTGGCATGCTCGACGGCGACAGCGGGAGTTGCCGGATCAAGTCCACGCGTGACCGCGGCCATCACAAGCTGCGGCAATGTTTTGACCGGCATGTAGACGACAGTCGTTACCGCGGGATCGGCGACGCTTGCCCAATCGATGTCAGCCGGAAGCTTGCCGTCGCGGCCAGCTCCTGTTGCAGCATGGCCGGTGATGTACTGCACGCGCCGCGCCTTGCCGCGCCGTGTCAGCGAGACCGAAAGCCGGCTCGCTGCACCTTGTGCGGTGGTGATGCCCGGCACGACTTCGACAGCAACGCCGGCTTCGCGGCACGCGGTGATTTCCTCATCGGCGCGGCCAAAGATCATCGGATCGCCGCCCTTCAGACGGACGACCCGGCGGCCAGCCTTGGCGAGCGAAACCATCAGCCGGTTGATGTCGTCCTGCTTGCACGAGGCGCGGTAGCCGGTCTTGCCGACCAGCATCTTCTTTGCTTCGCGGCGCGCAAAATCGAGAATGGCCGGCGCCACCAGATCGTCGAACAGAATGACGTCGGCTGATTGCAACGCACGAACGGCACGCAATGTCAGCAATTCAGGATCGCCTGGGCCGGCGCCGACAAGAGCAACTGAACCGGTTTCCAAAGCCGTGGGTGCAAGCAGCGAGTTGAGTTCGGTATCGTCCGGTGTTGCATTCGGCGTAGCGATCGCCCGCGCCGTGAATTTTTCCCAGAACGTTCGGCGGCTACGGAACGGCAGCGCCAGAGCCTGCACGCGCGGCCGCCAGTTACGCGCCGCTTCTGCCCATCTGGCAAAACCTGTCGGAATCAGCGCTTCGATCTTGGCGCGGATCGCCTGGCCGAACACCGGCGACGCACCGTCGGTCGAGATGCCGATCACCAGCGGAGAGCGATTGACGATTGCGCCGAACGAAAAGTCACAGAACATTGGCCGGTCGATGACGTTGACCGGCACGCCCGCACCCCGCGCTGCTACGGAGAATTTGCGTGCATCGTCTTCGTTGGCACAGTCGGCAACTGCGATCGCTGCACCGGCTAAATCGTTTGGGGTCCAGTCGCGGTCATGCAGGGCAACAGGACCGCGCGGTGGATCGTTGGCAAGTGCGAGCATTTCTTCGCCCGGATCCGGTGCGAATACCTCCACGGCGGCGCCCGCCGCAGACAGGAGTTCTGCTTTCCACGCCGCAGCCTGGCTGCCTCCGGCAACCACCACGTGCTTGTCTTCCAGGGCGAAGAACGCCGGTAGCCGCGCCAGTGGACCCATACGGGCGCTACGGATTTCAGCGGGTGTGCGAGTCATAGAGAAGATCTCGGCATGCCGGTGGACATAGAAATTTCCATCTCCGACAGCAATCCAAAGCAGTCAATTTGGGATAATTCTGTCAATTGACCCATCTTTTCAGTAAATTTTTCCAAGAAGCCGCCCCGTAAGGCGTCGGTCAGTTCCACACTCCTTACTATTCAAGTTGTGTGCCAGAGCCTCCTGGAAACTGGCGGGCGCCCGACGGAGTTACCGGCGGGCGCCCTTAGTTTGCAGTCAGTCTATAAGCCGGGTTCTGGATGGCATGCGGACAGTGCCCACATGCGTGACGGCCATTCCTCTGGGACGTCCGTTACCGGACGCCTCCAGCAACCAACCCGGACGGCAAGATCTGGACACAGATCCCGGAACTTGCGTTCCGCACCGCCCCTATTCGGTCTTGCTCCCGGTGGGGTTTGCCGTGCCGCCAGCGTTGCCGCCGGCGCGGTGCGCTCTTACCGCACCGTTTCACCCTTACCGCGGCTATTACGCAACGCACCGCGGCGGTCTGTTCTCTGTGGCACTTTCCCTGGGCTCGCGCCCGCCGGATGTTATCCGGCACCGTTTGTCCATGGAGCCCGGACTTTCCTCCCCGGCTTGCACCGGAGCGGCCGTCCGACTGACTGACGCTGTAGGGATGGGGGCGCTCGTCGTTGCCGTCAAGTGTCCAGAGTTCAGGACGCGACGACCAGCGGATCAAAGTTAATGACCCGCGCCGCCATGGTCCTGGGCCGGTCGCGCTGCGCCAGCAGTTCCTGCAAGGTCGCGCGAGTCGAGGCATCCCATACGCCGTCGATGCGTTCGGGCCGGAAGTGGCGCTGGAATGCAGTCACCACTTCATGTGTCGTGGAGTCGTAATCGCCGTTGACTGGAATTGCGTAGCCATAGTGGCCGAGCAATTTTTGCGCGGCCTCGACGGTGGTGCCGCCATCGCCGAGAGACAACAACGGACCGTCGACGATCCTTGCAGGCTTCACCCAGTTACCGACACCGGAATCATGCAGGATGCGCCACGGAAATTTTTCGCCGGGATCCTGTTTCCGCGACGGCGCGACGTCGGAATGGCCGAGCACGCGCGAGGGCGGAACCGCATAGCGGGTGAGAATACCGCGACAAAGCGCGGTTACCGCCGCGATCTGGCGCTTCGGGAAATCGCGATAGATGAAATCGTGGCCCGGATTGGCGATCTCGATGCCGATCGAGCACGAATTGATATCGTTATCGCCGGCCCAACTCGACACCCCGGCATGCCAAGCGCGCTTGCTCTCCGGCACCATTTGGATGACGCGGCCGTCCTCGAAGACGAAGTAGTGAGACGACACCTGGCTCGCGGTTTTGCGCAAATGCTCCAGCGCACCGCTAGCGTCCGGCATGCCGGTGTAGTGCAGCACGATCATATCCGGCCGGCGGCCGTCCTTGCGCTCGCCAAAATTCGGCGACGGCATGACGTCGGCAACGACGCAGGAATCAGACTGAAAAACACCACGCGACATGCGTGCACTCTAGGGGAATGCCTGTGAGCAACAAGGCAAAGTGAGGGGGGAGCCGTAGAAAACGCCGGACTGTTGCGCTGTGGCCGCACCCACCGCAAGGCCGGGACGCTTTCAACCTTTATTTAAGCTTACCACTCATTAATCGACGCTGAGTTTTCCAGCGGCCTGGCACGGCAAATTCGCTGGCGTTCGCTTCGTCGCAAGAAAGTCCTCTCAGTGGCACAACACGCTGTTTTCTATGGACAAAATCGGCCGGCCGAGCGACGGATTCCGATTTTGACCATCGCGCCGCCCCGGCATGGTGTGCGCAGCGCTCGGCACAATCTCCGGAATATGACATCGGCGGATACCGGGTATGGCGTGGGCGCCGGAATAACTCTGAGTTTAGGGCGAGCGACGGCTGGCAGCGGGAAATCTGCCGCCGGCGGACAGAGTCGTCATGTCCCGGTGCTCGGCGGTCGCGTCGTCGACTGGCTGTCGGTGCGTGATGGCGGACTTTATATCGACGCGACGTTCGGCGCTGGCGGTTATACCCGCGCGATCCTCGCGACTCCCGGCGCGCGTGTTATCGGCATCGATCGCGACCGGAACGCGATTACGGACGGCGCGGCGCTGGTGGAGGAGGCGAAAGGCCGACTCGATCTGGTCGAGGACTGCTTCTCGAATCTCGGTTCAATCGCCGGGGCAGGCACCGTAGATGGTGTCGTATTCGACCTCGGCGTCTCGTCGATGCAACTCGACGAGGCCGATCGCGGCTTTTCATTCCGGCTCGACGGCCCTCTCGATATGCGCATGGGGCGCGTCGGTCTGAGCGCTGCCGATGTTGTGGCAAAAGCCAGCGAGCGCGACCTGGCATCGATCATCTTTGTCCTGGGTGAAGAACGCCATTCACGCGCCGTTGCCCGCGCCATTGTCAAAGCACGCGGAGAGACCGCGATCACCACGACGCGTGCGCTGGCCGAGATCGTCGCCCGCGTCGTCCATTCGCGAGATAGCGCCATCCATCCCGCGACGCGAACCTTTCAGGCGCTGCGCATTTTCGTCAACGACGAGCTCGGCGAACTGGCGCGCGGTCTTGCTGCTGCCGAGCAGGTGCTTAAGCCGGATGGCCGCCTTGTCGTTGTTGCCTTCCATTCGCTTGAGGATCGTATCGTCAAGACGTTCCTAACCGAGCGCAGTCGCGCCCCAGCGGGTTCGCGTCATCGGCCCGAAGTGAAATTCGACGCACCGACATTCCAGGTGCTGACGAAGCGACCGGAAACGCCTGAACAGGCCGAGGTCGACACCAATCCGCGCGCCCGCTCGGCGAAACTGCGCGCCGCCCAGCGCACCGAAACTGCCCCGCGCTCAGCCGACGTTGAAGAGCTTTTGCCGCGGCTGCCGTCGCTCGCCGAAGTGATGCGGGGCCGGCCGTGATTCTGCGCTTCATCAATATCGTCATCATCGGCGCCCTGATACTGGCCGCCTCCTACGTCTATCGGATCAAGTACGAATCCACGATGCAGGCCGAACGGCTCGCCAAGCTGCGCGGCGAGCTTCGTCACGAGCGCGATCTCATCGCTACGCTGCGCGCCAAATGGGGCGAGCTCGACAACCCGGCGCGCATCGAGGCTTTGTCGAAACGCTTCCTGCAACTCAAACCGATTGCGCCAACACAGTTCGATCCGCTCGATCGCTTGCCGGAGCGCCCTGCCGACGATGCGCGAGCCGCGAACGACGATCCGATCGGCAACATGATCGGAAATCTGGAGCCGCCCGAAGGAATAACCGGCAGCATTCTTGCGCCCAGCATGGACGCCGCGCCGCCACTTGAGAGCACGCCTCCGCCACCGCCGGATTCCACGTCATCTACCGCGCCTGAGATGACACCTGATGCCGCTCCCGGCGAGGACGAAGCGCTCTCGCCAGCGGATGAGGATGCAAACCGATGACCGCGATTGCGGAGTCAATTCCGTTGACGACGCCGACGGAGCCGTTTCGGCGGCGCCTGCTGCGCGGGCTGCTCTACGGCCGCGATGCCAATCGCAGTGCCAAGGCGCGTGCACGCGTCGGTCTGGCGATTGTTGCGTTCGCCGTGGTCTATTCCATCATCGCCGTGCGGCTGGTCATGTTCGGCATCGCCTCCGACAGCCGCACTGCTCATCGCATTATTTCGGGCGATGCTATTGCGACGGCGCGTCCGGATATCATTGATCGCAACGGTGAAGTTTTGGCGACGGACGTCCCGGTCCCGTCGCTTTACGCCGAACCGAAAAGGCTGATCGACGTTGACGAGGCTGAAGAGTTGCTGACTGCGGATTTGCCCGACCTCGACGCTACAGAATTGCGTGAGCGTCTGTCGTCGAAGCGGGGTTTCGTCTGGCTCAAGCGCGACATCTCGTCCGAACAGCAAAGCGAGATCTATCGTCAGGGCCTGCCAGGAATCGGCTTCCTGAACGAGAACAAGCGCGACTATCCCAACGGCTCCGAAATCTCGCATGTACTCGGCTCAGTCAATATCGACAACCAAGGCATCGCTGGCATCGAGAAGTGGCTCGACGGGCAGGGACTTCAGGCGTTGCACATGGCGGGACTCGCGACCGACCGGTTGCAGACGCCGGTGCAGCTTGCCGTTGACCTGCGCGTACAGCACGCGCTTCGGGACGAACTGATCAAGGCGCGCGCGAAGTACAGCGCGATCGCGGCGGCTGGCGTCGTGCTTGATGTGCGCACTGGCGAAATCGTCTCGATGGTGTCGGAGCCTGATTTTGATCCGAACAATCCGCGCGAAGCGCTTGATCCGACCCGCATCAACCGGTTGACCACCGGCGTTTTCGAGATGGGATCGACGTTCAAGGCATTTACTGTCGCCATGGCGCTGGACTCCGGCAAGGCGACACTGAAGTCGATGTTCGACGCCCATAACCCGATGCACTATGGCAAGTTCGACATCCACGATTTCGAGCCGATGCAGCGTGCGCTGTCCGTGCCGGAAATCTTCACCTACTCGTCGAATATCGGCGCGGCGCACATCGCTATGGCGATGGGTATCGACGCGCACAAGGCGTTCTTGAAGAAACTGGGTCAGCTCGATCGGCTGCGTACGGAGTTGCCGGAAAGCGCTCAGCCGATTGTGCCAAAGAAATGGGGTGAGCTGAACACGATCACTATCGCGTTCGGTCACGGTCTCTCGGTCGCGCCGCTGCAAGCGGTCATGGGCGTTGGCGCACTAATGAATGGCGGCATTCTGATCCCGCCGACTTTCCTCAAGCGTACCGAGGCTGAGGCGCAGGCCCTCGGCAAGCGCGTCATCAAGCCGGAAACCAGCGTGATGATGCGTTACCTGATGCGGCTCAACGTCGAAAAAGGCACGGCCTCGAAAGCTGATATTCCTGGTTACTACATTGGCGGCAAGACCGGCACCGCAGACAAAGTGGTGTTCGGCCGTTATTCCAATACCAAAGTACTGACCGACTTCATGGCGGTCATGCCTGCGGATAATCCGCGCTACGTGCTGCTGATCATGCTCGACGAGCCCCATCCGACGCCGGAATCGCACGGCTTCAAGACATCGGGTTGGAACGCGGTTCCCACCGGAGGTGCCGTGGTCGCACGGATCGCGCCGCTGCTCGGTATTCAGCCGCGTCTTGATCTGCCGCCAGCTGATCAGCAGATACTGGCCTCCTACAAGGAAAGCAGGTAAGGCGGCGGTGGCTATACCGTCACCGAATCCTCCAGCGACCTGACGAGAAGCTTGAGAATGAAGCTTCGCGAGATTTTACCTCCTGACGCGGAATTGGACGCCCGCCATGCCGGCCTTGAGATCGGCGGCGTGACGGCGGACAGCCGTAACGTCAAGCCGGGCGATCTGTTCGTTGCGATCGCCGGTAACAAGGCCGACGGCATGGGCTTTGTCGCGGCCGCGATCAAGGCAGGTGCTGCGGCGGTCATGGCGGAACACGCGCCCTCGGCGCCGCTGCCAGCCGGCGCTGCCTTTGCCCGCGTCGCCAATGTCCGGCTGGCCCTCGCGCTTGCTGCCGCGAAACTTTATCCGCGCCAGCCGAAAACTATCGCAGCGGTCACCGGCACCAGCGGCAAGACGTCCGTTGCCGCATTCACCCGGCAGATCTGGAGCGCGCTGGGATTTTCCGCGGCAAGTATCGGTACCGTCGGCATCGTTTCGCCCAAAGGCGAGACTTATGGATCGCTGACGACGCCCGATCCGGTGGCGCTGCATCGCTCCATCGATACGCTAGCCGGGGAAGGCGTGACGCATCTGGCGATCGAGGCGTCATCGCATGGTCTCGATCAGTTCCGGCTCGATGGCTTGCGCATTGCTGCGGGCGGTTTCACCAACATCACCCGCGATCATCTCGACTATCATCCGAGCTTCGATGCTTATCTGGCGGCCAAGCTGCGGTTGTTCCGCGACTTGTTGAATCCCGGCGCAACCGCCGTGATCGACGTCGATCATGCTCATGCCGACGCGGTATTCGCGGCGGCCAAGGCCCGCAGTCTCTCGATCATGAGTGTCGGGCGGACAGCGACCGGCATCCGTCTGCTCGAGGCCAGGATCGACGGCTTCACGCAGCATTTGCGGATCGAATACAGCGGCAAGGAATTTCAGGTGCGTCTGCCGCTGGTCGGCGAATTCCAGATCGAAAATGCGTTGGTTGCGGCAGGCCTCGTCATCGCAACCGGCGGCGCGGCTGATGCCGTGTTTCCGGCACTGGAGAATCTGAAAGGCGCGAAAGGCCGGCTTGAACTCGTCGGCTCCAGCCGCGGCGCGCCGATTTTTGTCGACTACGCGCACAAGCCCGACGCGCTCGCCAAGGCGCTCGACGCGTTGCGGCCCTACGTGTCGGGAAAGCTTGTGGTGGTGTTCGGCGCCGGCGGCGATCGCGACCGCGGCAAGCGGCCGTTGATGGGCGCTGTCGCCGCAGAAAATGCTGATCGCATCATCGTCACGGATGACAATCCGCGTAGCGAAGACGCTGCCACCATTCGCGCCGCCATTCTTGCCGAAGCGCATGGCGCGGCCGAGATCGGGGACCGGCGCGAGGCGATCCGCAGCGCGATTGCCGGGTTGCAGCACGGCGACGTGCTGCTCATTGCCGGCAAAGGCCACGAAACCGGCCAAATCATCGGCGACCGGACTGTGCCGTTCAGCGATCACGAGGCAGTCGCTGCGGCGCTCAAGGAGCTCGCCGCGTGACGCCGTTGTGGACCATCGATGCCATGGCGAGCGCCATGGGTGCCGAGCGTAGCGGTGCGCTGCCGCAATCCATTTTCGGGCTCTCCATCGATACGCGCACTATCGCGCCGGGTGACGCGTTCTTCGCGATCCAGGGCGATAACCGCGACGGCCATCAATTCGTCAGTGCCGCACTGGCCGCCAAGGCCGGCGTCGCCGTTATCGCCGCCGACCGGCGCGGCGATTTTGCCGCCGATGCGCCGCTGCTTGTCGTGCGTGACGTGCTGCAAGGATTGCGCGATCTCGCCGCTGCCGCGCGCGCACGCACCCAGGCGAAGGTCATTGCCGTCACCGGTTCGGTCGGCAAGACCGGCACCAAGGAAGCGTTGCGGCTTGCGCTTGTCAAAAGACGGCGAGACCCATGCATCGGTCGCTTCCTACAACAATCATTGGGGCGTGCCGTTGTCGCTGGCGCGTTGCCCCGCCAGTGCGCGCTACGTCGTGCTGGAAATGGGAATGAACCACGCTGGCGAAATCGAGCCGCTGTCGCGGCTCGCGCGGCCGCATGTTGCGGTGATCACGACCATCGCGCCGGTGCATCTCGAATTTTTCGGTTCGCTGAACAAGATTGCCGATGCCAAGGCGGAGATTTTTCTCGGCGTGCAGCCGGGCGGCGCCGCGGTGATCAATCGCGATATTCCGCAATTCACGCAATTGAAGCGTCTTGCCCGGGCGGCCGGGGTCGAGCGTGTCGTGTCGTTCGGCGAGCATGCGCAGTCCGATGCCGGACTTATCAAGTGCGCGCTGCATCCGCGATGCTCGACCGTTCAAGCCGATATCCTCGGCACCGAGCTGACCTACAAGATCGGCGCGCCGGGCAGGCATCTCGTGCGCAATTCGCTGGCGGTGCTGGCAGCTGTCGAACTGGTCGGCGCCGATCTTGCGCTGGCGGCGCTGGCGCTGTCGGAGTTCACCGCGCCGTCAGGCCGTGGCGCGCCGGTCGAGATCGACCCGCCGGGTGGATCGGCGCTGCTGATCGACGAGAGCTACAACGCCAATCCGGTGTCGGTCGATGCGGCGTTGGCTTTGCTCGGCCAGACGCCCGTCGGTCCCCATGGCCGGCGCATCGCCGTGCTTGGCGACATGCTTGAGCTCGGGTCGAAAGGCAAAGCGCTGCATCGCGGTCTTGCGGCACCGATTACCGCCAACGCCATCGATCTGGTGTTTTGCTGTGGCCCGCTGATGCAATCCCTGTGGCAGGCCCTTCCCGCCGGCCAGCGCGGCGGCTATGCAGAAGACTCTACCGCGCTTGAAGCGCAAATCCTGCCCGCGATCCGTGGCGGCGACGTCATCATGGTCAAGGGCTCGCTGGGTTCGCGCATGGCGCCGATCGTCAAGGCGCTGCAACGGGTCTATCCACGCCACGGCACGCTGGAAGAAGCGTCCGCACAGGGTTGATGGGATGCTTTATTGGCTGGTTGAATTGTCGGACAGGCTCTCTGTCCTCAACGTGTTCCGCTACATCACGTTCCGTACCGGCGGCTCGGTGATCACGGCGCTGCTGTTCGTGTTCATGTTCGGCCCGATGATTATCGACCGCCTCCGGTTGCTGCAGGGCAAAGGTCAGCCGATCCGCGCCGACGGCCCGCAATCGCACATCATCAGCAAAGCCGGCACGCCGACCATGGGCGGCCTGATGATCCTGTCCGGCATGCTGGTTTCCACTTTGCTTTGGGCCAATCCGGCCAACCCTTATGTCTGGGTCGTGCTGTTTGTCACACTCGGATTCGGCTTTGTCGGCTTCTACGACGACTATCTGAAAGTCAAAAAACAGACACACAACGGCTTTGCCGGCCGCACGCGGCTTGGCATCGAGGCGCTGATCGCGGCTGTCGCCTGCGTTGTCCTCGTCCAGCTCGGCCACACGCCGTTCTCAACCTCGCTGGTATTTCCGTTCTTCAAGGAACTGGTGATCAATCTGAGCTGGGCCTTCGTGCTGTTCGCCGCTTTCATCATCGTCGGCGCCGGCAACGCGGTGAATCTCACTGACGGCCTCGATGGTCTTGCCATCGTGCCGGTGATGATTGCCTCAGCAAGCTTCGGAATGATTTCGTATCTGAGCGGCAATGCGGTGTTCTCCGACTATCTGCAAATTCATTACGTGGCCGGTACCGGTGAACTCGCCGTGCTGTGCGGCGCGGTGGTCGGCGCCGGTCTGGGCTTTCTCTGGTTCAACGCGCCGCCGGCGTCGATCTTCATGGGCGACACCGGGTCACTTGCGCTCGGCGGCATGATCGGCGCGGTCGCGGTCGCGACCAAGCACGAGATCGTGCTTGCGGTGATCGGCGGCTTGTTTGTGCTCGAGGCGGTGTCCGTCATCGTGCAGGTGGTGTCGTTCAGGCTGTTTGGCCGCCGCGTCTTCAAGATGGCGCCGATTCATCATCATTTCGAACAGCTCGGCTGGACCGAGCCGCAAATCGTCATTCGCTTCTGGATTGTCTCGGTCGTGCTCGCCCTTGCCGGGCTGGCGACCCTGAAGCTGAGGTAGCTCGTGATCCCGGTTACGACCTTCGCGGGGAAAAAGGTCGCCGTGTTCGGTCTGGGCGGTTCGGGGCTGGTGAGCGCAAGTGCGCTGCTGGCGGGCGGCGCCGACGTCATCGGTTACGACGACAACGCGCAAAGCGTAACCAAGGCCGCGGCGGCCGGCATCCCGACTGCGGATCTCCGTACAATCGATTGGTCGAAGGTCGCGGCGCTGGTGCTCGCGCCAGGCGTACCGCTGACCCACCCGGCGCCGCATTGGAGTGCCGACATCGCCCACAAGGCCGGCGTCGAAGTGATCGGCGATATCGAGCTGTTCTGCCGCGAGCGGGCGAAGCTCGCACCGGCGACGCCATTCGTCGCCATCACCGGCACCAACGGCAAGTCGACCACCACTGCGCTGATCGCGCATCTCGCGGCGTCCGCCGGGATGGACGTGCAGCTTGGCGGCAATATCGGCACCGCGATCCTGTCGCTGGCGCCGCCTGCGGAAGGGCGCGTTTATGTCATCGAATGCTCGTCCTACCAGATCGATCTTGCGCCATCGATCAACCCTTCCGTTGGTATCCTGATCAATCTCAGCGAGGATCATCTCGACCGTCACGGCACGATGCAGCACTACGCGGATGTGAAAGAGCGGCTGGTTGCAGGCGTGCCGGAGAACGGCACCGCGGTTGTCGGTGTCGATGACGAGTGGTGCCGCCGGATCGCGTCTCGGCTGGAAGAGAGCCGCGAAAACGTGGTGCGTATTTCGGCAAAGCAGGAACTGACCAGCGGCATTTACGTTTCGCAGCAGCGCATCATGCGGGCGAATGGCGTTGATGCCGAACAGATTGCGGAGCTTGGCGGGATCGGTTCGCTGCGCGGCGTGCATAACGCGCAGAATGCTGCCTGTGCCACCGCGGCCGCGCTGGCGCTCGGACTCGACCCGAAAACGATACAGGCCGGTTTGCGGTCGTTTCCCGGGCTTGCTCATCGCATGGAGGAAATCGGCCGCCGTGGAGCCGTGCTTTACGTCAACGATTCCAAGGCCACCAATGCCGACTCCTCGGCGCAGGCGCTGGCCTGCTTTACCGATATTTTCTGGATTGCCGGCGGCAAGCCGAAGACCGGCGGCATCGAGTCGTTGCGCGGCTTCTTTCCGCGGATCCGTAAGGCCTACCTGATCGGCGAGGCGGCGCAGGAGTTCGCCGGGACGCTTGGCGCCGAGGTGCCCCACGACATCGTCGGGACGCTCGACAATGCGGTGGCCGCTGCCAGCCGCGACGCCGACAAGTCCTCGGCGGCGGAGCCGGTCGTCCTGCTGTCGCCAGCCTGCGCGTCGTTCGACCAGTACCGGAACTTCGAGGTTCGCGGCGATGCCTTCCGGGCTCTGGTGCGGGCTTTGCCGGGATTGGTACCGATCAAGAAATAATCCGGCAGGTCGTTTCGGGCTTACGGCGCATCCTGGGCCATTTCTTAATCCCCTTTAAACCATCCCGGTGTCACCACTACGCGGGCACGTGTTTCGGGACGGGTCATGGCATCGCGCGCGCAACCGACGCTTTTCAGCGAGTGGTGGTGGACGGTCGACCGGCTGACGCTCGCGGCGCTCGCCGCGCTGATGCTCGGCGGCATTGTATTGTGCCTGGCGGCAAGCCCGCCGGTCGCTGCCCGTATCGGCGTCGATCCGTTTCATTTCGTCGACCGCCAGGTGCTGTTTCTTATCCCTGCCGCGGCGGTGCTGATCGGCGACGTCATTTCTGTCGCCGCGTGAAATCCGCCAGCTCTCGATTGTTGTTTTCGCCGTCAGCCTCTTGCTGGTCGCGCTGACGCCGCACTTCGGCGCCGAGATCAAGGGCGCACGGCGCTGGCTGGTCATCCTCGGCGTGAACATCCAGCCGTCGGAGTTTCTCAAGCCCGCCTTTGTCGTGCTGATCGCGTGGCTGTTCGGTGAATTGGTCAAACGTCCAGAAATGCCGGCTAATACCTTCGCCCTGCTCATGCTGCTGGTCGTGGTGGCGCTCCTGGTGATGCAACCAGACTTCGGCCAGACCATGCTGATCGCGCTGGTGTGGGGTGCGCTGTTCTATATGGCCGGTATGCGGTTCATCTGGGTACTGGGACTCGCCGGATTTGCCGGTGCCGGTCTGACGGTCGCATTTTTCACCGTTCCTCACGTCGCCCAGCGCATCAATCGCTTCATCGATCCGGCGTCGGGCGACACCTTCAACATCGACATCGCGACGGAATTGTTTTTGCGCGGCGGCTGGTTTGGCCGCGGCCCCGGTGAGGGCACCATCAAACGCATCCTGCCGGAAGGCCACACCGACTTCGTGTTTGCGGTGGCAGCCGAGGAGTTCGGCGTCGTGCTCTGCCTCATTCTGGTCTCGCTGTTCGCATTCATTGTTATCCGCTCGCTGACCCGGGCTTTGCGCACTGAGGATCCGTTCATTCGCTTTGCCGCGGCGGGGCTTTCGATGCTGTTCGGCATTCAGTCGGCCATCAACATGTCGGTGAACCTGCATCTCATCCCGGCCAAAGGCATGACGCTGCCGTTTATTTCTTACGGCGGCTCGTCCCTGATCTCGCTGGCTTACGGGATGGGCATGCTGATCGCGCTGACGCGTGAGCGGCCGCGCGCCCAGCTTCCCGGCAACATCGTGCTTAGCGGGAACCCGGTGAATGCCTGAACCGGCCAAGGTATCGGGCTTGGCACCGGTACTGGTGGCGGCCGGCGGCACGGGCGGACATCTGTTCCCGGCGGAAGCGCTGGCGGCGGCGCTCAACCAGCGCGGCATTCCCGTTCATCTCGTGACCGATCATCGCGCGACTCGCTTCGACAGCGGCTTCGCCGACGGCCTCGTGCATGTCGTGTCGAGTGCAACGGTAAGCGGACGCAGCCTTTTCTCGCTTACCAAAACACTCGCCGCTCTTGGCGTCGGTTATTTGCAATCGCGCCGCCTGATCGCGCGGCTTAAGCCTGCGGCGGTCATCGGCTTCGGCGGATATCCGACCTTGCCGCCGGTGCTGGCGGCGGCATGGAGCGGCGTGCCTAGCCTGATTCATGATTCAAATGCCGTGATCGGACGCGCCAATAATTTCCTGGCGCCGCGCGTGCGCGCCATTGCCACGACGTTTCCGGACGTCTTCAGTAAGAGTCCGGCTCTGGCTGCGAAGGCGACGCTAACCGGAAATCCAGTGCGGCCCGCGGTGGTGGCAGCCGCAGCGACGCTTTATCCGGCGACGAGCGATCCGTTGCGGCTTCTGGTTTTTGGCGGCAGCCAGGGTGCACGCGTCATGGCGGATGTCGTTCCCGCCGCCATCAGTCTTCTCGATCCGGCGCTGCGGGCACGGCTCTCGATCGTGCAGCAAGCGCGTGATGAGGATTTGAAGCGGGCGCGGGATGCCTACGACAGGATTTCCGTAAACGCGGAGCTTGCGCCGTTCTTTTCCGATCTGCCCGCGCGCATGGCCGCAAGTCACCTGATTGTGTCGCGCTCCGGGGCTTCGACCGTGTCGGAACTCGCCGCTATCGGACGGCCCTCAATCCTGGTCCCGTTGCCCGGCGCGATCGATCAGGACCAGTTTGCCAATGCTGGCGTTTTGGAGCTGGCGGGCGGGGCGATCCGCCTGGTCCAGGATGTGTTCACCCCGCGCCGGCTGGCGGCAGAGCTCACTACGCTTGCCGGAGCCCCGCAAAGACTTGCCAAAATGGCAGAATCGGCCAAATCGGTAGGCCGGCTCGACGCTGCGGATCGGCTGGCCGATCTGGTCCTGAAGGTAGCGGCGGACGCCGCAAACCATTAGGTTGCCGCGGCCTTTTGGAGTCGGGGAGCTTTATGAAACTGCCGCACGACATCGGCCCGGTGCATTTTGTCGGCATCGGCGGCATCGGCATGAGCGGCATCGCCGAAGTGATGCTGAACCTTGGCTATATGGTGCAGGGCTCGGATCAGGCCGAGAGCGCCAATGTCAAACGGCTGCGCGAAAAAGGCGTGCACGTCGCGATTGGGCATAACGCCGCCAATCTGAGCGGGGTCAAAGTGCTCGTCGTCTCCTCGGCGATCAGACCCGATAACCCGGAGCTGATCGAAGCGCGGGCGCAGCGCTTGCCGGTGGTGCGGCGCGCCGAGATGCTCGCCGAACTAATGCGGTTGAAGAGTTGCGTCGCCATCGCCGGCACTCACGGCAAGACCACGACGACCTCGATGGTCGCGGCGCTGGTCGATGCCGGTGGATTTGATCCGACGGTGATCAACGGCGGCATCATCAACGCTTACGGAACCAACGCGCGCCTCGGCACCGGCGAATGGATGGTGGTCGAAGCTGACGAGTTCGACGGCACGTTTCTTAAATTGCCGGCCGATGTCGCCATCGTCACCAATATCGACCCGGAACACCTCGATCACTTCAAAACCTACGATGCGGTCCAGGATGCGTTCCGCGCTTTCGTCGAGAACGTGCCGTTCTACGGCTTCTCGGTGATGTGCACCGATCATCCGGTGGTGCAGAGCCTGGTTGGCCGGATCGAGGATCATCGCATTATCACCTACGGCGAGAATCCGCAGGCGGACGTCAGGCTGGCCGATGTTTCCCATGCCGGCGGCACTTCACTGTTCACCATTGTGTTTCGCGATCGCGCGGGAAACTTCCTGCACGAGATCAAGAATATCGCGCTGCCGATGCCCGGCCGCCACAACGCGCTCAATGCCACGGCCGCAATCGCCGTCGCCCATGAGCTTGGCGTCGGCGATGAGGTGATCCGCAACGCACTCGCCAAGTTTGGCGGCGTGCGGCGCCGCTTCACCAAGACCGGCATGTGGAACGGCGTCACCATCATCGACGACTACGGCCATCATCCCGTGGAAATTGCCGCGGTACTGCGGGCAGCGCGCGAATCGACCAAGGGACGCGTCATCGCCGTGGTGCAGCCGCACCGCTACACGCGCTTGCACGATTTGTTCGAGCAGTTCTGCACCTGCTTTAACGACGCCGACACGGTGATCGTCGCCAATGTCTATCCGGCCGGCGAAGCGCCGATTCCGGGCGCCGATCGTGACGGGCTGGTGCAGGGCTTGCGCAATCACGGCCACCGGCAGGTGGTTGCGCTCGACGCCCCCGACAGGCTGGCGTCGATTGTTGCGGGAATGGCAAAGCCGGGCGATTACGTGGTTTGCCTCGGCGCCGGTTCGATTACGCAGTGGGCCTATGCGCTGCCGGGAGAACTTGCCGGCGCAAGCTGATAGTCTTCATTCCATGTCGAAAACCTGCCTCGTCGTCCGCCACGTCGCATTCGAAGATCTTGGGTTGTTCGGTCCGCTCCTCGCCGCGCGCGGCTATGACATTCGTTATCTCGATGCCGGCGTCGAAGCGCTCGAAACGGATACGTTGATCGCTCCAGACCTGGTTGTTGTGCTGGGCGGTCCAATCGGCGTTTATGAGACCGCGACCTATCCATTCATTACCGACGAGGTTGCGGCGGTCGCGGTGCGGCTTCGCGCCAACAAGCCGATGCTTGGTATCTGCCTCGGTGCGCAAATGATGGCCGCGGCGCTTGGAGGCCGCGTCGCGCCCGGGCCGGTCAAGGAAATCGGCTGGGCGCCGCTGACGCTGACTGACGCGGGAAAGGCTTCTGTGCTCGGGCCGCTCGGCGCCACGCCGGTGCTCCATTGGCACGGCGACAATTGCAAGCTTCCTGCGGGTTGTGAGCTTCTGGCCTCAACGGTGCATTGTCCGGTGCAGGCGTTCTCGCGCTTGCCTTCCCAACTCGCGCTGCAGTTCCACATCGAGACCGAGCCCGCGCAACTTGAGCGCTGGCTCATTGGTCACACGGTCGAGCTCGGCAAAGCCGGCATTGATCCGCGCAGCTTGCGCGACCAAGCGAGGCTGCAAGGCGCGGAAACTGCTGCTGCCGGCCGCGCCGTGCTGTCATCATGGCTTGATAGCGTCGCACTGGACAAAGCGGCATGAGCTTTCCGGATATTTCCCCCGATCTGAAAGCCAAAATGCCGGATTTGCGCGGCCGGCTGTTGCCGAACCAGTCGCTGGCCGAGCTGACATGGTTTCGCGTTGGCGGTCCGGCGCAGCTTCTGTTCATGCCGGAAGACGAGTTCGATCTCGCCTATTTTCTGGCCAATTTGCCTGCGGAGATTCCGGCGACGGTGATCGGGCTTGGCTCCAATCTCATTGTCCGCGACGGCGGCGTGCCCGGCGTTGTCATCCGGCTGGGCCGGGGCTTCAACGAAGTCAGAGTTGATGACGTGCGCGTTCATGCCGGCGCGGCGGTTCCTGACGTGAAGGTCGCGCGCGCGGCGCAAGAAGCGGGCATTGCCGGACTCGCGTTCATGCGCGGCATACCCGGCGGCGTCGGCGGCGCGTTGCGCATGAATGGCGGCGCTTACGGGCGCGAAACCAAGGATGCATTGGTCGAAGCCCGCGCGGTCGATCGCAAGGGCGGCGTGCATGTGTTGAAGAACAGCGACATGGGCTACACCTATCGTCACTGCGGCGTGCCCGGCGATTTCATCTTCACTCACGCCTTGTACGAAGGGGCGCGCGGCGATCCGGCGGTCATTGCCGCCGAGATGGACAAGATCACCGAGTTGCGTGAGGCGACGCAGCCGATCAAGAGCCGTACCGGAGGCTCGACGTTCAAAAACCCGCCGGGCGGGAAAGCGTGGCAATTGATCGATGCCGCCGGCTGCCGCGGCCTGAAAGTCGGCGGCGCGCAGGTTTCCGAACTGCACTGCAATTTTCTGATCAACCGCAGCGACGCGACGGCTGCCGATATCGAAAATCTTGGCGAGACGGTTCGAAGGCGCGTGAAGGAAAATTCCGGCGTCGAACTGCAGTGGGAAATCGAGCGGATCGGTGTGGTGAATTAGCGCCGGCCCGCGTGCTAACATTTCGTCATGACGCGGCATGAACCCGTTCTTATCGTCGGTGGGGGGCTTGGCGGGCTGACCACGGCGCTCGCTCTCGCGAAGCGCGGTCGTCCGTCACGTGTACTCGAGGGCGCGCCAGAATTCGGCGCCATCGGCTACGGCGTTCAGTTCGGGCCGAATATATTTCATGTTTTCGAGCGGCTCGGCCTAACGGAGCAGGTTCTTGCCGTGTCGGATTCGCCGCCCGCCGTCCTGATGCTTGATGCCCTCGATGGCAAGGAATTGGTGCGAATTCCAATCGATGCTTCGTTCCGTGCTCGCTTCAAGTATCCGTATATCGTCATTCATCGGATCGATCTGCATAACATTCTGCTCGACGCCTGCCGCCAATACGATGCGATTGAGCTTGTCTCGGATGCGATGGTGACTGGCTTTGAGGATCGCGGCGACGGTGTTGCTGTCGCAGCAGCGGACACAAGGACGTTTTTGGGTCAAGCGCTCGTCGCCGCCGACGGGGTTCGTTCGCTGTTTCGCGAGGCGCTGATAGGCGATGGCGAACCACAGCCGATCGGCTACGTGGCGCTTCGCACCATCGTGCCAATGTCCGACCTAAAGGCCGACGTGCCGCGCGATTGCGTCGTGCTGTGGGGTGGGCCCGGCCTTCATATCGTGCACTATCCTTTGCGCCACGGAACAGAGTTCAACATCGTCAACGTGTATCGGACCGAGGCTCACGCCGAGCGGCTTGATGCGACTTCGGCGCGGGCTGAACTCGATCACGCTTACCGTGACACTCACCCGGCGATGCGTGAATTGGTCGGAATGATGGATTTGCGCTGGCGTCGCTCTATCGGTGATCGCGATCCGGTCCGGCATTGGCACAAAGGCCGAGTTTGCCTGCTTGGGGATGCCGCCCACGCGCCACTGCAAACGTTCGCTCAGGGCGCGGGCATGGCGATCGAGGACGGTCTCTGTCTCGGTGAGTTGATCCACGGCGCGGAGGGCGACTTTGCTGCTGCATTTCGCGCCTTCGAGGCGACCCGGCTCGTTCGGACAGCGCGCTTGCAGCTCGAATCTCGCGCAATCTGGAATTCGTTTTATCATCTCGACGAGGGTATCGAGCGGGACGTGCGCAACGCGACCGTGGCTACCTGGGACGAGGGGCATATCTTCAATTGCCTGTCCTGGCTTTATGACGGAGCCGAGATCCCGAATCTGGCTCGCCGCTAAAAGTCTGGCCAAAAGCTAAAAAACCTCGATTTTTCGCCAATAGTCGATTCTATTGGTGAGCCATGCGAATCAGGGGTTCGGCTGACGAAGCCGACAGTGCATGGTGAAACACGTCGCTGTTTTGATGGGTGGGTGGTCGGCGGAGCGCGAAGTCTCTTTGCGTTCCGGCAAGGCCTGTGCCGATGCGCTGGCGCGTGGTGGCTACCGCGTGACATCCATCGACGTGACCCGTGACATTGCCGCTGCGCTGAAAGCGGCGAAGCCCGACGTTGCCCTTAATGTGCTGCACGGACGTCCGGGTGAAGACGGAACCCTGCAGGGCCTTCTCGAAATCCTGAACATTCCCTACAGCCATTCCGGCGTCATGGCCTCTTCAGTGGCCATGCAGAAGGATTACGCCAAGCTGTTTTTCCGTGCCGCAGGTGTCCCGGTAGCCGAAGACCGGGTGATGTCGCGGCTCGACGCGGCGAAAAGCCACCCGATGCCGCCGCCCTACGTCATCAAACCGGTCGCGGAAGGCTCAAGCGTCGGCGTTTTCATTGTCACAAAGGAGCATTCCAGTCCGCCGCAGGAGCTTTTTCGTGAGGACTGGGCTTTCGGCGACAAGGTGCTGGTCGAACGTTACATCCCCGGCAAGGAACTGACCTGCGCCGTGCTCGGCGACCGGGCGCTGGACGTGATCGAAATCGTGCCGGCGACGCAGTTTTACGACTACGAGGCAAAGTACGCCGCCGGCGGCTCGAAACACGTCCTTCCGGCGCAAATTTTACCAAATGTTTACCAGGAAGTCCGCAGATTGAGTCTGGCTGCCCATAACGCGCTCGGCTGCCGCGGCGTAAGCCGCGCAGACTTTCGCTACGACGATCGGGGAACGGGTGAGCTTGTCTGTCTCGAGGTGAATACACAACCGGGCATGACTGAAACTTCGCTTGTGCCTGAGCTGGCAGCGTATGCCGGCATCTCGTTCGATGAGCTGGTGCGATGGATGGTGGAGGACGCCTCGACCAACCGCTAGTGCGGTCGGGGCTATCAGGGGAAAGAGGAGCCGGCGCGGTTGAATTACGAACCGGGCCTTTCGCGCGTCCCTGCCTTGTCGAATCGCCAGAGCTGGTTCCAGGCTTATTCCGGCAGGATCGGCCGTTGGGCCGCGCGGTTGCGCCGGTTACCGCTCCCTCAGGGAGTTGGGGTCTTCGGAACCATCCTGCTGATCGCCGGCACGCTCGCTTATGGCGTGGTGAAGGGTGGTCACGTCGCCGATGTCATCGACGGGTTCAAGAGCGCGCGCGACGCAGCGGCCAATACCGCCGGCTTCCGCATCGCGGCCGTTTCGCTCTCTGGCGCGAAAGAAGTGAGTCGCGAGGAAGTCCTCACCACCGCCGGTGTCACCGGCAACGCTTCGCTGCTGTTCCTTGATGCTGACGCGGCGCGCGCCAAATTGATGGCCAATCCGTGGATCGGCGACGCCGCGGTCCTCAAGCTCTATCCCGATCGTCTCCAGATATCGATCACCGAACGCCAGGCCTTTGCGCTGTGGCAGAAGGACGGGCGCGTCAGCGTCATTGCCGAAGACGGTACCGTCCTCGAACCGTTTGTCGAAGGCCGTTACATCGGCCTGCCGGTCGTGATCGGGAAAGGCGCCGAACGCAACGCCAAGGAATTCCTTGATGCACTGGGGCGCTATCCGGACCTTCGCACTCTGGTTCGCGCGTCGATCCTGGTGGCTGATCGACGCTGGAATTTGCGGCTACTCAACGGCATCGATGTGCGGCTGCCGGAAACCGACGTCGACGGCGCGCTCAAGCGGCTGCTTCAGCTCGATCGCGACAAGAAGCTTCTGACCCGCGACATCACCATGGTCGACTCTGCGATTGCCCGATCGCGTGACGGTGCGGCTGTCCGATGCCGTGGCGCAGGCGCGTGACGAAGCGCTGTCCGCCAACAAGAAAAAGAAGAAGGGGGGCGACGCATGAACGCTCTCCATTACGGCCTGACTCCGAAAATGAAGCCGATCTCGCCGCGCAAAAGCGCACTGGTCGCTGCGCTCGATATCGGTTCGAGCAAGGTTGCCTGCCTGATCGGCCGGCTTCGCCCGCAAGCGCCGCAACAGGTATTGACGCGCCGCAGTCACACCGTTGAAGTCGTCGGCTTCGGTCATACCGGTGCGCGCGGTATGAAGGCCGGTGGCGTCGTCAATCTGGCGCAGGCCGAACAAGTTATCCGCCAAGCGGTCGATGCTGCCGAGCGCATGGCGAAGTGTGAAATCGAGTCGGTCGTGTTGTCGATTTCATCGGGACGGCTTGGCGGCGAACTGTTCGGCGCCGATGTCGAGATTGTCGGCTCCGGTGTTTCCGAAGGCGATATTGCCCGCGTGCTTGCAGCCGGCGGCCGGCAATCGCAGCGCGACGGCCGCGCCGTACTGCATTCGATGCCGATCGGTTACTCGATCGACGGCAATGAAGGTATTCGCGATCCGCGCGGCATGCTCGGCGGCAAGTTCGGTGTCGATATGCATATCGCGACGACTGACATTGCGGCCGCCCGCAACTTGATGCTCGCGGTTGAACGCTGCCATCTCGACATCGAAGCCATGGTGGCAAGTCCGTATGTCGCCGGCCTGTCGGTTCTGGCCGATGACGAAGGCGATCTCGGCGCGGCTGTTGTCGATATGGGCGCGGGCACGACCACCATTGCGGTGTTCGCACATGGCCGCTTTGTGCATCTCGACGGCTTCGCGATCGGCGGGCAGCACGTCACGATGGACGTGGCGCGCGGCCTGAACGCGCGCGTCTCCGATGCCGAGCGCATGAAGACGCTCTATGGCAGCGTGATCGCCGGCGGTACGGACGAGCGAGACATGATCACGGTACCGCCGATCAACGACGACGAGCGTGAACAGACGCAGTTCGTATCACGGGCGACGCTGGTGCAGATCATCAAGCCGCGCGTCGAAGAAATTCTTGAAATGGTGCGCGACCGGCTCGCGACATCGGCGTTCGCATCCGATCCGCGCGGCCGCGTGATCCTCACCGGCGGCGCCAGCCAGCTTACCGGCCTCGCCGATCTCGCTACCCGCATTCTCGGCCGTCCGGTCCGCATCGGAAGGCCGCTCGGAATTGCCGGACTGCCGGATGCCGCCAAGGGCGCTGCATTCGCGGTCGCGACAGGACTTTTGGTCTACCCGCAGGCGGCGCATCTCGAACATTTCGAGCCGCGCGGCAGGCGGTACCCGAGAACAGCTACGGGCGGCTACTTCGCCCAAGTCGGACGATGGCTTCGCGAGAGTTTCTGATGGCCCCCAGACGCGAAGCTTCGGTGTCACAGCGGCCGGTAACGGATCGGCCGGGGCAGGGCGTTGAAAGCGCCTGCGCAAGGAAGAAGAGGCAATCATGACTATCAATCTGAACATCCCCGACATCCGTGAGCTGAAACCCCGCATCACCGTATTCGGGGTCGGCGGCGCGGGTGGTAATGCCGTCAACAACATGATCACCGCCGGCTTGCAGGGCGTGGATTTCGTCGTTGCCAATACCGACGCGCAGGCGCTCACCACGTCGAAGGCAGAGCGCATCGTGCAGATGGGCGTGCAGGTGACGGAAGGTCTCGGTGCCGGGTCGCAGCCTGAAGTCGGCCGCGCCGCTGCCGAAGAGGTGCTCGACGAGATCCGCGATCATCTCTCCGGCGCGCACATGGTGTTCGTTACCGCGGGCATGGGCGGCGGCACCGGAACCGGCGCAGCTCCCGTGATCGCCAAAGTGGCGCGCGATCTTGGCATCCTCACTGTCGGTGTGGTCACCAAGCCGTTCCACTTCGAAGGCCAGCGGCGCATGAAGACTGCCGAGGGTGGCATCGCCGAACTGCAGAAGAGCGTCGATACCCTTCTCATCATCCCGAACCAGAATCTGTTCCGGGTGGCGAACGAGAAGACAACGTTCGCGGATGCCTTCGCGATGGCCGACCAGGTGCTCTACTCCGGCGTCGCTTGCATCACCGACCTGATGGTCAAGGAAGGCCTGATCAATCTCGACTTCGCCGACGTCCGCGCGGTGATGCGCGAAATGGGCAAGGCGATGATGGGCACCGGCGAGGCGGAAGGCGACAAGCGTGCGATGACCGCGGCCGAGGCCGCGATCTCTAATCCGCTGATCGACGACGCCTCGATGAAGGGCGCCCGGGGCCTGCTGATCTCGATCACCGGCGGCCGCGACCTCAAGCTCTACGAAGTTGACGAAGCCGCGACCCGTATCCGTGAGGAAGTCGATCAGGACGCCAACATCATCGTCGGCGCGACCTTCGATGAAAGCCTCGACGGCATTATCCGCGTCTCCGTGGTAGCGACCGGCATCGATCAGGTGGTGGCGCAGCGTCAGCCGCTGCCTCAGGCCGAGCAGCGTATCGCCGAAGTCGCGCAGCGGATGCGCGCTGAAGCTCAGCGCAGCATCGTCGAACGCGTTGTTGCCCAACCCGAGCCGATGCGGGCCATCGCGCAGGCGCCGGTTGCACCGGCTCCCGCGCCGATGCAGGCGGCACCGGCACCGATGCAGGCTCCTGCTGCCCGGCATCGATCTCCTCGGTGGCGAAAGCGGCAATTGCCGCGGCGATCCTGCCGCAGGGCGCCAGCGACGACGTTACGTTTCGGCCGCTTGCTCCGAAGCCCTCCCTGTTCATCGAACCGTCTGCCAGCGAGCCAGAACAGACTCAGGAGCCGGAAGCGTTCATTCCGCCGGCGGCGGAACGTCCTCTATCGCGCGCTCCGCGTATGCCACGCATCGATGAACTGCCGATGCCGGCGCAAAACGAAATTCGCGCCAAGCGCGGCGAGGCTGTCCAGGAGGAACATCCGGTTGGCCAGCGTATGTCGCTGTTGCAGCGCATTGCCTCGGTCGGTGGCCTCGGCCGGCGCCAGCACGAGGACGAGCCTCAGGCGGCCGCTCCGAAAACTCCGGGCATGCCGCAACCGGCAGAGCGTCTGGCCGGGCGGCCGGCGCCGCGTCCGCAGGAGCAGCGGCAGGAACCGGTTTCTGAATACGCGCGGCGTCCTTCTTCCCAAGGGGCGCCTCAGGGGCTTGACCAGCACGGCCGGCAGGCCCCTGTGCATAACTCCAGTGAAGAGGATCAGCTCGATATTCCGGCCTTCCTGCGCCGCCAGGCGAACTGAGTCCGGCTGGGCGCTGCCGTGAGGCGGCGCCCCGATCGGCCAGAGCTATTCGAAGTTCTGTCATTTGGGCCGCGATTGCGGCCCAAATTATTGATATAGCAGAGTTATTCCCGCTGACGTTGTTTCGGTTCGAGGCTGAAAACACTCGCCATCAAGACCAAATTTGATGGTAGACAGCCCTTGGCGTCCGTCACATTTGCGGCCTTCGGCTGACTGGAGTGCGGCTACTTCGCGGTAACAGTCGGTAAGAAAGCGTGAGTTGGCCAAAAAGGCGGCCACCGGTACATTTGTGACTGTTCGAGGGGACTGGTGGGGAACTTGCTGAGGGTCAGCCATAGGCGGCCTCCCCATAATGCAGAAGGGCCTGCATCCCCCTCAAGGTTGGGGTGAGCTACAACTTTCGGCGGGGTCGAGCCGGTTGTTGGTAGCCTTAAGTTGTGGGACGTCCGCATGATGCGGAGCATGCCAGCTGGTACTCAGACGACGTTGCGTAGTTCCGCGACGGTTTCCGGTATCGGCGTTCATTCCGGCTCGCCTGCTACCCTCACAATTCATCCTGGCGAGCCCAATACCGGCATCGTTTTCCTGCGCAACGGTAGCGATGGCCAGCGCGACCGTGAGATCGCCGCCAACTATCGATCCGTCATCGCAACTGAATTTGCCACCGTGCTTGGCGATCGGAACGGCCCCGCCGTTTCGACGACGGAACATGTGCTTGCCGCGCTTTACGGCCTTGGCATCGACAACGCGGTCGTTGAAGTGGACGGGCCGGAAGTTCCGATCATGGACGGCAGCGCCCAGGCATTTGTCGAGGCGATCGATCAGGCTGGCGTGGTCAGTCAGGCGGCGTCGCGGCGCTACATCAAGGTGCTCAAGCCGGTTCGCGTCGGCAAAAACGGCTGCACCGGCGAACTGCTACCGCATGTCCGCGGCCTGCGCATCGAAGCCGAAATTGAATTCGAGCATTCGCTGATCGGCCGCCAGACCTTCGCCATGGATGTCGATCCGGCGGCGTTCCGCCGCGATCTGGCCCGCTCTCGCACGTTCGGTTTCATGCGCGATGTCGCGAAGCTGTGGAGCGCGGGCTATGCGCTCGGCGCTTCTTTCGAGAATACCGTCGTGGTTGCCGATAACCGCGTCCTCAATGCCGAGGGCGTACGGTTCCACGACGAGTTCGTCCGTCACAAGGCGGTCGATGCGATTGGCGATCTGGCGCTTGCCGGCGCCCCGCTGATCGGCTGCTACCGGTCGGTGCGCGGCGGCCACAAGCTCAATCATGCCGTGCTCAGCGCGCTGATGGCCGATCGGAGCGCCTGGACCTACATCGAGATGCCCGAGGTGGCCCGCCGGACGCGCGGCCACGCCGAGCTGGTCACCCACGCCGCGCCGAATTACGGGCCGGACGTCTCCTGATCCCCTTAACTTTTTCGCCTTAATCCGGGCCGATTGCGGGCCATAATAGCGGTATAGTCCGTCGGACTGCGGTGGCGCCGTACGGCGCCTTTGGCGCGGTATGGTATGTACGGACCGGTGGGACGGGGCTTTTCACGCCGATGATGTTGCGGCAACCAGGATCGGGCAATTCCGGTCGCAAAGTGTATGCGCTGGCGAGGTATCTCGCCCTGGCGCTGCTTGCCGTGCCGCTGATGGCCTGCAGCCTGCTGCACAAGGATGATGACTACGTTCCCGATGTTCCGGCCGACAAGCTCTACAATCAGGGCCTGTTCCTGCTGAACAAGGAGCAGGACTACAAGGAAGCCGCCAAAAAATTCGACGAAGTCGACCGTCAGAATCCGTATTCGGACTGGGCGCGCAAGGCGCTGCTGATGTCCGCCTATTCCTATTATCAGGCCGCCGAATATACCGACTGCATCAACTCCGCCGAGCGTTACGTGACGCTGCATCCCGGCAGTTCCGACGCCGCCTATGCGCAGTTTCTGATCGGTTCATCGTATTACGACCAGATTCTCGACGTCAGCCGCGATCAGGCGCGCGCCGACAAAGCGATCAACGCGCTCGAAGAAGTCGTGCGCAAGTATCCGGAATCCGAATATGCCACCGCGGCGCGCAAGAAAATCGACATGGCGCGCGACCAGCTGGCCGGCAAGGAGATGGAGATCGGTCGCTACTACATGGAGAAGCGCGACTTCATCGGCGCCATCAACCGGTTCAAGGTGGTGGTGACGCAATATCAGACCACGCGTCACGTCGAAGAAGCGCTCGAGCGGTTGACCGAAGCTTATGTCTCGATCGGTCTGATGGACGAGGCGCAGACGGCCGCCGCGGTGCTCGGCCACAATTTCCCGGACAGCCAGTGGTACAAAAACTCTTACAGGCTGGTGAAGGGCGCGGGCGGCGAGCCGACCGAGAACAAGCAGTCCTGGATCAGCAAATCGTTCCAGAAAATGGGCTTGGCCAGCCAGCAAAACGGCTGATTGACGAATCGGGACACTAGGACCGGGAATCGGTAATATCCCGGCGTCCTGAACCAGCGTCGTCTTCATGCTCGCCCGTCTGTCCATCCGCGACATCGTTCTGATCGATCGTCTCGATATCGATTTCGGGTCCGGCCTTGCCGTGCTTACCGGCGAGACCGGCGCGGGAAAGTCGATATTGCTCGATGCTTTTGCGCTGGCGCTCGGCGCGCGAGGCGATGCGGCGCTGGTGCGCGAGGGCGCCGAGCAGGGCTCGGTGATCGCCGCCTTCGATCTTGGCAAAGCTCATCCGGCGCGGCGCGTGCTTTCTGCAAACGACATTACCGGCGATGACGAATTGATCGTCAGGCGCGTGCAATTCGCCGACGGTCGCACCCGCGCTTTCATCAACGATCAGCCGGTCAGCGTGCAGGTGTTGCGCGCTCTTGGGGCGGCTCTGGTGGAAATCCACGGCCAGCATGACGACCGCGCCTTCGTCGATGCCGCAACGCACCGGGCGTTACTCGATGCGTATGGCCGTCTTGACGGCGATGCCGCCGAGGTCGCGCGCCTGTGGGAGGAGCGGCGTGCCCGCGAGATCGCGGTGGAAAAGCATCGTGCCGAAGTCGAGCGCGCCAACCGGGAGGCGGATTGGCTGCGCCATGCGGTCGCCGAACTCGGCAAGCTTGCGCCGGAAACCGGCGAGGAAACCTCACTTGCCGAACGCCGCACCACGATGATGCAGTCGGAGAAGATCGCCGAAGACTTGCGCGCCTCCTACGACAGCATCAGCGGCTCGCAATCTCCGACGACTGCACTCGCGGCGGCGGCGCGACGGCTGGAACGCCGCACGGTGCAGGCTCCGACCTTGATCGATCCGATCGTGAAAGCGATCGACGCCGCGCTCACCGCCATGGATGAAGCCGGCACGCACCTCGAAGCAGCGCTGCGCGCCGCCAATTACGATCCGCATGAACTGGAGCGGATCGAGGAGCGGCTGTTTGCTCTGCGCGCGGCGGGACGGAAGTACAACGTGCCGGTCGATAATCTGGCCGCGCTCGGCCAGCGCTATCAGGCCGACCTCACACTGATCGACGCCGGCGCCGAACGCCTCGCCGCGCTGGAAAAAGAAGCGCAGGCTGCTGAAGCGCGTTTCCGCGAGGCGGCGCAGGCCCTGTCCGCCGGGCGGCGCCGGGCGGCGCAAAAACTCGACAAGGCGCTCAACGGTGAACTGAAGCCGCTCAAGCTCGAGCGCGCACAATTCAACGCCCAGATCGAAAGCGAAAGCGAAGGCTCGCACGGCCTCGATCGCGTCGAGTTCTGGGTGCGCACCAATCCCGGCACCCGTCCCGGGCCGATGATGAAAGTCGCGTCCGGCGGCGAACTGGCGCGCTTTCTTCTTGCGCTCAAGGTGGTGCTGGCTGACCGCGGCTCGGCGCCGACCCTGATTTTTGACGAGATCGATACCGGCGTCGGCGGCGCCGTCGCCGACGCCATTGGTGTACGGCTGGCGCGGCTTGCATCGGAGGTGCAGGTCATCGCCGTCACGCACGCGCCCCAGGTCGCGGCGCGCGCCGACCGGCATTACCTGATCAGCAAGGACGCGCTCGCCAAGGGCAAACGGGTTGCGACCCGCGTTGCCGAGCTTGAAGCCGAGCGCCGCCGCGAAGAGATCGCGCGCATGCTGGCTGGCGCCGAGATCACCGCCGAAGCCCGTGCCGCTGCCGAGCGCCTGATCCGGGCGGCGGGCTGACAATTCTGCGTCGCGCTGGGCGATACCGTTTGCTAGGCTGACGCCAACAATAATCGGGTTCGGGAGGAACGTTCATGTTGGTTCGCATCGGCATTGGTGCCATCGCGGCAGCAGCCGCGCTCTCGCTGGTCGGCGCAACACTGACGGCTCGTGCCGCTGCCACGCTCGACTACGATTTCTTCAAAGCCAAAGTGCAGCCGATCTTCCTCGAGAAGCGCGCTGGCCACGCGCCATGCGTGATGTGTCACGCCGAGGCGAACAACATGCTGCACCTGGAAAAGCTTCCCGATGGCCAGCCGGTCTGGACCGAGGAGCAGACGCGCAAGAACTTCGACACCGTGTCGAAAATCGTGCAAGCGGTCGACGATCCGATGACAGCGAAGATTCTGGTTCACCCGCTGGCGCCGGAAGCCGGAGGGGATGCGTTTCACTCCGGCGGCCGTCAGTTTGCCAGCAAGAACGATCCGGACTGGAAAACCATCGCGGCCTGGGCTCAGGGCGCGAAACTGCCGGCCGGGAAGAAATAGCTACTCCGCTGCGGCCCGCTTCATTGGTCCTGGCGTGACGGTGTTGTCGGCAGTATCCGGGATCACCAGCGTATTGTTGCGCTTAGGCACTTCGCCGACCGGAATGACCCGGGTCACCTTCATCGCCGTCGTGTCGACCACCGATACCGAGCGGATGCCGGAATTCGATACGTAGAGTTCCTTGCCGTCCGGCGTGAACGTGACCCAGTTGGCGACCGCGGACAGCGGCGCGGCGTGACCGGCGACTTTTTCGCTCGGCAGGTCGACTTTGCCGATCAACGTCAGGTCGGCCAGCGAATACTCGTAGACTGCATTGTTGGGAATGCTGCTGACCCACAACGTCTTGTTGTCGGGCGTAATGCCGATGCCGTGTGACGGCTCATTGTCACGATAGCCTCCGGAGTCGAATTCCTGCGGCACCTTCGGCAGCGTGATCCGCGCGACTTCCTTTTGCTGGGCAATGTCGATGACTGAAAAGCCGTTGAGGCTCGACATCTGCGCGATCACCCGCTTGGTCGATCCGTCCGGATTGGTTTCGATGGCCATGCAACGGACACCGAGGTCCATCGGCATCGCCCAGGCGAGCTGCTCTTTCTCGAGATCGAATACGTAGAACGTCTTCTGCGGGATCGAGCCGCCGACCACGTATTTGTTGTCGGGCGTGACATACACGTTATGCAGGCGTCCGCCGTTGGACGAAACCGTCTTCTTCAGCGTCAGCGTTGCGGCATCGACGATGTCGAGGCCACCCTTGCCGCGGGCGATGGCGACGACGATGCGGTCGCCATTCTTGGTCACTGAAATGTTGTTCGGGTGGTCGGATAGCTGAACTTTCTTGATCACCTTGCCGCTTTTGCGATCGAAGACGTCCAGCGTCGAAGTCTCCTCGTTGCTGACATAAACACGCGCGCCGTCAGGCGAGAACGCAATGCCGTGAGCGCCGATGACGTCCTTGATCTGCTGGACGACCTTGTGCGTGGCCGGATCGATCACGTCGATAGTGTCGCCAGCTGAATTTGTTATGTAGATGCGGACGGTGGCGGCGGACACGGGCAGCGCAGCAAAGGTCAGCGCCAGCAGCGGCAATGCACACGTCACGATCGGCCGTATCGTCATGGCATTTCGTCCCTTTTCCAGCGTTGTTATGAGGCAAGGCTACGCGCAAAGCCGCGCCTAGACAACGCCGGTCACGGCGAGGCAAAGTCCGCGCAAATGGCCAAGAAAGACATCGCAAAACTTTCCGTTGACGATCTGACCGAGAAGCAGGCGAAGGCGGAGCATGCGCGTCTCTCTGGAGAGATCGCCGGCCACGACAAGCGCTACTACCAGGATGACGCACCGACCGTTTCCGATGCTGCTTACGACGCGCTGCGCAAGCGCTACGGTGCGATCGAGGCGGCGTTTCCGGATTTACGCACGCTGGAGAGCCTTACGCAGCGCGTGGGAGCCGCGCCATCGGCGCGCTTCGCCAAGGTCCGGCATGCGGTACCGATGCTGTCACTGGACAACGCGTTCTCCGACGAAGATGTCGTTGATTTTGTCGGGCGTATCCGCCGTTTTCTGCGACTGCCCGAAGACGAGGACATTGCGTTCAGCGCCGAGCCGAAAATTGACGGCTTGTCGATGTCGTTGCGTTACGAGGACGGCGCGCTGGTTACCGGCGCAACCCGCGGGGACGGCGAGGTCGGCGAAGACGTCACAGCCAATGTGAGGACGATTGCCGACATTCCGCAGCGGCTCAAAGGCAAGCGCATTCCGGCAATTTGCGAGGTGCGCGGCGAAGTCTACATGACCAAGGCGGCGTTTCTCGACCTCAATCGCAAGCAGGCGGAGGCCGGCAAGGAGCTTTACGTCAATCCGCGCAACACTGCGGCTGGCTCGTTGCGCCAGAAGGACGCTTCGATAACGGCATCACGGCCGCTGCATTTCTTCGCTTACGCCTGGGGCGAGATAAGCGCGATGCCGGCCAAAACCCAGATCGAAATGCTCGACTGGTTTGCCGATATCGGCTTCAAAACCAATCCGCTGACCAAAATGTGCAAGTCGGTAGAGGCGCTTACCGATTTTCATCGCAAGATTGGCGAAGAACGCGCTTCGCTCCAATATGACATCGACGGTGTGGTTTACAAAATCGACCGCCTCGATTGGCAAGATCGCCTCGGCTTTGTCGGGCGTGCGCCGCGCTGGGCAATCGCGCACAAATTCGCCGCCGAAAAGGCGACGACGGTCATCAAAGACATTGAAATCCAGGTCGGCCGCACCGGCGCCCTGACTCCGGTCGCCAAGCTCGAGCCGGTAACCGTCGGTGGCGTCGTGGTGCAAAACGCCACCCTGCACAATCCAGAAGAGATCAAGCGTCTGGATGTGCGAATCGGAGACACGGTAACGATCCAGCGCGCCGGTGACGTTATTCCGCAGGTTCTGGGTGTGGTCGAGGACAAGCGCCCGCGTGGCGCCAAGCCTTACGAGTTTCCGAAGAAGTGCCCCTGTCCACTGCACACCGATGTCGTTCGCGAGATCATCGCGGGCGGCGAAGAGGGCGCCCGCGTGCACTGTACCGGTGAGTTTGCCTGTCCGTTTCAGATCACCGAGCACCTGAAGCATTTCGTCTCCCGCCGCGCCTTCGATATCGACGGCCTTGGCGACAAGCAGATCGATCTGTTTTTCGAGAAGGAGTGGCTCAGGGAGCCGGCTGACATCTTCACGTTGGAAAAGAGACATCGCAAGGAATTGCTCGAGGAGGAGGGTTACGGCGAAGTCTCTGTCCGCAACCTGTTCAACGCCATCGAGGCGCGGCGAGAGATTTCGTTGGAACGATTCATCTACTCGCTTGGTATCCGTCACGTCGGCGAAACAACAGCAGTCGCGCTGGCTCGCGGTTACGGCAGTTGGCAAGCGTTTCATGACGCCTGCCTCAAGCTCGCCAAGGGAGATGCCGAAACCCGGGACGAAATGGATGCGCTCGATCAGATCGGCGATACCGTGATCGAGAGCCTCGGCGAATATTTTGCCGAAGCGCACAACCGCCGGCGCGTCGAGCGGTTGGCCGAACAGGTGAAAATCCGCGATGCCGAAAAGCCGCGGACTGATTCTGCGGTCGCCAGCAAAACGGTGGTCTTCACTGGCAGTCTGGAGAAGATGACGCGCGACGAGGCCAAGGCGTCGGCGGAACGGCTCGGCGCCAAGGTGTCCGGCTCGGTGTCGAAGAAAACCGACTACGTCGTCGCGGGGCCGGGCGCCGGTTCAAAGCTGAAAGATGCGCAAAAACTCGGCGTGAAAGTCCTCACCGAGGACGAGTGGCTGAAACTCATTCGCTGACACTAAGGGGATGAGCGCAATGGAGAGCGCAGCTTTGTGACTATCTTTTCAGCCTGGTAGGCAGCAGCGCGGTGACGCCAAACAGCCACGCGCGCGTTTCGACATCGAGCGCCCCTGCCACCACTTCGCGCACGCGCGAATGATAGGCGTTGATCCACGAAGTCTCCTCGTCGGTCAGCAGCGTCCCGTCAATCAGCCGGGTGTCGAATGGCGCCATTGTCAGCGTTTCGAAAGCGTTAAGCGGTCGTTCCGCATCGGCAACCGGCGCGGCTTCCGTCACCAGCACAAGGTTCTCAATGCGGATGCCGTAAGCGCCGGTCCGGTAATAGCCGGGCTCGTTGGAGAGGATCATGCCGCGTTTGAGTGGGAAGGCGCCGAGCTTGGCGATCCGCGCCGGGCCTTCGTGCACCGAAAGATAGCTGCCGACGCCGTGCCCGGTGCCATGATCGAAGTCGAGGCCGGCTTGCCACAGGAATTGCCGCGCCAGCGTATCGAGCTGCGCGCCGGTGGTGCCGTCGGGAAATACCGCGCGCGCCAATGCGATATGACCCTTGAGCACCAGCGTGAAGTTTTTCTTCATGTTGGGGGTCGGCGTGCCGACAGCCAGCGTGCGCGTGATGTCGGTGGTGCCATCTTCGTATTGGCCGCCGGAATCGATCAGGAACAGTTCGTTCTGCTCGATGCGGCGATTGCTGCGGCGGGTGACGCGGTAATGCACGATGGCGCCATTCGGTCCCGAGCCCGAGATGGTCGGGAACGACACGTCTTTGAGCGCGCCGGTGTCGCGGCGAAAACTCTCCAGCGCTTCCACCACGTCAATCTCGGTCAATCTGCCGCGCGGCGCTTCACGGTCGAACCAGGCGAGAAATCGCGTCATCGCCACGCCGTCGCGCTGCTGCGCTGCGCGCGCGCCCTCGATTTCGGTGGCGTTCTTCACCGCTTTCATCGGTGCGATCGGGTCGCTGCCGCGCACGATCGTTCCGCCGCTCTCGACCACGAGGCGCGCAATCTCCTCGGCGCAGCCCGATGGATCGAGCCGGACGGAGTGGCGATCGCGGCCATAATCGGCCAGCGCACGCTCGAATGCGGCGTTGGCGCGGATATCGGCAACCTCTTCGAGCTTGCCGCGCATTTCGGGGCCGAGCTTGCGCAGATCGACATAGAGCGAAGGCCGGCCCTGCTTTGGCACTGTGGCGAAGGCGAGCACCACCGGTGTGTGCGGCACGTCACTGCCGCGGATGTTGAACAGCCACGACACCGCTTGCGGATCGGAAACCACCAATGCGTCTGCACCGTGTTTCGCCATCTCGGCGCGGATGCGGGCGAGCTTGTCTTTGGTGTTCTCGCCGGCGTAGCGCAGGTCGTGTGCGACGACCGGGCCGAGTGGCTCCTGCGGGCGATCCGTCCAGACCCTGTCGATCGGATTATCCTCGACCGGGATCAGTGCCGCTTGCGCGGCCGCGCAGGCTTTGGCGAGCCGCTCCGCGCCGTCGACGGTATGCAGCCACGGCGAATAGCCGAGCTTGGCGTCTTTCGGCAGATTGGTTTCGATCCACAGCGTTGGTGGCTTCTCGACGAGGTGCTCCACGGTGAACACCGCGCTGTCGACTTCCTCGCGCACCTGCACCTGATAGCGGCCGTCGACAAAGATCACCGCGCGATCGGCCAGCACAATGGCGGCGCCGGCCGAGCCGGTGAATCCGGTCAGCCAGGCCAGCCGCTCGTCGGACGGCGGGACATATTCGTTCTGGAAACGGTCGGTCCGCGACACGATGAAGCCGTCGAGACCGCGCTTCGCCAGTTCTTCGCGCAGGGCCTGAACGCGCGGCGCGCTTTCGGTGCGCGCGCCGCCGTCTTCGAACGACTGGAAATGAGCTTCGAACATATCGGCAATCTAAAGCATGATCCGGAAAAGTGGCACCCGGTTTTCCGAAAAGATCATGCTTCGAATGAGAATCTAAACCCTGATCCGTTTGGATCGGGGTTTAGTAGCGGACCGCGCTCGCACAACGCGGCCAGGCCGATGCGGCTTTTTCAACACCAACGTGGTCCAGCCATCGATGACGATGCGGTGCTCCAGCACCAGACCATGGTAGGACGCCATCGCGGCATTGGCTTGTGCGTTGAGAATACCGGAGAGGATCAGGCGTCCACCGGGCGCGATCAGCTGCGTCAGCGGCGTCGCGAAGCGTTGCAGCGGCCGCAATAGAATGTTGGCGAAGATCAGGTCGAACGGGCCGTGCCGGCGCAACGATACGACGCCGTCAGCCTCGATCGCCTCGACCAGCGGACCGACGCGATTAAGCCGCGCATTGCCGCGCGCCGCCTGTACGGAAGGCCCGTCGATGTCGCTCGACAGCACATGCCGGCGCATGGCGCGGGCTGCGGCAATGGCAAGCACGCCAGTGCCGGTGCCGAGATCGAAAATGCGCAATGGTTCATTGCTCTGGGTTTTGCAAATCCGGTCGAGCGCCAAAAGGCAGCCACGCGTCGTGCCGTGATGTCCGGTGCCGAAGGCCAGCGCCGCTTCGATCTCGATGCCGATGCGATTGAGTGGAACCTTGGCACGATCATGCGCGCCATGAACGATAAAGCGTCCGGCGCGCACCGGCTCCAGCCCGGCCAGGCTTTCGGTGACCCAATCCTTCGCCGCGACTTTTTCGAGACGAAGCGCTTTGGCTGCGCCGCTGCCAGCCGCGGCCTCGACCAGTTTGCGCAATGCCTTTTCGTCTGGCGTGTCCTCAAAATAAATCGATCACCCGCCATGCGCCGGGGCCGATTTCCGCGAGGCTGACCGCGAGTTCGTCGGCGGCAAGTCCCTCGGCGACGAGATCGCCAACCTTGCGCGCCGTTTGTTCATCAGTTTCCAGCACGGCTGTGACAGTCGACGACATGTTGGAAGGCATTGGAGTTATTTCAGTCTTTAGAGTTGTGCACACAGTTCACGGGCGGTAGGCGGCATCCATTCAAACTGAGACACTACCCGGCCTTTGCCCATTTCATCCAAAGCTTGTCCACAAAGCTTTCCACAAGCGCCGCACAGCTTACGCGTCCTTCATGGTGCGGCGTTCGATATCGAGATAGCGCGGGAAATCGCAAGTGGCCTGTGCGGCTTTCATTTCCTTCTCGGCGCCGCCGCGGCCGAGAAATGGATCGAGTTTGCCCTGGGCGAGGCATTCGTAGGATTGCTTGACCGCTTTGTGCATGGCGGCGAAGGCGGTGCCCGACGACGCTGCGAGACGGAAGCCGAGCTTCGCCATCTCTGCCGGTGAAATCGGAAATTCGGCGAAGCCGTCCGGCGGCGCAAATGTCATCAGCGGCGGCGGCAGGCGTTCGCCGATGATCCGCATTTCTTCCGGCGTGCGCGAATAGATGAACAACATGTCGGCGCCGGCTTTGTGAAAGGCTTCGCCGCGGCGCAGCGCATCGTCGAGCCCGCCGACGCGGCGCGCATTGGTGCGGGCGATGATGACGAGATTGGGATCGCTGCGCGCGGCGAGTGCTTCGGTGAGGCGCTTGAGCATGAATTCCATCGGCACCAGATGATCGATGCCGGCGTGGTGCTCGAAACGGCGCGGCAGCAGCTGATCTTCGATTTCGATAGCGGCGAAACCTGCGGCCTCAGTCATCGCGATGGTGCGATGCATGTGGACCGGATCGCCGAAGCCGCCGCCGGCGTCGAGCACGATCGGCAGCTTGCTCACCGCGCGCATGTCGACCGCGACCTGCGCCAGCTCGGTCATGGTGATGTTGGCTTCGGTGCCGCCCTTGTACCAGCCGAGCGAACCGCCGCTGAGGTAGAGCGCCTTGAAGCCGGCGGCTTCGGCGAGCCGTGCCATGATCGGATTGAGCGCCACTGGCGCGACGGTCAGGTCCTTGCCCGCGATCAGTTCACGAAGATTTGCCAAGGTCAGCTTCTCCTCCGGAGGCTAGCCCGCGCCGAATTCATATGAAATCGAGGCTTGAGGGAAGGGGAGGCGGCGCGGCGGAATAGAAGTGCCGTGGGCTGGTGTAACTGTACTGTCGCGTTCATGCTGTCTGCTCGTTGTGCCAATGCCGGGAGAATTTGATGTTCGCAAATAAAGTCGCCAAGTCATGCGCCGTCGTGGCGCTGGGCCTTGTTATCGGTGCCGGGTTTATTGCTTCAAAAGTTTATGCGCAGGCCGCGCCCGACTATGCCGCGCTGATAGCGGCGCCTGACCGCAGCGACGCCGATCGCGATGCCGACAAGCGGCGCGATCCGATCCCGTTCCTCAAATTCGCCGACGTGCGCCCCGGCATGAAGGTGCTCGATATGGGCGCCGGCGGCGGTTACTCGACCGAACTGATTGCGCGGGCAGTGGCGCCGAACGGAAAAGTCTGGGGCCAGTATCCGGCGGACGCTTTTCCGAAGGGCGTCGAAGCATTTCAGGCCCGGCTGAAAACGCCGGCGATGAGCGATGCGGTCGCCGACGTGCAGCCGTACGACGATCCGATTCCGGCAGGTGTGAGCAATCTCGATCTGATCACCTTCCTGTTCTACTACCACGACACGACGTACATGAAGGTCGACCGCGCGGCGATGGACAAGAAAATGTTCGACGCGCTCAAGCCCGGCGGCTTCCTCGTGCTCGCCGATCATTCCGCCAAAGCTGGCGCCGATCTTTCGGTCGGCAAGTCGCTGCATCGGATCGACGAAGCGGTGGTGCGCAAGGAGCTCGAGGACGCCGGCTTCAAGTTCGTCGCCGAAGGCGATTTCTGGCGCGTGCCCGGCGATACCTTCGATTTCTCCAGCCAGCGGCCGCCGTCCCCGGTCGATGCCTTTGTGCTGAAGATGCAAAAGCCCAAATAGCCGGGCGGGTCGCAGAGTATCCAGCGGGTCGTCATTCCGAATTCGCAATCCACGGACGCATCGCATAGCGTCCGTGGTTCTTGACGCTTGGCTGCCGGTCGTTTCTCTATGGCGGCAGATCAGAACGCGAAGCGATAGCGGAGGAACGACGTGTTGCGAACTGCGAAGACATATGGTCTGGCGCTGGCCGCGTTGGCGATAGCGTCCATCGGTCCGGCGGCGGCCGAGGATTATCCGACGCGGCCGATCACGATCCTGACGCCGTTCGCGGCCGGGAGCGCCACCGACACCGCGGCACGTCTGGTCGGCAAATTCTGCAGGAAGGTCTCGGCCAGCCGGTCGTGATCGAGAACCGCGAAGGCGCCGGCGGCATGCTGGCGGCAGAAGCCGTCGCGCACGCCAATCCCGATGGCTACACGCTGCTGCTGACCTCGAACAGCACGCATTCGGCGGCGCCCGGTTTGTTCAAGCGCGTGCCGTACGATCCGATCAAGGATTTCACGCCGATCGCGCGGATCGGCAGCTTTCCGTCGTTCATTGCCGTCACCAACGATCTGCCGGTGAAGTCGATGGTGGAGCTGGTCGACTACGCCAAGGCCAATCCGGGCAAAGTCACTGCCGGTTACGGCAACAGCACCGGCCGCATCACTGTCGAAGTCTTTCAGGCGGCGGCTTAACCTCGACATCGTGCCGGTGGCGTATCGCAGCAATCCGGCCGCGGTGACCGACCTGATGGCCGGGCATGTCCAGATGGGCGTGCCGGATTTCAGCACCGGCCTGCCGATGCTCAAGGCCGGCAAGATCCGTGCGCTCGCGGTGCTGACCAAGGAGCGCGACCACACGCTGCCCGACCTGCCGACGCTCGATGGCACGGTGATGCCGGGTTATGACCTGCTCGCTTGGACCGGCATGTTCGGTCCGGCCGGAATGCCGAAAGAGTTCGTCGACAAGCTCGCCGCGCCGATTGAAAAAGCGCTCGCGAACGATGAGGTGCGCGAGCGCTTCCGCAGTGTCGGTGTCGAAGTGTCCTGGATCGGTCCGTCCGGCTTCCCTGCTTACGTGCAAGACGAGCTGGTGAAGTGGACCACGCTGATCAAGGCCGCCGGTATCGAGCCGGAATGACCGGCGTTACTGCAACTGGTCTTTCACCTTATCCATGCCGACGTTGATGCAATCTTCGTCGACGCCCGGCGAGCCGGAAAGGCCGACGCCGCCGATCACTTCGCTGCCGGCCTTGATCGGCACGCCGCCGGGGATGGCGATCACGTTCGGCAGCGTCACCTGCTGATGCGCCACTGAATTCGGGTCGGACAGTTTCTTGGCGTATTCCGCGGTGGTCTGCTTGAAGGTCATCGCGGTGTAGGCCTTGCGCCGTGCGTTCTCCATGGTGTGGATCGGCGCGCCGTCGCCGTGCATCGCGACGATGGTTTCACCGTCGGCGTCGACGACGACGGCGGAGGTTGCATAACCCTTGGCGGTGCAGGCCGCGATCGATTCCTCGACCAGGCTCTTGGCGACAGCGAGCGGCAGATATTTATGCGTGATGAGCGCAGCGCCCGCCGGCGCGGTGAACGAGCAGGCGAATGCGGCAGCAGCGGCGACACCGAAATAACGAACAAACGACATGTGGTCTTCCTCCCGTGAAAAAAGACGTGCGCTGTATTCGAACAACGCATCGCTTGAGCCTATTCCATTTTTGCCGACCGTAATGCGACGAACGAACAGTACTTGCTCAACACAATGTGAGCAAAGCTTTGGTGAGCAAAGCAGCTGCGCTCACCACTGCCGGTAAGCCGGCTGGCCGTAATAGGGCTGCGGCTGGTCGTAGTATGGCTGCTGCTGATAGGGCTGGGCGTAATTGCGCTGCGCGTAATTCGGCTGGCCGTACGGCTGCTGCCCGTAACCCGGAGGCGGCGGTTGCGGCGGGAAGCCATCCTGCCGCGCGTAACCGGACGGCGGCGGCGCATAACCTTGCTGCGGCCGCGCGTAACCAGGCGGCGGCGGGGCATAACCTTGTTGCGGCTGGGCATAGCCAGGCGGTGGCGGCGCATATTGCGGCTGGCCGTAACCGGGCTGCGCGTAGGTTTGCTGCGGATAGCCTTGTTGCGGGTAGCCTGCGCTCGGCTGCGGCGCCGCTTGTTGCGAATAACCTTGCGGCGAATACGCCGTCTCGTTCACCGGCAGGTGCGCGCTGGCGACCGGACCATTGTCGCCGCCCGGCGTGTGGCCGGTGATGGTGACGCTGGTGCTCGCCATGCCCTGCGCCTTCACCATGTCGAACAGCACCGTGGCATTGGCGCGCGACAGCCGCACGCAGCCGTGCGACACCGCCATGCCGAGATGCTTCTCGTCGAAGAAGCCGTGAATGGCGTGGCCGTGCAGGTCGAAGAACATGGTGTGCGGCATCGGCGCATTGTCCCACTCCTGCGAGAAGTGGTCGGCATCCATGCGGTTGATCTTGAAGGTGCCGTTCGGCGTGTCGTAGCCCGGACCGCCCGGTCGACACCGGCCACGTGTATTTCTGCGCGCCGTCGACCGCGACCGTCATCTGCTGCGCGTTCTTGTCGATGCTGATGTCGATAGCGGCGTAAGCCGGCGAGGCCAGCGCGAGCAGCCGCGGCGGTGAGCGAGCCGGCAAGGATCAGAACAGGACGCATGGCAGTACACCTGGTGCGATGTGAGAGAACGGGCCTGACAACGGAGAAGTCTTTGCCCCGCAATTGGTTCGGATCAAGAGACTACAGGAACCGTCCGGCGGAATGGTGAACGGATTAAGGCGCAGGTACGACAAGCTTTCGTGATCGGCGTAACCGCCGGGCTCTATCAAAAGATACGCGTCAGTGCCGTTTGAAATACTGCACCGCGCGCTCGTGCTTCTCGGCGGCGGCGCGGCTGGTGAAGGTGCCGAGGTTGCGGCGGCGTCCGGTCCGCGGGTTTTTCTTGCGCGAGTAGAGCCGGTACTTGCCCGACGTCAGCTTCCGGATCATGTCCTTCTCCTGCTGGGCTTGTCCCTTTTGTTTCTTTCAAACACCGCATCCGCGATTGGTTCCGCGCCGCGAAGCTTACCGGCATTTAACGCCGCTGGCGTTTTTGGCCGTTGAAGCCGGCTGTTTTTGGTTATGATCGGGTTTTGCCAGTGAGGGTTCGATTGTGAGCGCGCCGATCTTTATCAGTTATTCGTCGAAGGATCAGGACATCGCCGAGACCATCTGCAAGGCGCTCGAATCCCGGGGCAACAACTGCTGGATTTCCTGCCGCGACGTTGCGCCCGGCGAGAATTTCCAGGAAGCGATCGTGCGGGCGCTGCGCGGCGCCAAGGTGATGCTGCTGGTCTTCACCGCCAACGCCAACAATTCCGACGAGATCAAGAAGGAGCTGGTGCTGGCCGGCCGGCATCAGGTTACCGTGGTGCCGGTGCGCGTCGAGGATGTGGTGCCGAACGACGCCTTCTCCTACGAGTTTGCTACCCGGCAATGGGTCGATCTGTACAAGAACTGGGAGCAGGAGATCGAGCTGTTGTCGACGCGGCTCGAGCATGTCCTGCAGAACGACAAGCCCGCGGTTCAGATTTAATCGTCGGCTTCGTCGCCATTCCGCCCGCCGCAAAAATCGTCGTCGCGCCAGCCGATGATCTGGGCGGCGCTCGGCGCCGCCGCGGTCATTGTGGTTGGCGGCGGGGTTTATCTGATGCGGCCCGCGGTAAAGCCGGCCCCGATCGTGGCTGCAACGCCGGCGCCGTCCGCGCCCGCGGCACAGACCATGGCGCCGCCCCCTGTTTCGCCGCCACAGCAACAGGCCGCCGCGCCCGTGCAATCTCCGACAGCCGCGCCGTCGCCGGCACCCGTTCCCGCTGCTTCGCCACCGCCGCCACCAGTGCCGCAACTCAGTCCGGAGGACGCAGCATGGCAGAGCGCGGAGAACGCCAACACTGTCGATGCACTCCGCGACTTTGAGAAGAACTTTCCGGGCAGCGCTCATACCCAGACCGCGCAATTGCGCGTGGTCGATCTGACGCTGCAAATGCCGGCGACCGCGGGGAAGGCATTCGACGGCACGTGGCAGACTACTTACACCTGTCCGGCAGCAGGCTCGGCTTTGGGCTTCAGCTTTCAGTTCAGCAGCCAGGTGAAGGACGGCGTCGTTCATGGTGTCCACGGCACGCCGGGCGAACGCAGTTCGCTGGTGCTCGACGGCAAGCTGCAATCCGGCGGCGATGCCGCGATGACCGCCAAGGGCGTCGTTGGCTCGGCCACCTTCGCTGTTGGCGGCCAGCCGGGCGGAACGCCGTACGCATTCCACGCCATCGCGCATTTCGATCGCAACGCCGGTAACGGCCACCGCATCGAAGGGCGGCCGTGCGATCTGACGTTCGCGAAGTAAGTCTCGCGCGCGTTTTTCAGATTTAATTGTCAAACAGCGGACGCTACTGACGCACGACGCGGCACAACGCGCTCCCTCTCCCCATCGGGGAGAGGGTTGGGGTGAGGGGGCTCGGGCCTCACAGTCCTGCACCGCCCGAACCCCCTCACCCTCGCTTCGCTCGACCTCTCCCCCACGGGGAGAGGTGAAAGATTTGTGCAAGTGATCTCGTTCTCGCAGCGCGCTTGCGCTGAGCAGTTGTGACGCGGGGCAATGATCGGCCCGAAAGTGGGCCACGCTTTTCTGCTTCCCCGATAAACGAGGGAAGCGGAGCACCGAATGGTGCAGGGGTAGAGAACTGCACCCGTTACCGGGAACAGCCCCGGTCCGTGTTACCGGACCGGTCACCTTTCGGTGCTCCACAGCGAATTGTTGAGACTTTCATCTCAACCCGGCCCGGGCCAGCGCTTCCTGGAATCACCGGATGCAAACGGGAGGTTCTGCACTCCCTCTCCAGTGCCAGTGCAGCCAGCACCTGGCAGTCCGAACACATGCCGGACGGGCATGATGCCCAGGCCGCCTGCGAACAGAAGTGACGAACCTCCATCCGCAGAACCCGCACCCGCTCCATCAAAAGCCGTCGCTGCAGATGACGTCCCTCACGACGAGCAGGATGGCCGCCATTGCACCGATCAACAAAGCCAAGTCAAAGCATAAAAAATTGTGTAGTGTCTCAGTTTGAAATTCCGCCCCGTAGCGAGCTAGACGCCCCTAGCATAATCCGCCTAATAGACAATCTATGCCCCGAGCCCTAAAGCGAAAAGCGCCCTGCCGACGTGATCGCAACGCGGTCCGCGTCATGCGATCGCCACCGGAGGCTGAGGAGCGTCAAAGCCCCGCCACCGAACATGCTCGCAGCGAGGTAAAATGGCGGTGCTGCCAGAGCCGCTGCATTACCCCAGAACGTCGGCGTGAGATAGCACTAAAAGCGGCAAAGGGGCGCTGGGGGGAAGACAGTGGCAAAGGCCACAAGAGACCCAAAAAAAGAACAAGAACAAAGGGATAAGATAAAGGTAGCGCTTGCTGACGCGGTTGCCTCGCAAGCCGACGCCGACGTGTTTCTTTACAATTTCGGCATTGATCCCGAGGCGGAACTTAGGTTTCGCAAGGCACTTCGTGGCCGAAAAAACAAGCGTCCCAATCTGCTTCTGTTTTTGACCACCGAAGGCGGCGACCCGGACACGGCTTATCGAATGGCCCGGATGCTTCAGTCATCTTACGCACAAATAACTGCGGTAGTGTGCGGGTGGTGTAAGAGCGCCGGCACGCTGATGTGTATCGGCGCGAACGACTTGGTGATGTGCGAAGAAGCCGAATTAGGTCCGCTCGACATCCAAATAGCTAAGGCCGATGAATGGGAAGCGGGTTCTGGATTGGCTATTGAGGCGGCGTTTGAGAAGCTTCAAGAAGAGTCCGTTAAGCTTTTTTTACGCCATCTTCAGAACATCCGCTCAGAGTCCGGTAGTAGGATCACGTTCAGAACGGCGTCCGAAATAGCATCACAAATGGTCATCGGTGTTACCCGTGATGTCTTCGCGAAATTCGATCCACTTTCTATCGGCGAAGACCATCGCTCTAACCTAGTCGCTCAGCACTATGGGCAGCGGTTGAACTTGCGTGGCCGCAATTTGTACCCAGATTCGGAGCAAGACATGGGTGGCCTGCGAATGCTGCTGCGAGGATATCCCTCGCACAGTTTCGTGATAGATTTTGATGAGGCGCGCAATCTTTTTCGGCGGGTAAAGCGGCCTAAGGGACAGTTGGCGGAACTAACCGGACTTCTGGGAATGGAAATGGTCCTTCCCCGTCATGCTCGTAGAAACCAAATCCCTCGAATGGAGTTTCTTAATAATGAAAAACGCTCCCGCAAAAAAGCGGCCTCTCCGTCCAAGGGTCGTAGAGGATCGCCAGCTCCGGCCACCGGAACCGGAGCTAAAGTCATATCAGGACATATTTCGCCAAGCTCTAAACAAAATCCCGGCCGGAAAGACGCCGCTTAGCGGCCCCCGGGAGAGGCGAATTCAAACTGAACAGGATGCTTGACACTCAAGCATAAAGTTCAGTATAAAGGGGCATGAATAAGCTGCCCCTTGAGACCCGAGTCCAACTCCTCTCCATGCTTTGCGAGGGATCGTCCATGCGCTCGATTTCGCGCGTGTGCGACGTATCGATCAATACCGTCTCTAAAATGCTTATAGATGCCGGGAAGGCGTGCGCGGCTTTCCATGATGAGAAAGTCCGTGGCGTGAAGGCTCGCCGCGTGCAGGTAGACGAAATCTGGACATTCACAGCTGCGAAGCAGGCGAACGTCGGCGGCATGAAGAAGCCGGTAGAAAACGCTGGCGACACATGGACGTGGACCGCAATCGAAGCTGATACCAAACTTTTGATTTCATGGCTGGTTGGCGGTCGCGACACCGAATACGGCATCGCCTTTCTGCAAGACGTAAAAGAGCGGCTTGCCAATCGTGTTCAACTAAGCAGCGATGGCCACCGGGCTTATTTTGAAGCCGTCGAGGAAACGTTCGGCGCAGACGTGGACTACGCCCAAGTCATCAAGTTGTTTGGTGCATCAAAGACGGTCCTAGGCCGCTACAGCCCGCCAGCGTGCATCGGCGCTCGCAAAGACAGGATTACCGGCTCGCCCGATCCGGCACGTCAGCACCTCCTATGCAGAACGGCAGAACCTTACGATGCGTATGCAGATGCGGCGATTTACGCGGCTTACCAATGCGTTCTCAAAGAAATTCGAGAACCACATGCACATGGTCGCGCTCTACACCGTTTGGTACAACTACGTGAAGCAGCACAAGAGCCTAAAGGGTATCTCGCCTGCTATGGCTGCCGGATTGAGTGACACGCTTTGGTCAATGACTGATATGGCCGAAATGATCGACGCGAATTTGCCGAAACCGGGAAAGCGCGGGCCTTACAAAAAGCAGGCCGCATGAGAGTTGTAGCCTCGATTTTTTTAGTCGTAGTCGCGGCTTGCTCGGTTCATTATTTTTGGCTGTTCTTCGTGTACCCCAACAGCCTCTATAAATTCATAAGCATGGACTACGCTCACAACAAAGAAAGGTTTGTCATGTCCTCGGGGCTTGTGCCGCGTATGAAGCTGAGCGCCAAATTGAAATTGCATTCCTATTTTATTGCCGTGATCTTCGGCCTCGGATTCTTTCTGTACGAGGCGGCCTATAATCTGTTGGCCATCGCAGTACCGCACAGTTGGTCCTTTGACAAACAAGAGATAGCAATCGTGGCCGCCGCAATAGGATCAGTCTCGATAGTCTTTCGGACGATTTCAATCGCGTCCCGTCTCGCTGGCTTGGATGAAAAAATTTCAAACTGAGACACTACCAAAATTGTGCAGCTAAATCGGGGAGTTGCGGAGCGCAGGTTTTGGGTTAAGCGCGCTCACTGGACTTTTGATTCGCGTCTCGGACCGATTTGATTACAGAAATCAGCGGCTTAAGGATTTTGAAAGCAGCAAGTTTGAAAGCAGCAAGAATGGAGCTCTCGCCTCTTTACCTCTCCCCGTGGGGGAGAGGTCGCGCGCCATAGCGCGCGGGTGAGGGGGTTCGGGCCTCTCAGACTGATCCGAGCGCCGCAGCAATTTCCTCCTGCACGCCTTCCAGATTTTCATAAACGTCGGTGTTGGTCACGCGGATGATATGGAAGCCGAATGATTCAAGCACTCGCGTTCGTTCGGCGTCGTGAGACAATTCCGGCCCCGTCGAGTGAGTGGCGCCATCGACTTCGACAATCAGCTTGCCGTCAACACAAACAAAATCGACGATGTAACGATCGATGGGGTGCTGACGCCGAAATTTCCAGCGCGCAAGCCGCCGATTGCGCAAGGCTCGCCACAGGCGCGCTTCTGCGCTGGTCTGTTTCGCACGCAGCCTGCGTGCATTTTCTCGGAGTCGCCGCATCCCCCTCACCCGCCCGCGCTGAGCGCGGGCGACCTCTCCCCCACGGGGAGAGGTGTGCCATTTTTACCCGACTGTGAAGTTCTCCTCCAGCGCCGGAAGGCTCACGCCTTCCCAAACCCGTCGCGCACCAGCCGCACGATGGCGCGGTCGAGGGCGGAGAGAAATTCGGAGCGGTCGCGGGGCGAGAATGGTTTTGGGCCGCCGGTGATTTCGCCGGCGCTGCGCAGTGAATCCATCAGGTTGCGCGTCGCTAGCGTCATGCCGATCGACTCCTCGCTGAACGGCTTGCCGTTCGGCGCAATCACAGCGGCGCCTGTCTTCACGCAGCGGCTGGCCAGCGGCACGTCGGCGGTGATGACAATGTCGCCGCGCTTGGCGCGCTCCGCGATCCAGTTGTCGGCTTCGTCCATGCCGGCGCCGACCACGACGCGCTCGAGCAGATCGCCCATGTCCCGTGGCACGGCGATCGGTGTGTTGCTGACGACGAACACCTTCAGCGCCGTGCCCTTGCCCGCATGGCGCTCGGCGACGCGATAGATTTCCTGCTTCACCGGGCAGGCGTCGGCGTCGATGAAGATCGTGATCATCCGGCCTGACTAAGGCATCTGCTGATAAAACGCGATGCGCTGATGCTCAAACCGGGACTGCCGGAAAATAAAACCGCGCGTGCAGGGTGCGAGTAGCGTTGCTCAGTGAACCGGCGCCTGCCGGTCGCCCGGCTGGCACGGGCCGGTCCGGTGCGAAACCGTCACCATGTCCATGTCCGGCATGTCCACGGTTTGCCCGTTCGGCGTCGGTATTCTGCCGCCGTGGCTGTGCGCCTTGCTGGTATAGGCGTCCGGGCCGGTGACGGTGATCGTTCCGCTCGACGTCATCTGGCTGCCGCCGATCGTGCATTGCAACGCGTAGGACGTCACGTTGCCGGTGGTCGTCATGTTGCTCATCGTGCAGTTGGCGCCGGGAATCCTGGCCATCTGCTTCAGCATGGTGTCCTGGTCGAACGTCTGGTCGGTGGGATAGCAGAGAACAATCGGCTTGCCGTTGCCGATGGTGGTTTCCCATTGGCCGGCATGCCGCACCATCGGTTCGGCAACAGAGGCGCGCAAACCTGCGCCGCTCGCGGCGACGGCGCAAAGGACGGCGATGAGCGGTGTGGATTTCGGCATAACGCAGGGCTCCAGTGTTGAATTGCCGCCCCGCATTCAACGTCCAATTGTCCCCGAGGGAACTTTCGAGAGATTAGCCGAGTTTGCCAGCGAAAGCGTAGGCATCTGCTTACCGCGCAGGCAATGTCATGCAGGCGGCAAGTACGAGCTGATCGTCGCTCTTGGCACGTCATAGAAACAGCTAATATATGTTAAGAATTCCGGATCAGTCTTCGCACGCGATCCGCGAATCCAGCTTCAGCCGAGGAATGGAATGACCAGTCGAATTGACGCCGGCGCGATCGACCCGCCTTCGCGCCGCGGGTTTGTACGCATCTGCCGCCATTGTGGCGCTCGCGGCCACCGCCGCGCTGACAGCGCCGCCCGCCGCCGCCAAGCAGGCCGCCGCCGCCGCGCACCCGACCCAGATGGTGGCGCCGCGCCCCGCGGGCGACCCGATCATGGCCGTCGTGTCGATCAAGAGCCAGCAGGTGACCTTCTACGACACCGAGGGCTGGATCCTGCGCGCGCCGGTCTCGACCGGCACCACCGGCCGCGAGACGCCGGCCGGCGTGTTCGCCGTCGTCGAGAAGAACAAGGATCACCATTCGAGCCTCTACGACGATGCCTGGATGCCGAACATGCTGCGCATCACCTGGAACGGCATCGCGCTGCACGGCGGCCCGCTGCCGGGCTACGCCGCCTCGCACGGCTGCGTCCGCATGCCGTTCGATTTCGCCGCCAAGGTGTTCGACAAGGCGCCGATGGGAATGCGGGTGATCATCTCGCCGTTCGACTCGAGCACTCGGAGCCGGTGGCGTTTTCCGATCCGGCGCTGTTTCAGCCCAAGCAGGACGTGATCGATGCCGCGCCGGCGCTTGCCGCAACTGCGGCCCGCGATGCCGATGACGCCGCCAAGGCGGCTGCCGCGGCGAAGGCCGCTCTCGTGGCGGCAAAGAAAGACGCTGCCGCGGCGCCCGGAATGGTGCGCAATCTGAAATCGCTCAAGGCCCGCGCCGATGCCGAGGCCGCCCACGCCGAGAAGGTGCTGGCGGCCGTCAACGCCAACCCGAAAGCGACCGACCAGGCCAAAGCCGCGGCGCAGGACGCACAGCAGAAAACCGCCGCCAGGGCAGATGACCTGGGCAAGCAGCTCGACGCCGCCACGGCCGCGCTGAAAACCAGACAGGATGCCATTGCCGCTGCGGACGCAGCCGCCAAGGCCGCCGAAGCCAAGCGGGTCGAGACCGCCGGCGCGGCGACAGCCACCAGGCTCGCCAGCGAGCCGGTGTCGATCTACATCAGCCGCGCGACGCAGAAACTTTACGTGCGCCGCGACACCCACAAGAAGTGGTCCGACGGCGGCGAGCTGTACGACTTCAGCCAGGAATTCCCGGTCACCATCAAGGATCCGGACAAGCCGCTCGGCACCCACATCTTCACCGCGGTGGCGCGCGACGGCGACGGACTGCGCTGGGACTGAAGTGTCGATCGACACCAGCGACGACGCCAAGGATGCGCTCAGCCGCATCACCTTCCCGCAGGAGGTGCTGAACAAGATCGCGCCGACGGCGGTGCCGCTGTCCTCGATCATCATCTCGGACGAGCCGCTGTCGAGCGAAACCAACTACCGCACCGAGTTCGTCGCGGTGTTGAGCAACCAGCCGCAGGGCGGCTTCATCACCCGGATGAAATCACCCGACATGAACATCGCGCGCAACAATCAGGATGACTCGGGCTTCAGCTTCGGCCGCTTCTTCGGCGGCTTCGGCAATCAGCCTCCGCCACCGCCGCCCGGCCGGCAGCCTTCACGCGGCGCGTCGTATTACCCGTCGCGGGGTTGGTGAGGGTTTAGCAACTCTGCTTAACGGCTAGCCTGCCTCATCCCTACGTCGTCATGGCCGGACTTGTTCCGGCCATCCACGCTTCGCTTAAATTCGACTAAGCTCGATGCCTATGCCGCATTTTCAACGGCTTCGTTGGGTTCATTACCCTCCAATTTAGCACGAAGCGCATCAAAAGCGGTCTTCGCGGCAAAGCGATTTTCGTCCGATTGCATCCAAACATTGTAAAGCAGCATGAATAACTGCCCCGGATGTAAGCTGAGTTGGTTACTAAGGGTCAAAAACCAATCGTGGTGATCCGAACCTTGTAACGCAAACAGAATGTCGCCTATGTCGCGGCCCGCTAGCGCCGCTTTGAGCTTATCGGGGCTCGAATAGACCATTTCTTTGAATATCCGTTCAATCGGTTGATTGCCTGGTAAGAAGAGTGCCTTCTCCGATATTTCAGCGGGAATGTTCCCGTTAGCATCACCATCAAAGATGCCGAGTATCGTCATATCGCCGTAACTGTTCTCAACGGCTCTAAGTATATTTATTATCGCTCCGTCCCCGTTTCTTGAGACAATTTGCATTCTCTCCGCGAGATACGGTTCGTGCGTTTCGACCCAAAGTTTGCAGAAATTCTTTGCCGCCTCGTCTTCGACAAAAGCCAAGATGTCGATTGGCGTGCGAATCCCGATTGTTTCTAGAAGGACTGGAGAAGGCTTGTCAGTTATTAGGCGCACGCCATTGTTGTCACGCCGAAGAAATCGGATACTTGATTCGGGAAGTGGATTAATAAATTCAGCAGAATGGCTGGTAACGACCGCGCAGATTTTCTTTGAATACATCACAGAAACCAGATGATCGCTGAAGGCAGATTGGGAGCGCGGCGATAAGAATGTCTCAGGTTCTTCTATCAACAAAATGGAGTTTCTGGCTGCGCGCTCCAGATTCCACCAGAGGAAAAAAACCGCGAACTCGCCGGCACCCATGGTGCGACTGTCGTACTGACTAGGCCCCAACGCTACTTCAAAAAAAGGCACTGTCTCGTTATTGATTTCTACTTCGTAGAGCCTGATTTCTCGATATTCCCTTTTTGTTAGGTAGTTAATGCTCTCCAATTCCTTTTCCGCTAGGATTTGTGCGCCGCTTCCGTTGATTATGTCTTCTGGATTCCCGAAAGATCCGTAGAAATCCTGCAGTCTTAGCGTGTCACGAGACGCGTCAATATGCACAATCTCCAAGTCTAACTTTGTGTCGACGGTAGAACGGCTTCAAATACTATAAATACGAATGGTAGGCGAGATTCGGATCCTCTCAACAAAACTATCCGCCGTGAGTTTCCTCGGTCTTGTCGAACGGGAACGTCAGCTTGTTGCTGTCGATCGCGGTGGCCGCGGCCGAATTTCTGGTGAACGGGCGGTCGCCGGCGAGACGGTAGAATGCGCTCCGATTAAACACTGATTCGATGTGTAATTTGACGTACTCTTTCAAGTTTCACCATGGTTTGGAAGATAGACATTCCCGCGGTGGGTCAGTACCGTCCGAGGAATATTTCCTGACCAAAATCAGTCTATCTCACCGGAGCTCAAGCTTCTCAGGATGACGTCGCAACCGCACTCGTTTCGACGCGCCCCGCGTGCCCGAGATGGCGACGCGATTGCAAAACAACGATTGGTCGAAAACGCCGCTCGGTCCCCGCGAGAAATGGCCGGCGAGCCTTAAGCTCATTGTCAGTGTGATGTTCGCGTCCGGGTTTCCCATGTGCGTGCGCTGGGGCCCCGAACTGGTGATGATCTACAACGACGGCTATCGCTCGATCCTCGGCGCCCGGCATCCGCATGCGTTCGGTTTGCCGTTTCACGAAGCGTGGCCCGAAGTGCAGGAGCAGTTGCGGCCGCTGCACCAGGCGATCCTCAACGGCACCAGCGGCGCTTATTTTGCCGAGGATTTGTTGATCAAGGTTCAGCGCCGCGGCAGTCCCGAATGGGAGGATGGGCGCTTTACGCTGAGTTACAGTCCGATCCCGGACGAGGCTGCGCCGAACGGCGTCGGCGGTGTGCTGGTCACCGTCGTGGAAACCACCGGTCGCGTTCGCACCGAGCAGGCGCTGCGCGCCAGCGAGGAGCGCTTCGCCAGCATCTTCGAGCAGACCGGCGTCGGCGTCCTGCAATGCGAGCTGGACGGCCGCTTCCTTCTGGTCAACCGGCGATTTTGCGAGATCGTCGGCCGCACGGCGGATGAACTGCTGGCGCTGCGGGTGCCCGACATCACCCATCCGGATTATCGGGAGAACGACGTGGCGCTGCGGCAAAAGCTTGTTGCCGACGGCGTTCCGTTCTCGGTCGAGAAGCGCTACCTGCGGCCCGATGGCGCGGAGGTCTGGGTCGACGTCAACGTGTCGTTGATGCAGAGCGCCGACGGCACGCGCGACCAGCTGATCGGCGTTGCGCAGGATATTACCGAACGCAAACTTGCCGAAGCCAGTCTGCGCGCCAAGGAAGCCGATCTGCGTCTTGTGCTCGACTCGGCGACAGACGGCGTCTTTTGCGTCGACACCGGCGGCATCACAACGATGTGCAATGCGGCGTTCCTGCGGATGCTCGGGTTCGCGCGCGAAGAGGACGCCATCGGCCGCAGGCTTCCCGATGTCATTCGCCACACGCGTCCCGACGGATCGCCGTATCCGGAAGAGGAAAGCCCGATTGACCGCACCGCCAGGGATGGCGTGCCGGCGCATGTTCCGTACGAGTTGTTTTTCCGTCTCGATGGCACCAGCTTTCCGGCCGAATACTGGGTGAGCCCGATCCGGCGCGACGGTGCGCATCAGGGCGCCGTCTGCACCTTCATCGACATCACCGAGCGCCGCCGCGCGCAAGAACAGCAGGACATGCTGCTGCGGGAGCTCAGTCACCGGATCAAAAACCTGTTTGCGATCACCGGCGGCATGATCGCGCTGAGCGCGGGCTCGGCGGCGACGCCGAAGGAATATGCCGCGAGCCTCGGCGGCAGGCTCAATGCGCTGGCGCTGGCGCACGAGCTGATCCTGCCGGCGCCGCCGGGCGAAGACGGCCCGAAGCCGGAGCCGACCCGGCTGGACACTTTGCTGGAAAAAATCCTGTCACCTTACGCGGCAAAGCCGGGCAGTTCCGACAGCGTGCGCATCAGCATGGACGGTCCGCCGGTCGCGCTTGGGCCGCACACCGTGACGACGTTCGCGATGATCATTCACGAACTGGCGACCAATGCGGCGAAGTACGGTTCGCTGTCCGTCACGGAAGGACGCCTGTGCATCACCTGGGCGTGCGACGCCGAAACCTTGACGCTGAAATGGCAGGAAACCGGCGGCCCGCCGGTCGCTGGACCGCCGACGTCCAAGGGCTTCGGCACGGTGCTGTCCAACAACAGCGTCCGCGTTCAACTTGGCGGTGCGCTGGCCCATCAATGGAACGGGGCGGGGCTTACGGTGGAGTTGTCCGCGCCGCTGGAGCGGCTGAAAAACTGAGCGGCTAAGAATTGTTTTTTGTTTGCAGACGTCGCGCGGCGGCTGTGACCACCGCGGTCGGACTCAATCTTCCGGTTTCTTCATCCGGTAGAACTGAAAGCCCTCGTCGGAAATACCCTTCTCGATGGACTCGCGCTTCATGTGAAAGGGCGGCTCCTTGTCCTCGCGGACGACGCCCACCGCCGTCCACGGGCCGTGCCGCGACGGCAATTTCTCACCGGCCGGGTCGCCGGCGAAGGCGCGAAGTCCCCGATTTCCCTCAGATTTGAACATAAATAGCCGCATTGGCTTGTGCTCCTACAATCGAACCGGCGGGTATGGAACCGGCCGGGCAGGCGCACGGATCGTGGCCTTTATCCCGGGTTTTCGACTTGGAAAGAGGCTTTGCGGCCCGTCTTCTGACGGGCGAGCGGCTCAGTGTCCGGCCAGATCGAGGTATCTGGAATACCGCTTCGGGCTCCGCCCCACAAGGCGCAGCCAGCCAACCTTGAGAAAGCCGGGTTTGTGGGGTATATGTGAGGCAATCGAGTTTCGGCCGAACGTCTTGGTCTTGCCGCTTATGGCGTCTTGTCTGAGGATATTCATCCTGATCTCGACAAGCCGGTCCCGTTGGTACGGGGCCATAGATCAACGCAGTGATAAGGAAGGGCTCCCATGGCAACGGGAACCGTGAAGTGGTTTAACGGTCAAAAGGGTTACGGCTTCATTCAACCGGACGACGGCGGCAAGGATGTGTTCGTTCACATCAGCGCAGTCGAGCGCGCCGGCATTTCGAACCTGAATGAAGGCCAGAAGGTCAGCTACGACATCGTCGCCGACCGCAAGTCGGGCAAGTCTTCGGCGGACAATCTGCGAAGCGTCTGATACAGCTTCGCGTCAACAGACAGGCCCCGCGTCTGGCACGCCAGCCGCGGGGTTTTTCTTAAACGGATATCGCTCGGAAGAGCAGAGGATTCATGCAAGTTCTGGTACGTGACAACAATATCGATCAGGCACTGCGCGTCCTGAAGAAGAAGATGCAGCGTGAAGGCGTCTTCCGTGAGATGAAACAGCGCAACGCTTATGAGAAGCCGTCGGAGCGCAAGGCGCGCGAAAAGTCCGAGGCGATCAGGCGCGCCCGCAAGCTGGCGCGCAAGAAGTTGCAGCGCGAAGGCTTGCTGCCGGCGCCGAAGAAGAAGGTTCTCGATGCCAAGGGCCGCGGTGCGCGTCCAGGTGGCGCCGAAGGCGGCAGAGACGGCGGAGCCCCGCGACCGCCGCGGTTCTGAGATCAGCCGTTCATCGTGGCGTTACAGCGCGCGGTCTTGCCGCGCGTTTGTTATTTGACGGCCACGACGGCTGAGAATCAGACCCGCTCCACGAACGAATCCACCACGCGCTTTTCACCAGCCTTGTCGAACTGGATCGTCAGCTTGTTGCCGTCGATCGCGGTGACGTTGCCGTTGCCGAATTTCTGGTGGAACACCCGGTCGCCGGCCGAGAACGCCGATGTGGTGCCGGTCGATTTCGCGATCAGCTCGCCTTCGATGGTCATCGGCAGTTTCTTCGGGCCGCTGTTTCTGGCGCGGCCTTGTCCGCCACGCGGTGGGCTTTGCGAAAAATCATCATCGCTGCCGGCGTCGTAATACGACCCGTTTTCAGAAAAACCGCCGGCATCTTTCTTCGCCTGCGCGCGCTGCCAGCCCGGCGTTGAATAGCTGGAGCCGAACGAGGTGGTGGCGTCGAAGCGCGACGAGCCGTAGCCGCCGAAGCCGCCTTGCGCCTCGGTGACCTCGACGCTGGCCTCCGGCAATTCATCGAGAAACCGCGACGGGATGTTGGTCTGCCACAGGCCGTGCATGCGCCGGTTGGTGGCGAAATAGATCCGCGCCCGCTTGCGCGCGCGGGTGAGGCCGACATGCGCCAGCCGGCGTTCCTCTTCGAGGCCGGAGCGGCCCTGATCGTCCAGCGTGCGCTGGCTCGGGAACAAGCCTTCCTCCCAGCCCGGCAGGAACACGGTGTTGAATTCGAGGCCCTTGGCCGAATGCATGGTCATGATGTTGACCGCATCGTCGTCGGCGCCGCGCTCCCGATCCATCACCAGCGAGATGTGTTCGAGGAAGCCCTGCAGGTTCTCGAAATCCTGCATCGAGCGGACCAGTTCTTTCAGGTTTTCCAGCCGGCCGGCGGCGTCGGCGGAGCGGTCCTTCTGCCACATCTCGGTGTAGCCGCTTTCGTCGAGGATGATCTCGGCGAGCTCGGCGTGGGGCAGGGTGTCGCGCTGCTTGCGCCAGCGGTCGAACGATTCCAGCACGCCGCGCAGTGCGCCGCGCGGCTTCGGCTTCAACTCATCGGTCTCGATCATGGCGCGCGCCGCTTCGGTCAGCGGCACTTTGCGTTTGCGGCCGTGGTCGTGCAGCAGCTGGATGGTGGCGTCGCCGAGGCCGCGCTTCGGCGTGTTGACGATGCGCTCGAAGGCAAGATCGTCGGCCGGCGAATTGACCACGCGCAGATAGGCCAGCGCATCGCGGATTTCGGCGCGCTCATAGAACCGCGGGCCGCCGATCACGCGATAGGGCAGGCCGAGCGTGACGAAGCGGTCTTCGAATTCGCGCATCTGGAACGAGGCGCGCACCAGGATCGCGATCTCGTTGAGCGCGTGGCCCTCGCGCTGGAACTGCTCGATCTCCTCGCCGATGGCGCGGGCTTCCTCTTCGCTATCCCACGAGCCGGTGACGCCGACTTTCTCGCCCGGCGCGTCGTCGGTGCGCAGCGTCTTGCCGAGCCGGCCTTCGTTGTGCGCGATCAGGTGCGAGGCGGCGGCGAGGATGTGCGCGGTCGAGCGGTAATTGCGCTCAAGCCGGATCACCACGGCGCCGGGGAAGTCGTGATCGAAGCGCAGGATGTTGTCGACCTCGGCGCCGCGCCAGCCGTAGATCGACTGATCGTCGTCGCCGACGCAGCAGATGTTTTTGGGCGGCTGCTGTGGTGCAGCGCCTTCCGGCGCGGCACTGGGCGCTCCCTCTCCCCGAGGGGGAGAGGGTTGGGGTGAGGGGGCTCCGGCGTCGCGGTTATCCTGCAGCGCCCGAACCCCCTCACCCGTCGCGCTTCGCGCTCCGACCTCTCCCCCTTGGGGAGAGGTGGATTGAGAGCTCGCCCCGCTGCGCCAGCAACCGCAGCCACAGATACTGCGCGACGTTGGTGTCCTGATATTCGTCGACCAGAATGTATTTGAAGCGGCCCTGATATTGGCGAAGCACGTCGGGCTGCTCGCGGAACAGCCGGATGTTTTCCAGCAGCAGATCGCCGAAGTCGGCGGCGTTGAGAATCTTCAGCCGCTCCTGATACGCCTTGTAGAGCTTGAGCCCCTTGCCGTTGGCGAACACGGCTGCTTCGCCGGACGGCACCTGCTCCGGCGTCAGGCCGCGGTTCTTCCAGCCGTCGATCAGCATCGCCAGCACGCGGCCCGGCCAGCGCTTCTCGTCGATGCCTTCGGCGCTGAGCAGTTGCTTGAGCAGCCGGATCTGGTCGTCGACGTCGAGAATGGTGAAGTCGCTTTTCAGCCCGACCATCTCGGCATGACGGCGCAGGATCTTCACGCCGATCGAATGGAAGGTGCCGAGCCACGGCATGCCCTCGACCACGCCGCCGACGATCTCGCCGACGCGGTGCTTCATCTCGCGCGCCGCCTTGTTGGTGAAGGTGACGGCGAGGATCTCGCTCGGCCGGGCGCGGCCGGTGGCGAGGATGTGGGCGATGCGCACGGTGAGCACGCGGGTCTTGCCGGTGCCGGCGCCGGCCAGCACCAGCACCGGGCCGTCGAGCGTCTCGACCGCCAGCCGCTGTTCCGGATTGAGCCCGCCCAGATACGGCGCGCCGGCGGCCTGCGCCCGCGCGGCAATGCCGCCCGGCGCGGGGGCGGGGCGGTCGACCGGTTCGATGTTGCGCTTTAGGGGGTCAGCCACGGTCAGCCAAACCGCGCGATTTCAGTGATTCTCATGCCCCCAAGATGGCATCGACTCAGGGTTTTTACGAGGCATGCGCCGCCGCGTCCCTTCTCCCCATGGGGGAGAAGGACAGGATGAGGGGGTTCGGGAGTCAGAGATTTAACTTCGACGCCGGAACCCCCTCACCCCAACCCTCTCCCCCATGGGGAGAGGGAGTAAAAAGCGTCACTTCATATACGTGTCGACCAGCACCTTGGCGCTGTCCTTGTCCTTCTTCAGCAGCGCGACGAAATCGGCGCTCGAACCGGCGGTGGCTTCGAGGAAGTTCTGGTTGGCGAAGTCCTTGAACTTCGGACCCTGGAAAATCGCCAGCAGTTCGTCGTGCAGCTTCGCCGCGATCGGCGCCGGCGTGCCGGCCGGCACCACCATGCCCCAATAGATCGGTCCGGCCGGATAGGCGCCGAAGCCGGCCTCGGCGAAGGTCGGCACGTTCGGAAAATCCGACCACCGGCGCGACCCGCTCAGCGCCAGAACCTTGATCTTGCCCTCTTTCAACTGGCTGACCATGTTGCCGAGGCCGATCTTCGCGCCGTCGACGGTGTTTTCCAGGAGCGCACCGGTGATCTCGCTGCCGCCCTTGTAGGGGATGGCGACGAACTTCGTGTTCCAGTGTTCGCCGAGCCACTGCCGGAACGCATCGGTGGTGGTGCGCTCGCCGAGCGTGCCCCAGTTCAGCTTGCCGGGCTCCGCCGCCGCCTTGGTGTGCAATTCCTCGATGGTGTTGATGTTCGCTGCTGCCGGCGTCATCAGCCCTTCGACGACATGATACATGTCGATGATCGGGATGAACGTGCTCGGGTCGTACGGCAGGTTCGGCACCGTCAGCGGATTGAACGACATCGTGTCCGGGCTGACGACGCACAGCGTGTAGCCGTCGGGATCCGACTTCGCGCATTCACTGCCGCCGAGCACCATCGCCGCGCCGGGCTTGTTGATAACCACGACTGGCTGGCCGAGCTTCGCCTGCAGCTCCGCTGCCGCGAGCCGGGAGGCGACATCGGTGATCGAGCCGGCCGAGATCGGCACGATCATCTTGATCGTACGGTTCGGATAATCGTCGGCGAGTGCGGCGGATGACCATGCGGCCAGTCCAGCGATCAGCGCGAGCGTGAGTTTTTTCATTGGCGTTATCTCTCCCAAATATCGAAGTTATTTCGTGGTTGCGGGATCGTAGGCTGCCTGTTTGGCGTTGGCGATCTTGATCAGCTCCGCCGCCGCCTTGCGATCCTCTTTCAGAAATTGCGCAAAGCCGTCCGGCGTCGTGGTTGCCGATACCACGGCATTCTTGTCGAGGAACGCCATGAACTGCGGCTCGGTGAAGAGTTTGACGAACGCGGCGTTGAGCTTGTCGACGATTGGCGCCGGCGTGTTTTTCGGCACCGCGAGGCCCCACCAGCCCTGGCCGGGATAGCCGCCCCAGCCGACTTCGGCGAAAGTCGGCACGTCCGGCAGCAGCGGCGAACGTTGCGCCGATGTCACCGCCAGCGCCTTCACCTGTCCGGCCTGGATCAGGCCCATGAAATTGCCGACGCCAAACCGCGTCATCTGGATTTCGCCGGACGCCAGCGCCTGCGCCGCCGGTCCGCCGCCCTTGTACGGGATGCCGACGATCTGCGTGTTCCACTGATTGTTCAGCCAGCGCAGGAACAGATCGGGAAACGAGCCTTCGCCGAGCGTGCCGTAGTTCAGGCCGTTCGGCTTCGCTGCGCCAGCGCCTTGAGTTCGGCGACCGAATTCACTTTCAGGCTCGCCGGCACGAACATGCCTTCGGTGAGCCAGAACAGCCGCGTCACCGGCACGAAATCGGTTTCGGCGTTGTAGGGCAGGTTGCTGAACAGCAGCGGATTGTACGACATCGTCGAGTGATAGATGACGCACAGCGTGTAGCCGTCCGGCGCGGCCTGCGCGCACATCTGGCCGCCGACGATGCCCGACGCGCCGCCCTGGTTCTCGACAATGATCGGCTGGCCGAGGCGTTCCTGAAGCTGCGCCGCCGCGGTGCGCATGATGACGTCGGTCACGCTGCCGGCCGCGATCGACACGATCATCTTGATCGGCCGTGACGGATAGTTTTGCGCCTGCGCGGCGGAAGTACTGTGCTCGCCACGAAGCGCAAGCAAAAGTGCCAGTATCTTCTCACTACGTCTCCCCCTTTGCCGCTCATTCTGGCGACGTTTCGTCATTGCGAGCGTTAGCGAAGCAATCCAGCGCTCAATGCCGGCGGCCTCTGGATCGCTTCGTCGCTAACGCTCCTCGCAATGACGCGCTCAGCTCCAAGATAACTTCGCCGATCAGCCCGGCGTCGTATTGCGAAAAGTAAAGCCGGCCGTTCGACAGCGCCGAAATACAGCGCGCGCCGCTCGCCGGCGTCGGAATATCGTATTCGCCGACCACTTTGCCATCCGGCGCCATGCAGCCGATCTTGTTGGCGGCGTTCGCGGTGTACCAGAGATTGTTGTCCGGGCCGACGGTGACGCCGCGCAGCGACGCTTCCGGCGTCGGCACCGGATGCTCGGTGATGTTGCCGTCGCGGTCGACGCGGCCGAGCGCATTGGTCGAGGTCTCGACAAACCAGATGCTGCCGTCCGGATGGGTGACCATGGCGCGCGGCTGGCTGTTGGTGCTCGGGATCGGATACTCCGTCACCTTGCCGTCCATGGTGATGCGGCCGACGCGATTTCCCGCCGCCTCACTGAACCACAGTGCGCCATCGCGCACCACGATCGACAGCGGCTTTGCGCCAAATGAGATGCCTTCGCTGAATTCGGTGATCTCACCTTTCGGCGTGATGCGGCCGATCTTGCTGATCTCGGTTTCCGAGAACCAGACATTGCCATCGGGCCCGAGCGCGATGCCGTCCGGGCCGGCATAAGGCGACGGGACCTGGAACTCGGTGATCTCGCCTTTCGGCGTAATGCGGCCGATGTGGTTGTACGCCTTCTCGCAAAACCAAAGATTGCCATCGGCGCCGGTGGCGATGCCGATCGGCGTCGCGGTCTTGGCCGGCAATGCGAATTCGGTGAACGACCCGCTGTCCGGATCGAACCGGCCGATCTTCGACGGGCCGCTTTCGCAGAACCACAGCGCGCGGTCCGGCCCTTCCACCGCGATGTAAGGCTTGCTGCCGGGAGTCGGGATCTTGTGTTCGCGGATCGTGACCATCACTGACTCATTCTTTAGGGGAGCATGATCTTATCCGAAAATCGGTATCCACTTTTCGGAATCATGCGCCGGATTTCGTTGGCATTGCGATGCGCCGGCCGGCGCCTTGCGGGAGCGGCAAGGTAGCATGGGCAGCCTTCATGCGCGCAAGATGCGCCATCACATCGGCCGGGAAGGGTCCGGTCTTCTTGGCGTCCATGTTGACATTGAGCGCCATGTTCTCGGACGTGGCCGACAGCCAGCCTTGCTCGGCATGGTGCAGTTCCTCGAAGTAATGCAACCGCTTTTCGTCGTAGTCGAGCAACTGGAACGAGACCCGGACCGGATCGCCTTCCTTTAGTTCGCGCAGATAGCGCACATGCACTTCGGCGGTGAAGGTCGAGTGCCGGCGGGTCTTCAGATAATCGAGCCCCAGGCCGAGCAGCTCATAGACCTCGTCGACCGCGCGGTCGAACAGCACATTGTAGTAGGCCATGTTGAGATGGCCGTTGTAGTCGATCCAGGCCGGTTCGACCCGCATCACGGACGAGACAAACGGCGCAGGCATTGGGGTTTCGGGGCGGTCGGGCATGATCGGTCCGGCAATGGCCGGCGCAATGTGCTGTGCTAACGTCGTTCCCGCAAGTAACCAGAAGATGCCTTGGGGAAGTTGCGCGCGTGTCCAAGAAGGCCAAAAACATCCTCTTCATCATGTGCGACCAGCTGCGCTGGGATTATCTGTCCTGCTACGGCCACCCGCATCTCTCGACGCCGCATATTGACGGCCTCGCCAAACGCGGCGTGCGTTTCACCCGGGCGCATGTGCAGTCGCCGATTTGCGGCGCGTCGCGGATGAGCACCTACACCGGCCGCTATGTGCAGTCGCACGGCGCGGCCTGGAACGGCTTTCCGCTCAAGGTCGGCGAGATGACCATGGGCGATTACCTGCGCCCGCTCGGCATGCGCACCGCGCTCGCCGGCAAGACCCACATGGAAGCCGATGTCGAGGGTATGCAGCGGCTCGGCATCGATCCGAATTCGATCATCGGCGTGCGCGTCTCCGAGTGCGGCTTCGAGCCTTACGAGCGTGACGACGGCCTGCACGGCATGGGCCCGGACGGCATGCGCTACTCGCCGCGGCGTCCGCGCTACAATTTTTATCTCAACGACAAAGGCTATGACGGCGAGAACCCGTGGCACGATTGGGCCAATGCCGCCGACGGCGACGGCAATGCGCTGGCGTCAGGCTGGGCGATGCGCCATGCCCGCAAGCCGGCGCGCGTGAAGGAAGAAGATTCCGAAACGCCGTATCTGACGCGGCGCGGCATGGAGTTCATGCGCGAAGCCGGCGACGAGCCGTGGTGCCTGCATCTGTCCTACATCAAGCCGCACTGGCCTTACATCGCGCCGGTTCCCTACAACGACATGTACGGCGCAAAGGACGTCATTCCGGCGGTGCGCTCGGAAGACGAGCGACGCGATCCGCATCCGGTGTATCGCGCCTTCATGGAGCACGGCGTCAGCAAGACATTCTCGCGCGACGAGGTCCGCAACGAAGTCATCCCTGTCTACATGGGCCTGATCAAGCAAGTCGACGATCAGATGGGCGTGCTGTTCAAATTCATGGAAGAGCAGGGACTGTTCGACAACACCCTGATCGTGTTCACCGCCGATCACGGCGACTATCTCGGCGACCACTGGCTGGGCGACAAGGATTTCTTCCACGAACCGTCGGTGAAGGTGCCGCTGATCATTTATGATCCGTCGCCGGACGCCGACAAGGCGCGCGGCACGACCTGCGACGAGATGGTCGAGGCGATCGATTTGCTGCCGACATTTCTCGATGTCGCCGGCGGCAATGCGGCACAGCAATCGCACCGGCTGGAGGGCCGCTCGCTGCTGCCGCTCATCCATGGCGAGCAGCCGGCGCAGTGGCGGCCGTTTACGATCAGCGAATACGATTACGGCATGATGCCGGCTTCAACGGCGCTCGGCGTCGCGCCGCGGGATGCGCGGCTGTTCATGATCGCCGACAAGAAATGGAAGCTGATCCATGGCATCGGTTTCCGGCCGATGCTGTTCGATCTCACCAACGATCCGAACGAGTTCCACGATCTCGGCGCCGATCCGAAATATGCCGCGCAATGCAAGCGGATGATGGACGCGCTGGCGGCGTGGGGTCTGCGGGTCTCGCAGCGCACCACGCGTTCCGAGCAGCAAATCAGAAACGCCAGCGGCAAGGCCGAGCGCCGTGGCATTTTGATTGGCGTGTGGGACGAAGCCGACATTTCCGCCGAGCTGTGGAGCGGCTATCTTGGCAATAAATCTTAAGGGAGAAGCGCTCCGCCTCAAGGCCGACGCGTAAAAAGCGGGACCAGCAAATGGCATTGGTGCAGACAAAAGAGCGGACGCCGCAAGAGCGCAACGCCGCCGACAAAGTGATCCGGCAGCTTGCGGCGCAATTCGGCAATCGCATGGTCACCTCACAGGCGGTGCGCGAGCAGCACGCCCATACGACCACATGGATTCCGAACCAGCCGCCGGATGCGGTGGTGTTCCCGCAGACCACCGAGGACGTGCAGCAGGTGGTGCGGATCTGCGCCGCCGAGCGCGTCCCGGTTATTCCATTTGGCACCGGCACGTCGCTTGAGGGGCAGATCAATGCGCCGCGCGGCGGGGTATCGCTCGACTTTCGCGATATGAACCGCGTGCTCGCAGTTCATGCCGAAGACCTCGATTGCGTCGTCGAGCCCGGCGTGACCCGCAAACAGCTCAACGAATATCTCCGCGACCAGGGTCTGTTCTTTCCGATCGATCCCGGTGCCGACGCATCGCTCGGAGGCATGGCGTCAACGCGCGCATCCGGCACAAACGCGGTGCGCTATGGCACGATGAAAGACAACGTGCTGGCGCTCAAGGTCGTGCTCGCCAACGGTGAAGTGATGACGACCGCGACGCGAGCCAGGAAATCCTCCGCCGGCTACGACCTGACGCGGCTGTTCGTCGGCGCCGAGGGTACGCTGGGCGTCATTACCGAACTAACGCTGAAGCTCTCAGGAATTCCTGAAGCTATTTCTGCCGGCATCTGCACGTTCCCCTCAGTCGAAGCCGCGTGCAACGCCACGATCATGACGATTCAGTCCGGCATCCCGGTGGCGCGGATCGAATTGCTCGATGAATTGCAGGTGCGGGCGCAAAATTCCTATTCGAAACTCTCGATGCCGGAAAAGCCTCTGCTGCTGCTTGAATTCCACGGCTCCGAAGCCGGCGTCGCCGAACAGGCGGAGCGCTTTGGCGAGATCGCGCAGGAATTGGGTGGTGGTCCGTTCGAGTGGGCGACCAAGGCCGAGGATCGTACCCGGCTGTGGCAGGCGCGGCACGACGCCTACTGGGCGCAATGCGCGCTGCGTCCCGGCTCAAAGGCGCTGGCGAGCGATGTCTGCGTGCCGATCTCGCGGCTGGCCGAATGCGTCACTGAAACCCAGCGCGATATCGCCGCGAGCCAACTGGTCGGTCCGATCGTCGGTCACGTCGGCGATGGAAATTTCCATGTCGGCATTCTGGTCGATCTCGACGACAAGAACGAAGTCGCGCGCGTGGAGTTGTTCCTCGAACGGCTGGTAGAGCGCGCATTGGCGATGGATGGCACCTGCACCGGCGAGCACGGCGTCGGTCAGGGCAAGATGAAATATCTGAAGGCCGAACGTGGCGAGGCGGCGCTTGCCAGCATGCGCGCGATCAAACACGCGCTCGATCCGCTCGACATCATGAATCCGGGGAAGATCGTCGCGGCCTAGGCAGAGACTCAGCCAACGTCTGCGCCACGAGCGATCGCGACACTTCGCGAACGTGCTCGATGAAAAGCCCAACCAGCGGGCTCAACATCCGGTTTCTCAGCGCCAAAATCGCAACCGGGTATCCATCAATCTGCAGATCCACCGGCAGAATTTTCAAACCGAACTTGGCGGCATTGAAGCGTAGCAGCGAACTCGGCAGCGCTGTCACGAACGGTCCTCTGGACAGCAACGACATTCGCAGATGGCCCGAAAGCGCTATGAGACTGATCTTCGGCATGGCCAAGCCGCGTTGCCGAAAGGCCTCGGCAACGCTGATATAGACGGATGTTTCAGGGGCAGTCAGAATCCAGGACGCGCCGGTTAGTTCGGCTGGATCGATTTTGCGGCGGCGGGCCCATTCGCTGCGTATGTCGGCGGCAATAATCAAAGGGTCTTGAAACAAGATTTCAACGTTCAAATCGTCCTCGTCGACAAGCGGGCGCGCAATCCGTGCCAGGATCAAGTCATGGTGGCGCTCTCGCAAAGTGGGAAAGTCGCGACCCGGAGATGTCACCTCATCAAACTGCAACACGACGCGGGGGTATTGCCGGCAAAAACTCTCAACGGCCAGCGACAGCGTTCCGCCCAGGACTGACGCCGGACATCCGATCTTCAGCTCACCCGCCTTCGGATCGGATAGGAACTCGATGTCCTTGATTCCCTGCCGTAGCTCGTCGAAAGCTGCTCGCCCCCGTTTGAGAAGGGCATGACCGTAGATCGTGGGTGTGACCCCACGCGGATTGCGATCGAACAAACGGACCGCAAACATCTGCTCAAGGCCAGCGACGATGTCCGACACGGCGGGTTGAGTGAGCCCGAGCTCGTTCGCTGCCTTGGCCATGCTGCCGCAGTGCACGACCGTGAAAAAGACCTGCAGGTCTCGAAATTTAAGCCGGCGCCCAACATGATCTTCGGAGGAAATGTGTCCCATAGATAATTTCTATTGCAGGTAAAGGTAGATCTCCAGTGCTGCTTATATCAATCCTTGGGTAGCCTCGTAATAAGCCCGAACCGTGCTGGTACGCGGTCAGGCAGCCAAGGGGTATTCAGATGGCAATATCCGTGAACGCAGGCGGGCGGCTTGACCGTCTGCCGATCAGCTCTTTCCACCATCGAATCTTCTGGCTGGTCGGTGCCGGTATGCTTCTTGACGGTTACGACCTCTACGTCTTCACCAACGTGCTTCCGGCCACCGCCCAAAGCGGGTTCTCGACCGCGCTGCAAAACGCGGAGTTCATCTCAAACACCTTCCTTGGGATGACAATCGGCGCGTTGGTCACCGGCTTTCTCGGCGATCGATACGGGCGGCGTTTCACCTACCAGACCAACCTTGTGATCTTCGGATTGGCCTCGCTCGCGGCAGCGTTCGCGCCCGATATGACCACCCTGATATGGCTGCGCTTCCTGATGGGTCTCGGTCTCGGCGCGGAGATCGTCGTCGGCTATGCGACGCTGGCCGAATTCCTGCCGCCGAGTTCCCGTGGGCGCTGGCTCTCATTCCTGGCGGTCATGGTGGTCTCGGGTCTGCCGATCACTGCACTGCTCGGATACCTGATCATACCGGCATACGGATGGCGTCCGATGTTTGCCATCGCCGGTGTCGGTGCGCTCATCGTCTGGTATCTGCGCAAGGCCATGCCGGAATCACCCCGTTGGCTGGAGGCGCAGGGTCGAGCGCAGGAGGCCGAGACGCTTATGCATACGATCGAGCAGGAAACCGCAAGCGCAGGCCCGCTGCCCTTGCCGGCGCCGTCCGCACCGGCCGCCAAATTCAATCTCGCTTCGCTGGTGACACCAGCGTTGCTACCACGCATGATCGTGGGGAGTTGGGCGCTGATCACGGTCAATACGTTGATCTTCGGTTTCGTCACCTGGCTGCCGCAGTTTTTCCTCCAGCAAGGTCTGACGATTACTCGCTCATTCGCCTATACGTTGGTGATCGTGCTCGGCACGCCAATTGGGGCGCTATGCGGCGCATTCTGCGCCGACACTATCGGGCGGCGGCACACCATCATTGGCGCGTCGGTCCTTACCATAGCGCTCGGCACGGTGTATGCCGGCTTTACGGCCGCGACAGCGCCGTGGCTGATCCTGACGGTCGGCTTTTTGCTGATCGTCGCGATCTACATCCAAGTCGCGATGCTTTTCGGCGTCTACACCCCAGAGCTTTTTCCGACCGACGTGCGGCTGCGCGCCAACGGCATCTGTCACACTTTCGGTCGGGCAGCGACGATCGTGTCGCCGTTTATCGTCCTCCGGCTATCGCAGGGTTACGGAACGGCCGGCGTGCTCGCTCTCATGGTCTCACTGCTTGCGGTTCAGATTGTCGCGGTGTGGGGCTGGGGGGTCGAGCCGCGACAGCGCTCGCTTGAGGAATTGGATTTAACGATACCGCTCAGCGCAGGAGCAGAAATCATGAAGGCGACCCATCACTGATGCTGATGTTTCCCGAACTCGGCCTCCTTTCTGATGTCTGGTTTTGGCCCTTAGCCGATATTGATTTCGTGTATGGCGACGTCGGTTTCTAGCTCAAAGCGGACATTTAACCGGCGAGCACGGCGTCGGTAGGGCAAGGTGAAATATCTGAAGGCCGAACGTGGGGAAGCTGCGCTTGCCAGCATGCGTGCGATCAAACGCGCGCTTGATCCGTTCGACATCATGAATCCGGGAAAGATCGTCGCATAAATTCGGCAGCCACTCCCTGAACAACAGGACAGGGCATCGAGAGGTCTGTTGCGTCAATCCGCTATGGCCGAAGATCGGCCGGCACCGGCGGCGCTTCTCTCATCAACGTAATCGTCACACGGCGATTAGGTGGCAGCGTCGAATCTTCAGGGAACATCGGTTCGTTTGCCGCTTTGGCAGCGACTTTGAAGAAATTGGCCGAAGGATAACCTTCTTCCTCAAGGATTTGCCGTATCGCGTTTGCGCGATCTATTGCGAGTGTCCAGCTTCCTGCGGGGTCGACTTCTTTGCCCGCTGCGTGCCCGGTGATCGACAATCGGTACGGGATCATCTTGAGGGGACCCGCAAGTTTCTCAATGATGAGGCGAGTGCGTTCGTTGGGGATCTTGGAGCCCTTCGGAAACATCGAGGCCCCGTCCTGATCGACAAGTTCAATATTGAGGCCTTCCGTCGTTTCTTCAAAGCTGATGCGCTTCGATGCCTCAGTCAGCTCCGGGAAGTCCTGAAGCGCCTGTCGAAGCGACACCGCTGCCTGTGCAAGAGAACTGGCGTTGTTCAGCCCCTCTCCCTGTTGATCGGGACCGGGCGTTATCGACGAATACTCCGGTGGAATGTGAGCCGCATACTTAAGCAGATGGCGGGTCGGTATTCCGTCTATTTCCATCACGCCGGAAACGCGGGCCTCCCGCTGTACGCCAAAGGCGTCGCGCATCGAGCCCGCTACTGCCGCGACTTTCTTTGAGTCCTGGCTGGAAAAGGCGACCAGCATGACGAAGAAGCTGACGAGCAGCCCCATCAGGTCAGCAAAGGTGACGAACCATCCGTGCCCACCGCCGTGAGCTTCTTTCTTTCGTGCCATGGATCAAAATCATCGCGTTATAAAATTCATCAGGTCATAGTAATTCACGGCATTTAACCAACTATTAATCATGAGTGCAGGCTCCAGTCGTGCGGGGCATCGGACTCCAGTTTTGCATACCACAAAACCCATCCGTGTCCGGGACGCTGGCGCCCGATGGACAGGCCGTGATCGCCGCTCTATCCATGCGGTGAACCCATCAGCGACAAACGCGAGCCCGACATGACTGACACACCGCAATACACGCCGCCGGAAGTCTGGGTCTGGGAGAAGGAAGGCGGCCCCAATTGGCGCTATGGCAATACCAATCGCCCTATCGCGGGCGCGACGCATGAGAAAGAGTTGCCGCGCGGCAAGCATCCGCTGCAGCTCTATTCGCTGGCGACGCCGAATGGCGTCAAGGTCACGATCATGCTGGAGGAATTGCTGGCCGCCGGTCACAGCGGAGCGGAATACGACGCCTGGCTGATCCGGATCGGTGAGGGCGACCAGTTCGGCAGCGGATTTGTCGGGGTAAACCCAAATTCCAAAATCCCGGCGCTTATGGACTATAGCGAGCAGCCGCCGCGGCGTGTGTTCGAATCCGGCGCAATCCTGCTGTACCTCGCGGAAAAATTCGACGCCTTCCTGCCGAAGGACCACGGCAAGCGCACCGAGGCGCTGAACTGGCTGTTCTGGCAGATGGGTTCAACGCCGTATGTCGGCGGCGGCTTCGGGCACTTCTATGCCTATGCTCCGGTGAAGATCAAATACGCCATCGATCGTTTCACGATGGAGGTGAAGCGCCTGCTCGATGTGCTCGACCGGCACCTTGCGAACAATCAATTCATCGCCGGTGACGAGTACACGATCGCCGATATGGCGATCTGGCCGTGGTACGGCAACGGCATGTTGAACGGCGCCTCCTACAATGACCCGCGCAAGTTCCTGCAGACGCACGAGTACAAAAACCTGACGCGCTGGACGAAAGAAATCGGCGAGCGTCCGGCCGTCAAGCGCGGGCGAATGGTCAACCGCGCCAGCGGGCCGCCCGAAGGACAATTGCACGAGCGCCATAGCGCAGGCGATTTCGAGACCAAAACGCAGGACAAGATCGGTACGCGCGGGTAACCACTGGCGAGAAACGCTGCGGCAGAAGCAGGTTTCAGGCTTTCCCCAACAGGCTTGCCGCCGCAACTTCGCCGTCGGTGATGTAGTGATTGACGTGCTCATCAATCAGACGCTGGCCGGCTTTATATAGATTGACCTTGCCGATAGCGCCGCTCTTTCTCAGCTCGTCAATGATGTAGTCACGTTCGGCGTTGGTATCGGAATCCGTGGCGTGCGTGATCTGAAACGTGAGTCGCGTAAAAGAAATACCGGTATCTTTCGTCCCAGCCCCGATCCAGTGAACGCACGCTGCATCGGGCGGACGGTCGGTGTTCAACCAGAAACTTGCCTCGCCGAGATCAGCCTCGGCGTGGTCGAGGCTCAACGCCCAGAATCGAATGTGGTGGCGTTTGCGCGGGCTGTTATCGATCGCTTTCTGAAACCCGACGTCCTGGCCACGCCCAAAAAGATAGAGCGTGCTGAAAGGCGCCGTCGGATAAGGCGATTTGAGCAGGAATGCACGAACCATCCGCCAGGAGCTTGCCAGCCCCAGCCGATCGGCCTCTGACCAGCCGGCAACGCCGAAAGCAGCGTGAAGCTGCTGCAGCGTGCCCGTCAGTACAAGATTGACCGGGTCGCCGGGCAATCCGTCACCGGTAATCGTAAAGCGAGGCACACGTTTGCGCAGGAGAATCTTGAGCCCCATGCGAACGATGCGAGGCAGGACGATATAGGCGGCTACTCCATAAGTAACTGCCAAGGCCAATAGAGTCGGTAGCCTTCGATCGGTGAACTGGAAGACATAGACGACCAGCCAGACAGTAAAGATGCCTAGCCCTAGAACGATCAGGCGACGCAACTGGCGTATCAGGAATCTCATGATCTAGGTCATCAGGTCGCTATCAGAAGCATAACAGACAACGTTGAATTGGCCGACAGCTTCACCTGTCACTTGTCTCGTCCATGATGGTGATGCTGGTGATCCGCCTTGTGGTGCGGCGCGGTCTCGTAATGAAGGCGCAACAGATCCATGCCGTAGTCGTTGCCGTTCGGTGTCCGCACGATGGTGTGAACGTGAAATTTTTCCGGCCGTGAATTGTTCAGCACGACGCCCTTGTGATGATCGAACTCGATCATCACCACCGGGCTTTGAATGCGATAGTAAAACGCGTTGTCCTCGCCCATGCCGCCGGCCCAGCAGAAACGGGTCTCGAGGAGATGCCGTTCCACATCGTCCATCCGGGCGGCGAACGGACCTGAGGGCAATGCGGACAAATAACATTTGGTCAGATCGAGCAGCGCCTGACGCTGCTGCGGGCCAAGATCCGCGCCACTGACGCCTTCATAGGGAACGACGGCGTTGTCCTTGTAACGTCCGCCGAAGGACATCCCATCGTTGCCCTGATGGCGGCCCGGCGGGAGTTGGTCGGCAATAAGAGTCTCGGAGAAGACAGCCTTGCGCTTTTGCTCCGCCGATAAATTGCGGGCGAATTGCAAGCCGAGACATTCTTCGTCCTCGAAGACGACTGTCCCCGCATATTTCCCTTCATCTACACGGCGTGGTTCCGCGCCCATGAAAGTTGGGGTGAGCGTCATCTGCTCGCCGAGGATGAAGCAGGTGATGATCAGATGGTGGCCGCTCAACTGCCAGCCCCAGGGCTCGGTCGCCGAAGGCTCGCCGAAGATGTGCAACTGATAACACCACTCTCCAAGCAGCTTCGGTGCGCCAACGAGTTCGCCGAGAAAGGCGTTCAGCTTCATCAGACTGCGTGTCTTCTCGTAGCCTGCGGCGCTGAGACTTGCCCTGACGACGGCCATGGCCGCTTCTTTGAGATCGTTCGGTGCCTCATCAAGCCGAAGTCCGAAGTCTTCATAGCGGACGATGCTGTTCTGCCAGAGTTGCCGCTGTCGCGAGTTGATCGGAAGGCAGACCTTCTTTTTCTGATCGAGGCTAAGCCGCGCGATGAGCGCTTGCACCGCGGCAAGGATGTCTCGCGTCGGCGCAGCTTCGGGCCGCAATTTGAAAAGGTCCGGAACGATGGCGCCGTCTGTGGTGACGCCCTTGAACGGTGTCGCCAGCAGCTTTTCGACGCCCTTTCTTTCGTTCTCGCCGCGCTCGCCGATGACCTTTTCGTAAAACTGCTTGTGCGTCAGTCCGAAGTGGAAGGCTTTTCCCATTTCCGGGACGAATTTGCGAAAATCGGATTTGGACATTGCCAAACGATCCTGTGCACCTGGCCGCATCGGTCTCACGTTCTATTGGATAGAGACGAGCAAGGTTTCGCAACCGGCCATGGATCATGGGCGCTACGCATGGCAGCCAGCGCAAACTCGCCCAAGCGCGGATCGGACGCGGCTCCCAAGCGTGCAAACGGTGCTGGCCTCCATTACTTTGGGTGCGGACCATTGACGGGAGGCCGGACGCGGCGTGCAGACGACACTGCTTGGATTGGCTATCGCGATTATCCTGGCGCTCGTTGCCGCGCTGGTGGCGCCGCTTGTTGTCGACTGGAACCGCTATCGCGCTCGCGTTCGAGGGCGAAGTCGGCCGCCTCACCGGGCTGAACGTCCATTTCGGCAGCATCGACGCCCGCATCCTGCCGTCGCCAATCATCAAGCTTCGCGACGTCACGATCGGCGAGCCGGGGCATGTGCCGCAACTGCGTGCCGACGCGCTGGAACTTGAGGTCAGGCTTGCGCCGCTGGTGCGCGGGCGGGTGGAAGCGACCGAAGCGCGTCTGGTCGCGCCGCAGATCATCCTGACGCTCGATCGTTCCGGCGTGTTGCAATTGCCGAACGCGGCGCGCTCATTCCGGCCCGAAGAGCTGTCGGTGTCCCGGCTCAGTGTCGAGGATGGCAGCATCATTCTCGCCGACACCGTGTCCGGCGAGCATGCTGTGCTGCGCAAATTATCGTTCACTGGCGATGTCCGCTCGCTTGTCGGACCGTTCAAGGGTGAGGGTGCGTTCACTTTCAATGATGAGCCGTTCACCTATCGCATTTCGGGAGCGCAGGCAGACGATGGTAGCGGCTTCAGAATAAGGCTCGGCGCCGATCCGCAAGATCAGCCACTCACGACAACCGTCGACGGCACGCTGACGTTCGACGGCGGTGTGCCGCAGTTTGTTGGCGCATTTACGCTCGCGCGTCTGGTCGGTGTCACCCTGTCGAACGGCCAGCGGGTGATGAGCGATCCATGGCGTGCTACCGGCACGATCAAGGCCACGCCGGCTTCGGCGAAGCTGGACGATCTGGCGCTGCAATACGGGCCGGATGAGCGCGCGATCAATTTCAGCGGCAGCGCTGATCTGACGTTCGGCGATCATCCGCACTTTTCGCGGTTCGGTGAAGGCGCTCGAAGTCGATGCCGACCGTGCGCTGGCGGAGCCGGACATGACGCGCCGCCCGCCGCTTCTTGTCGTGAGAAGCTTTGTTGAAGCCTTCGTCCAGAACGCAAAGCCGCCGATGCCCGGCGACGTCGCGCTGACGATCGACGGTGTGACAGTCGGCGGTACGGCGATCCAGTCGATCAATGGCAAGATGCGCTTCGACGATGACGGCTGGAGCATTGACGGCCTCGCTCTCCGGGCTCCGGGACTGACCGACGTCAGCCTCAACGGAACGCTCAAACAGACGCAGCAGGGATTTGCCTTTACCGGGCCAGCGGCATTGCAGTCGGCTGATGCCGGGACATTGATCGCGTGGCTCGGCGGGCGAAGCGGTTCGTCGGCCGTGCAGACCGGCATGCTGAACGCACACGGCGATCTCACCATCTCAAGCGACAAGCTGGCGGTCGATCGGCTCGTGGCCAAGCTCGATCGGGAAAGTCTGGACGGCGGGCTCGCTTATACCTGGCCGAAAGATAATCAGCCGGCAGTCGTCGACGCCGATCTCCATGCGACGCGACTTAATCTCGATGCACTTTCAGCCTTTGCAGTCTCGGCGGCCGATGCCGGCGGCTTTGCGCTTCCGCGCGCCGGCTCGCTCAATCTCGATATCGGCAAGGCGACGTTCGCCGGCGTCGATGCGCGAGCGGTGAAGACCCGGATGAAATTCGACGCCGGCGCTTTGCAGATCGAGCAGCTTTCCATCGGCGCTCTGGCCGGAGCCGCGCTCGATGTCAAAGGCCGCATCGACGAGCTGTCATCGCAGCCGCGCGGACAGATCGATGCCGATCTCGACACGCGTGGGCTCGACGGGTTTGCGACACTCCTCGATAAATTCGCGCCGCGGGCGGCGAGTGTCTTGCGGCGCGGGGCAGATCGCCTCGCGCCGGCGAAAGTCCATGCAACGATTACCGTCGATAAGGCACTTGGCCGGCAGTAACGCCAAACTCGCGCTCAACGGTCAGGTCGGCTTGATGCGCCTTGCGCTCAACGCCGATGCACAAGGCACGCCCACTCAACCCGGTGCAGCGCATTTGCACGCCGAAGGCCGGCTGGATGCTGACGACGGTACGGCGCTGGCGGCGCTGTTCGGGATCGACCGGGTTCTCGGCGTCGATCAGCTTCCCGGCCGCGCGACCGTGACGGTCGACGGGCCGATGAACGGCGACCTGCGCGTGGACGCTGCAATGGCGGCCAGCGGCCTCGATACCGCCGCACGCGGCACGCTGCGGCTGGACGATGGAACGCCAAAGGGCACGCTGCAATTGCTGGCAACGGTTGCGGATTTGCGGCCCTTGCAGCAGGCAATGACCGGACAGCCGGGCGATGCCGCTCCGGTTTCGGCGCGCGCCGTTGTCGGTGTGTCCGGCACTGATCTGTCTTTCACGCAAATTGCGGCCTCTGTCGGCAAGAGCGCGGTGCGGGGACGGCTGAATGTCAGTCTTGCAAGCCCGGTGACGATTGATGGCGATATTGCCGCCGACAACGCGGACGGCGCGCGCGTTGCATCCTTGCTGCTGGGCCTGCCGCGGCAAGCGCCCGGCGGCGCCGCTATTTGGTCGAGTGCGGCGGTTGGCGCAGGCGCATTTGCAGGGATCAACGGCACGGTCTCATTCGAACTCGACCATGCAGATTTCACGCCGTCTTTGAGCGCCGCCACTTTGAAAGGCGTTGCGCAATTTCATCCACCCGAGATCACGCTCGACAATCTCGATGGCGATCTTGCCGGCGGCCACTTGAGTGGACAGCTGTCGTTCCGCCGCAATGCCGACGGGCTGGTCAGCCGCGGTCATATCGAGCTGGCCGACGCCGACGCGGCAACACTTCTGCAGGTCGACCGCAAAACCGTCGCGGGACATCTGACGCTCAAGCTCGATGGCGACAGCATTGGCGCGACGCCGGCGGCAGCTGTGGGTTCGCTGCATGGCAACGGCACGGTCGCGCTGAATGACGCAAGCTTCGGCGGCCTCGATACCGGAGCATTTGTCGCGGCGATGCGTGCGGCGGATCAGGCCAATGCGATCGATCCGGCGAAGATACAGGCGGCCGTTAAGGCGGCGCTCGGCAATGGGCGTCTTGTCATCGGGCAAGGTGATGCGCCGGTGACGATCACCGGCGGCAAAGTGAGCGTTGCAAACGTGACGCTGCACGGAGCGGACAACAGCGCGCTCGGCGTTGCCGGCACGTTCGATCTCAGCACTGGCGCCGTCGATGCGCGCCTCAACCTGTCCGCCGATCCGCCACCGCATGCCTTGATCAGCAAGCGTCCCGAACTTGCCATGGTGCTGAAAGGGCCGCTGGCGTCGCCAGTGCAATCGATCGATGTTTCGGCGTTGACCGGCTGGCTTGCGTTGCGCGCCAGCGAATTTCAGACGCGCCGGCTGGAATCGATCGAGGATAACAGGCGCAGTGAGGTTATCGGCCGCGCCATCCGTCCGGGATTTCAAAGATGTCCGCCCGGCGCCGCGCGGCACGCTGACCGAATCCGGAATTTTGGTGGGGGCCTCGGCGCCCGCTACTGGCGCGCCGAAACTCGATCTGCTGCAACCGGACGTGACGCCGCCGCTGCCGATTCCGGCTCCGCCGCGCACGGCGGGCCCGGACAAGCGCGCGCCGCTCGATTTACTCCGGCCGCAGAACTGAAGCGGCGACAGCCGGCACAATCATGATGTCGTGCTCGGGCCGATCGACTTCGCCGTGGCCGTTGGTCTTGGCCTGATAGTAATTCAGCACGAACAGGCGAATGGCCGAGGACAGGTTACCGTGGGCCCGCCCGGTATCGATGGTGGCGACGAGATCCGACAGCGTCAGTTGCCGGCTCACCGCAATGTCCTTCAAGCCTTTCCAGAAAGCGTCCTCAAGACTGACACTCGTCTTATGGCCTGCGATGACGATCGAGCGCTTGATGACTGGCGACTTCATTGCCGATCTCCCGTTTCTACCCGGTGCTGGTCGAGCTTGCTGTCAGCTTTGTCGTTGGCAGCGCGCGTTTGGTTTTGTTCGGTTCGGCTGCGGCCGTGAATAAACCGGTTGGCCGCGGCGGATTGCTCCGCTTCGCGGCGTTTTTGCCGTTTCCGCGCGGTACGAAGATTAACGACGTCGCCCATCCAGCAATCCAACGGTAGCCAAATAATGATCGAGGGCCATCCAGGGCCCAGTTGTTCTCGGCAATTGATACGCAGATACCACCAGACTGGATCACGAGGCGGGCGATCGATGGACAAGGTTATGAGATCGCTAGTGAAATTTGCCCCAGAGCAAGCCGGCAGGCGCGATGCTGTCGCTGGCGGCGGACAGCAGCTGGCCGGCATTATGCTTAGAGTGAATCAAACCAGCGCACGCGGGCGGTCAGGGATCCGGATGAGTCATCTGGGCCGGGCGCACCCATCGGTCGAACTCGCCGCCGGTGACGAAACCGAGCCGGATCGCTTCGTCACGCAGCGTCGTGCCGTTCTTGTGCGCCGTCTTGGCGATCTGCGCCGCTTTGTCGTAGCCGATGTGCGGCGCCAGCGCGGTGACCAGCATCAGTGAGTTCTGCATCAGATCGCGAATACGCGGCAGGTTCGCCTTGATGCCGGCAACGCAGTGATCAGTGAACGAGGTCGATACGTCGGCCAATATTCTGATCGACTGCAGCACGGAGTAGGCGATGACCGGCTTGAACACGTTGAGTTCAAATTGGCCCTGGCTCGCCGCCACCGTGACTGTGGTGTCGTTACCAAAGACGCGCGTGCATACCATCGTCACGGCTTCGCATTGGGTCGGATTGACCTTGCCTGGCATGATCGATGAGCCCGGCTCGTTCTCCGGCAGGATCAGCTCGCCAAAGCCCGAACGCGGTCCTGACCCGAGAAAGCGGATGTCGTTGGCGATCTTGAAAAGGTCGGCCGCCAGTGCATTGAGCGCGCCGTGCGCGAATACCAGCGCGGCGTGAGAAGCCAGCGCTTCAAATTTGTTGGGCGCGGTCACGAACGGCAGCCCCGTGATGATCGCAACTCTTTTCGCGAAAGCCTTGGCGAATGCGCGCTTGGCGTTAAGGCCGGTGCCGACAGCGGTCCCGCCTTGCGCCAGCGGGTAGAGTTCTTTCAGTGAGGTCTTGACCCGCGCGATGCCGGACGTCACTTGCGCAGCGTAACCGGAGAATTCCTGTCCGAGCGTCAGCGGTGTCGCATCCTGGGTGTGGGTGCGCCCGATCTTGACGATCGAATGGAATTCTTTGGTCTTCTTTTTCAGCGCTGCCTGCAGATGGGTCAGCGCCGGCAGCAGCCGCGCCTGAATCTCCATCACCGCCGCGATATGCATGGCCGTCGGAAAACTGTCGTTCGACGACTGGCTCATATTGACGTGATCGTTGGGGTGGATCGGCGATTTTCCGCCGCGCTTGCCGCCGAGCATTTCGTTGGCGCGGCTGGCGATCACCTCATTGACGTTCATATTGGTCTGGGTGCCGGAGCCGGTCTGCCACACAGACAGTGGAAAGTGATCGTCGAGCTTGCCGTCGATGATTTCCTGCGCCGCCCGGACGATGACCTTGGCGCGGCGCGCATCAAGCGAACCGAGCGCGAGATTGGTCTCCGCAGCCGCGCGCTTGACGATCGCCAGCGCGCGGATGATCGGGAGCGGAATGTGCTCTTCGCCGATCTTGAAATTGTTACGTGAGCGTTCGGTCTGGGCACCCCAGTAACGATCATCCGCTACTTCAATGGGGCCGAATGAGTCGGTTTCGGTGCGGGTCTTCACTTCTTCCTGAAGCGGTCGAGCCGCACGACTTCGGCGCCGCCGGGTTCGTGGTCGGGTACCGGTTCGGGCTCAGGCGCGGGCAGGGCTTCAGCCTTGCTCGCCACCGGCGGCTGCACGTCTTGATCCTTGATCGGGCCGGTGTCGTCCGTTGCCAGGTTCTCAATTGTCTCGAACTGAAGGCCGAATTGCACCGACGGATCGAAAAATGCCGTCACCGCCTCGAATGGCACGACGACGCGCTCGGCGACGCCGCCAAATGACAGGCCGACTTCGAAAACGTCGTCCCTCACCGCCAGATCCCAAAACTGGTGTTGCAGCACGACGGTCATCGCCTGCGGATATTGCGCCCGCATCCGGTCCGACAGCTGCACGCCGGGCGCCGTCGTGTTGAAGGTGATTTTGAAATGGTGGTCGCCCGGCAAGCCCTTGCCGGCCGTATCGGCCAGCACGGTGCGGACGACGCCGCGCAAGGCGGCCTGGGCGAGAAGATCGTAGCGGATGTGGTCCATGGCAGGCATCAGGAATCAGTGGAGCCCAATCAGACGACAGATAAGTGGCGAATCCTAGGGGTCCAGATGCAAGTTGACTGCCAGTGTGGAGGAAAGTGGAGGCTTCTGTTGCCAGGTGCCTCCGAACCCCGCCTAACGGAGCTTAACCCGTTAGGGCTTTAAATCGGTCTTTCGAGCTGCTTACGCAGCCAGAGCAACCGGAGCATAGTTGTCATTGGCAACTATGAGTTTGGCCCGATAACGCCGGAACCATCCCGGGTAAAAGCGCGCCTTTTACGCCCTCGTCGATCCTATTTCGACCCCGTGAATGGTGGAGTCGCCGGGTACCGCCCCCGGGTCCGAAAGGTTTATTGCAACGGCCGTTTATCACCATAGCCGGCTTGCGCCGGCACCGAGGAATATAGGCATAAAAGGTTGCGGAAAGAAGAGCAGGCCAATCCGGTGAAATCATACCCATGAAATTTGTCTCGGGAGGCCAGACCGGCGTCGATCGCGCGGTTCTCGACGTGGCCATCGCCCGCGGCATCGATTACGGCGGCTGGTGCCCGAAAGGCGGCTGGGCCGAGGACCTGACCGCGCCGCCCGGCCTGTTGATAAAATATCCGAACCTGCGCGAAACGCCGCTGGCCGATCCGGCGCAACGCACGGAATGGAACGTGCGCGACGCCGATGCCTGCGTCATCGTCGTCGACGACACGGGTCTCGATGTCTCGGAAGGCACCGAACTCGCAAACGAACTCGCTCATCACTACCGCAAGCCGTTGCTGGTCGCGCGTCTCGGCGAGCCGGAATCGGCGCGCGATGGAGGATTGTGGCTACGCTTCCAGATTCGGCGTGTGGGAGCCGGGCTGGCCGTTGCCATCGGGGGACCGCGCGAGAGCGAAGCGCCGGGAATTTACGCGCGCGCTACAGCATTTCTCGACACACTGATCGATGACGTTTCGCTTGGACTGAAGCGGTAGTTTTTCGTCTGGCCGTGCCTGCGCGCCGGCGCTAAACGAATGCCATGACTGCCTCGATAACCGCATCGCCGCCTGACGCCCCGCCGCGGCCCGAACTGTCCGAACTGTTCATCACCTTCGCGACGATCTCGCTTTACGGCTTCGGCGGCGTGCTGGCGTGGTCGCGGCGGATGATGGTTGAAGAGCGGCAGTGGCTGACGCCGGAGCAGTTCAACGAGACTTACGCGCTGTGCTCGATGCTACCGGGCGGCAACATTATCAATTTCTCGGTGATCTTCGGCTCGCGCTTTCGCGGCGTGCCTGGTGCTCTGGTCGCTACGGCTGGCCTGCTCGGTCCGCCGATGCTGCTGATCATCATCATCGGCGCGATCTACGCCCACTACGGCGATCTGCCTGTGCTGCGCCGCATGCTCACAGGTATTGCCTCAGCTGCTGCGGGTTTGATGATGGCGACGGTGGCGAAGATGGCACGCCCGTTGTTCGTCAATCGCCGCTCGATCGCAACGCCGCTTGTTGCGATTGTCACCTTTGCCGCGATTGGCATCATGCACTGGCCGTTGCCGCTGGTGCTGGCTGTGCTCATCCCGATCAGCATCGCTATCGCATGGGTGCGGCTATGAAGTCCGGCGCAGGCACGCTGGCCACGCTCGCCGGCTTCTTTGCGGTGCTGTCGCTGTTTTCCGTCGGTGGCGGCAACTCCGCGATACCGGAAATGCACCGCTATGCCGTCGATGTGCAGCATTGGCTGTCGGATCGGGAGTTCGCCGATACGTTCGCGCTGGCGCAACTGACACCGGGTCCGAATCTCATCATTGTTGCGCTGGTCGGATTTCACGTCGCCGGCGTGCTCGGTGCGGTGGTTGCCATGCTGGCCATGTGCGGGCCGACCAGCGTTGCCGCCTACTTTGTTGGCCGTGCTTCGGAGCGGTTTCGGGGCAAGATCTGGCACAGCGCGATCAGCAGCGGGCTCGTTCCCGTGACCATCGGCTTGATCGCGGCCAGCGCGACCGTGATTGCGACCACCGCCGATTACGGCTGGACAGCAGCGGCATTGACCGGCGCGACAGCTATTATCTGCTATTTCGCGCGGATCAATCCGATCTGGGTTTTTGCCGCCGCCGCGGTGCTGGGTGCAGTTGGCCTCGTTTAGACGGTCCACAGGGCCCGCGCGGCGCTCTTGCACGGTCTTCGTTGGCTGCTCATTTGACAGTAAAGTCGTCTGACCGACTCGGCTGGAACCGGCGATGCGCCAATATCTGGAATTGATGGAACGGGTGCTCGCCGAGGGCGCCGAGAAGCATGACCGCACCGGGACCGGGACGCTGTCGATCTTCGGCCATCAAATGCGGTTCGATCTCAACGACGGCTTTCCACTGGTCACGACCAAGAAGCTGCACGTCAAATCGATCATCTATGAACTGCTGTGGTTCCTGCGCGGCGATACCAACGTCAAATATCTCAACGATCACGGCGTCAGAATCTGGGACGAATGGGCCGATGAAAACGGCGATCTCGGCCCGGTTTACGGCAAGCAATGGCGCTCGTGGCCGGCGCCGGACGGTACGTCGATCGACCAGATGAAGGATGCCGTCGAGACGATCCGCAAGAATCCGGACTCGCGCCGCATCATCGTCACTGCCTGGAACCCGCCGGACCTGCCGAAGATGGCGCTGTCGCCGTGCCACTGCCTGTTTCAGTTCTACGTCGCGGAAGGCCGGCTGTCGTGCCAGCTCTATCAGCGCTCGGCGGATATCTTCCTCGGCGTGCCGTTTAACATCGCGTCTTACGCGTTGCTGACCCAAGTCATGGCGCAGGTGACCGGACTGAAGCCCGGTGAATTCATTCACAGCTTCGGCGATGCGCATCTTTATCTGAATCATCTGGAACAGGCGCATCTGCAATTGTCGCGCGCGCCGCGTCCGCTGCCCAAGCTCACGATCAATCCGGACGCGAAGGATCTGTTCGCGCTGCGCTACGAAGATTTCGTGCTCGAAGGCTACGATCCGCATCCGCACATCAAGGCCGCGGTCGCGGTGTAAGGGATGAACATCGTCCTCGTCGCCGCAATTGCCGAGAACGGCGTCATCGGCCGCGGCAATACGCTGCCGTGGCGGCTGAAATCGGACATGCAGCATTTTCGTGCGCTCACCATGGGGAAGCCGGTGGTGATGGGGCGAAAGACTTTTCTCTCGATCGGCAAACCGCTCGCCGGGCGCACCACAATCGTTGTGAGCCGCGATGCCAATTTCACAGCGCCCGGGAGTCGTCGTCGCGCCGGGGATCGACGCAGCGCTCGCCGTGGCGCGCGGCGATGCGTTGCGCCGAAACGAGGACGCTATCGTCATCGCCGGCGGTGCCGATATTTATGAGCAGACGTTGCCGCAGGCGACGCAGCTTGCGATCACGCATGTCCACAAGAAGGTCGACGGCGATGCGCGCTTTCCGGCGATCGATCCGAACCTCTGGCGCGAAAGCGCCCGCGACGAGCGCCAACCCGGGGCCGAGGATGAGGCGACGTTCGCTTTCGTAACCTATTCACGGCAATGATTATTTACGGCTGGGCGCGAACAGGTCGTCGCAGGGCCTGCGTTAAGGCAATTAAATGCTTATTTGACTGCGCGTTGTAAGGGGCGGGGCGCTCCCCTATAACCGCCCGCAATCAGCCGGCCTTAAAGGCCGGTGTCCGAGGAGATCACTTGATGCCGTGGAATAACCAGTCCGGCGGCGGCCCGTGGGGCTCGGGGTCGAAAGGCCCATGGGGCTCCGGTCCGCAATCGCAGGGCCCCAGGCCACCCGATCTCGAGGATTTCCTTCGCCGCGGCCAGGACAAGCTGCGCGCCATCCTGCCGGGCAATTTGGGCGGCCGCGGTTTGGCGCTGCTGGTTCTCGCGGTGATTGCGCTGTGGGGCTTCTCCGGCTTCTTCCGCGTCGAGCCCGATGAACTCGGCGTGGTGCTGCGCTTCGGCCAGTTCAACCGTGAAGTCCAGCCGGGCCTGAACTATCACCTGCCGTATCCGATCGAGACCGCGCTGACACCGCAGGCGCTGCGCGTCAACAAGCTCAATATCGGCTTTCGCGAATCCGATGATATGCGCCGCGGCACAACGCTGCGCGACGTGCCGGAAGAAAGCCTGATGCTGACCGGCGACGAGAACATCGTCGATGTCGATTTTTCAGTTCTCTGGAAAGTCAAACCGAACGCCGTCGGCGATTATCTGTTCAACATTCAGAATCCAGAAGGCACCGTGAAAGCCGTGGCGGAAAGCGCCATGCGCGAAGTGGTCGGGCGCTCCAATATCGGTCCTATCCTCACCGGGGCGCGGCAAACGATCGAAACCGCGGTGCAGACGCTGATGCAAAAAACGCTCGACGACTACGGCGCCGGCATCGTCATTCAGCAGGTTCAGCTGCAAAAGGTCGATCCGCCGACGCAGGTGATCGACGCGTTCCGCGACGTGCAGGCGGCTCGCTCCGATCTTGAGCGGGCACAGAACGAAGCGCAGACCTACGCGAACAAGATCGTACCGGAAGCGCGCGGCCGTGCCGCCAAGATTACCCAGGATGCCGATGCCTACAAGTCGCAGACCGTGGCCGACGCCAAGGGACAAACGTCGCGCTTTCTTCAGGTCTATGAGCAATACAAGAAGGCGCCCGACGTGACGCGGCGGCGCATGTATCTGGAAACCATGGAACGCATTTTCGGCAACACCGACAAGACGATCATCGATACCGGGTCGGCAGGCGGTCCGGGCGTCGTGCCTTATCTTCCGTTGCCGGGCCTGACGACGCCGGCGCAGACGCCGCAAACTTCCGCAGGAGGCAAGCCATGAGATTCGGTCTCGCCAGCGGCGCTGCCGCCATTATCCTGCTGATCGCGGTTATCGTCGGCTACAGCACGTTCTTTACCGTCTATCAAACCAGGCAGGCGCTCGTGGTGCGCCTCGGACAGGTGGTGCGCGTCGTCACCGAGCCGGGCCTGAACGTCAAAGTGCCATTCATCGATTCGGTGATCTACATCGACAAGCGCATTCTCGCCGTCGAATCCCCGGCGCAGGAAGTGATCGCGTCCAGCCAGGACAATTCAGTTCCCGGCGCCGGTGAGGCTGGCGAGCGGATGGTGGTCGATGCTTTCGCGCGATATCGGATTACGGATCCGCTGAAGTTCTACCAGACTGTTGGCCCGGACGGCGCAAGCTCGCAGCTTTCGATCCTGCTCAACTCGGCGCTGCGGCGTGTGCTCGGCGCTGCCACACTTTCCGACGCGGTGCGTAACCGGCGCGGCGAGTTGATGGTGCAGATGCGAGATCAGCTCGATCGCGATGCGCAGCCGTTCGGCGTCCATATCGTCGACGTGCGTATCCGTCGCGTCGATCTGCCGGAGCAGAACAGCCAGGCGGTTTATCAGCGCATGCAAACGGAACGTCAGCGTGAAGCCGCTGAATTCCGCGCGCAAGGCAGTCAGAAGAGCCAGGAGATCCGCGCCAAGGCGGACCGCGACGTTACCGTGCTGATCGCCGAAGCCAACCAGCAGTCCGAGACCCTCCGTGGCCAGGGCGACGCCGAGCGCAATGCTATCTTCGCCGATGCCTACACCCGCGATCCGGATTTCTTCGGCTTTTATCGCTCCATGCAGGCTTACGATCGAAGCATGCAGAAGGGCGATACCAACTTTGTGCTGCGCCCGGATTCCGATTTCTTCCGCTACTTCGGCGATCCGTCAGGTAAGTCGGTACCGGGTGCGCCCGCTGCTTCAAGTTCGGGTAGCGCGGCGAAATAACAGCTAAAGCGATTTGTGCCGATGCACGACTTTCTCGCCGCGCTCGGCCTGCTGTTCGCAATCGAAGGTATCTGTCTCGCCGGTTTTCCCGGCGCCGCCAAGCGGGCGATGACAACGGTGCTCGAAATGTCCGATGGGGCATTGCGGATTGCCGGTATTGTTTCAGCCTTGGCCGGCGTCTTGATCGTCTATCTGGTGCGCCATTGAACACCTTTGCGTGTGGGTCGCTTTTCCGCCCAAATCCGGTTCCCTCATGCAACTCCGCCGCGTTTGGCCTTGCGCCAGAGGCGGGACAGGGGCACTTTCCCGACCAAATCCAGTCCTCTCAGGAGCGCTGACATCCATGTCTCGCCACTTCAATTCCTCGCAATTCGGCCTGATCGCCGCGCTGACGGCGGCAATAATCGTGTTGCCGGCATGGCCTGCGGCGGCGCGCGGACCAGAGAATATCTCCGATGTTGCCGAGCAAGTGATTGACGCCGTGGTCAACGTGTCGACCTCGCAGAAAGTCGACGCCAAGGTTTCCGGCATGCCGGACCTGCCGCCTGGTTCGCCGATGGAAGCAGTTCTTCGACGATTTCTTCAAGAAGCACCGTGGTCAGGGTGGCCAAGGCGGGCAGGGTGACAACGGTGATGCCGATAAGTCACCGCGCCGGGTCAATTCGCTCGGCTCCGGCTTCATCATCGATCCGTCCGGCTTGGTCGTAACCAACAACCACGTCATCGCCGACGCCGACGAGATCAACGTCATTCTGAACGACGGCACCAAATTACCGGCGCAGCTGGTCGGCAAGGATGCCAAGGCCGACCTCGCGCTGCTGCGGGTCAAGGCCGATCATCCGCTCAAGGCTGTCGCATTCGGCGACAGTGACAAGTTGCGTCTCGGCGAATGGGTTATCGCGATCGGTAATCCGTTCAGCCTCGGCGGTACAGTGACCGCCGGCATCGTCTCGGCGCGCAACCGCGACATCCAGTCAGGTCCCTACGACAACTACATTCAGACCGACGCCGCGATTAACCGCGGCAATTCCGGCGGCCCGCTGTTCAATCTCAACGGCGAAGTTATCGGCATCAATACGGCGATCATCTCGCCATCAGGCGGTTCGATCGGCATCGGATTTGCAGTGCCGTCCGACACGGCTATGCCGGTGCTCAATCAGCTGCGCGACTTCGGTGAAGCCCGCCGCGGCTGGCTTGGCGTACGCATTCAGCAGGTCACCGACGACATTGCCGAAAGCCTGAGTATCAAGCCGCCGCACGGTGCGCTTGTCGCCGGTGTTGACGACAAGGGTCCGGCGAAACCCGGCGGCATCGAACCCGGCGACGTCGTCGTGAAGTTCGACGGTCACGACGTCAAGGAGATGCGCGATCTGCCCCGTATTGTTGCCGATACGCCGATCGGCAAGCAGGTTGACGTCGTCATTATTCGCAAGGGCAAGGAAGAGACCCATCAGGTCAAGATCGGCCGCCTGGACGATAATCAGAAGGTGGCGTCGAACGATCCGAAACAGGATGCGCCGCCGGAGCAGAAGTCGACGGTGCAGAAAACGCTCGGGCTGGAGCTTTCCAGCATGTCCGACGACCTGCGCAAGAAGTTCAAGATCCGGGATAACGTCAAAGGCGTTGTCATCACGGGCGTGGATGGAAGCGTCGACCGCTCGCAGCCTGACAAGCGGCTGTCGCCCGGCGACGTGATTGTCGAAGTGCAGTATGAGGCTGTCGGCAATCCGTCAGCGTTGCAGGCGCGGATCGACCAGCTCAAAACTCAGGGCAAGAAGATTGCCGTGTTGCTGGTCTCGAACGGTAACGGCGAGACGCGGTTTGTCGCGCTGAACCTGCAGTAGACGTGGATTACGGACTATCCGCGCTCGACGAATTCCTCGCGCCGGTAGCCTTGCGCGTAGAGCAAGGCGGTGAGGTCGCCGTGGTCGATACAGGCCGCGGCGGCTTCGCGCAGTGCCGGTTTGCCGTGATAGGCGATGCCGAGACCTGCTGCTTGAACCATCGGCAGATCGTTGGCGCCGTCGCCGACAGCCAGCGTGTCTTCATGCGAAAGATGAAAACGCTGGCGAAGCGCATTGAGCGTTTCGAGTTTTGCTTCGCGGCCAAGAATCGGGTCAGCCACTTTCCCGGTCAGCTTGCCGTCAGCGTCAACAAGCAGGGTGTTGGCGTGTTGCTCGTCAAAGCCGATCTTTGCGGCGATGCGTGAGGTGAATGCTGTGAAGCCGCCGGATACCAGGCTGGTGTAAGCGCCATTCGCCCGCATGGTTGCGATCAGCGTCCGCCCGCCAGGAGTCAGATGGATGCGCTCCGCAAGCACAGTATCGATGATCGACGCGGGCAGGTTTTTGAGTAATGCGACACGCTCGCGTAGCGCCGGCTCGAATGCGATTTCGCCGCGCATGGCGCGTTCGGTGATCTCCGCGACGCGATCTTTGACGCCGGCGTAATCGGCCAATTCGTCGATACATTCCTGGCCGATCATGGTGGAGTCCATATCGGCGATCAGAAGCCTCTTGCGGCGGCCGTCCTGACGCTGAACGACAACATCAATCGGTTCGGGGCCCGAAATGTCGCGCAAATCGTTGCTGATATCCTTGAGAAACGCCCGCTCTTCGGAATGACCGGAATCCGCGTCGCTGATATCGTCGGCCAGGAACGCAACATCGACCGCCTCACCGGGATGCAGCCAGTCCACCGGGCGGCCATGAGGCAGATAGCGCGCTGCCTTCTGCGCAAGCTCATCGGTTACCGCCGGGCGGTCCGGGCGCGAGATCAGCGTTGCCACATAGAACATGCTGTGCGATCCGACGGGCGGAGAACGGAGTAAACGGTCACTGTGTCGAAGGTGATCCTCATTGCAGGTCCGACGGCGAGCGGCAAGTCGGCGCTGGCGCTTGAGATCGCCGCTTCGCTCGGCGGCGTGATCATCAATGCCGATTCCATGCAGGTCTATCGTGACCTGCGCGTCATCACCGCGCGGCCGTCATTGGCTGAGGAAGCCCGGCTGCCGCACCGGCTTTATGGCCATGTCGACGCCGCGGAGAATTATTCGACCGGCCGCTGGTGCGTCGATGTCGCAGCCGCACTTGCGGCGGCGAGGCAAGAGGGGCGGGTTGCCATCCTGGTCGGCGGCACCGGCCTCTATTTCAAGGCGCTGACGCAAGGGCTGGCGGCTGTGCCGCCTATCCCGGCCGATATCCGCGATAGCGTGCGCGCGCGGCTTGAGAGTGAAGGCGTCGCGGCGTTGCACGCCGAACTTGGCGCAACGCGATCCAGTCGCCGCTGCGCGGTTGATGCCGAACGATCGCGCCCGAGTGACACGCGCGCTTGAAGTCGTGCTCGCCACCGGCCGCTCGCTGCTGGCCTGGCATGAAGAAGGATTGCCGGCGTGTCTTGATCCTGCAAGATGCGGCCAAGATTTTTCTTGATGTTGGACGCGAGGAACTCGCCGGACGAATCAACCGCCGGTTCGATGCGATGATGGCGGCTGGTGCGCTCGACGAGGTGCGCGCGCTCGCCGCGCGAAATCTCAACCCGAGCCTGCCGGCGATGAAGGCCCACGGTGTGCCGTGGCTCATCCGTCATCTCAAAGGCGAGGTATCCGCTTGCCGAAGCAGTGGAGCACGCCAAACTGGAAACGCGGCAATACACCAAGCGGCAGGCGACCTGGTTCCGCAATCAGCTTCCCGGTTTCGTCTGGGTTACGCCTGATCGGGCGCAATCAGAGATCGAAAAGCAATTGCAGGCGTTGTCAAAGTGAGTTGCCTGAGTTGATGTGGCGATGCCATACATCACACGCGGAGTTCGAGCCTGCGGGAAACACATGATCAGAGCGGCGGCGGCGTTCCTGTTCGTGTTGCTCGGCGCTGTGAGCGCTATGGGCGGACGACTATCCGTCGCATAACGTCACGTTCATTGTGCCGACCGGCGCGGGCGCTGCGACCGATCTTCTGGCGCGGACTTTGGCGCCGCAGCTCGGCGAGCGGCTGGGCAAACCGTTTGTGGTGGAAGACCGGCCCGGCGCCGGCACCATGACCGGATCGAACACGGTCGCGAAGTCGACGCCGGATGGCTACACGATCCTGATGGGAACCAGCACGCCGCTCGCCATCCTGGCCACGCTCTACAAGCATCTGCCGTACGATCCGGCGAAAGATTTTGTACCGCTGGCGCTGATTGCGACGATTCCGTTTGTGCTGGTGGTCAACAACGATTTGCCGGTGCACTCGGTGCGCGAATTGATCGACTACGCCAAGGCGCATCCCGGCGAATTATCCTACGGCTCGACCGGGCCTGGCTCGCCGTTCCATCTCAATGGCGAACTGTTCAGCGCCATGACCGGCATCCAGATGGTGCATGTGCCTTACAAGGCGGTGGTCGATGCGCAGGTCGATCTGATCGGCGGCCGCATCCAGGTGATGTTCACCGATTTCACTTCGTCGGTGCCGCTGATCAAGGATGGAAAAATGCGAGCGCTCGGCGTCACCACCAAGACCCGCGCCGCAGCGATGCCGGATCTTCAGCCAATCGCGGAGCTTGGCGTGCCGGGTTTTGACGCGGCAGCCTGGCAAATGGTCGTGGCGCCGGCGGCGGTGCCGCGACCGATCGCTGACAAGTTGCACAATGAACTCGAAGCCATCATGGCGCTGCCTGCGACGCGGGAGTCCATAACCCGCCTTGGTCTTGTTCCGGCGGATAGCCATTCCATCGAGGAGTTGCAGACGTTCGTCCGCTCTGAAATTGTGCGCTGGGGCGAGGTCGTCAAACGCTCGGGCGCATCGGTCGATTGAGGGCTAGTGTCCGGTTTTCGAAGTTCGTGGTACATCGCGGAGCCTACATGCGAACTTCGAAAACCAAAGGGACACTAGCAACTTTATAATTCTAGTGCCGCTTTTCGATTTGAAATTCCTGACGAACTTGCGGCAACCGATGCAGGAATTTCAAATCGGCGGCACCAGTCCGCAAGATCGCGCTCCCATCAAGAAAAAAGGTCATGGATACACAGGTTCTCGTTGTCGGCGCCGGCCCTGTCGGCCTCACGCTCAGTATCGATCTCGGCAAACGCGGCATCCGCTGCACGCTCATCGAAAAAAACGACGCGCCGCTCGGTTATCCGAAGATGGAGCGGTGCAATCCGCGCACCATGGAAATTTTCCGCCGGCTCGGTCTTGCCGACACCGTGCGCGCCGCCGGCTATCCGCCGGACTGGCCGATGGACACCTATCTGATATTCGACTTGATGCGGCCGCCGCTGTTCAAGATGGCCCATCCGACGGTGGCGCAGGCCAAAGCCAAGCGGGATGTCACGCTCGACGACTCGATGCCGCTTGAACCCTATCAGGTGATTTCCCAGTATACGCTCGAGCCGCTGCTTAAATCCGTCGTCGAGACGATTCCGAATGTTGATGTGAAATTTGGCCACGAACTGGAATCGTTCACGCAGGATGCCGACGGCGTCGCCGCGCATATCCGGAAATCGAACGGCGAGCGGACCGAAATCCGAGCGCAGTACATGGTCGGCTGCGACGGCGGATCGAGCGTGGTGCGCAAGCAACTTGGCTTCAAGATGGATGGCGACGGGCATTTGCGCGAAATGCGCCAGGCGCTGTTCCACTGTCCGGAGCTTTACGACAAGGTGAAGGCGCCGCGGGCGCGCCACTACAATCGTATCGACGATCACTGGACGCTGTTCATCGTCCAGGACTTGCGCCAGCACTTCACCATTCACGCCATCGTCGACAAAGACGAGGATATGGCGACGCTGTTCGAGGAAACGGTCGGCACGCCGGTCGAGTACGAGATGCTGCATTGTGCGAAATGGGTGCAGCGGCTCCTACTCGCAGAGCATTACCGCGAAGACCGTGTCTTCATCGCCGGTGACGCCGCGCATCTCGTGATCCCGACTGGCGGCCTCGGCATGAATACCGGCGTTGGCGACGCGATCGACATTTCGTGGAAGCTTGCGGCGACGCTGCAAGGCTGGGGCGGGCCGCGTTTGCTGCAATCCTATGAAGCAGAGCGGCGGCAGGTCGGTGCGATCAATGTCAAGGCGTCCGGCGGCGGCACCAGCGGTCGCGCGGTCTGGCGCGGCCTTTGGCGTCCAGACATCGAGGACGATACGCCGGAGGGCAGGGCGGCGCTGGAGCACCTGCTCGAAGTGGCGAAAGTGGAAGCGCCCAAAACCTTCAAGGTCATCGGCGCCGAACTCGGCTACCGCTACGACAATTCACCGGTTATCTGTAATGAGCCGGGTGGCCCGGCGCCGAATATTGAGGATTATGAGCCGACAAGCTGGCCCGGCGCGCGCCTGCCTCATGTCTGGATCGAACCCGGAAAAATTTCGGTCCATGACCGTATCGGCGATGGCTACACGCTGCTGCGGCTTGGCAAGACCAAGTCAGCCGCATCGTGTCTGCAGTCCTCCTTCAGCAAAGTCGGTGCGCCGTTGTCGGTGCTGGATATCGATGATGCGCGGGTGCGCGACGTTTATGGCTTTGACTATTTGCTGGTCAGGCCGGATTTGCACGTGGTCTGGCGCGGCAACACGTTACCAAACGATCCGCAGGAAGTGGCGCGGATCGTCACCGGGCATTAGCAGGAGTTGGCGGCTTGGCAATTCGGCCGGCACGAGACGGCTTGGTCATCGCCTCGATTTTGAGTAGCTCGTTAAGCTGCTCCGCGGTGAGCAGGCCTTCTTCGAGGATGATGTCGCGAATACCGCGCTTTTCCGCCAGGGCGCGCATCGCCACGCGTGTCGAAGCTTCGTAGCCAATCGCTGGGACCAGCGCCGTCACGAGTGTGATGGAATTTTCCACCAGCGCTTCGCAATGCTCCCGGTCTGCTTCTATTCCGTTCACGCAACGGGTCGTTAGCGTCGTTACCGCGGCCGTAAGGTTGCGCAATGAGGACAGCAGGCAGTAGCCGATCGTCGGCTCGAATGCGTTGAGCTGCAATTGGCCGCCTTCGGCGCACATCGTCACGGTAAGGTCGTTGCCAATAACCAAGAAGGCGACCTGATTGACCACTTCCGGGATAACCGGATTGACCTTGCCGGGCATGATCGAAGATCCAGCTTGCACGGCAGGCAGCCGGATCTCCGCCAGTCCCGCACGAGGTCCGCTCGACAGCAGGCGCAGATCGTTGCTGATCTTGGACAGCTTGACGGCGAGCCTTTTCAGCACACCGGAGAACAATACAAACGCGCCCATGTCCGACGTGGCTTCGATCAGGTCGGGAGCGGAAATCATCGGCTCATGGGCGAGACGCGACAGTTCCTCGACCGCCAATTGGGCGTAGCGTGAATCCGCGTTGATGCCGGTGCCGATGGCCGTCGCGCCGAGATTGACCTCGCGGAACAGCGCGCTGGCTTCGTTGAGACGATCGATGTCTTCCTTCAGCGTGACGAAATATGCCTCGAATTCCTGCCCGAGCGTCATCGGTACGGCATCCTGAAGCTGGGTGCGCCCGATTTTGAGAACATCGCTGAACTCGACCGCCTTGGTCTTGAAGGCAAAGGCCAGGTCATTCACCGCTTCGATCAGTGGCTTGAGCGCGAACATGACGGCGAGCCGCAGCGCGGTCGGATAAGCGTCGTTGGTCGACTGCTCCATGTTGACGTCATCATTCGGATGCAGCGTGGCGTAATCGCCTTTGGGACGCCCAAGCAATTCGAGCCCGACGTTGGCGATGACTTCGTTGGTATTCATGTTGGTCGATGTGCCGGCGCCGCCCTGCACCGCATCGACTACGAATTGATCGTGATAGCGGCCTTCCTTCGCGATGAGATCGCAGGCGCGTTCGATGGCGTCGAATTTTTCCTGGCTCAGGTAGCCCAACCGGCGATTGGCGCGCGCTGCCGCTTGTTTGACCAGAACCAGCGCGCGAACGAGTTCCGGAAAATGGCCGATCGGGACCCCGGTGATCGGAAAATTTGTCACCGCGCGTAACGTGTGAATGCCCCAGTAAGCATCAGCCGGAACATCGAGCTCGCCGAGAAGATCGTGCTCGCGCCGCGTTGCGACGCGGGCGATGTCAATCGTCTGCGAACTGGTGACGCGAACCGCTTCAGGTGAAGCCGCAGCAATATTCGGCGTGTTCGAACTGGAGTTCATGACGTTGTCCCGGGAGATAAATGCGTGGCCGCAATATGCGCGTAGGCATCTTATGCCTTACTGCTCAAATTGATATGGATTGCAGCGCTGTGAAGGGCAATAGCGCCGTCGCGTCAAGGACATCAGGCGCGATGTCGAGAAAGCGCAGATCAGTGGCGTCGCCGCCTCAGTCTTCGTTTGTTCGAGGAGACAGCCTTCGGAAATATGCCAAAAGAAGCGGCTGTCCTCGAGCTTGGGTTGCCCCTCAAAGGCATGCCGGGCAAAATTGCGGCGGCGCCTTTTCGGCGACCATATGGTGCGATTCGCCGGCTGTCGGGCCGCCCGTGCTAACGCACCCGACTGGACAATGATTCCATATTTGTTGTCGCGAGCCTCTGACCGAGCGATGTCAGCTCCTGCCCTTGCTTGCTGAGTAGCTCCATCTGCTTCTGCGTATATCTTGTCCAGATTTCGAGAAGCTGGCTTGGGTCCCGGGCTCCGGCAATTTCTTCGGCGAACTCGAAGAACGTCTCAGCGTTGTTCCGCATGACCGCAATGAGTTTGAGGTTCATCTGCTTGGCGCCATCGCCGGCCATTCGCATGTCGTCTTGCGCGGCTGCCACCACCTGCTCGGCCTTCGCTCGACCTTTTCGAATAGTTTCGCTCGCCATGTCTGCACTTTCGTCGGCGGCTTTCTTTCCCTGCTCATACATGCTCATTTTGAATCTCCATTGCGCGAGTACGATGACGCTAGGCAAGAACGCGCCTTCCTGAAGCGTCGCTAAAACGATAGTCAGTGCCGGAACAACGGCTCAACGCGCACTGACTACCCTTGTTCCTGCCCAAATTTCGGGCTCACTGCTATGTTCAACTCGATGCGTCGCACATTGTTTGGCGGCTGGCCAACAAGCATTGCCGAGTACGCAAGACGAGTTCCACCGCCAAGCACTTCGGCTATTTCGTGGCGATTGCGAACGGCGACGATGCAGAGCAGAAAGGCCATGAATGCGATTTGAACACCCATTGCGATCAAAACCATCGAACAGGTCAGAACGCGCAACACCGCGGGATCCGTGAGCGGTCCGAAGTCAACGCGTGTCCATTGCCAGATAGCCCAACCGCAACAGGCAAGGCCGGTGCAAATGACCGCGAGCGCAATCGCAAGGCCGCGCTCCACAGATATTGCCGACACCAGCCCCGCCACCCACGGTGAGTCGGGCAAAAGGCCGTACGCAACCGAGACAATGCGGGCAATAACGCCAAAGCAAAGCACCTGAAAGCCGACGAGAACAGTGATTGCCGAGACGAGAAACGTGTGTTCGTTCAACTCGATTCCGTCGGGTATCATGACCGGGCCGGAAAACAGCAGCGCGGTACCGAGGACTCCAGCGGTTATCAGGGCCAAGCTGGGATAGAAAAATAGCCAGCGTGGGCTGAACATCAGGAGCAGGCGGAGATGCCGCCAGCCGTCCCGCCATGTGCGCAGATGGGGCGGCCGCGAACGTCCGTCGACAGCGAGAGTGGTCGGTACTTCGGCGATCACCAAATTCGCTAACGCCGCCCGTATGACCAATTCACTTGCGAATTCCATACCGGATGCGCGCAGATCCAGGCCGAGGATTGCGTCGCGGCGAACACCGCGCAGCCCGCAATGGAAATCGCCGACCGGCGCGTGAAAGAACAGGCGCCCGAGTAAGCTGAGTACGGGATTGCCGAGATAGCGGTGAAGGAACGGCATTGCGCCCTCCGCGATGCCGCCAGAAAAGCGGTTGCCGAGCACGAGATCGCAGCCGTCTCTCAGTTTGGAGATGAAAGGATCGAGACGGCTGAAATCGTAACTGTCATCGGCGTCGCCCATGATGACGAAGCGTCCGCGTGCCGCACACAGGCCGGCGCGCAATGCCGCACCATAACCGCGCTCCGGGACGTTAATAACCCGGGCTCCGCCTTGCTCGGCCAATTCAATAGAGTTGTCGGTCGATCCGTTGTCCGCCACAAGCACTTCGCCGGCGATGCGGCTACGCGCCAAGTAGGATTTTGCTTTCTCGACGCATACCGAGATCGTCTCGGCCTCATTGAGGCACGGCATGAGAATCGTAAGTTCAAGTACGTCGGGTTGTAGACCGGCGGGCAACTCGTTTCTGTCTAGCACCAGAGACATCGAGGATAACCGGGTGAACGATTGCACCGCCGCTAACGCTGCTCACCATATGGCTTCTGGGTTACCTTACAAGATTGAATAGAATCGTTTTTGTCATTCAGTTGTCATGAGATCGAATATTCGGGAACCGCGTCGTCGTTCACCGGACCGCGGTTGTACCGCGGGCGCGATCTAAACAGCTGATAACAAGCAATGCCGGCGCCGAGCACGCCAATTGGAACGATCCTGCTCTGATAGCGGTCGTCAACGACGGAAAATGTGGCGCAGACTGCAGCGTTGGCAACGAGCGCAGCCAGGAGCGTAAGGGTAAGCGTGGCTGTTTTGGGATGCCGCCGCCAACACAGTAAAACCAGAATTGGCAACGCCAGTGTCGAACCGAGAGCTAACGGGATATGCAATGCATTGATGAGATGAAAATCGAATGCGTTGTTTTGCTGTGCGGAAGCATCAAAATGTCGCAAGGTGCCCGGTGCATACATCTGGAGCACCCATTGCGTATGCCAGGTGTTTCTTGCGTCGATCCCTTCGCCGGTCGCCACTGTAGCGAGTTGCTGGAAAGTCTCCTTCAGCGCGGTCACGATCTGTGCGCCGGGCTGCTGCAGGATAATGTCGCGCACAATGCGATCAGCTTCGGGCGAAAATATGCGCCAGCCGCCCAGCTTGGTGAGCGGCGTGTTATTTGTATCCCACAACCAATCGCCGCTGTTGTCCGGCAACGCGTCGCGATAGTCGCAGAGCGATAGCGTTGAATCGGGGCATTTTTCGTCGAGATAGGTTTTAACGTAGCCGTCCTGCAAAAGCCTTCCCAGCAGGAATATCGAGCCACCAGGCGTGAAAGTTGCGACCCCGGCAATGGCATAATTGGAGCCCAGCAGCAGCATCGTTCCCAGAACCAGGCTCGACGCCGTACCTGCCAATCGAGGCTGCGGCAGCGTGATCGCTAACAGCGCAGCTGCCAGTCGCAGCACGGCGCAAAAAGCGAACAGCAGCAGAAGCACCGCAAAGATAGACATGTGAACCGCGATTGAAAAAGCAATAACGGCGATCAAGACCGCTATTTCCCAGCCGCGCAGTTTCGGCGCTGCGAATGCGATCAGATAGAATGCCAAAACCGAAAGCGGCATGAACACATCGGGTTCGAGTTGTCCGGCGAACCACGGCAGGCTCGTGCCGGTGCACAGCGCCGCTACGGCAGCAATCCAGAGTATGAGATTCGTCATTCCCTGAGTGCGCAGCACCAGCCTGACGATCCAGGTGCATAGCAACGCCTGGATTGCGACGTTCGGCCAGAAATCCGCGATAATGCCAGACGCAAGAAATGCGCCGTAAAGAGTTGAACGGCCGAGCTCGAGATCGTGGACGAAGGGCCGGATCAGATAACCGCCGGTATCGGAAAAAACCAAGGGGAAGCCATTCCAGGCGGCTGGTAAAAGTATAACCGCGACCGTAACGGCGTAGATCGCGGCGTGCGCAAGAATCTGACCTGCCGAACTGAATACGTCGGCGCGGCTCGCCGAGCCATCCGCAGATAGGTTTGCCCTATTCGCTGACGCCAAAACCGCCCCGAAAATGTCCGTTGTCCCGCACGCCAATCATAGAGGGTGGCAGTAAAGGCACACAAGCAAAAGCGTGCGCGAAAGTGCACGCCGTTAGTGCGTCGCGTATTGCATGCCGGCGGTGTAAGCGGCGCCGCCGATCACGCAGGGTATTCCCAGCTCGATCTGGCCGGTTGCCGCCGCGACCACGCAGCCCATCGACAGCGCGCCGTGAGCCGACCTGGCCCCAGCCGGAGAGTTCGCGCTTGGAATCCGGACCCTTCTGCTTCAATTCGTCGATGGCGGCGAGCGACTCTTTGCGCATGTGCACTGTGTCGACGGTCTCCGCAGTCTGGATCACGTCGTCGAGCACGACGGTGACTTCTTTCGGCTGCTTCTTGGCCGACCATTTCAGCATGTTGAGCAGACTGAGATCGCGCACGGCGTTGCTGGCGAGCGTGAATTTCGCCGCGCTGCCGGTGGTGAGGTTGTCGACGCTGTCCTTGTCGTTGGCGAGCGGCAAGAGCTTCACGATGCGCCCGACCGACGCGTAGGTGCCTGTTGCCAGGTAGTAGCCCCACAACACATCGATCAGTTCGGGGCTCGGCGCCAGCGTCACCGGCTTCGTCGCATGCGTGTCGGTGAGTTGCAGGGCGACCCGCATCTTGTCCCACACGCCGGGTGTTTTCGGCGCGTAATCGATCTGGTCGAGGGTCGGCAATTCGCCGCCGACATATTTGTCGACCATGGCGCGGCGCATCGGCATGCGATCGGCGAATTTCGACAGCATGTCTTTCCAATGCGGCAGGCCTGAATAAGCGACGGCGCGCACCAGCACCCAATGATCTGCCGGATCGATGGCCAGCATCTTGCCAACCAGGTTTTCGGCGCGCGCCGGATTGGCGCTCAACACGCCGGCGATGAAGCCGACATAGGCGCCGCACGTTTCGGCGTCCTTGAAGGCCTGCATCGAACTCAATGCGCGGACGATCGCCGGCAGGCTCTCGGGATCCGGGCGATTGCGATAGTCGTTGACCCATTTCAGGATCATGTCAGTTGAATTCAGTGACGTATTGGCAGGCTGCGCCGCCGCCGCCGGCATTGCCAGCGCGAGCGCAACGGTAGCGCCGGCAAAAAACCCGATAGCGATGCGATGCAGATAAGGTGCAAGCATAACGCCTCCCATTCAGCGCCGTATGGAGAAAGCCGTCGGTGCGTGATCGTCCCCGTTGCGATAATTGAGCAACAGCGCGGGGAATTTTTTTGTCCGCCAGCGCGCTAAATCGCGGCTGCTCCAAGGCACTGCGAATTAGTTAAGAATTGCGATTTGGCCAGCAATTCCGATTTCAAACGACTGTTTGAAGTTTTTTCGAAAGGCTGTTCGCCGGATTCCCGCCGTATTTGGCTTGACCCACGCTGCCGCAATGCTTATAACTTGAGATCAGAATGAAGGGCACGTCCGTGCAAACTTTTGCGGCTATTCTTGTAGTAGTGAGGCGCACCGCCGAGGGTGGATAATCCACCCGCGAACGAGGCGGTGCGCGACCCAGGGGCCCTTCGAGGTCCCTTTTTTATTGCTCGAAATGCTGACCTGAAAAGCCGACTGAAAGACAAGTGGAGCTGACAATGACAGAGATGACCGGCGCGGAAATGGTGGTCGAAGCGCTCGCTGATCAGGGTGTCGAGCACATCTTCGGTTATCCGGGTGGCGCGGTGCTTCCGATCTATGACGCGCTGTTTCAGTCGCAGGACCGGGTCCGGCATGTCCTGGTGCGCCATGAGCAGGGCGCGGTGCATGCTGCCGAGGGCTACGCGCGTTCGACCGGTAAGGTCGGCTGCGTGCTGGTGACGTCGGGCCCCGGCGCCACCAATGCGGTCACCGGCCTGACAGATGCGTTGTGCGATTCCATTCCGCTGGTCGTTCTCACCGGCCAGGTGCCGACCCATCTCATCGGCAACGATGCGTTTCAGGAATGCGACACGGTCGGCATCACGCGGCCCTGCACCAAATACAATTATCTGGTGAAGACCATCGAGGATTTGCCGCGCGCGCTGCATGAGGCTTTTCATATTGCCTCGAGCGGGCGCCCGGGCCCGGTCGTGGTCGATATCCCGAAGGACATCCAGTTCGCCAAAGGCACCTACAGCAAGCCGAAGGAGTTCCTGCACAAGGGCTATCGGCCGAAGGTCGTCGGCGACACTGACAAGATCCGGCAAGCCATCGAGATGATGGCGGCTGCGAAGAAGCCGCTGTTCTATACCGGCGGCGGTGTCATCAATTCCGGCCGCGCCGCGTCTGAGCATCTGCGCGCATTGGTGAAGATGACCGGCTTTCCCATCACCTCGACGCTCATGGGCCTCGGGGCCTTTCCGGCCGCCGATCCGCAATGGCTCGGCATGCTGGGAATGCACGGCACCTGGGAAGCCAACTGGGCGATGCACGACTGCGACCTGATGGTCTGCATCGGCGCGCGTTTCGACGACCGCATCACCGGCCGGCTCGATGCCTTTTCGCCGGGCTCGAAAAAGATCCACGTCGATATCGATCCGTCGTCGATCAACAAGAACGTCAAGGTCGATCTGCCGATCGTCGGCGATTGCGCGCACGTGCTCGAAGAGATGGTGCGGCAATGGAGTTCGGTGGCATCGCGGCTCGACAAGAAGGCTCTCGCTGCGTGGTGGACGCAGATCGACAAATGGCGCGCGAAGAATTCGCTCGCTTACCGTGCCTCGACTGACATCATCAAGCCGCAATACGCCATTCAACGGCTGTTCGAGCTGACCAAGGATCGCGATACCTACATCACGACCGAGGTCGGTCAGCATCAGATGTGGGCGGCACAGTTCTATCAATTCCAGGAGCCGAACCGCTGGATGACTTCCGGCGGGCTCGGCACCATGGGGTATGGCTTGCCGGCCTCGGTGGGTGTGCAGCTCGCGCACCCGGGTTCGCTGGTCATCGATATTGCCGGCGAGGCCTCGGTCCAGATGACGATGCAGGAAATATCGACGGCCGTGCAGTACGACCTGCCGGTGAAGATATTCATCCTCAACAACAAATATATGGGGATGGTGCGGCAGTGGCAGGAATTGCTGCACGGCGGCCGCTACTCCCATTCCTACAGCGAGGCGCTGCCCGACTTCGTGAAGCTCGCCGAGGCGTATCACGCGCACGGCATCCGCTGCGAAAAGCCGGCCGATCTCGACGCCAAGATCCGCGAAATGATCGAGGTGAAAAAGCCGGTGATCTTCGACTGCGTCGTCGATCCGGCGGAGAACTGCTTCCCGATGATTCCGTCGGGCCGTGCCCATAACGAAATGCTGCTCGGCGATGCGGTGGAAAAGATCGAAGACGCCGTCACCGAAGAAGGCAAGATGCTGGTCTAGTTCAGGAGAACTGCCGTGAACACCGCGACATCGCACTATCCCTCCGCCGCCGTCAGTGAGCGCGTCGAGACCCGCACGCTGTGTGTGCTTGTCGACAACGAGCCCGGCGTTCTTGCCCGCGTCATCGGACTATTCGCCGGCCGCGGCTACAACATCGACTCGCTCACCGTCTCAGAGACCGAGCATGAGAGGCATCTGTCGCGCATCACCATCGTGACGCGCGGAACGCCGATGGTGCTCGAGCAGATCAAGAACCAGCTCGACCGGCTGGTCCCGGTCCACCGTGTGGTCGATGTGACGACAGCGGGTCCGGCGATCCAGCGCGAGCTGGCCATGGTCAAAGTGCGCGGCAAGGACGAACACCGCATGGAAGCGCTGCGCCTCGCCGACGCCTTCCGCGCCCGTGTCATCGACGCGACGACGGAAAGCTTTGTGTTCGAGATCACCGGCGCTTCCGAGAAGATCGAAAGCTTCATCAACCTGATGTTGCCGGTGGGCCTGGTCGAAGTGTCGCGCACCGGCGTCGTCGCCATCGCGCGCGGGCCGGAAGGAATGCTGTCGGCGGGTTAGAGTCCGCTCATTCCCGCGAAAGCGGGAAGGTCCCCGCTTTCGCGGGGACGAGCGGATGGGAATTAGGCCTTTTTCCCTGACAGCTTCTCGACCAGATCGCCGAAGCGGTCGGCGAAACCTTGCAGGAATTTCTGCGTGGTCTCGTCGCTGACGTTGCCGTCGTCGTCGAACAGGTTTGGCTTGAACTGCACATAGGCTTCGCCACCAAGGAGCGTCATGCCGAGACCCAGCATCACCGTGCGTAAATTGGCCTGCACCAAAGCGGTGCTGATCACGCCCGGCGACGTGCCGGTGATAAAGCCCGGCTTGCCCGGCCAGATGCTGGTGCCGAAAGGCCGCGCACCCCAGTCGATCACATTCTTCAGCACTGTCGGCATCGAACGATTGTGCTCTGGCGTGACGATGAGGACGCCGTCGGCCTTTTTGATCTCGTCCTTAAAGCGCGCGACCTCGTGCGGCAGGGTGGCCTCGTGATCCTGATTGTAGATCGGGAGGTCGTCGATGCGGATGAAATGAGCGTGGAATTTGGCCGCGCCGAGCTTGGCGAAGGCTTTGGCGAATTTGCGATTGATCAACTCGCGGCGGTTCGAGCCGACGATGACGGCAACTTCTGGCTTGGGCATGTTGAAGTCCTCGGTGATAATACGTAACTAGGGCTACTTAAGTGACTGAGCGCGAGGCGGACAAGAGGGCACATTCATGAAACCAAGGAACAATGAGTTGCCTTCGGATTGCCGCGCCGTCGGCGACGTACTGGCCCGGGTCGGCGATAAATGGTCGGTTCTGGTGGTGACCCGTCTCGGCGAGGGGCCGCTGCGCTTCAATGAGCTGCGGCGCTCCATCGGCGGCATCTCCCAGCGCATGCTGACCTTGACGCTCCGCGGGCTCGAGCGTGACGGGCTGATTACCCGGACGGTGTTTCCGACCATTCCGCCGCGGGTCGATTATGCGCTGACCCCGCTCGGCCGCGATCTGTTGAACCCGGTTTCGGCGCTTGGCTCCTGGGCCATCCGCAACCAGGCGAAAATTGCCCAGGCCCGCGCTCGTTTTGACGGGCTGTGCGAGGCCAAGGGCAAACCGCCGCTGCGGCGTCCTTCCGCCCGCGGCGGACTTGTCCTTGCCGCCCATAAAACCTAGAAGCAGCACCGGAAACGAACGGCCAAAAGCACCGGCCAGCGTAAGTAGGATGGCCCTGTAGGGGTGGAGATATCATGCGTGTTTATTACGATCGCGATGCCGACCTGAACCTGATCAAAGGCAAGAAGGTCGCCGTCGTCGGCTATGGCAGCCAGGGCCATGCCCATGCGCTCAATTTGCGCGATTCAGGCGTCAAGGATGTCGCCGTGGCGCTGCGCAAAACTTCGGCTGGCGTGAAGAAAGCGGAAGCCGAGAAATTCAAAGTCATGGAAGTCGCCGACGCCGCGAAATGGGCCGACGTGATGATGATGCTCACCCCTGACGAATTGCAGGGCGACATCTATCGCGATCATATCGCCAAGAACATCAAGGATGGCGCGGCGATCATGTTCGCGCACGGCCTCAATGTTCATTTCAATCTCATCGAGCCTGCCAAGAATATCGACGTACTGATGGTGGCGCCGAAGGGGCCCGGCCACACCGTGCGCTCGGAGTATCAGCGCGGCGCCGGCGTGCCGTGCCTGATCGCGGTCCATCAGGATGCCTCCGGCAATGCCCACGATCTCGGCCTGTCTTACGCTTCCGCCATCGGTGGTGGCCGCGCCGGCATCATCGAGACCACCTTCAAGGAAGAGTGCGAGACCGATCTGTTCGGCGAGCAGACCGTGCTGTGCGGCGGCCTCGTCGAACTGATGAAGGCCGGTTACGAGACGCTGGTCGAAGCGGGCTACGCTCCGGAAATGGCCTATTTCGAATGCGTCCACGAGGTGAAGCTGATCGTCGACCTGATCTACGAGGGCGGCATCGCCAACATGAACTACTCGGTGTCGAACACCGCTGAGTACGGCGAATATGTGTCGGGGCCGCGCGTGGTGACCCCGCAGACCAAGATCGAAATGAAGAAGGTGCTGACGGACATCCAGTCCGGCCGCTTCACCCGCGACTGGATGCTGGAGAACAAGGTCAACCAGACCTCGTTCAAGGCGACCCGGGCCAAGCTTGCCGAGCACCCGATCGAGCAGGTCGGCGCCAAGCTCCGCGAGATGATGCCCTGGATTAAAGAACGGGCGCTGGTCGACAAGAGCAAGAACTGACTCAGCGGCTTGCTGTTTTGACAAGGAACGGGCTCGCCAAGGCGGGCCCGTTTTGATTTTGAGCAACTGCGCCGGTGGACGCCGGTGGCAGCTCACGTCGGCTTTAACCGCGTCGATCAAGATCGGCGGCCCGTGACCAAACGTTCACTTGTCATGACCAGATAAATACAGTTTTATGACAAACCGCCGTGTGCCGGGCTTTTATTGAGGGCGAAGTCATTTCCGGGCACGCGCGTCAGTCATGCGTGCCGCGTTCTCATCTCTTGGTCATCGGCTGGGCATCTCCGCCCTGATTGCCCGCTATGGCTATCGGCGGCTGGCCTTGGTTGCCGTTCCACACCTCATCGCACTCGTCATTATGTTCGCCACCGAGGCGCGGCCGGTCGAAGTCGGCGCGTTCCTGCTGGCTTGGGGAATTCTGAACTTCGCCTGGCTGGTGCTCACCCGCCGGCCGGCAGTTGCCGGCGTACTGTCGCTGGTGATGATGACCGTTTTGGTCCTGCTGTCGGACCTCAAATATCACGTGCTGATGATGACGGCGAATTTCGTCGATCTCATGATCATCGACACCGACACCGTCAGCTTCCTGTTCACGATCTTCCCGGCGTTGCGCTGGATTGTTGCGCTGTGTCTGCTGATCTCTGATCCCGGTCGTTGTCGTGACATGGCGGCTCGACCCATTCCGGGTTTACCGCTGGAAGGCGCTGGCCGGAGTGCTTGGCTGCGTGGTTGGCCTGACGGCGCTTGAAATGCGTATGCCGATGCAGCCGTTCGAGGCGTTTTACGGCGGCAATCAGGTTTCCCAGTTCGCGCGTTCCGGTGTCGATGCGATATCGGAACTGATGACCCACGGCATGATGGAAGCCGATGCCAGTACCACGGATCATCTTCAGCCGATCGATGAGACGTCCTGCAGCCCGAATCGGAAACCGCCGCACATCATCCTGATCCACGATGAGTTGAGTTTCGACATCCGCATGGCGCCGAGCGTCAAGCTGCCGGAAGGCTACGGCGCTCACTTCAAATCGTTCGACGGCAAGGAGCGCAACTTCCTGGTTGAAGGCAATGGCGGGCCGAGCTGGTTCACCGAGTACAATGTGCTGGAAGGTCTGTCCGCGCGTTCGTTCGGCCGCTTCTCCTATTTCGTCACCCGGATTGCCGCCGGTCGCGTCGAGCGCGGCTTGCCCGCAGCGTTGCGCCGGTGCGGTTATCGTACGTTCTCGCTCTATCCGGCGCTTGGCGCATTCATGAGCGCACGCAGCTATCAGACCACGACCGGCGTGCAGCACTTCTACGACCAGCACGACCTCGGCACCAAGGAGATCGAGCCGGACAGCTTCTTCTTCAACGCCGCCGAGAAAATGATCGGGCGCGAACACGAGCACAGCCCGATGTTCGTCTTCGTCTATCTCGCCGCCAATCATTTCCCGTGGGATTTCCGCTATCGGCCCGACCTGATGCCGCAGTGGAAAGATCTCGGCAATGTCCCGCCCGTCGATGAATATCTGCGCCGCCAGGCGCTCAGTGCGCAGAACTATGCGGACTTCAAAGCGCAGTTGAAGCGGCAGTATCCCAACGACTCGTTCCTGCTGGTGCGCTTTGGCGACCATCAGCCGGATTTTGCCGCGCACGTGCTCGATCCCGGAGCTCGACGATCAGTCGATCGAAAAACGGCTGATGGCGTGGGACAAGCGCTACTTCACCACCTATTACGCAATCGACGCGATCAATTTCAAGCCGGTGAATGTATCGTCGGCGCTCGATACGCTTGAAGGTCCGTATCTTCCCATCGTGGTACAGGAAGCGGCGGGCCTGCCGCTCGATCCGTCATTCGCCGAGCAAAAGAAAATCCTGCTTCGCTGCAACGGGCTGTTTTACGGTTGTGCCAATGGCGCCGAGGCGAGCCGTTTTAATCGCATGCTGATCGACGCCGGCCTGATCAAGAATCTTTAGGCGCGCAGCCTTTTCCGCTTCCCGGAATTATCACGCGGCGACGGGGTTGTTCTCAACCGTGTGGCCGCTAGACTGCAGCCGCGCAAGTACGAAAGTAATCGGAGGAAAACAATATGAAGATAAATCGACAATCATCTTTTTGCGGGTATCGCCGCGACGCTGGCGTTGGGATTTCGCTGCCAATTCGGCGGCGAGGCTGCCGGGCTGTCTTCACGCTGGAATCGAAGAGCTTCCAGGACGGCAAGATGATGCCGAAGAAGATGGCCAACAATGCCGAAAATTCAAAGAACAATCCGAACTGCGTTGGCGACAACGTTTCGCCCGAATTGCATTGGTCGAACGTGCCGGCCGGCACCACCAGCCTTGTGCTGCTGATGTTCGATCCGGAAGGCCGTGCACCGGTCGGGCGTGAGCCATTGGGTCACCTATGGCATCGATCCCAGCAAGGTCACCGGCTTCGCCGAAGGCGAGACAAGCAAGCTGAACGACAAGTATGTCGGCGGCAAGAGCACGCAGGGCGTCGGCTTCTACTCCGGCCCATGCACGCCGCCCGGCCAGGTCGCGCACCATTACACATTCACTGCTTATCGCCACCGATTTTGCACCCGGCGAATTTGCCGCCCGGCCTGACGCGCGAAGATCTGACTGCGAAGTTCGGACCGCCGCCGTCGGCGCACGTGAAAGGCGTGGCCGGCCTGGTCGGCCTGTTCGTCAATCCGTGGCACGAGTAAACCCGCTGATTTGACGGCATAGCGTTGCAATTTCTGGCGCCATCGCCGTAATAACGGCGATGGCGCAAATCGCTTCTAAAATCGAAATCATCGAAATTGACCGGATCGAATTCAAAGTCGAGCCGTGGTCGTGGAATTTCGCGGCCGCGCAGCGACCCGAAATCGATCGCTTCTTTTCGGCGATGCAGAAGCAGCGGTCGCATCTGTGGAACGGCCGCGTGCTGATGCTGCGCGATTGCACCGTCCGCGATGGCGTGCTGCGCGGCTCCTGTTTTGAAACCGATTACGCCAGCTTCATGGCGTGGCGCGACTGGGGTTTCCCGGACCCTTCGGTCTTCAACGTCTTTCCGTGCTCCGCATTGCGCTCCGCCGACGGCGCTTTTCTGGTTGGCGAGATGGCGTCGTCGACGGCTTCTGCCGGACAGATTTCCTTTCCCTGCGGAACGCCGGATCTGGACGATATCGTGCAAGGCGGTGTGCTGGATGTCGCACGCAACCTGCGGCGGGAACTTATGGAGGAGACCGGCCTTGATCTCGATGAGTTCAATACCGATCCAGGCTGGACCCTCGTGCGCGATCGCGGTTTCTTTGCCTTGATGAAGCGTGTCGGCTCGCAGTTGAGCGCCGAGGCGTTGCGGATGCGTATTTTGCAGAACATGGCCAAGGATGCGCATCCTGAGTTCGTCGCGATCCGGATTTTGCGTGGTCCTGCCGATCTCGACAGCCGCATGTACGATTACCTGAGGGCCTATATCGAATACGAGTGGCAGCGATGAATTTTGCCAAGATCGTCAAACAGTGCCGGGTCGACAGGCCGGGGCATTTCAAGCTTTCCGACCATGATCCTGCGGAGAGCTTCGGTCTTTCCACCGATATCGGTGACGTGAAGCCCATTCTTGAAAAGGGCATCGAGAAGCTCGAGGAACTGCAACGGCTGCTGTATGCCGACGGCCGCTGGGCGGTGCTGATCGTGCTTCAGGGCATCGATGCCGCCGGCAAGGATGGCGTGGTCAAGCACGTGATGTCGGGCGTCAATCCGCAGGGTTGCCAGGTGCACTCGTTCAAGGCGCCGAGCGCCGAGGAGCTCGGCCACGATTTTCTCTGGCGCACCGTCAAGGCGCTGCCCGAGCGGGGGCAGCTCGGCATCTTCAATCGCTCGCACTATGAAGAAGTTCTTGTGGTGCGCGTGCACCCCGAGTTGCTCGAGAAGCAGCACTTGCCGGCAAGCGTAACCGGCAAGGACATCTGGAAGCACCGGTTCAAGGATATCCGCGCGTTCGAGCATCATCTCGTGCGCAATGGCACGCTGGTTCTGAAATTCCATCTTCGCATTTCGAAAGAAGAGCAGCGCAAGCGCTTCCTGGCGAGGCTTGAGGAGCCGCAAAAGCGGTGGAAATTCTCCGAAGCCGATCTGGCCGAACGCGCGCATTGGGACGACTACATGGCTGCGTTCGAGGACATGATCCGCGAAACCTCGACTGATTATGCGCCGTGGTACGTGATCCCTGCCGATCACAAGCATGTCGCATGGATCACCGTCTCGGCGGCCATCATCGAGGCGATGGCAGCGTTTGAAGCTCGCCTACCCGAAAATCGACGGCAATGCGCTCAAGGAACTGAAGAAAATCGAGCGCGCGTTGAAAGCGGACAAGTAGCGTTCAAATTGCTTTTTCGAACAGCGCCCGGTCCTGGCCCAGGCCGCCATAGTCCTTGCACAATGGTGCAACGCATGCCGATCTTGCCGGTATGGAAGGCGATCGAGTTCGTGTTTGATGGATCGGTGACGGCCGTCAGCCGCGTGCAGCCCCTGCTTCGGGCATGATCCTCGAAAAGTTGGTAGAGATGCTGGCCGAAGCCGTGCCGGCGGTGTGAGGTGCGAACGCCGATGAGGGCGACGTAGGCGACCCGCCGGGGTTCGGCGACAACGCCGAAGAGATAGGCCAGCACGCGGTCGCCTTCCTTGATGACGAAGGAGCTGTCGACCAGCTCGTTGACGTACATGGCGTTATGCATGCCGAGCGTCCGCTCCGAGCCCCAGAAATCGAGGATATCACCCACGATCTGCCGGTAGTCGGCATTGCTGGCCTGTCCGATTGTCGGCTCAGTCATGGCTCGTCCTCCTGCAGGCGTATTGCGGACAGCCGCGCCCTTCCGCTAAAAGGAGGTCGGCTTACATAGGGTTTAACGCGGAATTCACCTAAATCCGCGACCTTTTGGAGCGTAACGAGGGTTAGGCAATGTCGACGCGCCGCGATTTCCGCGCGATGACCCGGGAGGCCGTTTCGGCCGCGCCCGATGCTGCCCTCATGCATGTTCAGCTTCGTTCTCAGCTTCTTGATGGGCTGCTGCTCCTTATTGCCCCCTGAGGGCCGGCTGGGCGTATGCGCCTGGGCACTCAGGGGTCGGCTTCAAGCAGCAAACCCAACAGAGCGCCCGGATCCGAGATGAGGGCGCGCACGAGAAGGACCTCAAGTCATGACCACGCCAATTAAACCCGAGCCGGCAAAGGCCGCGCCGCCGAAGTCCGATAAAGACCGTGTCGTCATTTTCGACACCACCTTGCGCGACGGCGAACAATGCCCCGGCGCCACGATGACCCATGATGAGAAGCTCGAAATCGCCGAACTGCTCGACCAGATGGGCGTCGACATCATTGAGGCGGGTTTCCCGATCGCTTCCGAAGGCGATTTCGCCGCCGTGCACGAGATCGCCAAGCGCGCCAAAAATGCGGTGATATGCGGCCTGTCGCGGGCTGCGTTCAAGGACATCGACCGTTGCGCCGAGGCGATCAAGCCCGCGGAGCGCAAGCGCATCCACACCTTCCTGTCTACCTCGCCGGTGCACATGAAGTACAAGCTCCAGAAAGAGCCGCAGCAAGTCTACGAGATGGTGATCGGGCAGGTGACGCGTGCGCGCAATTACACCGACGACGTCGAATGGTCGAGCGAAGACGGCACCCGCACCGAGTTCGATTTCCTCTGCCGCTGCGTCGAAGCGGCGATCAAGGCCGGCGCCACTACCATCAATATTCCCGACACCGTCGGCTATACGGTGCCGGAAGAGTATTTCGCGATGTTGCAGCGGGTGCGGGAGAACGTGCCGAATTCCGATCAGGCGGTGTTCTCGGTGCATTGCCACAACGATCTCGGCATGGCGGTGGCGAATTCGCTCGCCGGCGTGCGTGCCGGCGCCCGGCAGATCGAATGCACCATCAACGGCATCGGCGAGCGCGCTGGCAACGCTGCACTCGAAGAAGTCGTGATGGCGATGAAGGTGCGCAACGACGTGTTGCCATACTGGACCAATGTCGACTCCAGCATGCTGACCCGGGCGTCGAAGCTCGTCGCCGTGGCGACCTCGTTCCCGGTGCAGTACAACAAGGCGATTGTCGGCCGGAACGCTTTCGCTCACGAGAGCGGCATCCATCAGGACGGCATGCTCAAGCACACCCAGACCTATGAGATCATGACGCCGGAGAGTGTCGGCGTGAAGCAGACCTCGCTGGTCATGGGCAAGCACTCCGGCCGCCATGCCTTCGCGCACAAGCTCGAAGAACTCGGCTATCACCTGGGCGACAACCAGCTCGAAGAAGCGTTCGTGCGCTTCAAGGCGCTGGCCGACCGCAAGAAGCACGTCTACGACGAGGACATCGAGGCGCTGGTCGATGAGGAGATCGCCACCGCGCAGGATCAGATCAAGCTGGTCTCGCTCTCGGTGATCGCCGGCACGCGTGGCCCGCAGCGCGCCACCATGAAGGTCGATATCGACGGCCGCATCGCGCTCGAGGAGTGCGAGGGCAACGGCCCGGTCGATGCCATCTTCAACTGCATCAAGACCATGGTGCCGCACGAGGCGGTGCTGGAGCTTTATCAGGTGCACGCAGTGACCGAGGGCACCGACGCGCAGGCCGAGGTTTCGGTGCGCTTGTCGGAGCAGGGCAGGGCGGTGACCGCCAAGGGCGCCGATCCGGATACGCTCGTCGCCTCGGCGAAGGCCTATATCGCAGCGCTCAACAAGCTGATGGCGCGGCGGCTGCGCGGAAGACTCGAGCCAATCGCGGCCGGCGAGCGGCGTGTCCACTCGACGGACGTTGGGTAATTACCTATCGCCGCAATTGTCCTTCACATCGTCATGGCCGGGCTCGTTCCGGCCATGACATAATGTTGATGCGAAGTGGAGACGCGTCTCAGCGAAGCGACGGCACGTTGGCTCTAGATCCGCGATGTTCAGGCTTTCAACACCAGCCGACCGCTGGCGTCGATGCGGTTGAGCAGCGGCACAATCCCGTTGTCCTTGAAATATTGATCGACCGCCTGGCGCGCTCCGGCGAGGCAACCGTAGTCGTCGAGGATCAGAACGCCTTTGTCCCCGATCAGCGGATACAAATACTTCATTTCCTGCATGGTCGATTCGTACCAGTCAGTGTCCAGCCGCAGCAGCGCGACCTGGTTGGGTAAATTGCCCGGTAGCGTGTCTTCCACCATGCCCTTCACCAGCTTGACGTTCTCGCGCGGGTAGCCGGTGGAGTAAATATTTTGCGCAACTTCCTCGGCAGACACCTCGGCCCAATGACTTGATTTCTCGGTTATCTTCTGTTGCTCCCATTCCTGATAAGCGAGAGCGCCGTCTCGTTTCGGGTCGGGCCGCGGATGGCCGGCGAAGGTGTCGAAGCAAATCAGCCGCCGGCTGGTATCGCCCAGCGCTAAAAGCGACAATGCCGCCATCATCATGCTGCCGCCGCGCCAGACGCCGCATTCGACGATGTCGCCGGGGATGCCCGCTTTGACGATGTATTCCGTCGCGCTGTACATGGCGTACAGCCGCTCTACGGTCGTCATCGTGAACGGCTGCACGCGCTCGCAGAAATCGCGGAATGATGCCTGCGTATCGTCGAAAGCGTTCGCCGGCAGCGCAAAGTCATCCCGTATCAAAACGTAGCCGAACCGCTGCACGGTGCGCAGGATCGTGCGTTTGGCAAATGACGATAAACCCATTGCGCCGTTCCCGCTGCCCCGCGGCCTCGGCCGCGCCGGCACTACTGCCATCAACGGTCATCTGTGTCGAGGTTGGGGGCGGCGAGGGGCGCGTTCCATCCAGGATACTTGAACCTGGCCGGCTACCTGGTCGCCGAAATCCGCGCAAGATTCGCTCGATAACGGCTCATTTCCGCTGTGGAAAGCGCGCCTTGCCCGCGAGCCCTATGGCAGCTATATCCAAGCCCTGAAAGCCGCCTTGTCTAGGCGGCTTTCTTGTCCGGTCGCAGCGTGGCGACGGCAATGGTGGAAGTTCCTGACCTCACGTTCTTGATCGGTTAGGGCGCATAGCTCAGTTGGTAGAGCAGCTGACTCTTAATCAGCGGGTCGTAGGTTCGAGCCCTACTGCGCCCACCAATCTTTTCGATTCCTCAGACTTGGCAAAAAATTGCTTTCGGGCTCGCGCTGCGCAGGTAACAGTGTGATGCGCGGAGCGGTGCCGGCCAGCAGCGTGCAAATCCGCATCGCTCTATTTGTGAAGCAGCGTTTGCCAGTTTGAAGGTACCGCTTCGGCCGGTGCGGGTGTCGGTTGATTTAATGGATGGGAATGCGGTGCGTGAAGCTTTGGGCCTTCGAAGAATTCTTCTGTGCGATAGTCGTAAAACCACTCCTCACCGGGCTCGAAGCTCGTGATGATCGGGTGGCCGGTAGCGGCGCTATGTTTCGATGCATGCTGGCTTGGTGAACTATCGCAGCAGCCAATATGACCGCATTCGGCGCATCGGCGAAGATGCAACCACCATCCGCCCGAGGCCGAGCATTCCACGCAGACGGTTCCGCTTGGCTTGGCCCCGGGGTTGATGCCATCCCTCTCGGACTTCATAAGCTCTTCTCCGACATTAGCTGCGGTGTGCTCAACCGTACGTAACGCCCGCGTTGCTCTGCCCAACCTCTATAATGTAACCGTCGGGATCGCGAATGTAACAGCGTGTCTCGCCGTATTTGGGCTTTGGCTCGGTGATGAACTCGGCGCCTCGACTTTTCCATAGCTGGTAGCACGCCTGAATATCGGCGACGCGGATGTTCATGAAGCTGCTGACTGAATCGGGATCGGCGGGAACGCTGAGCGGTTGTCTTTGGCTTGTCCGGCGTTGGACCGCCCCCGACATTGACGATGAGCCACATATTCGCGAGCTGGAGGTAGCCTGGCGCGCCCGCTTTGTCGCCTCGGCTGAGAATGCGACTGCCGAAGACCTTTTCGTAAAATTGAAGCGATCTTTCGATATCGGCGACGACCATAAAGTGCGCGATGGTCATCCCATCCTTGGGCGGCATCTCATAAGTTGTCTGTCCGACTTGCACTTCGCTCATGAACGACTCCTGTTGGGACCCCGGGAATAGAAAGTTGAAAGGCGTGTGAAATAATCCGATCGGTCAAATAGAATGCTTGGCCAGGAACGCGAGAACAAGACTCGCGATTTCGTCGTTCTTCTCGTCCAGGGCGAAATGGCCGGCATCGAGCAGGTGGATTTCGGCATCCGGCAGATCGTGCTTGAACGCCTGTCCCCCGGGGGCGATGAACGAGGGATCATTACCACCCCAGACCACCAAAGTTGGTGGCTTGCGTTCACGCAACCACGCTTGCCACGCCGGATAGGACGCGACATTGGTCCGGTAGTCGTAAAGCAGACTGGCCTGAATCTCGCGCTGGCCGGGGTTCGACAGATGCGCGTACTCGTCCGTCCAGGTGTCCGGGTTATAACGTTCGGGATGCGAAGTGCCGAGCGTGTGACGTTGTTCGGTCGCCGCAAATGACACGAACGCGTCAAAAACTTCCGGGTGCGCTTTCGGATCGGCCCAATATTGTGCAATGGCCGCCCACTTGGCCCCGAGGCCTTCCTGATAGGCATTGGCATTCTGGATGATGAGCGCCTGCAACCGATCCGGATGCGCCATCATGATGCGAAAGCCGACCGGACCGCCATAGTCATGAAGAAAGAAGGTGTATTTGTTGATCTTGAGCTGCTCAAGGAGGCCGTTGGTCGTCGTGGCCAGATTATCAAATGTGTACGCATAGGACGATGGTGCCGGCGCGTCGCTCTGACCAAATCCCGGAAAATCCGGCGCTATCAGACGATAGCGTGTCGCCAGCAAGGGGATGAGCGTATCAAACTCGCGCGAGGACGACGGGAAGCCGTGCAGCAGTACGATCGTCGGCGCGTTCTTAGGGCCAGCTTCGCGATAGAAAACCCCGACACCATCAACCGTCTCGCGTCGATAGATCGTTGTTGCTGACGTCGAGTCCATTGCTGCAGCCTGCGTAGCCAGGCCAGCGATCATCGCTGGCCACTTTTATTTTCTGCTCAACGACCGTCTCTATGCGGCGGTCCCAAATATGGAAAATCAGCGAGCAGATCGCTGTGCGCCGTAACGCCATCAGTCTTTATTTTTCCATTTGTGAGAACCGAGAGGAAGTAGTCGAGGGCGCGATCAGTGAGCGCCCGCCCGTTGTCAGGGTACGATGCCGGACGGGTGTGGTCATAGCGCATGATGTCCGGCAGCAGCGTCTTTGCGACGCGCTGTGCTTCCTCCGGGGTGTAACCGCCCGAGTGCTGCAATGAGTGCGCAAAGGTCGCGACGAAGCGGGCATCGTCCACAGGCTCTCCGGCCAGATAAGCTTCACTCTCATCGCCTGGAAGAAAGACACCTTGTGACGCCATCGCGCCGCGGTCAGCCTGAACCCAGTTGCCCCCGGCACCATCCAGCGTCCGCATCCAAAGTCCAACCTCTTTAGGTCCCAACGCGGAATTCGGAACTTCCAGAACGATGCTGCACACGTCTTTGTCGATGAAGAAATCTTTGCCGGTGAAATGGAGGTTATTCACGGCGCCCAGCGGGTCGAAGAAGAAGGGATCGCTTCGCCAGCCGGCGAAGAAGCGGTAGTCGCCGGCCTCGGTCACGTGTGCTTCCCGTTGTAGCGAAACCGGCGCGCCTTCGACGATAACCTGACCGTCATCGCCAGTGCCGGTGGCTTGCGCGCCTTTAACCCGGCGCAGCGTCGCGGTCTGCGCCACATTCGCGAACGGCGAAAAGCGTATGCTGTATGCAATATCAGCAACGGCATCGCCGTTTGTGTCGATCTTAAGCTCGTACAACGCTTCAGATGCGAACGGCACCGTCGTGGTCGGCAGCTGCGGGTCGAAAGTATGGGACGGATGCACGTCGATGATCAGGATCGACTTGCGATCGTTGCCCGGTTTGGGGAAGGCATAAAGATCGGTCAGGTTGAGCCGGGCGTCGCCATGGGGGAAGCCAAATTGCGGCCCTGCATAATGGTGCGACATGAGTGGACTCTTCGGTTGGAGCTACATCGTTGAGGGGGTGCTGCCGAGTGTCCAGGTTTCTCCAAACTTCAGTGTGGCTACTTCAGTGCTCGTCAGTCGTAGAATGCGGGGATCAACTTTAGTTTGTCGGTCTCCGCCTTGTCGTGATTGATAAAAAACTTCGCCTTGTACGTTGCAATCATCCGCTTGACCCTCTCCATCGAGGCGATCGACGCGGCCTTGTCAGTGTTCAGGGAGGGCACCGCGTCCTTTTCAAAATTCTCTTCCAGATGAACCACGTCGCCGGATAAAATGATGAAACCCGAATTCTTCAGATGCACCATCAATGATTGACTGCCGGGCGTATGTCCCGGCGTGGAGACCAGAGTGACACTGCCATCGCCGAACACGTCGGTGTCACCATCGAGCAGCTTAAGGTGCTTCGGAGTACCCATAAGCTTGCGTGCAAGCGCCTTCAGTTGATTGACGTTGTCGTTCGGACCGTCGGGAGTACTGATCCACTCATATTCAACCCGCTGTATCAGAACCGTCGAACCTGGGAACACGCTGACATTGCCGATGTGGTCGCCGTGCGTATGCGATACCGCGACATAAGTGATGTCGCTCGGCTTAAGTCCGATCTCGGCGAGTTGATCGGTCATCGTCCTGTCCAGATGGTAGACGATCAGTTTGGGCAGGGTCGACCAGCCTTTGGGATCGTGCAACGCAGATTCCGGAACGCCTGTATCCCAGAGCAACCATTCGCTTCCGTGCTGTATTAGCCAGCACGTCGACGAGAACTGGATGCTCCGCCCGACATTCTCACCGGGCGTCCAGACCGACTCGTCGTTTGCAAGCGAGTGGCCGCCATCGAGCCGATAAAGCTTATCGGCGAAACCAGCCCTGGCGAGGTCCGGCAGCTTCGAGCGAGCGGTTGCAGCCAGTGTGCTGTCCAGCGACATAGTCCATCCTCCGGTCAGAGCTCCAAATACACGTCAGAGGGCGAAACTCGATTAGACCGAACGATCAAAATCCATTTTCAGGATATAGAGCCCGCCGCTTACCGCTTCTGATACGAGTGGAAAATGTAATCCTTTGACGCCACTATCGTATGACATGCGAACCCGCAATTGACGGTTCCGGTGGCGTCAGGCGCGTAGGTGTCAGACGCGGGATTATAGTCAAACACGGCGTAGGCCCATCCCTTCGTGTCCGGAAATCTCTTGGTGTCTTTCTCGATGAGGAAAACGTCTTGCAGTGTGTCCGGCACGTTCACGGAAAACGGAGCCTCCGTACTCTTTTTCAGTTTCCACTCGATCTTTGCGATCTTGGAGCCGTCGGGGAACGGCTTGCCGTTGCCGGGAATGCCGGCCTTGTAGGCCTCGATCATCACCGGATTGGCCACCATTGCCTTGAGCAGTTGATCGGTCTCACTGACGGCCACAACCTGCCAGTCCTCGTATCCCCTGAACTCAGAGAACGCGAGACCGCCCGGCAATTGCAGAGTGTACTTGTCCTGTGCGGAAATCGCCGCGCCCCCAAAGACGGCGAGCACGACCGCAATGACAAAAGTTGCGCAGAATGTAGTTCTCTTCATAATTTTCTCCCCTGCCTGAAATTTAAAAGCTCTGTTGCGCGCCCAGGTCCGGGCAAAAATCGGTTTTTTTAATTGTATTTTTTTGCCTGCCGAAGACAGAGCGAAACGCTACGCGTTGTTGGAATGGCTGTCGATGAATCGTCAATCACATGTCCGGCACCGGACAACAGCATGACGTTGCATCGCAGGACGATAGCCGCGGGTTATGGTGCGGCGATGCCTAACAAAGCATCAATCGAATATTTTCCAGCCCCGGTCATGCACAACAGCAAGAAGCCTCCCATTATGCCGAGATTTTTATAAAAGCTGTCCATGCTGTCGACGTAACCCGCACCTTTGACCGTCCAGTAGTGATGGCCGATGAGCGCGGTTCCCAGCGTATAAAAAGCCATGAGCAAAGCTGCTGGCCGCGTGAACGCACCAACGGCCACCGCGAACGCAACCGGAAGCTCCATGAAGACCGATACGGTGGTAGCCAGTGCCGGCAGGTGAAGACCTTCCTGCACCATCTGATTGAATGTGCCGGAAAGGTCCCTCACCTTTCTCCAGCCGAAAATCAGGAACAGTGTCGCGAGCAGAAGACGGGCGGCAAGAATGATCTCATTGTTGAAGCCGCTTATCATGCGAAATCCCGTGGAATAGAGCGCTCCCAGTCGCGATGATGCACTTCGTTCGCACCATCGAAAGCGCGCAAACTTCCCCGCAGCTGAAAAGCATCGCGTGTGCACGACATCCGCAGCTGCGTCTCAACCCGGACCTGCCATTCGTTTCGCGACACTGTCTGCGTATTCCGCAGTTCGGCGACCGCGCTGAGCGGGTCGTTCTCCTCGACGTGATACTGCGCGTCCCATTGTGTGCCCAATTCCAGACCGATGCGATCGATCCGCTCGATCCGCACGCCATCGCGATGAATGATGGTTGGCTTCTCGGGCGGAGCGGTCTCCGGTTCGAGGAAGGGCGCAAGCTGGACGTCTGCAGCGTTGGGTGGGCGTTGCGGCAGATCGAGCGTGCCGGCAAAGATCTGCACAGTCGCCGCTTCCGGGCTGGGCCACACCATCGGCCAATAAGCCGTCGAAATCGCAAGCCTCACCTTGTGGCCGGCCGGAAGCACCGAGCCCATATCGTTGAGCTGAATGCGCACCTGATAGCGTTCACCCGCCGTCAGCAGTGCGAGGTTTTCGTGTCCGTCGCGATGCGTGAGGTTCAGCACGCCGAAGCTGACACGCAGCGATTCACCGGTCGGGTGCACGTCGCATAACCGAACAATCAAATTCGCAACTGGCCGGTCCGACGCGATATCAAGCGTCACAACCGGAGCGCCAAGGATCTCGATCGGCGCATCGAGTGGCGCCGTCTCAAAAATCACCGAGCGCACATCATCTTCTTGTTGATCGACCGCTTGATCGCGCCCACGGCCGAACGGAACCCAGTCGCCCGCACACTTGCCGACCGTCTGCGGCGAGCAAACGGCGCGCGCTGCCAAAGGCGCTACGGTGTCCTGCAATCCGGCATCAGTCATGAACAGCCGCCGCGGCATTATTCCCGGCGGTGGCCACGACGGTTCTGCAACCCACCGGCCCGGCAATGTGTCGTGGTGGGACGCCGGTTTCACGCTGTCCGTCATCCACGCACGCAGCATCGGCTCATCCATCACGCCGGTATCGATGCCTTTTAGCCAATGGTCCCACCACCGCAGCATGTCCTGGAGGAATCCGATTTGCGGGCCGGGAAATGCAAAGTGCGGATAGGCGTGTGCCCACGGACCGATGAGGCCCTTCCGGGGCACCTTCAGCCGTTCGAGCAGGCGCGGAATGGCATTCTTGTAACCATCGGTCCAACCGCCGACGGCGTAGACCGGGCATTGGATCGCTGCGTAGTCCTCGCACACCGACCCGTGTTTCCAATACGCATCGCGCCGCTGGTGCTGCAGCCAATTGTCCTGGAACAGCGGTATGTTCTGCAAACGCTCCAGCCACATCGTCCGCCAGCTGTCGCCGATCAGCGCCGGGTCGGGCGGCAGGCACATCAAACTAAAAAAGAAAAACGCCCATTCAAGCCCGGCCTTGGTCAGAAACGTGCCGCCCATGTAATGCGCGTCGTCGGCGTAGCGATCGTCGGTCGAGCAGATCGTGACGATTGCCTTGAGTGCCGGAGGACGGCACGCCGCGATTTGAAGTCCGTTGAATCCGCCCCACGAAATTCCCATCATCCCGACCGAGCCGTTGCACCACGGCTGTGCCGCCAGCCAGGCGATTACCTCGACGCCGTCGTCCTGTTCCTGCTGGGCGTACTCGTCGAACAGCAAGCCGGTGGACTCGCCGCTGCCGCGAAGATCGACGCGAACGCCGGCGTAGCCATGACCGGCCAGATATGGATGAGTGAGCGCATCCCGCTCGTAGGTGCCGTCGCGCTTGCGATAGGGCAAATATTCCAGAATCGCCGGAACCGGATTCTTCTCGGCATCGTCCGGCAGCCAGATGCGGGCGGCGAGCCGCGTACCGTCTTTCAACGGTATCAATGTGTGCTCGATGACGCGCACAGTTTTCGGAAAAGTCGTGACAATCACGGCGGACCACTCATGACGACGGCGGTTTGCCGGCACACTGCCGTATCAAAACAATTAACCGGCAACGACGCGGTGTCACCCGGCCTGCTTGTTGATCAGGCCGAGGATCAAGGCATCGAGGCTGTAAGGCCCGGCGCCGGCCGAGATGACCAGGATCAACATAAAGGCATAAAGTGTCTCTGGTAGATAGAGCCAGTCGTCGATGCGATCTCCTCGATCGATCGGCTTGTAAAGTTTGATTCGCTGCCGTCCGGACGTCGCGATGGCGACGACGATGACGACCAGCAGGCCAAGCGCGGCGAGTGGCGCCAGCAGCCCGACAACGACGGCGGCGCCGGCGCTGAACTCGACCGACGGCACCCACCATTGGTTAAAGCCCACGGCATGAACGCCAAGTCCCTTGAGTTCGTCGGCGAACGTGCGGTGACGCTCGGCGTTGAACAGCTTGTGATATCCCGACAGCATGAAGAACGCTCCAACCGCGATCCGGTTTAGGGTGATCGCGAGGTCGGTCCATCCGATGCCAGCAAACAACAAGTTCAGCATGGCTCACCCGGTCGAAAACGAGCTGCGCCATAAGTGGCGTCTCATCGGTTATAGCGGCAATGAGACTACCGCGTAGGTGAGGAAACGTCTGCGCCGATTTTGCGGGGGCATCTGTTGCGGCAAGTCTAATTGCTCTCCGGCACCGGCACATCGAAGGTGTTCAGCGTCACCGACACCATGCAATAGAGCCCCACGAGGTAAGAAAGCTCGGCTGCACCGTGGGCGCCGAATTCCTTCACGGCGGCCTTATAGGTAAGCTCGGGCAGAACGCCGCCGTTCACCAACGCAAAGGTGAAATCAAACGCCACCGCTTCCTGCCTCGTCAGATCGACCGGACGCTGGCCCGCGACGATGGTGGAGATTTTCTCGTCCGACAATCCGCGGTTTTCGGCCACCAGCACATGCGCATACAATTCATAGGCCGAGCGGAAATGCGAACCGGTCACGAGGATTGCCACCTCGCGCACGGGTCCCGGCAGCGAGGGATTGCCCGCCATGACTTTCACCAAATCCCACACTGGCCGTCCGAATTGCGGCTCAGTGAGCCACGGGTTCCATGGTCCAAGCAACGCGCCGTCTTCCTTACGGACGTTGATGAAGCCCTGAAAGTGGGCGGCAATTCCGTCTTTCATGTCTTGCGACAGGGCTTTTTGTTCAGGCGTGTATTGGGCAGGCGGGAGGATGGGAAGGCGCATGATGTTTCCTGATATTGTGCGAGGAGCTACTGGCGGTGCGCTTCAAGAAACGGCGCCCGTCGCGTTGAGGTAAGTCGATCACCGTTTATCATTCCGAGCAATCGCAACCTTTGAATCCGCTCACACGGTTGCGTGTCTCAGGGCGTCCGCAAGCCCGATGGGGAGGAGGGCAGGGTGCCAAGCAATGTGATGTCGGGACCTATTCCGACAGGACAAGTAAAACAGTATGTGCCCACAAGGGTTGGAACTGCTCCGTCACACGGACAACCGGCGCGCTCCAGCGCCTCGTCGGTAATTTCGAAAACAACAAGAGTTTCATCTGGACAATCTGTGCGAGACTTGCTCATAGCACCTCTCATCAAATCCAATGGGGGAAACATCCGATCATGAATGACGGCAATCATGACTGTCTACGGTATTGCTCAAGTAAGACACTCTTTCGACGCGATGCCCGCCATGCCTAAATCCTTGAAGATCGCCCTTGACGTCCTTTTGATTGTCATTCCCCTGGTGATCGTCATCTATTTTTTGTCAAACCCGGACGCCTTCAACGCCTTCCTCGACTGGATGATGCGAACGCTCTGACTCACGCTTCTGCAATTGTGCCGCCAGACAGGCGGAACGAATGGCTTCTTCCGGGTATTGAGTTTTGAACTGATACTGAGGAGGAAAATATGGCTGAAGAAAAAGCGCAGCCGGCAGGTCCCGACCTGGCGAAGGGCGTAGCCGAAAGCGAACTCACCGACGGCAAACTTCTCGGCCATGTCGGCGAGGATGACGTCCTGGTGGTGCGGACCGCTGAGGGGCTCTTTGCCGTCGATGCGCACTGCACCCATTACCATGGGCCGCTTGCCGAGGGGTTGGTCGATGGGCACATGGTGCACTGTCCATGGCATCACGCCTGCTTTGATCTGCGGACCGGCGAGGCGGTGCAGGCGCCTGCGTTGAGTCCTGTCTCTTGCTGGAATGTCGAGCAGCGCGACGGCCGGATTTTCGTTAGCGAGAAGCGTGCCCCGGCCAAGCCGGCGGTGCTGGCGGCAAAGGACGCGCCGAAAAACATCGTGATTATCGGTGGTGGCGCGGCTGGATTTGCGGCCGCTGAAATGCTTCGCCGCCACGGCTTCGGCGGTAGCATCGCCATGCTGAGTAATGACGACGCGCCGCCGGTCGATCGCCCCAACCTCTCAAAAGACTATCTCGCCGGAAGCGCGCCGGAAGACTGGCTGCCGCTGAAGCCGGATGATTTCTATACCGACAGCCGCATCGATCTGCGTTTGAACACCGAAGTGACCGGTATCGACGTCAAAGCGCGTCAGGTTTTGGTCGCCGGCAAGCCCAATATGGCATACGACCGGCTGTTGCTCGCTACCGGAGCGGAGCCGGTGAAGCTGAGCATTCCCGGCGCGGATCAGCCTCACGTGCATACGCTGCGCACGCTGCACGACAGCCGCGCCATCATTGCGGACGCCAAAGATGCGCGAAAAGCCGTTGTCATCGGTGCAAGCTTCATCGGTCTCGAAGCCGCAGCCTCGTTGCGCGCGCGCGAGATAGAGGTTCACGTCGTGGCGCCGGAAGCCAAACCGATGGCACGCATACTCGGTGCCAGAGATGGGCGAGTTTGTGCGCAAGCTCCATGAGCAACACGGCGTAATCTTCCATCTTGAGGACACCGTGACCGAGATCGGCCGCGATCGCGTCACTCTCAAAAGCGGCGGAACGCTGGAAGCGGACCTTGTTGTTGTCGGCGTTGGCGTACGTCCGCGCCTGGCGCTTGCGGAAAAAGCCGGGCTTGCGATGGATCGTGGCGTGGCCGTGAATGCGTATCTCGAAACCAGCGCGCCGGATATTTTTGCCGCGGGCGATATTGCCCGCTGGCCGGATCCGTATCTCGGCGAAAACATTCGCGTCGAGCATTGGGTCGTGGCCGAACGCCAGGGCCAGACTGCGGCCAGGAATATGCTCGGCATGAAAGAAGTTTTCGATGCGGTGCCGTTCTTCTGGAGCCAGCACTATGACGTCCCGATCAACTACGTCGGCCACGCCGAGCAGTGGGACGAAACAAAAATCGAGGGCAGCATCGAAGGAAAGGACTGCGTCGTGCGTTACAAGCGCGGCGGCAAAGTCCTCGCTGTGGCCTCGATATTCCGCGACGTCGAAAGCCTTCAGGCCGAACTCGCGATGGAGCGCTTAAGGGGAATGTGAGCGGTGTTCGGCCAATTGCACGAAACCGCTCCACTTACACGCCTTACACGCCTCATTGGTGCAAAACTGCACAGACACGCAATAAGAGTTTTCCTATGTTGCATCAGTTTATAGTTGCAATCTAGGAAACTAATCCGTAGACATAACCTCGTACGTTGCAACTGCAACTATAAGTTGCATTTAGCAATGAGGACGAGACCATGTCTATCGTCATCCGCATCACCCGCCGATCCGGTTGCACGCCGTCTCGCCGCGGTCGAGCGGCAAGTGGAGTCCGGCGCCTTACCGCTGTGGGTCTTTCACGACCAGGCGCTCTACGAGCGCGAGCTGGAAAAAATCTTCGGGCGTACCTGGATCTTCTTGGCGCACGAAACGGAGATTCCTAATCCGGGTGACTACGTCGCGCGCGCTATCGGCAATGACCCATTCATTGTGGTGCGCGGCCAGGACAACGTCGTCCGCGTGCTGTTCGACAGTTGCCGGCATCGCGGCGCGCGGCTGTGTCTTGCCGACAAGGGCAACGCCAAATCGTTCTTCTGCCCGTATCACGGCTGGACCTATCGAACGACCGGCGAGCTCTCGGGCGTGCCGAACATTCATACCGCGTACAAGGCGCTCGATCTCAAGCAGTGGGGATTGCTGCCGGCGCCGCGCAGCGAAACCTATCGCGGCCTGATCTTCGCGTCGCTCGATCCGGACATTCGCTCCGCTCGCGGAGCATCTTGGCGACTATCGCTGGTATCTCGATCTCCATCTTGCGTTGTCGCCGGGCGGCATGGAGGTGGTCGGCGAACCGCATCGCTGGCACATCGAAGCTGACTGGAAGTCCGGCTCCGATAATTTCGCCGGCGACAGCTACCATACGCAGACACTGCATCAGTCGATCGTGCGGCTTGGTTTGTCGAACGCGGCCGGCGCCAGCGGCGGCAAAAACGATATTCATGTCACTGAATGTAGCGGTCATTCGACCAGCATCAGGCGCAAGGATCCCGGCGAGACTTATTTCTGGGGTTATCCGGAGGAGGTGTATCGCGACTTTTTCGACGGCACCGAACTGTCGGCCGCGCAATTTGAAGTGGCGATGCGATCCGTCGTCTACACCGGAACGGTCTTCCCCAATCTCTCGCTGATCCACATTTTCGCAAAGGACGCGCCGGACAACGAAGGCGCGGCTTTCTTCAGCCTGCGGCAATGGAAGCCGCGCGGCCCAGGAAAGATGGAAGCGTGGAGCTGGGTGCTGGTGCCGAAAAACGCTCCCGCCGCCTACAAGGAGCGCGCTTATCGGGCCGCGGTCGCGAGCTTCAGTCCCTCGGGAAATTTCGAACAAGACGATTCAATCGCCTGGGGCGGAGTTTCGCGCGCGGCGAAAGGCGTTTTGGCTAAACGGGCGAACATCATGCTGAATTATCAGATGGGCCTTCCCGGCATGAGCGACGCCAGGGTCATCGCCGACTGGCCGGGTCCCGGCATCGCCTACGATTCAAATCTGGAAGAGGGCGTCCAGCGCACCTTCTGGCGTCACTGGAGCCGGGCCATCTCGGCCTGAGAACGAACAATGCCAAGCGACGACATTCTTTCCGACATGCGCGACCAGCACGGCGCCGCGCAGTTTCTGTTTCAGGAAGCCGAACTGCTGGACGGCTTTAAACTGCTCGAGTGGCTGTTGTTGCTCGACCGGGACATCGACTATCGGATCCCAACCCGCTCTACGCGCCCGCAAGATGAGCTCGACAAGTCGTTCAGCACGACAACTTTCCACATGATCGAGCATTTCGGTTCGCTCGAAGCGCGCATGAAGCGCTTTGGCGCCGGCGGCTGGTCGGAGTTTCCGCCGTCGCGGACCCGCCGCAACGTGACCAACATTCGCGTCAACCGTCACACTCAAGACCGGCTCAGTGTGAAGAGCAACCTGCTGTATTACTGGGCGCGCGACGAACAGCACGTTATCGTCTCGGCGGAACGCCATGACGAATTGCTCGAGCGTGATAATGTTCTCAAGCTCGCGCGCCGCATCGTGTTCGTCGATCACACCACGCTGCCGCTGCCGAATTTGTCGGTCGTTCTCTGATCGGGCGCTGTCTTATTGCAAATAATGCGCGCACGCATGGTTTAAACCCGAAATCGCGCCCCACGCTGGGAAATGTCTTCCGGCTTTAACGGCGAGAGCGGCAGGTCGTTCCAGACCGAATCAGGATGTGCGCCGGCGGATCTCCTCGATGATGATGCAGTTATCGGCCTCGCCTTCGCCGTGGCGAACGCAGGCTTCCAGCGCATCGGCGTGAACTTCAAGAAGCGGCAGCTTCTGGCCGATTTTCTGCGCCTGATCGAGCATCAGGTGCACGTCTTTCAAATGCTGCTTCACGTAGCCCTGCGGGGAGAAATCGCTCGCGATCATCTTTGCCCCCTTGGTGTCCATGATCTGGGAATAGGCCGCGGACGCCCGCGCCACCTTCAGGAACGCCGACAGATCGAGCCCGACCCGTTCGGCGAACACCATGCCTTCGGCGAGCGCCATCCGGTTCAGCCCGAGAATCAGATTGACGGCGAGCTTGGTGCGGCCGCCGTCGCCGACCTTGCCGATGTGAAAGCGTTTCGGAAACAGCACGTCGAGTACCGGCTTGGCTTCCGCTGCAACCTTTTCGTCGCCGCCGATCAGGCCGACGCCGTCGCCGTCACGGACCTGCTCGCTGGTGCCCGACACCGGAGTTTCGAGAAAACGGAGCTTGCCTTGTACGCGCGCGCCGAGCGCGGCGATACGGTCGGGATCGCAGGTCGCGGTACACAGCACGATCTTGCCTGCCGCCGCGGAGACGAGCGTATTCTCGACGACGTCCTCGACCTGATCGGTATTGAAGACCGCAAGCACGATCGGCTCGCAGTCGCGCGCGAGTTCGGCGAGCGAGCCGGCGCGTGCGCCAAGTTCCACGATACGCTTCATCTTCGCGGCATCGACGTCATAGCCGACGACACTGAACCCGGCCGCGATCAGGCGGCGGGTATAGACTTCGCCCATCAGGCCAAGGCCGATGATGCCAACAGGTTTGCTTGCGGCCATCGGGATCACTCCAGCGGCGCGACGTTGAGATCGCGCGCAACGGCATCGAGACTGTCGCGCAGCGATTTCGGCATCGGGATGCCGTGGGCGCGGCGCTCTTGCAGCTTGGTATGGGTTTGCTCGCCGGGCAGCCAGATGCGTTCGACGCCGGGGAGCTTCTCCGAGTTGCGAATGTCACGGATCACGCCATCGACGTAGCGCTTGAACTCCGCGGCCGGCATGAAGGCGTCGATCGAGATCGCGGCGATCGCCTGGCCGGTATTGGTCGGTTTGCCGATCTCCTTGGTGAAGTCGACCACATCGCGGCCGAGCGCCGCGCGGTTTAGTGCGCCGGCGAGGAGCCCGATGATCAGGCTTAAGCCCGAACCTTTGTAGCCGCCGATCGGCAGCAGGTGGCCTTCGTCCATCCGCTTCGGATCGGTCAGCGGCTGGCCATCCTTGTCGATCATCCAGCCGACCGGCATCTGCTCGCCGCGCTGCGCCGCCAGCCGCACTTTGCCGAACGCCACCACGGTCGGCGACATATCCAGCACGATCGCCGGCTCATCCTGCGCCGGCACTGCGAATGCCATCGGATTGGTGCCGAGCAGGGTTTCGGTCGATCCCCAGGCGGGCAGGTGATTGCTGCTGCCGACCGCGAAATAGAGCCCGATCATGTCGTGCTTGAGCGGCATGGTGACATAGAGCGCGGCAGGGCCGGCGTGATTGCTCATGCGCGCGCCGACCCAGCCGACGCCCGTCGCCTTGGCCTTCTCGATCGCGAGATGCGCTGCGCGGCGCATCACCAGATGACCCATGGCGTTGTCGCCGTCGATCAGCGCGGCCGACGGCCGGTCGCTGACGACGCGGATGTTCGGCTTCACGTTGATGCCGCCGGCGCGGATGCGGCGGATATAAAGCGGCAGGCGGATCACGCCATGGGTGTCGCTGCCGCGCAGATCGGCTTCGACCATCAGCCCGGCAAGGATCTCGGCGTCCTGCGCCGGCACGCCGGCCTGGGTGAAAGCGCGAATGACGAAGGCTGCGAGCCGGTCGGGCGAAACCCGATTGTCGGAACTCATATTGGGCGACCTCCCGGATGCAGGCAAAGGACTGGCTTAACGCCGGATGCAATCCTAAAATCTACCGAACCCGGGAGATAAGCACCATGAGCACAATGACCGCCGAAAAAATCGAAACCGTCAGTGGCTGCTTCGGCAACTACCCGCAGACCCAGGCGCTCAAGGGCGGCCAGATCAAATCCGACCGGATTTCGCTGCAACTGACCGAGGTGAACCCGGTCTACAAAGCCTTCTTCATGATGGTGCGCGAACTGAAGTTCGACGTTTGCGAGATGGCGCTGGTCACCTACCTGCAGGCCAAGGCCTACGGCGTGCCGATTGTGCTGATGCCCGCGACCATGATGGGCCGCTTCCAGCATGGCACCATGCTGTACAACTCCGATCGCGGCACGGTGACGCCCGGCACGCTCGAAGGCCGCCGCATCGGCGTGCGCTCTTTTGCGCAGACCACCGGTTGCTGGATGCGCGGCATCCTCTGGAAGGATTACGGCGTCGATCTGAGCAAGGTGAAGTGGGTGACGTTCGAGGACGCCCACATGGCGGAGTTCAAGGATCCGCCCGGAGTTGAGCGTGCCGCCGACGGCAAGGACATGACCAAGATGGTGCTCGATGGCGAACTCGATGCCGCGATCTTCGGCACCGTGCTGCCGCCCGATCCCCGCTTCAAGAGCGTGATCCCCGATCCCGATGCGGCGGCGAAGGAGTGGTACAAGAAATACAACACCGTTCCGATCAACCACATGGTGGTGGTCAAGTCGGCGCTGTCGAAATCCGATCCAGGCGTGGTGCGCGAAGTCTTTCGCATGCTCCACGACAGCAAGAAGGCTGCCGGCCTGCCGAAGCCCGGCGCTGTCGACACGCTTCCGTTCGGGTTTGATGCCTGCAAGCCCGCGCTCGACCTGATGTCGAGCTATGCGCTCGAAATGAAGATCATTCCGCGCCGCTATTCGGTCGAGGAATTGTTCGACGACACGACGCGCGGCTTGTAAGGCCTCCTCGCCGTAACGATTGTGGCGGGGGCGCCCACAAAACCTCAGATTCCGACACAATAGCTCCATGCTGTTGCCCCGGCGACCGGCTGAATTCATACGGCCGTTTGAATGGGGATGCGGGTCTGATGGGTTGCCGACTGGCAGCTATTGCCGCCGTTTTGGTGGTTCTTTTCGGGTCGGGATGCGGAAACGCATTCGCGGCCACAGCGCCCGATTCCGCAATCGTGGTTACCGGCAACCACCGGATCGGAGCCGAGGTGGTCCGGTCGCATTTTCATGCCGACAAGGACGGGCAACTCTCCGCGTCCGCGCTCGATGCCGGCTTGAAGGAGCTCTACGCCACCGGCCTGTTCTCCGACGTCAAAATCTCCCGCGACGGCGGCAGAGTTGTCGTCGCTGTGGCGGAGAACCCGACGATCTTCCGCGTTGCTTTTGAGGGCAACAAGAAGATCAAGGACGACGACCTCAAGAAACTCGATCTGCAATCGAAGGCCAATGGCCCGTTCTGGCGCGCTTACGTCCAGAGCGACGTCGAGCATGTGCTCGAACTCTATCGGTCGCGCGGCTATTTCAATGTCCGGATCACGCCGCAGACGATCAGTCAGAAGAACGGGCGGGTCGATCTGGTGTTCGCGGTCAACGAAGGTGACAAGCTTGCGGTCCGCAAGATCGCCTATGCCGGCAACACCGCTTTCTCCGCCAACAAGCTCGAAGGCGTGGTCAAATCCGGCGAAACCAATCTGCTGAGCTTCCTGCTTAATAATGACAACTACGACTCCGATCGCATCGAAAGTGACCGCGATCTGCTGCGGCAATTTTATCTGGCGCACGGCTATGCCGATGTCCAAATACTTTCGTCTTCCAGCTATGACGCCGTCCAAAAAGGCGTGGTGCTGACTTTCACGGTCAAGGAAGGACCGCAGTACCGTATTGGCGCCGTCGATGTTACCTCGACGTTGAAAGCGGTCGACGCTGGATCGCTTCGTTCCAGCCTGCGCATGCAGACCGGGGATGTCTACAACGTCGATGCCGCGAACAAGACGACGGAAGATCTGGCAATGCAGCTTGCGCGAAATGGGCAACCGTTCGCTGCCATTGCCGTCCGTGACGAACGTGTTGCGGCGGCGCATCTGATCAATCTGACGTATGCCATCGAACAGGGCAGGCGGCTCTATATCGAGCGCATCGATATTCACGGCAATAACAAGACGCGCGATCCGGTCGTCCGCCGCCAGTTCGATTTCAACGAGGGCGATGCCTTCAATCGTGCGCTTGTCGACCGTGGCGAACGCCGCCTCAAGGCGCTCGGCTACTTCAAGTCGGTCAAGATCGAACAGCATCAGGGCTCGGCGCCCGACCGCGTCGTACTCGACGTCACTTTGCAGGAAGAGCAGACCGGGGATTTCACGGTGTCCGGCGGTTACGGCACCGCGACGGGCGCCATAGCGACAATCACCATCGGTGACAGGAATTTCCTTGGCACCGGCGATGCCGTAAAAGCGTCGGTGACTTACGGGCAATATGCCCGCTCCTTCGATCTCGCGTTCACCGACCCTTATACGTTCGGGCAGCGGCTTACGACCGGCATCGATCTGTTCGGCAACGAAACGATTGCCAACACCAACCAGTCTTTCAACAGCACAGTCTATGGCGCGAAATTCCTGGCCGGCACGCCGCTGACCGATCAGCTCGGCATCACCTGGAATTACTCGATCTACAATCAAGGCCTGTCGCTCAATCCGGCCTATGGCACGTCGTCGTTGCCGATTCAGCAAGCGGCCGCGGCCGGTCCGATGTGGGTCTCGTCGGTCGGCAACAGCATTACTTACTCGACGCTCGACTCGTTCAAGGATCCGACCGAAGGCGTGCGCGCGCAGACCAACAACGATTTCGCCGGACTGGGCGGGGCCGCGAAGTTCGCCCGCACCACGGAAGACGTGCGCTACTATCACCCGATTGTCGGCGACGTTGTCGGCATCGTGCGCGCTCAGGGCGGCTATGTGACGCCGTGGGGCGGCCAGCAATTGCCGTTGCTCGACGGTTTTTTCGGCGGGCCGCAGCTTGTCCGCGGCTTCGCGCCAAACGGCTTCGGCCCGCGCGATATCACGCCCGGCACGACAATGGATAATCTCGGCGGCAACGTTTACTGGACCACATCCGCCGAGTTGCAGGCGCCGGTGCCCGGCGTGCCTGCGGACGCCAAGCTGAAGGCTGCGCTGTTCTCCGACGTCGGCAGCCTGTGGGCCAACAATGCCTCGAGCGTGTCGCAGCTTTCGTCGCTGTCGCCGTCGCAGCAGATCGCCAATTCGCGGGCGCTGCGGGGATCGGTCGGCGCCAGCCTGATCTGGGATTCGATGTTCGGCCCGATCAGGGTCAATTACGCCTATCCGCTCCTGAAACAGCCGTACGACGTGACCCAGCGTTTCAGCTTCACGGCCGGCGGGTTTTAAGTTCGAACGCCGCCCAGCGCTCAGAGTCTCCGCCTCATGCCTTCCACATCGGCGCGAACTGCGCTGCGACCACTTGCTCGTAGGGCAGGTCGCCTTGCAGCACGTCCTGGCTGCGCAGGAACGCGGTCATGCCGGCGATGAAATCCTTCGACAGCGTGGCGTCGTACCAGGGCAGGTCGCGGCGCACCAGTTCGACGATCAGGTCGGCTTCCATCGGCGGGAACAGTTTGCGGCCGACTTCGCCGGCGCGGTTCACGTCGGCTTTCAGTGCGGCTTGCGTCTTGGCGATCGCCCGCACGGCGGCGGCGACGGTGTCCGGCGAGCGCGCGATCAGCGCATCGGAGGTGCGTGATCGCCGGACAGGTGTAGTTGAAACATTCTTTCGGCCCGTCGCCGCGCCGCGCGTCGGCGACGACGATACCGTAGCCGCCGCGCACCGCGACTTCGGCGCCCATGCCGTTGGCCCAGAAGCCGTCGAGCTTGCCGTCTTGCAGCGCCTTCGACGCCATGACGCCGAAATTCGGAACCGCGTCGCCGATCAGGCCAGGCACTGGCGCGATTTTGACCTTGTCGCGCTCGGGATCGATGCCGGCCGCGATCAACAATCCGCGCAGGCCCATATTGACCCACGGCGCGGCGCCGATGGTGCGGCCTTTGACGCAGCTGAGATCGCCGCGCTTGGCGCCGATATCGGAGCGCATCACCAGGAACCAGTACATGCCCTGCGCCTGCGCCGCGATCAGCTTCGCGCCCTTGTAGTTGGGGAAAGCAGCCGGCACCGCGTGCGCAGCGCCGCCGACGAAATCGATCTTGCCGTCGCGCAGCGCCTCGTAGGCCTTGTCGACCGGGTAGACCAGTTCGAGCGACACATCGAGACCTTCGGCCTTGAAGAAGCCGAGTTCGACCGCCGCTTCGGCAATGAAATAAGACGGTGAAATCTTGTCGGGAATTGCGAGTCTTCATGGATGCCTACTTCTTTCCGTTCAACAGCCAGCCAAACTTTCTCCATCGCCTTGCGCGCCACTTCCGGGCTTGGCGCATTGCTCGGCGGGAATTTCTCGCGCCAATGCCACGGCTTGCAGGCATTGATCAGCGCCACCGAATGGGTCATGTCGCCGACCGCGCGGCGCTCCGGCGGGATCGCCGGATCGGCGCTGGAATCCCATGAGCCGGTGATGAACTGGATCGAGTCCTTGGGATCGGTGCGGGTCAGCATCGCCCACAGCGTCTGTTCGAGACTGGTGACGTCGATGTCCTCGTCGCACACCACGACATATTTCGAAGCGTAGGCCGAAGCGCCGCACTGCGCGCCGATATGCAGCGCCTGCACCGCGTGGCCCGGATAGCGCTGCGTGATCGAGATCGCGTGAAACATCCGCGCGCCGCCGACTTCGTGGCACCAAACCTGTTCCACGCCCGGCACGCCGGCATTGGTCATGTTCTGCTTGATCATCGCCGAGCGCATCACCGCGCGATAACGCGCCATCTCGTCCGGCCCGCCGCCCATCGGCGGCACGCCGACCAGGATCGGATCGTTGCGGTGATAGATCGCATGAATGTCGAGCACCGGGATCGGCCGCTTGCCGCCGGCGTAATGGCCGCTCCACTCGCCGAACGGGCCTTCGTCCTTGCGCTTGTCGGGCGTCACATAGCCTTCGAGCACGATCTCGGCATTGGCCGGGATCGGCAGGCCGGTGACTTTGCCGCGCACCATCTTGGTCGGCCGGCCGCGCATGCCGCCGACGATGTCGAGTTCGAACGTGCCGTAGGGCGCTTCGACGCCGCCGTAGAAGAACGCCAGCGGATCGCCGCCGAGCACCATCACCACCGGCATCGGCTCGCCGCGCGCCCAGTATTTCTCGCGATGAATAAAGCCGTGGTGGCCGCGCGCGGTGACGAAGCCGACCGACGTCTTGTCGTGCACCATGGCGCGATAGGCTCCGGCATTGAGCCAGTTCTCTTCCGGATCGCGGGTGATGCTGTAGGTGCCGGTGCCGATGTAACGGCCGCCGTCCTTCTCGTGCCAGATCGGCGAGGGAAATTTGGTGACGTCGATGTCGTCGCCCATCAGCACGTTCTCGAGGATCGGCCCGTCGTCGACGATTTCGTGCGGAATGATTTTTGGATCGGCCAGATAGGCCTTGCGATAATTGTCGCTCAATTCCCACTTGGTGAGATGGTCGGGAAAGCCCAGCGTCATGTTGCGCCGCGTGCCGGCGAACATGTTCAGCAGCACGCGAAATCCCTTCGGGCTGCCCGGGACGTCATCGAACACGACGCACGGGCCGTTCTCTTCGCGCAGGATCGCCTCGGCGGCGAGCCCGATATCTTCCTGCCAGCTCGCGCCGTTGACCTTTTTGACTTCGCCCAGCGCTTCGGCGGCGGAGAGCCATTCGCGGAGATCGTCATAAGCGATGGCGGCTTTGATATTGCTATGCTTGTTCATGTCGGACCTGCACGCGAGGATAGTGACGGAGAGCGGGCGAATTCATGCACGGCCTCACGAACGCGTGCAATGACGTTCTCCCACGAACGGCTGCGATCCTGGCGGAACAGCCTTGCAGACGGATACCACGGGCTGGTCTCGCCTTCGAGGAACCAGCGCCAGTCCGGATAGTACGGCAGCAGGATCCATACCGGCTTGCCCATTGCGCCGGCAAGATGCGCGACACTGGTGTCGACGGTGATGACCAGATCGAGGTTGTCGATCAGCGCCGCGGTATCGGCGAAATCGGTCAAGCGTATCGGCGAGCGGTGCAACCGGAAGTTCGGCGAGCAGTCCGGCATCGTCAGGACGCCGTTCCTTTTGCAGCGATACCCAGTGCGCGCCGGCGGCAAACAGCGGCGACAGGACCTTGAGCGGCATCGAACGGTTGAGTTCGTTCTTGTGTTTCGGGTTCCCGCTCCAGGTCACTCCGATCCGCGGCTTTGACGACGGCTGCGGCAGCCGTTCGGCCAAAACTCGGCTCAATGCGGGATCGGATGCGAGATAGCGCTGCTCGACGGGAATTGTGCCGGCATTGATGCCGAGCGGTCCCGGCAAGCTCATCAGCGAACAGTGATAGTCGAAGGCCGCCGGCACCGTATCCTGAGCGATGACGTTGACCGGCGGACGAAGTTGCTGCAGCAGCTTCCACAGCGGCTGTTGCACCGACATGATAACCTTGATGCCGCGCGCGGCTGCGACTTTGCCAAAACGGCAGAACTGCAAGGTGTCGCCGAAGCCCTGCTCGCAATGGACGAATAATGTCTTGCCCTCGATATTCTCGCCGCGCCACTCCGGACGCGTGATAAATCGCGTATCCGGCAGTCCGGCCTGCAGCTTGCGCGCCTCGTAGTCGCGAAAGCCCGCCTCAAACTGACCGAGCTGCAATTCGCAGAAGCCAAGATTGCTGTAGGCTTCGGCGTAATTGGGGCGCAGCGCGATTGCCTTGCGATAAGCCGCGATGGCTTCCTCAATTCGCTTCTCATCCTGCAGCGTGATGCCGAGATTCTGATACGCTTCCGGATAGTCCGGCCGCAGTGCGATGGCTTTCTCAAAACCGGCAATCGCTTCGTCGAAGCGCTTCAAGGCGTGGAGCGCGCGTGGCCTTGTTGAACTGCGCCTCGGCGAAATCAGATTTCAGCACCAGCGCCTTGTCATGCGCCGCGACCGCTTCGTCGAAGCGGCTGAGATCCTGCAGCAGCGCACCACGATTGTTGTGCGCCCGCGCATTGTCCGGCGTCAGCGCCAGAGCACGGTCGAGACTGGCCAGCGCATCGTCGAGCCGGTTGAGGTCTTGCAGGATCAGCGCGCGATTGTTGTACGCCTCGGCGTAGTCGGGCTTGAGCGCCACGGCCTTGTCGAAATGCGCGAGCGCGTCCTGCAAGTTGCCGCCGCGCGCCGCTTCGATGCCGCGCTTGTTATGCGCGGTTGCGTCGTCAGGCATCGAAAGATCGGGGTTTGGCACGATGAAATGGCCGCTCCGGCGTCGTTGACAACACTCGCTTCGCCGATAATGTCCCCGGCAAGACGGCGCATCAATTTTATCACGTCCGACAAACGACATTCTAGGGAGCGTGCCATGAACCGCCCGATGCAGGGTTTCCCGCCGATCCTCGATCATCGCGGCGACGCCGCAGGTGCGCCGTTTCGACGCGCAGCGCTGGCTGATCGACAATATCATCCGCGCCAACGGCATCGACTGGGACCAGCCGCGCTCGCTCTACATCCATTTGCCGTGCGGCATCGAGGCCAATGCCGATTTTGCCGGCATCCGCGAGCGCGTGAAGAAGATGGCCGATATCGGCCCGGCCTTCGCCGCCGTGGCCAAGCGCCGCGAAGCCAAGGCCAACGCCGCGGCGCAGGCCGATCACAAGGTGACCGCGCGCGACAATTTCTTCATGGCGGCGGTGCATTGGGGCGCCGCGCAATGGCCCTACGACGAGAACGACGAAACCAACATCGCCTACAACAACAAGAAGCGCGAGTGCTACGCGAAGTATGCCGCGCTCGCCGACCACCACGTCGAAGCGGTCTGGGTGCCGTTCAAGGACAAGGCGATCCCGGCGTGGCTGCATCTGCCACCGGGCCACACCGGCGGCAAGCTGCCGGTGGTGATCTCGGTGCCCGGCATGGACAGCTACAAGGAAATCCAGGTCGCGCTGTACGGCGACAAGTATCTCAATCGCGGCATGGCGGTGCTGGCGATCGACGGGCCCGGCCAATACGAAGCGCCGATGATCGGGCTGCACTTCACCATGGAGAACTGGATGGCGGCCGGTCCGGCGCTCGCCGACTGGATCGCGTCGCGGCCCGAGCTCGATGCGACGAAGATCGCCGTCGCCGGCACCAGCTTCGGTTCGCTGTTCGGCACTGTTTTGACTGCTAATGAGCCGCGCATCAAAGCTTGCGCGGTGATGTCGGTGTGTCACGAGCCCGGCTGCCACACGATCTTTCAGGAAGCGTCGCCGACGTTCAAGAAGCGCTTCATGTATATGTCCGGCATCGTCGACGAGGACGAGTTCGACGAATTCCGCAAGACGATCACCTGGGAAGGCCACGCCGAAAAGATCAAGGCGCCATATCTGTGCATCGCCGGCGAAGCCGAAGAGCTTAGTCCGCTCGAACATTCCGATCGGCATGATGGCGGCGCTCAGCGGGCCGAAGCAGATGGTGGTCTATCAGGAGTCCCGTCATTCGGTCGGCAACGTTCCCGCGGCCAATCTCGGGCCGTTCCCGCCGATCCTGCTGGCCGACTGGATTGCCGATCGTCTGGCCGGCAAGCCGCTGATCAGCGAGAAGTGGTACGTCGCCGGCTCCGGCGAGATCACCAAGACGCCGTATTGAGCCGTGCAGCTTCGCCGCCGACAGTTTCTGCATGGCGCGGTAGGCGCCGCCGTTGCCGGATCGTTGCCGCGTCTTGCCGTGGCGGAAACCTATCCGTCGCGGCCGGTGCGGATTGTTGTCGGCCTGCCGGCTGGAAACTCGCCGGACATTGTCTCCCGGCTGATCAGCCAGATGTTGTCGGAACGGCTCGGCCAGCCATTCGTCGTCGAGAACCGTCCCGGCGCCAACACCAACATCGCCACCGAGCTTGTGGTGCGCGCGCCGCCCGATGGCTACACGCTGCTGTTCGAGGTCGCGGGCAACGCCATCAACAGCTCGGTCTACAAAAATCTGAACTACAATTTCGACCGCGACATCGTGCCGGTCGCCAGCGTCGGCGGCATTCCGCTGGTCATGGTGGTGACGCCAGGTCTGCCGGTGAAAACGGTTCCGGAGTTCGTTGCTTACGTCAAAGCCAATCCCGGCAAGGTCTTCATGGGCTCGTCGGGCAACGGCAGCACGCTGCATGTCGCCGGCGCCTTGTTCGCCATGATGACCGGCATCGAACTGCCGCACGTGCCTTACAAGGAAAGCATCTTTCCCGATCTGCTTGGCGGCCAGGTCCAGCTTGCGTTCGAGCCGGTGCCGGCGGTGCTCGGCTATGTCCAGTCCGGCAAGCTGCGCGCGCTCGGCGTCTCGATGCCGCGGCGTCTCGGCAGTGCTGCCCGATGTTCCTGCGATCGCCGAATTCGTGCCGGGCTATCAGGCCAACGGCTGGCTCGGCCTTGGCGCGCCAAAGGACACGCCGGCCGCCATCGTCGACACACTCAACAGGACGATCAGCGAGGGCATGGCCGATCCCAAGTACAAGACGCGCCTGAACGATATCGGCGTCGTGATCGACCCGATGACGCCGGGCGATTATGCGAAATTCATTGCCGCCGAAACGCAGAAGTGGGCGAAGGTGGCTGCGTTCGCGCACATAACCGCTGAGTGACTGGCTCGCTCGTTGAACGGACGCGCCTCGAGATAACGTCACGATCTCAGCGGTTGGTCGAGCGCCGGGAGTGCAAGTTCTCCCATTAGCTCGCCGATATCGCCGACTTGTTCGATATTCATGCAGGTCTCGATAATGCGATCGACTTGCGTCGCGTTCATACGGTTGCCGGCGCATTCAATAAATTTGTCGCGCAGCTCGGCGTCGCTCATCCGGTTCTCGGGATTGCCGCGCGGAAAGTTCACGCGCTTTTGTAGCGTCCGTCCATCCTTGGTCTGGATTGTGACCATCGCGCCGGTAAGGGTTTCGTCGAATTCCGGTCCGTGTTCGAGCGTCACCAGATCGCTGAGCGCGCGGATCATGGGGTCGTCGTAGGATTCGGGCGTGAATGACGAGGGGACGAGCTTGCCGCGCAGTAAGATACCGAGCGCTGTTATGAAGTAGGCGCTGTGATCCGCGGTCTCCTTGTTGCGCGGATATTTTTTTGCTGGATCGCCGTTGTGGTTGACGGTGCGCTTGCTGAGCCGCAGCCGCACCGCCGCGATGTCCTCAGGTTTGAGATTGTACTTGATGACGAGTTCGCCGGTGGCGAACAGATGCCCCTGATTGGTCAACTCCGTCGGAAAATACTTCATGCGTGCGCGCATCAGGTAGTGATCGTTCGGTAGCGGCTTCGGCCGGTAATTCTCGACGCCTCGAAGCAGACAATGAGCGAAGCCTTTGTTGCCTTCGATGACCCGCTCAGGTCCGGTGAAGCCACGCGATGCAAGCAGGGCGCCGTAAACGCCGCGCTCCAGCATAAAGCTGTCGGCGACATTCTTCGAATTGTTGTATTCCTCGCCTTCGGCGTCATTGATGCCAAGTCCGAGGGACGATGAAGCACCGATGCCCATTGCGTGCGTCATTTGCGCAGCGTCGAGGCCCATGAGGCGTCCGGCGATTGCAGCGCCGAGAAACGGCATGACCGATCCATGGTGAAAGCCCATAGGCGTGAGGCCTTCCGCGAACGCATCGATCATGCGCCCCATGATTTCATATCCGGCCACAGCCGCCTCGATCGCAGCCTTGCCGGTAGCATGCTGCCGCTCGGCTACGGCAAAGACGGCAGGCAGGCAATCGCTCGGGTGGCCGCCGCCGATCTTTCCGGGACTTTTGGCAAAATGATAGCCGTCGTTGAAATCGAGATAGCGGACCATCGCGCCATTGGCGATGATGGCTTGCGACAGCGAGACCTTTGTTGTTTCGCCGATCAACGTGGCATCCGGCCTGCCACTGTGCTCACGCGCAACTTCGCGGCAAATCCGGCAAGGTTCGGCGTCGAATGCGCCGATTGCGCAGGCGAACGCGTCGATGAAAAAGCGTTTCATCTCGTGTGTCACATGTCCGGGAATTGTCTCGTAGCGAATTCCGAGCGCAAACTCGGATAATTCCCGCGTGACGGACATTTCCTGTTCCCTTGTTCCGGCGGCGAATATCATGTGATTGCGGTGCAGACCTGTCCAGCCTTTGACGTACAGCGGCTGCGATTGCTGTTGCACCGTTGTGCTGTCAAAATGAATTCAACAAAATCGCGTTCGTTGGGGGATTCGTGCTGACCCGGCTGGGATCGATACTTGGTTCGTGCTTGTTGTTCGTCGTTAGCTGGACGCTTGCGTTTGCGGATGATTCCGAAGCTTTTTACAAGTCCCATGCATTGCGTATTGTCGTTGGCCATGAGGTCGGCACCGGTTTCGATCTCTATGCGCGGCTTCTGGCGCGTTTCATGGGCCAGAATCTGGCGGGTCATCCGACTCTGATCCCTGAAAACATGGTTGGTGCCGCTGGTCTGGTTTCGGCGAATTGGCTTTATCATGCCGCGCCCCAGGACGGATCGGTGATCGCGACGTTTGCCCATACAGCAGCATTCGATCCGCTGCTCGGGGATAGTGCCGGCCGCTATGACGCCAGGCAATTCGACTGGATCGGCAGCATGGATTCCGTCATCGGGCTGTGTGGCGTCTGGCAGGATTCCGGAATTTCCAGCTTCGACGATCTGTTCACGAAAGAAACGCTGATGGGGAGTGCCGGAAGCGGCACAGCCGGACCTTTGACGCAGTTTCCGACCGCGCTGCGGAATTTGCTTGGGGTCAAGATCAAATTGATCCAGGGCTATCGTGGCTCCGCCGACGTACGGCTTGCAATGCAGCGCGGCGAGGTCAGGGGAGTTTGCGGCATCCCGCTCTCGACCGTCATGACCGAATGGCGCGAGGACTATAAGGCCGGCCGGTTCAAGATCATTCTCCAACTCGGCCGTGACAAGGACCCTGCGCTTGGCGATGTCCCGCACATCTATGACTACGCCAAGACGGACGATGACCGGAAACTGTTCGATCTGATTTTTGGTTTGCAGGCCGTTGGCCGCCCGTTCGCCGCGCCGCCGCGTGCACCCGAGGATCGGATACGGGCTTTGCGCACCGCGTTTCAGACGACCCTTGCCGCCGGGGATTTCAGAGCGGAAGCTGCAAAACTGCAGTTGGACCTTGCGCCGATGACCGATGTTCAAGTCAGCGAATTTGTTCAGACCATCTATGCGGCGCCGGCGGCAATCGTCGCGCGTGCCAAGGTCGCGGTGAAGCCGTAGTGGCTTGCCAATCGGGGAGATGAAAGCATGACGTCGGCTACTCTTGTCAGCCAGCCGGAAAAATATTGGGACCGATTGTTCGCCCCAGCCGGCCATGTCGCGATCATCACGTCGGTCGACAAAGAGGGCCACGTTAACGCTGCGTCTTACGCGACGTGCGTGCGCATCGTTCACAATCCGGTACAGATCGCCTTCACGACAAATCTTACCGGCCATACCCGCGAAAACATCATGGCGACCGGAGAATTCGTCGTGAACCTGCCGTCGTTCGATCGGCGCCAGCTTGAACAGGTGCGTGTCGTCGGTCTTCCGTTCGCGCGCGGCGTCAACGAGCTGGAGAAGGCGGGGCTCACCGCCTTGTCCTCGGTAAAAGTCAAACCGCCGCGCATTGCGGAATGCCTGCGGCACTTCGAATGCGAGGTCGTGTGGACCAAGGAGTGGCTGGGCCGCATGATGGTTGTGGGCAATGTTCTTGCCGCATCGACCTATTCGGACTGCATCGACGCCAAGGGCTACGTCATCTGGGACCGCGTGAAGCCGGTCGCGTATTGCGGCGCGCCTTACGTCAACATGTTCGTCGCCGCCACCGAAACCATGGAAGCGGGTATGGTCTATGAAGGGCCCGAGGTCGCCGCCGGCGACGCATCGGTGCGCAGCTATTTCGAGGATATGTGAGGCGTGGCCGAACGATAGCGCACGGGCCGTTCTCACAGCTTTTCTGATGCCGCCGCTGACGCTAATAAAGCGGCGCAACTGGTCCGCCGCCTGAAAGATCACGCTATGGATGTTTTTGAAGCTGTTGCCTCCCGTGTGTCCTGCCGCTGGTTCCTCGACAAGCCGGTCGATCCGAACATCGTGCGCGACATCGTCGAAAAAGCGGCGCGCGCGGCGTCCGGCGGCAATCTGCAATCGTGGCAGGTCTATGCGCTCACCGGCGAGCCGCTGAAGCAACTCAAGCGCCAGGTCGCCGAGCACATCGCCGAGATCGATCCGCGGCATCTCGGGTCGGAATATCCGATCTATCCGGAGACGATGTGGGAGCCGTACAAGTCGCGCCGCGAGGGGCACCACGTTCAGCTTTACGGCGCGCTCAAGATCGCGCGCGACGACATGAAGGCGCGGCTCGATCAGCACAAGCGCAACTTCGAATTCTTCAATGCGCCGGTGGCGCTGTTCGTCGCCATCGACCGCAAGCTCGGCCCCGCGCAGTGGACCGATCTCGGCGCTTATGTCGCCACCGTCATGTATCTGGCGCGCGGCTGCGGCCTCGACACCTGTCCGCAGGAATCCTGGGCGCGGATGCATCACATCGTCCGGCCGTTCGTGAACATGCCGCCGGAGCAGATGCTGTTCTGCGCGGTGGCGATCGGCTACGGCGATCACGCCCACGCCGCCAACAGCTTTCACGCGCCGCGCGCGCCGGCCGACGAGTTCTGCAAGTTTTTCGGCTTTCCGCTAAGCCAGCCGCTATTCATAACAATCGCGCGGCATGCGCTGCCGCGCTTCGCGTTCAGGCGCGGCGATGTTGTGTGGCGTCGCCGCGAGGATTGCGGCCCGCGTCTCGCACCTGTTGCACGCGCGGAATGGCGCCGATGCCGCGCGCGAGGCAGACCGCCGGATCGCCGCCGCAGGTGCGCAGCCGCCGGCAGGATTTACGCCGCGCATGTGCGCCACAGGTTGAACGCGTCGCAGTAGCGCCGCTGCTGCGCGGCGAGTTCTGTCGCCAGCCGCTTCGCATACGCCACCGGCTTGAGCTTGGGCTTGCGCTTCAATCCGGCCTTGAGCATCGCGGCGAGAACTACGGACGGGGTGCGGTCTTCCATCGTGATCCCTCGTTGTGCGTTGGCATTTATTCGAGGACGCGTTCTCCCGATCTCGCGGCGCGCTCCTTTGCGCCGAGCAGTGTTACGCGATGCAATGAAAGCCGCTCCTCAAGAACAACGCCGGAGCGGTAAGCGGGCTTGCGGGCTTCGTTGCTTTACGGTTTTGCCGGCGGTGGAAGCCGTTACCGTTTGCCGTCGCTCGCAAGCCAAGAAAAAAGCAAGAAAAAAAAGGAAGGATACGGAACGCCGAGAGACGCATAACAGGGCCGCGCTTTGCGGGCGCGGCGCGTCCTCTTGCGGAGGACGCTCGCCTCTCGGCGTTCCACCGCGGCTCCTGCCCAAGGGACTTTCCATCCCAAGGGCGCGGTATCGGGCCAGGCTTCGTGCGGACCGCGTCGCGTGGCGGGTTTCCCCGCCGGCACCGGTCAACACTTCCAGCGATGCACCTCGCGCGCCGGTCTTAGTGCCGGCGGGCTGATGCCCGAACCGCCCGGGAATGGTTTGCAATTCCGTCCGCGGGCGCCGCTCTTGCTCCAATGGCCCGGTTTGCCTCCGGTCCACGTCCTTCGAAAGCAAGGAAGCGTATCTGGGAGGGCTAGGAATTATTTCAAGGGATGGGGCAAGAATTTATTTGCCCAGAACGATGCCATAGGTTTTGCAGCGCGTTCGCTCGGGATGATCAGCGTTTGGGAGGAAGTATGCGCAAACTCGGTTTTTCGCTTTGTGTTTTGGCCACGCTGACGGCGCAGGCACTTCCATTGAAAGCCGATGATGCCGGCTCCGCGATGAAGGGATTTGGGCTGGTCGGCAGCTGGTCTCTGGATTGTTCAAAGGACCCCGCGAAAGAGCTTGGTTCACGGGCGACCTACACGGTGCCACTTTCCGGCGCCCCCACAATGGAGCTCATCAATCATTACAAGACAGGTGAGATTGAAGACACTCTGACGCGCTATGATGAAATCCAGTCAGCGACGCGGATCGGGGATGACGAGCTGCAATTCGTCTCCGTGGCGACCAAATTTCAACATACCAACCCGCAGGTGGCGAATCCCCAGACGATGCCGCCGCCCGCCCAATCGCTGATCCTGAAAGCTGGAAACCACATCAAGATGCTGGATAGCCGCGCGGGGGACAAGGTATTTATTGAAAATGGTCTTGTAAAACAGAACGGCGCGCTGGCTCCCACAATCGAGCAATGTACGAAAGAGTAGGTGCGTCGCCCGGGCGGACAACGGCCAGCTCATTGCGTCGTGCAGTGTTGAAGGTGCCAACGCCGCGATGGGTCAATCGCTGCCGATCTCACGCGGCTGGCCCGTCATCTGATATCTGCTCGGCCTCTCAAAGCGACCAAGTTCATTTTTGCTCTCAAGCGCCGCGAAGGGCCGCAAGCGGACGTTAGGCCTTATTTTCCGACGTATCCGCCCTAGCGAGTTTCCGCGTATTGGGTCACTCTGTCGTTCGGGATAATTTACCCGTGACGGAGAGGGAGGAACTCGTGAGTGTGGAGATTCGCTCTGCAGTCGATTTTTATGAGCGTCATCCAATTTCATCTGAAATTATCCTGGCGAAACTCAATGCAAGCCGGGGACACCTCAATGGCGTTGCGCCCGAAGAATTATTTCCGCATGACCAGGATCATTACGGAGGATTGGAAGCCAATGACGCGCTGGCTGCACGTGCAGGTATCGGTAAGGGGACTCGCGTCGTTGATTTTTGTGCAGGTCTAGGCGGGCCATCGCGTTACTTGGCTCACCGCTATGGTGCCGATGTCACCGGCATTGAATTGACGCCGGCGAGGGTCAAGGGAGCAGAAGAGCTAACGCGTCTGGTTGGATTGCAAAACACGGTCCGTGTCATTGAAGGCAATGTAATGCACGTGCCGTTGCCCGACGCCACCGTTGATGTCGTAGTTAGCCAGGAAGCGTTGCTTCACGTGCCGGACAAGGAACGCACTCTGGCTGAATCCTACCGAATATTGAAGCCGGGTGGCCGTATCGCTTTCACGGACTGGGTTGCTCATCGCCCACTTTCCGATGCTGACAAAGAACTGATGTGGCAAGGGATGGCAGTCGCGGACCTATACAATTTGCAAGCTTACGCTGATCTTATTCGCAGAGCGGGTTTTACCGTAAATTCGGTGGAAGACTTAACCGGCGATTGGGGTGCGATACTGACGCAGCGGCTCGCTATGTACAGAAAGCTCCGCGAGGAAACGCAAGCGGCCGGTACACCAACCGGTCATGATACGTTTTACGAGAGCTACGTCCGCTTTGTCGATTTGGTGAATGATGCTGCACTTGGTGGTGGCCGCTTCGTCGGCGAGAAGGCCGCATGATTTAGACTCACTCGCGACATCTCTTTGCGGCCAAGGGGAAACCGCCAACGTCTCTTCGGGTCAGTCGCTACCGAGAGGAAGCGACAATCACCTTGCCCAATGTCCTTTCTGTGCACAAAGCGACCGAGTTGGCCTATCACCGCCGACAACGCGAAGAGCCATGTGTGGACGGCTCCGAGTTGGCAAGAAGAATCTTCACGTTGCAGGGTTGGTCGGTGCAGCCATGTGTTCGGCCTCTAGGTGCGGTTCACATGACCGCTGGCCATAATGCCTTCCGCGGATCAGGTCCCGGTCAATAGGACGCATTCGACAATGCTGTGGCCCTTGTGGGTTGTCCTGATCGCCGGATCGACCGGCTCTGCATTACGTGCTGTTCGCCCTCCCAACCTTCACATCACGCCGGACGCCGGTGTGATCTCGTTCAGGCCGCGAGCGCGACCGGTTCCTTGTATCGTTCGCCTCTGGCCATCATCGCCCATGCCATCCTTGCGATCTTGTTGGCCAGGGCGATGGCCGCGACTTTTGCGGGTCGCCGCGCCAACAATGCCGTGAGCCAGGGCCGATGTTTGGTACCGTGGATTTTGGCATAGCGGATGACGGCAAGCGCGCCGATGGTGAACAGGCTGCGCAAATAGCGATCACCTCGTTTGCTGATACTGCCAAGTCTGTCCTTGCCGCCGCTTGAGTTCTGCTTCGGCACCAGCCCGATCCAGGCCGAGAAGTCCCTTCCTGATCGGAACATCTTCGGATCAGCGACGCTGGCAACCAGAGCAGTTGCGAGTGCCGGACCCACGCCCGGTATATCGTCGAGCCGCCGACTTGCTTCACTGGATCGATGCCAGGCCATGATCATTCGGTCGAACTGAAGGATCTGCGTCTTCAGCGTCTGCAGTTGAGCGCCGAGAGCGGTGACGCAGGCGCGGGCAACATCCGGCAGCCTGCTGTCACTTTCATCGACTGCGACCCCGAGCAGTTGTTCGACGCCCTTGCGTCCGACTGGCGCGACGATCCCGAACTCCGCGAGGTGAGCACGGATGGCATTGATGACCGAGGTCTGCTGGCGAATGAACAGGTGACGAGTTCGGTGCAGCGTTAGGCAGCTCTGCTGCTCTTTTGTCTTGGTCGGGACGAACCGCATGTTCGGCCGAGTGACCGCCTCACAGATCGCCTCGGCGTCGGCGGCATCGTTCTTATGCCGCTTCACGTAGGGCTTCACATAAGCCGGCGGCATCAGTCGCACAGTGTGGCCAAGCGCATGGAGTTCGCGCGACCAATGATGCGCCGAGGCGCAAGCCTCGATGCCGATTAAGCACGGCGGCAGCTTCTCAAAGAAGGCGAGGACGTAGCGACGCTTCAACTGCCGGCGAATGGCTACGTTGCCCTCCGCATCAACTGCGTGGACCTGAAAAACCGACTTCGCGATATCCAGACCGACTGTCGTGATCGTTTGCATGGGTAGCTCCTCCGAATCGTGGGAGCTTCAGTAGCCCCCACATCCATGGCACTCACGTGCCGGGTGGAGGAGCCGTCCACAGCATCAATAGGCGGCATGCGACGGAAACGCGTTTCCTCTTCCCTTCACGCGCTAGTCTTCGAACTAATTCTTGTCGCGGAAATAGCCCCGCTTTTGCAGCCAATCGTCACATTGCGGGCTGGCAAGCCACGCCAGGGCTTCCGCCTCGCTAAAAAAGCCGCTGACAAGATCACGTTCATTGTCCGGCAGCGTCATCTCAAAGCCCCACGTTCGATCCACCGGAATTGGTTTGGGATCGAACACGAGCCGACGTCTTTCTGTTTCCATACGTCCGCGATGCGATTGCAAAATGCGAAACCCGGCACGCGACACTATCGTCAGCACAACGACGCGGCTTTGGGATTCTTCTTGAGAAAACCTTGATTTTGTTGTGCAGCGCACAACAATTGATGCTCGCAGGAGAAAAGACCGAGGAGAGGGCAGAAAATCTCAGCGCGGAAAGTGCGCCGCGCCAAGCCGTGCATTTGAGCAGCGGTGCGGCGCGGCGCGGCGTCCGAAATTACGACGCGAGGCCGGACAAGTCCCAGAGCTTCACCGTCTTGCCGCCGCCGGAAACGGCAAAGCGAGCGCCGCTCGCAAAGGCCACACCAGTCACCGCCCCGTCGGCGTGATCGAAGGTCTGCAGCGCGGCGCCGGAGCCGACGGCCCACAGCTTCATGGTGCCGTCATCGCTTCCCGACAAGGCGAGTGCGCCGCTGGAATCCAAGGCGACGCTTTGGACAGGCTTTGTGTGTCCGGCAAAAGAGCGGATCGCAGCGCCGGATGCAGAATTCCACAGCTTGACGCTGCCGTCGCCGCTTCCGGACAGGATATTGTTTCCACTCCACGCGACGCTCGTGGCTCCGGCTCCGGGGTGCCCGCTGAAATGGATCGTTTGCTGCCCTGACAGGAGATCATAGACCACAATGTCATCGCCGCGGTCGAAGCGGACGCTGCCAGTCGCAACAAACCGCCCTTCTGCCGAGAAAGCCACGGCGAAAAGCGTCCCGCCGGGCGGCGTCCTGATAGCGCTCTTCTGATGGAGCGCCGTGTCGTAAAGCATGAGATTGCCGTCGTAAGCCGACAGCACAAACTGGCCGTCCGGCGAAAACGCAACCCGGTTGGTCCTGACGCCGACGTTGGCGCGGATCAGCCCGGTCTGGTTGAACGAGCCGGTATCCCACATGATGATTTGATCATCGATGCTTGCCGCCGCTGCTGTTCGCCCGTTGGGCGAAAACGCGACCCCGTCGGCTCCTCCGTCGCCCATTGCGAAGTTGTGGAGTGTATCCCCGGAATCGAGGTTCCAGAAATTGACGCCTTCGCTGCCGAGACCGGATCCCGACACGATGCGCGTACCGTCGAGCGAGACCGCGATGCAGGAGATTGGCTGGTGATTGTCGCCCGTAAATGTGCGAACGAGCCGGTTCGCATTGGTGGTGCTGCCTGCCGCTGCGGCTGGCGGTTGTTGCGCCTGTGCGGTTTCGAGCGCAGACGATAGTGCGGATGCTGCGGCAAGCGTCGTGCTCCCGAGCAAGACAGACCGTCTGTCGAGAACACGGTTCATTTGTATCGATTTGTCTTGATTGTCGTTGCTGAACATTGGTCGCTCCCTTGTGTTGCGATGGAGAGGAATCTTCAACGTGGTCGCGATTGGACGAATATCGCCAGTGGATCGACGTGACTTTGGGTTCTTCTTGAGAAAACCTTGATTTTGCTGTGCGTCGCACAGCTGCTGGTTGACCGCGCTTGAACCCGACCCGTGAAATCGCTGCAGCCGAGTGGAGACCTTGATAAGAATGCCCAGCGTTGCGGTTGTTGGTGGTGGGCCGGCGGGCCTGATGGCAGCCGAAGTGCTGGCGCGCGCGGGCCTTGCAGTGACGATCTTCGATCGCATGAGCTCGGTCGGCCGCAAATTTCTGCTCGCCGGGCGCGGCGGGCTCAATATTACCCACAGTGAAGAATTGCCGCGCTTTCTCGGACGCTACGCCGGCATAAACCCACTGCTACGCGCGGCTATCGAGAGTTTCCCTCCAGCTGCGACACGCGCCTGGTGCAACGCGCTTGGGCAGGACACCTTCATCGGCAGTAGCGGTCGCGTCTTCCCGGCGAGCTTCAAGAGTTCGCCGTTGCTTCGCGCCTGGTTGCGGCAGCTTGGAGACCGCGGAGTTCAGCTCAAGCTGCGTCACCGGTGGATCGGATGGGACGACGCTGGTGCCCTGAAGCTGGAGACGCCTGAGGGCCTCGTTACAGTAAAATCGGATGCTTGCATTCTGGCTCTCGGCGGAGCGAGTTGGCCGAGATTAGGAGCCGACGGGAGTTGGTTTGAGCCGCTTTCGGCGCAAGGCATCGCCGTAGCTCCGCTACGCCCTGCGAACTGCGGATTTCTTGTTCCGTGGTCCGATCTGTTCGGCAACCGCTTTGCCGGGCAGCCGTTGAAAGGCATTGCGTTGTCGTTCGGTGGCCAGACCGTGCGCGGGGAGGGGATGATCACCCAACGCGGTATTGAAGGCGGCGCGATCTACGCTCTCTCAAGCGCATTGCGTGACGCGATCATCACAGACGGTGCCGCCACGCTCCAGATCTCGCTACGCCCTGATCTAGCCGCCGCCGAATTGCAGCGCCGGCTGGACGCGCCTCGTGGCAAACAGTCGTTGGCTACGTTTCTGCGCAAAACGGTTGCGCTGTCGCCCGTCGCTATCGGACTTCTCAACGAATTAAACGCAGTCAAGCTGACGGCGCTTGATGCACACGCGCTCGCTAGCTTGATCCAGTCACTGCCGCTGCGTCTCACCGGCGCCTTCCCGATCGATCGCGCTATTTCGACCGCGGGCGGCATCGCCTTCGCCGAGATTGATGATCAATTCATGCTTCGCCGCCGTCCTGGTGTGTTTGTCGCAGGCGAAATGCTCGACTGGGAGGCACCGACTGGCGGTTACCTGCTGCAGGCCTGCCTCGCCACAGGAGCGAGTGCCGCTCGCGGCGTCTTGCAATGGCTTGAGGCACGCAAAGCGCACTGAGCCTTTGTCTGCGCCGGCGTTGGCGGCTACTGCGCCTGGATTCCCGCGTCGCGCGCGACATTGGTCCAGCGGTTCACCTCGCTGGTGAAGAACGCTTCGAAAGCCGCCGGGTCTGTCGCCATTGGCTCGACCGCCATCGCCGCGATGCGCTGCTTTGGCTCATCGAGCGCCATGCCCTGCGCGATCGCGCGGTAAAGCGTGTCGACAATCACCGGCGGCGTGGTGCTGCGCACCAGCACACCTTGCCACGCCTGAACCTCCAGATCGTTGCCGTAGCCGAGCTCGCCGATGGCCGGCACATCGGGGAAGCTCGGCAGCCGCTTGTTCGACATCACCGCAAGCGCGCGCAGCTTACCGTCGGCAATGAAGGAATGTGTCGTCGGCGCCGGTGTATCCCACATCAATTCGACATCGCCCGCGAGCAGCGATTGCACCGTCTGCGCGCCGCCACGATAGGGCACATGCACAAGCTTGATTCCGGCTTTGCGTGCGAACAGTTCGCCGCTCAGGTGACCTGAGGAGCCGACGCCGCCGGAAGCATAGGTCACAGTGCCGGGGTTTGCCTTCGCCGCCGCCACCACGTCGGCGACGTTGCGATAGGGCGACTTCTCCGAGGCGAACAGAAGGAGAGGCACGCTTGCGACCTGCGACACCGCGGTAAAATCCTTGATCGTATCGTAGTCGAGCTTCACCAGCGCCGGAGCGATCGCGTGCGAGAAAGTCCCAAACAGGAGCGTATAGCCGTCGGCTGGCGCTTGCACGACGGCGTTCGCAGCGATGCTGCCGCTGCCGCCCGGCCGGTTCTCGACGATGACGCTTTGGCCGAGGATCGGGCCGATGACCTGGGCGACGATGCGGGCGATGGTGTCCACCGTTCCGCCGGCGCCGAAGCCGACAATGATGCGGATGGTGCGCTCGGGAAAAGCGGCGCGTGCGATACGCGGTGCGGCGAACAGTGCGGCGACGCCTCCGGCGAGACCGTTGAACGTGCGCCGGGTGAAGGTCTTCATGTTCGGGATGCCCCATAGTGACGAACCCGCAACGTGCGAGCCATTCGCAGTTTACTCGCAATTGAGCGCCGTGGAATCAACGGTGGCGTGCAAGCCAAAGGCTGCCAATCCGATTATAAATCCGCTTTGGTTTCGGCAACTTCCGTTTCGCGGAAAGGCACTCAAGCTCCTGGGCAATGCGATGAAATTTCCCCGCCGATCATTCTTACATCTGGCGGCGGGAGCCGCCGTGCTCCCGGCCTTGCCGCGCATCGCTCGCGCGGAAGCTTATCCGGTGCGGCCGGCGCGATTCATCGTCGGTTTTCCCGCCAGCAATGCCAGTGACATTGCCGCGCGCCTGATGGCGAAAAAACTGTCGGAGCAACTTGGTCAGTCGTTCATTATCGAAAACCGGCCGGGGGCGAGCGGCAATATCGCCACTGAATTTGTCGTACGCGCGCCGCCGGACGGCTACACGCTTCTCTTGATCAGTCCATCGGCTGTGACCAATTCCGCCCTCTACAGCAATCTCAATTTCGATTTCATCCGCGATATCGCGCCGGTTGCAGGTTTTGCTCGCGCGCCTTTCCTGCTGGCGGTCAATCCCTCACTGCCTACCAAAAATGTTGCCGAGTTCATCGCTTACGCCAAAGCCAATCCGGACAAGATCAATGTTGCGTCGGCGGGCACAGGCAGCTTCAGCCATATGTGCGGTGCATTGTTCAATGCGATGACCGGCATCAAAGTCGTTCACGTCCCCTACAAGGGCAGCTTCCTGCCCGATCTGCTCGGCGGTCAGGTGCAGTGCGCATTTAGTCCGATTTCGCAATCCATCGACTTTATCCGTGCGGGCAAATTGAACGCGCTGGGCGTCACCACCGCATCGCGTCAGGAAGCGTTGCCGGACGTCCCGGCGATCGCTGAGTCCGTTCCAGGTTACGAGGCCAGCACCTGGTACGGGATCGGTGCGCCGCGCGGCACGCCGGCAGAGATCAGTGACAGCATCAGCAAAGCGCTCGGCACGAGCCTCGCCGATCCGAAGTTGAAAACACAGCTCGCCGAGCTCGGCGCCGTGCCGATGCCGATGTCTCCGGCGGAGTTTGGCAAGCTCCTCGCCGCAGAAACTGAAAAATGGGGCAACGTCGTTCGCGAGGCGAACATCAAGCCGGAGTAATCAGGAAGAGATGTTCGCCGTCCATCATCAAGCTTGGGCAGAAAGCCGCTTCGACGCGATTTTTGCACCTTCGCCCAGAGCCTGAAGCTTCGCCCACGCCACCGTCATCGGAATCTCGGTGTTGCCGGCGGTCGATTGGAAACCGCAATCGTTGCCGAAGATGACGTTGCCGACGCCGGCGACGCGCGCCCAGCGTTCCATGTGATCGGCGACCGCCTGCGGATGTTCAATCATGACATTCGAGTGGGTGACGGCGCCCGGTATCAGAATCTTGCCCGGTGGAAGCTTGACGCGCTCGAACACATGGAACTCGTGTTCATGGCGCGGGTTTGCGGCCTCGAAGGAATAGGCTCCCGCTTTGATTGTGAAAATAACATCGATGATGTCTTCAAGCCCGAGATCGCTGACGCGCGGTCCGAAATTGACGCCATAACAGGTGTGGAAGCGGATGCGATCCTCCGGCAACCCGCGCATCGCGTGATTGAGGTGGGCGATACGATTCTCGGCCAGTTTGCGATAATCGGCCAAGGTCATGGTGTTGCTCTCGGTGTCCCAGGCGCTGATCAGGGTCGGAAAGTCGATCTGCAGCAGAATGCCGGCATCGAGAATGGCTTTCCATTCTTCACGCATGGCCGCGCCGAATGCCTCGAAGAACTCGTCTTCGCTTTTGTAGAATTCATTCGCCAGACGGTAGACCGGCGCTGAGGACGGCATGAAGCATTCGTCGGCGCCTGCGGCCTGCGCCGCATCTTTTAGGTTGCGGATGTCGCGCTGCAGCTTGTCCTGGCCGACATAACGGATCGGCCCGACGCAAACGCGCGGCGGCATGCGGATCGTGTGTTTGAACGGATTGTTCTCAAGGACGTTCCGGTAGAAGTCGGGAAACATCGTGGCGTCGCGGCCACCGATCCCCATCGGACCTGTCGGTACCGGCAATCCCCCGGGCGGCATGCGCGATTCAAAACCGTCGAGCCGCTCGGCGAGATAGAGCGTAAAGCTCGGTTTGCTGCACTCACCGTCGGTGACAATATCGATGCCGGCAGCAACTTGCTTCCTGACAGTTTCCGCAACCTGCTTGGTCAGCGCGCTTTCATAGACGCCGGTGTCATAGGGTTGGCCCGCAGCCATTGCCCGCATCGTGTCGAGCAACTCGGGCGGCCGCGGCAGGCTGCCAGTATGGGTCGTGCGGATATGATCCTTGGTGCTGCGTTTCATGCTCACTCGATTGCTCCGGCTTTCGGGAAGTTATTTGTCGGGCCCTTGAAGGGCGCTTGCGGGCCAGTCAGCTATGGTCGGATTACTTCGCTCGCTTCCAGACCACCTCCGTTACCCCTCCCGTCGATGCTACCGGGTTTGTCAGCTTTAATTCGTCGGCTGTGACCGCAAAGGAGCGCTTCTGATCTGTCCCGTTCCAATTGGGGAACGAGCTGCCCACGACATGAATGTTGAGGGTGTGGTCCGGCTCGCTCACAGCGTAGGTGCCAAAGTACGTGATGGTGCCTTCGGCCGTTGCCTTGTTTTCCTCGGCGGTGCCTTGAGCCCGATCGTTAGCGGCGAACTTCGCCCGATCAGAGCGCATCACCGTTATGATGTAATGTCCTGTGCGATCAAAAAACGCGATGCCGTTAGGATTATCGCCGAACACCGTCAACTTGCTGCCATCGGTGCGTACCGAGTTGAAGGAGACCAATTGCCATGCTCCGAGCAGTTGCTCCTGCAGGGTGACTTGCTGACTGAACGTGTTCTTCGCTGTGGCGATTATTCCAAAAGCAGCGAACACAGCCGTCATGACGACAAGCGGCCTACGCATGTGCTCCTCCAACGACAATCTCAGGACAACGGGTTCGAGGCCTTGGCGGGCCTGCAGGCTAACAGTGTGCTCTGTCAGGCGGTAGGGAGGCGAGTCTGTTCTGCGGCTCCAGGTGGCCGCTTTCGCCGATATCGCGAGATATTTCGGTGTTCCAGTCAGCGAATGACACTTGCAAGATGTAACACTGTAACATTAGCATAGCGGCTATGGAGCGGGTGCGTCGGCGCAGACGTTACGGGCAAGCCTCGCCATTGCGGCGATAGCGCTGCAATTTCTGCTGTCGTTCGGGCACGTGCATGTCCACGGCGTCGGCGGCAGTACGCCTGTTGTGCTCGCGAGTGGGCACATTGGTGTAGGCACGCCAGCGCAAGGACAGAACAAGTCAGACGACGACGATTACTGCGCAATCTGCGCCAGCATCGCGCTCCTGAGCGGTTCGGTTACCGCGATGCCGCCGCAACTGGCGCTGCCCGTTGTTTCTGGCGTCGTTGAGCACGCCGACAGCGTCACAATTGACGCAATCGTGCTGCGCCGCGCGGCGTATCAATCGCGCGCTCCGCCGTCCGCCTGACCACCGGTCGATGCTGAGCTTCTCGTCGCCGCCTTTACATTCCGTTTTGTACCGGCGACCTTTGCAAGCTTGAACGCGGCATTCCATTTCTCGACTTACTTGCCGCGACAGCACGACCGCCTGCTGGCCGTTCACTTTCTTCCAGCATTCAGGATGGTGCCGTCATGTCTTTTCTATTCTATCGGCTTTCCCGCGTTGCGTTGGTCTGCGTCCTCGTACCGATCGCACTTGTCGGCAGCTTCGATTTTGTATTCTCACAGAATGCCCCGGCACCAGTGGCCGACGCGCCATTTGGCTTTGCATGGTCGGAAAGCAAGGAAGCGTTGCCCGATCCGTCGTCCGTCATTGTCGACGGCAACATCACGCGGCTGACTTACCGCGATTCGAAGCTGCCGCATCAAATCGTGGATGCCGACGCTGTCGTTCTTCGGCTCTGCGAGGGCAGTGGCTTGCAGCAGGTGCGATGGCTTGGCCGCGATTACCCGCTTGCCGACGCGACCAACACCTTTCTCGATCTCTACGAGCAAATAACACAACGGAGCGGCCAGGCCGATCAGTACGATCCGGTTCATGCCATGGCCGCCTGGAGCAGCCGGCAAAGCCGCATGCGTTTGGAGGGCGATCAATACCGCAACTATCATATTCTCGTCATCTATGACGGCCCGCAATACGCCGGTTGCCGCGCCGAGCACGCCAAAATTATCGCCCGTCAGTAGTGAACGTGTTCGCGTTACCAGGCGTAGCGGAGCGTTCCGGTGCCGCCGTAGGTCTGTGCGCCCTTGCCGAACTCGCCGTCGAACTTGGCGAGCATCGACCAGTTCTCCGTCATGCGCAGTTCGGCGCTCGCGGTCGTCAGCGCGGAGTTCTTCGGCGGCGCGGCGCCGTTGACGATGAAGCTTGCGCCCGGAAGCGTCTGGAAAGCGGCGCCGAGCGCCGGATTGCTGACCCAGTCGTGCGCCCACGCCAAACGCCCGCGCAGGATCAGCGGCATCGCGCCGAGCATGGCCAGATCGTCGGCCCGCATGCCGAGTTCGCTCCGGGTGTCGGTTGCATTCATCGCAGCGAAGTTCAATCCGAAGCCGCCAGCGGTCAGGTCTGCTTCGCTGAAAGCTGACGTATGGAAGTTCTGCGCCTGCACCGCAGCGTATGGCGTGAAGCCCGCGACATAGGCCGTAGACGGCAGTCCGAAGCGATAACCCGCTTCAAGCCGGCCGCCGACGCTTTGCCCCATGAATTTCCCCTGCAACTGATCGCCGAGCGCCGAGGTGCGTTGTGTCGTGAACCAGTGATTGGCGAACGACAGTGCTGCGGAGAGATACGCCGGACCGCTGTGCGCCTTGGCGTAAACGCCGGCCTGGAAAGCGTCGCTGCGGCCGCTTCCAAGATTTCTGATCGAGATTCCAGTTGGTGCCGCCGCCGGCAAGCGCGAAGCCGAGAATGGCGGATGGTGAGAGCCGATAATCCATGCCGCCGGCGAAGCCGAAGTCGCTGGCGTTTACTGTACTCGTTCCGACAACGGGATCGCCGTCAAGATGACTGGTGCCGCCGAATGCCGAACCCCAGGCCGTCCAGCGCTGATCGAAGGACTGTGGCTTTGGCGGCGCTTTGGTCAGCATCGCATTGTATGCCGACACGATCTCCGGCGGCAGCGTTGCATCCTGCTCCGGCTGGAAGCCGAGTGCGTTGCCGCCCGCGCCGATGGCGGAGCCTCCGGTAGACGGATCGAGCATCAGGTTGAGGAAGTCGCTCATAAACTGGAATGCACCCTTCGATGCATCGGTTGCATCCTCGCCATCGAGTTGCGACAGGGCTTGCGTCAAAGCCGATCCGGTTAATCCGAAAACGGTGCCGAAGTTCGCCGGCAGCGCGCCGCCATTGTTGAAAGCAGCGTTGATGGCGTTGGCGACGTTCTGCTGATCGGTGTTGAGGCCGGCTCCACTGCCGAGCGTTGCCGTCAGGTTGAGCAAAACGTTGTCTGCTGTGTAAGCGAGACTTGCATCAAACCCTGTTGGTTGGCTGGCCAGCCCCGAGAAAGTCGTGCCGCTGAGTCCGGCAGATTGGAGGATTGTGTATTGCCGCTGCAGAACAACGTTAGGCGAGAAGGTCGCGAACACCGCACCGTTTAGCGATGCCGTGCCGCTCACAACGGTGCTGCTCGCCGCCGATTGCGTCACTTGCACCAAATAGAACGCACCAGGCTGGAAAGCCAAATTGCCAGTGATGGTAAAGATGCCGGTCGGGTTCGCGGCATTGCCGGGCGCGAGGCTGGCGCCGCCCATGATTGTTGTTGTCGGTGAATCGACAATACCGACACCGGACAGAACGCCCCCGGAGTTGATGGTAACGCTCGATGTATTTGCGATCGAACCGTCCACTTCAAGAGTGCCGGCGTTAACGGTGGTGCTGCCGGTGTAAGTGGCGTTTCCGGTGATTGTGAGCGTGCCGGTACCGTATTTGATCAACGGCCGGGAGCCGACGGTGCCATCCGTGAGCAGCGAGGCATCGGGATTGGAGTCGTTGTTGGCGAGGCCGAATTGCAGCACCGTTGCTTGCGCGAAATTGCTGGTAACGTCGTACAACACCCATACGCCCCGGCCGACCGAACCGACGGCGAGAACATCGGCGGTCGAATCGTAGGACATCGTTGACACGAGGGCGTTCGGCAAACCCTGGCCGAACGCGCGCCAGCCCGACAGATTGCCGGACGCGTCGCTGTCGGCGACGGTGATCGGGCTTTGCGTCGATGCGATCACGCAGCCATTCGGCGCCGACGTGCAGGTCAGCGGCGTATTCAGCCCGCCGATCAGCACTGCGTTCACGCCGTTATTGGAAATAAACTCGAGCGAGGTCGGCCGCGTGAAGCCCGCCGGCAGGTTGCCGGTCTCGGTGGCAAAAGTCGCGGCGCCGCCGGCGTTTTTTGTATAGTAGAGATCGCTGCCATCCACCACAAACAACCGGTTCTGGATACGCGTGTCGAAGACGATGCCGGTCGGCGTGTCGCCGGCGTAGTTGGTCAATTGGGTGAGCGATCCCGCCGTGTTGGTGGTGCTGAACCACACCTGTCCACCATCGGCGCCGACCGCGATGGCGCGGATATCGTTCACGGTGCCGTAGGTAATGACACTGGGGCCGCCCGTCGTTCCCAAATCAGTCAGCGTCAGGTCGATGGATGTGGCAGTCGTTACGTTGCTGAGCGAGTTTTGCGTCGTGAAAACATCGCTGTAGCCGCCGATCGCAATCAGCGTTGGATTGACTTTGTTGAGAACGAACGGTGCGGAAAATGGCGTACCCTGGTTCGGTCCGCTGCCGGCGATAAAGGCGTCGCAACTCTGGCCATTGCAGAAAATCGGAGTGCCATTCGCGCTATTGACGGGGTCATACGGGCCAACCGGTTGTCCCTGGGCGTTGACGACGATACGGCTGAAGTTGCCGAAATTCTCATCGGTCGAATAGATCGCACTCATCCCGGTCAGAGTTCTGTCATTGATCGCAACATTGGTGCCGTCGCCGGATTGAATGACGTTGAAGACCGGATTGTTGCGCGCCGTCTGGATAGAGACGCCACCGTCCTGCGCCGCGACCGCGAGCCGATTACTGTTGGCGTCGTACGCCACCATGTAGGGCTCGAGGACGGTCAGGTTTGTGTTCAGTCCGGACCATGTGCCCGCGCCCTGCGGATTGGTCCGCAGATAGATGCCACCGTCGCTGCCGAGGATCAGGTTACCGTTCGCATCAAACGCGATAGCGCGTGAATCCGCGTGCGCCGTATTGGCGTCGGTAAAGTTTGGCGACGTGCCTTCGTTGGTCAGGCTGATCGCGCTCGATGTATTGGTGCTTGCGTTGTAAGTGAGGCGATATGCCTCGACGGTGCACGGCGTAGCGCCGCAGTCCTGATAGGCATCGCCCGTCAGATAGACCACGTTGGGCTTGGTCGGATCGATTGCGATGTGAAGATTGACTGGCGCTTGGCCGCCGGGGACGACGTTTGGCGCGGTCGTCAGCTGGTTCCAGGTCGATCCCGCGTTTCCGGACAGAAATACGCCGGACAGAAATTTGTTTGCGCCGCCTGTGGCAAGGTCGGTGATGGCGATTGCGACCGATCCGCTCGGACCCGCCGCCAGCGAGATCACCGTTCCATCGCCGCCCGACGAGATCAAGCCATTACTGTTTGCGCTGGTAAAGATCGGGCTCCAGGTCGCGCCTGTATTGGTACTGATATAGACGGCTGTTGAACCCGGCGCGCCGGCTTGATGGACCGCGGCATAGAACGTCGAAGGATTGCTCGGATCGGCCACCAGAGAGGTGACTGCGCCAGTCGGCAGGCCGGTCCCGGGAGCGTTGGAAACCGCCGAAAACGTCGCGCCGCCGTTGGTGCTTCGGAAAAGGCCGTACCCGGCCGTTGCGCCACCCGGTGCTTGCGGCTCGAATGTTGCGACGAGGAGGGTGTTGCCGCGGGCATCGGCGGCGGTGACGCTTTGATTTGCGAATAATGAGCTGTCGATATCGCTCCAGGTTGCGCCGCCGTTAGTCGTGTAGAGCAGCCCGGTTCGTGCGCCGCCAATGCCCTGTGTTCCGAGATTGAATTGAGCCCATTCTCCGTTCGATGTGAGACCAATTCCGGCGACGATCGTCTTGCCGGTCGGATCGGTCGGATCGAGCGTAAGACTGGCGATCGACAACGACGACTGGTTGTCGGTCAGCGGCATCCAGCTCGCGCCGGCATTGTTGCTGACCCAGACACCGCCGTTGGGCGAGCCGATGAAGATCGTATTCGCGCTCAGCGCCGGATCCGGCAAGATCGCCTGAACCGCGCCCGCTCCGGTACCGTTGGGCGGAGCATCGGCGCTCTGCACGTAAGGGGTGAGACCGATCCGCGGGCCCGGACCTTGCGAGATAAAGGTCTGTGCCGCCGCAGTGCCGCCCGAAATAATTTGCAGGCAGCCGAATAAAAACGCGGCCGATACGCCGGCCGTTACGCTGTAGTTACGCACGTGAACCCAAGCCCCAACGCGCCCTTGAGCGTAACCCTATGCCGGCCGAGTTCCATGGGCAACGGGAGATTGTGCGGATGACAATTCGGTTGCAAATGGGCGAACGGCGAGCAGCGCTGGCGCACTGGACAATCCGGTTTGCCGTGTCCAATGCTCGCACCGTCGGGTATCAAATCCGGGCGTTACGGGGAGGGGGTATGCGCAACGGCTGGTTTAGCGTCGGCAAAGTCGCTGTGCTTGCGTTGGCGATTCAGGCGATGGCCGCGACGGCGAGCTTCGCCCAGCAATGGCCGACCCATGTGGTGCGCTTCGTGCTGCCATTCGGTCCGGGCTCAGGCGCGGACACCGCCGCGCGATTGTTCATCGACAGGCTGTCGCAGAAATGGGGCCAGCCGGTCATCATCGACGGCAAGCCCGGTGGCGACGGCCTGCTGTCGTTGCAGACCGTGGTGTCGGCCAAGGACGATCACGTGCTGTACTTCGGGCCGAGCAGCATGTTCCTGGTGCAGCGCTACATGCACGAGGACACTACCTTCAACCCGGAGACCGATCTCGCGCCGATCGCCGGCGTCGCCAAGGTGGGGATCGCCGTCGCCGTGCCGACCAGCCTTGGTGTCAACACGCTGGCTGAATTCGTGGCGCTGGCGCGCGCCAAGCCGGGCGAGACCAGCTATGGCGTCGCACCGGGATTTTCCGAATTTGTGTTCGACGGCTTCCTCAAGGAAAACGGACTGACGATCGCCAAGGCGCCATATCGCGACATCACCACATCGCCGGTCGATCTCGGCGAAAACCGAATCCAGTTGTCGATGCAGTCCTATGCCGCGATGCGAAACTATGCGCAGACCGGCAAGATCAAGTTCATCGCTATCAACGACAGCAAACGGTCGCCGATAGCGCCGGACATTCCTTCCGTGGTCGAAGCCGGATTCCCGTCGTTGCAGGCCAGTCCGGTCCTTGGCCTGCTCGGACCGCGCGACATGCCGCTCGAGTTGCGCCGGCGCATCGCCGCCGATGTCATCGCTGCGGTCGACGACAAGACGACCGTCGAAAGACTGGCGCTGACCGGGCAGCCGGCCGCGCCGATGGATGTCGATGCGTACACCGCCGCGCTCAAGGAACAATACGCGCAAGTCGCCCATATCGCTTCCGTGCTGGGCATCGCGCGAAAGTAAATCTTACGCAATTGGAACCGCAGCAGCAGGATTCGCAATCGTCTCCAGCCGCATCTTGGTTGCTGCTGGCGGCGGCTATCTTGCTCTACATCCCGTGGCTGTTGGCTTTGTACGGCGCGCCCTCTTGGGTCGAACCGGGAGGCGGCGGTGGCGAGGATCGCATCAGCGAGGCTTACGCAACTCTCTGGGTGTTGGCTCTCGGCATTCCGCTCTGGCTCGCGCTCGGCGGATTGCTGCTGCTCGGTTGGCGCAAGGGTTTCGCTCCGCCGGCCTGGGCCGCGACGTCGGGTATCGTGTACGCGGCTGCCGCAATCGCAACGCTAAGCGCGGCCCAGACTTATATGACATGGCCTGGAGGCTGGTCACTGCTGGTGCCGGCACTGCTGCCGCCGCTATTGGCGTTCTACGGGATTGCGGTTCGCATGCCCGTACTTGCTGCCGGTTCGCTGCATCTGGCTCCTCTCGCCGCGCTTGGTGGCGCGGTGCTCGTGGCACTCGCCGCCATTCCGCTGGCGTTTATCGATCCGGCTGGATATCCGGTACGCCTTGCGCAGCATCAAGCGTTCATGAATGCGGTATTCGCGAAGCGTGATGCACAAGCGCAGGACGCGGCGCTGCAGTGGGAAGCCGGCATAAAAAAGCTCGGCCGCGATTCTTCGCTCGCGAGCTGGCTGGAATACGTCAACGGTTCGGTCGATACCGAGCCGCTGCACCAGCAGGCTTTGGACGGCGCGCGCAGCGCGAATAGCCGTCAGGCAGACGCAGTAGAGTTGCTCAACAAGGGGCAAATCCAGAAGCTGGAGGTGCTGTGGCAACTCGACCTTGCGGTTACACCGGACCTGTGTGCGGCTTACGACAAGGCGCTCACTCAGCTGGCAACGACCGACGATCCCTACGAGACCGAGGTCGGCGAACAACTCGAACGGCAATTGCCGAACATCAAGTTTTTTGTCGCTGGGCATTGCAATCTTCCTTCCAGTCTCGGCGCGACCGCGACACGGCTTGGCAAAGTCGCCGAGGTTAACCCCGGCGATCAGCACTGGGCCCAGCTTCGCGCTACCCTGACTAATCTGCATTGAGGAAAGCGGCATGGAATCCAGGAAACCTGTTCTTGTCACCGGAGCCTCGGGAAAGACCGGACGGCGGATCGTTGCCGCGATCGCAAAACGCGGAGGCGCCGTGCGTGCGCTGGTGCGGCGCGCTGAAGTCGGCCCCGAGCTTCGCCAGACCGGCGCCGCGGACGTGGTCATCGGCGATTTGACCGACAGCGAGTCACTCAAGCGCGCGGTGCAGGGCGCCGGGCAGGTGCTGCACATTTGCCCGCCGATGCATCCCAAGGAAGATGTCATCGCGCGCACCTTGATCGATCTATCCAAGGACGCGGGGGTCGAGCGCTTCGTGCTCTATTCGGTGTTGCATCCGATATTGGCCGATGTTCCGCATCACGACCGTAAACTGCAGGCCGAGCGCTATCTGGTGGACTCTGGTCTGCCGTACACGATCTTGCAGCCGGGCCGCTATATGCAGCATCTGTCGTTGATCTGGAAATCCGTTCTGGCGACCGGCGTGCATAGCATGCCGTTTAGCGTGACGTCGAAGTTCAGCCTGGCCGATCTTGCCGACCTCGCCGAGGCCAGCGCGCGAGTGATGACCGAGCCCGGCCACGAAGGCGCAACCTATGAACTCGCCGGGCCAACAGGCCCTCAGCCAAAACGACGTGGCGGCGATCCTGTCAGACCTGTTGGGTAGGCCGATCCGCGCCGAAGCCAAACCGGCTGCACAGGCGCGCAAGGAAGCCGAAGTTGCCGGGATGCCTGCCGAGCGCATCAACACAATCGCCAAAATGAATGCGCACTACGACGCTCACGGCTTGGTCGGCAATCCAAACGTATTGCGCTGGATCCTCGGCCGTGAGCCCAACGACTTTGCCGCTTTCGTGCGGCGCGAGCTGCTGCAATCCGCCTGAAACAGCTCGCGACGCAGTCTCGCGCTTACCAGTGTCCCATGCGGCGGCCGTAGTAACCGCCACCACCAAAGAGCAGAACTAGTACAAGGACAATTAAAAGTAATTCCACGGTCGCCTCCATTAGGATCAGAATTTGAGATGCGAACAACGAATTGCTGTTTCGCGAAAAACAGAGTCTTCAGATGACGTGCGTCACCATCAGCGCGATGACCACGATAGCCGGGACGCCCAGCAACCAAAGAATAACTGGCATGTCAGCCTCCAGATGCGCGATCAAAATGAACCGCACTCATCAACCCGGATGAGGAACCTTTGGTTCCATCATCGCGAGGGGGGAGATGAAGTCGTAAAGGCTGCCCTGGAAGAAATAGCCTACTGCACGTGCAGCAGATTCAGCCGCTCCAGCAACGCGCCCCACTTGGCGGCCTCAGCCTTCATGTAGGCTTTGGTTTCGTCGGGTCCGAGCGGCGGATTGACTACCGTGAGGTTCAGCGAAGCGATTCTGTCCGTCACTTCCGGGCTTTTGAAAACCGCGACCATACTGTCGTGCAGCTTGTCGATCACGGGCTTTGGCGTTTGCGCCGGCGCGACAATCACGTGTGAGGCAATCGCTTCGAAATCAGGTGCATGGATCGCTTCGGCAACTGTCGGTACGTCGGGTAGTTGCGGCATGCGGGTGAGCGAGCTCACGCCGAACGCTTTCAGCTTGCCAGCCTTGATCAGCGGCGTTGCGACCGAGGGATCGGAGAAGATCAGATTGACGGTCCCGGTCATCACGTCGTTGGTGGCCTGCGCCATGCTGCCCTTGTAGGGCACATGCGTGAAATCGACGCCGAGCTTGATCTTTAGAAGCTCGCCGGCGAGATGCGGGACGCTGCCAACACCCGTCGAGCTGAATGTCACTTTTCCTGGATCGCTTTTTGCCAGTTTCGCTGCGTCGTCGATGGACTTGAGCGGAGAGTCGGCGCTCGTCACCAGGACAAACGGCACCTTCAGGTAGAGCGCGATCGGCGCGAAGTCCTTCTCCGTATCGAACGGCAGCTTCTTGTAATAGTTCGGATTGATGGAGAACACGCCGCTTGATGTGACCAGCAGCGTGTAGCCGTCCGGATTGGCGTGCGCCACCGCTTCGGCGGCGAGATTGCCGGCGGCGCCGCCGCGATTTTCGATGACGAACGCCTGACCGAGCAGCTCCGACAACTTCTGTCCGTACACGCGCGCGGCAACGTCCATCGCGCCGCCGGCCTCAAGGGAGAGGATCGCTATGATGCGGCTTGACGGATAATCGGCCGCTCTCGCTGCGGAGCCGAAGCACGCCGCCGCGGCGCCGGTGGCCAGCATCTGCGTAAATTGTCGGCGATCGTAGATCATGCGTACTCCCCGCGGTGCCACGCTGTTGTTTCGTTTGTTCGAACCGCGGGGGAATTATAGCCGCTATTTACCGCAGGTTCGCAAGACGATCACGCCGCCGATTGCCCGGGTTCGGCCGCAGGCGCTGGAGGCCCTTGATCGGCTCTCGGGACTGATGGATTTTGGGGAACGGCGACCCAATCCGAAAAATGCGAGTACCTTGATGGCTCCCCTGCGCTTGAGTTTTGCCTGTGGCCCGTATGACCGCACCCAGGCCCTTCGCGACGGCTCCGTCCGCGTCGATGGCGTCGAGTTGAATTACCTGAACTTGCAGCCGGCCGAGATATTCTGGCGGCAGTTGCAGTATCAGGAGTTCGACGCTTCGGAGATGTCGCTGTCGAACTACGCGTCGCTGGTCTCCACCGGTAAATCGCCATTCATCGCCATCCCGGTGTTTCCGTCGCGAGTGTTTCGTCACGGCTATTTCTTCGTCAATACGACGAAAGGCATCAAGACCGGCGCTGACCTCAAGGGCCGGCGCGGCGGCGTGCCGGAATATTCGATGACCGCTGCGGTCTACATGCGCGGCCTGATGCAGCACGAATTCGGTGTGAAGCCGTCCGAGGTCGAATGGGTGCAGGGCCGCCACGACCGTCTCGGCCGCGCGTTGCCGCCCGATATCAAACTCACGCAGGCGCCGGCCGGCACCGAACTGGGCGATCTCTTGGAGCGCGGCGAGATCGATTTCATGATGACGGCGAACAATCCGCTGTCGTTCCGCCGTGGCGCCAAGACCGTAGCGCGGCTGTTCCCGAACTACGCAGAGATGGAGAAGGACTATTACCGGCGAACGAAGATCTACCCGATCATGCATACCGTGGTGATCAAGCGGGAGATCTACGAGCGCGAGCCGTGGGTGGCGGTGAATCTCTACCAGGCGCTCTGCGCCGCCAAGGCACGCTGCTACCAGCTTCTCATGGAGACCGGCGCGCCGAAGGCCTCATTCGCCTGGCTACAGCCGCTGATCGAGGAAGAGAAACGGATCATCGGCGAGGACTGGTACCCTTACGGCATCGCGCAGAACCGCGAGACCATCGAGGCGTTGCTGCAATACACCCACGAGCACGGCCTGACCGACCGGCGCGTGAAGCTCGACGAGCTGTTTGCGCCGGCGACGATGCGCGACATTCCGCTGAGCGAGGGACAGCATGTGTAGACCTTCATCTTGAAGCACCCGTTTTACGCATTAGCTCCAATGTGATAGGTTCCCGTTGCGTCGTTCGGGAGAGCGCCCAAGGACCAAGCCATGCAACTCAATTCCCTCGGCTACGTCGGCATCCGCACCAAGCACCTCGACGATTGGGCGGGCTACAGCACCAATTTTCTCGGCATGCAGCTTGTCGACAAGAGCCGCGGCACGCTGTCGCTGCGCATGGACGACCGTAAGCAGCGTGTCATCATCCACAGCGACGAGGACGAGGGCCCGTCGTTCTACGGCTGGGAAGTCGACAACGCCCGTGCGCTCGACGAGCTTGCTGCGCATCTGGAGCGTAACGGCGTCGCTGTCGCGCGCGGCTCGCGGGCGCTTGCCGAAGAGCGCAAGGTGCGCGACCTGATCGTATTCTCCGATCCAGTCGGCAATCGCCTCGAAGCATTTTATGGCGCCGAGATCGCGTCTGAGCCGTTCAAGCCGGGCCGTTCGATCTCGGGCTTTCGCACCGGCCCGCTCGGCATGGGGCACGCGGTGCTCACCGCGGAGCGTGTCGAGGACGTGCTGCCGTTCTACACCGGCATCCTCAACTTCAAGCTGACCGATTATTTCACCGAACCGTTCTCGGCGTATTTCTTCCACCTCAATCCGCGCCACCACAGCCTCGCCTTCATCGGCACCGGCAAGAACGGCATCCATCACCTGATGGTGGAGACCTGCTTTCTCGACGACGTCGGGCAGGGCTACGACATCGCCATGCGCAAGCCGGAAATGATCGGCACCACGCTCGGCCGCCACGTCAACGATAACGTCACCTCGTTCTATTCGTGGTCGCCGTCGAAATTCCTGTTCGAATACGGCTGGGGTGGGCGCACCATCGACACCGCGAACTGGACGCCGGAAGTCCGCACCGAGGGCCCGAGCCTGTGGGGCCACGACCGCAAATGGTTGACGCCGGAAGCGCTCGAGCAATCGCGCGACCTGCGCGCCAAGGTGGCCGCTGACGGCGTTCGCATTCCGGTCAACGTGATGGACGGCAACTACACCCGCGCCGCCGATGTGTGTCCGTGGTGGGGCGCCAACGCACCGGCGCGCAAGACCGGTTAGCAAGGCCAGATCGCCAACGATTAGCCGGGCAGGCGCAGCCGCTCGGCATTCAAGCGCACGCTTACATCATTGTCGGCGAGAAAGGCCATTCCAGAACAAGTGGGGGGCTGATTTGACGCCTTTTCAACCGCCGCGTGCTGCTCGTTTGAAACCGGCGATGATAAACGAGCTTGTCTCGGATGGTCTGTTCCGGATGGCGGGGGCGCCAGCACATGAATGTCGACGATACCGTGCTCTCGCTGATCGGCGAGATTTACGATTGCGCGCTCAATCCCGAATCCTGGAACGCCGTGCTGCCCAGGATCGGGGCCTTTGTCGGCGGATCATCTGGCGGCCTGTTCGCGCATCATTCCTCGCGGAGGAGTGGGAACGTGTTCTACCAGTTCGGCACCGACCCTGATTTCCGCCGACTTTATCTCGAGAAATATATGACGATGGATCCCATGTTCGGCACGTATTTCGTGCTCGACGTCGGTGAAGTCTTCAGCACGTCGACGGTCATGTCGCATGCCGAGTTTCTGCAATCGCGTTTCTATCAGGAGTGCATCCGGCCGCAGGGTTGGATCGACAATATCTGCGTCTATCTCGACAGAACGCCTGAAGGCCACGCAGGTTTCTCTTTATTTCGCCATGAGCGCGAAGGCCTCGCCGACGAACCAGCGCGCGAGCGGCTGCGGCTTCTGGTTCCACATCTTCGTCGTGCGGTGCTGATCGGAAAGCTTATCGAATTCAAAACGGCAGAGGCGGCGACGTTTGCCGACGCTCTCGACGGGTTGAGCACTGCCATGCTGTTCGTGGATTCGGGCTGGCCGCATTACCCAGGCCAACGCCGAAGGGCGCGCCATGATTGCTGACGGCGGGCTCCTGCGTGCGACACTCGGGCGGCTTGTCGCCAGCGATCCGGACGTCAACCGCGCGCTGCAAGACATTTTTTTGGCTGCTGCCACCGGCGATGCCGCGCTCGGTGCCAAGGGCGTCGCCGTGCCGCTCGCCGCGCGCGACGGAGAGCGTTATGTCGCTCATATCCTGCCGCTCTCGTCGGGCGCGCGCCGCCGCGTTGGCGTGAATTACGCGGCCGCGGCTGTCCTCTTGGTGCAGAAGGCCGCATTGGCTACGCGCTCTCCGATTGAAGCGATCGCCAAGGCCTACAAGTTGACGCCAATGGAGGTGCGGGTGCTGATGGCGATAGTGGAGATCGGCGGCGCGCCGCAGGTCGCCGAGACGCTTGGCATCGGCGAAGGTACGGTCAAAACCCATCTCAAGCGCCTCTATCAGAAGACCGGTGCGAGCCGGCAGGCCGACCTAGTCAAGCTGTTCGCCGGCTACGCTAGCCCACTACTAGGCTGATCGTGAAGCGGCGCACCCGAATTTCCCGGATTTGCATCTCCCGATCGGGAGACGCGGCTCACCTCGGTGCGGCTATAGCCTCACGGGAGGTGCCATTTGAAACGCCGTTCGAGGTGGCCTCAGTGACAGCAATATCGAAACTAGCGCTGCTGCTCGCGATTTCAGCAACATTGGCGCTGTCCGGCAGTAGCGCATTTGCAAAATCGGGTGGCGGGCCAGCTCAAGTGAAAACATCCGGCGTCTCGGCCGCTCCTTCCGGCTCGGCCGGTAGCAGTGGTCCACGCACTGGCGGGGACTGCCACGGCCACGCTTGTCCCATAGGATCTCAACCGACCAGCAGGCCGCCACCCTGCCACGGCCACGCCTGCCCCACGGGGCCTCAACAAGGCAACACGCAGCCGTCCTGCAGTGGCGGACACATGGGTCCGAACGGCGTGATGGTTCAGTGTCAGTGAGCCGGCGAAAGCCGCACGGGACACGCCTCCGCATTTTCAATCGCGCTTGATGGTGATCCGTTCGCGGATCAGCAATCGCCACTGTTCCCGGCGTTTGGCAGTTCATTAAAGAACGATGGCCTCGTATTTGCTTACTGGACCATTGCGTTAGCGGTTTTCGGCGGCGACACTTGTGCGACGTCTGGCCGTCGCGCGAAGAGTTTAGGAGAGACTTCGGTGAAAATCTCTGGACCACGGCTGGTAGCCGCCGCAGGCGCATTCCTCGCGATTTTGGCGATGGCTTCAGGCGCACAGGCGCAACAATGGCCGGAGCGGACGGTGAAGGTCGTGGTTCCGTACGGCGCGGGCGGTGTGACCGATACAATGGCGCGCGTCACCGCTCATCAGTTGGAGACATCTTCCATCAAAGTTTCATCGTTGAAGACAAGCCGGGCGCTGGCGGCGCGATCGGCGTCGATTATGCCATGCATGCGCCGCAGGATGGCTACACCATACTTTTTGTCGGAAGCACGCTTTTCACCGTGCTGCCGCTCACGCGCGACGTGGGCTATGTGCCGCTCAAGGATCTGGTGCCAGTCAGCATCACCGGCACCAACGGCATGATCTTGGCGGTCGCCAAAGACTCGCCATTCACGTCATTTCCGCAGTTCATCGACTACGCGCGATCTCATCCCGGCAAGATCAGCTATTCGAGCGGCGGCACCGGCGGCAACAATCATCTGGTGTCCGCCTATCTTGCCGGAAAGGAAAAGCTCGACATGGTGCACGTGCCGTTCACCGGCGGGCAGCAGGCGCTGGAGGCGGTTCTGTCCAAATCGGTGGACATGCATTTCGGCAATTCATCCGACCTGGTCGAGCCGGCAAAGAATGGCAGTGTGCGAGCACTCGCGGTATCGACGCTCAAGCGCATGCCGCAGCTTCCTGATGTCCCGACGGTCAGCGAGACCTTTCCCGGCTTCGAATATATCGGCTGGAATGGCTACGCGGTGACGGGAGGCGTGCCCGGAGAGGTGAAGGACAAGCTGGCGAAAGCGCTTGCGGAGATCGCGCACAATCCGGACGTCATCAAGACGTTCGAGGGACTGGCCATCGAGTCGACGGGCACATCGCCCGAGCAGGCCGTCGCCTCGATTCAGCGGGACATGGCGAAGTTCGTCGAGATCGTCGACATGGCGGGTTTGCGGAAAACCGACAAATAAATTCGCTCAGGTTTCTCGTTTGGAGCGTGATCTTTTCGGAAAACCGGCGGCCACTTTTCCGGATCACGCTCCCGGCACGTACACCCAAAGATCGACCTGAACCCGCGCGCCGGGGACCGCCAGCCACGGCGACCTCGACCGGCGACAGCGGCAGCGGCGCGCCGTCCATCGCTTCGTTCCAGACTTCGATCGCGGCCGGCAGATCGGCCAGACTGGTGTGGAGTTGCTGGATGCGCACTGCGTTGCGCAAAGTTGTTCCCGCCGAACGGCAGATCGCCTCGGCCTGTTCGATGATGGCGCGCAGTTCGGCCTTGACCGGAATTCCGTAGAACGGCTGACGTTCGTCAACCTTGGCCTCGTCGATCAGGCGTCCATTTTTCAGCGCGTACAATCCCGACAGAAACAGAAGATCGCCGCATTTGATCGCCGACACGTAACCGTCGAAAGCCGGAGCTTCCGGTCCCTTGATGACTTCGCGTTTGGTGTTGCCGGCGAGCGCCAGCGAGATGGTGTTGATCTCGATGCGCAGCGCATTGATGCCGAAGCCGGGATTGGCGGTCGGGATAATGGTCGTGGCCGGCGGGTTGCCTTTGAAGAACGACAGCCAGGTTTCGTTGAAGCCCGGCACATCTTCGCGATCGCACAAATAGACCTGCGCCTTGACGACGCTTTCGAGGCCGGCGCCGGCGCCTTCAAGACAGGCTTTCAGCTTCCGCGTGACGATGTAATCGGTTTCAAGCTTGATCGGCCATTGCCGCCACGGCGAGCGCGGATGACGGACGCGACGGGTCGAGCGGGCCTTCGCCGTCTTTCAGCGCTTCGCCGGTCTGTCCGGGAACGAAGCGAAAGTCGCCGGCGCTAAGCGCGGGGCTATAGCCGGAAACCGGAGAGATGTCGTAGCTCGGCTTGAAGGTCTCGTGCTTGACCGTGAGCCCCTGGCCGGGCACGGCGGCCATGACCTGAATCTCGATCGTCTGATCGGTGCGCGAAAATCTCTGATGCAGATTGGACGTCGAGGGCGGAATGTTTGGGCCGAACACGTCGTGCCGCACCTCGTGATAGGGGTGCATGGCCCGTTCGGTGGTGTAGTACTGGTCGACACGCACGACGTCCGCGATCTTCGCGCCGGCCTCGGCGAGCACCTCCTTGACGTTCTGATAGATCAGCCGCGCCTCGCGCTTGTACTTGCTCTCGCCGTTAAGCGGATGCTCGGCGCGCAGGGCCGCGGGCGCGACGCCGTTCACATAATCGGTTGCTGCTTGCCCTGAGGCGAAGACCCATCGTCCGGCACGAATACCGCGCGCGAGGCGTGCATCAGTATGCGGAATGGAAACTGGAAGCAGCGCCTCGACGGCGCTTTTAGAATTCGTTCCTGACATGGAAATCCGATTTCGCAGCGTGTCGTGCGCCGTCCTCACATTGTGTGCCTATGGTGGAATGGCACCGTGCAGGAGCGCAAGACCGGCTGGCTTCCAAGGTGGGATAAATTTCGTCCCCGCGAAAGCGGGAATCCAACGCTGAAAACGGATTGGGTCCCCGCTTTCGCGGGGACGAGCGGGTGTGCGTGGCGTATTAGCTGCGCCGTTCGGCAACCCAGGTGCCGCTGCACTGACCGTCCGCGGTGCGCCATTTGCCGCCGCCGCTGACGCGGCTGAGCCGGCCGCGGCCGGTCGCGCTCTGTCCGCTCTGGCTTACGGTGACGACGATGCCGCCGCTGCTGTAGACGGCGCCGGAAATGTCATAGCCGCCTTCACCGCCGGCCAATCCGACGCGCCCATTGGTGATCATGGGCCGGATAGCGCAGGCTGGATGGGCAGTAGCCGTTCATGGTGGAAATCGACACGCTCCACAGGCCGTCAAAGGCTCTGGTCAGCGTGGGTTTTGGTTTGGCCGGCTGCGGCCATGGCGGCATCGGCAGTTTGCGCCGCGGCCGGTGCGATGCAACGCCCGCAATCAACGCCGCGCTCACGATTGCGGCGAAAGTCCCCCCAAGTTTACGTCATCAGTTCGCTCCTGCTTTCTCCGAATGTTACTTGGAATCTGAGTGGTTGTGACGGTAGGTCGGCCTGGATAGGGCGGCGGTTCATTGGCAAATGGCGTGGCGCTTTTGCCAATGTCTTCGCCGACCTTGAAATAGCGCGGTCATATAGACCGGATCGAATGGACCGCGGCTTGGTGCATTGAAGCTCGGCGGAATGGTCGCGACACGCGAAATCGACGCCGCTGCGTTTGGCGGCGGTGTAAACGCGGTCCATCATCAACCGGGTATCGACTTTGACCGCGGCACTTACCGTGCTCGGTCAGGATCGACGGCATGGTGCGGTCGACGACGGAGAATTGCGGTTGAAGGCCGCTATTGGCGACGAGATAAAGCTGCGTTGCCGGAATTTTGTAATCGCTGGTCGGAGCCAGCGCCGCGGCGGGCGCGACAAAAAACTGGCCGCCGACACCGCCGTCAACGTGCATTTCCTGAAACTGTTTGCCGTTCGCTTCGACAGTGATCAGCACCGGCGGAAAGCCGCCGGGGATCGCGCTCGACGCCAGCAGCACGCTGCGGAACAGCTTGAGCGCCGCGTCGCCACCATCACGGCATGCGCAGCGATGGCGCCCATGTTCCAAACCACCGAGCGTTCGGCGTCGATATCGGTGCTGACGATAAACAGCCGTCGGCCGCTTTTATGCGCAGCGGCGATGTCGGCCAACACAGCCGGCGTGATCTGTTTGGCGATCAGATCCTTCAGCGGCCAGGAATCGAGAAAGCTTTCGGGCGTGCCGCCAACCTCGAAAATATCCGCAGCCGATACCTTGGTGTAAGCGTCGCGCAGTGCGCCATCGTATTTCGGTCCGGCAAAGATGAACGGCGCCATCAGCGCGCCGGTGCTCACCCCGGTGACGACCGCATAGTCCGGGCGCTTGCCGGACTCGCTCAAGCCGTTGAGCAGTCCTGCGCCGAAAGCGCCGTCGGCGCCGCCGCTCGACAGTGCGAGCCACGGACCCGGTTGCGGCGGCAATGCCGCATTGAAGTCGGATACTGAGTCCGCCCAGAACCGCGCATCCGGCATGCCGGGAATTGTGGCGGCGGCTTCATCAGCGGCGGTGAACGGAGCGCGTGGCGGAAGTGGCTTCGGTTGTCGGCGCGGCGGCTGCGGCGGCTGGCGGAGAGGGCGGCTGTTTCGCTTTTTGAGTTTGAGCGTCGGCAGCCGGCGCGATTGCGAACGCAATCAGCAGCGGCGCCGCTACGGCCGTACAAGCGTACCATCGCAAGCTGCTTGTCATAATCTAACTGGATGCCCCGAACGAGACGGAAGGTTCGGGCCCCATTTGACCCCGATCAAAGAAGCTAACCGCCAAACGACGGGCACGAAATAAGACCGCCCCGAGCGAAGTTCAATTGGGCTGCCGTGAATAGACGCACCCTAGAAACGCCGGCAAAACCCTGCAATCCCCGCCCCAGTGCTTTCCGGGCGCTATCCACGGTTACAGTACTGTCACTGTCTATTGAGGCGCGACTTAAATTTAGTCAGGCGCGACTTTGGTTTAGGCGCGGCGCTCCGCGACAAAATGCGCGGCTTCGACAAGGGTCGCGGACGCAGACCCGAACGGGGCGAGTGCCTGCTCGGCTTCGGCGACGAGCTCCTTCAGCCGCGTTTTGGCGGCGTCGACGCCGAGCACGCTCACCATCGTGGCTTTGCCGGCGGCCGCATCCTTGCCGGTCGCCTTGCCGACAAGCGCGGAATCGCCTTCGAGATCGAGCAGATCGTCGGCAATCTGGAAAGCTTTGCCGACCGCAGCGCCATAACGTGCGAGCGCTTGCCGCTTTGCCGGCGTAGCGCCCGCCAGAATGCCGCCGGCCTCGCAGCCGAAGCGCAACAACGCGCCGGTTTTCATGGCCTGCAATGTGAGCACTTCGTTTTCGGTGAAATGCGTCGCGCGCTGCTGCACGAAGCGGCCTTCGGCGGCGAGGTCGAGCATCTGGCCGCCGGCCATGCCGCCGACGCCTGACGCGCGCGCCAGCGCGGTGACAAGTTCGATGCGTATGGCCGGATCGTCATGCGTTTGCGGCCGCGACAGGATGTCGAATGCAAATGTCAGCAAGCTGTCGCCGGAGAGGATCGCGGTCGCTTCGTCGAATGCTTGTGGGCGGTGGGACGGCCGCGCCGCAGGTCGTCATTGTCCATCGCGGGCAAGTCGTCATGCACCAGCGAGTAGCAATGCACGCATTCCAGCGCTGCGCCGGCCATCAGGGCATTCTGGCGAGGAACCCCGAACAGGGCGGCGCTCTCTACCACCAGAAATGGCCGAAACCGCTTGCCGCCATTCAGGCTCGAATAGCGCATGGCCTCGATCAGCCGGGTGGGGCGATTGAGTTCACCCTCCGCCGGGTTCGGCGACAGAAGCCGGTCCAGTAACGCCTCGGTTTCCGCGGCGACGGCGTCCAAACTCGCAACAAAAGGGCTGTTTTTTGCGTCCATCAGGTGGTTTACCAGCGCCCCCAGCCTATCTGGGGGGTCCTATAATTAGACCTACATTTACGGGATAAGTGAGCCGATCCGAACAGGGATTATCTGTGGCAATCGACCTTATAGCGTCAATGGTGCTGGTTATCTGGCTGTATTTGCTGGCCGCCCGGGGCGGGTTCTGGCAGGCGGCCGACCGCGAGGAGGGCGGTCCGGCAGGGAACCCGCCGTGGCCGGCCATTTCGGCGGTGATTCCGGCCCGCGACGAGGCCGAATGCATTGGCGAGACCGTCACCTCGCTGCTTCGGCAGGATTATCCAGGCGCTTTCGACATCATTGTAGTTGACGATCAGAGCCGCGATGGAACCGCGCAAGTCGCGCAAAAGGCCGCCGAGGCCATCGGCGCGGGCGACCGCATCACGGTCATTTCGGGGCGCGCGCTGCCGGGCGGTTGGACCGGCAAGCTCTGGGCGCAGCACCAGGGCGTCGAATTCGCCAACGGCAAACCGCAGCCGCCGGACTTCGTGCTCTTCACCGATGCCGACATTGTCTACACGCCCGACGTGCTGACCAGTCTTGTCGGGCGTGCGCAGGCCGGCGGCTATGTGCTCACCTCGCTGATGGTGAAGCTGCGCTGCGTATCGTTTGCCGAGCGGCTGTTCATCCCGGCCTTCATTTTCTTTTTTCAGATGCTCTATCCGTTTGCCTGGGCGAACAATCCGCGCCGCGCTACGGCCGCTGCGGCCGGCGGCTGCATGCTGGTGCGCCGCGGCGTGCTCAACGATGCCGGCGGCATGGCGTCGATCCGTACCGCTCTGATCGACGACTGCGCACTGGCAAAAATTCTCAAAGCGCATGGACCGATCTGGATTGGCCTGACCGACCGCGTGCACAGCATCCGCGCCTATCCGTCGATCGGGGATATTCGCCGCATGGTGTCGCGCACCGCCTATGCGCAGCTTCGCTATTCGCCGCTGTTGCTCGCCGGTACGGTGCTCGGTCTCGCCATCACCTATCTCGCGCCGGTCGCGCTGACCTTGTTCGCCACCGGCACTGGCGCAATTCCTCGGCCTGTTCACCTGGCTGCTGATGGCCTTCGCGTTTCGGCCGACGCTTCGCTTCTATGGCCTGTCAGGGCTGTGGGGTCTGGCGCTGCCGGCGATTGCGGCGATCTATATGGCCTTCACGCTGGATTCCGCCTATCAGCATGCCCGCGGGCGCGGCGGCATGTGGAAAGGCCGTGCCCAAGCCAACGTGTCGGATGCCAACGTGTCGATGCCAACGTTTCGGAATTGCGATGAGCGATGCAAGCGCACTGCGGTCGGGCAAGGGACACCGGGACGAGAATTTCCCGGTGGCGTCATGGCTCATTGCGCCGCGCTATCGCCCGCCGATTCTTGCCTTCTACAATTTCGTCCGCACCGCCGACGACATCGCCGACCACGCGACGCTGCCGCCGCAGGAGAAGCTCGCATTGCTCGACCGGCTCGATGCCGGCCTCACCGGCAACGATGACAGCGATGCGGTCGCGGTGAAATTGCGCGCCGTGCTGGCCGAACGGAAGCTGTCGGCGAAGCACGCGCAGGATCTGCTCGCCGCGTTCAGGCTCGACGTCACCAAACTGCGCTACCGCGATTGGGACGATCTGATCGGTTACTGCTCGCTGTCGGCGATGCCGGTCGGACGCTTTGTCCTCGATGTGCACGGCGAGAGCCGCGATACCTGGCCGGCCAACGATGCGCTTTGCGCGGCCTTGCAGATCATCAATCATCTGCAGGACTGCAAGGAGGATTATCTCAATCTCGATCGCGTCTACATTCCGCAGGATGCGCTCGCCGCAAGCGGCGCCAAAATCGAAGACCTCGGCGCGCCGAGCGCTTCGCCGCAACTTCTGAATTGCCTGCACGCGCTTGCCGCCCGCACCGAACGGCTGCTGGGCGAGAGCGATGTGTTTTCGAGTCTGATCAATGAATGGCGGCTCGCACTCGAAGTGTCCGTCATCAACACGCTGGCGCATCGCTTGACGCGCATCCTCGATGGCGCGCGATCCGCTGAGCCAGACCGTGCATCTCCCGGTGCCGGCGGTCGCCGGCTGGACGCTCGCCGGCGTGATCACCGGCGCGATGGGGCGTCTTGGCCGGCGGCGCACGGTCGCGTCAGAGAAACCACGGGGCGTGTAAGTGAACGCTTCGCAAGCCGCCCAACGCGCTTCCGGCAGCTCGTTCTATCGGGGCATGCGCATTCTGCCGCCTGCAGCGCGCGAGGCGATGTTCGAAATCTATTCGTTCTGCCGCGCGGTCGACGATATCGCCGACGATCCGGGCCCGCGCGAGCCGCGCCGCGGGCAGTTGCAGACGCGTGGCGCGCCAATATCGATGCGATCTATTCCGGTTCGCCGCCGGCATCGCTCGCAGGCCTCGCCGGAGCGGTGAAGACGTTTGCTCTCAAGCGCGAGGATTTCATCGCCGTCATCGACGGCATGGAAATGGACGTCGATGCCGATATCCGCGCGCCGGACTGGAACACGCTTTATCTCTATTGCGATCGCGTCGCTTGCGCGGTCGGCCGTCTGTCGGTGCGCGTGTTCGGGATGGAGGAGAAAGCCGGGCTTTCGCTGGCGCATGAGCTTGGTTGCGCGCTGCAGCTGACCAATATCCTGCGCGACCTCGATGAGGATGCGTCGATGGGCCGGCTCTATCTGCCGCGTGAAGCGCTGCGCGAGGCCGGCATCATCAGCACCGAGCCGGCCGCCGTGCTGGCCAATCCGATGCTCGGCGCAGCCTGCAACGCCGTTGTCGCGCGGGCGCAGGAGCATTTCCGGCAAGCGGCGGCGATCATGGCGTCAAGTCCGCGCCGTATCGTCCGCGCGCCGCGCATGATGGGCGAGGCTTATCACGCCATTCTCGACAAGCTGATCGCCCGCGGTTTTGCGCCGCCGCGTCCGCCGGTCCGCCATTCGCGGGTGAAATTGCTTTTGATCCTGTTGCGCAACCTGATCTGATGGCCCGCACGACCCACATCATCGGCGCCGGTCTCTCCGGCCTTGTCCGCCGCGCTCAAACTGTCGGCGCACGGCGGATCGTGTGATCGTGCATGAGGCCACGGCGTTCGCCGGCGGGCCGCTGCCGTTCCTACCACGATGCGGCGATCGGCATGACCATCGACAACGGCAATCATCTGCTGTTGTCCGGCAATCATGCCGCGATGGATTTTCTCGATGACGTCGGCGGCCGCGACAAGCTGATCGGTCCGGCACACGCGGAATTCAATTTCGCCGATCTGAAAAGCCGCGAACGCTGGACGTTGCGGTTCAACGACGGAAAGCTGCCGTTCTGGATCTTCGACAAAAGCCGCCGCGTGCCGGGCACCCACGCGCTCGATTATCTGGCGTTGGCAAAGCTGTTGCGGCCGGCGCGCGGGCAAGACGGTCGGTGAGGTGATTTCGTGCGAGGGCGTGCTCTACAAGCGCCTGGTCGAACCGCTGCTGCTGGCGGCGCTCAATATCGATCCGCCGCTCGGCGCGGCAAGACTGGCTTCCGCCATCGTCCGCGAAACGCTTGGGGCGGGCGGCCTCGCCTGCCGTCCGCTGATCGCGCGCGAAGGGCTTGGCCCGACACTGGTCGAGCCGGCGGTGGCGACGCTGGCGCAGCGCGGCGCGGAGCTCCGCTTCGAAGATCAGTTGCGCGACATACGCGTCATTAACGGTCGTGTTGAAACGCTCGATTTCGGCAACGAGAGCGTAACGCTCGACGCTGACGACGCTGTTGTGCTTGCCGTGCCGCCCTATGCTGCCGCGTCGCTGGTCGATGGTCTCGAAGTGCCGAATGAATTTCGCGCCATCGTCAACGCGCATTTCCGGATCGATCCGCCGGCCGGCGCGCCGCCGATCCTCGGCGTGATCAACGGCACGGTGGAATGGATTTTCAATTTCACCGGCCGCGTCTCGATCACCATCAGCGCCGGCGACCGGTTGCTCGATACGCCGCGCGAAGAGCTGGCAAAGAACATCTGGGACGAGGTTGCCAGTGTCACCGGCCTGCCGGGCGCTGCCGATGGTATACCGCCGTGGCAGATCGTGCGCGAACGCCGCGCCACTTTTGCCGCAACGCCGGCGCAGGATGCCAGACGTCCGGGCGCGGCAAACCCGCTGGCGCAATCTCGTTCTTGCCGGCGACTGGACCGATACCGGACTGCCGGCCACCATCGAAGGCGCGATCCGTTCCGGACAGCGCGCCGCAAAAATTATTGCCGGCAAACTTTCCGATGATGCAATGACCGATCAGAAACTCGACCAGAGCATCCAATCCGCGACCGACGCGCTGCTTGGCGCGCCAGCAGCCCGACGGCCATTGGGTGTTCGAGCTCGAAGCCGATGCCACCATTCCCGCCGAATATGTGCTGCTGCGGCATTATCTTGGCGAGCCGGTCGATGCCGTGCTCGAGCAAAAGATCGCGGTCTATCTGCGCCGCATCCAGGGCGCCCATGGCGGCTGGCCGCTGTTCGCCGAAGGCGATCTCGACATCAGCGCGACGGTGAAAGCCTATTTCGCGCTGAAGATGATCGGCGACTCCGTCGATGCCGATCATATGCGCCGCGCCCGCGAGGCGGTGCGCGCCCGCGGCGGCGCCGAGAAAGCCAACGTGTTCACCCGCATCATGCTGGCGCTGTTCGGCTTCGTGCCGTGGCGCGCGGTCCCGGTGATGCCGATCGAGATCATGCTGCTGCCGAAGTGGTTTCCGTTCCACCTCGACAAGATTTCCTACTGGAGCCGCACCGTCATCGTGCCGCTGCTGGTGCTGATGGCAAAGAAGCCGCAGGCGCGAAACGCCAAAGGCGTACGCATCGACGAATTGTTTGTCGAGCCGCCGCAGAATGTCGGGCCTTCCCCGAAAGCGCCGCAGCAGAAGGCGAGCCTGGTTCTGGTTCTTTCGCGCCGTCGATAATGTGCTGCGCGCGACCGAGCCGTATTTTCCAAAGCGCACCCGTCAGCGCGCCTTCGACCATGCCGTCGCGTGGGTCAACGAGCGCCTTAACGGCGAAGATGGCCTTGGCGCGATTTTCCCCGCGATGGCGAACAGCGTGATGATGTTCGACGTGCTCGGCTATCCGGAAAGCTATCCGCAGCGCGCGATTGCGCGGAAATCGGTCGAGAAGCTTTTAGTCGTGCATGATGACGAAGCTTATTGCCAGCCGTGCGTGTCGCCGATCTGGGACACCGGGCTGGTGTGTCACGCACTCCTCGAAGCTGGCGGCGATCAGGCCGAAGCGCAGGTCAAGCGCGGGCTCGACTGGCTTGTGCCGAAGCAGATCCTCGACGTTCGTGGCGACTGGATCGCGCGCCGTCCCGATCTGCGTCCCGGCGGCTGGGCGTTTCAGTATGCCAACGCGCCATTATCCGGACGTCGATGATACCGCCGTCGTCGCCATGGCGATGGATCGGGTGCAGACGAAATCAGGCAGCAAGGATTTTGCGCCGAGCCTTGCCCGCGCCCGCGAATGGATCGTCGGCATGCAGAGCGAGAACGGCGCCTGGGGCGCGTTCGATGCCGACAATGAGTTCTATTATCTCAACAACATTCCGTTTGCCGACCATGGCGCGCTGCTCGATCCGCCGACCGAAGACGTCACTGCGCGCTGCGTGTCGATGCTGGCGCAGTTCGGTGAAACCGTCGGCAACAGCGCGCCGGTGCAGCGCGCTGTCGACTATCTTGCGCCGCGTGCAGCTTGCCGACGGAAGCTGGTATGGCCGCTGGGGCATGAATTACATCTACGGCACCTGGTCGGTGCTGTGCGCGCTCAACACGGCGGGCGTCGATCATGGCGCGCCGGAAATGCGCAAGGCGGTGAACTGGCTCGCCGCAATCCAGAACGAAGACGGCGGCTGGGGCGAGGATGGCGCCAGCTACAAGCTCGACTATCGCGGCTATGAGAAAGCGCCGTCGACGGCGTCACAAACAGCGTGGGCCATTCTCGGTTTGATGGCGGCCGGCGAAGTCGATCATCCGGCGGTGAAGCGCGGCATCGACTATCTCACCGCACATCAGGGCGCCGACGGCTTCTGGGACGAGCCGCGCTACACCGCGACGGGTTTCCCGCGGGTGTTTTACCTTCGCTATCACGGCTATTCGAAATTTTTCCCGCTCTGGGCGATGGCGCGCTACCGCAACCTGAAAAACGGCAATACGCGGCAAGTCGCGTATGGGATGTAGACCCACGCTGGCTCGGCAAGTCTTGGGGCCTACGCCAAGCCTTATCTAAGTTATTGTTAGCATGGAAGATTTTTTATGTTGCGGCCTTTTGCGGTCGTTGTTTGCTTAAAAGTTTTGCAGTGTATTTTTTTGTTTATGTGTGGCTTCTGGACTACAGGCTCGGCGTGGCCTTGCTGTTATTGTTATTTTTTATAGGGGGTGATGACCCCTTATGAGGGACGACAATCATGAACAAGCTCATTCTGGGAATTCTCGTAGCCGTCGTGCCATTCGCGACGCAAGCTTTAGCAGCGGACATGGCAGTGAAGGCTCGGCCAAAGCCAGCAGATCCTTTTACCTGGAACGGCTGTTACGTCGGTGGCTTTGTCGGTGGCGCTTGGGGTCAAAATTCAAGAGCCCGCGACCTGAACGGATACAACGCGCTCGGCGACACTTGGTCCTATCGGGCCGGCAGCTCCGTGATCGGCGGCGGCACCTTGGGCTGTAACCAGACGATCGGTCAAAGCTTTGTGCTCGGTATCGAAGGCGAAGGCGGCTACCTTCACTCGCGCGGATCGGGCCTCGATACGATGAGCCCGTTCCTTCCGCCCGATACCACGGCATCGGTACGTATCGGAGATGCGTATGGCGTACTTGCTATGCGCGCTGGTTTCGCCATCGACCGCAGTCTGCTTTATGTAAAGGCCGGTGGGGTTTTGACGGGTGCCAGGGTCTCCGTTGTCGACCCCATTCTTCAACCGGTTGTTGGCAATACGATCAACGCCGTAGATACGACGAATAAAATGGCCGTGGGTTTGGCAATCGGCGGTGGTTGGGAATACGCCTTCACCAACAAGTGGTCGGTAAAGGCAGAATATCTCTTTCTCGATCTCCGGCACACCGAAAACGCCTGTGGCGTTGCTACAGTCGGTGGCGGCACGTTTTGCTGGAGCGTCACCATTCCGAACGTCTCCACGGCGAAAGTCGGCTTGAACTACAAACTGAACTAACTCACGTCGGCCGACAGACAATAAAAAGGCGCCGCTTTGCGGCGCCTTTGTTTTTTTGGGCTAAGCCGCGCTGACGGATTACTTCCCAACATCGGCCGATAAAGTCGGGCATCCTGCGTTTTATACGTGGCGAGTGAGGAGAGATGGCCGTGGTCGTGTCGGGAGAACAATCGAAGGTGCAAGCCGAATCCGTCCAATGCGCCTACGAAGGTGGGGTAGTCCCGGCGCTGTTCTACCGACCTGCAGCGGCTGCCGCGCCGTATCCGGCCGTTGTGGATGTCCACGGTGGCGCCTGGACGTCTGGCGACGCCGGACAGAACGCCCTGATCCACCAATCGCTGGCGGCCGCCGGGATTGCGACACTCGCAATCGATTTCACGATGCCGCCAAAGGCGGTATTTCCGCAGTCGCTTGCCGAGATCAATCTCGGCATCCGTTGGCTTAAAGCCCATGCCAGCGATTTCGGTACCGAGCCGCGCCTGATCGGCGGTCTCGGATCGTCGAGCGGCGGCCAGCAGCTTATGGTCAATGCGCTGCGTCCGCGCGATCAGCGTTACGCCTCATTTCGGCTTGCTGAGGCACCACACGTCGATGCGGCTTTGGCTTACGCCGTTCTCGGCTGGCCGGTGATCGACCCGGTGGCCCGTTACCGGATGGCGACGGAGCGCGGCAATACGCGGCTTGCCGATGCGCACGATGCCTACTTTCCGAATCAGGATTGATGGTCGAGGCCAATCCGCAAGCAATCGTCCAGCGCGGAGACGCCGCTGCGATGCCGCCGCTTCTCCTGCTGCAAGGCACCCACGACGACAATCTGCCTGATGGCATGCAAGACACTTTCGCAAAAACTTATCGGGATGCTGGCGGCGCAATCGACGTCCACTATTTCGCGAACGAGCCGCACACTTTCGTTACCAAGGACTTCGGTTCGAATTCCGCCAAACGTGCGATGGCGCTGATGAAGGATTTTATTTTCAAGATGTGCGAGCGGCCACCATTTTCGTCGACCGCGTGACGACCTGAACACCCGCGAGTCCAAAGGCGTTGCGCTTCGTTGACCGGACATCGGCAATAAAAAACCCCGGACCTGTGTCCGGGGTTTTTGTTGTTCTGCATGAATGAATTATTCTGCAGCTTCCATCGGCGTGACCGGGCCAGCAGGCGGCTTCCCCGCCTTTGCCGCTGCCTTGGCCTCCTTTTCGCGCGCCTCGTTGGTGCGGATTTCCGAAAGCCTCTGCTGCACCTGGCCGTCGAAGATGTATTGCGCCGGCCGCTGCTGCGACATGTCGATTTCCGGCGCCATCGGTCCGTCGGTCTTAACGCCGAACAGGCCGATCATCGCCGCGCTCAGCGGATGCTTCATCATCGCGTCGGCCGCGGTCGGCTCGTAGCCGCAATGCGCCATGCAGTTCGCGCACTTCTCATACTTGCCGGTGCCGTAAGCGTCCCAGTCGGTGGTTTCCATCAGTTCGGTGAAGGTCTTGGCGTAGCCTTCGCCGAGCAGGTAGCACGGCTTCTGCCAGCCGAAGATGTTGCGCGTCGGCATGCCCCACGGCGTGCAGTGGAATTCCTGATTGCCGGCGAGGAAGTCGAGGAACATGCCGGAGTGCGTCAGATTCCACTTCTTGCCCTTGCCGAGCGCGAAGACCTTGCGGAACAGCTCCTTGGTCTTGCGCCGCGACAGGAAGTGCTCCTGGTCCGGGGCGCGCTCATAGGCATAGCCGGGAGAGATCGAGACGCCGACGCCGAGCTCGGCGGTGAGATCGAGGAATTCCGCGATGTCTTCAGCCGGGTGTCCGTCGAACACCGTGCAGTTGACGTTGACCGAGAAGCCCTTGGCCTTGGCGGCCTTGATCCCGTCGATGGCGCGCTCGAAGCCGCCGTCCATGCACACCGACTTGTCGTGGTGCTTTTTGATGCCGTCGAGGTGGACCGAGAAGAACAGATAGGGCGACGGCTCGAACAGATGCAGCTTCTTTTCCAGAAGCAGCGCATTGGTGCAGAGCGAGACGAATTTCTTGCGGGCGACGATGCCTTTGACGATCTCGCCGATCTCTTTGTGGATCAGCGGCTCGCCGCCCGGGATCGCCACCATCGGCGCGCCGCACTCATCGACGGCGTCGAGGCATTCCTGCACCGAGAGGCGCTTGTTGAGGATCGCGTCCGGGTAATCGATCTTGCCGCAGCCGACGCAGGCGAGGTTGCAACGGAACAGCGGCTCGAGCATCAGCACCAGCGGATAGCGCTTACGCCCGGTCAGGCGCTGCTTCATGATGTACGAACCGACAGCCGTCATCTGGCGTAGAGATACAGTCACAACCACAATCCTTTTTTCGTTTCCGTCTATCGCAGGCGTTCGGCGGTTAAACTCGTGCCGTAGCCGTGGCGCGGCGGCCTGCCGCCGTGCCGTCGGTCAATTCCGCCGGCAAGCGGAATTCGATGGTTTCCTGGCGTCCGGTCAATTCGCTGACCTCCACCGGGCCAAGCCGGCGCAACGCATCGATCACGTCTTCCACCAGCACTTCCGGGGCCGATGCGCCGGCGGTGATGCCGACGGTCTTGGCGCCTCTTGAACCATTCCGCATCCACTTCGCTGCCATCGGCAATCAGATAGCTCGGGCGGCCTTCTTCCTCGCCGATTTCGCGCAACCGGTTGGAATTGGAGCTGTTCTTTGCTCCGACCACCAGGATAACGTCGACAAGCTTACTGAGTTCGCGCACCGCGGTCTGTCGGTTCTGCGTCGCATAACAGATATCGCGCGTTTCCGGCCCGACGATGTCGGTAAAGCGGGCATGCAGAGCCGCGATGATGCCGCGTGTGTCGTCGACGCTGAGCGTGGTCTGCGTGACATAGGCGACCGGGGTATCGGACGGGATGTTGAGCGAAGCGACGTCGCTCTCGGTCTGCACCAGCGTTACCGGCTCGGCGATCTGGCCCATTGTTCCTTCGACTTCCGGATGCCCGGCGTGACCGATCAGAATAAGCCTGACGGCCCTGGCCGACGTAGCGCTTGCCCTGGTTGTGCACTTTGGTGACGAGCGGGCAGGTGGCGTTGAGAACCGGAAGCTGCCGTGAAGCGGCTTCCTCCTCGATGCTCTTGGCGACACCGTGCGCCGAGAAAATGGTCACCGCATTCGGCGGGACTTCGGTAAGCTCTTCGACAAAGCGGGCGCCCTTCGCCTTGAGGCTCTCGACCACGTGCTTGTTGTGCACGATCTCGTGGCGGACGTAGACCGGCGGTCCATATTTCTGCAGCGCGCGTTCAACGATCTCGATGGCGCGCACGACACCGGCGCAGAAACCACGAGGCTGGGCGAGTATCACTCTCATCTTCAATCGACCTCTCGGGCGGAGGGACGTTCTGCGGCTTTGCGCCGCAACAGCGCCCGGCTACCGCCAGCGTGATGGTGGTCCCGGTTATTTCGGCAGGATTGCGTGACAATCAACCCCGGTCCATGACGTCACCGGGGAGCCGACCAATCGAGGACACTATTTACAGGAACCTTTGAGCGGAAATGCCCTCTTTGTCCAGTATCGGCGTGTTTTCTACTGCCGATTGCCCGCCAAAACGCCTGAATTTGAGGCGATTCATCCCGGGAAATTATCCGTGATTTCACTTTTGTCGCGTTTCGGGGCATCTAGGCGTCGATTTGACGCCGGTTTCTGGAGTAGTTCGAAAGAGCGGAACATCGTGCCTCTGTTTTGCCTTGCTCTTGACCACTCAAACGTTAGTTAAAGCTGACCATTCCGATCCTTTTGACCGTCTCATTCCGCAGGCCCCATGAAGAGCATCACTGCTGCCGTTGTCCGCGCGATTGAAATTTGCGCGCGATTTGCCTGGCCTGTTGTCGGCATCGCCGTGCTGCTCACGGCGGCATCGTCCTGGTATGCGGCGACGCATTTTTCCATGACGACCGACATCAATCAGCTCATCTCGACCAGCATTCCGTGGCGGCAGCGCGAAATGGCTTTCGAGAAGGCGTTCCCGCAATACGAGTTGATCGCTGCGGTCATTGATGCGCCGACCCCGGAACTGGTCGAAGAGGCCACCAACGATCTGGCGCAGCGGCTGTCACAGCAAAAAGATCTGTTCCGCTCGGTCGAGCAGCCAAAGGGCGGACCGTTCTTTGATCAGAACGGCTTCCTGTTCGAATCGACAGATGAGCTTGGGCCGCAACTGGCGAATCTGACCAAAGCCCAGCGTCTCATTCAGGTGCTGGCGACCGATCCTAGTCTGCGCGGCGTAGTGCAAGCGTTGCAGTTCGGTTTGCTCGGTGTGCAGGGCGGCCAGATCACGCTCGACAACATGACCTGGCCGATGACGCTTGGCGCCGATGCCATCGAGAAGATCAATGCCAATCAGCCGGCGAGTTTTTCCTGGCGCGACATGGTCTCAGGCAAGCCTTCGGTCAAAGGCGACCTGATGCGTTTTCTGAACGTCCAGGGCGTGCTCGACTATTCCGAGCTTGAGCCGGGAATCAAAGCCACTGACGCCATCCGCAAGGCCGCGGCAGACGCAAACTTCTCGTCCAAATATCAGGCGCGCATTCGGCTGACCGGTCCGGTGCCGATGTCTGACGAAGAGTTCGGCACCATCAAGGAGAACGCCGGGCTCAACGCCACGGTGACGATTGCCATAGTGCTGTTCATCTTGTGGATGGCGTTGCGCTGGTGGCGGATCATCTTCGCGGTCTTTGTCTGTCTTGTCGTCGGGCTTGCAGTCACGGCTGCGGCCGGGATGTTGATGGTCGGCACGCTCAATCTGATATCGGTGTATTTTGCCGTCTTGTTCGTCGGCCTTGGTGTTGATTTCGGAATTCAGTTCAGTGTCCGCTATCGCGCCGAGCGTTACGCCAACAACAATCTTCGTGAAGCGTTGCTGGAAACCGGACGCCGCGCCGGCGCGCCGCTGACGCTCGCCGGTCTCGCGACCGCCGCCGGCTTCCTGTCGTTCATGCCGACCGATTACCGGGGTGTGTCCGAACTCGGCGAGATTGCCGGCGTCGGCATGCTGATCGCGTTCCTGACCAGCGTCACCCTGCTCCCGGCCTTGTTGAGCATCCTCAAGCCGCCGATGGAGCCTGCGCATCTCGGTTATTCCTACATGGCGCCAGTCGATCATTTTCTGGAGCGGCACCGGATGCCGATCCTGATCACGACTATTCTCGTGGTGATCGGCGGATTGCCGCTGCTGTACTGGCTGCAGTTCGATTTCAATCCGATGAATTTGCGCAGCCCCAAGGCTGAATCGGTATCGACATATCTGGAGCTCAAGAGCGATCCGGAAAGCGGCGCCAACGATATCGCGGTGCTGGAGCCGTCACTGGAAAAGGCCGATCAACTGGCCGCGAAGCTGCGTGCGTTGCCGGAAGTCGCGCGCGTCGCGACGCTGTCGACCTTCATCCCGGATCACCAGGACGAAAAGCTCGCGCTAATCCAAAACGCCGCCAAGACGCTCGATAGCGCGCTCAATCCGAAGACGCCGGCATCGCCGACATCGGATGAGCAGACCGTCAGCATGATCAATTCGACGGTCGACGCGCTGAACAGGCTTGCCGGAAACGGCACCGGTACCGGCGCGGTGGCGGCGAAACGTCTCGCGGCTGCGATGGCAGCGCTCGCCAAAGCCGATCCGGCAACGCGGCAACGTGCCGACGTTGTTTTCGTGCAACCACTGAAAGTGATCCTCGATGACCTGCGCGATCTGCTCAAGGCGCAGAAGATCACGCGTGAAAATCTGCCGAAGGATATTACGCGGGATTGGGTCACGCCCGACGGCCTGGCCCGCGTCGATGTGGCGCCGAAAGGCGACTCCAACAATAATGACGTGCTGCGCAAGTTTGCCCACGCCGTTCAGGCGGTCGCACCCGATGCGACCGAGGGACCGATCTCCATTCTTGAGGCGCGCCGCACCGTCGTCACGGCCTTCCTCATCGCCGGCGCCTGTGCGCTGATTTCGATCACCATCATTCTCTTTATTACGCTGGGCCGGATCAGCGACGTGCTGCTGACGCTGATCCCGCTACTGGTGGCGGGCATCGTGACGATGGAGGTCTGCGTCCTTATCGGGTTGCCGCTGAACTTCGCCAACATCATCGCGCTGCCGCTGCTGCTTGGTGTCGGTGTCGCGTTCAAGATTTACTACATCATGGCCTGGCGCGAAGGGCAGACCAACCTGCTGCAATCGGTGCTGACGCGCGCGGTGACGTTCAGCGCGCTCACGACCGCAACGGCGTTCGGCAGCCTGTGGTTCTCCAGCCACCCGGGTACGTCGAGCATGGGCAAGCTGCTGGCGATTTCGCTCATCACCACGATGGCGGCTGCCGCGCTGTTCCAGCCGATCCTGATGGGCAAGCCGCGGGAAACTGAAGCCGAACTTCCGAAGCCCTAGGGCTTCTTTGGCGCCATCATCATGTTTGGGGCCATCGTGTTCGGCGCCGCAGGCTTCTTTCCCGGGGCCGGCGCCGGAGCCGGCGGGTTTGGATTGACCGACGGATCAAGCTGGGACATCGCCGTATCCGGCAAGCGCTGCCAATACTGATTGCGCCCCAATAATTCGACGCCGAGATAGCCGCGGACGATCAGCGTCTGACCGTCCGGCGAAACCGTCATGGTCGCCTTGTAAATCTTGCCATCGCGCGGATCGAGGATGGTTCCACCGGCATATTTATCGGGTTTTTCCTGCTGCATGCCGCGAATGAGCTCAAGGCCCAGCCATGGATGGTCTTTGCGATCGTCCTTGCACTGATCGCAGACCGCATTGGGATCTTCGCCAGGCTTGAGAAACATCTTGGCGATAATGCCGGCGTAAACGCCATTCTGTTGCCGGATCAGGAACCAGCCGGTCGGCTGCTTGGTGTCATCGTCGACGGCCTGCCAGAGCCCAAGCGGCGAGGGGTCGGCGTAAAGACCGTGACCGGTGGCGATCAGCGATACGAGTGCTACGACTACAAGCAGAATTGCCCGCATTCCCAAAACTCCAAATTGCAAAACGTCGGCTTCCGGAAGGACTCTGCAGGGAAGCGCCTGCATAATGGCGGCGCGACTTTAGTGCAATGCACTCAAGTTTCAACGATCCGCCCATTAACTGTGTTGATCAGTTTGCGATGCGGCGTTATGACATCTGCTCCCGGGATTGAACGCGATCAATAGTATAACATCCGCGTAAATTCGCGCGTTGGGAATGGGTTCGGGGGCGAGTAGTGACGTATCAATGGGTGGATTGCGACCGGAGTACGGTCAGCAATAGGTATGATCGTATTGCTCACCTCATACCGTTCTTCGATAAGCTGTTTTTCGTGCCTTGGAACCTTCGTAAAAATGCTGCGAAGCAACTTGGCCTGAGCCGGGGCGATGCCGTGCTCGAAATCGGCTGTGGAACCGGACTTAATTTCCCCCATCTGCAAGATGCGGTCGGCCCAGAAGGCCGTATCTACGGTGTCGATATTTCGCGCGGCATGTTGCGCAAGGCGCAAGATCTGGGTGACAGCCAAGGCTGGCAAAACGTCCAACTGACCGAATGCGACGTTGCCAGCTATACGGCGCCGGAACCGCTCGACGCGGTTTTGTTCAGCCTGTCCTTCAACGTGATGCCGCACCATCGCGCAGTGCTGCGTCATGTCTGGAATCAGCTTCGCCCCGGTGGCCGTCTGGTCATCATGGACGCCAAGGTGCCCCCGGGATGGAGCAGCAAGATCATCCTGCCGTTCAGCATCTGGCTGATGAAGCGCACGATGCTCGGCAATCCGCTCATTCATCCTTGGGAAGTTCTTGCCGAAGTCGCCGACAAGGTCGAGATGAGCGAGAGCATGTTCAGCTCCTACTATATCTGCTCGACGACGAAGCCCTTCTCCAATGCTGCGTCTGATCAGCAGGACACGGGCGAGGCCTATCGCATCGCGGCCGAGTAAGACCGGCCCTACCAGGCCTGCTTGTAGCCAAATGCCTTGCCCCGGTACTATCGCTCACCGCGACTGGGGATCATCGTGCGCATCAAATCCATAGAGCCTATCGCCATTAGCCTGCCGATGAAGAAGCCGGTGAAGATGGCCGGCGAAACCGTGTCGCGCGCCGACAATGTTCTGGTTCGTGTTGAATCCGATAACGGCGTCGTCGGCTGGGGTGAGGCGGCGGCGGCGCCGACCATGACCGGCGAGACCGTCGCCAGCATGATGACGGCGGTGATTCACATGGCGCCGCAATTGCTCGATCGCGATGCCAGCGATTTCTCCGGTGTATCGGCGGCGATGGACGCGCAGATGTACGGCAATACCGGCGCCAAGGCCGCTATCGAGATCGCGCTTCACGATCTTGTCGGCCGCGCCACCGGACAGCCGCTGCATGTCATGCTCGGCGGCAAGCGCCGCGAACGCATCCCGTTGCTGACGATCATCGGATCGGATGACGCGGCTTCCGATTTGCGTGAGGCCGCGGATCGCCGCAAGGCCGGCTTTGCCATTTACAAGGTCAAGGTCGGTGTTGGCGCGCCTGAAGCCGACGCTGCGCGCACCAGGGATGTTTGTGCCGTTCTCGACAAGGACTGCCTGATTTCAGCCGACGCCAATCAGGGCTGGAACGCCGAACAGGGCGTTCGTTACGTCCGCGCCGTCGGCGATTGCGGACTGGCTTTTTTCGAGCAACCGGTGCCCGCCCACGATCTCGCCGGCATGGCGCAGGTCGCCGCCGCAAGTTCCGTGCTTATCGGCGCCGATGAGGGAATTCATTCCCTGGATGACATCGAGCGTCATCATGACCGCAAAGCGGCCCGCGGCGTCAGCCTGAAGACCATCAAGCTCGGCGGTGTGCAGGCGGTGCTCGCGGCAGGCAAGCTGTGCGACCGGCTCGGGATGAAGCTCAACATTTCCTGCAAGACCGGCGAAACCAGTGTCGCTTCGGCCGCGGCCATGCATTTGGCCGCCACCGTGCCGTCACTGGTTTGGGGGCTGACCATCACCAGCCCCGGTCTGGCGGAGGATATCGTGACCGATCCGCTCCGCGTCGAGGGTGGTCATCTCGCCGTGCTTGATCGTCCCGGTCTTGGCGTCGAGGTCGATGAGCGGCGTGTGCGCCGGTGTCAGCAGGATTTTACCGCCAGAAAAGTAGCGTAGCGCTACGCCTTCTTGTCGTCCTCTTCTTCATTGACGATGCGCGCATCATCTTCGTCGACGAGGCTCAGGCCGTCGTCGTCATCGTCGTCACGGTCGTTCCTGTCGAAAGCTTCCTCAATCTCGGCGGCGATAAATGCGGCAAGATCATCGAAAGCGTCGCTGATGTCGGCTTGAGTTAATCCGTTGTTTTGGGCGTCCGCGATGCATTGCGCCGCGAGCGTTTTGGCTGCTGCATCGATATCGGTCGGAATCTCGTTCATGTCCTCGAGTTTTTCCTCGAGCCAGGTTTCGACAAATTCGATGGCGCTTTCGCTCATGTATAATCCTCTGATCTTCTTCTATGATGAGCCTAACACAATTCGTGGCAAGAAAATGTGAAGGCGAAAGCGCGTTACAAGGGATGAACGCCATGAAATCGGAAATTCGCGACGGAATGCAGATCGATTGGGACGCGCCGATCGAAATGGACGACGGTTTGGTGTTGCGCGCCGATATTTTTCGCCCCGTCGGCGAAGGCAAATTTCCGGTGATCCTGAGCTACGGTCCTTACGCAAAAGGTCTGGCCTTTCAGGAGGGCTACAAAGGCAACTGGGCGCGGTTGACGGAAGCCGCGCCGGAAGTGCTCGAAGGCTCGAGCTAACAAGTATCAGAACTGGGAACTGGTCGATCCGGAGAAGTGGGTGCCGGATCATTATGTATGCGTGCGCGTCGACTCGCGCGGGGCGGGGCGTTCACCCGGCGTCATCGACGTATGGTCGCCGCGCGAAACGCTCGACCTCTACCATTGCATCGAATGGGCCGGTGTCCAGCCATGGAGCAATGGCAAGGTCGGCATCAACGGCATCTCCTATTATGCGATGAACCAGTGGACTGTCGGCGCGTTGAAGCCGCCGCACCTGGCGGCGCTGTGTATCTGGGAAGGTTCGTCCGACTATTACCGCGAGTTGTGCCGCCACGGCGGCATCCTCAGCGATTTCTACGCAAGCTGGTATCCGCGGCAGGTCGCCAATGTGCAGCATGGCGTCGGTGAACGCGGTGCGAAGAGCGTGGTCACCGGCGAATGGGTTGCCGGCCCGGAAACCTTGTCCGAACCCGAGTTGAAAAATTTGCAGCATGACTCGCCCAGCGAAGCCAAGCGGCGGAAATTGCTCGACGACTATCATGCCTCGCGCACGGCGGATTTTGCCGCGATCGAGGCGCCGCTGCTTTCCGCCGGCAATTGGGGCGGCATGGGCCTGCATACCCGCGGCAATTTCGAAGGTTATCTGCGCGCCGGCTCGAAGCAGAAGTGGCTCGAGGTGCATGGCGACACCCACTTCACGCATTTTTACAGCAATTACGGCGACGCTTTGCAGCGCCGTTTCTTCGGCCATTTTCTCAAAGGCGAGGATACCGGCTGGGACAAGCAGCCGCCGGTATCGCTGAACGTCCGGCATCCCCACGAAAAATTTGTGCTGCGCGCCGAGAACGAATGGCCGCTGAAGCGAACGCAATGGACGAAATATTATCTGCGGCCGGAGGGGATGGCGCTGACGCCGGAACCACCCGACGTCGAGACGACGCTCGACTATGAAACGATGGGTAATGGCCTGACGTTTCTCACGCCGGTCAGCACGCAAAGCTTCGAAGTCACCGGTCCCGTTGCCGCCAAGCTCTGGGTATCGTCGGACACTACCGATGCCGATCTGTTTTTGGCGTTGCGCCTCTACGATCCGCATGGCGAGGAAATCACCTTCATCGGCTCCAACGATGCGCGCGTTCCGGTCGGGCTTGGCTGGCTGCGTGCGTCACATCGCAAGCTCGATCCGGCAAAGTCGTTACCTTACCGGCCGTGGCACACCCATGACGAAGAATGGCCGCTGAAACCGGGCGAGCCGGTCGAACTCGATGTCGAAATCTGGCCGACGTCGATCGTGGTGCCGCCGGGCTACCAGCTCGCGCTTAATATCCGCGGCCGCGATTACGAAGTCGATGGCACGGATTTAGCCCTGCCGAATGCGCCCTATCCGATGAAAGGCGTTGGCCCGTTTTTGCATATCGATCATGACGACCGGCCCGATGCGGTATTTGCCCGGCGCAACGCGCTGCATTTCGCCGCCAGGCCGACAGCCTTATCTGCTGCTGCCAGTCATTCCGCAGCAGTGAGAGCGCCAGCCGTCAGGCGACACCGAGCAGCTTTAGCACATTGCCGCTCGCAATCATTTGCCGCTGCGCCGCATCCAGTCCGGCGTGCGTAAACGCTTTCTGTAGCCGCTCGGGCACCGACTTCTCGACGGCGATCGGCCAGTCGGTGCCGACCACGACGTGATCGGCGCCGAGCATGTCCACCGCGGCGCGCACTTCGATCGGATTGAGGCCCATGGTGTCGATGTAGACATTACGGCGCGTGAGTTCCGGCGCGTCGCTACGGATGTGCTGGCCATCGCCAAATCCGCCAGCCAGCATCATGCCGCCGAAGGCCAGCGTGGTGACGACCAGCTTGAGCTTCGGATTCTCGTCGAATGTGCCGCCTTCGAGCATGTTGATCAGCGCCGCGCTGTTGACCGTTCCGCGCGCCAGACGAACCCCGAGCGGGCCGCTGACCGCGAAGCGCTTGTTGAGTTGCGGATCGGTCATCGGATGCACGAACACTGGCACGCCGAGCGCCGCCGCCGCCGCAAGCGTTGGGCGCGTCTCCTTGGCGCCGAGGATCAGGTCACCCCTCGCGCTTTCCAGGAACACGCCGCGCAGACCGAGTTCGCGAATGGCGCGCGTCAATTCTTGCGCGGCCGCGTCACCGGTAAACGCATTGACGGTGGCAAGCCCGTAAAGCTTGCCGGGAAATTTGGCGACCAGTTCGGCCATCGCGTCGTTGATGCGCTGCTCGGCGCCAGCCGGGATATTGCCGTCGGCGTCTTCGATGAAGGCGGTCGGCGTATTGATGACGCGCGCGCTGATACCCGCCGCCTCGACGGAGCCGACGAGAGCATCCCTGCTTTGCAGGTTCGCGTAGGTCTTTTCCCAGTACGGACGCGCGGCCGGCGGAACATTGTCGAGGCCGGTCAGTGTCCATGACGGCCCCATATAGTGATTGTGAAAATCGACGATCTGCAGTGGTGCTGAATCTTCTGCGGAACTCTCGGTCGCGCCAGTGATCGAGCCGGCGGCTACGCCTGCGCCCAAAGCGGCAACAAATTGACGTCGTGATGTCCCGGCCTCGTTTGCCATAGTATTCTCCCATCGGCAGCATCTGTGCGTATTCCAGCATGGCTTTCTCCGGGCTGCCAATATCGTCCCTAAAATAAGAAAATCGGCACAGCCGGGCGGCTGTGGCGAAGCCATCCGTTCCGCGCATTGGGCGCCGGACAACCAAAGCCTTCCCTCGGCCTTGCCGGAGGATTACTAGATTGCCAAATACTGAGCTGCCGAGGACCGATGGACGAGAAGGCAAGACTGGACGACACCGGCTACCGCTTCATCGGCAAGCCCATCCCGCGCAAGGAAGATCAGCGCCTGATCACCGGGCAAGGGCCAATTCACCGACGATTTTAATATCGAAGGCCAGGCTTATGCCGTCGTCGTGCGTTCGCCCCATCCGCATGCGCGTATCGTTTCAATCGATACGGAACGCGCGAAAGCGATGCCGGGAGTGGTCGGGGTGCTGACCGGCGCGGATTGCGCCGCCGACAAGATCGGGCCGATTCCGCACGATCCGGTGCCAAAGACCAAGTTCGACCAGAAGCTGACTGCCCCCGGCGGCAGGCCAGGTTTTTGCCGGGCCGCATATGTTGCTGCCGGCGGACAAAGTCCGTCATGTCGGCGAGGCCGTCGTCATGGTGGTCGCTGAGACCAAAACTCCAGGCGATGGATGCCGCCGAAGCGGTCGATGTGCAGTACGACGAACTGCCGTTCGTGCTGCATTCGGAAGACGCGCTGCAATCGGGAGCGCCGACGCATATGGGACGAAGTGCCCGATAACATGATCGTCGAAACTTTTTTCGGCGACAAGGAAGCGACCGATCGCGCGTTCGCTGACGCAGCGCACGTCATCAAAAAGAAATTCGTCATTGGTCGGGTGACCGGCGTGCCGATGGAGCCGCGTTCTGCGGTCGCACAATACTATCCGGAGACCGACAGCTACATTCTCTATGCCGGCTCCGGCGGCGCCGTTCGGCAACAGAACGAGCTGATCAAGGTCGTCGGGGTGCCGCCGGAGCAGGCTGCGCGTGATCTCCGCCGATGTCGGCGGCAATTTCGGCACGCGCAATCGCACCTATGTCGAATTCGGTCTGGTGCTGTGGGCGGCGAAGCGGCTCGGACGTCCGGTGAAATTTACCGCGACACGATCGGAAGCTTTCCTCAGCGACTATCAGGGCCGCGACCTGGTGACGTCGGTCGAGCTTGCGCTCGACGAGAAACATCGCTTCATCGGCATGCGCGCCACCAACATCAGCAATGTCGGTTGCCGGTGCGTGTCGCTGTCGCCTCTCAGCAAGGGCTCGGGACTTATTCCCGGCTCGTATCGCATTCCGGCAACGGCGTTGCGCTCGATCGGTGTTTTCACCAACACCATGCCGACCAATGCCTACCGCAGCTCGGGCCGTCCGGAAGTGACGTTCGCTGTCGAGCAGCTTGTTGATGAGGCTGCGCGGCAGCTTGGCGTCGACCGGATCGCGCTGCGCCGGAAGAATTTGATTTCACCCAAGGCGTTTCCGTATCGCAATTCGGTCGGCATGCTCTACGACAGCGGCCACTACGAAGAAAATATGGACTGGGCGATGTCCATCGCCGACTGGAAAGGCTTTCGCGGCGCGACGCCGGGATGCAAAGCGCCGCGGCAAGCTGCTCGGGCTCGGCCTTGCGAATTATGTCGAGTCATCCATCGGGGCGGCGAAGGAGCAGGCGCAGATCAAGGTGCGTCCGGACGGCATTGTCGATGCTGTGATCGGCACGCAGTCGAACGGGCAGGGCCACGAGACCAGCTTCGCGCAGGTGGTCGCCGATCTGCTCCACGTCCCCGATGAAAAGGTCAAAATCATTTACGGCGATACCGCCATCGTGAAGGTTGGCGGCGGGTCGCATTCCGGCCGCTCGATGCGCCATGCTGCGACTGTGTTCTCCAAGGCCGCCGCGGATCTTATCGCGAAAGCCAGGCAGATCGCGGCCATCGTCATGGGTGTCGCGCCCGAAACCGTGGTGTTTGAGGACGGCCGCTTCAGCTCGCGCGACACCAACCTCAATTTCGATTTCCTTGAACTCGCCAGCGAAGCAGCGAAGCATGAACTGCCCGGCGCGCTGAAGGATGGCATGGCGTCGTCACCGACAACGAAATGCACGAGCCGGTGTTTCCGAACGGCACTGCTATCTGTGAGGTCGAGATCGATCCTGATACCGGCGCAATCGACATCACCCGTTATGCCTGCATTGACGATGTCGGCCGTTGCATCAATCCGCTGATCGTTGACGGCCAGACCCACGGGGCGATTGCCCAGGGTGTTGGCCAGGCGATGTGGGAGCAATTCTACAACGAGCCGGACTCCGGCCAGCCGCTGACTGGTTCGTTCATGGATTACGGGATGCCCCGGGCGGACTATTTTCCGGAATTCCGCACTGAAATTGCCGAAGTGCTGTCGCCCACCAATCCGCTTGGCATCAAGGCCGGCGGCGAGGGTGGCACGACGGCTGCACCCGCGGTCATGATGAGCGCGATTCTTGACGCCTTGAGCGAATTTGGCGTGACCGAGATGACGATGCCGGTAACGCCCCATAAAGTCTGGCAGGCCATTCAGGCGGCCAAAGCGCGCACGAGCGCAGCCTAGAGTCGTTCACGGGAACCCGCTCGGCCCTTCCGCCGTTTGGCTTTCAGGGCATCTCGCATGCCGGCACCGAGAGGTGCATTAATTGGGCATTTCGAGCATGATCCGCAAAAGTGGACAGTTTTCCGAAAAGATCACGCTCGAAATAGAACCACGTATGCTTGACGACGCCGCCGAGTTGCGGACCGCAAGGGATTTTCGACAATGGATCGGTTGAAATCACTTCCGGAGCACGGTCAGGCGGTTTGGCTGGATTTTCTGTCCCGCGGCTTCATCGCCAAGGGCGGGCTGAAGAAGCTCGTCGATGACGACGGCCTGCGCGGGGTGACATCGAATCCCTCGATCTTCGAGCAGGCGATCGGCCATTCCGATGAATACGACGACGCCATCGAGCGGATGCTCAACGCGCAGGATCTCGGCGTTGGCGAGATTTTCGAGCAACTGGCGATCGAGGACATCAAGCGCGCCACCGACGTGCTGCGTCCGGTTTACGATGCCACGCACGGCGCCGACGGTTACGTCAGCATCGAGGTGTCGCCGTATCTTGCCAGGGACACCGAAGGCACCCTCGAGGAGGCGAAGCGTCTCTGGCACGAGGTCGATCGCAAGAACGTGATGATCAAGGTGCCGGCGACGCAGGAAGGTCTGCCTGCGATCCGCGACCTGATTGCCGGTGGTATCAACGTCAACATCACGCTGCTGTTTGCGCAGGCGGTCTATGAGCAGGTGGTGGAGGCTTACGTGTCCGGCCTCGAAGCGCTGGCGACGAAAAACGGCGACGTTTCAAAGATAGCGAGCGTGGCAAGTTTCTTTGTCAGCCGCATCGACACCGCGGTCGACAAGCTGCTCGATGAAAAGATCGCCGAGGCCAACGATCCGGACGAGAAGGCGCGGTTGACGCAGCTTAAAGGCAAGGTCGCGGTCGCCAATGCCAAGCTCGCCTATCAGCGTTACAAGCGCCTGTTCGGCGGGGAACGCTGGAAATCGCTGGCGGGAAGGGGCGCGCGGCCGCAGCGATTGCTGTGGGCTTCGACCGGCACCAAGAACAAGGCCTACAGCGACGTTCTTTATGTGGATGAACTGATCGGTCCCGATACCGTCAACACCATGCCGACGGCAACCATGGATGCGTTTCGCGATCACGGCACGCCACAGGATACGATCGAAAAGAACGTTGCGGACGCGCAACGCGTGCTTGGCGATCTTGGCCGCTCCGGCATATCCCTTGATGCTGTCACCGATAAACTGGTCGAGGAAGGCGTCAAGCTGTTTGCCGATGCGGCAGATAAGCTGCTCGGCGTCGTTGCGCAGAAGCGCACCAAGATTTCTCGGCGATCAACTCGATACGCAAGCACTCGCGCTCGGCGAAGCGTTGAGCAAGGACGTCGATACTGCTGCCGATGAATGGCGCTCGCACGGCAACATCCGCAAGCTCTGGCAAAGGGACAAATCGCTCTGGACCGGCGCGGATGAAGACCAATGGCTTGGCTGGCTTGAAACGCCGAGCGCTGATCAGATCAAGAGCTGTCAGGACTTTGCCGAAGAGATAAAGGACCAGGGTTTTACTGACGCGGTACTTCTCGGTATGGGCGGTTCCAGTCTTGGGCCGGAAGTGCTCGCGCTGGTCTTTGGCCGCAAGGCCGGTTTTCCGCGCTTGCAGATTCTCGATTCCACCGTGCCGGCGCAGGTCAAGACGATCGACTCCTCAATCGATCTCGCCAAGACCTTGTTTATTGTTTCGAGCAAATCGGGCTCGACCACTGAGCCAAACGCTTTCAAGGATTATTTCTTCAAGCGCGTCAGCGACACGGTCGGCGCGGACAAGGCGGGCAGGCATTTCATCGCCATCACCGATCCAGGCTCGTCGCTGGAGAAAACCGCCAAGGAGCAAAATTTCCGCAAGACATTCTTTGGCGTGCCCAGCATTGGCGGCCGGTATTCGGTGCTGTCGCCATTCGGCCTCGTGCCGGCCGCCATCGCGGGTATCGATATTTCGCGGCTCGAAAAGCTGACGAAGATGATGATGCATTCCTGCGGGCCCGATGTGCCGCCTGCGGAGAACCCCGGCGTGATGCTGGGCTTGGCGCTCGGCGTAGCGGCGCGGAACGGTCGCGACAAGGTCACCATCGTTGCCTCGCCCGGTCTCGAAAGCTTCGGTGCCTGGGCGGAACAGCTTTTTGCCGAATCCACCGGAAAGATCGGCAAGGGCCTGGTCCCGATCGACGGTGAACCATTGGCGCCGCCCGCCCTCTCCGGGGCCGATCGCTTCTTCATCCATCTTGCGCTGGAAGGTAAGGCGGATGCGGCGCATGACAGCAAGCTCAAGGCGCTGGAAGCCGCCGGGCATCCCGTCGTGCGTATCGTCCAACAATCGCAAGACCATCTCGGCCAGGAGTTTTTCCGGTTCGAGATTGCGACGGCCGTCGCCGGTGCTGTGATAGGCATCAATCCGTTTGACCAGCCTGACGTCGAAGCCAGCAAGATCAAAACGCGCGAGCTGACAGCGTCCTTTGAGAAGACCGGCAAGCTGCCACCGGAAGCCCCCGTGCTTTCGGGAAAATCCATCGAGCTTTACACAGATGAGACTAACGCCAAGGCGCTCCGCGACGCCGGCGCGGCTTCCTCGCTCGAAAGCTGGCTCAAAGCTCATCTCGGCCGCATCAAGGCCGGCGATTACTTTGCCGCGCTGGCCTATGTCGAGCGCGATGAGGCCAATGCCGCGCCGTTGCAGAAGTTGCGGCTTGCGGTGCGCGAGAAACGCCATATCGCGACCTGCTTCGAATTCGGTCCGCGCTTTCTCCATTCAACCGGGCAGGCTTACAAAGGCGGCCCAAATAGCGGCGTGTTCCTGCAGATTACGTCCGACGATGCTGCGGATCTGCCGATCCCGGCGCATCGCGCCAGTTTCGGCGTGGTCAAAGCGGCTCAGGCGCGCGGTGATTTCGATGTGCTGGCCGAACGCGGCCGCCGTGCGCTGCGCGCGCACATCAAAGGTGATTTGAAAGCAGGCCTCGCTGAATTGGAGGCCGCGGTACAGCGTGCATTGTCGTGAACGGAGTTTGCCATGCAGATCGGCATGATCGGTCTCGGCCGCATGGGCGGCAATATTACCCGTCGGCTTATTCAAAACGGCCACGAGGCCGTGGTTTACGATCGCGATCCAAAAGCGATTGCTGAACTCAAACGCGACGGTGCCTCCGGCGCTGACGGCCTGGAGAAGCTGGTGCAGCAGTTGCGCCCGCCGCGCGCCGTTTGGGTGATGCTGCCGGCCGGCAAGATCACGGACGATACCATCACGCAACTCGGCAAGCTTATGTCGGCCGGCGACATCGTGCTCGATGGCGGCAACACTTTTTGGCGCGACGACATCCGCCGCGCCAAGATGCTGAAGGAGCGCAATATCCATCACGTCGATGTTGGCACCAGCGGCGGCGTCTGGGGTCTTGAGCGCGGCTATTGCATGATGATCGGCGGCGACAAGGAGATCGTCGACCGCCTCGATCCGATTTTCTCGGCGTTGGCTCCGGGGCTTGGCAGCGTGCCGCGCACGCCAAAGCGCGACGGGCGCGATCCGCGCGCCGAGCGCGGCTACATTCATGCCGGGCCGAACGGCGCCGGCCATTTCGTCAAGATGATCCACAATGGCATCGAGTACGGCCTGATGCAGGCCTACGCCGAGGGGTTCGATATTCTCAAGAACGCCAACAAACAGGATTTGCCTGAGGACAGCCGCTTCGATCTCAATCTGCCGGATATCGCTGAAGTCTGGCGGCGCGGCAGCGTTATCAGTTCCTGGCTGCTCGACCTGACGGCGAGTGCGCTCGCTGCCGATAATAATCTTGATGGTTTTGAAGGCGTTGTAGACGATTCCGGCGAAGGGCGCTGGACCCTGATGGCGGCGATCGAAGAGGCCGTGCCAGCAGAAGTGCTGTCGGCAGCGCTCTATACCCGCTTCCGCTCGCGGCAAAACCACACCTTTGCCGAGAAACTTTTATCGGCGATGCGCAAAGGCTTTGGCGCTCACGTCGAGCCGAAAGCGAAATCATGACAGTAAAGGCGACGAAGGCCCGCCCGGCCGATCCCTGTTGCCTGGTGATTTTCGGCGCGTCCGGCGACCTCACGCATCGGCTGCTGGTTCCGGCGCTCTACAATCTCGCCGCCAGCGGGCTGCTGCCCGATGTCTTCGCGCTGATTGGTGTGGCGCGTAGCGAGTCGTCCAGTGAGGCGTTCCGCGACGATCTCGCCAAGAGCCTGCCGAAATTTGCCACCCGCAAGGTGGACGACGCCATCGTCAAAAAGCTGCTCGATTGCGTCGCCTATGTGCAGGGCGAGCCGGACGATCCGCAAACCTACGAGAAGCTTGGCCGTGAGCTTTCGCGCATCGAAAGTGAACGCAAGACCAAGGGCAATCGGCTGTTCTATCTCGCGACTCCGCCGGCAGCATTCGTGCCGATCGGAACGCAGCTTGGCCAATCGGGACTGGCGCGCGAAGACAACGGCGCGTGGCGGCGGATCATCATCGAAAAGCCGTTCGGCACCGATCTCGCCTCGGCGCGTACGCTCAACCAAAAGCTGCTCAGCCTTCTCAAGGAAGATCAGATTTTCCGCATCGATCATTATCTCGGCAAGGAAACTGTCCAGAATATTCTGGTGCTTCGCTTTGCCAATGGCTTGTTCGAACCGATCTGGAATCGCGACCATATCGACCACGTGCAAATTACCGTTGCCGAATCGCTGACGGTCGGCCGCCGCGGCAATTACTACGATGCCACTGGCGCCCTGCGCGACATGGTGCCCAATCATTTGTTTCAGTTGCTGTCGCTGGTCGCGATGGAGCCGCCGTCGCGCTTCGCCGCGGATTCTGTCCGCGCGCAAAAAGCCGAATTACTCGATTCCGTGCAGCCGCAAACACTTGATGAGGCATTGCGCAATTCGGTGCGGGCGCAATATGGCGAAGGCATCATCGACAACAAGAAGGTCGAGGCCTATCGCGCAACCGAAGACGTCAAGCCGGACAGCACCACCGAGACCTATGCGGCGCTCAAGCTGATGATCGACAATTGGCGTTGGGCTGGCGTGCCGTTCTATCTGCGCACCGGCAAGGCGCTGAACAAAAAGATGAGCGAGGTCGCGATCAAGTTCAAGCAGGCGCCGATCGCTATGTTCCGCGACACGCCGGTCGAGAATCTGGCGCAGAATTTCCTGGTGCTGCGTATCCAGCCCCAGGAGTGCATCGGCCTTGAGTTCAACGCCAAGGTACCCGGGCCGTCGATTTCGATCGGCGGCGTCGGCATGACTTTCAAATATGAGGATTATTTCGACGTCGCGCCGTCCACCGGCTACGAGACGCTGATCTACGACTGCATGATTGGTGACGCCATTCTCTATCCTCGCGCCGACGGCATCGAGGCAGGCTGGCGTATTGTGCAGCCGTTCATGGATGCCTGGCATGCGGCAAACGGCAAGGGTCTTGCCACTTACCGCGCTGGCAGCGAGGGCCCCGTCGAAGCCGACTGGCTGCTCTCCGCCGACGGCCGCCGCTGGCGCGCGATTGCGTGAAGCATCATGACAACTGGCAAGCAGCGAGAGATCATCGTCGTCGCTGACGCCAAGGCGATTGCAGAGACGGCGGCGCAACGACTGCTCTCGCGGCTAAAATCGGCGAAGGATCGTACCGCGGTCTGTCTTACTGGCGGCTTAAGCCCGGAAGGGCTCTATCGGCTGCTGGCCGAAGAGCCATGGCGCAACGAAGTGCCGTGGGACCGGGTGCACTGGTTCATGGGTGACGATCGTTTCGTGCCGGAGGCCGATCCTCGCAGCAATATGGGCATGGCGCGGCGATTGTTTCTCGACAAGGCCGGCGCGCCGCGCGGCAACATTCACGCCATTCCGACCGACGCCAATGATCCGGAAGGCGCCGCCAATCTCTACCAGGATACGCTGCGGAAATTTTACGGCGCCGAGCAGCTTGACCCCGCGCGGCCGTTGTTCGACTTGGTGCTGATGGGCGTCGGTCCGGATGGACACACTGCGTCGCTGTTTCCGCAGTCTCGTGCGCTGGACGAGAAGAGCCGCTGGGTTGTCGGCTTTCCGAAGGCCGGCATGGAACCGCTGGTGCCGCGGGTCACGCTGACATTCCCGGCTTTGGCCTCGACACGCGAAATGCTGTTCATCGCCGACGGCGCGGGCAAGCGCGAGATTTTGCGCCGGGTGTTTTCCGGCGAGGATCTGCCTGCGGCGCGCGCTCATGCTGACGGCGATCTGGTCTGGCTGCTCGATCGCGCCGCGGCGCCGGAGGCGCGCTGATGGCAGATGCACCCTGCGTCCTCGTGGTGATGGGCGTTTCCGGCAGCGGCAAGAGCACCATTGCTGCGATGCTCGCGCAACGTCTGCAATGGGTCTACGAGGACGCCGACTGGTTTCATCCGAAAGCGAATATCGAAAAGATGCACAACGGCGAGCCGCTGACCGACGAAGATCGCTGGCCATGGCTGCGCGCCATAGCCTCCTGGATCGATGACACGTTGCAAGCAGGCGGTCACGGCATCATCGCCTGTTCGGCGCTCAAGCGCGCCTATCGCGACATTCTGGTCGGCGGACACCGCGACGTGCGGATCGTCTTTCTCCAAGGCGACAAGGAACTGATCGGCCGGCGTATCGCCGGCCGCGATGGTCATTTCATGCCGGGTTCGCTGCTCGACAGCCAGTTCGCTGCACTTGAGGAGCCCGCTCCCGACGAGCATCCGATCGTGGTTTCGGTTGCGCCGGGTCCGCGGCAGATCGTTGACGCCATCGTGAAGAAGCTCGACATTGCCGCGGCAGAAGCCGCCGACAAAAAATCATCTCCGGCGCGCTGAAACGAGCGATCCGTTTCATGGGCGTGCCGATCCTGGCGTTGGACAAGATTTCGAAGCGGTTCGGCGCCATCGTCATTGCCGAGCAAATCGATCTGTCGCTCGCGGAAGGCGAGGCGCTCGGCATCATCGGGCCGAACGGCGCCGGCAAGACCACGCTGTTCGGCTTGATCAACGGCATCCTCCCGCCGGACTCCGGCCGCGTGCTTTATGCCGGCAACGAAATCACCCATATGCCGCCGGCGCAGCGTTGCGCGCTCGGGATTGGACGTTCGTTTCAGATTCCGTTGCCGTTTGGCGGCATGAGCGTGTTCGAAAACCTGGTTGTCGCTGCCGCGTTCGGGGCCGGCAACCGCGAGCATGATGCCTACGGCCGCTGCATGGAGATTCTGGAACAATGCGGTCTGGCCGACAAAGCCAATCGTCCGTCCGGCAGTCTGCCGTTGCTTGACCGCAAGCGGCTCGAATTGGCGCGGGCATTGGCGACCGATCCGAAAGTGCTGCTGCTCGACGAAGTTGCCGGCGGGCTCACCGAACATGAATGTCACGCGCTGATCGATCTGATCCGCGCGGTGAAGCAACGCGGCGTCTCAATCATCTGGATCGAGCATGTGGTGCATGCACTGCTTGCCAGCATCGATCGGTTGCTCGTGCTCTACAACGGCGCTTTCATCGCCGGCGGCGACCCGCAAACGGTGATCCGCAGCCCGCAGGTGGCGGAGATCTACATGGGGATCGAGGCCGATGCAGAATCTCTCTGAAAAATCGGCGCCGTTACTTGCCGTCAGCAATCTCGATGCGTTCTACGGCGACATCCAGGCGCTGTTCGGCGTCTCGATGCAGGTCGAGGCCGGCGAAGCGGTCGCGGTGATTGGCGCAAACGGCGCGGGCAAAAGTGCGCTGCTCAAAACCATTGCCGGGCTGCTGCGCTCGCCGCCCGATGCGATCGTCTTCGACGGCGCGCCGATCGGCGGTCTGCCAGCTTACGCAGTCGCGTCGCGCGGCGTCGCGCTGGTGCCCGAGGGCCGGGGGCTCTTTGCGTCGCTGACCGTTGAGGAAAATCTGCTGATCGGTGGCCAGTTGAAACGGCCCGGGCCGTGGCATCTGCAGCGCATCTACGAGTTATTTCCTGTCCTTGGTGAGCGGAGGCAGATGCCGAGCACCGCATTGTCCGGCGGCCAGCAGCAGATGGTCGCGATCGGCCGCGCGCTGATGTCGAATCCAAAACTTCTGCTGTGCGATGAGATCAGCCTAGGCCTGGCGCCGATCGTGGTGCGCGACATCTATGCGCGTTTGCCGGCAATCCTCGGCGAGGGCATTTCGGTCATGCTGGTCGAGCAGGACATCGTGCAAGCGCTCAGAGCGGCAAACCGGGTGTATTGCCTGCAGGAAGGCCGCGTTGCGCTGTCGGGCGCGGCCAAAGAGCTGTCGCGCGAGAAGATCGCTGCGGCGTATTTCGGGGTGTAGCGGTGGACTGGGTCAACGTCATCCTGCAGGGCATCCTGGTTGGCGGCCTTTACGCCATGTTCGCGGCCGGCCTGTCGCTGATTTTCGGCGTCATGCGGCTGGTCAATATCGCGCACGGCGATCTCATCGTGCTTGCCGCCTATCTGGCGCTGGTGACGACGCAAACACTCGGCATTGGACCGCTGACGTCGCTGCTGGTCGTGGTGCCGCTGATGGCGCTGATCGGTTACGGCCTGCAACGCTTCGTGCTCAACCGCACGCTCGGTGACGATCTGCTGCCGCCGCTGCTCGTGACATTCGGGCTGTCGGTGATCATCCAGAACGGATTGCTTGAGGCCTTCACCGCCGATAGCCAGAAATTACAGGCCGGCGGTATCGAAGTCGCGACGATGCAAGTCTTCAATGGGGTCTATGTCGGTGTATTGCCGCTGCTCCAGTTTGTTGTCGCGGTCGCGGTGATCGCGGTTCTGCAATTCATCTTCTATCGCACGGCGCTGGGACGTGCATTCCGCGCCACGGCGGATAATCCCTCTGTCGCCCAGCTTATGGGTCTCGATAACCGCCATGTCTTTGCGCTGGCGATGGCGCTGTCGCTCGCCGTCGTCGCAATCGCCGGCGTGTTCCTGGCGGTGCGCGCCAACTTCGATCCGTCGCAGGGTCCGTCGCGGCTGATTTTCGGTTTCGAGGCAGTGATCATCGGCGGGCTCGGCAGCTTGTGGGGCACGCTCGCTGGCGGACTGATCCTTGGCGTGGCGCAGGCCGTCGGCGCTCATCTTGATCCCGGCTGGCAGCTTCTCGCCGGCCACATCGCGTTTCTGTTGGTGCTTGCGGTGCGGCCTGAAGGCCTGTTTCCGAAGGTCCGTACATGAGCGTGCGCGTCGTCTTCGGCAGCCGGGCCAGCCATGTTGGCGCCGCCATCTGCGCCGTTGCCTTGATCGCGCTCGCCGCTGCGCCGTTCTGGGGTGGACGAGACGATCTGCTGCTGCTGTCTGAAATCTATGCCTACGTCGCGCTGGCGAGTTTGTGGAATCTGCTCGCCGGTTACGCCGGTCTCGTGTCCGTCGGTCAGCAGGCCTACGTCGGCCTTGGCGCCTATCGTGCTGTTTGCGCTCGCAATTCTTGCCGGTGTTTCGCCGCTGGTCGCGATCCCGTTTGCCGGAGTGATCAGCGCGGTTGTCGCGATACCAGTTGCGTTACTGGTATTTCGCCTGCGCGGCCATTATTTCGCGATCGGTACCTGGATTGTTGCTGAAGTTTTTCGCCTGCTCGCTTCGCAAGTTTCGGTGCTCGGCGGCGGCTCCGGCACCAGTCTGCCGGCCTCCGTCATCATCGGTATCGCGCCATCGCGGCAAATGCGCGAATTCCTGATCTACTGGATCGCGCTGGTGCTTGTCGTAGCCATTCTCGCGGCGATCGTGTTGCTGCTGCGCTCGCGCTATGGGTTGGCGCTGAAAGCGATTCGCGACAGCGAGCTTGCCGCATCCTGTAACGGCATCGATGTCCGGCGCATCAAATTCCTGGTCTATGTCGTCACCGCGTTCGGCACCGCCATGGTCGGGGCGCTGATCTTCTTGCAGAAGTTGCGTATCTCGCCGGACGCCGCATTCAGCGTGAACGACTGGACCGCGTTCGTGATTTTCATAACGGTCATCGGCGGCATCGGCCGTATCGAAGGTCCGATCGTCGGCACCATCGTATTCTTCCTGCTGCGCCAGACCCTCGCGGACCTTGGCACCATTTACCTGCTGATGCTCGGCGTAGTGGCGATCCTGGTCATGCTGTGGGCGCCCAAGGGCATATGGGGCCTGATTGTCGAACGTTTCGGCTGGCAGCTTTTCCCGCTTGAACGCAAGGTTGTTCTTGACCAACCTGTCCCCACGCGGGATTGAAAGCGGCCGGCAAACCGGCACAGGCTGAGTAGGGAGAAAACGGACCCATGGCGAAGATCATCATCAGTTGCGCGATCACCGGCTCGATCCACACCCCGACCATGTCGGACGCGTTGCCGATCACGCCGGATCAGATCGCGACACAGGCGATCGATGCCGCCAAAGCCGGCGCCGCGATCCTGCATCTGCACGCTCGCGATCCGAAGGACGGCCGGCCGTCGTCGGAGGCGTCGGTGTTCATGCAGTTCCTGCCGCGCATCAAGCAGGCGACCGACGCGGTGGTGAACATCACCACCGGCGGCGCCGTCACCATGACCGTCGATCAGCGCATCTCGGCGGCGAATACGCTGTCGCCGGAAATGTGCTCGATGAATATGGGCTCGATGAACTTTGCGCTCTATCCGATGGCCAAGCGCTACAAGAATTGGAAATACGACTGGGAGGAAAGCTACCTCACCAATTCCGACGCCTATATTTTCCCGAATACGTTCCGCGACATCGAGAAGGTCTATGACACGCTCGGCAAAGGCCACAGCGTGAAGTTCGAGCATGAGTGCTACGACACCGGACATCTTTACAATCTCGCGCATCTGGTCGATCGCGGCATGTTCAAGCCGCCGATCTTCCTGCAGCTCATCTTTGGCATTCTCGGTGGTATCGGCCCCGATCTCGACAATCTGTTCTTCATGAAGCGCACGGCGGACAAGCTGTTCGGCAAGGATTACCTGTGGTCGGTGCTCGCTGGCGGCCGGCACCAGATGAATTTCTGCACCGCCGCGGCGATGATGGGCGGCAACGTGCGTGTCGGGCTTGAGGACTCGCTCTATATCGGTCCGGGCAAGCTCGCTTCGAGCAATGCCGAGCAGGTGACGAAGATCCGCCGCATCGTCGAGGACCTCGGCCATGAGATCGCGACGCCCACCGAAGCGCGGCAGATGCTCGGCCTCAAGGGTGGCGACCGCGTGAAATTCTAATTGTCATTGCGAGGCGCGATACGCCGACGCAAGCGGAATCCAGTAGCGCTGGATTGCTTGCCATGCCGTCGAATTGACTGGCGTCGCCCGCTGCTCGCGAGGCGAGCGGTCAGCGGTTCATGAATACGATCGATCTCAAGGGCCGCGTCGCGATCATCACTGGCGGCGCGAGGGGCATCGGCTTCGCTGCTGCGCAAAAGATGCTCGCTTCCGGAGCGGCCGTTGCGTTGTGGGATATCGACGCTGAAGCGCTCGCCAAGGCTTCCGGCGAACTCGCGAAGAGTGGCCGCGTCCATACCGCCGTCGTTGAACTGACCGACGAGGCAAGCATCCGAAAAGCCGCTGACGTTTTGATCCGCGATGCCGGCAAGATCGACATCCTAGTCAACAATGCCGGCATCACCGGCGGCAACGCGCCGACCTGGGAGCTAAAGCCGGACATCTGGCGGCGCGTGATCGAGGTCAATCTCGTCGCGCCTTATCTGACCTGTCACGTCGTGGTGCCGTACATGATCAAGGCGGGTTACGGGCGGATCGTCAACGTTGCCTCAATCGCCGGCAAGGAAGGCAATCCGAACGCCTCGCACTATTCGGCCTCGAAGGCGGGCCTGATCGGGCTGACCAAATCACTCGGGAAGGAACTGGCGACTAAGGGTGTTTTGGTGAACGCCATCACGCCGGCCGCCGCCAGGACCGAGATGTTCAGCCAGATGACCCAGCAGCACATCGATTACATGCTTTCCAAAATCCCGATGGATCGCTTCGTGCAGGTCGAGGAACTGGCGGCGATGATCGCGTGGCTGGCGTCGGAAGACTGTTCGTTCTCGACCGGGGCCGTGTTCGACGTCTCCGGCGGCCGGGCCACCTATTAGGCGCTATTAAGCAGCGCCGCCCGCCGGGCTTGACCCCGCGGGCGGCGCAACGCTAAACCCTCGCTTCTGACGGCCTAAATGCGCGGTTAGCTCAGCGGAAGAGCACTTCCTTGACATGGAAGGGGTCACAGGTTCGATCCCTGTACCGCGCACCATTCCCGGCTGCGACCAAGATCAGATCACTGCCACCGCGTGTTCGCTGGCGCCGTTGTGCAGCGCCGGCACTTCTTGCGTCCGATCGGCTTTAGCCTTTGACGTCGGAGATGCACTTCTTGACGAAGCTGGTCTGCGCCGCGCCATGAAGTTTTGCGGCGGTAGCGGCATCGGTGCAGCACTTCTTGGTCGTGCTGGCGAGCGCGGCGCCGTGCAGGTTCTTCGGTCCGATGGTCGACTGACATGACGCGCCGGCAGCGTCGGCAGGGCCAGTCGCCGGTGCGGCAGCCGGTGCCGCTGGAGCAGGAGCGGGGGCTTGTGCGAAGGCCGCGCTAGCGATCAAAAGCGAAGCGGCGACAAGTGCGATCGTCTTCATGGGTTTTCTCCTCGGAGACATTGTTTGCTGTCTAATCGGTTCGGAACGCCCCCACGCATACTCACACTACCTTGCGCGCAAGTTTACTTTTGCAGAGCGCCGTTCGGGCTCGCCTTATCGACGATTTCGGGCAGGTACTGCGCCATCAGTTTCAGGACTTCATCGACCGGAAGACCCATCTGACGGGCGAAATTCTGCACCTCGGTATTGCCGAGGACTGCCTTGAGCTGATCCGCCGTGATCGGCATGTTCTGGCCGTTGCCGAGCCATGACTGGACCTGCGGTCCGAGACCGCCCTTTTCCAGCGCCGCAATGAGACCGGGCAGATCGTGGTATTGCGTTTGCGCCAGTATCGTATTGAGCATTGCCGGCAGCGCCTCTCCCTCCAGCGCGCCCTTCAAACTGTCAAACAAACCCATTTTAGTCTCCCTCTGCAATCCCGGGCGCTTAAGCCGAAGTCATGTCAAAATCGCGACGGCAGGGTATAACTCCACGGGCGGGCCTACAAGGCGAGCGCATGGGAATCGCGATGGGTGATGTCCGGCTGACGGTGCGGATCGATTTTGGCTCGGATCGCGCGCTCGGGCCTGGCAAGATCAGATTGCTGGAAACCATAGGCAAAACCGGCTCGATCTCCCAGGCCGGTCGCGCCCTCGATATGTCCTACCGGCGTGCCTGGCTCCTGGTCGACGATCTGAATCATTGCTTTCGCGAGCCTGTGGTGACGACGCAGCCCGGCGGCGTGCAGGGCGGCGGTGCGGCTCTTACGTCCTTCGGCCGTGAGGTGATCGCCAAATATCGTGCGGTCGAATCGCGCGCTGCAAAAGCAGCGGACGCGCAGTTGCGGGCGCTCGAAGCATCGCTCCGCGCTCCAAGCCCTCGTGCGCAAAAAAGAGTGAAGACTTCGATCAAGGCGTCGGCCGCGCATTAGGCTGCCGGTTTGATTTATGCCTCATCCGATATATTCATAAATATACGGCGCAATTTTCAGAAGCCCGGAACGGATGACTGTTTCTTCCACGTATCACGCGAGCGACGGCGCGGCGTACGAGATTTTTCTCGGCCGCTGGACCAAGGAGCTTGCGCCGTGCCTGCTCGATTTCGCGGGCTTTGCGGAGGACGGTCCGCTGCTCGACGTTGGCACCGGTACCGGCAGTCTGGCGCGCGCGATGGCGACACGTTGGCCGTCCCGCCCTGTGATCGGTGTCGATGTGTCGGCGCCGTATATCGACTATGCGAGAACCCAGACCAAAGCGGCGCACCCTGAATTCCAGATCGGCGATGCGGCCGCTTTGCAATTCGGCGACGGGGCGTTCGCCGGCGTCACGGCGCAGCTTGTGCTCAATTTTGTGCCCGATGCCGGTGGCGCGTTACGCGAAATGCGCCGGGTGACGCGCCGCGGCGGCAAGGTCGCGGCGGCGGTGTGGGATTTTCGCGGCGGTCTCGTTTATCAGCGGTTGTTCTGGGACACAGCAGCCGGCATTGATCCACGTGCGGCCGATGCGCGCGACCGTCTGTTTTCAGGCGCGCTGGCGCTGCCGGACGGTTTGCCGAGGCTGTTCACGGATGCAGGTCTCGCTGAGGTACAGCGCGGCTCACTTACCATCCGCATGAACTACGCAAACTTCGACGATTACTGGCAGCCGCTGCTCGGCGGGCAGGGACCGGTCGGCACTTATGTCACCAGCCTCGACGACGATTTGCGCCGCCGCGTCGCCGAAGCCGTCAGGCGCTCCTATTGTTCCGGAGCGCCCGATGGCGAACGGTCGCTGACCGCGACGGCGTGGGCCGTTCGCGGCACAGTGACCTGAGACTATCTAGTGCTGCAGTTCTGCTGGGACCTTGCCGCCATTCTCGGCAAGCTTCTGCATCACCTGCTTGATCAGCCAGACGTTCATCGTCGCGGTGTCGCTCTCATTGCCGGTGTAGTGCAGTTCGGTCGCGAGGGCCTTTCGCGCGGAGAGGCTCGAATCGAGGTTGAGCAGTTTCATCAGGTCGACGATCGAGTGCTTCCAGTCGAGCTGCTCTTTGTTTTGTGAAGCCAGTTTGGTGAGGATCGCCGCGACATCGACCGGTGCGCTCGCGCTTGAGCCCGCCGGAGCCGGCGCTGAAGGCGCCGCGCTTGGCGCTGCAGATGAAGAAGACGGACTTGCACCAGGTGCCGATGACTGCGGTGCAGGAGCGGCGCTCGCGTGATGGAAGATCGCCGACATGATGGTTCCAAAAATGCTCATCGAAACTCTCCGTTGACAGTTTTCAGGAATCCGCACTGCGCGTTCGCAGCACAGTAGCAATCAGCGTGTCCGTAGCCTAGCGCATCTGCGACTAGCACGTGTCGATGTCATTTTAGCTTCACCACGCGTCATTCGCGCGGGGATTGTTGCGGGCGGCTAGTTCGCTTCGCGATTCATCATGGCGCCGCAGAGCCCGATCGCCGCCAGTGTCAGGCAGATCAGCACGTTGTAGCCGGCCAGCGAAATGCCGAGCAGGCGCCATGCCGCTTCGTCGCAGCGCACGACATTGATCGATTGCAGCTGATTGAGAATCGAGCCGCCGGAGTTGAGATTGTTCAGCGATCCGGTGCAGGCCGTCGGGCCGGCCCAGAAGTGCCACTCGACGCCGGCGTGATAGACCCCAAGCGCCGCGCCGCCCAGCATCGCGACCGTGACGGCCACGAAGCCGACCATCAGGATTTTCTGCGGCGCCTGGGCGATGGCGGCAATCGTCAGCAGCAGCGAGAGCGGAATGACAATGTGATAGGGCAGGCGTTCTTCGAGACACAATTCGCAAGGCGGATATTTCAGCACGAACTCGAAAAACCAGGCGCCGAGAATGGTTCCGGTGCTGAGCAGGAAGATCATCAGCGCCGCCCCGGCCGACCGGTCGGTGCGGAGCCGGTCAACCCATGTCATCCGTCTGGCGATCGCGTGGTCCATTATTCTGTCAGCCAATGCTTTGGTGCTTTGCCAATACCGCAAAACTTGCCGATCCTGAAGGCGGAAACAAGGCGCAAACGGCGCTGTCGGATGGACGTAACCGCTTACCGGCGTTATAGAAAGCGCGCAAGCCCGTGTGGCGGAACTGGTAGACGCACGCGACTCAAAATCGCGCGCCGCAAGGCATGGGGGTTCGATTCCCTCCACGGGCACCAGCCTTCGCTGTTGCGCAGCTACGGCTGGCAGGCCGGCCGCGCAATTTGATCATTCCAGCTTGATGCCGGCGGCCGTAACGACCTTAGTCCACTTCGCCACATCCTGCCGCACCAGCTCACCGAACTGCGCCGTCGACAGATCAGGTGGCGCTTCGAATCCGATTTTTTCCAGACGGTCCTTCGCATCTTGCATTGAAAGAATAGTACGCACCTCACGCGTGATCCGGTCGGTAATCGCCGGAGGCGTTCCTGCCGGACCGAACAGGCCGAAGAAAGAATCGACGTCGAAGCCCGGATAGCCTTGCTCGGCGATGGGAACGATTTCGGGCACCTGCGGTATCCGATGCGGAGCGCTAAAGCCGATGGGTCTGAGTTTGTTCGTCGGCAGATATGGACCGACGATAACGTAGCTGGCGAAAACAACCGGGACTTCTCCGGCGAGTGCGGCCTGCATCATCGGGCCACCGCCGCGATATGGCACATGCACAAGGTCGATGCCGGCGACTTGCTTGAACAATTCCATCGCCAGATGATGCGGTGAGCCGACACCCGGCGTGCCGTAACTCAGTCCGCCCTTGTGGTCCCTCGCATAGGAAACAAACTCCGGAATATTCCGCGGCGGCAATTTCGGATCAATCGCGAGGATGAAGGCCTGTGTCGCCAACAGCGTGATTGGCGTGAAGTCCTTCACTGGATCGAAGTCGGCATCCTTCGACACCACCCGGGCACTTGTCAGTCCGGGGCCAGAGCCGACGAAGAGGGTATAGCCATCGGGATCCGATCTTGCGACGAAGCTCGCTCCGATATTGCCGCCGGCGCCAGGCTTGTTATCGACGATGACAGCCTGGCCTAATCGTTCGGCCAGTTTGTCCGCAAATATCCGGCCAAGAATGTCGGTTGCTCCGCCGGGCGCGAACGGTACCACGATGTGGATCGGGCGAGCCGGCCATTCTTCGGCTCTGGCTGCTTCGGACAATAGGCCAAACGCTGCGCAGACGAAGATCGCAAGATAATGCACCGCAAAGCTGCCAGATCGCTTGCGCATCAAATCCTCCCCCTGCTCTGAGCCGTATTGCGTTCGATGATAGCGAATATCTCGCGGTCGAGTGCAGCGGTCATATCTTGCGAAATTCCTTTTTAAATCAAACGATTGAGCTTGTGCGATCAATTGCGATTGCTGCCACGGCCGGCGCGCCACAACCGGTAATTCCCGTGTGTTCAGATTGTCATGAAGTTCCGCGATGTTAGCGGCGATGGGACTTTGGATCCGGTGATCGACGCTCATTTCCGCGATTTGCGGGGTGGTCAATTGGTCGCCGGTGCTCCGAATTGCAGCACCGACTTGTGGGAGAGTTCGATGGCGAGAGCCAAAAGCGACACGAATGGCGGTATGGAAGCCGCGCCGGAACATATCGAGCATGAAGCTTCGGAGGCCGTCGAGGCCATGGAAGTAGCCGAAGAAGGCAATGAAAATCGCAGCGAGGTTGTTGCGACGGCTGCAACGGTCGTTGTGGTCGGCTTGGGCGCTGTAGCTTTCGAAGCGGCTCTGCTGCCTGGCCTTGTGCTCGGCGTCGCCGCGATGTGGCTGCCGCAGTACTTCCCGAAGATGGGTGAGGCGCTGAACCCGCTGTTCCGGTCGACCGTTCGTGGCGTCTACAAGATGGGCCACAAGACCCGCGAGATGATGGCCGAGGCTCACGAACAGGTTCACGACATCGTCGCTGAAGTTCACGCCGAAGGCGACATGGCCGCGTCCGCGGTCAAAGGCGCGTCGGTCAACTGAAGACTTGAGCGCGGCCGCGCGCGCCATGCGCGTTCCTTTCCGCGGTGCGCCGGCCGAACGAACGATGCAGCCGGGTAAAGTTGATGCCACGTCCGGCCGCTCTCAGTCCATCGTCGCTATCGAGTGAAGCCATAACATGACGAAGATGAATCTGAAGATCGAGCACCAGGTGCCCGGCCGGGTGCGAATGAAAATTCCGGCAGGCAAAGGCAATCCCGAATTGCTCAAGCAGATCAGCGAAGTGTTCGGCGTTATTCCGGGAGTTGAAGAAATCGTCGTTAATCCGGCGACCGGAAGCGTGGTGCTTCATTACGACACCGATCGCCACGATGAATTTCACGGATGCGCTTCGCGCGCAACACGACGCCCATAATGCGGTTCATGGTGCTCCCGCGGCCGCGAATGGTTTGATGCACGGCGCCGATACCGAGCTCGACAAGCTGACCAACAGTATCGAGGCGGAAGCCGAATTTCTTGCACGGCACTCGCATTCGGCGCGGGTCGTCGTCGATTTCGTCAAAATCGCTCGATCACGAGGTCAAGCGCGCTGACCGACAACAACATCGATCTGAAGATTGTCTTTGCGGTCGGAATCATCTGCATGACCGTATTTGAAGTCGGCGCGACCGCGGCAACGCCGGTCTGGGTTACGCTCGCCATTTTCACCGTGAACCATTTCATCCAGATGCACGAGCAGCAGCACGCCCTATGCGCGCCCATTCGGCTATGGCCGCGGTGACGCGGTGAAAGGCTGAGGCAAGGCTGGAAACCGGAAATCGCGATATGGAATTCTCGATCCGTCACTTTATTTCCGGCCGCATCCGGCTGCATCTGCCCTCACTGACGCGGAAGAAGAACGTCGCCGAAGCGGCGCTGGTCTGGCTGCAGGCGCAGCAGGGCATCAAAAGCACGCGTCTGAACTACGACTGCGCCTGTCTCGTCATCGAATACGACGCGAAATTCGAAAGCATGCTGCGGGTGCTGCTCGGCCGATTGTCGGTCATGAGCATCGATGACTTGCGGCAGCTCGTTGTTCCGCCGAAAGGCGCAGTTACTCCGCCGAGCCATGCGCAGACGCTCACCCCGGCCAAGCCGCCTTCGGTCTGGCGCAGCAACCCGCTCGGCCTGCCGTCGCTGTCATTGTTGATGGCTTTCAGCGCCAATCCGATCGTCCGGGCGATCAATATACCGCTGATGCTGTACAACGGTTATCCGATTGCTTTGCGCGCCTGGCGCGTCTGGCGGCGTGAAGGCCGGCTCAATATCGATTTCCTCGACGCGCTGGCGATCACCGCCTCGTTGTTGCTTGGCAATCCGATGGCCGGCGCAATCATCGTCTGGCTGATCAAGCTTGGCGACTGGATTCGCGATCTCACGGCAGCCGGCCAGCGCAAGGCCATGAGTGAACTCCTGGAATTCCAGGCCCGGACTGCTTGGGTGATCCGCGAAGGCGTCGTCACCTCGATACCGTCGACTGAGCTGGTGATCGGCGACGAAGTCGTCATTTATCCCGGCGACATGATTTCCGTCGATGGAGAAATCATCGACGGCCACGCGATGATTGATCAGAAGACCATTACCGGTGAGGGGCTGCCGGTCATGCGCGGCGTTGGTGAGCCGGTTTTCGCCGCGACCGTGATCCGCGATGGCCAGCTCACCGTGCGGGCCATTCGCGTCGGCACCGCGACAACCGCGGGCCAGATCGCGAGTCTCGTCGAGTCGGCGCCGATCGGCGATACCCGCATGCAGAACCACGCTGAGAAACTTGCCGACCGGCTGGTGACGCCGACACTGGCGCTGGCGGCTGGCACCGCCGCGGTCAGCGGCGACTTCAACCGCTTCCTCTCGCTGGTGATCGTCGATTACGGCACCGGCATCCGCGTCGCGGCGCCGACCGCCGTGCTGGCTTCGATGACCCATGCCGCGCGCGCCGGCATCATCATCAAGAGCGGCGGCCATATGGAGAAGCTCTCCGAGGTCGATACCATCATTTTCGACAAGACCGGTACGCTGACGCACGGCTCGCCGGAAGTGGTCGACGTCATCAGTTATGAGCGCGGCATCACCAGCAATCATCTGCTCGGGCTTGCGGCGGCGGCGGAAACCAAGCTGCAGCATCCGGTCGCCAACGCGTTACGGGAAAAGGCGCATGACCTCGGCGCAAATATTCCGTATTGCGAGGAGACCAAGTACCGGATCGGGCTCGGCGTCGAAGGCCAGGTCAACGGCTATTACATGCATGTCGGCAACGAGCGGTTCATGCGTCAGGCCAATATCAATGTCGCCGACTCCCGCTCCGATCGCGCGAAATCTCGATGAACAGGGCTATTCCTGCATTTACGTCGCGGTCGATGGCGGACTGGCCGGTCTGATTCCCTACACCGACAAGATTCGCCCGGAAAGCCGCGAAATTATTCGGCAGCTGCACGCAGCCGGCATCAAAAACACCGTGATGTTGACTGGCGATAATGCCGTTGTTGCCCGGGCTGTGGGACGCCGGCTTGGTTTGACGCGTCAGTTCGCCGACATGCTGCCGGCGGACAAGGCCGAGGTTATCCAGCAGTTCCAGCGCGAAGGTCACAAGGTCGCCATGGTTGGCGACGGCATCAACGATTCACCTGCGCTAAGCTTTGCGGACGTCGGCATTGCAATGAAACATGGCGCTGAAGTAGCGCGGGAATCTGCCGACGTTGTGCTGATGGAAGATTCGCTCTGGAAACTCGTCAAGGCGGTCGAGATTTCGCGCGGTGCAGTGCGCCTCATTCATCAGAATTACGCCATTGTTGCCGGGCTTAATACGCTTGCGCTCGGATTGGCGCTGCCGAGCGGCCTTGTTTCTCCCGAAGTGACCGCATTAATCAGTAATGGCTCGGCGATCCTCGCAAGCCTGAACGGAATCCGTCCGATCCTGCGATATCAATGATACCAGCCGAATTGAGGAACACGCTTTCGGCTACGGATCTCGAGATCCTCCGTCGCGCTGTCCGTAATCTGGAAAGTCAGGATTTCGCCGCCCAGCTCGCCGATTATGCCGGCAAGCCGATCGAACGCATCATGCGGCTGATGCCGAAAGCCGCCAGCCGCGGCATCAACAGCGCTGTCGAAAGCGCCATATTGAAATGCCTCGACGTGGCGATCTCTTCCATTGAGCTGCAATCGAAAGTGCCGCCGGCGCGGCGGGCGTCGTCGATACTAGCCGGGATCAGCGGCGGCGTGAGCGGCTTTTTCGGATTCGTTGCCCTGCCGATCGAGTTGCCGGTGACCACGACGCTGATGTTGCGGGCGATTGCGGATATCGCGCGGCACCAGGGCGAGGATCTGTCAACGCTCGAGGCGCGGCTCGCCTGCGTCGAAGTCTTCGCCCTGGGCGCGCCGCGGTCCGGCCGGCGAACCGATATCGGCTACTACGCTTCTCGCGCGCTGCTCGGACGGCTGAGCGCCGATGCGGCCGCGCTCCTTCTTGAACGCGGTGCGGCCAATCTCTCGGCGCCCGTCGTCGGCGGACTGGTCAGCGAGATTGCCACGCGTTTCAGTGTTGTGGTGAGCGAGCGATCAGCCGCCAGCGCAGTGCCGGTGCTCGGCGCGCTCGGCGGTGCGACCGTCAACATGCTCTTCATGAGTCATTTTCAGCGCGTTGCCTTGGGTCACTTTGCGATTCGGCGGCTGGAGCGCCAATATGGCGCCAACGTTATTCGGCGAATTTACGATGAGCACGCGGCGCTGATGCAAACCGCACCGCGCCGTCTCAACAAAGGTCTCCTTCTTGTTGACCGCAACAAAGCCTGACGCAGCCGCGAAGCCAGACCTGGCGGCGGCTCGATCTGGCGAAGGTGCTGTGTCCCTTCCTGGCGGGAAAGCTTTTGAGGAACGCGCGGTCATGCTGCGCCGCGGACTGCGGCGCATGCGGACGATCGCGACTCTGCTTCTCCTCGCCATGACCGCCATCTTTGTTGCTACGACCATGACCAGATACGACTGGCCGTGGCTTCCCTATGTGCGTGCGTTTGCCGAAGCCGGCATGGTTGGTGCCTGTGCGGACTGGTTTGCCGTGGTGGCGCTGTTTCGCCGTCCGCTGGGATTGCCGATCCCGCACACCGGCATCGTTCCAAACAACAAGGAACGGATCGGCGCCGCGCTCGGCCGGTTCATGACCAATAATTTTCTCACCGCGCCGGTGTTGCGGGATCGGCTCGCGCGAGTTGATATCGTCGGCGCAGTTGCGCGATGGCTGGATGAGCCAGCGAACGCGAACCGTCTGGCCGATTATCTGGCAAATGTGCTGCCGCGCCTGGTCGAGCAGCTGCCGCGGGCCCAGATTGGCGAGTCGCTGGGCAGGCTGTCGCAACAGGCTCTGGCGGGCATACCGGCCGCGCCCGCGGCATCCAAGTTGCTGGCAGTGGTATGGGCGCAGGGCGAAGCGCAGGCGCTGATTGCTCAGGCCGTCGAATATGCCGAATCTTACCTCTCCAGCAACAAGGACTATTTCAGCAACAAGATCGCTCAGCAGTCATCGCGCTGGATTCCGAAGTGGGTCGACAAGATGGTCGCCGACAAGGTGATGAGCGGCGTGCTGTCGTCGCTGACCGAGATGCGCGATGCGAAGCACCCATGGCGGATCGAACTACGCAAAGGCGTCGAGCAGCTGATTACGCAACTCGCCTCGGACCCCGAAATGTACCGGCGCGGCGAGGCGCTGAAATCCGAATTGCTGGCCAACCCGCTTGTTGCCGAACAGGCCAAGGTGCTTTGGGCCGAAGTAGAGGGCGGTTTGCAGTGGGGAATACCGGCGCACGCCGACGCTATTGCCCGAAACGTCCAGCAGGCGCTGGGCAACTTTAGCCAGTGGCTTCGCGAGGATCCCGAACGCCAGGCGCTGCTTAACCGGCGGATTCGCGCGGTCGCCCGGCGCGCGCTGCTGGCCTATCGCGCCGACATTGGGGGCTATATCGAGCGCGTGGTGCGGAATTGGGATTCTGCGGTGCTTGTCGAGCGGCTTGAGTTGCAGGTGGGCAAGGACCTGCAATTCATCCGTATCAACGGCACCCTGGTCGGGGGGCTGGTGGGCCTGCTTATTTTCATAGCGTCGAAATGGCTTGTCGCGCTCTAAACCCGTCCGCCGCCATATTTGACGATCTTATGAACGTCATGGACGGACGCTACGCTGGAACATGACCGCTGCGGAGCTGGATGCGGCTCCTTGCGACAGGAAGGCACCATGAAAAATTATCTCACGCTCGGACTTGCAGCCGTCGCAGGTGTTGCCTTGATCGAAGCCGCGCTGATCCCGGGTCTCGTGATCGGCGGCGCTGCCGTTTTGGCGCCCGCCTATTTGCCCAAGCTGCGCCGCAGCCTCAAACCCGCTTTTGATGCGATGACCGGGCAGCGTCCGCAGCCTTCGAGGTCTCAGGCAGCAAAAGCGCCGGGCGGGTCAAACAGCCGGAATGCGCAAAGTGTGATTACGAAACTCGGGATAGGGCAGGCCGTCGCCAAGACCATCACCTTTCGGGTCATTGTGACCGCCCTGGATTTCACCTCGAACTACGTGGTGATCGGCGAACTGACAACGGCGGCTGGCCTGTCGACCTTCAATCTGGTGTTCGGCCCGTTGCTCTATCTGGGCCACGAGGCGGCATGGAACTACTTGGGGCCTGATGAGGGCGCGGCGATCCGCGTCAAGCTGCCGGAGGCGTTGCGATTTGGCAGCAGCGGACAGAGATCGAGATGAGCCGTGCGCTGGCCAAGACCATCACCTTCCGGACCATCGCGACAGTCATCGATTTCACCACGCTCTATGTGGTGACGCAGGACATGGCGACGGCCGTAGGGCTGTCGGCTTTTGCGTTCGTCATAGGCCCGTTCGTTTATATCGGGCACGAGAAGCTGTGGGATTACTACGGCGGTTCGGCCAAGACGACCGGCGATGATCCGGAGACCGGCGAAGCTGCTTCCGGCGCCGGCCTGAACCGGACTTTAAGTCAAAAATCGTTCATACGCCGCCGATAGGCTTTTCGGTTGGATCAGCGAAAGCCGAAAAATGCCCAGTACGAGCCTGGTCTCGTTGCGCCGGCGGCTTGCAATCATCTTCGAGGACGAAGAGCCGCGAAGTGCGCTGACGCGCGCGTTCAATCTCGCATTGACGCTGCTGATCGTCGTCAATGTTTCCTGCGTCATCTTGGAGTCCGTCGAGTCGATCCGGCAACATTTCGGTCCGGCCTTTGATCAATTTGAGAAAATCGCAACCGCGATTTTCGCCGCCGAATATGTGTGCCGGGTCTGGGCTTGTGTGGATTTCCACAGCGCCAATTATCGTGACTCCGGTTTGGGGTCGGCTACGCTACGTGCGAAGTTTTTTTGCGCTTGTCGATCTTCTCGCGGTATTGCCGGCGATCCTCGGATTTTTCGACGCCGCCGACTTCCGGATTTTGCGGCTGCTTCGCCTGTTGCGGATGCTCAAGCTGGCGCGGCACTCGACGACTTTCGGTTGCTGTTTTCTGTGTTGCGCGAGGAACGGCAGTCGATCGCGGCGCTGTTATTTGTTTTGCTGTTGACCGTCATCGATCTCCGGATCGCTGATGTTCATGCTTGAAAGCGAAGACCAGCCGGCGGTGTTTTCTTCGATACCGGCGGCGATGTGGTGGGCTATCGAAACCCTAACCACGGTAGGTTATGGCGACATGGTGCCGGTCACGGTCTTTGGCCGGATCATCGGCGGCGCAGTGTCGATCGTCGGGATCGGCACGTTGGCGCTGTTTTCCGGCCTGATCACGGTCGGATTTCTCGATCAATTGAAAATCCATCGCGAACAACATCCGAAGATGGCTGTCGCGATATCCCGTGAAACGATTACGGTAACCAAGCGCTATGAGGGGCCTGCCGGCGACGGCGAGATATTGCCGGCGAACTGTCCGCACTGCGGGGGCACGCTGACGCGGACGACGCTCGGTCTTGAAAAACCTCAACGAGCCGCTCGGCGCGTAAGCTTATTCGGCAGCGATCGCTTCGGGGACCAGTTCTTCGAAATTACCTGTCGTGGAATCATAAATCTCGATGCTGCCGGTGCCGACATCGAAGTAGGCCCCTAACAATTCCAATTGCCTATCGTCCACGCGGCTCTTGATCCACGGAAACGACAGCAGATTATCGAGCGTGACGACAACCGAGGCCCGCTCAAGCTGGCTGAGATAAGCAGCCCGATCGAGATTGTCGCTTTCTCCGAGCGAATTTGCCGCCGGCGCGATCAGCGACATCCAGTTATCGATGAAGTCTCCCGGATCAGGGCGCCCTCTGTGTTCGACAAAGGCGCGGATGCCACCGCAGTGCGAATGGCCCATCACCATGATGTATTTCACGTTGAGTCCCTGCACCGCGAACTCCAGCGCGGCCGAGACGCCGTGAGTGAACCCGGTCGGCGAATAGGGCGGGACCAGATTGGCGACGTTGCGAACGACGAACAGCTCGCCGGGATGGGCGTCAAAGATGACCTCTGGCGAGACCCGCGAGTCGCAACAGCAGATCACCATGACTTCTGGTTTCTGGCCGGTCTCGGCGAGCTTCTGGAACCGGCTCCGCTCCAGCGGAAGGCGGGTGTCCACGAATGCCTGGTAGCCATCGGCGAGGCGGGGTGGGAATCTCATGATCAAGCTCGTTACGCAATGGGTTGGGCTGGCCGCGCAAGACCCTCGCTGCTGTTGTGGCAAGCATTCTCGACAGGGATATGACGGCCGGACTGCTTGTCTGGTATGACAGCGGTCCGGCTGTACCTATCGATGATGTGATCTCATGAAATTTGCCCACTTCTCCCACATCTGGGCCAAGCCCGGCATGACGCCGCACGAGCGCTACGAGCAGCTCTGGCGCGAGCTGCAATTGTGCGACGAACTTGGCTTCGACCAGTCGTTCTGCGTCGAGCATCATTTTCGGCCCGATGAAAGCTGGATGTCGTCGCCGAGCCTCTATGCGGTCGGCGCCGGCGCGCGAACCAAACGGATGCGGATCGGGCCGATGGGTTACATCGTGCCGCTCTATCATCCGCTGCGGCTTGGCCGAAGAAATCGCCATCGTCGACCAGATGCTCGGCGGCCGCATGGAGCTTGGCCTCGTTCCCGGCATCAATCCGGACTATTTCCGCCCGTTCGGCCTCGAGTACGGGCAGCGCAAATCGCCGACGCTGGAATTCGTCGATTACATGCGCGCGGCATTCGGCGAGACGCAGCCGTTTTCCTATCACGGCCAGGAATTCCATACCGACAATGCCCAGATCTCCGTGATGCCGGTGCAGCAGCCGCATCCGCCGCTCTGGATGATGAGCCGCGATCCGCAGACGCTGGAATTCTGCGCCAAGAACGGCATCAATCCGGGCTATTTTCTGGTTTATCCGCGCGCCGATGCGGCGCCGCGCTATCGGAAATTTCTGCAAGACTGGCAGCGCATGGGCTGGGAAGAGAAGCCGAAGATCGCCTATTGCACCGTGGTCTATGTCGACGAGACCGACGAAAAAGCGATCGACAACGCGCTGTTCCGGGCGAGCCGTGCTTACGAGGGATTTTTGAAACCGGGAAAGCCCGGCGAAACATTCGAAGTACGCGCCGCCGAGCACGCCAAGATGTTCGTCGGCCGTGGCGAGCCGGGTGCGTCGGAAATCATGCAGCACCTGTTCGACGGCGATTATCTGCTCAAGAACGATCTCGTTTTCATCGGCTCGCCGGAGACTGTGACGCGCAAGCTTCGCGCCGCAGCGGAGTCCGGCCTGTTCAACGTTTTCATGGGCGAATTCAATTTCGCCGACTTGCCGGAGCCGGATCTGATGCGCTCGATCAGGCTGTTCGGCGAGAAGGTGATGCCGGCGTTGCGGGATTACGAGCCGTTTTGACGGCATGTCATGCCCGCGAGGCGGGGCATCCAGTATCGCAGACGCATGCAAAGAACGCGAACGCCGGATCGATCACCCGCCTGCGCGGGGATGACAGTCGTATTGCGCCTTGGCCAGTTCCGGACGCGCCCGAAGCCGCGCATTGACCAGCATATAAACGATAGCCGTCACGACCGCGCCGACGGCAAACGGGATCGCCGACCACATATAAAGTTCCGGGACCGGCATGCCGACGAACAGCGCGCCGATCAGCGGGCCGGCGATGGCGCCGAGCCGGCCGATTCCGAGCTGCCAGCCGGAGCCGTTGGCGCGCAGCGAAGTCGGATAGATCATCGCGCCGACGACGTTGATGCCCGACTGGATGCCGAGCACCATGAAGCCGGCGAAGAACGTGATCGCCAGCAGTGCCGCGGTCGAAGTCAATCCCGCGTAGCCGATCGAGGCCACGACCGGGACTGCGACCACGAACATGATCGCGATGGCGAGGAAACGCGCCCGCTGCACCCACCAGCAGAACAGCAGGGAGCCGACCGTGCCGCCGACCTGCAGGCCGGCGCCGGCCAGCGCCGCGGTTTGTGGCGGCACATGAGCCGCACCCAGCAGCGTCGGCGTCCAGCTGATGAGGAAGAAGTAACCCATCAGGTTGCAGGCGAAGATCAGCCAGGTCAGCGGCGTGATCGCGGCCAGCCCGTCGCAAAACAGATAGATCGGATTGCTCGGCGACTGCTCCTCGTCTTCGATGACAAAACGCGCGTTCGGCGGCGGCGTGAAATCGGGCCGGATCTCCTTGAGCAGCGCCACGATCTTCTCGCGGTGCTTCTCGTGCAGCGTCATGAACTTGATCGATTCCGGCAAGCCATACATGGCGATCAGCGCGAACACGATCGGTGCGACGCCGCCGATGTAAAACAGGACCTGCCAGCCGTACGTCGGCACGAACGCGGCCGCGGCAAAACCAGCCAGCGCGCCGCCGAGCGGAACCATGCCGGCGGCGATGATGGCAAGCGTGGCGCGGCTGTTGCGCGGGGCGGATTCGGCGTTGATCGAGACGATATTGGGAATGACGCCGCCGATGCCGAGACCGGCGATGAACCGCAGCACCGACATTTCCGTCAGGTTGGTCGAATAGGCGGCGATGAAGGTGAAGATGCCGAACAGCAGGTTGGCGGCGATCAACGCGGTCTTGCGGCCGAAGCGGTCGCCGATCCAGCCGAAGATCTGCGAGCCGAACAGCACGCCGAAATTACTGGCGCTCAGCACGATGCCGAGGTCTTTCGGCGCGACATGCCATTCCTTGATCAGGCTCGGCACGGCAAAAGCGATCGCGCCAATGTCGTACCCGTCAATGAAGGCGATGATGACCGACCAGAGGATCAGCTTGATCTGGAATGAGCCGACGCCGTGCTCGTCCAGAAATTTTGAAATCGCGACGTTTTGTTCGCCGGCCATCTTTCCCCCCTTGCAGACCATTTTTGCGTTGCGCGGGAGACTAGGGCAGGCGGCGCTTTAAGAAAAGCGGCAAACCGGCGCGGTGTGGACGCGCGCTATTCGACGGGCAGGGGTTGCCCAGCTTTCTCGCGCAGCGCGCGGAAAACCGCTTCCGGCGTCAGCGGCAATTCGGTCAACCGTATGCCGCAGGCATCGTCGATCGCATTGGCGATCGCGGGCGACAGGCAGAGCGTTGAGGATTCTCCGACGCCCTTGGCGCCGAAAGGCGCGTTGTGTTGGTAAGCGTCGATGGCATCGTTGACCATCGCGCCAGGCAGGTCGGATATACCCGGTATCCGGTAATCGGCGAACGAGGCATTGGTGACCTGGCCATTGTCGAGGTTCATCTTCTCGAACATCGTGAAGCCGAGTTGCATCAGTGCAGCGCCTGAAATCTGTGTCTCGACAATGCGCGGATTTACCTTTGTTCCGCAGTCGACCACGTTGATCATTTTATTGATGCGCACGCGTCCGGTTTCGGTGTCGACCTCGACTTCGGCGCCGCTGCCGCCGGCCATCCAGAACGGAGTGATCTCGGGCGACAGGCCGGTTTCGTGATCCGGTGCGACGTAATCGGGCTTGTAACTGCCGCTACCGACAATGTTGCCGGCCTTCATGCCATATTTCTTGACGAACAGGCCGGAGACGGGCGTGTTGCTGCCTTCTGGCTCGCCAAGCTCGCGCCGTAGCTCTTCGATCTTGTTGCGCGCGTCCTCGGACGCGAGCCGCACCGCATGGCCCATATGAAACATCGAGCGGGAGCCCAGCGTGCCCATGTCGTAGGGCGTGATGTCGGTGTCGCGTGCAATGACGCGCACTGACTCCGCTGGTACGTTAAGCACTTCGCCGACGATCTGAGCCATGCCGGTGTCCGAGCCCTGGCCCATGTCGACGGTCGAGATGTAGAGAGTTGGGCTGCCATCGGCGCTGATATTGAGAATGGCAACCGATGTGGTCGGCGACACGCAAGCCTTCAGCGCCACAGCGAGGCCGCGTCCTCGCTTAATGGTGCCGCTGCCGCGGTCGAATTTGTCTTTCCAGCGCAGTCGGTCGGCGACGTGATCGAGGATGGTTTCCATCGCCACGCTCTTGAGAATCGTGCCGGTCGCCTGCGGCCGGCCTTCGTGCAGGAGATTCTTGCGGCGGAATTCGACCGGGTCGAGCTTGAGCGCTGCGGCCATCATGTCGGTGTGGCTCTCGTGCGCGAACACAAGCTGCGGCATGCCGAAGCCTCGCAGCGCGCCGGCCGGCGTCAAGTTAGTGTACATCGCGTAGGAGTCGATCGACACGTTGTCGATGTCGTAAGGCCCGCCGGCGAGGAAGCCTGATTTATGGGTGACGCGCGGACCGATATCGGCGTAGGCGCCGCCGTTCCAGAACACCTCGCATTTGCGGCCGGTGATACGTCCGCCTTTGTCCACGGCAGTCTTGATGCGCACGGTGCATGGATGTTTGGTGATCTGATAGAACGCTTCTTCCATCGTCAGCGCGATCTTGACCGGACGGCGCGCGATCATCGAGCATGCGGTCACCAGCGCTTCCAGCTTGATGTAAAGCTTGCCACCGTAGCCACCGCCCAGATACGGCACCTTGATACGGACTTTGTTTTCCGGCCAGCCGAGCAGGCGAGCAATCTCCGCGCGCACAAATGATGGCCCCTGCGAGCCGCTGTGGATTGTCAGGCCAGATTCTTTGTAGTCGGCGATCGATGCGTGTGGCTCGAGCGGCACGTGCAGGCATTTCTGAGTGCGAAATTCATGCTCGAAGACGTGCGCAGCTTCGCTCTCGGCCTTGTCGATATCGCCGCGGCGTAACATGGCGTTGAGCGCAAGGTTGGTGTTTTTCTGGCCCTTGAGATGCTTGAGGTCAGCGAAGCTTCCTGCCGGCTTGAGTTCGTCGTGCACGTAAGCTTTGGCGGTCATGGCCTCGACTTCATCGTAGACCGGTTCCAGCTCTTCGTATTCGGCGACGATCGCATGCGTTGCCGCTTCGGCGACGTGCGGATCGGTCGCGAGCACAACCGCGACCGGCTCGCCGATAAAACGCACCTTTTCCATCGCCAGGATCGGCTGATCGTGAAACGCCGGCCCGTAATAAGGGTTGGGGATGACCTTCACGACATCTTCTGAGGTAATGACGCGGAACACGCCCGGGATTTTCTTCGCGGCGCTAGTGTCTACCGACTTGATGCGGCCGTGCGCCACGGTGGAGCGGAAGATTTTGCCATGCAGCATGTTCGGCAGCCGCATGAGATGCGTGTATTCGGCGCGGCCGGTAACCTTTTCACGGGCCTCGAGGCGCGGCACGGAGCGGCCGATCTGGCCGCCGCCCATCGGTTTTGTCGCCATAAGCGAACCTTTCCGTCAGGGGCGCCGATGTGACGATCTTGCGCCCATTTCCCTGCATTTGGACATGATCCCGTTCGGGAATCCACTACATTCCTTGGAGCTAATCGCATAACGGAGTGCGTGATGCTCAGTGGTAGCCGATGTCGCCGTGCACCTTGCCGCGGAACACCCAATACGACCAGGCGGTGTAGACCAAGATCACCGGCAGCAGCATGAGGGTGCCAATCAGCAGGAAAGCTTGCGTGCTTTCCGATGCGGCAGCCTGATCCAAGGTGAAATGACCGGGCACGATCATCGGCCACAGGCTGATGGCGATACCGACGTAGGACAACACAAAAAGTCCCAGCGCAGCAAAGAACGGGCCGTACTCGGAATCGTTATTGAGCGATCGCCATTCGTACCAGGTCAGTACGGCTGTAAGTACCGGCACCGGCGACAGCAACACGATATTGGGCCAGGAGAGCCAGCGCGCGGCGATGTCGGGGAAGGCGTATGGCGTCCACAGGCTGACAACAGCAATCGCCAGCACCGTGCCGATCAGGCAGCGACGGCCAAGCGCCCGAGCCCAAGCCTGCAAAGGCCCTTCAGCCTTGATCACCAGCCAGCCGGCGCCGAGCAGGCTGTAGCCGAACATCAGGGCGATGCCGCAGAAAATCGAAAACGGCGTGAAGCAATCGAATGAAGAGCCGACAAACTGGCGGCCTTCAACGTGAAAGCCCTCGATGAATGCGCCGAGCACGATACCCTGCGCGAAAGCCGCAAGCGCCGAACCGCCGGCGAAGCCGTAATCCCAGAAGGTACGATGTTCAGCATCGCGATAACGAAACTCGAAGGCGAGGCCGCGGAAGATCAGCGCGAGCAACATGATGAGGATGGGAAAATAAACGGCTGGAATGATGATCGCGAAGGCAACGGGAAAAGCGGCAAGCAGCCCGACACTGCCGAGGATGAGCCAGGTCTCGTTGCCATCCCAGATCGGCGCGATCGAGTTCATGACGAGGTCGCGCGCAGTACGGTCGGGCGCGAAATTGTACAGCATGCCGACGCCGAGATCGAAGCCGTCGAGCGCGACATAGAAAAAGACGCCGAGCGCGAGGATTGCCGTCCAGATCGGGACCAGGCTGAGGGCGGGCGTCATGCCGTGCCCCCCGAAGTAGCCGGCGGCAGCGCCTCGATCGGCGATTTCGGCCGGCCACTCTCGACATCGGCCGCTTCCTCCACTGCGACCGGGCCGCGCCATATAATGCGCAGCATGACAGAAACCCCGACTGGATAGATAATCAGATAGACGATGACGTAGAGCAGCAGCGAGAGCAGCACATTGCCCCCGGTCAGGGATGGCGAATATGAATCTGCCGTTCGCATCAGGCCGTAAATCGTCCACGGCTGCCGGCCGACTTCGGTCGTCGTCCAGCCGGCGATCACCGCGATAAAACCGAGGCAAGTGGTTAACTGGCACAACCGCAGATACCACGCGGTGCTGTCGAGCCGCCGCCGCGCGAGGAGCGTCATACCGGCAATGACAACGACCAGCATCAGCATCGCTACGCCCACCATAATGCGGAAAGCGAAATAGACGACCGCCACCGGCGCGCGCTGGTCAGGCGGAAAGTCCTTCAGTCCTTTGACTTCGCCATTCCACGAATGCGTCAGATAAAGACTGCCGAGCTTCGGGATCGCGATCTCGGCGATGTTGCGCTCCTCGGCCTGATCAGGCCAGCCGATGATCGATGCCGGCACGCCTCGGCCGCCATCCCACAGACCTTCGATGGCGGCCAGTTTGGCCGGCTGATGCTCGAGCGTGTTCAGGCCGTGCTGGTCGCCAATGAAGATCTGCAGCGGCACGAAGATCACCAGGAACCACAGCGCGAGCCGCAGCATCATTTTGCCTTCGGCTCGATACTGTCCGCGGCGAACGGTATAGGCGCCGACGCCGAGCACGACAAAGGCGGTCGTCACATAGAACGCGCTGACAGTGTGGGCGAGCCGGTAAGGCAAAGACGGATTGAAAACGATTTGAAACCAGTCTTTCGGAAAGTAGAGTCCGTTGATCACCTCATAGCCGACCGGGGTCTGCATCCAGCTATTGGTGGCGAGTATCCAGAACGACGACGACAGCGTGCCGACAGCGACCAGGACAGCGGCGACAAAGTGCATCGCGGGTGGCACCAGCTTGCGACCGAACAGTAGGATGCCAAGGAACGTCGCTTCGAGGAAAAACGCGGTCAGGCCCTCGTAGGCGAGCAGCGGAGAGATGATGTTGCCGGCGGCGTCGGCAAAGCGGCTCCAGTTTGTGCCGAACTGGAACGGCATGACGATGCCGGTAACGACGCCCATCCCGAACGACACCGCGAAAATCCGCAGCCAGAACTTCGACAGCGTGAGGAATATCGGCCAGTCGCGTCAGCGCATAGGCGCCTTCAAGAAAAGCGATGAATGAGGCCAGGCCCACGGTGAACGCGGGCAGCAGGATGTGCCAGCCGATGACCCATGCAAATTGAAGGCGGGACAGGAACTCAGGGTCGAGGTGCATGCCGGCACTCCCTTCACAGAAGACCTGGCGCAGATACCGGTAGCAAGCATAGCACCACCGAAAACCTGGTCACTATCGATAACTTCGCCAAGTCAATCGGCGAGGCTGCTCCCGCGGCTGGCCTGCTAGTCAGGAATTCGCAGTCGATAAGTGGCCTTGGCCAACCTATGATGCACAGGAACGATAGCAACGATTGCGTATGGGGAAGCGTCCATGGACATGAACGTATCGGTCACTCCTGAAAAGCAGGCGGCCGCAAGCGGATCGGCGACCTCTCCGGTCAGGAGCCCGAATTCGAGCGATCTCGACACCTGGATTTCGAAGGTCGAGGCGATGGGCGAACTCAAGCGCATCACCGCCGAGGTCGATCCCGACCTCGAGGCCGCAACCATCACCTATCTCGTCGGCAGCGAGAAAAGTCCGGCGCTGCTGTTCGAGAACATCAAAGGCCATCCGGGGCATCGCGCGCTCTACAACATGGTCGGCTGCAACCTGTCGCGGTTCTGCCTGATGATCGGCGAGGAGCCGGTCGATCATCCGCTCAAGGCGGTGCAGGCGCTCCAGCGCAAGATGGGCAAGACGATGAAGCCCAAAGAAGTCCCGGCCGAGACCGCGATCTGCAACCAGAACGTGGTCACCGGCGACAAGATCGACATCCGCCAGTTTCCGGCGCAGCGGATGTGGCCGCTCGACGGCGGGCTCTATCTCGGCACCGGCGACGCGGTGGTGACGCAATGTCCGGAAACCGGCCGCATCAACGTCGGCACCTACCGCATGATGATCAAGGGGCCGCGCGAGATCGGCGTCTACACCTCGCCGGGCAAGGACGCGACGCTCGACCGCGACAAGTGGTGGAAGATGGGCAAGCCGATGCCGATCGCCGCTGCTTACGGGATCGATCCGCTGCTGTTTCTGGTCGGCGCGACCACGTTTCCGAAAACCGAGAGCGAGTACGAATATTACGGCGGCATCAACGGCTCGCCGATCGAGGTGTTCAAGAGCGACCTGACCGGCCTGCCGCTGCCGGCGCGCGCCGAAATCATCCTCGAAGGTTTCGTCTATCCCGACGAAACTTTTGCCGAAGGCCCGTTCGGTGAATTCACCGGCTATTACGGACGGCCGAGCGGCGCGACGCCGTATATGCGCGTCGAGAAAGTCCGCTTCCGCAACAACCCGACGCTGACTTGCGCGCTGATGGCTGACGGTCCGGCCAACGAAGCCGGCCTGTTCTGGGCGGCGCTGCGCTCGGCTGCGATCTGGGCCGATCTGCAAAAGCTCGGCGTGCCGGGCATCCAGGGCGTGTGGTCGATCCCGGAAGCCGCGGGCTGGGGCATCACCGTTGTTTCGGTCAAGCAGATGTATCCAGGACATGCGCCGCAGGTGATGGCGCTGGCGGCGCAATGCGTCAGCGGCGCCTATTTCGGCAAATACGTCATCGTCGTCGATGACGACGTCGATCCGACCAACGTGCATCAGGTGCTGTGGGCGATGGCGACGCGGTCGCGGCCGTCGCAATCGATCGACATCCTGCGCGAGACCTGGAGCACGTTCCTCGATCCAAGCCTCAATCCGCCGGAAATCCGGCCTTGGGGTTCGAAGGCGCTGATCAACGCCTGCATGGACTACCGGCACATCAAGAATTTTTCCAAGCGCACCAAGCTGTCGAAGGCGACTTACGAGCAGGTGGTGGCGCGCTGGAACGAACTGGGCTTTTCCGGAAGTCCGCCGGTGCAAACTGTGTTCGAGGATAGCGCGCCGGGATCGGTCGTCGAATAATTTAGACGGCGATTGGTTTGGAACGTCGGCCGTTCGACGCGGCCGGACGGGCTTGCATGTTGCCGTATATCCGCCGCAGGCAACGCTTGAGCAGCATCAGTTCTTCACGCGACAGATCGGCTATTGCCGCTGTTTCAAATTCGCGGGCGACCGGGATCAGCTCCGCCATGAGCGTATTGCCCTTCGCCGACAGTTTCACCACGACCTCGCGATTGCTGCTGGCCGAACGCGTGCGAGTGACGATGCCGAGGCGGGCCAGCCGGCTCACCAGCCGCGACAGGGTCGACGAATCAATGCTGGTGAGGTCGGCGAGATCGATCTGGCGCTGACCACCGGTGCTCGCCAGCGCTGCCATGACGCGCCACATCGCGATGCTAAGTCCGTGCGGTGTAAGCGCTTCTTCGCCAAATTGATCGGCAATGATGCTGCCGACGCGGTTCACCAGATAGGGCAGGTAGTCGCCGAGATCGAGCCGCGAGGTCTGTTTGGAAGGAGCCATTGCCGCGGCAAACTAGCTGTAAATCAGTGCATTTACAACAGATGCAAATTCAACTATTCTCATTTTCAAGAATGAAAATTCAAACTCGTGGGAGGTTACGATGGACTTCGGCTACTTCACGCTGAGCGACAACCACTACGAAAATAATTCGCGGTCCGCGAACCAGTTTGTCGCCGACATCACCAACGAAGCGCTATATGCCGACAAGCTCGGCATGCATTCCGCCTGGATCGGCGAGCACCATTTCAATTCACTCGGCGTGCTGTCCTGTCCGGACCTCGTGCTGTCGTACATCGCCGCGCAGACCAAACGCATCCGGCTCGCGCCGGCGGTGACGGTGACACCGCTGCATCATCCAATCCGGGTCGCCGAGCAATGGGCGACGCTCGATCTGTTGTCCAACGGCCGGGTCGATTTCGCCTGCGGCCGCGGCTACGACCGGCGCGAATACGAGCCGTTCCATGTTTCGTTCGACGACAACCAGGGCATCTTCGAGGAAAGCCTCGAAGTGATCAGGCAACTCTGGGCGGCCGACGACCGGATGTCACATCACGGCAAGCATTTTTCGTTCGACGACGTGCGCATTACGCCAAAGCCGGTGCAGAAGCCGATCCCGACCTATGTCGGGTCGTTCTCCAAGCCGTCCATTGAACTCGCCGCGCGGCTCGATTGCGGATTGATCGTGGCTCCGTTTGCGGCGGCCATCAGTTTCGGCGGTCTCAAGCAGGTGTCAGACCTCTACAAAGAGACTTGCGCCAAGCGGGGCACCAAGCCGCACCGCATGATGTGCAGCTATTTCATTCATTTTGCCGACGACAAGGCGCAGGAAGACGCCGCCCGCGCCCGCCAGATTCGCTATTACCGGGAATGCGTAATCCCGGCATTGCCGGGCGATCCGAAGACCGCGCCGCCGAGCTACCGCTATTTCGTCGACATGGTGGCGAAGCTCGCCAAAGTGCAGCCGCAGGATCTGACCGAGAATGCCGTGCTGTTCGGCTCGGCGGCCCGCATCGCCGACACGCTCAAGAAGGTTGAAGCGGCTGGTGTCGATGAAGTCATTCTCTATTTCAACGTCGGCTTGAAGCCTCACAATCAGGTCAAGGACGAAATGGCGCGGTTCATGGAAGAGGTGGCGCCGGCATTCGGCGGTGCTCACAAGGTGGCTGCGGAGTAGCTTCGACTTTCAACAGCGGAGCGCAGCCATGATTGAGTTGTACCATTTCTGGAGTTCAGTCTGCTCGGTTCGCTGCCGCATGGCGCTGGAGGAGAAAGGCGTTCCGTGGGTCAGCCGCTACATCGATCTGTTCAAGTTCGATCAGCTCAAGCCTGAGTATCTCGCGATCAACCCTGACGGCGTGGTTCCGACTCTGGTGCATGACGGCGCGCCGGTCCGGGAATCCACCATCATCAATGAATACATCGACGCGGCATTTCCCGGACCGGCGTTGATTCCGAAAGCCCCGCTCAAGCAAGCGCGGATGCGCGAATTCATCCGTGGCTGCGAGGACGATTTTGACGCCATCGTTAAACTGACCATGGTCAAATACCTCTGCCGAAGCTGCGCAACCGGTGGGGCGAAGAAGAACTCATCAAACAAGCGGCGCGCCGGCCGATGCGCTACTATCAGGACCTTCATTCCCGCGGCGTGCGCGGAGAAATCACGGCGGCCGAACTCACCGAAGCCGGCGCGACCATCGAGCGGCTGCTCGATCAGGCTGGAGAAGATTCTCGATCCGGGCCCCTGGATCGTCGGTGATGAGTTCAGCCTCGCCGATATTGCGATCGCGCCCTACATGTTTCGGCTGTCGGCGCTCGGTAACGATCAGTTCTGGTCCAAGGACCGGCGCTCGCGTGTGCACGGCTGGTACGGCCGCGTGTCGGCGCGGCCTGCGTTCCAGACCGCGGTGTCATGGCCGGACGAGAGCGGCGGCGGTTATGAGGAAGTCGGGCTCAAGGCTAAAGCAGGCACCTGATGGGGCGCGGCGGCGCTCGATAGGTGGCGGTGGAGTAGGGGCCGTTTCATCAAGAATGAAGCGGCAAAGCGTCGGACAATAACAGCGGGGAGCGCGCCATGACCATCCAGCAGAATACCGACCGGATTCAGACGACCCATATCGGCAGCTTGCCGCGACCGCGTGTCCTGCTCGACGCCATGAAAGCCAAATATTCCGGCAAGTCCGTATGACGAAGCGGCCTATCAGGAGGCGTTGCGCAAAGCGGTTACAGAGGTGGTCCGCAAGCAAGCCGATTGCGGCATCGACATCGTGACCGATGGCGAATTTTCCAAGCCGGGCTTCTTTACCTACGTGCGCGAAAGACTCGAAGGGTTTGAAGTCCGTCCGAACGTGAAAATGAAGCTGTTCGAACAGGAAGTCGCGGCTTTTCCGGAATATTACGAGCAATATTTCAAGCAGGCGATGATGGGTGGCGCTGTCGTCGCGCTTGCTCCTGTTGTCTGCGTCGGTCCGGTCAAGTACCGCGGCGACAAGCTTGTGCAGAACGATATCGCTAACGTGAAAGCAGCTGCCGAGCGCCGCGAGCATCCCGGACGAACACGTCTTTCTGCCGGCCACCGCGCCGTCGGGCGTGGGTATCAACGAGTACTACAAATCCGACGAAGACTACTTCAATGCTCTCGCCGCCGAGGTGAGCAAGGAATACCGCGCCATTGCCGACGCTGGTATCCTGGTTCAGATCGACGATCCATTTCTACCAGACATCTTTTTCGAGGTCGGTCTCGATGACCAGCAGAAGAAGCGCCGCGCGCAGATCTATGTCGAGGCGATCAATGCGGCACTGAAGGGTATTCCGCCCGAGCGCGTCCGTTTCCATACCTGCTACGGCATCAACGAAGGCCCGCGGATCTACGAAGCCGCGCTGAAAGACATCATCGATTACATGCTGCAGATCAACGCCGGCTCGTACAGCTTCGAGGCGGCCAATCCGCGCCACGAGCACGAGTATCATCTGTTCGAGCACGTGAAAGTGCCGGAAGGCAAAGTGCTGGTCCCGGGTGTTGTCACGCACGCCAGCAATATCGTCGAGCATCCTGAACTGATCGCCGAGCGCATCGTCCGCTTCGCCAAGCTCGTCGGCCGCGAGAATGTCATCGCCGGAGCCGATTGCGGCTTCTCCTCGCAGGCCTTGTACAACACCGAGGTGCATCCGACGGTGATCTGGGAGAAGTTCAAGGCGATGCGTGAGGGCGCTGCGCTCGCGACCCGCCAGCTTGTGGGCGAAGTAGGGCGCGATTGCGCGACCGGACGGGCTTAAGGCAGCAATCGAGGCTGGTAGGTCAGCGCATCGGTCGCGGCTTCGTTGCGTGCGCTGTCGCGCACCGGCAATTCACCGGCCGCCTCCAGCACCGGATAAGCGACCGAACAGATATGCGAGTGAATACGCTTGAGGTCGGCCAGCACGTCAAGATGCAGCGACGTAGTCTCAACGCTTTCCGGCTGCCTTTCGCGCAATCGCTCCAGATGCCGGTCGGCAGCTTCGAGTTCTGCCCTGCGCATGTCGGCCTTTTCGCGGATCAGCTTCTTTGCCGCCTCGACGTCGCCGGTCATGAAGATGCCGAAAGCTGACTGCAGGCATTCGCATACGCGCTTGTGAAATGCCGTCAATTCAGCCGCGCCTTCGGCCGGAAAATTGATAACGGCGCTTGATCTTCTTGATCGCGAGTTCGCATAAATTCTTGTCGATAATGTCGCCGATGTGCTCGAGATTGATGGTGAACGATACGATTTCCATCGCGCGCCGGCCCTCGCGTTCATCCAGGCTGTCGCGGGTCAGCTTGGTGACGTAAAGCTTGATCGCTTCGTTGAGTTTGTCGACCACATTGTCGAGCCTCGACACATTGCTGACGAGGGCGCGGTCGTTGGTGATCAGCGCGTTCATGACGTCGCGCAGCATGGTTTCGACCGTGTCGCCCATGCGCAATGTCTCGCGCGCGGCGTTAGCGAGGGCGAGCGGCGGGGTTTCGAGCGTGGCCTCGTCGAGATAACGCGGTGCGGACGGGTCCGCTTCCTGCTTCTTCTCGGGCAGAATGCGCACCAGCAGCCATGCCACGGCGTCGAGTGGGCCGATGAAAATCACCGCTAGCGCCACGTTGAACAGCATATGGAATTCAGCCGTCATCTTGGCGGCGTCCGGCTGGAACGCGGCGATCGCGTTTGCGATCGGCCCGAGGAACGGCAGCGTGATGGCAATGCCGACAAGACGGTTGAGCATGTTGCCGGCGGGAAGCCGGCGGCTTGCCGGATTGCCGCGAACGCCGCCCTCGATCAGCGGATTAATGGCGCTGCCCGAGATTGGCGCCGAGCACCAGCGCCAGCGCCGCCGGCTCGGTGACGAAATGCGAATAGGCCAGCGACATCACCAGAAGCACCACGGTGACGCTGGAATGCGCGGCCCAGGTCAGCGCTGCGGCGATCAGAATGCATAGCACCGGATCGCCGGTGATCGAGCCGAGCAGCGCGCGCACTGCCGGGGCCTGCTCGGCAGGCGCCAGGGTGTCGAGCAGGATGTGCAGTGCGAGCAGGATCAGGCCGAGGCCGATTGCAACGCGGCCGATCGCTTTGGTCAGGCTCGACCCGCCGGCGCGGAAAGTTACAAGGCCCACGACGAACAGCACGGGCGCGGCTGCTGCGATGTCGAATGAGAGCAACTGCACGATCAAGGTCGTGCCGACATTGGCGCCGAGCATGATGGCGAGTGCCGGAACCAGACCCACCAGTCCGTCAGCGGCGAGCGAGGACGTCATCAGCCCGGTCGCTGTGCTGCTTTGCAGCAGGGCGGTGAGCCCGAGTCCGGCCGCGAAGGCGCTGAAGCGGTTGCGTAGCGCTGTGGCGAGGAAGCGGCGCAGATCCGGGCCGAATGCGCGCATCACGCCGCTGAGGACCATGTGCAGTCCCCACAGCAGCAGCGCTACGCCGCCCATCAGATCGAGCAAAACAATCGAGCCCATCGTTAGAAAACTCCGGCCGCAAAAACTCCGGCTTCAAAAAAGGCCTAGCCGCGCATGTAGGCCCCTGTTCCGGCAGGTACAACCCTAAAATCGCTCGACGGTTCAAAGCAAATTGCGGTTGTCGAAAGCATGAAAACAGAAAAAGGGCGCCGAAACCCGGCGCCCCCTTCTGAACGTGTAACCGCGGAGGTGTTAACGTTGGCTTGCGATCGACGGATCGAATCCCGAAGCAGGACCCGACCGGACCGGGGTCGCAACGGAGTTATACAGCGGGCGGGTCTGTTGAGGCTGCACCTGCAGCACTGGCTGCGCTGCCCGTGCTCCCATCATCTGCTTGCCGCTGGTGTCGTAGTAAGACGGCTGCAGCGTCCCGGTGTGATCAACCGACTGGGCAAAAGCAGGAGCCGCCAGAGTGATCGCGGCAAGAGCCGCGGCGGCGAACGTGAATTTTGAATTGGTCATGACTCGTCTCCAAATTCGGCCAGGGCTTGATTGCCCTGTCGACCGTAGATGGAGGGGCGGCGCGTCCTGAGTGATGGGCGATGAACGAACAGACTATTCACTGAAGCCGAACAATGGCGGTTGCTGCGGCCTCCAAGGCTGAAAACCAGCCCGCGGCCCAAAAAGACACAGGCGTGCCTGGAGGGCGGCTGATCCTTATGGATCGAGCTCGGTGTCCCAGTACAGATAATCGAGCCAGCTGTCGTGCAGATAGTTCGGCGGAAACAGCCGGCCATTGCGGTGCAGATGTTGCACTGAGGGCTGGAACGGCGTTTGCGACGGAAACATTCTCGCTTCGTCCGGCGTCATGCTGCCCTTGCGCAAATTACAGGGCGAGCAGGCAGCAACAACGTTGATCCAGGTTGTTTGGCCGCCGCGCGACCGCGGAATCAGGTGATCGAATGTAAGGTCGTCACGCGAACCGCAGAACTGGCAGATAAAACGATCGCGCAGAAACACGTTGAACCGGGTGAAAGCCGGATGCGTCGACGGTTTCACGTAGGTCTTGAGCGATACGACGCTCGGCAGCTTCATCTCGAAACTTGGCGAGTGCACCGCGCGGTCGTAATTGGCGACGATGTTCACCCGCTCAAGAAAGACGGCCTTGATGGCGTCCTGCCACGACCACAGCGATAGCGGGTAGTAGCTCAAAGGACGAAAGTCGGCGTTCAGCACGAGCGCCGGAAAACCCGATGGCGAAACATGAGCGTTCAAATTCCGACGCTCCTCACCCGACTCAGTACCGCAGTGCGGCGTTGGGTGCCATTTTATAGGCAGGCGTGACGGGATTGTGAAGCCCGGCCCGATAGTTACGGTCCCCCTGACGAAATTCCTTCAGAACCGGCCCCTTTTTACGGCCGCGACAGCTCGGAAGCGCCAGCAAAACGTACTGCTTCAAGCGGCTCTCGGCCACGGATCAGGTCAGCGGCCTTTTCTGCGATCATGATGATCGGTGCGTTGATGTGAGCCCCTACAAGATCTGGCATGACCGAACCATCGACCACCCGGAGGCCCTCGGTGCCGAACACGCGCAATTCCGGATCGACCACGGCCATGCGATCCGACGCCACTCCCATTTTGCAGGTGCCAAGCGGGTGATGCACGGTAATGTTGGTCGTGCGGATGTAGTCGTCGAGCGCCTCGTCGGTGACGTTGCCATCCCCCGGAGCGATCTCTTTCGCCGTGAATGACTGCATCGGCGTCTGGCGGCAGACGTCGCGGACCATGCGAAGCCCGGCGCGCAACGTTTTCCAGTCGTTGTCGGTCGCAAGGAAATTCTGGCGGATGCGCGGTGGCTTCCTCGGATCGGCCGAGATCAGGTCAACCCGCCCGCGACTCTCCGGGCGCAGCACCGCGGCTCGACAGGAAAAAGCATCGGCGTAGGCGCGGCGGAATGGCCAAAAATAAGGATACGCAGTCATTGGCGCTGCGTTGAAGATCAGTTCGACGTCCGGCAGCGCGACGTCCGGCCGGCTTTTAAGAAAGGCCAGGCGCCCGGTCGGCAGTTCCGACGCGATACCTTCGCCGTTGAAATAGGCGTCGGCCAACGCCGGGACGATGCGGTCGAAACGCATCGCGCGATGGAACGGCCCCGGCTCCTGGCGTGCGTAAGTGATCTGCGCCGAAATGTGATCCTGCAAATTCTGGCCAACGCCCGGGAGCGCGGCCCTCGTTGCGATGCCGTGAGCGCGCAACTCGTCGGCGTCGCCGATACCCGCAAGCATCAAAAGCTGCGGCGAGTTAATGACGCCGCCGCACAAGATCACTTCCTGATCCGCGTCCGCGGTGATGGTCCGGCCGCGTTGGGTATATTCGACGCCGACCGCGCGTTTGCCGTCGAATACGAGTCGCGTCACCAGCGCATTGGTCTCGACTGTCAGATTCGGGCGACTAAGGGCCGGACGCAGGTAAGCATCGGCCGCGCTGCAGCGGCGGCCGTTGCGCACCGTCATCTGCCAGGCGCCGAAGCCTTCTTGCTGCGCGCCATTGTGATCGGGTGTGGACTTGTAGCCGGCAGCCTGGCCGGCCGCGGCAAAGGCATCGATCAGTGGATCGGAAAAACGGGTTGTTTGCGTCGAGAGCGGGCCATCGCCGCCACGGAAAAAACTTGGGCCGCCTTCCCAGGATTCCTGCCGCCGGAAGTACGGAAGAACGTGACCATAGGACCAGCCGGTCAGTCCGGACGCGGCCCAGCGGTCGTAGTCGCCGCGGTGGCCGCGCGTATAGGCCATCGCGTTGATCGATGACGAGCCGCCGATGACCCGGCCACGGGCGCATTCCAGGCCGCGTCCGCCTGATGCTGCCTCGGGCTCGGCGAAATACATCCAGTCATGCTTGCGGTTGAGTAGCAGTCTCGGCCAGCCAAGTGGTATTTTGATCCACGGGTCGCGGTCCCAACCGCCGGCTTCCAGCAGCAGCGCTTGCTTGCTTTTGTCCTCGGTCAGCCGGTTGGCGAGTGTGCAGCCGGCCGAACCCGCTCCAATGATGATGTAATCGTAGGTTTTTCGGTTGGGCATGCTGGCACCTGCACGTTGACGCAAGTTACGCTAATAAAAACGGCGCATATCTGTCTATTGCAAAGCGCGGCGGGCCGCGATGCATTCCAGTGTTGGGAAAGGTGGCCAAATTGTTTCCGCCCGAACGCATCGTCTGCCTGACCGAGGAAACCGTTGAGACGCTGTATCTGCTCGGCGAAAGCGACCGGATTGTCGGCGTTTCGGGCTACACGGTGCGGCCGCCGCGGGCGCGGCGGGAGAAACCGCGGGTCTCGGCATTTACTTCGGCCGATATTCCCAAGATTCTTGCACTGAAACCCGATCTGGTGCTGACCTTTTCCGATCTGCAGGCGGACATTGCCGCCGAACTCATCCGGCACGGCGTCGATGTCTATGCTTTCAATCAACGAACGGTTGCCGGGATTCTCGACATGATCCGGATGCTGGGATCGCTGGTCGGGGCACCCGAGCGTGCCGCGCGGCTGGCTGACGAACTTGTTTCCGGTCTTGCGACTGCGAGTGAGCGCGCCGCCTCGATGAGGTATCGGCCGAAGGTCTATTTTGAGGAATGGGATGAGCCGATGATTTCTGCGATTGGCTGGGTCTCCGAATTGATCGAAGTCGCAGGCGGCGCCGACATCTTTGCCGATCGTGCCAGAGCGAAATCTGCGAAAGACCGTATTGTAGCGCCGGAAGATGTCATCGCCCGCGCTCCCGACATCATCGTCGGCTCATGGTGCGGCAAAAAGTTTCGGCCTGAAAAAGTAGCGCAGCGCGCCGGTTTCGAACTCAGTGCCCGCGGTGCGTCACAACGCGCTGTTCGAGATCAAATCGCCATTGATATTGCAGCCCGGTCCGGCGGCATTGACGGACGGATTGAAGGCTCTCGTCGCGATTATCGAAAGCAGGATGTGAGCCTTCCGACATCGTGAACGAATAGAAAATCCTTCGTTCAAATTCTACGGCGCGCCTGACGCAATAATTACGATCACGATGTCGGGCAGGAACCTACGGACGCGCCCGGGCCGGCGATCGAGCTGCTCAGCCGAGGATAAAAATAGATGCTCTGCTGGAGGTTGATCGTTCCGGTAATCACAGTTCCCAAGTTGGGCGTGTAGGGGTAGGTCACCTCACCCAGAAGCACGGTGATGTTGGCGGTCTGCAAATTGGTCGGCAGCGTGTAAGACGCGTTCCATGTCCGGGCCGTGCCGCCAAGCGAGCAACTCCACGTCACCGTACCCTGGCCGCTGCCATTGGTGGTTATCTCCGACAGGGTGATCGCCATATTTGAGGTCGGAAACGGCGTCATGACCGTAGAAGCGGCATTGATAATGATGCTCATGGTCGATGTGTCGATGCTGACAAACTGCGATGCCAGATCGGTGACCGTACGCACGGCAAGCGTCGCCTTGAACTTTGCCGCCAGCCCGTTGCCGATCTCGATGGTGCCGAGATAGAGCACGACCATGAACGGCAACACCATGGCAAACTCGACTGCCGAGACGCCGTTGGGATCGCGCGCAAAGCGGCGCAGAATTGAGCGATGTTTCAAGAGGCAATGGGCGCTCATCAGTATGGCTCGTTCTTGAATACGGCTGTCGATATCAAAAGCCGATTGCCATTCGACAGGTTGCCGAGATTGAAGCTGAGCGGACCGAGCACGACCGGCCATTGGTACATGACCTGAACGACGACGATGTCGCCGGCGTTTCCGGCGTTGTAGCTCCAGTTATTCGAAACAGTGCCGTTGGGATTGTAAGTTATGGTCGGTGTTGCCGTGTTTGCCGATGCAAACGCCGCGTAGTTCTGCACGTTGATCATGATGTTGCTGCACGTAAACAAGCGCGCCGACGAGCGAGGACGTGTTCGCGCTGGTGCAGAGATAGTTGGCAAAACCTGATTGTGTGACACTGCCGGTCTGTGCCTGGCCGGTCATGATGTAGCGGCTGGCTTCCTCGGTGACTTCGTCGAGTATCCGTTGCGCAAAGAAGACCAGGACGGTTTGCAGAATGGCGACGAGAAGCGCGATGAATGGCGTCGCGACCAATGCGAATTCGACGGCAGTGGCGCCTTTGCGGCAGCGGATGAAATCGCGCGAGGACGCGGCCAACGCCGGGCGCCGTACCAATCTTTGGGCCGCTAGAGCCAGCATCACGCACTACTCCGACTGTGCGTTTCTAGGCTTAAAATGCTATGGAATCGTTACCTGAAAGCGAGACTCTCTGCGAGATTCTCTCGGATTTTCAATGCGTTACAACAATTAGACTGGCATCACGACGGAGATGTTGTGCTGCCAGGTGGAATTCCGGACCTTCGCGCGCCCCCCTGCGAGGTGGTCACAACGGCGCTTCCACCGCCTCGAACGGGATCTCGTTCCGACAACGGAAAATCAAGGTGTGGAAATTACCATCCGGACATTGCGTTGCTTGGAGCAAAGCGAGTCACGGCCGGATACGTTCTCATGCAGAATTTGGCAAAGTTTTTGCGTCCCGTTGCAAAAGCTTGTGTTCGCTTTGGCGCGGCCCGCCGAGGGGCAACCGCCGTCGAGTTTGCGCTGGTTGCTCCTGTCCTTATTGCGCTGCTGGTCGCCATCTTTGAAGTCACGACATATTTGTTCGCGCAGCAAACTTTGCAGAATGCCGCGGTTTCAGCTGGCCGTTTGATCATGACCGGTCAGGTTCAGAACAGCAACATGACGCAGAGCCAATTTGCGAGCACTGTCTGTCCCATGGTCTCCGCAGTGTTCAACTGCTCGAACCTCATGATCAATGTGCAAAATTATACCAACTTCAGCGGTGCGAGCACCGGTGCGCCAGCCCTGACCTACAACACCAACGGCACGGTCAGTAACACGTGGTCCTACAATCCGGGAACCCCGGGACAGGTGATGGTGGTCCAGCTGATTTATCAGTGGCCGATCGTAGCGGGGCCGTTTGGCTATGTGCTCTCCAATCTCGGCAATGGCACCACGGAAATGATGGGCATCAGCGCGTTCCGGGTGGAGCCCTATTGACCGTGCAGTCCTTCGCCAAACTTTGCCGTTATTTTGCGAGATCGAATCGCGGTGTCGCCGCAATCGAATTTGCGGCGATCTTGCCGGTGCTGGTGGTCATTTTCCTGGCGTCATTTGACGGCGGCAGAGCCATCGCCGCCTACATGAAGGTCAGGGCAGCAACTTACGCTCTTGCTGCGATCACAAACCAGTACGCAACGATGGCGTCGTCCGACATGACATCCGTCCTCGGCGCCGTTTCAATCGTTATGGCCCCGTACAATAGCGGCACGCCGGCCGTCACTGTTTCGCAAATAAAGATCAGCGGGGGCAACGCCAAGATCGAGTGGAGCGCGACGCAAGGCGGTACTGCGCGCACCGTCGGCTCAACAATGACCATCCCGACGACGATAAAGACGAATGGCACTTATCTGATATTCGCCGAAGTCAATTACAGCTATGTGCCGTTGTTTGGATTCTTTGGTTCCGGCGGCATCGCGCTTTCTGACAATCTGTATGTCACGCCGCGAAGTGTCTCTTGTGTCGTCTATACGCCGCAAAGCTCAAGCTGCTGAAAACTGTCAGCGAGCCAGCGGGCAGTTCAGGGTTTCCTTGATTATCTCGTTACAGGACAGCTGCCGGCGACCGCCGGTTCTTTGCGCCCGAGAAATTAGTTAGTGATATGGGCAGTACTGATTGCCTGCTCGAACATTGAAACCAGAGCGCTGTTGATGTCCGCCGGCGAGCTTGCTGTGTAGTAGAAATTCGGGGACGCGCAATTCTGCAGTGCCGTCGGGATGTTCGGTATATTGGTGTTAGCGTAACCATCTTCATTATCGAAGATGGTACTTGGATCCTGGATGGTCTGATAAGGTATATAAAGAACCGCGACGGTTATGCCGCGGTTTTTGAGCGTGGTGCAGTAATTGCTGGATGTTACGCTGTTCGGCGGAATAGTGGTCGCCGAATTCTGGTAGGGCACCTGCGACGTCGATGAGTAATTCTGCGACGACCAGTTGCCGCCCCATTGGGTCTGATAATCCTCCGAGCCGTCTGTAATAATAAACACATAAGGTAGCGCGTTGGACGTGCTGGTGCCGGTGCCGACACTGCTGATCAGGCTATTCATGCTGGAAAAGGCATTTTCGAAGTGTGTGCCGCCTGAACCGAGATTTGAATTATCTCCAGTGTCCAGAAGTGTGGCGAGCTGGTTCGCAGCGTAGTTGATTGATCCGGATCCCGTGGAGGTAAGGTTCGTGGTCAGTGGAGAATACGAGTAGAGATTTTGGATGAAAGGGTAGAGGCCGACCTGATACTGATTAGTGACCTGCTCGGAAGCCGCGGCGGTGGTCAGCAAAGTTGTCACGGCGTAACCGACGGCGTCCGCGCGTAGCTGGATGCAGGACGTCGTACCTGCTGTGGGGCAGGAACTAACCGGAGTGTTGCCCCAATTGACGTTGTTGCCGTTGTTTATGTTGTTGCCGGAGCTGAACGACACCGGGTTCGTCCCCAGGCGCGAAATAATGAAGCCCTGACAATATCCGCCCGATCCTGGATTGGTGGAGCTACCCGCCGTCGGAATTGGACCCTGATAGACGTAAGGCGGGGTTGCGGGACTTGGTGGATTTTGCCCGCAAGCGCCTTGCGCTGAAAAGTGGCAAGCAAACTGACAACCCTGCAGATAGCCTGGGTTTCCCTGCAAGTTGTCGGGATTGACAGCCATCAGCCTCGCTTGCTCGGCGGAGGTTGAAGGCATGCTCATGGAGCCCGAGACATCGACCATCAGGTAGAAGTTGATGTATGTGGGCAGACTGTAGCTCGCCGATGATGTGCCGTTGACCGCAATATTTCTGTAGCCAAGCACGCCCAGGAAGAAAGTGGGAACGTTGGCGTTGAAAGTGACCTGCGCAGAGACCGTCATTCCGCTAAGTGCGACAGTCGCAGACGAAGTGAGACCGGTGTAGCCGACGTTTTCGGGCGACCCGCTCAGGTTGGCGTTGAAAAAATTCGTCGCATAAGTCGAGCCACCGGAAACCGTCCCGTTGCTGGACATACCTTTGGCGGTGGTCACGGCGGTCGAATTGACGGAAACGGTCGCCAATGCTGCTGCGTCGGCTGCCGCCTGAAGCTTGGTTTTGATCATGCTCGCCATCGTGTAGTCGATGACGCAACCGACGCCGGCTATCATCGGCAGGCAAGCAACGGCGGCTATCACCGCGACGTTGCCGCGCTTGTTAGCGGAGAAACGACGAATTTGTTTCCAGAAACGTGTGCTTTGGGCGCGCTGGCGTATCTGGCTGAACATGATTTGCAGCTTTGGCTGATAAATCTTTTTAGCTGATCAATTCCAGCCAACATTTGTAATTTCTAAATCCTAGAAATTCCTTACTGACCAGGTGCGTTCGGCCAAATAATCTTATTTTTTCAATGACTTGAAGCGCCGCGCTAAAAACTCGCCGCCGTGCCGCAATCCCTCGCCGTCGATGCCATGGCCGATACCGGGCGATATGTGCCATTCGACCGGCACTTCCAGAGCCGACAGCCCCTGGCTCGCCTGAAACAGCGCCTGCGGCGGGATCAGTTCGTCGCGATCGCCATGAATGAGCAGCACCGGGGGCCGCGACGTGATTTCGGCTGCGAAGGCTTCGGGGTCGGCATTAGGCGGCTACTACCAGTCGGCCAGAGTAACCGACGATCGCCGCAGGAGCCACGGCGCGACGAAGCCCGGCATGGAGCGACATCATTGTGCCCTGGCTGAAACCCACCAGCGCCAGCGCTGTGGGAGGCAGTTTGTGACGCTCAAGCTCGGCATCGAAAAAATGCTGCAGCACTGGAGCGGCTTTGTTGACGCCGCTCCAGCTTTCCTGCGCGGTGCGCGCTGCGAGCGGAAACCATTGCCGGCCCATTGGCGCCTGACCGCAGGGCTCCGGTGCATGCGGCGATACGAACGCCGCGTTCGGCAGCATCTCCTGCCAGGCACGGCCGATGTCGATCAGATCGTTGCCGTCGGCGCCATAGCCGTGCAGGAACACGATAAGTTGCTGCGCGGGACCTGATTTCGGCGCGAGCCGCGGACCATCGAGTTCAGCGGCCATTAATTTACTCGCCTCGTCTTTGCAGGTTTCATTTTCCCGGAAATTGCCTTGATAGTTTTTCTGGCGGTTTTCCCGACAATTTTCTTGCTCGTTTTCTTGGCAACTTTCTTGTCGGTTTTCTTGGGGACGATAGGTGCGCCTTCGCGCCCCTTGATCGTGCGATAGTAAGTCCAGAGTACGCGCGCGGCCACCGCACGCCATGGCCGCCAGGATTCTGCGAGCGGGATCATTTCCTTTGTCGTCGGCCGCGTCTTCAGGCCAAAGGCGACGCGAGCCGCTTCCTGCAGTGCCAGATCGCCCGCCGGCCACGCGTCGGCATGGCCGAGACAAGACAACAGATAGATGTCGGCAGTCCATGGGCCGATACCATGAACGGCCGTCAGCGCGGCATGGGCGTCCTCGGCAGCGAGTTCACCGAGTGTTGTGATCGCCAGGCCGCCACTGTCGATGGCCCGCGCGATCTCCTTCAACGATTTGATTTTTGGACCTGACAGCCCGAGCTTTCCAAGCTTCGCACCCCGCGCGCGTATAATGGCTGCCGGCTCGAATGGATCGAAGGCAGCCGCGAGCCGTCCCCAGATCGCACCCGCGCTTGCGACCGAAAGCTGCTGCGAGACGATGGTTGCGGCGAGGCCGGGAAAGCCGTGCGGCCGCCGGCGCAGCGGCGGCCGGCCGGCTGTGGCGATCAGCGCGGAAAATCGCGGATCGGCCGTTACCAAACCTTCGATCGCGCGATCAAGATCGGATTCAGTCGTGATGAGATCGGTCATTTTCAGATTTAAGCTTCACCCAGCTGGCAGGAGGTTTATCGCCTGGATGAATGGCGCCGCAGTTTCGGCACTTGCGGGCATCTTTGTCGGCATAAAACGCCTCGTAGAGCGGCGGCAGGTCTCTGACCAGATGATCGACCTCGACTTCGACACGATGAACCAGTTCGCCGCATTCGAAGCAGTACCAGTTGAAGCCGTCGCGCTTGCCCGGCCGGGCCGCCTCGACGACGAGCCCGATCGAGCCGGTCTCCGGCCGCTGCGGTGAATGCGGAACGTGCGCCGGCAGCAAGAACACGTCGCCTTCGCAAATCGGCACATCGAAAATCTTGCCGTCTTCCCAGACCTTGAGGATCATGTCGCCTTTGAGCTGGTAGAAGAATTCCTCGACCGGATCGTCATGGAAGTCGACGCGTTCGTTCGGTCCGCCGACGACCTGCACGGTCATCTGGCCGTCTTCGAAAACTTTCTTGTTGCCCACCGGCGGCTTAAGCAGGTGCTGGTTCTCGGCGATCCATTTCTGGAAGTTGAATGGATGTAGCCGCCAGTTGCCGCGGAGATGTCGCCGCCGATGATGTCGCTGCGGATGTCGCCATGGATGCTCCTGCCCTGCCGTTCGAACACCATCTTGCAACGTTTCAGTTGGGTTTTCACGCCCCAATCGGCAAGCCACTGTTGACCGCGCGTAAGACTTCGACGGAGCATGGCCAACGTGAGCACGCACACCCGAAATCCTGCGCTTCGCGCCGAGTCCAAACGGATATCTGCATTTGGGCCATGCCTATTCGGCATTGCTGAACGCCGACATGGCGCGCGAACTGGGTGGCCGATTGCTTTTGCGTATCGAGGACATCGACGAATCCCGGTCGCGTCCGGAATACGAAGACGCGATCTATGAGGAGCTTGCCTGGCTCGATATTGCGTGGGAGCAGCCGGTGCGGCGGCAAAGCCGGCATTTCGACGATTACCGTGCAGCGATTGCCAAGCTCGACGCCCAGGGGCTGCTCTATCCGAGTTTTGAAAGCCGCAGCGAGATCGCCGCTCTGGTCGCCGAGCGCGAGCAGCAGGGGCGTTGGCCGCGCGATCCCGACGGCGCGCCTCTTTATCCCGGCCGCGGCGCGAAAGCTGTCGCCGGCCGAACGGCAGTGCCGCATCGATGCCGGCGAACCCTATTCCTTGCGGCTCGCAATGGACGCCGCCGTTGCGCGCGTTGGAGCGCTGACGTGGACGGAGGCCGGCTCCGGGCCGCAAGGCCAGACCGGCCGCATTGCCGCCACTCCACAAATGTGGGGTGACGTCGTGCTGGCGCGAAAAGACGTGCCGTCCAGTTATCATCTTGCTGTAACGGTCGATGACGCGCTGCAAGGCGTGACAGATATCGTGCGCGGGCAAGATCTATTCTGGTCCACCGGCATTCATCGCTTGCTGCAGACGTTGCTCGGGTTGCCGGAGCCAAACTATTACCACCACAAACTCATTCTCGACGCTGACGGTAACAAGTTGTCGAAGTCGGCTCAGGCCAAGAGCCTGCGCGAATTGCGTGTCGCCGGCGCCACCGCAACCGACATCCGCCGCATGGTGGGGTTAAGCCGTTAGAACGGTTTTGTTCACGGCTTCGGCGTGCCATTGTTCCCGTCACAGGGCTGTTATGGTGCGATTGAGGTCCAGGAAGAAGTCCGCCGCGAAATCGAAGCGGCGCCGCAAGATACCCAGGCTGCCGGAAGCTTCGGCGCCGGAGGCTGCGCTCGCCGCATTCGCGCACGATATCCGCACGTCGCTCACCGGCATCCTGGCGCTTGGCGAACTGTTGGCAAGCTCGAATCTCGGCGATCGCGAGCGTCGCTGGGCCAAGGATATCAAGAGCAGCGCCGAACATCTCGCTGCGCTCACGACTCTGGTAATCGATGCCGCCAGGGCTGATGCCGGAGCCATCGTGCTGCAGCAGCAGCCGTTTCGTCCGCAGCGTCTGATCGAAGATCTTTCCGAATCGCTCACGGTGCGGGCGGAAACCAAGGGGTTACGCAGCGAAGCCGCGATTGTCGGCGATCTGCCGGAAATTGTGGTGGGCGACGCGGTACGGTTGCGCGCCGCGATCGAGAATCTGATCGACAACGCCGTGAAGTTCACGGAACGCGGCGTCGTCAAACTGGACGTGCGCGCGACGAACGCACCGCCGCGGCCGGGTCAAGTTCGTCTTCACGATAACAGACACCGGCATTGGACTTTCTGCCGCCGAGCTCAAGCGGCTGTTTCGGCCATTCCGGCAGGCAAGCCCCGACGTCGCGCGCCGCTACGGTGGCTCCGGTCTTGGCCTTGTCGTCGTCAAGCTTCTGGCAAAGCTGATGCAAGGCGAGCTCTCGGTCGGGAGCACCCCCGGCCGCGGTTCGCGCTTTCAGTTTTCATGCGTGGTTCCGCTGGCGTCTGACGAGGTCGCGCGCCGCGCGCGTCAGCACACGACGCCGAACGCGCCGCGTGCGCTTGCCGTGCTATGCGCCGAAGACAATCCTTATGGACGGGTTATACTCAACACCATTCTCACCGAACTCGGCCATCGCGCGGATTTTGTCGGCACTGGCGAAGAGGCGATCGAAGCGATCGGCCGCGGCTATGATGTCGTGCTGATGGATGTGAAGCTCCCCGGCGCCGATGGCCTCGAAGCCGCGCGCCGTATCCGCGCGCTCGCCGGCGCCGGCAGTCAAACGCCGATTATCGGGATTTCCGGCCGCAGCGAAGCCGGTGACGAGGCGGCTGCCCGTTCTGCCGGCATGAATTCATACTTGCGCAAGCCGATCAGCCCAAGTGCGTTGGCCGAGGCGATTGCTGCGGTGCTGCGGAGCTGACTATTCCGCCGCATCGGCCTTTGCTTCGTCCGCCGATTCTTCGACGATGCGGCAAAGATCGCTCATGATGCGATTCATCTCGAAGTCTTTGGGCGTGTAGACCTCGGCGACGCCGGCATCTTTCAGCGCGCTTGCGTCCTCCGGCGGAATGATGCCGCCTACCACCACCGGAATTTCGACATTGGTCGCTTCGCGCAACCGGCTCACCACGTCTTTGACCAGCGGCAGATGGCTGCCTGACAGGATCGATAGCCCGATGACATGTGGCTTCTTGGCCATTGCCGCCTCGACGATCTCCTCCGGCGTAAGTCGGATGCCTTCGTAAACCACCTGCATGCCGGCATCGCGGGCACGCACGGCGATCTGTTCGGCGCCGTTGGAGTGGCCGTCGAGTCCCGGTTTGCCGACCAGGAGTGTCATCCGCCGTCCGAGCTTGCGCGACACGCGATCAACTTCGCTGCGAATGTCGTCGAGTCCTTCGACATCGTTGCGCATCGCCTGGCCGACGCCGGTCGGCGCGCGATACTCGCCAAGCGCCTGGCGCAACGTCCAGCCCCATTCACCGGTGGTGACGCCTGCCTTCGCGCAGGTGATCGACGCCGGCATGATGTTGCCCTGGCCAGAGGCGGCGTGCTTGAGTTCCTGCAGCGCTGCGGCGACCTTCTTGCTGTCACGCTGCGCGCGCCAGGCGTTGAGCCGTTCGACCTGATCTCGCTCGGCCTCCTCTGACACCGTCATGATGGCGTCAATGCCGCCGGTCAGCGGCGACGGCTCGGTCTCGACATATTTGTTGACGCCGACGACGATTTGCTCGGCGCGTTCGATCGCCTCGAAACGAGCGCTTGCCGAGGCCACAAGCTGTTGTTTCATGTAACCGGTTTCCACCGCCTTGATCGCGCCCCCCATCTCCTCAATGCGCCTGAGCTCTTCTTTTGCCTCGCGCTTAAGTTCTTCGACCTTGGCGTCCATCACCGCGGAGCCGTCGAACAGGTCGCCGTATTCCAGGAGGTCCGTCTCGTAGGCGAGAATTTGCTGCATACGCAGCGACCATTGCTGGTCCCACGGCCGCGGCAGTCCAAGGGCCTCGTTCCAGGCCGGCAACTGAACCGCGCGCGCCCGTGCTTTCTTCGACAGCGTTACCGCGAGCATTTCGATCAAGATGCGGGCGACATTGTTTTCCGGCTGTGGCTCGGTCAGTCCGAGGGAGTTAACCTGCACCCCGTAGCGAAACAGCCGTTGCTTTGGATCGGTGACGCCATAGCGTTCGCCCGTGATCTCGTACCAAAGGTCGACGAAGGCGCGCATTTTGCAGATTTCGGTGACGAATCGCATACCGGCGTTGACGAAAAACGAGATGCGTCCGACGACTTCACCGAACTTCTCCTGGGTCACTTCGCCGGACTTCTTCACCGTGTCGAGCACAGCAATGGCAGTGGCAAGCGCGTAGGCGAGCTCTTGCACCGGCGTCGCACCGGCCTCCTGCAAATGATACGAACAGATATTCATCGGATTCCACTTCGGCAGTTCGCCGGTCGTGAAGATCGCGATATCTTTGATAAGCCGCATCGAGGGCGCTGGCGGAAAGACGTACGTTCCGCGCGACAGATACTCCTTGATGATGTCGTTCTGAATGGTACCCTGGAGCGCAGCGCGCGGCGCGCCCTGCTCGTCGGCGACAGCGATGTAGAGTGCCATCAGCCATGCCGCGGTGGCATTGATGGTCATCGACGTATTCATCTGCGCCAGCGGGATGCCGTCGAACAGCGCGCGCATGTCGCCGAGATGGCTGATTGGCACGCCGACCTTGCCGACTTCGCCCCGCGCTAGGACGTGATCACTGTCGTAGCCGGTCTGGGTCGGCAGATCGAAAGCGACTGACAGGCCGGTCTGCCCTTTGCCGAGATTCTTTCGGTAAAGCTCATTCGAGGCCGTGGCGGTCGAATGCCCGGCATAGGTGCGGAAAATCCAGGGTTTGTCGCGCACGGGTCTTTCGCGTGGCTGTTCGCGCATCGCTGTTGCACGTCGTCCGGCAGCACCAATGTGACTCGGATTTTGTTGCAATGCAACATGAGCTTCATCGAGTTTTAAGGCGGCGCTCCTAGCTTGTGAGCGAACCCGGAACCTCTCCGATGTCGGTAGTAGCAGCGTCTTCAGCGCCTGACGAAAACCAGCGCGGCACAGGTCATTTTCTGCTGCTGGTCTGGGCGGTGGCGGTGCTGTCGCTCGCCGTCGGCTCCGGCATCAACACGCTTTCGACCGACGACGCCACGCGCCTAGTTGAGGTTCGCGACTTTCTGGCCGGCCAGAACTGGTTCGACATGACTCAGTATCGTCTCGACCCGCCTGCAGGTGTCGTGACGCATTGGTCGAGGTTGCTCGATCTGCCGATCGCCCTGATCGTAAAATCGGTGTCGCTGGCCGCATCCGCGGGCCTGGCTGAAAAGATCGCGCTGATCGTGTGGCCATCGGCGCTGTTGCTGCTTCTTCTTGCCGGCCTCGCGCGGCTTGCCCGCGAACTCTCGGGTGAGACCGCCGCACGCCTGGCGATTGTGCTCGCGGTGCTCATGGCGCCGGTGCTGCAAAACTTCCGAACCGGAGCGATCCATCACCACAATATACAGATCGTACTTTTGATCTGGGCACTGGCTTTTTTCGTGCATCCGATTCCGCGCAACGCCGCGATGGCCGGGTTGCTCGGTGCTCTCTCGGTCGCTATCGGACAGGAAATGGCGCCCGCGGTAGCAACGCTCGCCGCCATCGCAGGGCTGCGCTGGATCGTCCTCGGTGATGTTTGCAGACAGTCGACGATAGCCTATGCCGTGGTGCTTGCGTCGGGGACAATATTCTTCGCCATCGCGACGGTCGCACCCGCGGATTATTTCGCCGTACATTGCGATGCGATTTCCATCGCCCAGGCCATGGCGATGGCTATTGGCGGTTTCGGCCTTGCGGCGCTGGCGGCACTTCGGCCGAATTCGGTCGCCATGCGCGCGGTAGGCGCGGGCTGTATCGCCGTGCTGGTGTTCGCTTTCGTTGCAACCGGTGCACCACAATGCATCGGCGATCCGTATGCTGCGCTCGATCCTCGTCTCGCGGCGTTATGGCTCGCCTCTGTCAGCGAGGCGCGCAATCTGTTCTCGATGCTGCGTGATTTGCCACAACAGGTGCCGGCGTATTTCGGAATTCCGGTTGCGGCGGTCGGGCTTGGCATCGCGCGATGTATTCGCGAGCGCGACGAGAAAAAATGGAACTGGATTGCATGCACGGCGTCGGTCGGTGTGTTGCTGCTGATTTCGGTTTGGGAAATTCGTGGTGCTGGCGGTGCGAATGCGTTGAGCGCGGCTCTGCTGCCTGCGGCTTTGCTGCAGATGATGTCGGCCCGGAAAAATCGTGCGTCGTGGCTTGGCGTGCCGCGACCGGCTTTGATAGCGCTGCTGGTTCTCAACCCAGCTACTTTGGTCGCGTTCGGCAGCGGCGCGGCGCAGGCGTTCACTGTAGCTGCATCGTCAAGGCAAATCATTGCCAGCGGCGATACTGGCACCTGCCAGCAGCCGGCCGACTATGCGCCGCTCAAGGCTTTGCCGCCCGGTCTGGTGCTGGCGTTCATCGAACTCCGGGCCTTTTATTCTGATGGAGACCAGTCACGGCGTGCTGGCGGCGCCCTATCACCGCAACCAGACGGGTAACACGGCGATGTTCGATATGCTCCTGGCTACGCCGGAACAAGCTTACAAAAGGATCATTGCGCGCGGCGTCGATTACGTCGCGTTCTGCCCCGGAGCGCCAGAGCGCTACAATTACGCCAACGCCGCGCCAAATGGTCTTGTCGCGGCGTTGGCCAATGATCAGCCGCCCGGGTTCCTCGAAAGAATGCCGTTCGGCGATAGCGGTCTTGTGGTCTATCGCGTGCGGCGCTGAGGACTCAGTGCCGCTTGAGATCAGGCGCGCTTCACCAGCTTGATGATGAGCAGCAGGATTACCGCGCCGATGAACGCATCGATGACGGCGCCGACGAAATCGCCGCCGATCAGCGGGAAACCGATTTGCGGCAGCAGCCAGCCTGCGATAACCGAACCGACGATGCCGACGATAATGTCGCCGATCAGTCCAAACCCGCCGCCTTTGACAACCATGCCGGCGAGCCAGCCAGCGATTGCACCGACGATCAGCCAAATAATAATGCCCATAGATCTCCCCTGTTTTGCAGTCCCCGGCTAGGGAACACACGCCTGCGCGGCTTTGCCTCAGGTCCGCGCTTCACAACCATACGGCTTCATCGCGCCGCTGTCAGGTCCGGCGGGGGATAGTTCCGTAATGCACAAAGTGACTATTGCGCTGCGGTAAGCGGCTGTGCATCCGCAAGCGTGAACCCGCGACGCGCGATCAGCGCCGCGACGATGAGAATTGCGGCGAAGCCGACCGGCATTTTCACAAACGGCAAGATGAAAATCAGAATCAAGAAGCACGCCACACCGATAGCCGGCAGTTCGTACGGCAGAAATCCGCGCTCGCGCTGGAGGCGGAGCAGATAGAGCAGCGGCACGGCGAGCACGGCGAGGTCGTAGGTGTAGAGATAGGGCGTCGCCAGCAAGGCGGCCGTACCGAGCGTTGCGGCCTTGATCTCGTAAGCGAGCCGGCTTCGCCAGACCAACGCCACAGCAACGACTGCGGCTATCGCCATCGCGCCCTGAACGATCCAGGCTACCGTCTCGCTGCCGCCGAGATCGCGCACCAACCCGAACACGGTTTGCAGCTTTGTCAGGTCTGCTTTGCCTTCACTAAAAACCGCTTGCGACGATTGTCCGATGTGGCCGACGAAGGCGAGCCAGCTATCGCCGCCGAACGCGAGCCATGCTGCTACCGCCATCAGGGCGGCAACGACTGCCGGCGCTGGCGAACATGCGCCATTCGCCGGCCACGATCAGTGCAACTGGAAACAGTACACCGAGATGCGGCTTGTAGGTCAGGAGCCCAAGCATCACGCCGGCCGCGATTGGCCGGCGTTTCTCGAGCAAAACCAGCGCGCCGCCGAACAAAGCCATGCTGAAGAAGCCGTTCTGACCGACAAAGAAATTTGCGATGACCGGAGGGAACGCGGCGGCAAGCAGGTAGCCCGAACGATCGCCGATGATGGCGCGGGCAGTGACCAGGTAAGCCGGGAATGTCGCCAATGCCCAGAGCAAAAGGGCCGGCGCGTAGGGCAGCAACGCTAGCGTTATCGCGACGAATAGAAATGTCGGCGGATAGTGCCAGCCAAAATAGCCATCGAACGGATGACCGACGGCACTAACCTCGGCGAGCTTATGGGTTGGCCAGTCATACGCTGCCGCCGCGTGGCCGGAGAGGGCGAGCTTTCCTGCGGCCCAGACGTTGACGAAATCGGTCGCGACTCCGCCGCCATCGGGTGCGATCAGCCAGGTGCCTCGCAGATAAGAGCCGCCGAGAAAAACCGCCTCCGCGACAACTACGGCGACGCAGATGGAATCCATCAGTCGCGGCAATGGCATCGCTGCGCTACGTTCCGGAAGAAGCTCGTATACGGCCATCGGCGGCGCAGCCTTGCTTGCGATGCCGCGAAGCTAGCCGCAGCGCCCTTGAGGAAGCCTTAAATCGCCCGTGAACAGCCCGGAACCCGCAGAGGCGGCTGACGGTAACCGGGGGCGCCAATCCACACCAAGAACCCGTATGACCAAGTATTTGTTGCGCTGCAGCATTAGCTGCGGCAGACTACTTGGGGATCTGTCGCGGCGCCGGGCGCCGCGATCGCCGGGTTTGGACCGGGAGGCTGTTATGGCCGTCGCGCAAATCAAACCATCAGCTGCTCCGCTGAAGGACCTTTACGACATCGGAGAAATTCCGCCGCTCGGTCACGTGCCGGCGAACATGCACGCATGGGCGATACGCAAGGAACGCCACGGGCTGCCGGAAAAGGCGATGCAAACCGAGGTCGTTCCCACCTGGCCGATCGCCGAGGACGAAGTGCTGGTCTACGTCATGGCCGGCGGCGTCAACTACAATGGCGTGTGGGCTGGTCTCGGCGTTCCGGTCTCGCCATTCGACGGTCACAAGCATCCATTTCATATCGCAGGCTCCGATGCCTCGGGCGTGGTCTGGGCAGTCGGCTCGAAAGTGAACCGCTGGAAGGTCGGCGACGAAGTCATCATTCACTGCAATCAGGACGATGGCGACGACGAAGAATGCAATGGCGGCGATCCTCTACTGTCGCCATCGCAACGGATCTGGGGCTACGAAACGCCTGACGGTTCATTCGCGCAGTTCTGCCGTGTGCAGTCGCGGCAATTGATGCGCAAGCCGCCGCATCTGAGCTGGGAAGAGTCGGCCTGCTATACGCTCACGTTGGCGACGGCGTATCGGATGCTGTTCGGTCATGCACCGCATACGCTCAAGCCCGGCGACAACGTTTTGATCTGGGGTGCTTCAGGCGGGCTTGGTGTGTTCGGCGTTCAGCTTGTTGCCGCATCCGGCGCCAATGCGATCGGCATCATCTCCGATCAGTCGAAAGCCGAATACGTTTTCAATCTCGGCGCCAAAGGCGTGATCAACCGCAGCGAATTCAAATGCTGGGGCCAGATGCCGAAGGTCGGCACGCCGGAATACGACACCTGGGTCAAGGAGGCGCGGCGGTTCGGCAAGGCGATCTGGGATATTACCGGCAAGCGTGACGTCGACATTGTGTTCGAGCATCCCGGTGAAGCGACCTTTCCGGTGTCCTGTCTTGTCGTGAAGCGCGGCGGCATGGTGGTGTTTTGCGCCGGCACGACCGGTTTCAACATCACGTTCGACGCGCGTTACGTCTGGATGCGGCAGAAGCGGATCCAGGGCTCGCACTTTGCGCATTTGAAGCAGGCCAGCGCCGCCAACCAGTTTGTGATCGATCAGCGTATCGATCCGTGCATGAGCGATGTTTTTCCGTGGGAGAAGATTCCCTATGCGCACGAACTGATGCGGACCAACCGGCACAAGCCTGGCAACATGGCGGTGCTGGTCAACGCTACTCGTCCGGGGCTGCGCAATTTCGACGACACGCTTGAGGCGCAAGGCGCTCCCTGACGAGACGTTGGCCGAGCAGACTCAGTCAGCGTCTTCGCGTTCGCGGATGATCGCGGCGTTGAGTTCGCCGCCATAAATGAAAATCCAGGCGGTGAAATAGAGAAACACCAGCGCGATCATCGCCGATGCAAGACCGGCGTAATAGGTCACGTAAGCGTAGGAAAAATTGTTCAGATAGCGGCCGAACACGAAGCCGCAGGCGAGCCATAAGCGCGAGCGTCGCGACGATGCCGGGCCAGACCGCATAAATCGGACGGCGGCCTGCCGGCAGCCACATGTGCAGGATCGACAACGATGTCGTCAGCAGCACGGTTGCGATAACGATGCGGCCGATGTCGTAGTGATTTTCGAGCGGATCGAGCCACGGCAAGTAGTACAGCGCGGCGCGATAGGCCAGTGGGCCGAGCACCACCAGAAATGACAAGGTGAGCAGCCCGATCGCGGCGATAAGAACGTAGCCAATCGACTCCAGCCGGCAGAGCCACCATGGCCGCGGATCGACCAGGCCGTAGGCGCGGTTCAATCCGATGCGGAGACTTTCGACGCCGCTCGACGCGAAGTAGATCGCAAAGATGGCGCCGATGGTCAGTACGTCGCCGCGTGCTGTTGTCAGCACGCTGTGAATCTGGACGGCGATGCCTTCCGACACTTCGCGCGGCCACGCCGCGATGATGATCCGCGCGACTTCGTCAGCCAGATCCGTCGAACCGACAAAGCCGGCGATCGCCGTCACCAGGATCAAAAACGGAAACATCGACATCAGGATCGATAGCGCGATATGGCTCGCAATCGCCCAGCCGTCATCGGCGTTGAAGCGATAGAAGGCGTCCATGGCGACGCGAAAACAAAGGCGTACGGTTTTCAAGGAACCTCGGCTGAGAACTCATTCACTCAAAATACTTCATTCCGCGGCGCAGGCGAAGCCTGTCGTCGGCGGAAGAGCGAATTACTGAGCAACCGGCAATCTTTTCGTGCGCTGGCCGCAGCTCGCTAGGCCGCTATTTGCGAGCAGCTCACGCCGCCTGCACTTCGGCAAGGAAGCGCCGCACTTCGCCTTGCAGGTTTTCCGCCTCGACCGAAAGCGCATCGGCCATCGACTTGACGTCCGCAGCGGTGGCGCGGGCGCCGATGGTCGCGCCGGCGACGCGGCTCATGGCGTCGGCGCCGGTCTTGGCTTCAACTGAAGCGCGGTTGACGCCCTCGGCAATCGAGGAGACCGCGTTGTTCTGCTCCTCGACAGTGCAGGCAACGGTGGCGGCGATCTCGGACATATCGTCGATAATCGTGGACACCTGCTCAATGGCCTGCGCGGCGTCAGCCGTGGCTGACTGAATTGCGCCGATCTGAGACGCGATGTCCTCGGTGGCGCGCGCCGTTTGTGCGGCGAGTGACTTCACTTCGGTCGCGACCACGGCGAAGCCGCGGCCGGCTTCGCCGGCACGGGCGGCCTCAATCGTGGCGTTGAGCGCGAGCAGGTTGGTCTGGCCGGCGATGGCCTGGATCAGGCCGACGACTTCGCCGATGCGATTGGCGGCGGTGCCGAGGTCGGACATGGTGTTGACGGTGCGTTTGGATTCCGCGACGGCGCGGCCGGCGACTTCGGTCGAACGGGTCGCCTGCAGCGCGATTTCTCCGATCGACGCGGCCAGCTCCTCGATAGAGCTTGCAACCGTCGTGACGTTGACCGCCGCGGTTCCGACGCTGTTCTCGGCATCGCGCGCTTCGGAGGAAACGGAATCGGCCGAGACATTGAGGCCGCTCGACGCGTTCTCGAGCCGGCCCGCGGATTCGCGCAGCCGCGCCAGCGCCTGTTCCATCGAAGCGCGAAATTTATCTATCATGGCCGCGATGGACTCGGCGCGGCGCACACGCGACGTGGTCGCTTGTGTCTCGACCGATGCCAGGCGCTCGCGCTCGATCATGTTGTCACGGAATATCAGCACCGTGCGCGCCATGGCGCCGATCTCATCGTGAGCCGACGCGGAGGGAATAGCGACCGACGTATCGCCGGCGGCTAGCCTCTTCATCGCTGTCGCGAGGTCTTCCAGCGGGCTGGTGATCGAACGGCCGATACGCCAACTGCAGGCAAGCCCGATCAGCACAACCGCCAGTCCGACCCAGGTGATGAAGCTACGAATGCGGGCGCGTGAAGCCGAGAGCGTATTCGCAGCTTGATCGGCGCTCTCGCGCGATGAGGTGATGATCTTGTCGGCCTCAGGCAATACGCTCTCGGTATCGTGCCCGATCAACTCCACCAGCGGCGCGATGTTGTCCGTGCTCGCAACCCATTGCGCGAAGGTGAAGCTGTAAGTCTTGACCTGCTCGTTGAGCTTTTGCTTCATCGCCGGCGCACCGTCGACTGAATCGAACAGGCCGTTGAAGTTTTTCACCTCGTCGAGGAAGTGTTTCTCGGCAGTGCGTGCCCGTGTCAGCCGATATTCGATCTCGTCGCGGCGCATCGTCTGGAGCGACATCAGCAGTTTTGACGTGTCGACATCGGCGACCCAGGACAAATCATCGTGAATGATTTTTTCGACAGCGCTGCTCGCGGCGTTGAGATCGGCATTGATGCCGTCGTGCTCGGTCAACCCCAGCGACTTCTGTTCGTTCACCAGGCTTTCGAAGCTGGTCTTGAGATCGCGCACGGTGATGCGGAGCGGCGTGATGATGTCCTGGTCGGAATCGCCGAGTGCCGTGGCGATGCGTTCCAGCGATTTGATGGCCAGGCTTTGACCTTCGCTGAAGTCATGAACTTCTTCATCGGACGGCCGCGCCACGAACTCGGTGGTGGTAGCGCGCATGATCAAAAGTCCGGTTTTGAGATCGCGGCTGGCATCGGCGACTGCGGTGTCGCGATGGACGGTATCGAAGGCGCGTCCGACCTCGGTATCGCCGGTCGTGTAGGCAAGCCCGATGGCGAGGAAGCCGATGACCGGGATTGCGGCCAGCACGACGATGCGGGCGCGCACCGACATTTTCGAGAAGAACTTTGCGCTGAACATGGACCAACCGTGCGGAATTGCGCCGCGGTGCCAGCGTGCGGCATCTCCAGCCAGCAAGCCTGAAAATGGTTAAGATTTAGCAAGGAATTGAGGGGTTTTACGGCCGTTCTAGCCGGGCATCCTCCCAGATTTCCCCTGCTTAAGAAGCGAAAGTTGGCTTTTTGTGCAGTGCACGCGTAAAGTCGAGAAGCCGTCCGGGCGGCCAAAATTCGTCGGAGCCAGCTATGCAGCTTGCCGTATCGCCTAAGCCCGCAGGCAATGAATTGAATTCCGCTTTGAATGAAGCCGTTGCCGCCGCCGAGGCCCTGTTTGCCGACGCGCGCCGTGCTGTGGCGTCCCGGGTGACGATCGATGGACGTGTCGCGGCACGTGCGCTCGACCGTGAGCAGCGCGCGACCCACGGTCTCGCCTGGCTTGCGACCTACTCCGAAGCGATCAGGCAGCTTGCGGACTATGCCGAACGGCTACAGGCGGCAGGCGCTTTCGGCGAGACCGAGGAGCTTCTGGTTCGTATCGGTGCCGGCGAGTTCATGGCGCAAATAGCTGGCGGCATTCCGATGAGCCAGGGTGAGATCGTACGGCTCGCGGATATGGGCTTGAATGCATCGGCTGTTGCGGCGCGCATGACGCCGGCCATCGATCATCTGATCTCGACCGGCAACACTGCGCCACATCGTGCGCGGCTTGCCGAGTTGATGCGTGAGCGGCACGACGGAATGGTCGGCGCTTGCGGCCTCGATGAGACGCTCGACTCGATCCGCGAGGAGATGCGCAAATTCGCCGACGGGCAGGTGGTGCCACAGGCGCAGCAATGGCACCTGAAGAACCAGTACATCCCGCTCGATATCGTCACACAGATGTCGGAACTTGGTGTGTTCAGTCTCACAATTCCGGAAGATTACGGCGGCATGGGTCTCGGCAAGGAGTCGATGTGCGTCGTCTCCGAGGAATTGTCGCGCGGCTACATCGGCGTCGGCTCGCTTGGCACTCGTTCCGAGATCGCGGCTGAATTGATCCTCGGCTCTGGCACTGAAGACCAAAAACGGAAATGGCTTCCGAAAATCGCGTCGGGCGAAGTGTTGCCGACCGCGGTATTCACCGAGCCGAATACCGGGTCGGATCTCGCGTCGTTGAAAACGCGCGCGGTGAAGGAGCGCGACACCTACAAGGTCTACGGTAACAAGACCTGGATCACGCATCCGGTGCGTGCCGATCTGATGACGCTTCTGGTGCGCACTAATCCGGCGGAGACCGGTTACCGCGGGCTTTCGATGTTGCTCGCCGAGAAGCCGCGCGGCGATGACGCGAAGCCGTTTCCAGTCGAGGGTATGTCGGGCAGCGAAATCGAGGTGCTCGGTTATCGCGGCATGAAGGAATACGAGATAGCTTTCGACGGCTTTGCCGTAAAGGCCGAGAATCTTCTGGGTGGCGTTGAAGGCCTGGGTTTCAAGCAACTGATGGCGACTTTCGAGTCTGCGCGCATTCAGACAGCTGCGCGCGCGATCGGTGTCGCGCAGGCCGCGATGGAGCAGGGCCTCAGCTACGCGATGGCGCGTGTGCAGTTTGGCCAGCCGATCGCGGCGTTCCCACGAGTCGCCGACAAGCTTGCGATGATGGCGGTGGAGATCATGATCGCGCGGCAACTCACCTATTACGCTGCGCGGCAGAAAGATTCCGGCCGTCGCTGCGATCTGGAAGCCGGCATGGCGAAGCTCCTTGCGGCACGCGTGGCCTGGGCCGCCGCCGACAATGCTGTGCAGATCCACGGCGGCAATGGTTTCGCCATGGAATTTCCAGCTTCACGGCTGCTCTGCGATGCCCGCATTCTCAATATTTTTGAAGGCGCAGCGGAGATCCAGGCGCAGGTCATCGCGCGGCGGTTACTCGACGGATCGAATTAGCAATTCAGCGTGAGCCAAATCTGAATTTCCGCGCCGCGGATTCGCACTCTATTCCTGCAGGAAAGATGTGATCAGATCGATAGCCTGATCAGGCTGCTCCTCCATGATCCAGTGACCGGAGTCCTTGATCACGGCGGAACGCACATTGTTCGCAGCAAAGCCCACTTCGGTCGCCAGATGCGATCCGTAGGAGTGATCGCCGCCAATCGCCAATACCGGTATCGCCAACTTGCCCTTCGCTAGCAGTTGCTGGTTATCGACGGCATCCTGCGCGAAGGCGGCAAACTGGCCGCCGAGCGCATTGTGGATCGCGCCCGGACGCGCGTAGAGCGTGGCATAGTGCTCGCGGGTCCCTTCGTCGATGCCGGCCGGATTGGCCGATAGTTCGTTGTAGAAGCGATCCAGAAGAATGCGCTCGCGTCCAGCTACGAGACGTTCCACGTCCGGTCCGCGGAAATTGAAGTGCCATGTCTTCGGGTTCTTGAGTTGGTCGTCCCAGTGACCGATCCCGGGCAGCGGCGCGTCCATGACCGCCCATTTCGTGACCCGCTGCGGGTAAAGCGCGGCGAAAGCGTACCCAACCATATTGCCGATGTCGTGAGTAACGAGAGCAAGGTTCGCGACTCCGAGCTTATCCAGAATTGCCGCAAGATCGCGCGCTTGAGCGACCTTCTCGTAACCGCCCTCCGGATGCGATGATAGACCCATGCCGCGCAAGTCCGGAACGACGACAGTTCGATCCTTGACGAGGCGCTCCGCCAGCGAAATCCACATGTCACCGGTATCGCCAAACCCATGCAGCAAGAGAATCGCGGGACCCTTGCCGCCGACGCGGACGTATTGCGTGCCGTCCGTGACCGGCATTTGCTGCGCACTGAAGCTCGCCGCCCAGCGCTGTTGCAGCTTCCGTTCATAGTCGCTGGTTTCGGCCATAGTGGCACCTTCAACGTAATCGTTTTCGAGATTGCTCCGCGGCCGCGCTGGGGCGTCGTCCGGAGCCTGATTTCGACTCAATCTAGCTTGTCGTCTTCAACCGGAGTCAAGCGCTTAGCTGAACGCGCGGCGATATGAACTAAGGAATTCCCCGAAGCATTCGGGGTTGACGGTGGAGTTGGCGTCAGGGAATTTCGCCGCATGGAACTGCCGGGATCGTCACAAGTCGTAAATCCACCTTCGCCGGATTCTGCTCAGGCGTGGCTGCGACTTGCCGCGACCATGCTGATTTCGACGATCGGCGGGGTTGGGATGTGGTCCGTCGTGGTGTCGCTGCCGGCCGTGCAGGCTGAGTTCGCCGTTCCGCGCGCGGAAGCCACATTGCCGTTCACGCTGGCGATGGTCGGGTTTGCCGTTGGCGGCGTGATCATGGGGCGGCTTCTCGATCTCGCTGGGATATTGGGCCCGCTCGCCGTCGGTGCGATTGCGCTCAGCGTCGGCTATCTCGGTGCGGCAAGCGCCGGCAGCCTTCTGGTGTTTGCGCTGGCGCATGCCGTCATCGGATTCGGCAGTTCGGTGACGTTCGGCCCGCTGATGGCGGACATTTCCAACTGGTTTGTGCGCCGGCGCGGCGCGGCGGTGACGCTGTGCTCGGCGGGAAATTACATTGCCGGGACGGTGTGGCCGCCGCTCGTGCAGCGGTTCATCGCTCTTTACGGATGGCGCGAGACCCATGTCGGCATCGCGCTGTTCTGCGGCGCGGCGATGCTGTTGATCGGGGTCTTTGCTTTACGCGCTCGCGCGCCGGCTATCGTTGCGAATTCCGGCGCTGCGTCGCGCAGCAGCACGCCCGCGGCGCTTGGTCTCACACCCGGCGCACTGCAAATCCTGCTGGCGCTGGCTTCGGTCTGCTGCTGTGTCGCGATGTCGATGCCGCAGGTCCACATCATCGCGTATTGTGGCGATCTTGGTTACGGCGTCGCCCGCGGTGCCGACATGCTGGCGCTGATGATGGCGTTCGGCATTGTCGGCCGTGTCGGTTCGGGGTTCATTGCCGACCGCATTGGCGGCATGCCGACGCTGATGCTGGGCTCGGCGCTGCAAGGCGTCGCGCTGCTGCTCTACCTGTTCTACGACGGACTGATTTCGCTCTACGTCGTCTCGGCGCTGTTCGGCCTGTTTCAGGGCGGCATCGTGCCAAGCTATGCCATCATCGTTCGGGAATATTTCCCGGCGAAGGAGGCCGGCACGCGCGTCGGCATCATTCTGATGATGAGCCTGTTCGGCATGGCGCTCGGCGGCTGGCTGTCCGGCTACATCTACGATCTCAGCGGTTCATACCGGGCTGCGTTCTTCAACGGCCTGGGCTGGAACGCCGTCAATGGCGCGATCGTACTGTGGCTGTTGTTCCGCCGTCACTCGCGCATCGCCTTTGCGTGAGTTTTTCCGTTCGCTACTTTCCCTTGAGCAGCAGACCGACGTTGCCGGAAAGAATGCGTTCGCCGTCTGGGCCCAGAGCGCGGATTTCTTTGACGAAGTCACGGACGGGCTCGCGCTTGCGGATTTCCTGCGGATAGTCGGTTGCGAACACGATGCGTGACGCGGGGATTTCGCAGAGCCCTGCTTTGACCGCGCCGATGCCGCCGGCGAAGCCCGCAGTATCGAACACCAGATTGTTTTTGATGTAGTAATCGAAGTCGTGTTTTGGCGCGATGCCGTGGCGCTGGTTGCCGGCGGTGCCCCAGAATTCCTTGTCCTGAAAACAGCGGATGCGCGACAGCATGCCAGCCATGCCACCCGACAGATGCGCCATATGTACCGTGAGTTCGGGATGGCGATCGAATACGCCGGAATTGACCAGCCGGATCGTCGCCATGATCAGCGAAAATTCGCGGCCGACCGCGCGTGCGGTGTCATAAGCGTCGAACTGCTCCGGACGATTGAGCTTGAGCGCCGGATGCACGAATACGAACATGCCGAGCCTGCAAGCTTCCGCCCAGAACGGCTCCATGGCCGGATCGTCGATCCACTTGCCGTCGAATTCGGAGCAAATGGTCACGCCCTCAAAACCAAGCTCATGCTTGCAGCGGTTCAGCTCCTTGAACGCGTCAGCGCCGCCGAGCGGATGGGCATGCGCGGCGCCGATGAAACGGCCCGGATAGTCCTTCTCGGCTTTCTTCGCTTTGTCGTTGATGAAACGCGATGTCTCCAGATCGGCGCACATGCCGGCGGCGCTGGTCAGCCATGCGGCGTCAATGCCGGCGACGTCCATCATCCGCACGTGTTCGTCGAGATCGTACAGCAGCGAATGGATTGTGTAGCTCGGAGTGCCGGAGGCGTCGTAATTGAGAATAAGACGGTCACCCGGATCCTGCTTGATCAGTTCGCGCGGCGTGAAGTGGTGCTGAAAGTCGACGATCATGAGTGGCGTTTCCTTGTCTTCCCGCCCTGCCTGTAGCCCAGAATTTGCGTCATTGCGAGCGGATGAATCGGACCGAAGGCTGATTGCTTCCGTTTCCAGCGGCGCCGGTGCTAAAAGGAAGTCATGGCTAATTTCATGTCTCATGTCGCGGTCCCGATCGCCATCGGCGCAGTCGCAATCGTGCTGCTGCTCGGGCTCGCCAACATGATGCGGGGCGGTTCCGGAAATACATCGCAGAAGTTGATGCGGTTGCGCGTTCTGCTGCAATTCATCGCCATCATCGTCATCATGGCGACGCTCTGGCTCATGTCGAAGTGAGCCGGGGCCATCATGGTCAAACTCAACAAGATCTATACCCGCACCGGCGATGACGGCACGACCGGACTAGGTAGCGGTGCGCGGCGGAAGAAATACGACCTGCGCGTTGCGGCTTACGGCACCATCGATGAGACCAACGCAGCGATCGGCGTGGCACGGCTACACACCGCGGGTGCGCTCGACGCGGCGCTATCGCGCATCCAGAACGATTTGTTTGATGTCGGCGCGGACCTTTGCATGCCTGGCAAAGGCAAGGGGCCGGGTGGCGCCCGGCTTACGGTGACCCAGGCGCAGGTCACCTGGCTCGAGAAAGAGATCGATCGTCTCAATGACGAACTTATGCCGCTCAAGTCTTTCGTGCTGCCGGGAGGCAGTGCGGCGGCGGCCTATCTGCATCTGGCGCGTACGGTGTGCCGGCGCGCCGAGCGGATGATCGCAGAGCTGCAAGACAAGCGCGGTGAAAGCGTCACGCCGGAAGTCCTGAAATACGTCAACCGTCTATCCGACTTTTTGTTCGTTGCCAGCCGCTCGGTCAACAGCAAGGGCACACGCGACGTGTTGTGGAAGCCGGGCGCCAACCGTTGACAGGAATGACCGCGTCATGGTGATGCCGATCTACGATCACAACCCGTTCAAGTGGCCGACTCCGCCTTACGTGATGTGGAGTTTGCTGATCCTCAATTTCGCGATCTTTTTCTTTCAAGCTGGCATGCAGCCAGACAGCGCGGCCGCGATCGATCATTTGGCCGGGCTCATTCCGGCGTCGTTCGGGACAGTGACTGAATCGGGCCCAGTGCTACCAGCGCCAGTCACGCTCATCACTTACATGTTCCTGCATGGCAACTTCATGCACGTTTTCGGCAATATGATTTTTCTGTTCGTGTTCGGCGACGATATCGAGGAGGCGATCGGACATTGGCGCTTCCTGATATTCTATCTCGCCTGCGGTATCGGCGGTGGCATCGCGTATATCCTGAGCGGTCCAGGCTCCAATATCGATTTGATCGGAGCCTCCGGCGCTGTGGCCGGCGTTATCTCCGCCTATCTGATGTTCCGGCCGTGCGCCAAAGTCACGGTGCTACTCGGGCTGATACCGCTGCGGGTGCGCGCCTATTGGGTCATCGGCCTCTGGGTGATCCTTCAGATCGTCAATCTCACCAGCGGCGTTCAGGACGGCGTGGCTTACTGGTGCCATATCGGCGGGCTGATTACCGGCGCTGTTTTGTTCTATTTCATGCGGCCGCCAGGGATACGGTTGTTTGACTGCGCAAATTCCGAACCGGTCTTCACCCCCGGGCCTGCGGCACCGCAACGTTGACCGCAGGCGTCGTGGCGATTAGGTTTCTGCACTGCAGCATCGTCGCGCCTCCCGGCGTGGCCGAGGGCAGCAAAAACAGCTAAAAAAGCCATCCAAACTTGAAGCAACCAAGTTCTAAGTCATGAAAATTCTGGTGCCCGTAAAGCGGGCGATCGACAAGGATGTGAAAATCCGCGTCAAGGCAGACGGGTCCGGCGTCGAGCTCGGCAACGTCAAAATGTCGATGAATCCGTTTGACGAGATCGCCATCGAAGAGGCGATCCGGCTCAAGGAGGCCGGTAAGGCAACCGAGATCATCGCTGCATCGATTGGTCCGCAGCAGGCTTCCGAGACGATCCGGACCGCACTCGCCATGGGCGCGGACCGTGGCATCCTGGTGAAGACCGAGGGCGCGGTAGAGCCGCTTGCAGTAGCGAAGATTCTCAAAGCCATCGCTGATGTGGAAAAGCCCGGGCTCATCATTCTCGGCAAGCAGGCCATCGACGACGACTGCAATCAGACCGGCCAGATGCTCGCAGCCTTGTTGGGCTGGCCGCAGGGCACCTTCGCATCGAAGGTTGCGCTGGACGGCGACGCACTGACGGTTACGCGTGAAGTCGATGGCGGCCTGCAAACGGTCAAGCTGAAAATGCCGGCTATCGTCACGACCGATCTTCGGCTCAACGAGCCGCGATACGCGTCGCTGCCAAACATCATGAAGGCAAAGAAGAAGCCGATCGAAGACAAGACCGCGGCGGACTACGGGGTCGACATCAAACCTCGCCTTGAAGTGGTGAAGACGTCGGAGCCGCCGGTGCGCAAGGCCGGCGTCAAGGTGAAGACTGTCGCCGACCTGATCGGCAGTCTGAAAAGCGCGGGAGCGATCTGATGCCGACGCTTCTGCTTGCCGAACACGACAACAAGACTCTCAAAGACGCGACCGCCAAGACGCTGACCGCTGCAAAAGAGATTGGCGCCGAAGTGCACGTGCTGGTCGCAGGCTCCGGCTGCAAGGCTGTCGCCGATGCCGCGGCAAAGCTCGACGGTGTGGCCAAGGTGCTGCTCGCCGACGCGCCGGAATATGACCACATGCTGGCCGAGCCCACCGCGGCGCTGATCGTGTCGATCGCCGGTCCTTACGAAACCATCATGGCCGCGGCGACGACGAACGGAAAGAACATCATGCCGCGCGTCGCGGCGCTGCTCGATGTCATGCAAATCTCCGACGTCATCAAGGTCGTCGCGCCGGACACCTTTGAGCGGCCGGTCTATGCCGGTAACGCCATCCAGACGGTGCGCTCGGCGGAAAAGAAAAAAGTCATCACCGTGCGCTTCGCGGCGTTCCAGCCGACAGGGCGAGGGAGGGGCTGCCGCCGTGGAGCCTGTTGCTGCCGCGGCAGATCCTGGCATCTCCGGTTTTGTCGGCGAGGAGCTTTCCAAGTCGGAACGGCCGGAACTGACCTCCGCCAAGATCATAATTTCTGGCGGCCGGGCGATGCAAAGCCGGGAGAACTTCACCAAGTATATAGAGCCGGTGGCGGATAAGCTTGGCGCTGCGGTTGGCGCGTCGCGCGCCGCAGTCGATGCCGGCTACGCGCCGAACGACTGGCAGGTCGGCCAGACCGGCAAGGTTGTGGCGCCGGAGCTGTACATCGCGGTCGGAATTTCAGGCGCTATTCAGCATTTGGCCGGTATGAAGGACTCGAAAGTCATCGTCGCCATCAACAAGGATGAGGAAGCCCCCATCTTCCAGGTCGCGGACTTTGGACTGGTGGCAGACCTGTATCAGGCGCTGCCCGAGCTCGCGAGCGAGCTCGACAAAGTCAAAAGCTGACCGGAACTATAAGGTAAGCTAGTATGGTTGAGGTCAAGGAACGGCCCAAGGAACGCACCCAGACCCGGAGCAGCATGGCTCATACCATTCACAAGATCGGGATCGTCGGCGCCGGCCAGATGGGCAACGGTATTGCCCATGTCTGCGCGCTCTCCGGTTTTCATGTCTTGCTCAACGACATCGCCCCCGACCGCATCACGCAAGGGCTGGCGACAATCAGCGGCAATCTGGCCCGCCAGGTGTCGCGCCAGCGTATCAGTGACGAGCAGCGCCAGTCCGCAATCAAGCTTATTTCCCCGGCTCCGGCGTTCGACGATCTCCACGATTGCGATCTGGTGATCGAAGCGGCGACCGAACAGGAAGAAACCAAGCGCAAGATATTCAACGCGCTGTGTCCGGCGCTGAAGCCGGAGACTATCGTCGGCACTAACACCTCATCGATCTCGATAACGCGGCTTGCCGCGGCGACCGACCGGCCGGAGCGTTTCATCGGTATTCATTTCATGAATCCGGTGCCGCTGATGGAGCTTGTCGAAATCATCCGCGGCATCGCCACCGACGACGGAACGTTCGAATTCCACCAAGCAATTTGTCGGCAAGCTCGGCAAGATTATTGCCGTCTCCGAAGATTTTCCGGCGTTCATCGTCAACCGTATTCTGCTGCCGATGATCAACGAGGCGATCTACACGCTCTACGAAGGCGTCGGCAACGTCGAGGCGATCGATACCGCGATGCGGCTCGGCGCGCATCATCCGATGGGTCCACTTGAGCTTGCCGATTTCATCGGCCTCGATACCTGTCTGTCGGTAATGCAGGTGCTGCACGAAGGTCTGGCGGATTCGAAGTACCGCCCGTGCCCGCTGCTGGTGAAATATGTCGAAGCCGGCTGGCTCGGCCGCAAGACGCAGCGCGGCTTTTACGACTATCGCGGGGAAAAGCCGGTTCCGACGCGGTGATCATCGCTGCGCTCCCTGAAGCGGGGAACCGCACATTCGACCCTGATTCCAAAGCGAAATGGCGGTTCCGTCGCGACCTGCGCTTTCCAGGCCGCAGCGCTGATAAGTTATCGTAAAGGTTATCAGATTCTTTACAGCAGTTGGGCGCATGTCTACAACTGCACAGTAATAATTTCCTGTCACACAACGTAATTGCGAATTCATCTCGTGACACGGCGAGAATTTTCTGGATGCCTAAATGGCTTCAGGCATTTCGGCAGACCACGACCTATCTTGGCGTCGTGGTCATCGCCATTATCTGGGGCGGCATCTATCTGCTCGCCAGCGAGCAGCATGAGCGCGCCTATCAGGACGCCGTGCGGCAAGGCAGCAATCTCACGAGAGTTCTCGAAGAATATGTAAGGCGCGTCTTCCAGCAATGCGATCAGTCGCTGCTGGCGCTTCGCCGTGCTTATGAGCGGATCCCGATCATTTCGATATTCGAGGCATGGGTGGCGCGCGCCCAGTCGACCAACGATCTCACGTTTCAGTACGGAATTGCCGACGCAAACGGATTACTCAAGGGCTTCCAGCCGCGGGCCGGTTACCTCCGCCGTCAGTGTCGGCGGCCGTGAGCACTTCACGATTCATATCAACGAACACCGAGGACCAGCTTTACATCAGCGCGCCCGTGCTCGGGCACGTCACGGGCGGCTGACCATTCAGATGACGCGGCGCCTGACCAAGCCGGACGGTTCTTTCGACGGTGTCGTTGCCAGTGCGCTCAACGTGCATGCAACTGGAGCAATTTTTCAGTTCGCTCGATCTCGGCAGCCGCGGCATCGTTTCGCTGGTCGGGCTCGATGGGATCATTCGTGCCCGCGGCGGCAGAGATCCTTCCACCCGGAATTTCGCAGGAGCCTGGGCGACGCAATCGCCGGTCTTTGAACTGCTGCGCGACAGCTCAGCTGGGAGTTACTGGAATGCACCAAAAAACCGCAACACCTTCGACGGCATCAGCCGGCTGATGTCGTACAGGCAGGTCTCCGGCGTGCCGCTGGTCGCGATCGTCGGTCTTGCCGCGCAAGACATCTTTCAGGAAGCCGATGCGACATTTCGCAAATACGTTCTGGCAGGAACGGCTCTGACCCTGATTGTGCTGATCGTCCTGGTGCTGGGAGCGGCGCGTGAGGCGCGCATCCTTGCAGCGACGGGCGAGTTACGAGAATCCAAACGATCGCTCGAAACAGCCAATAGCCTGTTGAATACCGCGCTCGCCAACATGGCGAACGGCTTGTGCATGTTCGACCGCGATCAGCGCCTCATCGTATGCAATGAACGTTACGCCGAGATGTACAGTCTCGATCGCGGAGCATACCCGGCCCGGCACGACGTTCCGATCGATTCTTGAAGTCGCGCACGCGTGGCCGGATCGTGACGCGACGCGACCAGTAAATACATCGAAGCCAAGCTCAAGGAGATTGCAGACGGCAAGCCTTGCAACAGCGAAAACGAACTAAGCAACGGCAAGGTCTATGCCGTTTGCCATCAGCCGATGCCCGACGGCGGCTGGGTGGCGACGCATCTCGATATAACCGAACAACGGCATGCCAAACTCGAATTGGACGAGACGCGGCTGTTCCTCGATTCCATCATCGAGAACATCCCGGCGGCCGTCGTCGTCAAGGACGCGCAGAACGCGCAAATATCGTCCTCATCAACCGCGCGTTCGAAGCCATGCTCGGGATGCCGCGAAGCGACGTGCTGGGCCGTACGGTGTTCGATATTCACCGAGGCCCGGATGCAAGCGCAATCGACGATGCCGACAACGTCGTCGCTGCAGGACCACGAGCGCGTCCAGTACAACGAAATCGAAGTGAATATGGTCGGCGGTTTGCGTACCCAGGCGACCAATCGCATGGTTCTCACGGGGGGCGACGGCGCGCCGAAATATCTGATCGCCCTGATCGAAGACGTCACCGAACGCAAGAAGGCCGAGCAGCGCGTGGCCTTCCTGGCGCACCACGACGCTTTGACGGGTCTCGCCAACCGCGCCGCTCTGACGCAGAAAATCGATGAGGCGGCCGCACGCCAGCGCCGCCGCGGCGAGCCGTTCTCGGTGCTGCTGCTCGACCTCGACCGCTTCAAGCAGGTCAACGATACGCTCGGCCATCCTGCCGGCGATATCCTGCTCACCAAGGTTGCCGCGCGGCTGAAATCGCTTCTGCGGGAGACCGACGTGCTGGCGCGGCTCGGCGGCGACGAATTCGCCATCGTCCAGGCCGGCGAAACCGATCAGCGCGAAGCGGCCAAGGGACTTGCCGACCGTATCATCGAGGTTCTTGGCAAGCCGTTCGACATCGAGGGTGGCGATATCAGCATCGGCACCAGTATCGGCATTGCACTGGCGCCGGAGCACGATACCAGCGCCGACAGTCTGCTGAAGATGGCCGACCTGGCGCTTTACCGGGCGAAGTCGGCCGGTCGCAACGGTTACCGCTTCTTCGACGCGGAGATGAGCGAGGTGGCGAATGCGCGCCAGGAGATCGAAAGCGATCTTCGCCGCGCCATCCTGCAGAACGAACTGGAGTTGCACTACCAGCCCATTATCGATGCCAAGACGCTTAAGATAAGCGGCGCCGAGGCACTGGTGCGCTGGCGGCACCCGACCAAAGGTGTGATTGCGCCGGATCTGTTCATTCCGCTGGCCGAAGAAACCGGCCTGATTACCCAGATCGGCGATTGGGTCCTGCGGGCGGCATGCACCGAGGCCGTAACCTGGCCGGCGGGCGTCAAGGTCGCGGTCAATCTTTCCGTGGTGCAGTTCCACAAGACCAATCTGCCGGAAGTGGTCATGAGCATCCTTGCCGACACCGGATTGAGCCCGGACCGGCTCGAACTTGAGATCACCGAAACCGCCCTGATCGAATCGGCGGCGGAGTGTCTGCCGGCGCTGCGCAAGTTCAAGGATCTCGGCATTACCATCGCGCTCGATGACTTCGGAACCGGCTATTCCTCGCTCAGCCAGTTGGCAATGTTCCCGTTCGACAAGATCAAGATCGACAAGTCATTCACGCAGAACCTGACGAAGCGTAGCGAATGCGCGGCGATCATTTCAGCGACACTGACGCTGGCGCAGAGCCTCGATATCGCGACGACAGCGGAAGGCGTCGAAACGGTCGACCAGTACCGGCTGTTGCGGCTGGCCGGCGTAACCTCGTTGCAGGGCTATCTGTTCAAGCGTCCCGGTCCCGCGTCCGAGATCGACTTCGCTTGCGAGTACGGCAACTCCTCGATCGAGAACGCGGCCTAACCGCTAAGCCGTTCCGGCTTTGCGCGCTTTGTAGCGGTCGGTTGCTGCCTGAACTGCCGCCCGTGATTCCGCGCCAGCACTCTCGTGCTTTGACTTCGCGTCGTCGTAGCTCCAACGGCGCGACGCGTTGGCATCGCGCTGGAAGTGCGGATGAACGTATCGCGCCATCAACTCGTAGCTCTTCTTTGTAGCCGGCCAGTCGGCCCAATTGTGCGCCAGCAATAATACGCCGCCGAAGCCGCCGTCGGAGCCGTTCCACAGCCTTTCGAAATGGCGGATGCAATCATCCGGCGTGCCAATACAGGCGATGCCGGATGACACCAGAAACTCCGCAGGATCGCCGGTAACGTCCGGCGGAATAATTGCAAAGGTGGCGACCTCGCGGAAATAGCGCTTGTAGGCATCGAGGCCGAATTTGACGTCCTTGCGCGCCTGTTCAGCGGTTTCCGCGATGTGCGCAAAGGTCACGATACGCCACTTGCGGCGGTCCGGCGTGTGTCCGTTGGCGCGCGCGGTCTCCTCGTAGACTTTCCAGTTATCGGCGTGGGCCTTGAGCGCATCGTCGGAGGTGCCGCCGATGCGAGCATGCCGATGCCGTGCTTGCCGGCCGACAATGCGCCGGTCGGCGACCGTGCAGACGCGACCGCCATCTCCATCATCGGTTGCGAATAGCTTTTGAATTGCAGCCGCGCCTCCGCCAGATCGAACCAGTCGGTCTTCCGCGTCACCATGCGGCCCTGCATCAGCTCCATGATAACGTCGAGCGACTCGTCGAGCTTGCGGCGCTGGTCTTCGGCCTTCAGCCCCATTTTGATTGCGTCGTAGACCAGCGAGCCTGGCCCGACGCCGAACATAGCGCGGCCGCGCGTCATGTAGTCGAGTTGCATCAGCCGCCCGGCGACGGTGAATGGGTTGTGATAGGGCAGCGAAACGACGCCGGTGCCGAGCCGGATATGACGTGTGCGTTCGGCGGCTGCGGCAATGAACATCTCCGGGCAGGCGATGATCTCGAAGCCACCTGAGTGGTGCTCGCCGATCCACGCTTCGTGGTAGTTCAGCCGGTCGAGGTGGACCAGCAACTCCATGTCGCGGTCGAGCGCCAGTAGCGGGTTTTCGTCGAGCGGATGGAATGGCGCGAGAAAAATGCCGGTCTTCAGGAACCTGTCGTCCATCGATGAGGTCTTTCGCTGAGCTTTTTTTGGCGGCCTGATGGTAGCCATAACCCGCCGGGTCACAAGCTGAGCACAAGCGCCAGCGGACGATTTGCGACCGCGTAGCGTTACGGCGTCCTGGCTCAACCGGAAATCGTGGAAAGATTTCAGTGGATTAGTCGATTGCGCCGCTAGGCTTGGCCGTCTGCGACCGTAAGATGATCGCGTGAATGTCGTAGCTTTGCGTCAGATCAGTGCCGCCCTGTCAGGCGGAGGTAGCAGCGGCGTTGCGTCCAGTGTGGAGCGCACGACGGCTGCTGCGCATTGCGCTGTTGCCGCTGTGATTCCGGGGTCGCTCGGTCACAGCAAGCTCAATGTCGCACTTTGGTATGCTGACGTTGAGCATTATCGGCGCGTTGGCGCGTCCATCACCGGCTTGATGGATTACACCCGAACTCCGCAGGGTCCGTTCTCAAAACAGATTTCTCGCGCCGTAACGCTGCTCGCCAAGCAGGGCATGCTCGTTGAGCGCGCGATCGAGGGCGATAAATTTGCCCGCCGCGGCATGTTCAGCCTGCGCGACTATATGTCGGCTGGGCTGAGCGAAGCCGGGATCGCGATTGTTGAGCGCAGTGCCGAGGCTGTAGCGGGACTTACAGCGAAGGCAGCTCAACGAGCTGGTCGCATCGGATTCGCTGTGGCAGGAGACCGCAACAGGGGCGGAGATGCTGGTCGCGACCGGATCGGTCGTCACCCGCTCCTCGCCGGCACTCTCCAGCGCGGAGCGGGAGCAGGCGAGCTACAAGTCTAACCCGCGGCCGGTGCCATTTCGGCAAAGTCCGCCATCTGAGCAGCAAGAGCCTTCTTGAAGGCTGGTCGCGCTTCGCAGCGCTCCCGGTAGTCGCTCAGCGCCGGATATTGCCCAATCAGATCGCCGTCGCGCAACATACGTAGCACCGTGGTCATCAACAGGTCGGCGACCGTGAAGCGGTCGTCGAGATACTCCTGGTCGCCGAGTTGGTTCGACAGTGCGCTCAACTTTGATTCCGCCAGCGCTCGTGCGCCTGGTCGCCGCTGCTTCGCCCAATCCTCATTGGCGTAGAATGCGTCGAGCACGATAAAATTCTGGACGTGCGGTTCGACGGAATTGATGGCAGCGAACATCCATGTCGTCGTGCGCAGCCGCGCTTTCGCGTCACGTGGCATCAAGACATCAGACTTCTCTGCGATGTGCAGCACGATAGCGCCGGATTCGAACATCGAGAAGCCGTCTTCCTTGTAGATCGGGACCTGACCGAAGGGTTGCAGAGCGCGATAGGATTCTGACTTCTGGTCTTCGGGCCCGATCAGCATCGATTTGTAGTTCTGACCGGTTTCCTCGAGCGCCCAGCGGACCCGCAGATCACGCACCAGGCCTTGAGCGAACGGTGGCACCCAACGAAACGCACTGACTTCAATCACGGTTGTCTCTCCTGTCGGTTGTTGAATTCTGGTCCGGAGCGCACGCTAACCGCAGCAAGAGCTCGCTATCTTCGGCTCTGTGTAGTCTGCTTGCGGATCGACTTTCGCGCCTTCGTATTCGTCGTGCCGGCGCACCCACGCCATCGAGAACTTCAGGCCCGCCTCATCTCGGCCTTTTGGGGCGATGTCGAGGAAGTGGTACGCGCCGAGGAACATGTCGAGGCCGCGGCCATACGTCGAATAGGTATGGAAAACTTCGCCGGCCTTGTCCTTGTAGAATGCACTGGCGCCCGGGCGTTCCTCGCTTGGAAACGAGGTGATCTCGTAGTTGTACAGAACTTCGCCATTTTTCGCCTTTTCTTCAGCAGAGGCGGAAACCTGGTAGTCATGATTGAAATCGGTGCCGAACGACGACACCCATTTGAACTTCCAGCCCATGCGCTTCTTGTATTTCTCGATCTGATCGATCGGCGCGCGTGACACGACGACAAAGGAAACGTCGCGTTGCGGCAGATGGATCATCGGCCCTTCGAAATGATCGGCGAGATACGAGCAGCTCGGGCAGCCAGCTTCCCAGCCCGGCCCAAGCATGAAGTGATAGATGATGAGCTGGCTGTTGCCGCCGAACAGATCGCTCAGCGTTTCCTTGCCGTTCGGACCGTCGAACAGATAATTTTTTTCGAGTTTTTCCCACGGCAGTTCGCGGCGCTTCCGGCTCAGTGCGTCGCGCGCTCTTGAAAAGGCCTTCTCTTCGGCAAGATGCGCCTTGCGCGCGGCGATCCATTCTTCGTGCGAAACGATTTTGTGCGGTTCCATGAACGGCTCCTGACTGCACGGGTTACTGCGGCTTGACCGGCGTGATCCAGCCGATGCCGGCGCCGCCATTCTTCGAGCAAGATCGCGATGCGGCCGACGCCCGGCACGTCGAAGGGCTGCTTCATTACTTTGGCGCCGGCCTTGATCGCCCTGGCGACGCGCGCGTCGACGTCGTCGACTGCGATGTAGGACATCCAGCCTTCCGGCACACCATCGTATTCGTGCCCGCTGATGTCGAAGATGCCGCCGACAGGCTCGTCGCCCATTTTGGCGAGCCAATAAGTACCGCCGGGCATTGGAACGCCGTCGAAGGTCCATCCCATGGTGCCGGCGTAGAACTTCTTCACGCTTTCGACGTCACGGGTGGTCCGCTCATTCCAGTAAAAAGTTCCGTGTGATCCACGCATTTGAAAACTCCACTATTGGATGTCAGGTATTCGGTTTGAGGCGCATCTCGCTCAGGCGAACATCTTTTCCATCTTGTCGAGCGCGTTGCTCCAGCCGGCGTTGTGCCGGTCGCGCGCATCTTCATCGAAGAATTGCTCGTGGGTGAGAGTGAGCAGCGTGCCGTCGCCGTCGGGCTTGAGCAGCACCGTCACAAGCGATTCACGTTCCGGTGCGGTCTTCCATCCCCAGGTGAAGACAAGTTTCTCGTTGGGTACGAGCTCGCGATAAACGCCGCGGACATCGTGCTCTTCGCCGCTCGATGCGATCATGAGCCATCGATAGCTGCCACCGACGCGCAGGTCGCATTCGACGTGCCTGGCAACGACATCGCCCGGTCCCATCCAGCCTTTCACTTTTTCCGGATCGGTCCACGCCGCGTAGACTTTGGCCGGCGGGGCTTTGAGATGACGCTTGATGGTGAGGCTTGGTTTGGTGGCAGTTGTGGTGGCCATGACTCTTCCTTTTGCGATTGAGATTCGTCTTCATCCAGAAACGCAGCGAGACGATCGAGTCGCTCCGTCCAGAATTTTTCGTAACGATTGAGCCACTCGAACGCGTCGCGCATCGGATTGGCGTCGAGACGGCAGGCGACAGTGCGGCCGGTCTTGGTGCGATCGACAAGGCCGGCATCCGACAGCACGCCGAGATGCTTCATCACCGCGGGCAGCGACATCGAAAACGGCGCAGCCAGTTCGCTCACCGAAATATCCGGCTGTTCGGCAAGCCGCATCACCAGCGCCCGCCGCGTCGGATCGGAAAGCGCTGCAAACGTGCGGTCTAGTTGGTTATCTAAATACTTAACCATATGGTTTAGTATAAGCGCGTAATGCGCAGTGTCAACAGCGCCGCCAGGGAAACGCGGCCTTTTGCGCTAAGGTCTTGAATTGCTTCGCCGCTTTGGCGCGCTGCGATAGCGCGAAAGAGCGATTCACCCGTTTTTAAGCCTGAGCGACGATCATGCGGACGTGGATACAAGCCTCATCACCGCGATGCTTGGCGCCCAGACCGGCATGATGCAGCTTGCCGTCGCGGCGCGGTTCGCACGCATGAACGCGGATCAGGGTGCGTCGATCGCCAAACTGATTGACGCCGCGCAGCAGAACGCCAGCGCGCTCGCCAACGTTTCCGATAATGTCGGGACCAATCTCGACGTCAGCGCGTAACTACTCTTCCTTCAAGCCGGTCGCCGCAGCGAGTTGCCGGTAGGCTTCGATATCCTGCTTGAAGAACGCGGTGTAGTCGGCGGCCGAGCCGCCACCCACGTCGTAGTCAGTTTTTTCAATGTGCGCGCGAGCGTCATCGTCCTTCAGCGCTTCGTTAGCTACCGCGTTCCAGCGATCCAGAATGGTCTGTGGTGTGCCGGCCGGTGCGGCGAGCGCGCACCAGGCAATAAGCCGATATCCGGGAAAAGCAGCTTCGGAAAAAGTTGGCACATTGGGCAGACGCGACGACCGCTCGGGTGAGGTGATGGCCAGCGGGCGCAGATCGCCGCTCACAATATAGGCCTTCACCGAGCCGGTGCTGACGATCATGAAATCGACCTCGCCGGCGATCAGCCCGCGTACCGCTTCGGGCAAACCGCGGTAAGGCACATGTATGCAGGCGTTTTGCGGCAGATCCGCGCGTTGCAGCATCATCGCGACCGCAAGGTGCTGCTGCGTCAGATAACCCGAGCTGGAATATTTTAGCACTCCTGGCTTGGCGCGGATAAGTGCGATCAGGTCAACAACGGAATTGGCGGGCATTTGCTTGCCCACCATCAGTGCCAGCGCGCCCCGCGCCAACAGGATGATCGGTGCCAAGTCGGTGTAAGGATCGTAGGGTAGGGCGCGATTGAATGCCGGCTCGGAGCCGTGCGTGGCGGAGACCGGACCCACGAGAGTGTAACCATCGGGTGGCGCCTGCTTCGCCGCCATCACGCCGACGATGCCGCTGGCACCCGGCCGGTTTTCAACAGCAATCGTCCAGCCGTATTTGCGGGAAACATAGTCAGCAACGGCCCGCGTCGTGATGTCGTAAGGTCCGCCTGGGGTCGACGGCACGATGATGCGGATTAGCCGCGATGGGTAAGACTTCCTGCGCGAAAGCATCCCGCGTGCTGCCTGCGGCCAAAGCAGCGCCGATTCCGCGCAGCGTCCGTCTCCGGTTGATTTGCATGCGCCCTCCCAGCCGGTAATGCAGCGCAGATCACGAATAGTGCCGCTCGCCGCGGTAGCGGCAGCCATGATACGACTTGCGGTCATTTTAAGTCAGTCTGGCCTTGGGGGGCAGGGGCATGACGACGCCCGATATATTTCTGTTCGTCAGCCACGTCAGCGAAGATCGATCTGACGCCGAAGCCATCGTCGCCGAGCTTGAGCGGCGCGGTGTGCGCTGCTGGATCGCGCCGCGCGATATACGGCCCGGCAAACCATTCGACGACGAGATTGCCGAAGCTATAGATGCCAGCCGGGCGATGCTCCTGATCTTTTCTGAACGCTGCAACGAAAGCGAATATATTCGGCGCGAGGTCACTGTGGCCGGTGAAGCGGGCAAGGTCATTGTCCCGTTCCGGATCGATAACGCGCAACCGAAGAGAGGGCTTCGGGTGCGTCTTTCCGATTTGCACTGGGTTGACGGTTTCGTATCGCGCGAACGGGCGATCGACGAACTGGTCGGTGCCTTTCACCCCGCACGCGCAGAGACGAATTCCGATACGGCGAACACGCGAGCGACAAGCCAAGACGCCGGCAAAATTATAACCGCGGTTGGCGGCGACAGGCGGCGGACGCAGACAAACACGGCGCCGCGACAGCGCCCTTCATGGATGTTCGTCGCAGGCATCGCACTCGCGGCCGCTTTGGCCGGAATAGTCTTGTTTTGGATGAAACCAGGGCCGTTCTCTGAGTCGCAGGACTCGGCCTTGTTGGGTACATGGCGCGGTGAGGGGCATCAGGTTCCGCAGGGGGCAAGCCAAGGCTGGTCTATTGTACTGAATATTCGAGAAGACAGAGCAAGCATCGAATATCCCTCGCTGGAATGCGGTGGCACGTTAACGACGATCTCAAGCAGCGGTTCGACGGCGCAATTTCACGAAACCATCACGCACGTCAACGGTTCTCATCAGTGCATCAACGGCGGTCTGGTAGCCGTGAAGTATATGAACGGGAGCTTGTTCTACACCTGGACTGCCTTGTTTGATGGCGCTCGATACAATGCGAGCGCCGTGATGACTCACGATTAAACCTCAAAAGCACCGCAGCGGGAGTTGCTTCGCACCCTTCGGCTAACCTGCGAATTTGCGGCGGCTGATCGACAGAATGCCGAGCCCGATCACGGCTGAAGCCGCCATCACGGCGTAAATCGGCAAGGTCGTCGAAGCGTGGAGCAGGCCAACGCCGGTCGAAGCGAAGGCTCCAATCACCATCTGTAAAAAGCCGAGCAACGCCGAAGCGCTGCCGATATTCTTGTTGAACGGGGCAAGCGCGATGGCGGCTGCGTTCGGGTAGGCGATACCGCAGAACGGCAGATACAAGAATAGCAACGCGATATTTGCCGCGAGGCCGTACCATCCGAGCCATGTGCCGGCGAGCATGACCAGCACAACGACGGTCTGGCAGATCACTGCGATCCGAAAGATCTTTCGATCCTGATGCCGCTTTGACAGCCAGATGTTGAGCTGGCTGCCGCCGATGAAGGCGCAAGCGAGGCCGGCGAAGACCAGCCCGAATGCTTTCTGATCGAGATGATATGCGCCGATAAAAATAATCGGCGCACCGGTCACGTAAACAAATAGTCCGGCGAACGAGAACGCGCCGGCGACGGCGTAGACGGAGAACTGTGGGAGCGCGAGGATGTTGAGAAACTCGCGGCAGATTGCGCCGGGATGTAGCGAAATTTCGGGATCCGGCTCGTGGCCTTCAGGCAGCACAAAAGCCAGCACCGCGATCAATATCATCGCAAAGCCGCCAAGAATTGCGAAAATCCACGGCCAGCCGATGCTGGCGGTGATTACGCTGCCGATCGATGGCGCGAATAGTGGCGACACGCTGATGACGAGGATTAGGAGCGAGATGATCCTGGCGCTTTCCTCGACCGGGAAGAAGTCGCGCACCATGGCAAGGGCGCCGACGCCGGCGCCGCATCCCCCGACAGCCTGGAGCAGGCGAAAGGCGATAAAGGCTTCCGGCGAACGGGCGGTGGCGCAGCCGATCGAAGCCAGCACGAACAGGCTCAAGCCCGCATAAAGCGGCGGTTTGCGGCCAAAGCGGTCAAGCAGAGGGCCGTAGAAAAGCTGCCCGCAGGCAAGCCCGACAAAATAGCCCGAGACCGACAGCGAGATTTCCGCCTGCGTGGTGCCGAGATCGTGTGCGATTTGTTGAAACGCCGGCAGGTACATGTCGATTGAAAACGGGCTCACGGTGCTGAGCGCGCCGAGAATGAGAATGATCAGCAGATTGGCGCCGCGGGTACGGGTCATGAAATATGCGACAGTCTGGTGTTTTCAGTGGATCGTCGGCGGGACGAGCGTGCTGTATCCGGTCCACAGGATCTGAATGCCGATGCACAGCAAAATGAAGGCCGAGAGCCGCACCACGACGTTGGTACCGCTCTTGCCCAGCATGGCGATGATGCGTTCAGCGTAGCGATAGCAGATGTATACGGTCACGGCGGTGGCGACGATACCGATGACGGCGGCGCCGGCGAGCAGCGCCAGCTGGTAGAGATCGAGCGGACCCGACGGACGCTGGCTGCCGAGTGCGATCGCGACCGACATCGATCCCGGCCCGACGGTAAGCGGCATGGTCAAAGGATAAAAAGAATCCATTGCCGATGACGGCGTGTCCGCATTGCCGGAACGTTCGCTCTCGACGTCGGCGCCGGATTGCAGGAGCTTCCAGCCGAACGCGATCAGAACCAGGCCCCCTGCGATCCGGACGACCGGAAGCGTAATGCCGAAGAATTCCAGCACATGCGAACCGATGAACAGCGAGCCCGCAAGCAGAAGAAAGCTGTTGATAGAGACTCGGCGCGCGAGCGAATTACGCTCGGCTTCGGAGCAACTCGCCGTGAGGCCGAGGAAGACCGGCGCGCCGCCGATCGGGTTCACGATTGGAAACAGCCCCGCGTAGACCAGCAGAATGGTGTTGAGAAATTTATCCACGGCGCGCCCCAGTCAGTTCGCGTACTGCTTAGCAGAGATTTCGGTATTTCAGATTCGTTACGGATTTATCGCCGCGCTGACGAGCTTGACGCCGTCGGCGCTGGACCATTCCGCCGGTCCCGCCATGTTGCCGATCTCACAGCCGGAACGGTTGACCAGCAGCGTTGTCGGCATGCCGAATGCTTTGCCTGCAGTTTTGAGATCCTCATAAACATGGGCGCTGGCATCCGAATAATAGGTGAGATGCCTGATGCCGACGTCTTTGAGAAAGGCGAGCGGCTTTTCCGGATCGCGGGTGTCGATGTTGACCGCGACAACTTCAAAATTCGGCCCGCCGAGCTCGCCCTGCAACGCATCGAGCGCCGGCATTTCCTTGCGGCACGGCACGCACCATGTCGCCCAGAGATTGAGAAGAACGGTGCGCCCGCGCCAATCGTCAAGCTTGCGGTCGCGGCCTTGGGCATTTTTGAATGCCACGTCCGGCACTGTGAACGGTTTCTGCGCCATGGTCAGCGCCGCGACCTCGCCATGCACCAGGGGCGCAAGTCTGGCGGCCTCATTAACCGCGGGCTGGCAGGTCGCATCTGCCGGATTGCTTCGCAGCCGGTCAATCCCGTATACCCCCGCCAGCACGGCCAAAGCCCCGATTAGCCCCAAAACGCCGCGTATGATGAGCTGGCGGCGGCGGACTTTATAGTAGGGCTCGGCAGGTAGTTGGGTCATAAGCGACAGAACCTCGGCGGCAGACGATGAGCAACAAGATGTGGGGTGGACGATTCAAGTCCAGGCCCGACCCGATCATGGAGGACATCAACGCCTCGATCGAGTTTGACCGCCACCTGTACCGGCAGGATATCGCCGCCAGCAAGGCCCACGCTGCGATGCTTGCCAAAAAGGGCATCATCGCGGCGAAGGATGCGAAGAACATCGCTCACGGTCTAGACACGATCCTGTCAGAGATCGAGGCCGGCAAATTCACCTTCAAGCGGGCGCTGGAAGACATTCACATGAATGTCGAGAGCAGGCTGACCGATCTGATCGGGCCGGCTGCCGGACGGCTGCACACCGCGCGGTCGCGCAACGATCAGGTGGCGACCGATTTCCGGCTGTGGATCCGCGACGCGATCGACGAGCTCGACGCTCAGCTCGCCGGCTATCAGCGCGCACTCGCCGAAAAGGCACTACAGCACGCCGCCACCGTGATGCCGGGCTTCACCCATCTGCAGCCGGCGCAGCCGGTGACATTCGGTCATCACCTCTTGGCCTACGTCGAAATGGCGTCGCGCGACCGCGGCCGTTTTGCCGATGCGCGTGAGCGGCTCAATGAAAGCCCGCTCGGCGCCGGTGCGCTCGCCGGCACATCGTTTCCGATTGACCGCGCCATGACGGCGAAGGCGCTGGGCTTTGCGCGCCCGATGGCGAATTCGCTCGACGCGGTCGCTGATCGCGACTTTGTGCTGGAGACATTATCGGCTTGCGCGATTTGCGCCGTGCATCTGTCGCGGTTCGCCGAAGAGATCGTGATCTGGTCATCGCCGCTGACCGGACTGATCCGGCTGTCGGACAAATTCACCACCGGCTCATCGATGATGCCGCAGAAGCGCAATCCCGATGCCGCCGAACTGGTGCGCGCCAAGACCGGACGTATCGTCGGTGCGCTGCAAGGCCTGATGATCGTGATCAAGGGCTTGCCGCTCGCGTATCAGAAAGATCTTCAGGAAGACAAGGAAGGCGCGATCGACGCTGTCGGTGCGCTGGCGCTTTCGCTCACCGCCATGACCGGCATGGTGCGCGATCTCGAACCCGACACCGAGACCATGGCCAAAGCGGCGGGTGAAGGCTATTCGACCGCGACCGATCTTGCCGACTGGCTCACGCGCGCGCTCAAGCTGCCGTTCCGTGAGGCGCACCACATCTACGGGCAAGATCGTCGCCAAAGCGGCCGAGGAGGGCGTTGCGCTCGATAAATTAACACTGAAAGCCATGCAGGCGATCGAGCCGAAAATCACCAAGGCGGTGTTCGGCGTGCTCTCGGTCGGCAATTCGGTGGCGAGCCGCAAGGTCTATGGTGGCACCGCCCCGAACCAGGTGCGGGCGCAGGCCAAGCGTTGGCTGAAACGGCTGAAAACCAAGGCCTGAAAGGCTATTTCGTAAACGCGATGGCAACGGTTGCGGACACAATCTCGCCGCCGCACCGTGATCTAATAGGACTATCGGGGTTAGGGGACCTTACGTTGTCTGTTTCACGCTCGACCGTCCGGACATTGGCTTTTGGCGCGGCGGTTTCGCTTGCGCTCGGCCTGACCGGCTGCGGGCGCAGGGGACCGCTCGACCTGCCGCCAAGTGACACTCCGTCACCGCAAGCCAATTTGACCCAGCCGGCGTTTGGCCCATCATCCATGATGCCCGGCTCGTCGCAGCAACAGCCCACCGCGCATACGCCGAACGCCGTCGATGCGAACGGCCATCCGATCTACCAGCCGCCGGCCAGCCACAAATCATTCATTCTCGATCCGATTTTGGGCCCGCTGCCTGACCGGCAGTAGCGAACCGTTTGTTCCCGCGCTAATAACGTCCATGCATCACTTCGCTTACCGCGACGGCGTGTTGCACGCCGAACAGGTCAATCTCATCGCGCTGGCGGCAAGCGTCGGCACGCCGTTCTATTGCTATTCGACCGCGACGCTGCAGCGGCACTACAAGGTTTTTGCCGACGCGTTTGCCGGCGTTGATGCGCTGGTCTGCTACGCCATGAAGGCGAATTCCAACCAGGCCGTCATCGCGACGCTGGCGAAACTTGGCGCTGGCGCCGACGTTGTTTCCGAAGGCGAACTGCTGCGCGCCCGGGCCGCCGGCATTCCGCCCGACAAGATCATGTTCTCCGGTGTCGGCAAGACCGCGCGCGAACTCGCGCTGGCCGTCGACGAAGGCATTCTCTGCGTCAACGTCGAGTCCGAAGCCGAGCTTGAACTTCTTGCTTCGATCGCCGCCGCCAAGGGCCGCACAGTTCCGATTTCCATTCGCGTCAATCCCGACGTCGATCCGCGCACCCATGCCAAGATCGCGACCGGCAAGGCCGAGAACAAGTTCGGCATTCCGATCAGCCGTGCCCGCGAGGTCTATGCGCGCGCCGCGAAGTTGAAGGGCGTGACTGTCACCGGCGTCGACATGCATATCGGCAGCCAGATCATCGAGCTCGATCCGTTTGGCGATGCGTTCGCGCTGATTGCCGACTTCGTGCGCGCGCTACGCGCCGACGGCCACACCATCAGTCATATCGATCTTGGCGGCGGCCTGGGTATTCCGTATTACGACGACAACGAGCCGCCGCCCGATCCCGACGCCTATGCGGCGATCGTTAAGCGCGCCACCGCCGGGCTGGGCTGCAAGCTGATCTTCGAGCCGGGACGGCTGATCGTCGGCAATGCCGGTATCCTGGTCACTCGCGTGCAGTACGTGAAGCGCGGCGAGGCCAAGACATTCATTATTGTCGACGCCGGCATGAACGATCTGATCCGGCCGACGCTCTACGAGGCGCATCACGAGATCTGGCTGGTGCGGCAGGCAGAAGTCGGCGCGCCGCGAATCATTGCCGATGTGGTGGGGCCGGTATGCGAGTCCGGCGACTTCCTCGCGCTCGACCGCTCGATGCCGGAGCCGCGTCCGGGCGAACTGATCGCGGTGATGACCGCAGGCGCCTACGGCGCGGTGCAGGCCGGGACCTACAACACCCGGGCGCTGATCCCGGAAGTGCTTGTTGCGGCTGATAAATGGGCGCTGGTGCGGCCGCGGGTTCCGGCCGATGCGCTGATCGCGCTGGACAAGCTGCCGCCCTGGCTTTGAGCCCTCTGGTGCCGGCGCAAAGCTGGCTTTGAACTTGCATTAACAACAGGTTGTGAGGGGGCTTGGCACCGGCGAAAGTGCCATGAACCCGCCCTCATGTTACTGTGATGTCAGTTCCATGGTGTCGGCACGATCGCCGCGCGGAGCCTTGGTTGACCGAGACGAATCTGCCTGCCCCAGTCCCCGAGCCGTCGCGCGCCGAAGCGGCACGCACGCTGCTTGCGTCGACGCTCAAGCGCGCGCGCTGGACGATTTTCTGGGAGCGGCTGTGGCCGGCGCTGGCCGGGTTCCTGACCGCGGCCGGCGTATTCCTGGCGCTAGCGTGGCTCGGCGTATTCCTGTGGCTACCGCCGCTCGGGCGCGCGGCGGTGACAATCCTTTGTGGTCTGCTCGCTGCTGCGGCGCTGATTCCGTTTCTGCGGCTGCGCCTGCCGGCGCTGCGCGACAGCCTCAATCGCCTCGATCACGACAGCGGATTGCGTCATCGCCCGGCGACCGCGATCACCGACGATCTCGCGGTGACGACGAAGGATCCGTATTCACTGGCGCTGTGGAACGCGCATGTCGAGCGCGCGCTTGCCGCCGCGCGCGCGCTCAAGACCGGTTGGCCGTCACCGCAGGTGGCGCAGCGCGACCGTTATGCCGTGCGCGCGCTGGTGCTGGTGGCCTGCGTCGCGACCTTTGTTGCTGCCGGCGGCGAGCGCTGGCGGCGTGTCGCGATGGCGTTCGACTGGCATGGCGTCGTGCTGCCGGCGAATTTCCGGGTCGATGCCTGGGTGATCCCGCCGGTCTATACCGGCAAGCCGCCGATCGTGCTGCAAGGCATTCATCCCGGCGAGACCGCAGCGCTTCCGGTACAAAGCGGCATCGTCGCGGTACCGGTGAACTCGACGCTCGTGGTGCGCTCGACCGGCAAAGCCGATCTTGAAGTCACCAACTCCGGCGGCGTGACCGCCGCAAAGGATGACACGAAAGCGCCGGCCGGCACCGAAGAGCATCGCTTCAGCATTGCCGCAACCGGCAGCGCCACGCTACGTGGCGCCGGTGACGATCTGACCTGGGCGTTCAATGCCATTCCCGATACGCCGCCGAAGATCGAACTGACCAAAGATCCGGAACGGCAGCAGCGCGGCTCGCTGATGCTGTCGTATCACCTAGAGGACGATTACGGCGTCAGCGAAGCGCACGCGACGTTCGCCCGCAAGGACGACAGTGCAGCTTCCGGCGAGACGGCGCATCCGCTCTACGGCCCGCCGGATTTCCCGCTGGTGCTGCCGCAGGCGCGCACCAAAAACGCCAACGGCCAGACCATCAAGGACCTGAGCGACCATCCGTGGGCCGGCGCGCAAGTGCTGCTGACGCTGACCGCCAAGGACGACGGCGGCAACGAGGGCAAGAGCGAGCCGACAGCGTTTCAGTTGCCCGAGCGGCTTTTCACCAAGCCCGTGGCGCGCGCGCTGGTCGAGCAGCGGCGCAATCTCGCGCTCGATGCCAATGCACGCCCGCTGGTGCTGACTGCGATCGACGCGCTGACGCTGGCGCCTGATCAATTCGGCACCAGCGCCGGTGTCTATCTCGGCCTGCGCGGGATTTTCTGGTCGCTGGTGCGGGCCAAGAACGACGACCAGTTGCGCGAGGTCGCGGACCGCATGTGGTCGATGGCGGTGCAGCTCGAGGACGGCGACGTCAGCGACGCGCAGGCGCAGTTGCGCAATGCCGAGGAAGCGCTGCGTCAGGCGCTGGAGCGCGGCGCCAGCGATTCCGAGCTGAAAGAACTGATGGACAAGCTCCGCGCGGCGATGGATCGCTTCATGCAGGCGATGCGCGAGCAGCTCAAGAATGCGCAGCAGCTGTCGCGCCCGCTCGGTCCCAATGACCACGTGCTCAGCCAGCGCGATCTGCAGAACATGCTCGACAAGCTGCAGCAGCTCGCGCAGAGCGGCGACAAGGACGCGGCCCGCCAGTTGCTGCAGCAGCTTCAGCAGATGATGGAAAATCTGCAGATGGCGCAGCCGGGCATGGATAACGGCGACGACCAGGACGACATGATGTCGGAGCTCGACGAGCTTGGCGACATGATCCATCAGCAGCAGGATCTGCGCGACCGCACTTTCAAGCAGGGCCAGCAACAGCAGCAGGATCAGCGCCAGCAGCGCGGCGGTCAGTCGCGGCCCAACGGCCAGCCGAACCCGCAGCAGGGCAACGGCGATTTGCGGCAGAACCAGCAGGCGCTGCGCGACCGCCTCAACAAGTTGCTCAACGATCTGAAAAACCGCGGCCTCGGCCAGAACGGGCAGCGTGGCCAGGACGGCCAGCAGGGACAGGGCCAGACACCGGGCGACGACCAGCTCGATCAGCTTGGCCAGGCCGGCAAGGACATGGACGACGCCCAAAATGCCGCTTGGCGACGGCAACAACGACGGCGCCGTGGACTCGCAGGGCCAGGCGCTCGACGCCATGCGCAAGGGCGCGCAGTCGCTGGCGCAATCGATGCAGCAGCAGATGGGGCAGGGGCAAAGCCCCGGCCGCCCCGGACGGATGGGCCAATCGCGCGCCGATCAGGACACCGATCCACTCGGCCGGCCGTTGCGCGGCCGTGACTACGGCGACGACAGTACAGTGCGGGTGCCCGGCGAGATCGACGTGCAGCGCGCCCGCCGCATCATCGAAGAACTACGCAAGCGCTTCGGCGACTTCACCCGCTCGCAGGAAGAGCTCGATTACATCGAGCGGCTGCTGAAGGATTATTGAGCGGACCCTTCATCCGCCCCCGCGATAGCGGGGGAGGGGGACCATGCGAAGCATGGTGGAGGGGGCGCAGGCGGTGAAGGAAATCCTGAAACGTCGGGAGAAGCGTCGATGCAAGCGCCCCTCCCACCGCGCAAGTGCGCGGTCCCCCCCTCCCCGCTATCGCGGGGGCGGGATGATTAGAGCCGAAATAGCTCCGCCACCTTCACGCTCTCAAGATCGTTCAGCCGTGCCAGAAGTTCAGTGCGCAATTTTTCATCGAGCACGCTCGACGACAGCTTCAGAAATTTCTGTTCCAGCCGCTCACGCGTGAGCGGCGATGTCGTGGTGCCTTCGAAGTCGGTGCGCGCGATGCTGAGCGTGCGGCCGTCTTTCAGCGTGATGTGCAGCCGGCACGCCATGTCGTTGCTGTTAGGTCCGGACTTCGCATAAGGCTCGAGCTTCACGCGCTTTGCCAGTTCAAGGATTGCCGGGCTCTGGTTCGGCCCGTCGAGGAAAGCCTGCGGATCGCCGGGATCGCGATAGAGCGCCAGCGCCATCGTAAACGGCAAGCTGTACTGCGCGGTGGCGACGTCCTGCGGCGCCGGGTTGGCGTGATGCGACAGCACCTTGTCGGAGACTTCGAGCCGGATTGTTTCGACATCCTCCGGCGCAAATTTGTTCTCCGCGCGCAGCGTCATCAGTGCCTGCACCGGCGACTGCGAGGTGACGTGGCACGGGAACGTTTTGAACGTGATCGTGCACGTTTCCCAGCGGGTGCCGAGGTCGGACGTGATCTGTGCGAAATCGGCGTCGCGGGCGAACACGTCGAGCGCGCCGAACTTGCCTTCGAGGATCACTTCCGGTCCTTCGAAGCCGCGCGCGGCGAGACCCGCGGCGGTGACGCCGCCTTCGGCGGCGCGGCCCATGTGGATGCGTTTGACCATGCCGCCCTGGCCGGATTTCACGAACGCCAGCAGCCCCGAGCAGAACGAGCCGCCGATGCCCATCGCCATGGTGATCTGCCGCGGCGACAGCGCCATCACCTTGCTCGCCGCCACCGCCGAGCCGAACACGCCGGTGATGCCGGGCGCGTGAAAGCCGATCTTCTCGCTGGTGTGATGCGCCGCAGCTGCGATCCGGAACATGCATTCGAGGCCGGTGACGAACGCGGTGATGAGGTCCTTACCGCTGACTTTGGCTTCCTCCGCCGCGGCAAGCGCGCCGGTCAGCACCGTGGCGCCGGGATGCACGCCGGTCGATGGCTGGCGCAAGTTGTCGAACTCGAACGAATGCGCGAACGCGCCATTGGCGAACGCCGCGCCCGGTGCGCTGGTCTTGCGAAAACCCTGGTCGAGAATGCTGCTGCTACCGGTGCCGTTGTGCTGCACAAAGCCGTCGACGATCTTGCTCCACGGCAGCGTCGAGCCGAACAGGCACACGCCGATGGTGTCGATGATGCAGGCCTTGGCGATTGCGACAGCCGGCGCGGGGATATCGTCGTAGCGCAACGCGGCCGCGAATTCGGCGAGGGCTTTGGTTTCACCGGACATGATGGGACTCTCTCCTCGGCGTCATGCCCGGCCTTGTGCCGGGCATCCACGTCTTACTTGCCGCGCTCTCGAGAGAAAAGACGTGGATGGCCGGTACAAGCCCGGCCATGACGGAGAGCAGGGCCGACGAAGAAAGGGCCTGCTCCGCGCAACCCTGAGTCTCATGACACCGCGTTGACAGTCGGCCCCATCGGCTTATTTTAGGGACGTTCCGAGGGGTGCCCGAAAGGGCTGAGAAAAACCCTTTGAACCTGATCCGGGTCATGCCGGCGAAGGGACAGGAATGTTACGTAACTCTTCTACGCCGTCCGATACCATTCCGGTTACCGTTATCGGCGCTGGCATCGCGGGTGCATGGCAGGCGTTGACGTTCGCCCGCGCCGGCTATCCCGTCATTTTATTCGAGCGCGATGACCCCACAATGTTGGGTGGAACCGGCCGCTGGGCCGGAGGCATGCTGGCGCCGTATTGCGAGCAGGAGGCCGCAGAGCCGGTGGTGACGCGGCTCGGCGTGCGGTCGCTGGCGCTGTGGCGCGAGGAGAAGCTCGATAACACGGAATTCAACGGCTCGCTGGTTGTGGCGCACGCGCGCGACCGCGCCGATTTCGAACGTTTCGGGCGGATGACGGAGAACCACACCACCGTTGATGCCGAGGCCATCACTGCGCTCGAACCCGATCTCGCCAGGCGATTTCAAAACGGGCTTTTCTTCGCTGAGGAAGGCCATGTCGAGCCGCGCCGCGTGCTGCCGCAACTGCACGCCCGGCTGGTGCAGGCGAATGGCGAAATCCGCTTCGGCACGGCATGCGAGCCGCGCGATGCGCAGGGCATCGTCATCGATTGCCGCGGTCTCGCCGCAGCGGATAGGGTCGACGGCTTGCGGGGCGTCAAGGGCGAAGCGGTGATTGTCGAAACCGGCGAGATCAAGCTCACCCGCCCGGTGCGCCTGATGCATCCGCGCTGGCCGCTCTACATCGTGCCGCGCGCCGCCAACCGATTCTTCGTCGGCGCGACCTCGATCGAGAGCGAGGACGGCGGCGTCACCGTGCGCTCCATGCTTGAACTGCTCACAGCGGCCTATGCGGTGCATCCGGCTTTCGCCGAGGCCCGCATCGTCGAGATCGGCGCGGCGCTGCGCCCGGCCTTCGCCGACAACCTGCCGCGCATCGCCGTCGAGGGCAGGCGCATCGGCGTCAACGGATTGTACCGGCACGGTTTCCTGCTGGCGCCGGCGCTTGCCGAGCTGACGCTGGCTTACGTCGCGCGCGGCGCCATCGACAACGAGGTGATGCGATGCGCGTGACCGTCAACGGCGAGCGCCGCGAGACGGCGGCGGCGAGCGTCGCGGCGCTGCTGCGCGAGCTGGAATACGACGGCACCCATTTCGCCGTTGCGGTGAACGCCGACGTTGTGCCGCGCGCACGCTGGGCCGAGCCGCTGCTCAGCGGCGGCGATACCGTCGAAATCCTCACGCCGCGGCAGGGAGGCTGACGATGGTCGCGTTCTATGGCCGGCAATTCTCGTCGCGGCTCCTGATCGGCACCGCGCTTTATCCGTCGCCCGCGGTGATGCAGCAGGCGATCCGGGCCTCCGGCGCCGAGATCGTCACGGTGTCGCTGCGCCGCGAAGCCGCCGGCGGCAAAGCCGGCAATGCATTCTGGTCGCTGATCAGCGAACTCGGTGTCACTGTGCTGCCGAATACCGCCGGCTGCCGCACCGTGCGCGAAGCGGTGACCACGGCGAAGCTCGCCCGCGAACTATTCGACACGCCGTGGATCAAGCTCGAAGTGATCGCTGACGACGAAACGCTGCAGCCGGACGTGGTCGGGCTGGTCGAAGCGGCGGCGATCCTGATCAAGGACGAGTTCGAGGTGTTTCCGTATTGCACCGAAGATCTCAGTACCGCATTGCGCCTCGTCGACGCCGGTTGCTGCGTGGTGATGCCGTGGGCGGCGCCGATCGGCAGCGCGCGCGGTCTCGTCAACGCTGACGCGCTGCGGCTGCTGCGTGCGCGCCTGCCCGATGTCACGCTGGTGGTCGATGCCGGTCTCGGCGCGCCGTCGCATACGGCGCACGCGATGGAGCTTGGCTACGACGCTGTGCTGCTCAACACCGCGGTCGCCAGGGCCGGCGATCCCGTCGCCATGGCGGATGCGTTCCGGCGCGGCGTCGAGGCCGGCCATGCCGCCTACCACGCCGGCCTCATGGGCCCGCGCGATTTCGCTTCTCCCTCAACCCCCGTCGTTGGGACACCGTTCTGGCATGCCGTATCCTGATCCATTTTATCCGGTGGTCGACAGTGTCGCGTGGGTAAGGCGGCTCGCCGCGCTCGGCGTCGGCACCATCCAGTTGCGCGCCAAGGACCTCACCCATGATGCCGCCGCTGCACTGATCCGCGATGCGCTCGCGGCGGTGCGCGGTACGCCGGCGCGGCTCGTGGTCAATGATTACTGGCAGGTCGCGATCGATACCGGCGCGCGCCACGTCCATCTCGGCCAGGAAGATCTGGCTGAGGCCGATGTGCCGGCGATCCGCCGCGCCGGGCTGACGCTCGGCCTCTCCACCCACGACGATGCCGAACTCGACACCGCATTGCGGCAGGCGCCCGATTACGTCGCGCTCGGCCCGATCTTTCCGACCACGCTCAAGGCGATGCGCTTTGCGCCGCAGGGCATCGCCCGCATCGGCGAATGGAAGCGCCGCGCCGGCACGGTCCCGCTGGTTGCCATCGGCGGCATCACGCTCGAACAGGCACCGGCCATCTTCGCCGCCGGCGCCGATTCCATCGCCGTCGTCAGCGACGTCACCCGCAACGCCGACCCCGATTCCCGCGTGCATGCCTGGCTGGGCCAGGCGGCAAAAGCGGCGTAAAGTCCGATCCAAAGGAGATACCATTATGAACAAGCCGCTGTCCGAAGCCGATCTCAGCACGCCGAAGGTCACCACCGGCCCGATCGCCGGTTCGCGCAAGGCTTACGCCAGCCCCGATAGTGCGCCGGAGCTGCGCGTGCCGGTCCGCGAGATTGTGCTGTCGAAGGAATCGGGCGAGCCGCCGCTGCCGGTCTATGACACCACCGGCCCGTACACCGACAACGACGCCGCAATCGACGTCGAGAAGGGCCTCAAGCGCGCCCGCGTCGAATGGGTCAAGGAGCGCGGCGGCGTTGAGGAATATGAAGGCCGTGCGCTGAAAGCCATCGACAACGGCAACGTCTCCGGCAAACACCTTGCCCGCGCCTTCGCCAACACGCCGAAGCCGATGCGCGGCATCGGCGACGCGCCGGTCACCCAGCTTGAGTGGGCGCGCAAGGGCGTCATCACCAAGGAAATGATCTACGTCGCCGAGCGCGAGAACATGGGCCGCAAGAAGCAGCTCGACCGCGCCGAGTGGGCGCATAACGACGGCGAGAGCTTCGGCGCGTCGGTGCCGCTGTTCATCACGCCGGAATTCGTGCGCGATGAAGTGGCGCGCGGCCGCGCCATCATCCCGGCCAACATCAATCACGCCGAGCTCGAGCCGATGGCGATCGGCCGCAACTTCCTCACCAAGATCAACGCCAACATCGGCAACTCCGCCGTCACCTCCTCGGTGGAAGAGGAAGTCGACAAGATGGTGTGGTCGATCCGCTGGGGCGCCGACACGGTCATGGACCTCTCCACCGGCCGCAACATCCACAACACCCGCGAATGGATCATCCGCAATGCGCCGGTGCCGATCGGCACCGTGCCGATCTACCAGGCGCTGGAGAAGTGCGACGGCGATCCGGTCAAGCTCGACTGGGAGCTATACAAGGACACGCTGATCGAGCAGGCCGAGCAGGGCGTCGACTATTTCACCATCCACGCCGGCGTCCGCCTCGCTTATGTGCCGCTCACCGCCAACCGCGTCACCGGCATCGTCTCGCGCGGCGGCTCGATCATGGCGAAGTGGTGCCTGTCGCGGCACAAGGAGAGCTTCCTCTACGAGCGCTTCGACGAGATCTGCGACATCATGCGCAAGTATGACGTCAGCTTCTCGCTCGGCGACGGCCTGCGGCCCGGCTCGGTGGCCGACGCCAACGACCGCGCCCAGTTCGCCGAACTGGAAACGCTCGGCGAACTCACCCAGATCGCCTGGAAGAAGGGCTGCCAGGTGATGATCGAAGGCCCCGGCCACGTGCCGCTGCACAAGATCAAGATCAACATGGACAAGCAGCTCAAAGAGTGCGGCGAGGCGCCGTTCTACACGCTTGGCCCGCTCACCACCGACATCGCGCCGGGCTATGACCACATCACCTCGGGCATCGGCGCCGCCATGATCGGCTGGTTCGGCTGCGCCATGCTCTGCTACGTCACGCCGAAGGAGCATCTCGGCCTGCCGAACCGCGACGACGTCAAGGAAGGCGTCATCACCTACAAGATCGCGGCGCACGCCTCCGACGTCGCCAAGGGCCACCCGGCGGCGCAACTGCGCGATGATGCGCTGTCGCGCGCGCGCTTCGACTTCCGCTGGGAGGACCAGTTCAACCTCGGTCTCGATCCCGACACCGCGCGCGAATACCACGACGAGACGCTGCCGAAGGACGCCCACAAGGTGGCGCACTTCTGTTCGATGTGCGGTCCGAAGTTCTGCTCGATGAAGATCACGCAGGACGTGCGCGATTACGCGGCGAGCCTCGGCGACAACGAGAAAGCCGCGCTCGGCCTGGACGTTGCGCAGAAAGGCATGGCGGAGATGAGCGAAAAATTCCGCCAGATGGGCGAGCAGGTCTATGTCGACGCCGGCGAGGTGGCAAAAGCCCCGCACACCACCGCGCTCGACACCGAAGCCGCCCACGCCGCGAAGAACGCGGCCCTGGTGAAGGAAAGTAATAAGGCGCTCTGAACGCCGTCGTTCCTGAGAGCCTGTTCTAGGACTTGTTGGGCCGCGTTCGCCGAGTAACAGCGCGCTTTGGAGCGCAGCTCTATCAGGTGTCCAAAACAGAACACTTCGCTGATGCATGTTGCGTGACGGTCGTAGGACTCTGTCGGGTATCCATGTTGGGCGTTCAACAGGTGATTTAATCCCGAGAAATGTATAAGCTTGGTTTTTATGAATACCGAGCCGACTGCCGATTCTACGAAGTCTTCGACGAGTGCGCGGAGATCGGTCGAATTGATCGTCGATAACCCCTACATTGAATTTATTGCTTCGGAAATGTGGGCTGGTTTGGCTGGCGTAGCCGTCTACGCGTTATTCCGTCTCGGAGCATTCGCTGCGCAATATATAACCACGATGCTACCGCTGAGCGATAAGGCGCCTGCATTATTCCTTGAAACAGCGTTGAGTTGGGGAGCGGCTACGAGTGCCGCCTATCCGGTGCTGAACGAAATCGGAAACTCTCAGGCAATTAGGTATAAGTAGTTGATCGGCACGGCGTTCACTCGCGCGCTTGTAGTTCTGGCGGTTATCGCCGGCGTTTTGGCGCCGGCCGCGTCTCTTGGCGAAGGCACACCCGCTTTACCGGAGAAAGCCACCCGCGAACTTCCGCCCGCCCTGCTGGCGCTCGAGGTGCAGAAGAAGATGCCGAAGCTGTCGCCGATCCTGCTGCGCGTGTTCAAGGAGGAATTGGAGCTTGAAGTCTGGAAGCAGACGGCGAGCGGCCGTTTCGAGCTGCTCAAGCTCTATCCGATCTGCCGCTGGTCGGGCGAGCTCGGGCCAAAGCTGCACGAGGGCGACTATCAGGCGCCTGAGGGTTTCTATGCCATTACGCCAAGGCTGATGAACCCGAATTCCAGCTACTATCTCGCAATCAACATGGGCTTCCCGAATGCCTTCGACGCGGCGAACGGCCGCGACGGCTCGTTCATCATGATCCACGGCACCTGCGCCTCGGTCGGCTGTTACGCCATGACCGATGAGCAGATCAGCGACATCTATGGGCTGGCGCGCGACGCGTTCGCGGGCGGCAAACCGGCCTTCCAGGTCCAGGCCTATCCATTCCGCATGACGCCGGACAACATGGCGCGGCACCGCACCAATCCGAATCTGCCGTTCTGGCGGATGTTGAAAGTCGGCAACGATCATTTCGCAGCAACGCATCTCGAACCCAGGGTGGATGTGTGCGACCGCCGTTACGTGTTCGATGCGCAGTTTTCGCAATCGTCAGCGCCTGCGAAGCTTGGGCCGGCGGACCCATGCCCCGCCTTCACCGTCAATCCGAAGGTCGCGCAGCCGGCGCTCGACAAACAACGCGCCGATGACGCCGCCTATGCGCAACTGGTCGCGGACAACGTGCCAACTGTCCCGATCTACACCGGACTCGACGGCGGTATGAATGCGGTCTTCCATCCGCCGTACCCGTTCAGCTTCATCTCGCTTGCGAATGTGCTGCTGGATGGATCGCTGGAGCTGCCGCCGTTGCGGCCGATCCCGTATCTCGACGCCACACGCGCGGTGATGCGGTAGCTCGCTGCTCGTTATGACTCTCATTCGTCATGGCCGGGCTCGTCCCGGCCATCCACGACTTTGAGCCACAGAGAGACGTGGATACCCGGCACAAGGCCGGGCATGACGCTGAAAATTCTTCTCCGTCACCACCGGGCTTGACCCGGTGGTCCATGCTGACTCGCCGCATGGATTGCCGGGTCAAGCCCGGCAATGACGAAGTAGTAACGGCAATGCCGCTGTCTGGTCGCTGGCACTGCCTGAACCCCGCAGGCGGCTCGCGCGACCAAGATAGGCGGGGCGCTACGCCGCGCGCGAATCATTGCGGCCTCCAGGCGAAAATGCCCGACGACACCACCGTCATCCACGGCCAGGCCACCCTCGAATGGAGCGATCAGATCCGGTTTGCGGTGCGTCCCAATGCGATGGCGTTGCTGAAACTGATGGCGGTCGCATTACCGCTCTACGGCACGATCTGGGCGATCACGCTATCGGATGACCGCTGGATCGCGCTGCGGTATGAGCCGCTGCAGTCGTTTTTTGATTTTCTGGCCGATGTCTGGCCGGTCTACCTCGGTGTCGGCGTTGCTCTGATTGTTCTGATGGTCGTCCGGTTCTGTTACGTGTTCGCCCGCTTCCCGCACGTCAATCGCCAACTGTCCTACGAGGTGACTTCGACGGGCCTCATGACGCGCGATGCCGCCAATTTCGCGCTGATGGTGCCGTGGGCCTCCATCATCCGCACTCGCAACACCGAGCGCGCGCTGCATATCCAGATGGTGACGCGTGCCTGGCGCTATCTGCTGTGGCGCGCTTTCACGCCGGAGGAGCGAGAGCAGATTTTGCGCTGGGCGACGCGGCAGGATGGGACAGCTACTTCGGCGTCATCACCGGCCTTGACCCGGTGATCCATGCTGAGCCGCCGCTTGGATTGCCGGATCAAGTCCGGCAATGACGAAGTGGGCGCGACGGCGCGCATTCTCTCACGGATGCGGTCCGGCGTTTCGCACTTTCCCGAAATGCAACGCCATGAAGATCGCGCTGATCAGCGCACCAATTCCCCCAGCGATGCACAGCGACGGCGGCGGTGGAAACTCCGGCGGCAAAATGGAATGCAGCAGCGCGCCTGCGATCGCAACATTCGCCGCGCCCCAGAGCACGTTGACCAGCGCGGAAGATTCACCGACGCCCGGCGGCGATGCGAACGGTGTCTGGAAACGGTTGCCGCTCATGCCCTGCACCAGGTGTGGCACAGCGTTGGCCGCGAACGCGCCGGCGATGAAGGTGAGGAGATAAATGTACCAGGGCATGTTGCGTGTCCTTTTGTTGTTCGACGTGCGAGGCGCTGCCTTCACCTCGTCATGGCCGGCTTGTCCCGGCCATCCACGTCTTTGGGCCGAAAAGGAAGACGTGGATGCCCGGCATAAAGCCGGGCATGACGTTGGTTTCACCGCGCGATCAGCAGCCGCTCTTCCGCCGCGAGCGGAGTATTAAGACGCACCTAGTAGCATACCAAAAGGACACGCATCGGCCGGAGCCCACAGACGCCTCATGAACGCCTTCGATGTCATCATCATTGCAACTGCGATTGTCGCCATCGCGCTGGGCTTCAACGCGGGGCTGTTGCGCAGTCTGGCGACCATTCTTGCCTGGCTGATTGCGGCGCCCATTGCGGTTGCGATCACGCCTCGGCTGACCACACTCGCTTTCGGCCAAAACGCCGCGTCGTCCAATCAGACCTCGCTGCTGCTGTGCGTCGCGCTGATCGCGATCGGACTCATCATGAGTGCGGTGATGAGAGCCGCGGTCAGCGAATTCGTCGGTCCCGATATCAGCCTGTTTGATCGCATGGCTGGCGCGATGCTCGGCGCCATACGCATCAGCCTGCTCGCCGTGCTGATCGTCGTCATCTTTGACCGCCTGATCCCGACCGACCGCGAGCCGCAATTTCTCGCCGGTTCCCGGCTGCGGCCCTATTTGTCCGTAGCCGGCAAAGCGGGTCTGCAATCCTTGCCGCCGGAGATCGACGATTACGTCGATCAGCTCAAGCGCCAGCGCGGGATTTAGAGCTTCCGTTTCGTCATTGCCGGGCTTGACCCGGCAATCCATGCGGCGACTTCACTATGGACCACCGGATCAAGTCCGGTGGTGACGATGAGGGTGGTGCGGCTTTCGCCTATCGAACCGTGACCACCAGGCCGTTGAGGTCAGCACTGACGATGGCGCCGACCGAATTGCCGATCAGTGGCAGCACCGCGCCTCTTCTGATTGGTCAGCACGATCGCCTGCGCACCGCGGCCGATTGCGGCGCCGACATTGCCCGCGGCATAGACGCCGGCAACGTCGCCCGGGCTGTTGATGTTGCTCACGGTGCCGTGGAAGCGCGTGTCGGAGGCGCCGAAGGTGAAGCCGTAGCTCAGGCCGCCGATGCTGATGCCGTAGGTCCGGCCGCGGAACGTGAACTGCGCCCGAACCGCCCGAGCCGCCGATGACAATGCCGGCCTTGATCACGTTGAAGCTGATCGGCGCCGCCGTCGGCGAAGACTGCGGAACTGAAGGTGACGCCGGCCAGCGCCAGCAGGGCGACAAGGCTTGCACGAAACGCGGATACGGTGCGCATGAGTTTTCTCCCGGGATTGTGTGGCTACGAATTCAGCTCTATCCGGCGGCAATTCTATCGCGCGGACGGGTGGATGACGCGAAGTTTCCTCAAGCGTCGCAGGGTGGCCTTCGCGCTTAGCTGCTGCGGCCTTCTTTGGACTGGGTGTCCAGCCAGTCCGACAATTTGCCGGCAGGAGCCTTGGTCCTGCTTCTGCGTTTTGGCGCGGCCGGAGGGGGCGGATTGGCGGTTCTGTTATTCCTGCTGGTAGACGCTTGGACCCAACGGAATTACACTGGTCGGCTTGCGCCCCTACTCGTCACCGCAGTGCGATCCTCTGACGGGAAACGGTTGTCCGGTCAGCGGCATTCCGGTGTTTACGGGTATTTTTGCTCAGGACACGATCGCGAGCTCTTCCTATAACTCATTGCAGGTTTCGCTCGAGAAACGATTTGCTCGCGGACTGCAATTCACCGCGGCTTACACATACAGTAAGTCGATTGATGATGCATCGAGTTTTGAAGGCATATTGAATCCGCTGCCTGGGGCCAATAACTACGCGCGATCGCTCTTTGATGCACGTCAACGGTTTGTCTTCAGTTACTACTGGGAACTGCCGGTAAGAAAATTCAACGGTTTTGCCGGAAAAGTGATTAACGGTTGGGCACTCTCGGGAATCACGACTTATCAGACGGGTTTCCCGATCCGCATAACTTCGTCTTCTGACAACGAGTTAATGAACAGCTTTGACTTTGAGCTTCCGGGCGAGCCCGATCAAATCGCTCCATTTGCCTGGCAAAGACCGCAGTCCAACGGGAATTATTATTTTAATACCCCGGCAAATCAGAGTGCGATCTTCACAGAGGATGGCGTATTCGGCCGTGTGGGTACTGCACCGCGCACGATCTGCTGCGGACCTGGAATCAGCGATACGGATATTTCGTTTATCAAGAATCTGCCCGTGAACGAGCACTCTCACTTTGAATTTCGAGCGGAGATTTTCAACTTGTTTAACCATACTCAGTTCTACAATCCTGATGGCAACAGCACCGACGGTACGCAGTTTGGGCAGGTGACGCAGGTTAAGGATCCGCGGCTGGCGCAGTTTGCTTTGAAGTTTTACTTTTAGTTCGCAGGTAGAATAGAAGAGTTCGATCCCGGACGGTTCCGACCGTTCGGGTCTAATCTAATGGCCAATCTGGCCTGAGTGATCACTGGAGACATCACGATGTACCCCGCACTGCAAAAAGAGCTCGACACGTTCGAGCGCCGTACTCCGAAGTCCGCCGAAGCGCATAAGAAGAATTTGAAGCGCCTGCCGTTGGGCGTGGCCAGCAATTATCGCGCTTATGATCCGTATCCCATTTTTGTTTCTGAGGCTTCGGGCAGCAAGTTCCGCGATCTGGATGGCAATGAATATCTCGATCACAACCTTTGTTTCGGCACGCTGATGGCGGGGCATTCGCATCCGGCGGTGGTTAAGGCGGTTGAAGGGCGGCTGCATAAAGGCACGGCTTATGGCATGCCGCACAATATGGAGTGGGAGCTGGCTGAGGAAGTGTGCACGCGTTTTCCGGTGGAGATGTGCCGGTTCGGCAACAGCGGTACCGAAGCCACTATGCACACGATTCGGTTGGCGCGTGCGGCTACCGGGCGCGACATGATTATTAAGTTTGAGGGCGGCTATCACGGGCTGCATGATGCGGCGCTGGTGAGTGTGAAGCCGCATCCGCCGAAGGACGATTTTGGGGATATTAAGAATCCCAAGCCGATTTCAGGTGGAGCGGGCGTGCCGAAGGCGAGCATTGCCAATGTGAAGATTGCGACATTCAACGATTTGGAGACGGTGGAGCGCCGTTTTAAGGAGAATCCGAACGAGATTGCGGCGGTGATTCTTGAGCCGATCATGATGAACGTCGGGCTCTGCATGCCGGAGAAAGGATTTCTGGAAGGCTTGCGGACCCTTTGCGACAAGTACGGCGCATTGCTGATCTTCGACGAGGTGAAGACTGGCGCTAAGTTGTGCTGGGGGGGAGCGTCGGAATACTTCGGCGTGACTCCTGACATGATTTGTTTGGCTAAGTCGATTGGTGGAGGTTTTCCGCTGGCGGCGTTTGGCGCGCATAAGAGCGTGATGAATCTGATCGCCGATCACAAGGTGTTCCACGGCGGTACTTATAATACGAATCCGATTTCGATGGCGGCTGGCTTGGCGACATTTCGCGAGGTACTTACTCGAGATAACTACGCTCTGATTGAAAGGCTGAGCAAGAAACTGGTCGACGGATATAACAAGACCGTGGCGAAGGTTGGCTTGCAGGGATACATCGCCAGTGCCGGAGCGAATGGCGCGTTGATGTTGTATCCGGCGGAGATCCATAACTACCGCGACTGGTTGCCGATTGATGTCGATTTGTGGCGGCAGTACTGGTTTGCCATGGTGAATCGCGGAGTGATGTGCCAGCCTTACTGGTGGGATGAGCAATGGACGATTTCGGTGCAGCACACGGAAGCCGACATTGACCAGCATCTGGCGGTATTTGCAGATGTGGCTCCGGCCCTGGCGACGGCACAGCATGAACGGTTGGGAGCTTTGGCCACACACTAGAAGTTGTTAGCACGAATCGGGTCATCTCACCGCTAAGTGAAGCCGGTGCCGGGGTGAGATGGCTCGATGCTTTGACTGCCGATGAGCCTAAGTTTGCCATGTCTGCCTCTGATCCCAATCATCCGAACCTAAAACGCGTCCTCGGGCGCTTTGACCTGGTGTTGTTATTTGTTGTCGCCGTTTTCAATCTCAACGTTGTCCCTTCGATAGCGGCCAACGGCGGCGTGACGGTCTGGTTGTGGATTATCTCGCTGCTGTTGTTTTTCTGGCCGCAGGGGATTGCGGTGATTGAGCTCGCACATCGATATCCGGGAGAAGGCGGAGTGTATCTGTGGGCGAAGGAAGTGTTTGGGGACTTCCACGGCTTTTTGTCGGGCTGGTGTTACTGGACGAATAA
>CAWECH010000027.1:0-23186 GCA_963807565.1 uncultured Alphaproteobacteria bacterium | reverse complement strand
GCGTGGCAACGCGCTGCTGTTTTATCCGAGCCAGTACGAGGGCGAAGAGGCGTCCCGCAACATTTTCTATACTGGCGCCACGCCGCCGCAGCAGGCAATTCCGGCCGTCAATTTTCTGCGCGATCAGGGCATAGAGCGCTTCTTTCTGGTCGGTACCGATTACATTTATCCGCGCACCACCAATGCGATCCTGAAAGGTTATCTCGCCAGCAAGCAGGTTTTCGGCGTCGCCGAGCATTACACCGTGCAAGGCCAGAAAGATTGGCGCGCGGTTGTCGAACAAATCCGCCGCTTTGCCAAAGGCGGGCGCACTGCCGTCGTTGCCACGGTGTCGGGCGATGCCAACATTCATTTCTTCCGCGAGCTTGCGAACCAGGGGATTACGGCCGCGACCATTCCGGTGATGTCGCTTTCGATCAACGAGGCGGAACTGCCGGCGCTGATGCGGTCAAGGGTCGCCGGTCATTTCGTCGCGTGGAATTATCTCCACGCTTTCGAGACGCCGGAGAACCGCACCTTCATTTCCGAGTGGCGCAGCTTCACCGGCAAGCGTGATGCCATGACCAACGATCCGATGGAGGCGACATGGATCGGCTTCCATTTGTGGACCGCGGCGGTCGAGGCGGCCGGAACGACCGATGTTGACGCGGTGCGTGCGGCTCTCGGCGACAAGCGAATTGCAGCGCCCAGCGGCTTCAATGTGAAGATGGACGCACGCACGCATCACCTATTCAAGCCAGTGATGATTGGCCGCATCACTGACGATGGCCGCATTTTACCGGTCTCAGTCACGGAGGGATTGGTCCCGCCCGATCCGTGGAGTCCGTGGCTGGAAAAAACGGCCCATTCGCCACAACTGAGACGGGCGGTCCAGTAGGCCGGGCCAGTTCCATTTTAAATCAATTGCGAAAAAGACCGCGGCATCAGACCGCCCGTGTACCGTCTCGACAAATGCCCTAGAACGCTTCTAGATAGCGATCTTCGTCGAGTTCCAAACGGCCCTGCCGGGCGTATCCTCATGGTCTATCGCAAGAATCAGCCTGTCGATTACAACGCCTATTTCGCCGGGGCCCTGGACCGGCTGCATTCCGAGCGGCGTTATCGCGTTTTCGCCGATCTGGAGCGGATCGCCGGGCGTTTTCCCCATGCAATCTGGCATTCGCCGGAGGGGCCTCAGAACGTCGTGATCTGGTGCTCTAACGACTACCTCGGCATGGGCCAGCATCCCAAAGTGATCGGCGCCATGGTCGAGACTGCGACCCGGATGGGCACCGGCGCCGGGGGCACCCGCAATATCGCCGGCAACAATCACCCGGTGGTCGAGCTTGAGCGCGAACTGGCCGACCTGCACCGCAAGGAAGCGGCGCTGGTCTTTACCTCGGGCTACGTCTCCAACGAGACCGGCATCTCGACGCTCGCCAAGCTGATGCCGAATTGCCTGATCTTGTCGGATGCCTGGAACCACAATTCGATGATCGAAGGCGTGCGGCAGGCGTACACCGAGAAGCAGATTTTCCGTCATAACGACATGGCGCACCTCGAAGAATTGCTTGCCGCCGCCGATCCGGCGCGGCCGAAGCTCGTTCTGTTCGAGAGCCTTTATTCGATGGACGGCGACGTCGCGCCGGTGAATCGCATCTGCGATCTCGCCGAGCAATACGGCGCCATGACCTATATCGACGAAGTCCATGCGGTCGGCATGTACGGTCCGCGCGGTGGCGGCATTAGCGAGCGCGATAACGCGACGCTCACGCATCGACGTGATCGAGGGCACGCTGGCCAAGGCATTCGGCTGTCTCGGCGGTTACATCGCCGGCTCAACGGCGATGATCGATGCGGTGCGCTCCTACGCGCCGGGCTTTATTTTCACAACCGCGTTGCCGCCGTCAGTGGCAGCCGCGGCAACGGCTGCGATCCGTCATCTCAAGACCTCGCAATGGGAGCGTGACCGCCATCAAGACCGTGCCGCGCGAACCCAGGCTGTGCTAACGGCGTCGGGCCTGCCGGTGATGGAAAGCCAGACGCATATCGTGCCGGTCTATGTAGGCAATCCGGAGCAATGCAAGGCGGCGAGCGATCTCTTGCTTTCCGCGCACGGCATCTACATCCAGCCGATCAACTATCCGACGGTACCGAAGGGCACGGAGCGGCTGCGTATCACGCCAAGCCCGTATCACGACGACGGATTGATCGACGGGCTTGCCGAAGCGCTGCTCGATGTTTGGCAGCGGCTTGGTCTGCCGTTGAAGGATCGCGCACTGGCCGCGGAATAACAGCCGTTACGCTCGAGGCTTCGGCTTTCCAAGTTTGCGGGCGCCGACGGCTACCGAAATCGTCACCACCAGAAAACGTGCGAGATGGTGCGCTCCGACATAGACGGGGTCGAGGTGCAGTGCGAGCGCGAGCACCATCATGGTGTCTTGCGCACCGGGCGAGAACGCAATCACGATATTGGCGATCGAGAACGGGAAGAAGTGCGCATCGATCAGGATGAAGATCGTCGCCACGCCCATCGCTACCGCGAACGAACCAAAGGCGGCGCCGAGATAACCAACCAGCATCCGTACCGTCAGGTTAGCGAAGCGCGAACCGACCACCGCCCCCAGCGTAATCGTCGCCGCGCTGCCGATCCACCATGGCAGCACGGCATGGATCAATCCGCTGCCGTGCAGGATCGCCGATCCGACCATTGCGCCAAACAGCAGGCCACCGGGAAATCGCAAGCGTGCTAATGCGATTGCACTGGAAGTCGACACGACCGCCAGCAGAATCATCTGTCCCAGCACGGAAATATCGGCCGGACCGCGCACGGCCGTGATAGCCGGCGCGACGAGGCCGAACAATGCGAGTCCATTCGGCAATCCGATGACCAACAGCAGAATGCGAACGGTTTGAACGATGGCGATGGCCCGTAAATCGCCACCAAGTTCTGTTGCCAGCGAGATCGCCTGGGCGAGTGCGCCGGGGCTTGCGGCGAGAAGAGCCGACAACGGGTCCCAGCGATGGACGATTTGCAGGTAGCTCATGGTCGCCAGGATCATGAGTATGGAGCACAGCATCAGCAGCGCGATACTCGCCGGCCAGGTCGCGATGCCGCGCAGTGTGTCCGGCGTGACAACGGCGCCGAGCAGGATACCGATGATGACGGCGCAGAACCGGGCCAGAACAAGCGGCAATTTGACGGGCCGGCCCAAGAGGGCGGCCCCAGCGACGGCCACGACCGAGCCGGACACCAGCGCGGCCGGAAGCTCCAGATAAGTAAAAGCGAGACCGCCGGCGAGCGCGATCAATAGCGTTTCGGCGTTCTCAAAAAGCGTACGCCGCGGCGGAAGGGTAGGGAGGAGCATGGACGGTTTATGAATGCCCTGCCGCCCCATGTTCCGTCAAATAAATGCGGCGTGGACTGCGACGTTACTGAAGTGACGGGAAAATAAGCCCAATAGACAGATTGCCCGTTGTATGGTGACCTTGGAGAGGGCGAAAGCGCGCCACGAGACCTGAGAAAAAGTTATGTTGCAGGGCTGGGTCGTCGTCGTCATCGCGCTCGCCTATATCGGCTTCTTGTTTCTGGTGGCGAGTTATGGCGACCGCAGGCGCGAGCTATTTGGTGCGACGTCATCGCGGCTGGTGATCTATCCGCTGTCGCTTGCGATCTATTGTACATCGTGGACATTCTTCGGCTCGGTCGGTCTCGCATCGCGGACCGGCTATGATTTTCTCACGATTTACATCGGCCCGATGCTGATGGTGGGGCTGGCATTCCCGCTGCTCATCCGGATCGTGCGGCTCGCCAAGGGCCAAAACATTACGTCGATCGCCGACCTCATCGCCGCACGTTACGGCAAGAGTCAGGCCGTGGCGGCGACGGTAGCGCTGATCGCAATCGTCGGCATGGTTCCGTACATCGCTTTGCAGTTGAAAGCGGTGTCGGCTTCGGTCGGCACGATCCTGGCGCAGAGTTCGCCGGCGCAGCCGGTGGTCGGCGACAGCGCATTGTTTGTTGCGTTGCTGATGGCCGCTTTCGCCGTGCTGTTCGGTACACGGCATACCGATGCCACTGAACATCAGGACGGCCTGATGCTGGCAGTGGCGACCGAATCGATCGTCAAGCTGGTGTCATTTCTCACCGTTGGCGTCTTCGTCACCTTTGTGATGTTCAAGGGGCCGTACGATTTGTTCTCGCAGGCGCTTGATCACGCAAACATCGCCGCGGTGCTGTCACGCCCGCCCGCATACGGCGGCTTTTTCGCGATGACGCTGCTGTCGTTATTCGCGGTGGTGCTGCTGCCGCGCCAATTTCATGTCGCCGTCGTCGAAAATCATAGCGATGCTGAAATCCGCCGCGCCGCCTGGCTGTTTCCGGTTTATCTGGTGCTGATCAACCTGTTCGTGTTGCCGATTGCGGTGGCTGGTCTTCTGACGTTTCCGGAAAGCCACGTCGACAGTGACATGTTCGTACTGGCGCTGCCGATCGCCGCTCATTCCGATTTGATCACGCTGATTACCTTTGTCGGCGGTCTCTCCGCCGCAACTGCTATGGTGATCGTTGAATCCGTCGCCCTCGCCATCATGGTGTCAAACGATATCGTGGTACCGCTGGTGCTCAAGCGCCGCGAGAAGCTCGGAGGCGAACCAAGTGACGCCGGCGGCTGGCTGCTCACGACACGGCGCATCGCGATCTTCGTCATTCTATTTCTGGCTTACGTCTATTACCGCTCGGCTGGCGACGCACAACTTGCCGCAATCGGATTGCTGTCGTTTGCCGCCGTTGCGCAGCTTGCGCCGGCATTTTTTGGCGGACTGATCTGGCAACGCGGCACGGCGAGGGGCGCCATCGCCGGGATGACTGCGGGAATTCTGGTCTGGGGCTATACGCTGTTGCTGCCGAGCATCTCCGATGCCGGTGCTGCGAGCGCTGCTCTGCTGGTCGATGGGCCATGGGGTTACGCAGCGCTGCGACCGCAGGCGGTGTTTGGCCTTGATTTACCGCCGCTGGTTCACGGCGTGCTGCTCAGTCTCGCAGTCAATATCGCTTTCTATGTTGCGTTCTCGTTTGGCCGTCGACCGACGGCGATCGAGCGCGTTCAGGCCGACGTATTCGTGCCATCTGCGTTGGGGCCCATTCTCGCGCCGAAAGCACCGAGTTTCCGGCTGCGCCGTGCATCCGTCACGACCGGCGAACTGATCGCGACGGTGTCGCGCTATCTCGGCGAGGAGCGCACCCGGGGGTCGTTCACAAGCTTCGCGGTTTCTCGCCGCATCAGCCTGGAGCCGCAGGCCGAAGCCGATTTTGAAGTTCTGCAATTTGGTGAATATCTCCTGGCGTCGGCCATTGGTGCCGCGTCATCGCGGCTGGTGTTGTCGTTGTTGCTGCGCAAGCGCACCGTCTCGACCAAAGACGCGCTCAAGCTGCTCGACGATGCCAATGCGGCGATCCACTACAATCGCGAGGTTTTGCAGACGGCGCTCGACCACGTGCGGCAGGGCATCGCGGTCTTCGACAAGGACCTCAATCTGGTTTGCTGGAATCGCCAGTTCGGCGAGGTTTTCGATCTGCCGCATGACCTCACTCGTGTAGGCGTCGCGCTTCGGGAAATCCTGCGGTACGTCGTGCAGCACGCCGATCATGACCAAAGAGATGTCGACGCGGCAATCGACGAGCGCATCGGCAAATATACTTCGGAATTCGAGCCGTTCCTCGAACGCTTTTCCGAACGCGGCCTCGTGATCGAAGTCCGGTCAAACCGGATGCCGGATGGCGGCCTGGTGACGACGTTCACCGACATCACGCCATCCGTGAAAGCCGCGGAGGCATTGGAACGCGCCAATGCGACCCTGGAACGCCGCGTCCGCGAACGCACCCGAGAACTGACACGGCTCAATAGCGAGCTTGAGCAAGCCAAGGCCGAAGCCGACGAGGCGAATGTCTCAAAAACCCGCTTTGTCGCCGCGGCCAGCCACGACATTCTGCAGCCCCTCAATGCCGCGCGCCTCTACGTGACGAGCCTGATCGAACGTCAGCGCGCCGGTGAGGACGGCGAGTTGGTGCAGAATATCGACGCATCTCTGGATGCAGTGGAGGAGATTTTTGCCGCGCTCCTCGACATATCGCGGCTCGACACCGGCGCGATGAGGCCGGAACTGTCCGATTTTCGCATCGACGAACTGCTGCAGCGCCTCGACGTGGAGTTCGCCCCGATGGCGCGAGAGAAGGGGCTCAAGCTCCGTTTCATGCCTTGCTCGCTCACCGTGCGCTCGGATCGTCGGCTGTTGCGGCGACTTCTGCAGAATCTCGTATCCAATGCCATCAAATACACCTCCGAAGGCACCGTGCTTGTCGGTTGCCGGCGGCGCGGCGAGAAACTGCGCATCGATGTCTACGACACCGGAATCGGCATTCCGCAATCCAAGCGCAAAGCGGTCTTCAAGGAGTTTCATCGCCTGGATCAGGGCGCCCGCGTTGCCCGCGGCGTCGGCTTGGGTCTCTCTATTGTCGAGCGTATCGGCCGCGTACTGGATTGCGAGGTGACGTTGAAATCTGCCGTCGGACGCGGTTCGCGATTTTCGGCCGAAGTGCCGTGCGGCAAGGCAGCAGCAGCCGAGGCGCCGCTTCAGGATCTTGCCAGCCACAAGACCGGACGCCTCGCAGGGACGGTTGCGCTTTGTATCGATAATGACCGCGCGATTCTTGACGGCATGAAGAAGCTGCTCGGCGGCTGGGGCTGCCGGGTTTTGACCGCTGCCGATCTTGGCGAGGCGCTGGTGGCCCTGAAGACCAACAGTGTCGAGCCGGACGTGCTTTTGGTCGATTACCATCTGGACGATGCGAACGGCATTGATGTCATTGGTGAATTGCGTCGCCGTCTCAGCCGGCACGTGCCCGCCATCCTGATAACGGCCGACCGATCCGAGCATGTGGGCAAAGAAGCCCAGGCTGAGGATGTCCACCTTCTCAACAAGCCGATCAAGCCGGCCTCATTGCGCGCTCTGATCATGCAATGGCGCGTGCAACGCGTCGCGGCGGAGTAATCAGCCTTCCTTCGCGGGCACTTGCGGCCATTGGCCGGCTTCGATGCGGCCCGCGGCAATCACCGCCTGCGTGCGGCTTTCCACGCCCAGCTTCTGCAGGATCGCGGAGACGTGAGCCTTCACCGTTGCCTCGGAGACGCCAAGCTCGTAGGCAATCTGTTTATTCAGAAGCCCGCCCGACAGCATCATCAGCACGCGCACCTGTTGCGGCGTAAGACTCGAAAGCCGCGCGATCATTGCCGCGGTCTCGGCGTCCGACTGTCTGGCTAGATCCACATCCGGCGGTGTCCAGACCTCGCCTTGCAGCACGCGTGCGATGGCCTGGCGCATGGCATCGGTGCCGAGCGTCTTCGGAATAAATCCGGAGGCGCCGAATTCCATGCAGCGGCGGATCACCGCCGGGTCGTCGTTGGCCGAAACCACGACGATGGGCAGAGCGGGATATTGCGCGCGCAGATACATCAAACCGGAAAACCCGCGCACGCCCGGCATGCGAAGATCGAGCAAAATCAGGTCGATATCACTGCCGCGTTCCAGCAGTTCGGTGATTTCCTCAAACGTTCCGGCTTCGGCGACTTTGGCATGATCGAACAATCCCGAGACTGCCTCGCGGAGCGCGCCGCGAAACAGCGGATGGTCGTCAGCGATCAGAAGGTGGTGCAATTCGACTTCGGTCAATGTCAGCGGCCGATGGGTTGTCGGCGCACTTTAAAGCCGATGGGTCCGCTTAGCCACAGGCCGCGTTATGGCAGCGTCACATAGCGAGCCGGCGATGATGCCTTCAGACCGCGGCGCGAAGGCGCGGTACGTCCGCACGATCGGCTCCATTGCCGTGCCGCACCGCTTCAAGGCGTGACCGATTTGCAAAGCGCTCCGCGAGGAAGTCGATCAGCGTTCTGGTCTTCGCCGATAAATAGCGGCCGTGAGGGTAGACCGCATGCACCGGGATATTCGGCATCGTGTACGCGGGCAGCAGACGAACCAGTCGTCCCTCCCGAAGATCATCGTCGACGAGATAATCAGGCGCGTAAATTATGCCGGTGTCCTTGAGCGCGAGCGCCAAAAGGGCGTCGCCGCTGTTTGCCGATAAACGTCCGGAGATACGGACGACCTCGTCCTTGCCGTTCTGGTCGGTCATGGTCCAGGCCCGCGGTGCCGCGTAGGTGTAGGCAAGGCAATTGTGCTTAAGCAGGTCGCCCGGCGTTTGCGGCGCGCCGTTGCCCTCCAGATAACCGGGCGAGGCGCACAGCACCATGTCAACCGAAGTCAGCTTCTTTGCGATCAGGCTTGAATCCGAAAGCTGGCCAAGCCGGATTGCGAGATCGGTGCGCTCTTCGAGCAGATCGACATAATGGTCGTGGAGATTCAAGTCGACCGAAAGGTCGGGATAGGCGGTAAGAAAATCGGCAATTGCCGCAGAGAGCACGCGGGCGCCATAGGACACCGACGTGGTCACGCGGAGCAGGCCGCGCGGCGCTGATTGCAGATCGCCGGCGTCGCGGTCCGCATCTTGCAGTTCGGAAAGGATACGCAGGCAACGTTCGTAATAATTCTGTCCGACTTCCGTCGCGCTCACATGGCGGGTGGTGCGATTGAGCAACCGGACGCCCAGCCGCTCTTCGAGGGTGCGGACATGCTTACTCACCATTGCTGGTGACATATCGAAGTGACGAGCGGCTGCGGCAAAGCTGGCAGATTCAACCACCTTGGTGAAAACCGCCATTCCGACAAAGCGATCCAAGCGCGACCTCGCAAAGAATCCAGACTCGAGATTTGTTGAGATCCCCCTGAGACTCCCGCCGGGCGCGCTCTTGGCGGCGCAACCAGACGTGTCAGCTATGGTGCCGGACCTCGGCGACTATGCTCGCCTGCATCATTGCAGCAATGCGCAGGCCGCATGATGCGATTATTCAGCAGGCAAAAGCCGGGACCGGCCGTCGCGGTTCACAAGACTGTGTTCGGCACAAATCTCACGTCGCGCCGCATTGCCCGAGAAATTGCAGCATGACTTCACGCTGGTGGGCGTGCGTGCGATGCTCCGCGAGATAAATGCCTTGCCAGGTACCGAGGGCAATTTTTCCGTTCGACACCGGCACATGCAATGACACGCCATTAACCATCGCTTTGACGTGCGCCGGCATGTCATCGGGGCCTTCGGTGTCATGCACCCATCCGGCGTTTTCCGGCGCGATGCGCCTGAGTGCTGTCACCAGATCAACCTGCACATCCGGATCGGCATTCTCCTGGATAACCAGGGACGCTGATGTGTGCCGGAGATAAAGCAGCACAAGGCCGTCGCGCGCTTTTGCCTGCTCCAAGAAACTTACGACATCGCGGGTGATTTCAAAAAAGCCTTCGCCGGCCGTTTCGATCGCCAGCACCGCGCTTGCGATCGTCTCGATCCGCGCGGTGCGAACGGTTGAGAGAGTGGCCGATACGCGCGGCAAAACCTTAGCCCCTGTTCAACATCTGCTTTTGCGCGCGGGTGACGGCTTCGACGAAGCGCTGCCAGATCTGTCCGACATAACTGACGGCGCGATCGATTTCAGCGTTGCTGGGCAACCGGATGGTGATGTCGTTTTCGTGTCTGCCGGTTTCGTGCCCGCCTGGCTGATCCGGAGTGACCGACGACGGCAGCGGCAGCCCGTGCGATAGCAACGCTTGCTTCAGCGCGATATTCTCGCCGCGCAAGCGCGCCATCTCGCTCTCATAGGCATCGCGGTCCTCCGGTGCGGCTTGGCAGGCCCAGCCGACAGTCCGTTGGCTGCACTGCGTCACCTCGCCGGTCAGGGTATCCAGCCGGATGAAGCCGTCCGCCACCTTGTTCAAGGTATAGCGGCCACCAGCGGTGTCCGGTGTTTGGTCATCGGCGTGGGCCGGCAGGCTCAAGCAAAAAGCGGCGACGGCGATGGTGAGAGGTCTGCTGAACATCATCGTCTCCTTGTGCGTTATGGGAGCGCAGCAAAGAGACTAGCGTTGAGGCTTCGCAACGCAAAATCGCGCTCGGGACGGTCTCGAAATGGATCAAAAAAATGCCTATATCTTCTTTGATTTCAAACAATTAGGATAAGTCGTGGTTTTCTTGACTTGGCATACCCCTCTCAGTATGGTCCGCCCGGCTTCAGGGGGCGGGCGTGTTGCGAACGCCGTAGAGCCGCGAGTGTCGAGACCATGAGCGACGCGCGCGGAAACGGCGACCGAGACAGACCGCATACCGATGAGGCCGCTCTCTCCGCGAGACTCCAGCGGCTCGGCGAAGGTCTTGCTCGGCAACGTGTCGCCGAGTCCTCCAATGAGACTTCTGAGAATCGGGCGGCGACGGCATCAGGTTACGCTAGGGGTTTTCGGCTCTCGAGCGAACTTGTTGCTGGTGTGATTGTCGGTGCAGGCCTCGGCTGGCTCGTCGATCACTGGTTCGGAACCACGCCGTGGGGGCTGATGATTTTTCTCTTGCTCGGCTTCGCCGCCGGCGTCCTCAATGTGATGCGTTCGGCAGGCGTCGTGGCGAGCCCAGGCATTGACGATCGCCTGCGTAAGAACCGGGAAGGCTGATTGGCGCTTCGGCGCCCAACGGTAACGAAACGATGCAAGTCGATCCGATCCACCAGTTTCAGATTCACGACATGGTCCCGCTGATGACCATGGGCGGTCGTGACATCGCCTTCACCAATTCGGCACTGGTGATGTTCATCATCGTGGGTGCCGTATCGCTGCTGATGATCGGCGCCAGCGCGTCGCGGGCAGTGGTGCCGGGCCGGCTGCAATCCATCGCGGAAATGTCCTACGAATTTGTCGCCAATACCGTCCGCGCGTCGGCCGGCAACGAGGGCATGAAGTTTTTCCCCTTCGTGTTCACGCTGTTCATGTTCGTGCTGTTTGCCAACATGATCGGGCTCATTCCGTTCTCGTTCACGGTGACCAGCCAGTTGATCGTGACGGTCGCGCTGGCGCTGACTGTGTTCGCCATCGTCATCATCTACGGCTTCTGGAAGAACGGCCTGCACTTCTTCAATCTGTTTGTGCCGAAGGGCGTGCCGAAGCTAATCCTGCCGCTGATCGTCTTCATTGAAGTGCTGTCATTTATGTCGCGGCCGGTGTCGCACAGCGTACGTCTGTTCGCCAACATGCTGGCCGGCCATATCACGCTTCAGGTTTTTGCCGGGTTCGTCATCATGCTGGCCGGCGCCGGCATCCTCGGCTGGTTCGGCGCGGCGCTGCCCTTCATCATGGTCATTCTGCTGACCGCGCTTGAGCTTCTGGTGGCTTTCCTTCAAGCCTACGTCTTCGCCATTCTCACTTGCATCTATCTCAACGATGCTATTCACCCGGGCCACTGACGGCTCGAGCTAACCAACGTCCAAAAGGAGCTTTCAATGGATCCGGTTGCAGCAAAGTACATTGGCGCAGGCATCGCCTGCATCGGCATGGGCGGCGCCGGCGTCGGCGTCGGCATCATCTTCGGTAATTACCTTGCCGCCGCTCTGCGCAATCCGTCAGCCGCTCAGGGCCAGTTCGGCAACCTGATCTTCGGGTTCGCCATTACCGAAGCGCTCGGCATCTTCTCGCTGCTGATCGCGCTGCTGCTGCTGTTCGCTCTCTAATCGCTCATGGCCGAACCGGCTGCTCATACCGAAGCGCCTGGCGGAAAAATAGCGTTTCCGCCGTTCCAGACGCAGACCTTTCCGTCGCAGCTTGTCTGGCTGGCGATCTCGTTCGTGCTTTTGTACGTGCTGATGTCGAAGATTGCGCTGCCGCGTATTGGCGCGATCTTCGAGGAGCGTTCGAAGCGCATCTCCGGCGATCTCAAAGCCGCGCACGATCTTAAAGAGCAGTCGGACGCGGCACATGCCGCATACGAGAAGGCGCTGGCTGATGCGCGCGGCCGCGCCCAGTCGATCGCGAACGACATGCGGGAGAAGCAGGCGGCCCAATCCGAGGCTCTCAGCAAGAAGCTCGAGGCCGAGCTGCACGAGAAGCTTGCAGCGTCGGAAAAGTCGATCGCATCAACGCGCGCCACGGCCATGGGCAACGTCGGAACGATTGCAACAGATACCGCCTCGGCCATTGTGCAGCGGCTGATCGGGCAGACGCCTGCCGATCACGAAGTCGCCGCTGCGGTCGGCGATGTCCTCAAACGCTGAGGCTGATCCATGTTGGAAGCGCTGCAAGAGACCGAAAACTGGGTGGCCCTGGGCTTCCTGCTGTTTTTGGGCCTGCTCGCCTATCTCGGGGTGCACCGCAAGGTGACCGATTTGCTCGACCAGCGTCAGGCCCGGATCAAAGGCGAACTCGACGAGGCGCGACGGCTGAAAGAAGAAGCCCATGCGCTGCTTGCCGAATTCCAGCGCAAGGGCCGCGAGGCCGAGAAGGAAGCCCAGGACATCATTGCTGGCGCCAAGGCTGAGGCCGAGCGTATCGCCGGTGAAGCCAAGACCAGAATGGAAGATTTCGTCGTCCGCCGCACCAAGATGGCGGAAGCAAAAATCACTCAGGCCGAAGCTCAGGCGCTCGCCGACGTTCGTTCCGCCGCAGCCGACGCTGCAGTCGCGGCGGCCGAGAAAATCCTGTCCGTTGCAGCCAAAGGTGAACTTGCGGCTGGCTTGCTGAAGCAGGGCATCGAAGACGTCAGGAAAAAATTCAACTGACGCGACGTCACCGACGCGGCAATGCACAGCCCGCGTCTGTTTTCTGTGAATAAATCGTGACACCGGCAATGCCGCGCTTTGCAGGCTGCGGCGCTTGGATATTTTCAGTCCGCGATTCTCGCAAAGTGCACTACGACCGGCCACGGCCGGATCGTCGGGGCGACCTTTGGTCATCTTCGATTGCAACGGCGTGCTTGTGGACAGCGAGTTCGATCGCCAGCACGGTCCTCGCGAATGCGGTGACGCGCGCGGGATTTCCACTCAGCGCCGAGACTGTTGCGCGGCGATTTCACGGACGCCGGCCCGCTGATGTACTTGCGGTGATTGAGGCTTCGATGGGTCAAAAGCTGCCGGCGGGATTTGCCTCCTCCGTAGCCGGAGAGACTCTGCGGCGATTCCGTTCCGAGCTTCGTGCCCTTCCTCATGCAATCCATGCTTTGACCTGGATTCGTGGACCGAAGGCGGTGGCGTCGTCTTCTCCTATTGATCGCGTTCGCACCAGCCTCGATGCCGTTGGCCTGTTACGTTTCTTTGGTCCGCGCCTGTTTTCGGCGAGTAACGTCGCCAAGGGCAAGCCGGCGCCCGATCTGTTTCAGGTCGCCGCCGAGACCATGCGAGTTAGACCGGCCGATTGTATCGTTGTGGAAGATTCCGTTCCCGGTGTCATGGCCGCGGCAAGCGCGGGCATGCGGCCTATCGGTTTTGTTGGCGCCAGCCAGACGCCCAGCAAACTGGCGAGGGATTTGACTGCCGCAGGCGCTCGCACGGTGGTCGCCGATATGCGGGTGCTCAAAAGCAGTATTCTCGAACTGCGCGGCTGGTAGTTCGGCCGCTTCTTAAGTTCCAGCCGGGCGTTTGGCTTTCGGCTTGGGTTTTGCCGCCGGATGCTGCTGCGCCTGAAGCGAGAGCGGATCGAAGCCGATGTAGACGACGTAATCGTCGAGATTACGCGGCATCGGGAAGCTCAATCCTTCTTCGACGTGTGTGAAGGTCGGATTGTCGGTCGAGGATGCGATCGTCACCGGAATTTGAATGAGCTTGGTAACGATCGGCTGGGTGCCTTTGACCGTCTCCTGAACGACCGCGATCCGCAGCGGTACGACAATCTGACCTGGGCCGCCGGCCGGTCCGACAATGATGCGTCCCTGGACACCGACCTTCATCACCAGTTGCCCGGCGACTAGAGCGCATTCGCGTGCTGCGCGAACAAACGTGCCCTGATACTTCAGCGCCATCGCGCCGTTATCGTCGCTTTCGCCGCTGGCGACGGTTCCGGTTGTTCCGACCTTCAAGGTCGACGCACCCTGCCGGATATCGATGAGCGGGCAATCCTGAGAGACGTCGGCCCCGGCGACCTGCTGTGGATCCTTGGCGGAAGCGCCGCCAAAGAACCCTGAAACCTTGTCCGAGAACGATGGGCCGGCCGCCGGCTGCGAGCCGGCAGGCGGAGCGGATGCCGTCGAACTGCCGCCAAGCGATCCGAGTCCTGAGCCTCCGGAGCAGCCCGCGGCAAGAAGCGCAAGCGAAAGCGCGGCTGCGGACGAGCGCCAGCGGGCAGATCGGATCAGATCAAAATTACGGAACATTCCCCAACCCATCGCCTTGCGATGTATGGGTTTTATACCAATCGAACCGTGGCTATCCCAAGGCGGTAAAACCGGCGTGGTTAAGACTTGCGGCCTCAAGATTTCGGCCCGTTTTTCAGCCGCGCAAACAATAAATGGTCCTGCCACATACCGTTGATGCACAAATACTCGTGAGCGTAGCCTTCGCGCGCAAAGCCGTTGTTTTCGAGAAGCCGGATTGAGCCGGCATTCGTCGGAATGCAGGCGGCTTCCAGCCGGTGCAACCGCAGGGTTTCCAGCGCGAACGGAATGACGGTACGGACCGCTTCGGTCATGTAGCCCTGCCGCACGTAAGGCAGGCCCATCCAGTAGCCAAGGCTGGCGGCTTGAGCCACGCCGCGCCGGATATTGGCCAGGGTGAGGCCGCCGACCAGCGCGCCGTCCGATTTGCGGAACAGCAGAAAAGCGTAACCCTGGTCGGTGCGGATATCCTCGCTGTAGCGCCGGATGCGACGCCGAAACGCGCTACGGGTGAGGTCGTCCTCGGGCCATGTCGGCTCCCACGGCGTCAGAAAATCCCGGCTTGCCTCACGTAGCGCCGACCATTCGGAATGGTCGGTCATCTGCGGCGGACGAAGCATCACGCGGCTTCCGGCAATCGAAGGCGGTGGCTCGGAAAAATTGATGGTGCGAAAAAACGCCATAGATAAACGCCATGTCAGGCCGGCACGTAGGGCTGAATAAACGCTTCGATGATGCTGCTACTCGTCAGGCCGCCCGGCGCGTCAGAGTTTCGGCAATCGTTGCAACGCTTTCAAGTCCCGAGCCCAAACCAAGCACGGCGGTCGCCATCTTGCCGCGTGAGATCAGCGCACGACCGGCCGCGCGAGCGCTCTCGACCGTGACCGCGTCGACTTTCTCGACCAGTTCCTCGATCGGAATGATGCGGCCGCGGGTCAGCATCTGGCGCGCGACCTGCTCGACGCGGGCGCCGGAGCTTTCCAGCGCCATGAGCAGGCCGACTTTCATCTGCGCCTTGACGCGCGCAACCTCCGGTTCGGAGATCGTCTCGGCGGTGCTCACGATCTCGTCGACGATCACGCGCATCAGCTCCGACGTGTCGGCGGCGTCGGTCCCGGCATAGAGGCCGAACATGCCGACGTCGGTGTACGGCATATGGAAGGAGTAGATCGAATAACACAGCCCGCGCTTCTCGCGTGCTTCCTGAAACAAACGCGATGACATGCCGCCGCCGAGGATGCTGGCGAAGACTTGCAGGCTGTACAGCGCCGGATCGGTTACCGCGAGACCGGACAGCGCCAGCGCGATATGCACCTGTTCGAGTTCGCGCTTTTCGATGTGGGTACCGCCGCCGAATTTTGCCGGCTCCGGCATCGGGCTGGCAGGACCATCGAAACTGCCGAACCGCTTCTCGACCTCGGCGAGCACCGCGGCATGATCGACCGCACCGGCGGCGGCGACGACGATGTCGGGCGCACGGTAATTCCGGCCGAGATAATCGCGCAGCTTGCCGCCGTCGAACGATCGCACCGTCTTTGGGGTACCGAGGATCGAGCGGCCAAGCGGTTGATCGGGGAATGCGATTTCGTTCAGGTGCTCGAAAATCAGGTCGTCGGGTGTATCCGCCACCGCGCCGATTTCCTGAACGATGACGCTTTGCTCGCGCTTCAGTTCGTTCTTGTCGAAGGACGGCTCGGACAGGATGTCGGACAAGACGTCCAGCGCCAGCGGCACGTCCTGCTTGAGCACGCGCGCATAATACGCCGTGCTCTCCACCCCGGTCGCGGCATTGAGATCGCCGCCGACGGCCTCGATTTCTTCGGCGATCTGGCGTGCTGTACGGCGGCGCGTACCCTTGAACGCCATATGCTCGAGAAAATGCGAAATGCCGTGTTCATCGTGCCGCTCGTCGCGGCTGCCCGACGCAACCCAAACGCCAAGTGATGCCGTCTCAAGATGTGGCATGGCGTCGGTCAGGACATTGATGCCGGATTTTAGGGTCGTGAGCTCAACGCTCATGCCGCCGCTCCTTCTTGCGCGGCACGACTCGTCGAAAGGACGAAACGCTCCACCGCGGACTGATCAACTGGAAGTACTGTGATCTGTTCGGGACGCTGATCGAGACCGGAAAGCCATTCCGGCAGCTTTGGCCGCACGCCGCTGGCCGCCTCCACCGCATCGGGAAATTTTGCTGCGTGCGCGGTAGAGAGCACCACCATCGGTATCGCTGGATCGCGCGGTTCTTTTTCGGCAACGGCAATGCCGACTGCGGTATGCGGATCGACCAGGTTGCCGGTCTCTCGATTGACTGTGCGGATGATCGCGGCGACTTCGTCTTCGCCGGCACGGCCGGCGCTGAATCTGGCGCGAATTTGCGCCAGCGCTTCACCAGGCAAAGTGAAGCGGCCCGACTGCGCAAGCGAGTTCATCAGCGTGCGAACGGCATTGCCGTCGCGCTTGCATGCATCAAATACCAGCCGCTCGAAATTCGACGACACCTGAATATCCATTGACGGCGACGTGGTTGCGACGACGTCATGCAGTTCGTAAGCGCCGGTTGCGAGCGTACGCGCCAGAATATCATTCACGTTGGTGGCAATGACGAGCCGGTCGATCGGCAGACCCATCCGCTCGGCGACGTAGCCGGCGAAGATGTCGCCGAAATTTCCGGTCGGCACCGTGAAGGCAACCCGGCGCTCGGGCGCGCCGAGCGCGACAGCGGCGGTGAAGTAATAGACCACCTGCGCGACAATCCGCGCCCAGTTGATCGAATTGACGCCGGACAGTTGCACGCGATCGCTAAAAGCGTGGTGATTGAACATCGCTTTGACGATCGCCTGACAGTCGTCGAACGTTCCTTCAATGGCGACCGCATGAATGTTCGTTGCGCCCGCCGTTGTCATCATGCGCCGCTGCACATCGGAAACGCGGTTATTCGGAAACAGCACGACGAGATCGACCTGGTTACGGTCGCGGAACGCTTCGACGGCAGCGCCGCCGGTGTCGCCTGACGTTGCAACCACGATGGTGCGGCGCTCGCCGCGCGCTGCAAGCACATGATCCATCAGCCGGGACAAGAGCTGCATCGCCAGATCTTTGAAGGCGAGCGTCGGCCCGTGATGGAGTTCGAGCATGTAGGTTGTGGCACTGATCTTGGACCAGCGGCGCGACGGCAGGATGGCGGAACGTGCCGTAAGCTTCCCGCACCATGCGGGCCAGGTCGGCGTCGCCGATCGCATCGCCGGTGAAGCGGCGGATGACTTCGGTGGCGACCTCGGCGTAGGGCCGGCCGGCGAATGACGCGATGGTTTTCGGTTCGATCTGCGGCCAGGATTCGGGCACATAGAGGCCGCCGTCGCGGGCAAGACCCGCGAGCATGGCTTCGGCAAAACCGAGCGGCGGGGCCTCGCCCCTGGTCGAGACGTGTTTCATTAAGCTATTGATTATGCTTATTATTATGGACGAATGATGGCTTGCGGTTCGTCCGGAACAGCAGCCACACTTATAGAAAACCCGGCACCTTCACAAGGAATGCGAGACCTGTCCGGGCCGGTTGCGCCGGCGCGAGGTGCGGGCCCAGACGATGAAAACGCCGACCAGAGCGACAGCCAGCCCATACCAGGTGACGGCATATTGCAGATGGTTGTCGGGGAGCGCGACGACAAGCTTGCCGGGTTGCGGCAGACCGCCGGGCGGTACCGGCGATTCCTGCTCGACATAGAACGGTGCAACGGCGGAAAGTTTTTTCGCAGCGGCAATTGCCGCCGGATCGCGCAAGAAAAACAGATTGTGCGCGGCATCGTCAGCCGGCGTGAACCAGTGCCGAGCATCCGGCCACCGCAAGCTGCCGATGATTTCGACCGGCCCCGCGATTTGTCCAGCCGCGCGCGAGACGGGGTCCTTTTTGTCTTCCGGCACGAAGCCGCGATTGACGATGACGGTGCTGCCGTCGGCGAGCCGCGCCGGCGTGAATATCCAATATCCGCCGCCGCCAACGTCAGGACGAAAGGCGGAGCTTGAACCAAAGACGAGAGCCTCCGCTGCATTGTCGAACTGCGCGGTGAATTTGACGCGGCTGTATTCGTCCTGAGCCGGATCGAGGTTTGGCCAGTCTTTGGCGGCGGGCAGCGCAATCGGCGCAGCATTGGTTCGCTCGGTCAGCGCAGCAATCAGCGCCTCTTTCCACGCCTTGCGTTGAACTTGCCAGGTGCCAAGCCCGATCAGCACAATGAAAACGAGCGCCGCCGGCAATAGCGCGCCGAGCCATGTGCGGCGAGATTGCTCCAGCGCGCTCAAGTCCGGCCTCCGCCGAATCGGCCCTCTTCGGCCTTATGATGATATTGCAGGGCGATCATCAGCCCTTTCATCGGACGCAGCGGGCCGAGCGTGACAATTGCGATGAGAGGAATCCAGAGCACGGCGTGGACCCAGTAAGGCGGGTGATAGAGCGCCTCGACGATCAACGCAGCGCCGACCACGATGAAGCCGGCAAGGAGGATGATGAACACCGCCGGGCCGTCGCCGGAATCGGCAAAACCGTAATCAAGCCCGCACACATCGCAGCGCGGCCGCAGTGTCAAAAATCCCTGGAATAATTTGCCTTGGCCGCAGCGCGGGCAGGCGCACGCCAGCCCGGCACGGATCGATCCTGAAAGTGTTGCGACTGTTTCGTCGGCCATAGGGTCTTTCCGCTATAGCGACGATGTAGTCATAAAAAGACCCCCGCGAAAGCGGGGGCCTGGAAGATGCGAAAGCTGAAGTGCGCTACTTGTCAGCCGGCTGCCGCGCCGCCGCCCCACACATAGATGCAGGCGAACAGGAACAGCCACACCACGTCGACGAAGTGCCAGTACCAGGCGCAGAACTCGAAGCCGAGGTGCTGCGTCGGCGTAAACTGGCCTGCCAGCGCACGGAACAGGCAAACGATCAGGAACGTCGTGCCGATGATGACGTGCACGCCATGGAAGCCGGTCGCCATGAAGAATGCAGCGCCGTACATGTTGCCGGAGTAGTTGAATGCGGCGTGGGCGTATTCCCAGCCCTGCACGCAGGTGAAGCTCAGGCCGAGTACGATGGTGCACACCAGCCCCCAGACCAGCCCCTTGCGGTTGTTCTCGAGCAGCGCGTGATGTGCCCACGTCACGGTGGTGCCGGAGGTGAGCAGGATCAGCGTGTTGAGCAGCGGCAAATGCCAGGGATCGAAAGTCTTGATGCCCTGTGGCGGCCAGACGCCATGGGTGAACGCGATGCGGCCGACATCCTGAATCTGATCCGGGAACAGCGCGGTGTTGAAGTAGGCCCAGAACCAGGCGACGAAAAACATCACCTCTGAGGCGATGAACAGGATCATGCCGTAGCGGTGCGAGATCTGCACCACGCGGGTGTGATCGTGTTCGACCTCGGCTTCGTGGATCACGTCGCGCCACCACCCGATCATGGTGTAGGCGATGCCGATTGCGCCGACCCCGAATATCACCGGTGCGTAGGCGGCGGTGTGATGCATCCACAGGATGGCGCCGACCGCGGTCAGGAAAGCCGCTGTCGCACCGATCGCGGGCCAAGGGCTCGGATTCACCAGGTGGTAGTCGTGGTGTTTGACGTGAGCGGCGTCGGCCATCGTATCTTTCTCCACCTTGGCGGTGCCGTAACTCCCGGCCGCGCCGTTGTCGTTGTCTTACTTAGATGTGCCCGGATTTTCCAGGCTCGGTTGTCGTTGCGACCGGCTGTTCCGGCTCCTTCGCCGGATAGAACGTGTAGGACAGCGTGATCATGTTGGTGCCGTCCTGCTCGCTGTCCTTGGCGAGCTTGGGATCGACGTAGAACACCACCGCCATATCCCGCTTCTCGCCGGGCTGCAGCGTCTGCTCGGTAAAGCAGAAGCAGTTGATCTTTTCGAAATAGATCCCGGTCGTCGGCGGATTGACGTTATAGGCCGCCTGACCGGTGGTGACGCGCGCGGCCTGGTTGGTGACGTGATAGTAAATCGTCACGACCTCGCCGAGTTTGACGTCGATGGTGCGTTGCTCCGGCTGAAAGTCCCACGGCAGCCCGCCGGCGATATTGGAGTCGAAATAGACCGTGATTGTGCGCTGGCCGGTTTGCGCTGGCGCGGCGATGGCGCGCTGTGTGGTGCCACCGTAACCAGTGGTGCGGCAGAACCAGTTGTAGAACGGCACTGCCGCAAATGACGCACCGACCATCGTCGCGACGACGCCGCCGCAGATAAAAGCGGTCACCATATCGCGCCGGGTTGCGCGTCGCCGCGGGGGTTGGTTGCCTGGCTCAGCCATCACATGGTTCTCATCACATGGGCCTCGTCGCCACGTTGCCGCCGAGCTTTGCCAGCGTCACAAAGAAGATGACGACGACGAACGCACCGAGGGCGAGTGCGATAGCGATCGAGCGACTGCGCCGCGCGCGGAGCTGTTGCTCCGTGAGCCTGATGCCTTCTTCCGGCTTCTGCATGTCGCTCATGATCACATCCGCTGCCGTCATGCGAAAAGGCTGGTGAGCCCTCCCGAAATCCGGTCGACAAGCAGCACTGCAAACAACAGGAACAGGTAAAGGATCGAGAAGGCGAACAATTGCTTGCTGGCCTTGTGGCCTTCACGCTCGCGCAGCACGCGCAGCGCCAAAATCAACATGATGGCGCCGGTGACGGCAGCGACCGCGCCGTAGGCGATGCCGGCATAGCCGAGAAACCACGGCGCAACGCCAAGCGGAGCCAGGATCAGCGTGTAAAGCAGGATCTGGCGGCGGGTTTCGGCAGCGCCGGCGACCACCGGCAGCATCGGGATGCCGGCGCGGATGTAGTCGTCGGTGCGGTAGAGCGACAACGCCCAGAAGTGCGGCGGCGTCCAGAAGAAGATGATGAGGAACAGGATGACCGGCTCCATGGCAATGGATCCGGTAACCGCCGCCCAGCCGATCATCGGCGGCAACGCGCCTGCCGCGCCGCCGATGACGATGTTCTGCGCGGTCGAGCGCTTCAGCCACATCGTATAGATGGCGACATAGAAGAAGATCGTGAAAGCGAGCAGTGCTGCCGCAAACCAGTTCACCAGCACGCCAAGCGTCGCGATGGAAAATCCGGCCATCGTCATGCCGAACGCCAAAGCCTCGCTCGGGGTAATTGTGCCGCGCGGGATCGGGCGGCCTGCCGTTCGCGACATCTTCGCGTCGATGTCGGCGTCGTACCACATGTTGAGCGCACCGGCGGCGCCGGCCCCGACCGCGATACACAGTAACGCTGTAGCGGCGATGACCGGGTGGATGTGGCCCGGAGCGACACAAAGCCCGACCAGCGCCGTGAACACCACGAGTGACATCACTCGTGGCTTCATCAGTTCGAAATAATCGCCGGCTCCGGCGACGCTTGGCTCGACGCGTGCGACTGTGACGCTCATTTGACCAGCGGCAGGGTCTCGAATTGATGGAACGGCGGTGGTGACGGCAGGGTCCATTCAAGCGTGGTTGCGCCCGGACCCCACGGATTCGCCGCAGCCCGCTCCTTGCGGACGAAGGCGTGGACGACGCCGAACAGGAACACCAGCACGCCGAAGCCGGAAATATACGATCCGATCGACGAGATGAGGTTCCAGTCAGAGAAAGCATCCGGATAATCGACGATGCGGCGCGGCATCCCGGCGAGCCCAAGGAAGTGCTGCGGGAAGAACACGATGTTGACGCCGATGAACGTCAGCCAGAAATGCAGCTTGCCGATGAATTCGCTGTACATGTAGCCGGTGAATTTCGGGAACCAGAAGTACCAGCCGCCGAAGATCGCGAATACGGCGCCGAGCGACAGTACGTAATGGAAGTGCGCGACGACGTAATAAGTGTCCTGCAACACCCGGTCGACGCCGGCATTGGAGAGCACGACGCCAGTGACGCCGCCGAGCGTGAACAGGAAGATGAAGCCCATCGCCCACAGCATCGGCGTCTTGAACTCGATCGAGCCGCCCCACATCGTGGCGATCCACGAGAAGATCTTCACGCCGGTCGGCACCGCGATCACCATCGTGGCGGCGATGAAATAGGCCTGCACGGTGGAGGACATGCCGACGGTGTACATGTGGTGCGCCCACACCACGAAACCGATGCCGCCGATCGCCACCATGGCGTAAGCCATGCCGAGATAGCCGAACACCGGCTTCTTGGAGAACGTGGACACGATCTGGCTGATCATGCCGAAGCCCGGCAGGATCAGAATGTAAACTTCCGGGTGACCGAAGAACCAGAACAGGTGCTGGAACAGCAGCGGATCGCCGCCGCCCTGCGGGTCGAAGAACGTGGTGCCGAAGTTACGATCCGTCAGCAGCATGGTGATGGCTCCGGCGAGGACCGGCAGCGCCAGCAGCAGCAGGAACACTGTCACCAGGATCGACCACACGAACAGCGGCATCTTGTGCATCGTCATGCCCGGCGCGCGCATGTTGAAGATCGTGGTGATGAAGTTGATGGCGCCCAGGATCGACGAAGCACCGGCGAGGTGCAGCGACAGGATCGCAAAATCCATCGCCGGGCCGGGATGACCGTAGGTCGACAACGGTGCGTAGATTGTCCAGCCGGCGCCGACGCCGTTGGCGCCCGGCTCGCCCTCGAAGAACATCGAGGACAGCAGCAGGGCGAACGAGGCCGGCAACAGCCAGAACGAAATGTTGTTCATCCGCGGGAAGGCCATGTCGGGCGCGCCGATCATCAACGGCACCAGCCAGTTGCCAAAACCGCCGATCATCGCCGGCATGACCATGAAGAAGATCATGATCAGTCCGTGCGCGGTGACGAAGACGTTGTAGGTATGCGTTTCGTGGAAGAACTGCAGGCCGGGATACATCAGCTCGGCCCGGATCGCGATCGAAAGCAGCCCGCCGATCACGCCGGCCATGATCGCGAACACAAGATACATCGTGCCGATGTCCTTGTG
>CAWECH010000026.1:0-178242 GCA_963807565.1 uncultured Alphaproteobacteria bacterium | reverse complement strand
GCCTTTAGACGAGATTGCTATCGCGTTTTGCCGGCAACCCGCATGAAGAATGCGAGCACCTCGGCGACCGCCCGATATAGTTCAACTGGGATTTCCTGATCGAGCTGCATGCGTGAGAGCGCGGCAGCAAGCTCCGGCTTGTGCGAAACCGGAATGCCTTCGGCGTTGGCCAGCTCCACGATCCGGCGCGCCAGTTCGCCACGGCCAATTGCAGTGACGCGCGGCACACGTGGTTGCTCATATTCCAGAGCGACGGCGAGCGAAGTCGGCGTGTCTGTCATGTCGCCTGATCGAGGAATGTGCCGGGAGACGCACTTTGAGACGCATTGGCCGCGCGTGACGTTGCGCTTTGGCAACGAATTGCGCCCGGCTCCAGGTTGGCATTTCGCAGGCCAGCGTCGAGAAGCGCTAGGTTGTTCGATAGAGGCCGCGCTTTCGCCCCGTTCTGCATTGAGCGTGACGGTCGTCCGCCTGCCGGCAACTGCGATATGAGCATGCACTGGACCGAGCGGTTCGAATGTCGTCGAGAAGTCGACATGCCACGCCGGCTCCGCGGTCGGATCGTCCTGCCGTCTGGCATCCCGCGAAATCCGGATTTGCGCGGCGGCGGTGCCTTCACGCGTTGCCAGCGGAATCTCCAGGAGGACGGTCACAGGCTGCTGCTGCCTCGCGGAATCGCCACTCGTACGATCCAGCGGCGAAGATGCAATCTGCAGCAACGCCCGCCGTGCGACCACCGCATCGGTTTGGTCGATCAGATGTAATGCCCGCTCGCGCAAGGAAGCGTTGCTCGCGATCGACGCGGCGACGGGCGCCTGCGCGACGGTCGGGGCGCCGCGATACGGCGGTGGGGGAGCATTGTCATGCGATGCGGCGTTTTGTTGCCGCGCGGCCATTCCATTTGTTGAAGCTTGTTCAGGCGCATCTGCGTCCGAGGCGAGCCAGCTCTGCAGCGACTGGCGCAGGGTTATCAGCGCAGCCGCCGTCGTCGGAATGTCGCGGAGCTGTGAAACGCCGGCTGAAGCATTTTCGAGGCCGGCCTGCAGCAATGCCGTTTGAATGGCATCAGCATCCGGCGCCGTGCCAGTTTCGAGATCGAGCCGCGACGCCAGCAGATTGCCGATCGCCGTTGTGACCGCTTGGGGCACCGAAGTGTTGCTGGCGGCGCTGAAAGCATCGACATCCGCGTAAAGGGCAGGGAGGCCGTTTTGACGAGCAGCGAGATCGCGCACCAATGACGTCGCAGCAGATAAGGTCGCGTTGGGGGACGGACTGGATGCTGGCTGAGAGCCGGTGTTGCTCTCGCTCGCGACAGGCACGAAGCGCGGCTGCGCGGGCGTGCCCTCGACGTTCAGGGTTGCGGTTGTGCCTGCGGCAAGTGGCGCCTCGGTCTCAATATCGAGCGTACCGCCGCCGGGCAGTAGCAGGCGTGCCGTGGTATCGTTGACGACTGACAAGACGCGCGCCGTGATCGTTTGCCCAATGAGAGCGGCCAGCGATGCCGGCATTGGTTCGGAACTGCTTGAAACGGCTGAAATTGAAGTGACCGGTGTCATCGGCGTGCAAAATTCCTTGCGCCGTGCACGCTAATACTGTCGCGTTAATTGCTGATTAACCATCTGGTGGCGGCTCTCAGTTGCCATCCTCCCATTGCGGACAACGGCATCCTTCATTGCGTCCTGAACGAATGGGCGGACGTTGTCCCGGCTCAGTTGGACACGTATTCGCTGATTGAGGTTGAAGCGGCACAGCGATCGCTGGCGACGCAGATCACGTCAAAGAAGCCGCGACAAAAAAGTAAGTGTAGCGAATTGTGTGACAGTTTTCTGACAACGCAAATGCGCAATGGTTATTTTTTCAGTAACGGCTCATCCGTATGTTCGTCGCCAACAGGCATGCATCAAACCGGAATGCGGCAATGAACATACTTACCTTTGCCTCGCGCAAAGGCGGCACCGGCAAGAGTACGCTCGCCGCTCATCTCGCCGCGCATGTGCATCGGCTGTCCGCTCCATGCTGTCTTATTGACGATGATCCTCAGGGCTCACTGACGTTCTGGAATTCGTTGCGTGGCGACGACGCTTTGCCTCTCAAGCAAATCAAACGGACGCTATCCCGCACGCTCAAGAAGGCAGAACGCAGGGGCGCTGCATGGGCGTTCATCGACACGCCCGCCAATATGTCGGCCGGTGTCACCGAGGCCGTCCAGTCGGCGACGATGGTGATCATTCCCTGCCGCGCCGGCGTGTTCGATATCGTCGCGGTGCAAGAGACCATTGCGTTCGCGCGGCGCACGCGCACGCCTTATGCCGTGGTCATCAATGGTGCGCCGTCGCGGCGAGGCGGAGAAGAGGCCGCGGCAGTTGCTTACACCCGCGACAGTCTTTCCCGGCTCGATGTTCCGGTGTGGGGTGGCCAGATCACGTACCGGACGGACTTTTCGCTTTCGCTTGCCAGCGGGCAGGGCGCGCAGGAATTTGACGCCGGCTCGCAGGCAGCCGACGAAATCGCCCGGCTGTGGAGTGCCATCGAGAAATCGGTGCAAGCCATTCGTAGTGCGCGTCCCGACGCCGCTGTGCATCGCATCGCGGCGTAGCCTCGCGGCTCCATGCGACTTCAGGGCGCGCGACGTTCCCAGCCGAGCCATTCGCTGATGCCGCGTCCCATCACCCACGCGCGATCTTCGCCCTTAAGCCACGGCAGGTGTTCGGTGAAGAGCGTAACGCCTTCGCGATACGAGCAGGGCAGGCGCGACAAGTCCGTGCCCCAGAACAGCCGGCGCGGACCAAAAGCGTCGAAAGCGTCTTTGATGTGCCGGTGCAGATTGGGGAACGGATAGGCTTCTATCGTGTAGAACGGCAGGCAGCTCGCCTTAACAGCAACATTGGGCCGCGCGCTTAAGGCCAGCAGATTGCTGAAGTCAGAAAACGCTTCTTCGTCGCGTCGTGCACCCGTCAGGCCGAAATGATTGATGATAATGCTGAGAGCAGGATGCTCTCGCGCGACCTGGTCGAGGCGCGGCATCAGCGCGTTGGGCGCATAGATCGTTAGCGGCAGGCCGGCCTTTTCCGCCGCCGACCACAGCCACTCGATCTCGCCATCGACGAGCGGCTTCTGGAAAAGCGGTGTCTGAAACGTCAGTTGCAGCGCCAGCAGACCCGGATTGTCCTGCCAGGTCTCGATCCATCGCGGCAACGTCGGATCGGAGAGGCTGTAGCGCGCGACATATCTGAAGTGGTCCGGATAGTCAGCAACCGCCTTTGCAACGAGATCGTTGCGGTCGCCTTCCCATGACGGTGGCACGATGATCGCGCGATCAACTCCGGCTTCCTTCATATCAACAAGCAACGATTGAGCGGTGATCGGTTGCTCGCGATGGACGACGGGACGGCCGTGAGCCGGGGCCGGCCAAGGCCGCTCTGGCGAGTCGGCACCCCAGACATGCACTTGTGAATCGACGATCAGCATTCTTCTCTGTCCTTCGACGTGGTAGGCCGCCATATTGCGGGTCTCTCCCCGTCAGTAGCATATCGAGGTCGTTGATGAGTCTGATCCGCCGGCGGTTTCTTCAAGGGGCTGCACTGAGCTTTGTCGGCATACCGCAGATCGGTGTAGCGCAGGACCAGGCTGGCAATTACCCCGATCGGACGATCCGCATCATTGTCGGTTTCTCGCCCGGTGGCGCACCCGACATCGTTGCGCGTCTCATCGCCAAGGAATTGTCGATCGCGTGGGGTCAACCGGTTGTGGTCGAGAACCGCACCGGCGCGGGTGGTGTCGTTGCCGCGCAGTACGTGGCCAATGCCGCGCCGGATGGTTACACGCTGTTCTGCGTCAACAGCGCCTACACAGTCGCACCGGCGATTAACAAAAATCTCAACTACGACACGCTGAAGGATTTCAAGGGCGTTTCGCTGATTGCGGCCGCGCCAACCTGGGTTCTGGTGTCGCCCGCGCTTGGTATCAAGACGCTCGCCGATTTCATCGCGATTGCAAAGGCGAAGCCCAGCCTGTTGAATTTTTCGTCGGCCGGCGTCGGCAGCTACTCTCACTTCAGCGCAGAGCTTTTCAATCACGCGACCGGAATCAAGGCGCAGCATGTCCCCTATAAAGGGCCGCCGGAAGCCTTGAATGCGCTGATCGCGGGTGAGGTTCAGTACTACCTGTCGCCGCTCGGTGCTGCTTCTTCGTTTGTGCGCGCGGAAAAAGTGATTCCCCTTGCTGTGACCGGGGAAACGCGACTGCCCGATTTTCCGAACATCCCGACCATGATTGAATCCGGCTTTCCGGGATTTGTGCTGGAGACCTGGACCGGACTGGTCGCGCCGTCTGCGACCCCGCAGCCGATCATCGACAAGCTCAATGCAGCCGTCGCGGCGGCGCTCAAAACGTCCGATGTCGGAAGAGGTCTTGCTGCGATGGGCCTCACGGCCAGCCCGACCACGCCCGCCGTTTTTGACAAACAGGTCGCGGATGAGATCGCCAGTTTCAGCAAGACTGCCCAAGAGGCCGGCATCACCGTGAATTGAGGCTCTCAGGAGTGCTTGTCATCATCGTTGCCCGCTGGCATGGCGTGCGCTTGGGATTTCGGAGCTACAGCAATGACGACCGGCTACAGGGATTTACGCGACTGGATTGAGATCCTGCGCAAACAGGACGAGATCGCCGAAATCCGTGGTGCAAGCGCAGATCTCGAAATCGGCGCGCTGATCGAAATGGCGTGCCGCGACAGCGAGAATTTTCCGCCGGCTTTGCTGTTCAGCGACATTCCCGGCTATCCGGCGGACTGGCGGGTACTTGGCGCCTTGTTCTCCTCGCCCAGCCGGCTCGGGCTGACGCTTGGACTTTCCGGCGACGATATTTCCGGCAAGCAGAAGATGGTCGCTGCATGCCGCAAAAAACTCGCCACGATCAACACCATTCCGCCGGTGATGGTCGATACCGGACCGGTGGCTGAAAACGTTCTCGAAGGCTCGGCCATTGACCTTCTGAAATTTCCATCGCCGCGGCATCACGAGCTCGATGGCGGCCGCTATATCGGCACCGCCAATTGCGTGATCACGCAGGACCCGGATGATGGCTGGGTCAATCTCGGCACGTATCGCTGCATGGTGCTCGGCCCGGATAAATACGGCCTGCATATGAGCCCCGGCCGGCACGGCGGTATCATGCGGAGCAAATATTTTGCCCGAAAGGAGCCGATGCCGATCGTGCTGGCAATCGGCGTCGATCCGGCGCTGTGGCTCTCCAGCAACGGCGAAGTGCCGTTCGGAATATCGGAATACGATTATGCCGGTGGCTTGAAGCAGCAACCGATCGAAGTCATGCGTGGCCCCCGTACCGGACTTCCTATCCCGGCGCGCGCCGAGATCGTTATCGAAGGTATGTGTTATCCCGGCGATCTCGAGCCGGAAGGGCCGTTCGGAGAATGGGCAGGCTATTACGCCAATCGCGGACTGCTTCAGGTTCCTGAAAATGTCGTTCGCGTCGTCAGCGTCCTGCACCGCAATCAGCCCATTCTGACGGTTGCACATCCGGCGCGACCCAAGAATGACTCGTCCTTCTCGGAAGCCACTTTCCGTTCCTCGACGATGTGGGACGAGATGGAGAAGGCTGGAGTGACCGGCATCCAGGGTGTCTGGTGCCACGAAGTCGGCGGCGCGCGGCTATTCAATGTGATTTCTATCAAGCAGCAGTTTGCCGGCCACTCGCGTCAGGCTGCGATGATTGCATCGCAATGCCGCTCCGGTGCGTATATCGGCCGCTATACTGTTGTCGTCGATGAAGACATCGATCCGTCAAATCTTGGCGACGTGATCTGGGCGATTTCGACGCGGACAAATCCTGATCGCGCGATCGAGGTGATCCGCTGGACCCGAAGCAGCTCCGCCGATCCGGCCGTTTCACCTGATCTCAAGGAAGAGGATCATCACTCCACGGCGTTTTACACGTCCAAGGCGATGATCGACGCCTGCTGGCCTTATGAATGGCGCAAACGCGCTTATCCAATCGCGCAGATCAGTGACGAATTGCGATCGAAAATGTCGGCCAAATTTTCCGGCGTTCTGGCAAAGATTGTGCGATGACCGTGGCGGCGCATTAGTGCGCAGACGACACGGGTGCATCCTTCCCAAGACTGGCTTTGATGCGCGCGATTACGGTCGCTGCCGTTACCTGCTGCATGCAGGCGTGGCCGTTCGGACACTCTTTCAATCGGCGCAGATAGCAGGGCGAGCAGGGTAGGCCGGCGCGCACCACTGAATCCGGCCGGCCATAGGGACCAGCCCAGACCGGATCGGTCGGGCCGAATACGCTGACGACCGGACGGCCGAGCGCGACGGCGAGATGCATCGGGCCGGAATCATTGGTGACGCAGATTGCAGCGCGCGAAATCAGTGCGGCGAGTTCGCTGAGCAGTGGTTTCGCCAGCGAGACTGACAGCGCCGGGCGCCAGCCTGGCAATCTCTTCGCACAAGCTGCGCTCGCCTTCCGATCCAATCAGCACCACCGCAAGCTTCTGCTTGCAGCAAGTTCCGTGCAACCTCGGCAAAAGCATCCGCACGCCATTGCTTGGTTTCCCAGACTGTGCCGGGCGCGACGATCGCGATTTTTGCTTTGGCGATCTCGTAGTAATCGAGCAGGCCGTCGATGCGCGCCGGTCGCTTCGTGTGGAATCGGAAACGAGAAATCGGCAGGCCCGTCGTCGAGGCCGAGCATCGGGCCAATGCCCAGATAGCGTTCGACCGGATGGATATCGAGTGTCGGTAACGGGATGGTGTCGGTGTAAGCGAGCCAGCTCCCCTCGCGCGCGCCTTTCCAGGCGTGCTTGCGCGCTTCTTCCGGAATGATGCGGGACAGACTGGTGAAAGCGTCGGAGCGCGGCTTGTCGAAACCGATCCGCACCGGCGCGCCGCTGGTGAAGGCGAACACGGCGCTGCGCAATTGGCCTTGCAGATCGATGACCAGGTCGTATTCGGCGGAGCGTAGCTGCGCGATCAGCCGGGCGGCGCTGACATAAGGCGCCGGCCGCCACGGCTCCGACCACTCATCGCGCAAAAATTCGATGACATTGTTGATCGCCGGATTGTGCCGCAGCAGTTCGGCGATGCCCGGCGTCACCAGCCAGTCGATCCGCGCATTCGGATAGCGCCGCCGCAGCTTGTTGAGCACCGGGATCGTGTGCACCACGTCGCCAAGCGCCGACAGCTTGATCAGCAAGATTTTCTTGAAGTCGTGGCTCTTCAGGTCGTCGGAATACAACGGCTACACGCCCCGCTTATTGCCCCATATGAGAACATGGAGTTGCGGCAGAACGTGTACTCCAAACCAGCGGTCGTTCGCCACTTTTTCCGAAAGCCAGCGAAATCGCGCGGCCAGGTCAGGCAGATCGGCATCTTCCGATTCTGCCGCGACCGTCGGGTTTCCGGTCTGGAGATAGAAGGGGGTCTCGGGAAAACGCCGGGCGGCATCGCGTGCGAATGCGTAATCCGCGTCATCGAATACAACGATTTTCAGCGCGCATCGCGTGTGCTTGCCGGCTGCCGCCATGCACGCTTCCACTGCGGGCCATTCGGCGGTCATCTGCGAGGACGGCGGCTTCGGACTGACAATCAGCCAGTCGAGTTCGGAAAACCACGGCTGATGGAGACTGCCTTGAGTTTCCAGGGCGAAGGAATGACCTCGCTCGCGTGCGAGCTGCGATGAACGAGTCCAAAGGCTGCATGGCAGGATTGCCGCCGGACAAGGAGACCAGAACGGGCTGATGCCCGGCCAATGCATCGACGCGCTCAATGATCTCGTTGGCCGTCATGAAGTGCCATTCGTGCCGATACTCCGGCAAGACCGCATAAAGTGTGTCGCACCACGCGCAGCGAAAATCGCAGCCCGCCGTTCTGACAAAGACAGTCGGGCGGCCGATCAGCGGACCTTCGCCTTGGATGGTTGGACCGAAGATTTCGCTGATGCGAATGTGGTCGCTCATCTCCGATATTCCGCCCAGGTTTTCGGTGTTTCCGAAACGCGAACGGCGGTCGTTTCCGGCCACCGCTCGGCGCACCAGTCAAACAGCCATTTGCAGATCGACTTCTGCCGTCGTGCTTTGAAGCCCGGGAACATCGTTCAGGTGCTTGTGATCGACTTCCCGCGCGAGGAAGTCTTTCAGGGCGGACAGGTCACGGTAGTCGCGGACAAAGCCGATTGCGTCGAGAGCATTCGACTGAGAACGACTTCCACCTCATAGTTGTGGCCATGCAATCGGCTGCACGGATGCTCTTCGGGCAGTCCGGTAATGATGTGTGATGCGGAGAAATCGAAGCGTTTTGAGATTGTGTACATAGCGGGCTCAAGCTGCCGCCGCGCAAGCGTCATCGAAGCCAATGCAAGACATTGACGGGTTCCTTGTTTTTACCGGGTAGGCTGCGACCGGGCCGGGACCATCCCGGCGGGCTTCATGTAGCCGAAGCGACAGTGCGGCAAAAACGAAATCGCAACTCTTGCTTGCGGGCCCCAGGTACCCTGCCGCCCTCGCCCGCGGGCCGCCGCATCAGGTTGTCTAAGATTGAGGCGTAAACCACGCGACCGCGACGGCCGCACCGATCAAAACGACGGCGATCGTCCACAATACCGCAGCAAATGTTCCGGCCGCCGGAGCGAGCGTCGATTGAGTCAGGGCTTGCGGATTGTAGAAGACTTCGACCGGTGTCTGCGGCACAAATCGTTTGATGAATTTTTCAGCGAATGCGGGCGTACTAGCGCTGCCAGACCAGCCGACATTGTCGCCTTCGAACGAAGTGCCGTTGACCTGGTAAGTGTAGACGACACGCGGTACGTACATCGTTATGTCGTAATCGTGCGCCAGGCCGGTTCGCCTGTGCTGCTGCACGGCGGTTTCGATCTCCGATCGGGTGATGCGGCCAACGGTCTTTGGCCACGCTTTGGTTTCACGGGCTTGTTTCCCCGCGACGCGGGCAAACAGCATTATTGCCAACGCGAATATGCCGAGCACGATTACCAGCGGCGTCATCGCCGGGTTTGCAATCATGCCGCCAATCCGGTCCGCGCCCTGGGTGATGACACCGAATCCGGCCGCTATCAGCGCCACCAGCACGGCAACGGCAAACCAGGCCTTGCGGATATTGGCCGGATCGTCGCGCTCTAGAATGCATTCATTGGGATTGACTGGATTGTAGACGACTGTCACGTCCTTACCTGCGGGATAGCGCTGCAATGTTTCCGCGACCTCGAAGTTTCCACGGTCTGGTGCAAGGCTGACGCGCTTACCGTGATAGGTGGCGCCGCTGACCACGAACGAATAGGAAATCTCTGCGAAGTTGCGGGTCTCGATGGTTTCGTCGGTGACAAAATCCGTATCGCCGCCGCTTCCGGACGTTCTCGTCTCGTGAGTGCGTATCTCGCGCGCCACGGGCTTTGACGAATTGATCCGACCCGCCGTTTCTCGCCACGATCTGATTCGATCGTTCTGAAACTGAATCCAGACGGTGGCCAGCGCCAGCAGCGCCGGCACCGCAAGGCATATCAGTAGGACAATCCAACGGGTTTCCATCCGGCCGCTCCAATATGTCTCGTGAACGTTTCGTCCGCCTTACGGCAAAGGCCGCCGTAACTGCCGGCAAGCAGCGCTAGGGTTTGTTCATCTGATCGAACGCCTTCCGAGCTTCGGGTGGCAACTGGCTGCGTATGTATGCCTGCATCTTGTCCGGGTTATCGGTCAGTCCTTCCACGTCGGGCTCATCTTTGTGGGGCGCCGGGAGGCTTCGGCAGCGGCTTTTTGGCGAGTTTCTCCGCGTCGTCGTCATCATCCGCGTCGGCGCCGGGAGGTTTCTCGGCGGTGGAAGGACGCGGTGTCGGGTCGTAGCATTGGCCGCTGCCGCCGATTACCTTGATCATGCGTCCGGCGGTGAATGTGTGCGTGCACAGCACGGTTTCGCCGGCGCCGGCCGCAACGTTCTTGGTGCAGGACGATTGTTCCGTGGTGCCGGCTACGGTCGTGGAAATCTGGCAATTGACCTGGCAACTGGCATCGGCCGTATACGGATTGGCGATCACCGCATCGAACGAGTGGCCGTCAGGGGAAATCCGGCAAATGTAGGTGCCGGCTTTGACGGGTTGAGCAGGGAGAGCCGCTGGCGGTGGCGCGGCTGACGCGGATGCACCCTTGCAGCTGTCCTGCGAGGAGACGACTTTATTATACCAAGGCTCAGGCTTGTCGAAATTGCACAGCGAATGTGCGGTGGCAAGCGGCGGCGTGGTACCGCCGCAGCTAACCTGCACCACGCCGATTTTGGTATCGACCTGGCACGAAACCGAACAGGTTTTCTCGTTGCTGTCGCCGTTGTCGGTAACAACGTCGATGGACTTTCCGCCTGATGAAATAACGCAGCCGGCCTCGGCGTGCGACGTCAAACATAGGACAGTCAATGCGGAAAAAGCCGCAATGGTCAAACGCGGCTTCATTGAATCGCCCCTCGCAGCACGGCCCCTGCTGCTTTGATAGGTCGGTCGAAGATGGAAACCGGTTCAACCGGCCGGCAACTTGTTTCGCAAAGACCGCTAGCGCGTTCTAAAGGCCTCGCGCATCCTGAATCGCCTGCCAGACCCGCTCTGGTGTTGCCGGCATCTCGACGTGGCGCACACCAAACTCCGACAAAGCGTCCACGACGGCGTTAATGACGACACCGAGCGCAGGCACTGTGCCGCCTTCGCCGGCCGGGCGGATACCCAACGGGTGAGAGGAGGCGGGAACTTCGCTCAGTTCGGTGATGTAGTTCACCATGTCGGAAGCCCGCGGCATGGCGTAATCCATCAGCGAGCCGGCCAGCATCTGACCGCTTTCCGGATCGTAGTACGCGTGTTCGAGCAGCGCCTGGCCAACACCTTGCGCGATGCCGCCGTGGACCTGGCCATGGATAATGAGCGGGTTCACGGCGACGCCGACGTCATCGACCGCCACATAAGTAATGAGCGTGGTCTTGCCGGTGTCGGGATCGACCTCGACCTCGCAGACATGCGCGCCGTACGGATAGCTCGCTTCCTTCACGGTCTCGTCGCAGGCGCCGTAGAGCGGACCTTGCAAGTCCTCCGGCAAATCCTTGCGTTCCGCCGCCGCTTTGGCGACTTCGAAAATGCCGACGGCGTGATTGGTGCCTTTGACGGCGAACTTGCCGTTCTTGAATTCGATGTCGGCTGCCGCGGTCTCGAGCAAATGCTCGGCGATGCGCAGGCCTCTCTCGATAATGACGTCGGTGGATTTCTTGATCACGATCGAGCCGAGCCGCATGCCGCGGCCGGAATGGGCGCCGCCGCCGAAGGTCACACGATCGGTATCGCCGGTGACGAAGCGCACGCAGTCGATCGGCACACCGAGCCATTCGGTGACGAGCTGGGCGAAGCTCGTCTCGTGGCCTTGGCCCTGCGAGGTGACGCCGATGATCAGTTCGACGAAGCCGTCCGGCGCCACGGTGATCTCGGCTTTCTCGCGCGGCACGCCGGTTGAGATATCGACATAGGTGGCGACGCCGATGCCGCGGCGCCTGCCGCGCTTCTTTGCTTCCTTGGCGCGAGCCTTGAAACCTTTCCAGTCGCCAAGCTCGAGCGCCATATCCATGGCGCCGATATAGTCGCCATTGTCGTATTCGGCGCCGAACGGATTCTTGTACGGCAGCTCTTTCTCGGTCACGAGATTCTTGCGGCGCAATGTGACGCGGTCATAGCCGCATTCGCGCGCGGCGAGATCGATCAGCCGCTCCATCACATAAATGACTTCGGGGCGGCCGGCGCTGCGGTAGGGCCGGGTCGGCGAGGTGTGGCTGAGCGTGGCGCGGGCGCGGAAATACGCCGCCGGGACGCGATAGATGCTCGACATCATCTGCACGCCCTTTTGCACCATCGCGAAATTCGTGGTGTGGGCGCCAAGATTGCCGAGATTGGAGCCGCGCATCGCGATGAACTTGCCCTTGTCGTCGAGCGCAAGCTCGGCTTCGACAGCGAGGTCGCGGGCCTGATAATCCGAGAGCAGGGCCTCGTGGCGTTCGATGATCCATTTCACCGGACGGCCGACCTGTTTGGCGGCCCAGGCGATCAGGCCAAATTCCGCATAGATCATGCCGCGGGTACCGAAATTGCCACCGACGTCCTGCATCAGCACGCGGACCTGCTCGGGTGGTACGTCGAGCATTTTGGCGAGATCGCCTTTCAGGCGAAATGCGCCGCCGTTGCCGGCATAGACGGTGAAGCGATTGGTCGCCTTGTCGTATTCCGCAAGCGCGGCGCGCGGCTCCATCGGAACGCCGGTGATACGCTGCACCCAGGTTTTGAACCGGGTCACATGGGCGGCGTTGGCGAATGCCGCTTCTGTCGCATCAAAATCGCCGACTTCGCTGTCGAAGCAAACGTTTGAAGGATTGCCTTCGTGCACCCGCGGCGCGTCCTGGCGTGCTGCTGGTACGGTGTCCACTACGGCGGGCAGGATGTCATAGTCGATCTCGATGGCTTCGGCGCCGTTCTTCGCCGCATAGACGGTGTCGGCGACAACCATCGCGACCGCCTCGCCGACAAACCGCGCCTTGTCGGTCGGCAGCGCATGGTGCGGCGCTTCGAATGGCTTCTGGTCACCCTTGAGCCGCGGCATGACCTCGGCCTGGTGCGGCGACCACGGGATGTGCGGAATTGGTTTCAGGCCGCTGGCGAGGATATCGGCGCCGGTGAAGACGCCGATCACACCGGGAATTGCTTTGGCCTTGCTCTTGTCGACGGACCGGATGCGAGCATGTGCGTGCGGGGAGCGCAGCATCACCGCGTAAACCTGTCCCGGCAAATTCTCGTCGGCGGTATAGCGGCCGTTGCCGCGCACCAGCCGCAAGTCCTCGCGCCGCCTTACGGGCTGGCCGATGCCGGAACCTGTTGCGGGCTGATCCATCAAGTTCTCTTCAAGCCAAATGCGGATAGCAGATCAACGGCTTCGAGTTTAGGGCGTGCCCTGATAAATGCCAGCCACGCGCCCGCTACTTGGCATCGACCTCTTGATTTGCCGCTGCGCCGGAATCCGAAGGCGCTGATGCATTGCACGCGGGAATAAAAGCCCGCAGGCTGGCCTCCAAATTCGCGCGATCGATGAAATTGTTGACGACGATGTTTCCTGAGGCATCGGCGATGAACAGCTGCATTCCCATCAGGCTCACGGGGAACCCATAATTCGGCGATTCTGTGTGGGTGATGTTGATTTTGACGTCATAGTCGCTGTGGCTCCAGATCGTGAAGAGCCAGTTGTCGATCACCTTGTAACCTTCGCTGTCCAGAATCTGTTTGGCGAATGTGTCCGTCGACTTGTCAGATTGATCCGAGCTGAACTCCAACTTCACGACGCACGTAGAGACCGCGGCTGACGCGCTGCCGGAATTCCAGATCAAGACGAATCCCAGCATGGCTGCGACCCAATAGATCGACCCCGCGCGGTTTGAAGATCGGAAGATTTGAAGAAGACGAACCAAGACAATCTCTTAGAATTAAGCTGCCCGCGCGAAGCGGTCGCGATCGTGAGGCGCGGAATAGTCGATGGTCGGACCGGCAGGGATGATCCCGTTGGCGCCGACCGGACCGGCCTTGCCGAACACGCCGCGTTTCATGCCGGCGATATCGCAAACCTCGGCAATGCCCGGCGTCTGATAGAGCTCGCGCAGGTAGTTTGACAAATTTTGGTACTCGCTCAGACGGCGCAGATTGCATTTGTAGCCGACGTAGTAGCAGGGATCGAAGCGCACCAGGCTTGGAAACAACCGCCAGTCGGCTTCGGTCTCGGCTTCGCCGCACAGATAACGCTGCTGCGAAAGCCGTTGCTCGATGCCGTCCAGTGTTTCGAACAAAATCTTGACCGAACCGTCGTAAGCCTCCTGCGAGATCGAATAGCCGCAGCCGTTGACGGCATTGTTCACGCCCTTGAGCACCAGCGCGTTAGTCGCGTCGATTTCGGAATGCAGCGGTTCCGGATAGTAGTCCGGCGTAGCTTCCGCGACGCCTGAGAATGCAGTGTTGAAAATGCGGATGATCTCGGAGGACTCGTTGTTGACGACGGACCGCGTCTTCGCATCCCACAGCGTCGGCACGGTCACGCGCGTCGTGCAGCCGGGATCGGCGAGCGTATAAAGCTCGTGCAGCCAGCGCACGCGGCGATCGGTTCCGGGGACGATGTGGCCTTCCTCGCCGAACGACCAGCCCTGGCCGCCGACTTCCTGAAAGGTGTTCGTCAGCGTCACGAACGGCTCGAGTTTCTTGAGCGTGCGCATCAGCGTGGCGCGGTGCGCCCACGGGCAGGCGACCGCGCAGTAGAGATGATAACGGCCGGGCTCGGCGGGAAACGCGGCTCCGGGCTCGCTGCTGATCCGGTCGCGGAAGATCGACGGGCGCTTGTAATAAAGACCCTTGGCGTCGTGGTTGGTGAGGACGTTCTCGGTACGCCATACACCGTCAACAAGCTGTCCCATGCACCTCTCCACAGCCGCCGGGCCGATACCGGCGTCCTATCCTTATAATAATGGAATGTGTAGAGATTGGAGAGTCATAGGTAAGTATGACTTTGGGAAGGAACGCGTTGGTGGTGCTGGATCAGCCGATTCCAACCGCGCCGGTCCAGGGGCTTTAGCGATGGCCGAAGCCCACGGCGCAAAACCGAGCCTGCGCAAGGAAGACCCGGCGCTGCTGTCGGGTCGCGGCCGCTATGCCGACGACCTGCCGGTGCCGGTCAACACACTGCACGCCCATGTGATCCGCTCGCCGCACGCCCACGCCCAGATCAAGGCCATCGATACGGCTGCCGCGCTGGCGCACGATGGCGTGTGGGCGGTGATCACCGGCGAAGAGGTACGCAAACTTTCCGACCCATTCCTCGCAGCGGTGAAAACGCCGGTGCAGCAATGGTCGCTGGCGGTGGACCGCGTCCGCTTTGTCGGTGAGCCGGTGGCCCTGGTTGTCGCCGACAGCCGTTATATCGCCGAGGATGCCGCCGAACTCGTGACGATCGACTATGAGCCACTGGAAGCGGCGCTCGATCCGGTCGCGGCGTGCGGCAGTGATGCGCCGCTCCTGCATCCCGAAGCCAAGACCAACGAAGTTTCGGTACGCGATTTCTCCTACGGCAATACCGAGGAAGCCTTCGCGCGCGCCGATCATCGCATCAAGATGACGACGACATTTCCGCGGCTGTCGTTCACGCCGATCGAATGTTACGTCGTGGTGGCGCAGCACAATCCCGCTCGCGGCAGCTACGATGTGCTGGCAAATTTCCAGGGGCCGTTCTCGATCCATCCGGTGATGGCGCGAGCACTGCGGGTGCCGGGGCCGAAACTGCGGCTGCGCATCCCGCCGGATTCCGGCGGCAGCTTTGGCATCAAGCTCTCGGTGTTTCCTTATGTCGTGCTGATGGCGCTGGCGGCGAAGATCACCGGCCGCCCGGTGAAATGGACCGAGGACCGCATCGAGCATCTGGTGTCGGCAAGCTCCGGCCCGAACCGGGTCACGGTCGCCGAGGCCGCAGTCACCAAGGACGGCCGCATCCTCGGATTGAAACTCGATCAGCTTGAGGATTACGGCGCGTTCCTGCGCGCACCGATGCCGGGGCCGCTCTATCGCATGCATGGCGCGGTGACCGGCGCCTACGACATCGCCAATGTCGACGTGAAAAACCGCGTCGTGCTCACCAACAAGATGCCGGCAAGCCTCATTCGTGGGTTCGGCGGCCCTCAGCTTTATCTGGCGCTGGAGCGGCTGATGCAGCGGATCGCCGTCGAGCTGAAGCTCGATCCGCTCGATGTGATCCGGAGGAATTTGATCGCGCGCCGATAAATTCCCGTATCGCGCTGCCGCCGGCGCGCTTTATGACTCCGGCGACTATCCGCGCGCCGTTGAGGTCGACACTCGGGCAGGGAAGGCTTGAGGTACTCCGCCGCCGCCGCGATCTGGCGCGCGCCGCCGGCAAGAAATACGGCATCGGTTTCGCCGCGGTGGTCGAGCCGGCGATGTCGAACATGGGTTATCTCTCGACATTGCTCACGCCGCAGGCGCGCGACCGGGCGGGGCCGAAGAACGGCGCGGTGTCGATGGCGACGGTGAACATCGATCCGCTCGGCGCGGTCAGCGTCACCGCCGACGTCACCGTGCAGGGCCAGAGCCACGAGACTGTGCTGTCGCAGATTGTTGCCGACGAGCTTGGGGCTGAAGGCCGACGACATCGAAGTGGTACTGGAACTCGACACCGCGAAAGATCAGTGGTCGATCGCGGCGGGGACTTATTCGAGCCGCTTCGCCTCGGGCACTGCAGTCGCAGCGCAGATGGCGGCGGTGCAGATGCGCGAGAAGCTCAAAGGCATCGGCGCCAAGCAGCTCAATGTGTTGCCGGAGGATGTCGAGCTTGCCGACGGCAAGGTCAGGAGCCGCAGCAATCCCGACAACGCGCTGCCGTTCGGCCGTGTCGCGGCGACCTCGCACTGGTCGCCGGTGATGCTGCCCGAGGAGATGGCGCCGGCGCTGACCGAAACCGGTATTTGGTCGCCGGAGGAGCTTGAGCCGCCGTCGCACGACGACAAGATCAACACCTCGCTGACTTATGGCTTCGTATTCGACATGTGCGGTGTCGAGATCGACCCGATCACTTATCAGGTGCGTGTCGACCGCTATGTCACCATGCACGACGCGGGCCGCATTCTGCATCCGATGATCGCGACCGGACAAATCCGCGGCGCATTCGCACAAGGTGTCGCTGCCGCACTCTACGAGGAGTTTACCTACGACGAGGAGGGCGCGTTCCTCAACGGCACCTTTGCCGATTATCTGGTTCCGACAGTGAGCGAAATTCCCGACGTTGAAATTCTGCACATTGAGTCGCCGTCGCCGCTGACGCCGCTCGGCGCCAAGGGGCTTGCTGAAGGCAATTGCATGTCGACGCCGGTGTGCATCGCCAACGCGGTTGCCGATGCGCTTGGCGTCGACGAAGTCGAGCTGCCGATAACGCCGCGGCGCATCCACGCCATGCTGCAGGATGCGAAAAAATGAAGCCGCGTCCCTTCGATTACGTGCGGCCAGATACGGTCGAGGAAGTGCTGGCGCTGCTCGCCGAATACGGCGACGACGCGCGCATTCTCGCCGGCGGCCAGTCGCTCATTCCGATGCTTAATCTGCGGCTGATCGAGCCGGCGGTACTGATCGACATTTCCCGGATTGCGCGCGCTCGACGAGATCAAGGACAAGGCGCGAAGGTCGAGATCGGCGCGGCGGTGACGCAGAACAAGCTGATGGATTGGCCGCAGCTTGCGGCGCGGTTGCCGCTCCTTGCGGTGGCGCTGCCCTATGTCGGGCACTTCCAGACCCGGAATCGAGGGACGGTGTGCGGCTCGATCGCGCATGCCGATCCGAGCTCGGAACTGCCGCTGGCGCTTGCCATCACCGGCGGCGAAGTAGTGCTGCGCTCGGTGCGTGGCGAGCGCGTGCTCTCGGCCGACAAATTCCAGCAGGACATGCTGACCACGGCGCGCGAGCCGGACGAGCTGATCGCCGCGGTGCGGTTTCCGGCCGGGCCGGGGCAGGGCGTCGCGTTCCGCGAAGTGGCGCGTCGCCACGGCGATTTCGCCATGATCGCGGTCGCCGCCGTGGTCAAAGACAGCAAGGGCGTGTGGCTCGGTGTCGGCGGCATGGCCGGACGGCCGATGGTACGTCGTCTGGTGCCGGAGAACGCCGAGTTGATCGTCCACGAATGGGCGGAGGAACTCGAAGGCTACGAAGACCTTGCATGCCTCGGCGGCGCTGCGCCGCGACCTGTTCAAAAACCTCGCGCCGGAAGTGATCGCGCAGGCGCAACGGGGCAGCCGGTAATGCGCCGCGTCAACAAAACCGAGAAGGTACGCATCGCGCTGACGCTTAATGGCCGCAAGCTCGCCGCTGATGCCGAGCCGCGAATGCTGCTCACCGATTTCATCCGCCATGTGCTCGGCGCGACCGGCACCCATGTCGGCTGCGAGCACGGCATCTGCGGCTCATGCACAGTGCTGATCGATGGCGTCGCGCAGCGCTCGTGCCTGACGCTCGCGGTGCAGGTTGAGGGGCGAGAAGTGCACACCGTGGAGTCGCTTGCCGCGCCCGACGGCACGCTTAATCCGCTGCAGCAGGCGATGCGCAACAATCACGGCCTGCAATGCGGCTTCTGCACGCCCGGCATCTTGATGTCGTTCACTGACTTCCTGTCGCGCAATCCGCATCCGACCGAAGCCGAGATCCGCGAAGTGCTGTCCGGCCATCTTTGCCGCTGCACCGGCTATGCCGGCATCGTCGCTGCGGTAAAGGAAGTGGCGGATACCAAGTAGTCACGCCGCGTTATTTTGAGCGCTGCCGACGATGTCGATCTCTTTCTCACCACCGTCGAGCTTTAGATAGAGCCGGGTGAGCGACCACACATCGTTCTTTTTGGTCGCTTCGACAAATGCGGTGCCGGACGCTTTCGGGCCGCTCACCGGAAAGCTGAGCGTCGCGGTGCTGCTAAGCAGCACATTGTCGCGGTCGGTTTTGCTCTCGGTATGGAGCGACAGTTGACCGCTCGATCGGGGGGCGACGGGCATACCCAACACATTGGTGGCGAGCGGACTGTTCTGAAGTTCGGCAACGCCGAGTTTATAAGCTGGATGATCCAGAATCAGGGATGTCCCGAGGGACATGATCTTGTAGCTTTCGATGAGGCCGGGGGCGATGGACACAATCCCGGCAATCACGATGATGCTGACGATCAGCCCTGCGATTGCCCAGCGGCGTTTCGCGGGCTTGAAGGGCTCGGCCCCGTTCGGGGTGGCGGCGGCGATATGCGGAAAAATGCTCATGATCGTGTCGCTTGAGGATTGATGCGTTCCGAATAGTCAGGTCGAATTATTGCGGCCGCCAAGAATTACGATTGCGCTGTCGCTACCGTCGAGCTTGAACGAAAGTCCGGTCAGCGACCAAACGCCGTTCTTCTTCACAGCTTCGACAACCGCCGTTCCGGACGCTTTCGGGCCGCTGACCGGAATGGTCAGTGAAGCCGTGCCGCTATCATCCTTCGTCGTGATCGAGCCGGATGAGGTTCTACCGGCGGTAATCGGCGTGCCGAATCCGTTGATCGCCAGCGGGCTTGCTTGAAGTTGCGCCACGCCAAGCTTGTAGGCTTCCGAATTATTGAGGAGCGAGAACGCGCCGACAAAGATGAGAGAGAAGAGTCCAATCCCGCAGGCCCACACGACGACGCCCGCGATTGCCCACTTGCGCTGTACGCGTTTGAAATGCGCGACGCCGTCCCATCGCTTGTTGCGCCAGGCCCACTCGTTGCCTTTGACGCCGAGCACGAACGGCATGGCAAAGCCGACCAGCGGAACGAACGTCAGCAGCGCGATCGGCGTGGCGTTGCAGACGCCCCAGATCCAGTTGAGCAGAAACGCGCCCCAGTTCCAGCCGCCGATCTCCGGCGGCATCGGACGAGGCTCGGCGTTGCCCGATGCGGTGATATGCGGCGTGGTGCTCATGGACTGTCGATCGAATTCGGCCTTCAATACGAATCGGACATGCAATCAATGCAGACAGGCCTAGCTTAAGTCGGCGCAAGCGGGGATCGGTTCACCGCGCCACGGACAAGCAAAAACCCCGGCCTTTTGGGCCGGGGCTTCTTAGATGCGCTGGCCTTGCGGCCGGCTTACTGGAAGGCGTTGAACTTGTAGGTCAGGCGCCCGACCACCTGATCGACCTTGAAGTCGCTGGTGCCGGCCACCGCCCACACAGGCGCGATGGTGAAGTTGTTGTAGCCGAAGTCCATGTGGTCGTACTCGACGCCGAGCACGATGTTCTGCGTCACGGCGTAGTCGATGCCGGCGCCGACCGTCCAGCCGGACGGGCTCTGCGAGTTGCCGGCGCTGAAGCCGGGACCGTTCAGGTTGGTGTTGATCGACGCACCGGCCCAGCCGCCTTTGGCATAGAGCAGGGTCTGCGGCAGTGCCGCCCAGCCGATCTGGCCGGTCGCTGTGTAGATCGAGCGCGCTTTCAGGTTCTCGCTGAATCCGCCGGCGCTCACGGTGTCGGTGATGTCGGCCCAGGACCCGGTGCCTTCGACACCGAGAACGAGCTGGCCGATCTGGTAGCGATAGCCGAGCACGCCGCCAAAGATGCCGCCCTGCGCACTATGGTTGACCGCGCCGAAGATATTGTCGGTGTAGCTCTCTTTGCCCCAGCCGTAGCCGCCTTGCATGCCGAGATAGAGCCCGGTCCATGAGAACGGTGGCGGAACCATCGCTGGCGCCTTGTAGTAGGGCGCTGGAACCGGGCGGGAGAGGTCGGCGGCATTGGCGCTATTGAGCGCAGTGAGGAGGGCGGCTGCGGCGCAGCCGGCGAGGAGAAGGTTCTTCATGATTTTAGTCCCCGTGTGTTGGTCGTCGGGCTCACAACGCACGACGAGCCAAATCGGCTATGTCTTTTCGGCAACACCTTGGAGAAATGATGGCGCCAGCCGCGAAACGGCAACCGGCGCAGGTGCTCGGCGTGCGGAACCGTGACCCCCGGCCTCGTTCTTGCTATGCCTGTTCCATCTAGGGATTCCGGCAGCAAAAGCCTGGGACTGGCCGGCAAAAAGCGAGCCTGAGCAGGACCATGAAAGACATTCTCGACAAGCTGGAAGAGCGGCGCGACAGCGCCCGCATGGGCGGCGGCAAGGTCCGCATCGAGGCGCAGCACAAGCGCGGCAAGCTCACCGCGCGCGAGCGCGTGGAACTCCTGATGGACCGCGACTCGTTCCAGGAACTCGACATGTTCGTGGAGCACCGCTCCACCGATTTCGGCATGGAGAAGTCGCACATCGCCGGCGACGGCGTGGTCACCGGCTTCGGCACCGTGAACGGCCGCACCGTGTTCACCTTTGCCAAGGACTTCACCGTGTTCGGCGGCTCGCTGTCGGAAACGCACGCGCAGAAGATCATCAAGATCCAGGACATGGCGATGAAGGCGCGCGCGCCGATCGTCGGCCTGTTCGATGCCGGCGGCGCCCGCATCCAGGAAGGCGTCGCGGCGCTCGGCGGTTACGGCGAGGTGTTCAAGCGCAACGTCATTGCCTCGGGCGTGATCCCGCAGATCTCCGTGATCATGGGCCCGTGCGCCGGCGGCGACGTCTATTCGCCGGCGATGACCGATTTCATCTTCATGGTGCGCGACACCAGCTACATGTTCGTCACCGGCCCGGACGTGGTGAAGACCGTGACCAACGAGATCGTCACCGCGGAAGAACTCGGCGGCGCCTCGGTGCACGCCACCAAATCCTCGATCGCCGACGGCGCTTACGACAATGACGTCGAGTGCCTGTTGCAGATGCGCCGGCTGCTCGACTTTCTCCCGGCGAACTTTGCCGCCGGCGCGCCGGAATGGCCGAGCTTCGACGACGCCGAGCGCACCGAGCCGTCGCTGGATACTCTCGTTCCCGACAATCCGAACAAGCCCTATGACATCAAGGAGCTGATCCTCAAAACCGTGGACGAGGGCGATTTCTTCGAACTGTCGGAAGCCTTCGCCCGCAACATCGTGATCGGGCTCGGCCGCATCGCCGGCCGCACCGTGGGCTTCGTTGCCAACCAGCCGATGGTGCTGGCCGGCGTGCTCGACTGTGACGCCAGCCGCAAGGCGGCGCGCTTCGTGCGCTTCTGCGACGCGTTCAACATCCCGATCGTCACGTTCGTCGACGTGCCGGGCTTCCTGCCGGGCACCGCGCAGGAATATGGCGGCCTGATCAAGCACGGCGCCAAGCTGTTGTTCGCCTATTCGCAGGCGACGGTGCCGCTGGTCACCGTGATCACGCGCAAGGCGTTCGGCGGCGCTTACGACGTGATGGCGTCAAAGCACATCGGCGGCGACGTCAACTACGCCTGGCCGACCGCGCAGATCGCGGTGATGGGCGCCAAGGGCGCGGTCGAGATCATCTTTCGCTCCGATATCGGCGATGCAGCCAAGATCGCCGCGCGCACCAAGGAATACGAAGAGCGCTTCCTGTCGCCGTTCATCGCCGCCGAGCGCGGCTACATCGACGACGTGATCATGCCGAACGCTACGCGCGCGCGTATTGCGCGGGCGCTCGCGATGCTGCGCACGAAGACGGTGGAGATGCCGCCTCGGAAGCATGATAATTTGCCGGTGTGAGGGTCTTAAGCGGTTTGTAGGTGAGGATCGACCCAGTCGGCTGGAATTTCAATTTTGGCATCTACGTCGGCATGCTGCTTCAGGAGGTAAAGCAGATTGCTGCCCGTAATTAATTCAAGTGGTTTTCCATTCGCAAATTCATATGCGGCCTTGCCGAAGCCACTAGTTGTCACCAAAATTCCTTTTGACCCGCCTTCATTATGCAATGTTCCAAATAGGTCGCGGACGGCGCTGACGCCGACAGTGTTTTTATACCGTTTGGCTTGAATTATGACTTTGCCCCCTAAAATGGGCCGTGAATTCGAAAGCGACGCAATCGACGCCGCCGTCTCGCGATGCTTGGGTTAGTTTGGTGTCCAATCCCATTTTTGAGAACAGATTTGTGATCAGCGATTCAAATTCTGAAGGCGATAATTCCATCAGATTTGGCCGCGCGTCGAGGCTCGATAAGACGTCGCTTTCTTGGATGAAGCGCGGGTCAACCATATTGAGCTCAAGGATAGGCTTTACGGCAACCAACTCACCAGGTTGGCTAGAAATTGATGCCCTTAGCTCTTTTAAGCAGGCAATAGGATCGACCCGGTCAAGCTGAAGGCTAAAGAATTTCTCCCGCGATGTTCGAACTGAAACAAGGCAGGGATGAATACGATTACCGGTTGCCGGATCGGTCGTTAAAACGTGAGCGTTGATAACCGCTGTTTCCGCAACCGCTTGCTTATCTCCATAGAATACATCGTAGAGACAGCGCAGTACGGATTGAGCGACGACGCTAGAGTAAAGAGCGTGTCGTGATTTTTCAGGTCTCCTTGTTTCTACGATCTCATTTGTCTTTTTAACGTATCGAAATTTTTCCGTAGTGGGGATAGCCTCTTCAAGCGAAGGAAGCTCGAATTCAATAACCATCTGTTTGGATTCTTGGACGTAAGCCAGCTTGCGCTCATCTGGAAAAGAGCTTGGGTATAAAGAGTGGCTGAGCACGAGTTCGAAATATGAACTGACGGCGGTTGGATTTCCTTGGTTGTAGTCTTTGGCAAACCCCACGACGGCGTTGTTGTTGTCATCGGCAGTTTTCTTCATGTTCAGAAGTGCGTTCGCTCTTTTTTTGGCGACGCCGTCGTATTCTCGTCGCGCTAGGTCAAATTTCTGCAGAGCTTGTTCGCTTTGCCGTTGGTAATTGCGTCGAACAAACGGAATCCAGCGAGTAAGAGCGCTAGGGGATTTGGGTAAATAATTCTCTGTGGCGGGCTTTGGTGGAAGCTTCAATTCTGGGACGGTCTCGAGAACGTGGACGTCAGGCACCAGAAATAGCTGTTTGAAATCGAAGCTGGGATCATGTCCGACTCTTGAACTCAGGATTTGCTGCAGGCTCTCAATCTCTTGAGCGATGGCGGCGTTTGCCGCTTGAACTTCGCTTTCTCTAGACGCGAAATAAAGTGTTTTGTTGCGTATCTCTTGGGAACGAGCTTCTCGTATTGTAGCTCGTTGCCGACGCTCAACCTCGCGAATTGAGCGCGTCGGGCGCGCTCTGCTTCGCGTTGTATTCTCACCATTGTACTTAGAAAGCTTCGTGACATCGTAGCCCCAAGACCGTGCAACCGTTAGTATATAAGCAAAGTAAGGTCCATCCGATCAAGTTGTGGGAGTAGCCACGCATTATCGGTGCTAACCGGCCATACGGATTGCTGGATTAAGTCCGGCAATGACGATGTATGGTGCTGTTCAGTAGCGGAGGAAACCAACAATGGCGGAGCGGTCGGGTTTAGGATTAACGCAATCATCAACCGCAGACGACGTCTCACGCCGTCGTCTGGTCACCGGCGCCGCAGTGGTAGCAGCGCTCGGCGGTGCAGTACCGGAAGCCATGGCGCAAGGCGCATCACTGTCAGGCGGCGCAAGCAATCTGCGCTTTCTCAATCCGGACACGAGCTTCAAGAATCCGGGCTTCAACCATGCCGTCGAAGCGATCGGGCCGGGGCGATTGATCTATATCGCCGGGCAGCAGGGCAGGGACATCAACAACAAGATCGTCGGCGCGCCGGGTGATTTCCATGCGCAGGCGGAGCAGGCGTTCCTTAACATCAAGGGCGCTCTTGGCGCGGCGGGTGCGGGCTTCGAGCATGTCGTCAAGCTCACGCATTATTTCATGGACCTGAAAGCGCACTTCAAAATGATCCGCGACTTCCGCCTGAAATATTTTGATCCAGCGCGGATGCCGGCTTCGACGATGATCCAGGTTGGTGCGCTGACCGATGATGCGGCGCTGTATGAGGTCGATGTGGTCGCGGTGTTGCCGCAGGGGTGACTGTGATTGCCGTCACAAAAGAGCTGCGTGGTACCTCTTCATCTGCGGTTTATTGAACCGGGGACGGAGTCGGGGAAACCAAAAGGCGTTTACAGCGCCTTGCCAATGGAGCCGGCGATGACCGTGACTTCCGAAGCCCAGCGACCTGTCGTCTCGGACTACACCCTCGCTCTCGTTGTGTACCTGCTTTACTGCGGCGGTTATTTCACCGGGATTTCCGCGCTGATCGGCGTCATCGTCGCGCATGTGAAAGTTGACGATTCCGATCCGGTGCTGCGGTCGCATTACCAATTCCAGATCAGGACGTTCTGGATCGGGCTGCTGTATCTCGCAATCGGCGCTCCGCTGTGTCTGGTGCTCATCGGCTTCCCGCTCCTTGTCTGGTGGCTGGCGTGGTCGCTGATCCGCATTATCAAGGGCATTATTTTGCTCAACGAACACAAGCCGGTCGCCGATCCCAGGTCATGGTTGTTCGGGTAAAGACGACCAATGACAGTGCAAATGCAGTTCTTTTTCTATGAAATCGTCGCTCGTATCGTGGCGCTCTATTTGTTCGTCGATACCATCCGCGAACTGCGGCGTGGCCTGGCCGAGAGAAAGATCAGGTGGATCAAGCCCAGTCTCACGTCCTGGCGGGAGTCGATCGTTGATCGGGACACCTCGCCGATCCAGTTCTGGGTCCAAATCGGCGTCCGGATACTCGTTTTGGCTGGGTGCATCACTATTTTGATTTTCGGGTGGTCGCACTCGACGGCGGTGCCAAATCAAGTCTTGCAATGACATTTGTTTGTCGGTGCGGACCAGCAAACAAAACCTCTCCCCGCGTGCGGGGAGAGGTCGAAGGAGCGAAGCGACTGAGGGTGAGGGGGCATCTCAACTGCCTGAGCGAGCGGATAGGCCCCCTCATCCCAACCTTCTCCCCGCGTGCGGGGAGAAGGGGCGCTTTGTGCAGTCGAAAAACCTCACACATGCCCCCAGACGGCTTCGGCTGTCTTGATCAGCGTCTCGAATTTCCGCCACTCGACGTCTTCGGGCAGTTGCGGAACGCCGATGCCGCTGGAGAAGCCGCATTGCGGGCTCACCGCGAGTTGCTCGACTGGCAGGAACTTCGCCGCCATCTCGACGCGCCGCTTCATGGCATCGACCTGCTCGACCTCTTCGGTCTTGGTCGTCACCACGCCGAGCACGGCGACGGTGCCTTTGCGGACGAAGCGCAGCACATCGAAGCTGCCGGCGCGCTCGCTGTCGTATTCCAAAAGCAGCCGCTGGTGCTTCAACTGGCCGAACAGCTTTTCCGCGATGCTGTCGTAGTGACCCTCGCGGTGCCATTGCGCCTGCACCTTGCCGCCGGCATCGACGCCGCGCGGATTGCCGCGGCAGATGTGCAGGCCGAAGGTCACGCCGGGAAAACCCTCGATCACCGCGTTCTCGGCCTTGATGGCGCGATCGAGGTTCTGCTCCGGATCCTCGCCGCGCGCCTTCATGCGTTCGAGCGAAGTCTTGTCGACGTAAGCGGTGAAACCCGGGGCATCCATGTGCACATAGCGGCAGCCGGCGTCGACCAGTTCCTGGATCATCTTGCGCTGGATCGCGACCACGTCGGCGATGAATTCGTCGATGCCGCTGTAGACCGCCTTTGATTTCTCCCAGGCGAAGCGCTGCGCGATGCGGTCCGGTCCGATCAGCGACACTTTCACCGGGCGCTCAGTCATCGCGGCGGCGGCCTTGTATTCATCGAGCACGACGTTCTTCTTCAGCTTCAGCCGCTCGGTGGTGGCGCGCCGCGTGGCGATCGCCGGGCCCTGGGCCTCGTAATTCGGCTCGGTGCGGCTGCCCGGCTTGTTCGGGTCGCGCCAGGTCGAGGGGTCGCGAAAGCCAGCGCCGGTCAGCGAAGGCGTGTCGTAGCCCGAAACGGCATTGCCGAAACTGTCCTGAAAATTGCGGCGGCGGAATTCGCCGTCGGTCAGGATCGGCAGGCCGACTTGTTGCTGCTTGCGCATCACTGCGCGGATCGCCTTGTCCTCAAGCTCGCGCAATTCGCTTTCAGACATCTCGCCGCGTAGGCGGCGGTCCGACGCTGCTGCCAGGTCCGCCGGCACCACCAGGCTTCCGACCTGATCGACACGAAGCAGGTTCAGGTTTTCGACAGTGCTTACTGGCATTCGGTTGTTGTCCCGTTCAGTTGAGGTGCAAATTGAGCTTGTGAACGATGTTGGCGTAGCGCTCGGCGTCCTGCTTGCGAAATTCGACATAGTTTGCGGTGCCGTTCTCCCGCATCAGCATACCGAGCTGATCCATGCGCGCTGTCATGGCCGGTTCGCGCATGATCTTTGCGGCCTCGGCGGCAAGACGCTTCACGATGTCCGGCGCGAGTCCGGCCGGCCCGTAAAATCCCAACACCGCGGCCGCGTCGAAACCCTTGATGCCGAGCTCATCGCAGGTCGGAATGTCGGGCTCCGATGGCGATCGTTGCAGGACGCTGATGCAATAGCCGCGCAACTGGCCGCTGCCGATACCGGAAATGACGTTGGGAATGCCGGACCAGCCGACCTGGATTTCGCCGGTGAGCAGGCCGTTCACCATCGCCGTGCCGGCGCGATAGGGGACATGAAGAACATCGATGCCGGTCTGATCGGCGAAGATCGCCATGGTCAGATGATGGATCGATCCAACGCCGCCCGAACCGTAAGTGATCTTGCCGGGCTCCGCCTTGGCGAGCGCGATGAAGTCGGACAGCGTCTTTGCCTTGAGCTGCGGATTGGAGACGAGGATGGTCGGCACCGCGGCAAGCGCGGTGATCGGCGTGAAATCCTTGACCGGATCGTAGCCGATGTTCGGATTGAGCGCGGGGATGATCGCCATGTTGCCGGTGTCGCCGAGCATCAAGGTATAGCCATCGGGCGCCGCTTTCGCTGTCGTCAGCGCGACCATGGCGGTTCCCGCGCCTTGCACGTTTTCGACGACGAAGGCTTGTCCGAGATCGCGGCTCATCCGCTCGGCGAGCAGCCGTCCAAGAATGTCAGGGTTGCCGCCGGGGGCAGAGGACACCAAGAGCCGCACCGGGTGGTTCGGATACGGTGCGTCCTGCGCGAGCGACGGTGAAAGCAAACCAAGCAAGACCGTGAATGCAACGGGGATGGCGGAGATGCTGCCCTGCATGGTCTCTCCCTATCGCGGCCCGGAACAATTTTTGTCGTTGCGTTGTTTGCCGGAACGTTGCGCGACAGTATTGGACGGCAAACGTGCAAGTGAGTCCAGCAGTGCATTGGTTTGCGCTGCGACAGTCGTGGGTCGCAGAGGTGACGTCTCGTCATGGCCGGGCTTGTCCCGGCCATCCACGTCTTTCTTCGGCGCAAAAGACGTGGATGCCCGGCACATAGGCGAGCGAAGCGACGCCGTTCTTCGAACGGCTATGGCCGGGCATGACGGCTGCAACCTGCTTGTGATGACATACTTGTGCCCAACGCCTTCACAAGGATGGGCACATGCCCAAGCCGATCCTCGATCAGAGTCAACATTGTCTAGCTCTAGGCGACGTTGAAGTGTGATTGCGCCCGATCAGAAATTTCCGCACGACGATCCAAGGCCGCCAAGAATGTCGTGGCAGGTATCGCCGGTATCGGGATCGATCCAGGTGTGCTCGCGCGCAGTACTCAGATAGCGCCAGCCGTAACTCGCCATGCACTTCTTGTAGCCGGCAGGCGTCGCCTCGCCATTCATCACCGGGCCGAGGCGTTGGTCGCAATAAGCGGTTGCCGCCGCCAAGTCGGTATCTCCGCCGCGGCGTGTCGGGGCGTAAGTCGATACGTCGGCCTGTGCGGCAGCAATGCCGCCGAGGAGCAACGCTGTAACGAGCGTGATGCGCTTCATGGTAAAACCTCTTCGGTGGTGTTCATCAATTGGTCGCGGGCCATGAACTCCCTCGTTCACGAAGTCGGATTACAAATCGGACATTGACGCGCCGCGGCGGATGCGTCACGCGCTTTTGCGCGGTAACGAATTGGCAAAGGATTGCACGCGATAACTGCCGGTATGGGGTTACGATTCCGGCGTTCGCTGAACATCTTTCCGTGGCTCAAGCTCAATGTCAGCAGGAGCGGGCCGAGCGTTTCTGTAGGCACGCACGGCGCCTGGGAAACCGTCAGCGACCGCGGCGCGCGCACGACAGTGGGGTTGCCGGGTACCGGCTTGTCCTACACCACGTCCAGCAAGGTTTCCGGCCTTCTTGCCAACAAGCATCTGTGGCTGATGATCGGCGTTTGCCTTGTCGGTTACGTGGTGCTGCGCGGCGCGCTTTCGTAGGCAGCTCACGACTTTCAATCATCGTCATGCCCGGCTTCGTACCGGGTATCCACGACTTTCTTCGACTGAAAGACGTGGATGGCCGGGACAAGCCCGGCCATGACGGCGTTAGTGGCGAACCGTTCCGTCACTTCTAACGACTAAAGCCGAGTATGCCCGTGAAGCTGGCCGCACTCCTGTTGGTTCTGGTCGGTCTTTCCGTCACCTCACTCCACGCCGCCGAGCCACAAATGTCCGCAGCTTTCGAGCGTTTCAAATACAGCTTCTTTGAAGATCCGAAATCCGCGCAGGATGCGCTCGATACCGCATCGCTGGCCTCGCTCCAGGGCGATGAGCGTGCCCGAGCCGAAGAAATGCTGATCGCGTTCCTGCCGGACTCGCGCGGCGTGATCGGGCTTGGCATCCTGCGATCGAAAAGGGCCGAGCCGCGCCTGAAGGAGTTGTTTGAAGAGGAGCTGAAAGAGCGTGCCGCGGCGATGCGCGATGCGAACGCTCTGCCCGAATATAATGCGCTCGGGCTGGTGTTTCTGTCCGCCGCGCTTGTGGCTGATCGATCCGCAACCGCAATGGCAGGCTGCGTCGATCGATGTGCTGGCTTCAGGTTATTACTGGATGCATCGCCAGGAAGCGGCAGACGCGCTCGGCGTCATGCACACGCCGGAAGCTGCGGCGGCGCTGATCAAGGCGCTCGATGATGAGGAAGCGCTGGTTCGCTTCTCCGCGGCCCGCAGCCTGCTCATGCTCTATGGCATCTCCTATGACCTTAAAGACTTGCAGAGCATGGTGTACCGCGTGATGGCGGACGATGCCGCGCGCCGTGAAGGCGGCAAGCGCGATGTGCTTGCCGCGATCGCGGGCAGGGCGATCGTGACGCCTTAGCAAAGTTCCGTCGCGCGGTCTTTCGTGTCTAGAAAGGCCAGACGCCGGGCGGGCAAACAATGGTGTCGAACCCGGTCGGGATGCCGCTGAAGCTGTGCTCCTCCTTCGGTATGCAGGCCGAGGGAATGGGCTGGCATCCCAATATCGTGCAGGCCACGTGTTGCGGTTGGGCTGTTGCGGCTGGCCTGTGCATGCGCTGGTGAACGCGGGCGTCGGCAGCGGCTGACGAGAGGACGAGAAGACCGAGTGCGACTGAAGCGATTGCTTTTTTCATTCTTTTTCTCCGGTGCGTGTAACAGCGCTACGAACCTCGGTGGCCGCTGGATCATCCGCGCTCTCGGACAAGTGATGATGGAAAAACGGCGGAAATTGCGCCCAAATTATTGTCTCTATACCATTGACAATAGTAATATTATTGACTACCTATAATCCACTCGCTCGTGAGGGACGTCATCTGCGCAGAGACGGCTTTTGGCGGAGCGGGCGCGGGTTCTGCGGATGAGAGTTCGTCGCTCTTGTTTGCGGACGGCCTGGGCATCATGCCCGTCCGGCATGTGTTCGGACTGCCAGGTGCTGGCTGCACTGGCACCGGAGAGGGAGTGCAGACCTCCCGTTTGTATCCGGTGATTCCAGGAAGCGCTGGCCCGGGCCGGGGCAGGACGAAAGTCCGGTCAATCCGCATAGTGGAGCACCGAAAGGTGACCGGTCCCGTAACACGGACCGGGGCTGTACCTGGTAACAGGCGCAGTTCTCGACCCCCTGCACCAATCGGTGCTCCGCTTCCCTCGTTATCGGGGGAGGCAAAAAGGGACTGCCTCGTGAGAGGCAAAGCCATCGCCATGCGTCACGCCTCCGCGGATGCCAATGCATCGCGAGAACGAGATCGCTCATGCGTCCGAACTGCCGTTGACGGTGTTCACACTCGCCCCCTACCATCGGAAAAAACAGGGAGTGAATTGTCCAATGGCGCAAGTCGTGGCCGCGTTCGGCACATCGCATTCAACGATGCTGGTGTCTTCGGTTGAGCACTGGCAGGAGATGTTCGATCGCGTCGACCGCCGCGCTCCCATCAACGACTTCGACGGCGTTCCCCGCACGTTCGACGAATTGCTGAAGACGCTTCCTGCCGACGCGGCGGCGAAAGTGACCAGCGACGCACAAGCCGAGCGGCATCGCGCGACCATGGACGCCATGGAGCGGCTCGAACGTGATATCGCGGCCTCCGGTGTCGATGTGCTGGTGATCATCGGCGACGATCAGCGTGAAGTGTTCAAGGACGACATTCGTCCGGCGATCGCGATTTATTACGGCGACACCATTCGCAATGCCGCCGCACCGCAGGATCCGGCGCCGGACTGGTACCTGCAGGATCAGCGCAAACGAATGGAAGAGAAGGAGGATCGGCACTATCCCTGCCACTCCGCGCTCGCGACCTCGATCATCAAAGGTTTGATGGCGCGCGATTTCGATATCACCGCGATGAAGGCGCTGGTTGGTGAGCAGTTCGAGGGACACGCGTATTCGTTCATCCATCGCCGCTTCATGCCCAAGCGGCCGATTCCGATCGTGCCGGTGATCCTCAACACCTATTATCCGCCTAATCAGCCGAGCCCGCGGCGATGCTTCGATCTCGGCGTCGCGATCCGTGAACTGGTTGAGGCGTACCCCGAGAACATCCGCGTCGGCATTCTCGCCTCGGGCGGGCTCAGCCACTTTCTCGTCAACGAGGATCTCGACCGCGCGGTGGTGACCGCCCTGGAGCGGAAAGACTATCCCGCGCTCAAGGCGCTTCCGCCCAACAAGCTGGTCAGCGGTTCATCGGAGATCAGAAACTGGATCGCGACGGCGGGCGCCGTGCAGCACCTCAATCTCGACTGGATCACTTACGTGCCGGGCTACCGGTCTCATGCGCTGACCGGCGTAGGCCTCTGCTTTGCGCATTGGCACTGACGCCATGCGAACCCGCGCGATCTGGTTCGCCCTGATCGGCTTGTGGGCATCGTGTGCCGCAGCGGAAGATTATCCGGCGCGTCCGGTGAAAGTGATCATCCCGTTCGCGGCCGGCGCAGGTACCGATGTCTCCGGCCGCATTGTTGCCGATGAACTTGGCAAGCGTCTCGGCCAGCAATTCATCGTCGAAAACAAGCCGGGTGCGGCGGCGCAACTCGGCACGGATTTCGTCGCCAAGGCCGAGCCGGACGGATACACGCTGTTATGGACCGTCGCAGACGGCCTCTCGGTGCTGCCGGCCGTCAAGCCGTCGTTGCCGTACAAGGTGCCGGAAGACTTTGCCTTCATCGGCAGTATTGCCCAGACGCCTTATGTGCTCTCGGTTTCGTCGCACTGGGACTTCAAGACCTTTGCCGATCTGGTCGCTTACGCAAAAAGCAATCCGGGCCGTTTGAACTACGGCACAGCAGGACTTGGTAGCGCGCCGCATTTGGCGATCGCGATGATTGCCGCTGGAGCCGGCATCCAGATGATCCAGGTGCCTTTCGCCGGGCTCGCTCCCGCCGCCAACGCGCTGGTGGCCGGGCAGGTTGATGTCGGCCTCGTAACGCCCGTTCAGGGCAAGCCGTTTATCGACGCTGGCAGCATGCGCGCCCTGGCGCTGACCGGCGAGACGCGCTCACGCGTCCTCCCCGATGTGCCGACGCTGAAGGAAGTTGGCGTGAACGGCAGCGCGGTTGTCAGCTATGGCCTGTTGGCTCCGGCGAAGACCCAGGCCCAGATTGTTGCCCGCTTGCGACGCGCCCTGAGCGACATGATGAGTGATGCGGCCTTCACCGACCACCTGTTCGCGCTGGGCTACGAAGTCCTGCCGCTGATTGGCGACGACTATCGCGACTTCATCGTCAAGGATCTGGAAAAATGGCGCGCGGTGGCCAAGGCGGGGAATATCAAGATCGAGAATTGATGTGACTGTGCTGTCAACCGTCACATCGCGCGCGTATGATCGCTGCATAACAAAAGGGAGGCGAGGCGATGCTCAGGAATTGGATGGCCGCTTTTATATTGCTGGCCGCAGGCGGTATCGGCGGCGCGGCATTGCATGCGCAGACAGCGGCAACGCCGGCCTATCTGATCGCGCATGTGCAGATCACCGATCAGGATGGCTGGAAGCAGTACATCGCGGCACTGCCGGCCACGCTGGCGCCGTATCACGTCAAGACGCTGTCGCGCGCTGCGCCGGTGGCGCTGGATGCTTCGACGCCGCCCGCCGGCAGCACGGTGATCCTCGCTTTCAACAGCATGGACGATCTCAAGGCGTGGTGGAATTCACCCGCTTATCAGGCGATCATTCCGCTGCGCGAAAAATCGGCGAAGACCATCGCTTACGCGCTTCCCGGCCAGCCGCCGCAGAACTGACCGATGCGCAAAGTCATCCTCGCGCTGGCGCTTGCTGCAGCCGCTAGCAAGCGTTGCGCCTTTCGCCCGTGCCGAGAATTTCCCGTCGCGTACCATCACGCTTCTGGTGCCGTTCCCGCCCGGCGGTTCGACCGACGTGGCAGCGCGCATCATGGCCGACAAGATGGGCGCGTCGCTCGGCCAGCCGGTCATCGTCGAGAATGTCGGCGGCGCCGGCGGCACGATCGCGGTGGCGCGCCTGGCGCACGCGACGCCCGACGGCTACACCATCGATATCGGCCAGTGGGACACCCATGTCGGCCTGATCATCTACAACATCAATTTCGATCTGGAGAAAGATTTCGCGCCGATTGGATTGATGACGGTCAATCCGCAGTTGCTGGTGGCGCGCAAGGGCTTTGCCGCCAACAGCCTTAAAGAGCTGGTGACGTGGCTCAAGGCGCATCCGGAAGAGGCCAAGTTCGTCAACCAGAACGCATCCGGCCAGCTCGGCGCGCTGCTCCTGCAAAAACTCACCGACACCAAAGTGCTGATCATCCCGTATCGCGGCGCGGGCCCGGCGCTGACCGATATGATGTCGGGGCAGGTCGATCTCGCGGTGCTCCAAGCCGCGGTGTCGATGCCGCAGATACAGGCCGGCGTGCTCAAGCCGCTCGCCAACCTGTCGCCGTCGCGTTCGACGTCGCTGCCCGATATCCCGACCTCCGATGAAGCCGGCGTGCCCGGCTACTACCTGTCCGGCTGGTTCGGCCTTTACGCGCCGAAAGGTACGCCGCCGGAGATCGTGACCCGGCTTAACACCGCGATGGTCAAGGCATTGGCGGAACCCGACGTGCGGCGGCGGTTCACTGAGCTCGGCCTCGACATCGCCGCGCGCGAGCAGCAGATGCCGGACGGCCTCGCCAAATTCCAGAAAGCGGAAATGGACAAGTGGTGGCCGATCATCAAGGCGTCGGGGATCAGGGGGGAGTAGCGTCATTGCGAGGAGCAGTAGCGACGAAGCAATCGAGGGGCCGCTTGCATTAGTGCTGGACTGCTTCGCTCCGCTCGCAGTGACAAGTCACAAGAGGAACCAATGCGTAAAATTGCTTTCGCGCTAACTGTCTTCGTATTCGCGGTCACATCGCCACTGCACGCTCAGCAAAGCGTGCCGGTCGAACAGCAGAAAGTGTCGCGGCTGCCGCCGTTGCCGCAACCGCTCGATCCGATCCTGCAAGAGATGTTTGAAAAGCGCCGTGCCGCGGGCGGCGCCGTCATCAATTTGCAGCTCGCGACCGGTCACGCGCCGAAATTCGCCCGCGCGGCGGCGGCGGGGGCCTTCACGATCCGTTTCGATGCGACGGTGCCGCGCAAGCTGATTGAGCTCACCATCATGCGCACCGCGCAGATTGTCGGCTCGGCTTACGAGATCAACCAGCACACGCCGCTGATGAAGATGTGCAGCTACAACGACGCGCAAATTGCGGCGCTGCCGCAATGGCAGGCCTCGACGCTGTTCGACGACAAAGAGCGTTCGATCCTCGGATATGTCGAGCAGATGACGCACGGCGGCGATGTCGACGACCCGACCTTTGCGGCGCTGGAAAAGAACTTCACGCCGCAGCAGATCGTCGAGCTGACCTATACGATCGGCAACTATTACGCCAACGGCCTGCTGACCAAGGCGCTGCGCATCCAGGTCGAGACCGACGGCCGCGAGACCGTTGCCGGCAAGTGTTGAGCGGGGAGGGAGCTGATGCCCAAGGCGTATTTCATGGTGCGCTCGGTAGTGGACGAGCCGCTACGGCAAAAATTCGATCATTGGTATTCGGCTCATCACCTGCCGATGGCGCTCAACGATTTCAAGGCCGAGAAGAGCTGGCGGTTCTGGAGCAAGCCCGATCCCGGCGTGCATTATGCGGTCTATGAGTTCTCCGAAATGGCCAAGCTCGACGCGGCGCTGAAATCGGACGCGTTCAAGGCGCTGGTCGCCGATTACGACAAGGCGTGGCCGTCCGGCGTCACCCGAACCCGCGACATGATGACGATGGTGGAGGAGAGGAGCGCCTAGCGCCAGCCGCCGCCGCCGTTCACGTACACCGTGTCCGCGGTCATGAAGGAGCACGCGTCCGAGCACATGAACAGCACCAGCTCGCCGATTTCTTCCGGCTGGCCGAAGCGTTTCATCGGCACATCGTCGAGGAAGCGGGCCACCAGTTCCGGCGACGATTGCGCGGCGTCCTGGAACGGCGTCTGGATCGGGCCGGGCGAAATCGACAGCGCGCGGATGCCCTGTGTGGCGTATTCGCGGGCGACGCCAAGCGTCATCGATACGACCGCGCCTTTGGCGGCGGCGTAATGCACCGACGAGCCCGGCCCGCCGCGGCGATGCGCCATGCTCGCCATGTTGACGATGACGCCGAACTTGTTCTTGAGCATGTGCGGCAGCACGGCCTGCATCGCGTAGAACGTGCCGTTGACGTTGAGGTCGAAGGTTTTCTTCATCAGGTCGTCGTCGATATCGAGAAATTTGGAGCGGCGGATCGCGGCGCCGGCGGAATTGAACAGAAACTGCACGTGCCCGAAGGCGGCGATCGCGCGGGTGACCATGGTGTCGACCTGCATGCGCGAGGTCACGTCGACTTTCAGCGCCAGCGCCTGGCTGCCCTTGCCATTGACCAGGTCCGCGGTTTCACGTGCGCCGGCTTCGTTGACGTCGGCGCAAACCACGTTGGCGCGCTCACGGGCGAAGATCAGCGCGGTGGCGCGGCCGATACCGCTCGCGGCGCCAGTGATGATGATGGTCTTGCCGGCGAAATAGTCCGGTGTCTTCGGCATGGCCTCGGCCCGTCCCGTTGTTGACGGGAACAAGTCTGCCTTGCCGCGCCGCTCTTCACAATGCGCTATGCCGCGGCGAGAAGCTTTGCCGTTCGCAATTGCAGCAACGCGGTTTTCTCCGCGACCGCCTCAACCTTGGTGGGCGCGATCATGGACTGTGCTGCTGGCCGTACGATGGCGTTGCGGAGATAGGGCGGTGTCTGGCACCACAGATATTCGAAGATGTGGCCGGTTAGCCGATGCGCGAGGCGGATCGTGCTGCCTTCGATGGCGACGTCGAAATTCGGCGCGGTGCTATTCACCTTCAGGTTCGGCGAGCGCAGGCCGAAGGCGGAATGCAGCACCCGATCGACGTCCTGCGAATTGAACGGCTTATGCAGGAAAGCGCAGGCGCCGCTGTGGTGGGCTTCTTCCTCGATCGCGGCATCATGCTCGGCGGAAATCATCACCACTTTCAGCGATGACTGAAGAACCGCAAGCCGCTTCATGGTCTCAAGGCCGCTCAGGACCGGCATGTTGCAGTCCAGAAACACCACATCGAAATGACCGTTGCGGCACAGCGCAAGCGCCGTCCCACCGTCGGCGGCTTCGGTAATCTCGCAATTGAATACGCTGCCTTGCAGGATCTTCTGCACGATCTGGCGCACGGCGGTCGAGTTGTCGACGATCAGGACCTTGGTCGGCGAGGAAATCCGTGCGTAGGTCTTGATGATCGACAGTACGTCATCGACCGCAAACGGCTTGAACAGGAATTCGTAGGCACGCAGCTTGATCGCCATGTTGACCGCAATTTCTGCCGGAGGCGACGACATCATCGTCACGAAAGTCTGGATGCCGAGCTTGCGCGCCGACCAGACGGCTTCGGTGCCCAGAAGTTCCGGCATCTGCACGTCCACGAACGCGAGGTCGATATTCGAGCTGTTGAGCAGTGTGAGACAGTCGCGGCCGTTATCGGTGATACTCAATCGCAGCGGTAGCTTCGATGCACGCGCGGCTTCCATGAGAAGCTGCTGGGCGGTATGCGAGTCGTCGGCAATAAGCATCGTGATGGGACGTTGCATGCGTCTCTCCAATTCGGATCGGTAGCGAAATGTGCGCCCCCGCGCGGCCGTGCTTTCCGCCTAGCTCCGCATTCATCCAAAGCGTCAGAGGCGCAATTGGTTCGACGCTCTTGCAATCCTGCTTGCCGGATGGTGATTGGATCGAGAAAAATTCGAATTAAATCGATACCGGGCCGGAATGATGCCGCGTTCTCTGGAAGACATCGCCATTTTTGCCGCGCCGGGCGTCTTCGTCGTGCTGTGGGCGTCAGGCTTTATCGGCGCCAAATTCGGGCTGCCTTATGCGGAGCCGATGACGTTCCTGTCGCTGCGTATGGGTGCAGCCGTCGGACTGCTCGCGATTGTTATCGCGCTGACGCGGCCGAAATGGCCGGATCGTACGGGATTTTTCCATAGCGCCGTTGCCGGCTCGCTGGTTCACGGCTGCTATCTCGGCGGCGTTTTTGCCGCGATCGAGAATGGCATCTCGGCCGGGCTGATCGCGCTGATCGTGAGCTTGCAACCGGTGCTGACCTCGACACTCGCCAATCGCTGGCTGGGCGAGCGGGTGTTGCCACGGCAATGGCTTGGTCTCCTTCTCGGGCTTGGTGGTGTCTACCTGATCGTGCGCGGAGAACGTTGCGGCGGGCGATATCAAGCCGATCGCCTGGGCCTTTGCCGCGCTGGCGCTGACGGGCATCACTGTCGGCACGCTGTACCAGAAGCGCTTTGGTGGCGGCATCGACTGGCGTCCGGCGCTGTTCCTGCAATATCTGACCGCCGACGTGCTGTTCATCATTGCTGCGTTCCTGTTCGAAACCCGGGTCGTGCACTGGACGCCGCAATTCGTGTTCGCGCTTGGGTGGCTGGTGGTGTTGCTGTCGTTCAGTGCGGTGTGGCTGCTGTATTTTCTGATCCGCCGCTCCGCCGCGACCCGCGTGGTCAGCTTGATGTATCTGACGCCGCCGGTGACCGCACTGATGGCGTGGTTGTTTTTCGGCGAGCGGCTGGCGCTGTTGGGTCTGCTCGGCATGGCGATCTGCGTCACCGGCGTGTTTCTGGTCAATTGGCGCACCGGTGGTGCGGCGGCCTGAGCCGCGATAGCGTCGTCGTTAAATCTGAAGGAGGGACCTATGCCCGCAACACCGATCGAATATCGCGACGCCGCGCCGGAAGTTCGCGCGGTGTTCGACGACATCAAGCGCTCACGGCAAGTCGATGACGTCAACAATTTCTGGAAATACCTTGCGCACGATCCGGCGACGCTCAAGCGGACCTGGGAAAGCGTCAAGGAAGTGATGGCGCCGGGCAAGCTCGACGTGCTGACCAAAGAGATGGTCTATCTTGCGGTCAGCGTTACCAATGGCTGCGGCTATTGTATCGCCAGTCATGGCGCGGCCGCGCGCAAAGCCGGCATGACCGAAGCGATGTTCGGCGAGCTGATGGCGGTCACCGGCATGGCGAACGAGACCAACCGGCTGGCCAACGGTTACCGGGTGCCGATCGATCCAATGTTCGAGCGGTAAGGTGGTCTTTCCGGGGAGCCGCTGAAACTCCGAAAATATGAGGCAAATTTGCACTTTATTATTAGCTGCGGGGCAATGCGGGCCGTTTAGGCAACCAGCTTCGAGGGGTTTCCGGGTTGGCCCGCCACGCGTTCACGGCGCGGCCGCAAGACACATGAGGCCATGCCGATGCTCACCCAAAGAGCCAGACCAAAGGCGACTCCGATACCTTCGCCGGAGAACCGCCGCAGGTCGCAACGGCGGGTGCTCAATCGCCCGGCGAGAATTTATTTCGGCCCTGGCAACGTGCAGCGCGACTGCATCGTCAACGACATTTCCGACGGCGGTGTGCGCTTGCATGTCGAGGGCTTCGACGTGCCCGACGAATTCGTCCTGTCGCTGGCGGAAGACGGCTATTCTTTCAAAGAGCGGGTTTACCAGGTGGTCTGGCGGCTTGGCCCTGAGCTTGGCGCCAAATTCCTCGGCCAGGCGAGACGCAGCGTGGGCCGTCCGGCAAGCGGCTAGGTGCTGTTGGCAATAACGGTGGGTGTGCAGTAAAGCTTGAGCCTTCATTGGCGTAGCTTTGCTGTAGATGCTGAAATCCCCAGTCCGCGACGTTGTCGTCGTCCATAGCTCCGATCTGCATGTCGATCACGACTACACCGCCCGGCTGCACGGCGGCGACGGCACGACCGGACTTGCCTGCGTGCTTGCCGCATCGCGCGAGAACGGCGCAGACGTGGTGATGCTGGCCGGCGATACGTTTGACCATCATCGTGTACCGCATCAGCTGGTCGAACGCGCGGCCGAGGTGATCGCCGCATCGCCGCTGCCGGTCGTTCTGCTGCCCGGCAATCACGATCCTGCGGTTGCGACTGCGGTCTACCGGCACAGCGCGCTCGCCGCGGTCAAAAACCTGCATGTGCTAGGCATTACCCATGACGAGGCGATCGACTTTCCCGAACTGTCGCTCGAAATCTGGGGGCGGGCCCATCACGATTATGCCGACATGATCCCGTTCGAATCGGTTCGCGTGCGGCGTACGCGCTGGCTGATCGCGATGGCGCACGGTCATTATGAGCCGAAACCGCAATACGGCGACGGACCGCGGCCGTCATGGCTGATCAGTGATGAGGAAATTGCCGCGACCGGCGCCGACTACGTTGCGCTCGGCCACTGGAATCGTCCGTTGCGCGTCGGCAACGGCAAGGTGCCGGCTTATTATTCCGGCTCGCCGGAGTTTGCCGGGACCATCAATATCGTGCGCTTGAGCGAAACCAACGGCGTGACGGTAATCCGTGCGCCGCTCGATATCGCGCGTGAGGTTGTTGAGGACGCTTCCGAATAAAACGAAGCAGCCCCGGCGTTGAAGCCGAGGCCGCTTTGTCGAGCTTTCGCACGCTGGTTACAAAACGCTACGTGTTACTGCCCGGTGCCATTCGGCGCTGGAGCGGTTGGAGCCGGGGTAATCGGCATCGGCGCGCCCGGAGTTGTCGTGGTCGGGCCCGGCGTCGGCGCCGCAGGCGGCGTCATGTGCTGGACCGCGGGCGGAGTTGAATCATTCGACGCTGTGTTGATCGCGCCCGGCTCGTGACCGATGCCGAAGGCGACCGCCAGCACGACGACAAGAAATACCGCGGCTGCAATCCAGCCCCAGGCGGCATTCATGGCCTTTGCGTCCGGATCATAAGGCGGCTCTCGCCGCAACGGATCGTTTTGATCGAAATTACCGTAGTTAGACATGTGGCTGCCTCCATTTGCGTCCACTTCAGCGATAACGAGGAGGCGGGGTGCGCAGTTCCGCGCACTTTGAGGATGGCATATCTCCCAAGCTGGAAATTCATGCCGGAATCTCATGCCAGAACCTCTTGGACGGAACTCGCCGAAGTTCCTTTGTCTTTCGCCAGGTTTTCAGCGAAATTGCCATTCCAATTTAAGAAACTCCGGGAGAGGTCGGCTGTGGCGAAAAAATCATTTGCTGTATCGAAAACCGTTTTGACCGCTGCCGCAGGGCTTCGCGGCCGCCGTCTGGATTGCGGCCTCAATTGCACCGGTGAACGGGCAATCATCGCCACCTGGAACCTGGACCATGAAAGCGCCGCTTCCGGCCGTGCGCGCGGAGGTCGCGGCGGTTGCTTACGACGGCAAGCTGCATGCCATCGGCGGTTCGGTGAACGGCGTCGCCGGGACGTATCACGATGAATACGACGCGGCGGCCGACACGTGGCGTCCGCGCGCGCCGTTGCCCGACGGGCGTGACCATCTTGCCGTCGCTGTTGCGGGCAACAAGATCTATGCGTTCGGCGGCTTTGTCGGTTCGGTGCACAAAGGCGCGGGCACCGGCGCTTTTGAATATGATCCGGCGAGCGACACCTGGAAAACACTGCCGCCGATGAAGGGGCCGCGTGGTTCTGCGGGCGCGGCCACCATCGACGGCAAAATTCACGTTATCGGCGGGCGCGGCCTCGATGGCGTCGTGGTCGGCACGCACGAGGTCTACGATCCGCAAACCGGAAAATGGAGCGACGCAGCGCCGCTGCCGTCGCCGCGCGATCATCTGGTCGTCGTCGCCGCTGAAGGAAAAATCCACGCCATCGGCGGCCGCTTCAAGTCGCCGGTCGAACGCACCGGCCTGCACGAGATCTACGATCCGGCGACCGACAAATGGTTTCCCGGCGCACCGATGCCGACGCCGCGCAGCGGACTGGCCGGGACTTACTATCACGGCCTGATCCTGGTGCTCGGCGGCGAGTTGCCGCCGGACCATACGTTTCCGGAAAACGAAGGCTACGATCCCAAGACCGATAAGTGGACGACGCTGGCGCCGATGCCGCACGGCCGGCACGGCTTCGGCGGCGGCGTTATCGGCGACAATGCCTATTTCGTCGGCGGCAATCTTAATCCCGGCGGCGGCGATACCACCGACCAGCTCATCATGTTTCACCTGCAATAGCGCAGGTGCAAAGCGCGGTGACTTTTGCCGCGAACTGGCTATTGTGCGGCCAACGCGCTCGTAGCTCAGCTGGATAGAGCATCAGACTTCGAATCTGAGGGTCGGGAGTTCGAATCTCTCCGAGCGCGCCAGGGTTGGTGGTATGAGGACCAGGGTACTGATCGTCGGCGCTGGCCCGGTGGGGCTGACGCTGGCCATGGATTTGGCGTGGCGTGGGATCGATGTCGTCGTCGCCGAGCGCCGCCCTCCCAATGATCCGCCGAATGCGAAGTGCGGTCAGATCGGCGCCCGCTCCATGGAGATATTCCGGCGGCTCGGCCTGGCCAACAAGCTGCGCGGCATCGGGCTGCCCGCGGACTATGCCAACGATATCGTCTCGGCGACGAGTGTTACCGGCATCGAGCTCTCGCGCGTACTCATTCCGGCGCGCGGCGCGCGTGGCACGCCTGCAGCAGCCGGACCGGACACGATCTGGCCAACACCCGAGCACACACATCGCTGCAATCAGAAATTCTTCGAGCCGGTGCTATTCGCGCATGCTGCGGAGCAGCCGCGGATCCGCATCCTGCATCGTACCGAGATCAAGGACCTCGCCCAGGGCGAGCAGGGCGTGACCGCGAGCGCCGTTGACCTCGATGGCGGCACGCGCTCAACGATCGAATGTGACTACCTCGTTGGATGCGACGGGGCGACTTCGTTGGTGCGCAAGTCGATCGGCTCCGAGTTTGTCGGCAATCCGGTTCTGCAGTATGCGCAATCGTTCTACGTCCGGGCACCACAGCTCAGGAGCCTGCTGTCCGGTAATCCGGCCTGGCTCTACTTCTCTCTCAATCCGCGCCGATGTGGCGTGACGATGGCCGTCGACGGACGAGAGACCTGGAACATCCAGAATTTCTCCTATCCCGGAGAAACTAGGCTGGATCACCTCGATCGCGACTGGGTGATCCGCTCGATTCTCGGTGTCGGGTCTGACTTCAAGTACGAACTCTTGTCCTCCGAGGATTGGATCGCCCGCCGGCTCGTCGCGACCAAGTTTTTCGACCGGCGTGTGTTCATCTGCGGCGACGCCGCACACGTTTGGATGCCGCTTGGGGGCTTCGGCATGAGTGCCGGTATCGCGGACGCGGCTAACCTCGCCTGGAAGCTCGCCGGCGTCCTGCACGGTTGGGCCACACCCGAGATTCTCGACGCTTACCAAGCAGAGCGCCAGCCGATCACAGACCAGGCCTCGCGCCTCATCTCCGACGTTGGACAGAAGGTGATGATGCAGCGCAACGAGTTATCGCCGGAAATCGAGCGGCTGGATGCGACCGGCGAGGCCGCGCGCGCCGCCGCCGGACAGTTCGCTTACGCGCTCGACGTAGAGCAGCAATGCTGCGGCGGCCTCAACTTCGGCTACTTCTATGATCGATCGCCGATCATCGCCTACGACAGGGAGCAGGCACCTTCCTATACGATGGGCACATTCACCTCGACCACGGTGCCCGGCTGCCGCGTGCCGCACGTCTGGATGGAAGGACGGCGCTCGCTCTACGACGCGATGGGACCGGATTATACGCTCCTGCGCCTCGATCCCACCGTACGTGTCGATGGCATCGTGACCGCGGCCGCGCAGCGCGGTCTTCCCCTTGCTGTTCTCGACGTGAGATCCCATGAGGCATCGGAACTCCATCGGCACAAACTCGTCCTGGCGCGCCCGGACCAGCATGTTGCTTGGCGCGGCGACGCGGAGCCGGCCGAGCCTCTCGATCTCGTCGATCTTGTGCGGGGAGGAGCGCGGACGCCCATGGCGAAATTGGCGTGAGCGAAGAGGTATCGCTTTCTTCGCGGTTAAGGGCGTGAACTCGCGGCCCGCGGCTTCGTGTAACAAGCTTTCTGCAGCGCCTCTCGACGGCGTTACAGAATTCCAGTTCCAAGCGTGGTGCGCGTTGTAAGGCTAGTAATTAATTATCTTGGGGTGAGGTTTCTGTGCTCTCTGAAAATATCCAATTGGCAGTCGCTTGATGAACGGAAAATCCAATAAACCGCCTCTATACGATCGCGGCCATCAAGCGTGGGGCCGCATATTTTGGAGCTTCGTCGTGCTCGTCCTGTTGAGCGTAATTGTAACTCTGCTCAAACCATATTTCGGCTAAACGGTCCTTTTTGGTTTGGCCAGCGTTCCTCGCGAGACTAACGCGTCGAGACCTCGGCTTCCTGGCTCAGCATCGCGACGAAGTCGTCGTTGCCGATGACTTTCGACCACATCGGATAAGTGTTCTTGATCATCAGTTCGACCAGTTCCGGGCGATACGCCGCCATCACGTCTTTCAGTGCATAAACGTGGTAGCCGAGGTCGTACCCCGACGTGACCGTCGCATACACGCAGACCTCGCTGGTAAATCCGGCGACGGCGATATTCTTGATGCCGCGTGAGCGGAGGATTTGGTCGAGACCGGTTCCGCCGAACGCCGACGTCTGAATGCGCGGCGGCAGGAACAGGTCTTTGTCGTTGGGGCCGGGGACCAGTGGCGGATAGTAGGCCGCTTCCGGCGTGCCGGTTTTCCACGCCTGCCGCAGAATTTGCGCGCGATGGAATCCGCCGGGATTGGTGGCGTCGATCTCGCGGAAGTCGTCGCTATAGCCCTCGGTGACGTGGATGACCCAGACGCCGAGCTGACGGGCTTTTTTGACCAGGTCCATGGTCTTGTCGAGGATGTGTCCGTTTTCGATCTGGTCCTTCACCGGGCGGTAATTGCCGCCGGCTGGATTTGTGAAGGGGTATTGGTAATCGACCAGGATCAGCGCGGTTTCGGCTGGCTTCAGAGTCTTGGCAAGCGGTGGTAGGCCTTGAGCGTGCGCTTTGGTCAATGCAAATAGCGACAGCGCGAGCGCGCAAATTGCAGCTGAGCGCGGCTACGCGGGCGAGAATAACTGAAGCCTGAGCCATGATGTCGCCTCCCTGAATTATCTTTGCCGGGGAGAGTAGCAAAAACTGGTCTTAGCAACAGAGCTTTCCCGACAGGGCATCCATGCCGAGACGCTATTCGATCCGTGGAAAATAATGCAAAATGGGATGCGCTCATTGAGCGCGCCAGTTTGCAAGTATGGATTGCACTTCAACATCGCTGCAGGAGGGAAGCATGGCAAAGTCCAGACGGGGCCTCGACGGTCGCCATCGCGACAAGAGTGGGCGCATTGACAAGAAGCACGGCAACACCCGCGTCGCCGCGCTGCGCAAGGAATACGGACCTGGCTTCGCCAAGGGCCGGCGCAAGGACATGATGCTCAAGAATCTGCTGCACGAAACCGGCATGGCGTCGCTGCACGAGTATCTGCGCAAGCATCACCGCTAATCTGCGATTTGCACGGCAACGACGTCTGCGGCGGGGCGAGAGTGGCTCCGCCAGCGTTTTGCTGTTGCCTTGGCCAGAATCTCTTCACCCTGTCATGCCGGCCTTGCGCCGGGCATCCACGTCTTGGGCGCACAAGTAAGACGTGGATGGCCGGGACAAGCCCGGCCATGACGCGTCGATGATTGATATAAGTTTGCTCGTGCGAACCAGATAATGACGCAGAACCGCGGTCAGGAATGAACGACTTCTCGGGCGACAAGACAGCCGATGCCGCCGGCGCAACAGCGGCCGGGCAGGGCGATCTCAAACCGGTTGTCGGCCGCACCGAGAATGTCCCGCGCGGCATCATCCTGATGATCGTCGCGACGATTCTGTTCGCGAGCGCATCTGCGGCGAGCAAGTGGCTGGTCGATATCTATCCGATCGGCGAGACCATATTTACGCGTTCGCTGTCGTCGCTGATCACAGCCGCTGCGCTGATCCTGCCGGTGAGCGGACTGTCGGTTTACGCAACCAAGCGGCCGCGCGACCACCTTCTGCGTGGAATGTCGCAGACGATCTCACAGCTCTGTCTGCTGGTCGCATTCAGCTTGATGCCGCTTGCCGGGGCCATGGCGATCAGCTTTTCCGCGCCGCTATTTGCCGCGGTGGTGTCCATCTTCTGGCTCGGCGAGCGCGCGGGCTGGGTCCGCGGCAGCGCTTTGCTGATCGGCTTTGTCGGCGTTCTCATCGTTACCGATCCCGGCGCCAATTCACTGACGATCGGGGCGGTCTTCGCGCTGATCAACGCCGTGATGTACGGAACGGTTACGATTGCCGTTCGGGGGATGGCCAGAACAGAAGTCAGCCAATACCCTGGTGATCTGGCAGCTTTCGGTGCTCACCTTCTTTCACAGCTTTTTGTTGTTCTTCGGCTGGCAGTGGCCGACGCCGCTTCACGCTGCGCTGATGTTCGGCACCGGCTTTACCAATGCGATAGGACAATGGTGCTGGACCAGAGCGCTGCATCTTGCCCCGGCTGCGGCGGTGACGCCGTTCTACTATCTGATGCTGGTGTGGTCGCTGGTGATCGGATTCTTCGTCTGGGGCGATGTGCCGACCCCGAGCCTTCTGATCGGTTCTGCCATCGTCGTCGCGACGGGGCTGTTCCTGTTCCTGCGCGAAGCGCGGATGATCCGGCGACCGAAAGCATTTTAGCGGAGCATGATCTTTTCGGAAAACTGGCGGTCACCCACGGGGCGAGCCGAGGGCATGCTTTTCCGGATCATGGTCTAGTGGATCAGCTTCGCGATCCGGTCGATGATCGGCCGCGGCGTTGCGTAAGTCTTTTCGATCAAGGCCTGAAGCTGAACGCCATTCTCGGGTTCGAGCGCGAGCTTGCGCGTATTAGTCTCGGCGATGAATTCGGGATCCTGCATCGTTGCATCGAAAGCGTCGCGCAACATTTTAAGCCGTTCAGGGGGCAGGCCGGGTGGTGCAATGTAAGGCCGCCCGACGCCCTGGCCGGCGTAAAGAAATTCGATGGCCTGCTTGTCTTCGGGGTTTTGCGCCAGATCGACAACGAACGGCACATCTTTAAGTAAAGGGTTCGGCTTGAGGCCGCCCTGAAACAGCACCGAGACCGTACCGCTTGAAATCCAGTCCGGGCGGCGGACCATGACACTGTCGAGGCTCTCGCAGATGCCCTGGACTTCGCCGCGCTCCATGGCGAGGAAAACGTCGGCTGAGGATTGATAGCCGCCGACCCGTTTGAACTTCATGCCGAGGATGGCATTGAGCGCCACGGGGTAAGAGTAGGTGCCGGTGCCGGGTCCGGTGTCGCCGACAATCAATTCCTTCTCGGTCAGGTCGTGCGCGGTTTTCACCGCCGCGGTGTTATAGGCGATGCAGACGTTGGTCTCGGTCGCGGGGGTGCCGAGATAAGCGAGCTTGGTGGCGTCGAATTGCGCTCCGGGCTCGCCGGTCAGCGGCCCCAACGCCGCGTCGCGGGCGATCGCAGCGATGGCTGTGCCGTCCTTCGGCGCTACGTTGTAGATGAAGCCGGTGGCGCGATAGCTGCCGCCGCCCTGCATATTCTCGGGTTTGATCGTCGGATTGCCGGGCAGGTGCTTACCGAGATGCGCGGCCACGACCCGCGCCCACATGTCATATCCGCCGCCAGGGCCAAAGCCGATATACATCGTCACGACTTTGCCGGCGAATGCGCCCGTCGATTGTGCGTGCGCGCCAGTTGCAATCAACGCAGCCAGCAGGCTAAGTGGCACGAAGGGCCATTTGCGCATGACACGCTTGCCCATGACTATCCTCCCAAGATGACGTGCTCGTGCTAGCAAATGTCGCGGCCGTAACAAAGTGGCTCGATGAAGTAATTGGCGTAACCTGACGTTGGGACGCCATTGAGGGGATTGCTCAGTGCCTTTGCTCAAGGAAGTGACGTTTCGGTTTGCGCTTGTATTGCTGGCGGCTTGCGCCGCTGTCCCGATGGCGCAGGCGGATGATTATCCCTCGCGCCCGATCCGCGTCATCGTGCCATTCGAGCCGGGCGGTGCGCCGGACGTGGTGACGCGCATTGTCGCCGCGGCCATTCAGAAGCCGCTTGGCCAATCGGTCATCGTGGAAAATCGCGGCGGAGCCAACGGCATTATCGGCATGCAGGCGGTGGCTTCTGCGGATGCGGATGGTTACACGCTGCTCGATACACCGCCGGCCTTCGTGATCAATCCGAGCATCAAGAAGAAGCTGCCATTCGATATCTTCAAGGATTTTGCGCCGGTTGCGAATTGCGGGCTGAGCGCCGGATATATCCTGATGGTGCGGCCGGGCCTGCCGGCGAATTCGGTGAAAGAGCTGATCGAATACGGCAAGACTCACCGGCTGCTGTACGGCTCTGCCGGCATCGGCAACACGCTGCATCTCGCAGCCGCGCTGTTCGCCGAGAAAGCCGGCATCGATATGGAGCATATCCCGTTCAAGGGCGCGGCGCCGATCATCACCGCGCTACTGTCCGGCACGATCGACATGGGCTTTGTTTCGCCGTCGGCGTGGAGCTATGTGGCGAGCGGCCAATTAAGGGCGCTTGGTTTTTCCGGCAAGGAGCCGCTGGAGCAACTGCCGAATGTCCCTCCGGTCCGCGAGACCTTGCCGACCTTTGATATCGAAGGCTCCTGGGAAGGCTGGTTTGCGCCGGCAAAAACGCCGCCGGAAATCATCGCGCGTCTCAACAAGACGATACGCGCGGCACTGAAGGAGCCGGCGGCCCGCGACGCCATCGTGAAGGCCGGCTATGAGCCGACCGATATGTCGCCCGAGGACTTTTCGGCCTTCCTGCACGCCGAAGCGGAGCGTTACGCCGAGGCGGTCAAGGCAGCAAAAATCGAGCCTGAATAAAGCGCTGCGACACCGCAGCGTTGTTTACCCCTTTCGCGCGGTCACCCCCTTCATATAGCCTGATGACGTTAGAGAAGACGTCATGGGGGGACGACGATGCGTGGCCGCTTTCGGGCGCTGCCCGGGCCGCGCACGCGAGGGGACAAAATGAAATTACAACGTCGCCGATTTTTGCAGCTGACCGGGGCGGCCGCGCTCGCCGGCTCCACGCGAACAGTTTTTGCGCAAAGCTATCCAAATCGGGTAGTGCGCTTGCTGGTAGGCTTTCCGCCGGGCGGTGGCGCCGACCTTGCGACCCGCGTCGTATCCGAGGGCCTGTCGAACTACTGGAAGCAGCAGACTATCGTTGAGAACAAGCCCGGCGCCGGAGCGCGACTGGCCATGGATGCGGCGACCAAAGCAACGCCGGACGGCTATACGCTTCTGGTCGCGCCCGGATCGCCGGAAGTAAACCGCTTCCTGTTCTCGACGCTGACGTTCGATCCGGTGGCGGACCTCGCGCCCGTCTCGCTGATCGGCACCTATCCGAACATCATCGCGGTCGCCAACAATTCCCAGTTCAACAAGCTTGAGGATTTCATTGCTTACGCCAAGGCCAACCCCGGCAAGGTGAGCTGGGCGTCGCCCGGCGTCGGCACGGTGCCGCATCTCTCCGGCGAGTTGTTCAAGCATATGACCGGCCTCGAGATGACCCACGTGCCGTATCGCGGCATGACCGACGGGCTGATGACCGACCTGATGACCGGCCGTGTCGATCTGATGTTCAACACCACCGGCTCGCTGTTGCAGCCGGTGAAATCTGGTCAGTTGCGCGGACTTGCAGTGACCACGGCGACGCGGTTTCCGGGCGCGCCCGAACTACGGACGGTCGTCGAATGCGGTGTGTCTGGTTACGACGTATCGTCCTGGTATGCGCTTTACGCTCCGGCCAAGACTCCGGCTGATGTCATCAAAAAGATCAATACCGACATGGTTGCGATCCTGGCCGATCCGGCGGTGAAGCAGAAATTCGAACCGCTCGGCGTACTGGCGCAAGGCTCGACCCCCGAACAGCTGGCCGCCAAGAACGCGGGCGACGTGAAACTGTGGGGACCGATCATCGAGGAAGCGCATATCAGGGTCGAATAGGACCGTCGCCCCTACGCTACGCGGTAGCGGGCGATCACGCTCTCATCGACGTTGATTCCAAGTCCCGGTCCTTGCGGCACTTTCATGTGGCCGTCGCGCGCGTCGATGGCGTCGCCGAGCGGCGTCGCTTCGAGCGTGCAGTAGAACCGTTCGCACATCGAATCCGGCAAGCAGGCCGCAATAACGTGGAGCGTCGCGATGAGGCCGGGACCGAAATAAGGGGAGTGCGGCATGACGCGCACACCGTGTCTTTTGGCGACGTCGATCGCTTTGCGCATGGCGACGATGCCGCCGATTTTGGCGACGCTCGGCTGAAAGATATCGAGCGCGCCCATTTCCATCGCCTGGCGAGCTTCCATGGCGTGGCCGATGTTTTCGCCAGCCGCAATTGCCATCCCGGTTTCGCGGCGCATGCGCGCCATGGTGTCGTAGTCGTCGACCGGATCGACCGGTTCCTCAAGCCAGGTGAGATTGTAAGGCTTGAGTTTGTGCGCCATTTCCAGCGCCTCGTCAGGCTGCCAGGCGCAATTACAGTCCACCATGATCGCGATGTCCGGGCCGGCAGCCTTGCGGCCGGGCGCGATCGTCTCGACGGTATGTTCGTGGAGCTTGATCGAAGTGTAGCCGCGCGACACGGCTTCCTCGGTGTATTTGGCGACGAGATCCGGTTTGCCGTATCGCATCAGGCTCGCGTAGGTCGGAATCCGATCGCGCGTCGCGCCGCCGAGCAGCTTGTGCACCGGGACACCCTGCGCTTTGCCGACGATGTCCCAGAGCGCCATGTCGATGCCGGCGAGGGCATAGCTAACCGGTCCGTGGCGGCCCATGGCGTGCAGCTTGCGCTGCAAGTCCGTCATGAAAGACGGGACGTCGGTGAACTCGCGGCCGACGCATAGTGGCTCGACCGCACGCAGGATGGCGTCGCGGGTCAGCGCCGATACGGCAAAGCCGAATGCCTCACCCCAGCCGGTGATCCCTGCGTCGGTGTCCACCCGGACAAATAGCGTCTCCATCAGTGTCCACGGCCCGAGCGGACGCATTTGCTTGGGGCCGCCGTGCTCGTACGGCACGGCGATGAAGATCGGTTCGACTCGGGTGATTTTCATGGCGTTTCGCTTCCCGGCTTTTGACACAACAGCGGCTCACTGCGGCCGCAAGCGGTGCTTTTGTGAGGCTATTTATCGCAAAAAGCGGCCTAAAATCATAGGCTTGTTTGAAAGCGTGGAACTGTGTTCGGGGTCACATCGTTCATTGGCCGAGAGGTGTTGGATGTAAAAAAACGGGAGCCGTCCATGAATCATTCCATTTACGGCGCTGATCGCCTGACCCATTTGAAGATCGTCGTCGTCGGCCTGCTGTTTGCGACTGTCGTTGCAGCGGTTGGTATGTTTGCGCATGTCCGCGATCTCGATCTCGGTACTGCCCAGCTTGTGAAAGCCGGCCAGCCGACGGTCATGAGCGGCACCACCACGCGCGTCATCCGCTAAGTACAAACACAATCATAAGAAAGGGAGCACGAGTCATGCTTCCGCAGACCAGGCGTTCCATCATTGCGGGCTTTGACGGCGTCGAGATCATGATGCTCGTTGCCGGTGTTCTGGTCGTCGTCGCGATCGCGATGGCGTTCTAAGTCCGAACCTCGCGCCCATAACGTCAGCGCGCGTCGCGTTAATACACGACGACGCTGCGGATGCTTTCGCCCTCGTGCATGAGGTCGAAGGCCTTGTTGATGTCGCCAAGCGGCATGGTGTGGGTGATCATCGGATCGATCTCGATCTTTCCGTCCATGTACCAGTCGACGATTTTGGGAACGTCGGTGCGCCCGCGAGCGCCGCCGAACGCAGTGCCCTTCCAGACCCGGCCGGTCACGAGCTGGAACGGCCGCGTCGCGATCTCCTGGCCGGAGCCGGCCACGCCGATGACGATGCTCTGGCCCCAGCCGCGGTGGCAGCTCTCCAGCGCCATACGCATGAGATGAATGTTGCCGACGCATTCGAAGGTGTAATCGGCGCCACCGATCTGGTCGGCGCCGTGCTTCGTCATGTTGACGAGATGTGCGACGAGGTCGCCTTCAACTTCCTTCGGATTGACGAAATGCGTCATGCCGAAGCGCTCACCCCAGGCTTTCTTGCCGGGATTGAGATCGACCCCGATGATCATATCGGCGCCGGCGAGGCGCAGGCCCTGAATGACGTTGAGGCCGATGCCGCCGAGGCCGAATACGATCGCCTTGGCTCCGGGCTCCACCTTGGCGGTGTTGAGCACCGCACCGATCCCCGTCGTCACCCCGCAGCCGATGTAACAGACCTTGTCGAAGGGGGCGTCCTCGCGGATTTTCGCTACTGCGATTTCCGGCAGCACGGTGAAATTCGCGAACGTTGAGCAGCCCATGTAGTGATGGATCTTCTTGCCATCGAGCGAGAACCGCGATGTGCCGTCCGGCATCACGCCCTGTCCCTGGGTGCCGCGGATCGCGGTGCAGAGATTGGTCTTGCGCGACAGGCATGACGGGCACTGGCGGCACTCCGGCGTATAAAGCGGAATGACGTGATCGCCCTTTTTCACCGACGTCACGCCGGCGCCGACATCAACGACAATGCCCGCACCTTCGTGGCCGAGGATCGCCGGAAATAATCCTTCCGGATCGGCGCCTGAGCGGGTGAACTCGTCGGTGTGGCAAATCCCCGTTGCCTTGATCTCGACTAGGACTTCGCCGGCGCGGGGGCCTTCGAGCTGAACTTCCGTTACTTCAAGCGGTTTGCCGGGGCCGAATGCGACGGCGGCACGAACATTCATGGGCATTGCAATTATCCGTAAAGGCTGGCTCGCTGGCGAACGATTACACCGGGAGACTTCAATGGCAAACGGAGATTCGGGTGCGCCGGAACTCGAATTTATCTTCGGTGCGCAGGTGACAGTAGACCCGCCGCAGGATCTCGGTGCCTTCAATAAAGGCCAACGTCGTGTAGTGCCGATCACCGGCGGCACGTTTGCGGGACCGGCCATGCGCGGCACGGTGCTGCCAGGCGGCGCTGACTGGCAGCTCATCCGTCATGACGGCGTTGCCGAACTCGATGCGCGCTATACGCTGCAGACCGACGATGGCGTGGCAATTCACGTGCACAATCGCGCCTTGCGCCATGGTCCGCCTGAGGTGATGCAGTCGCTGCTTGGCGGGTCGTCCGGTTACGCCGGGCAGCTACTATTTCCGCGGTGTTACCTCGTTTACGTCAGACGGGGAGGGCTACGCCTGGCTCGGCAAGCACATTATTGTCTGCACGGCCGTCCGTGAGCCGGAGAACGTGAAGCTGAGTTTCTACAAGGTGCTGTGAATTGATCGAACACATCAGTCGGCTGCTGCCGGGGATTCTGTTCTGCATTGCGATAACGATTGCGGCGCTCCTGCTGCAGGCGATCGAAGTGCATTTTGTCGGCCAGGCTTACCTCGAGGCGCTGGTGCTTGCGATCCTGCTCGGTGTTGCGGTCCGCACGGCGTGGACGCCGGCATCCCGCCTGGCCCCGGGCATCGCGTTTAGTGGGAAATTTCTGCTCGAATTTGCGGTGGTGCTGCTCGGCGCTTCGGTGAGCGCGGCGACGGTGTGGGCGCTCGGTCCAATCCTGCTGTTCGGCATAGCCTCCATAGTGGCCATTGCGCTGTGTGTCAGCTTTGTCATCTGCCGCAGCTTGCGGCTGCCGTTGCGGATGTCGATCCTGATTGCTTGCGGCAATTCGATTTGCGGCAACTCGGCGATCGCCGCAGTTGCGCCGGTAATCGGCGCGGATGGCGACGACATTGCATCGTCGATTTCGTTCACCGCCGTGCTTGGCGTTATTGTCGTGCTGACGCTGCCGCTGTTGGTGCCGATCCTGCAGCTATCGCTGACCCAATATGGAGTGCTGGCAGGGCTGACTGTCTATGCGGTGCCGCAGGTGCTTGCCGCGACGTTACCGATCGGCGCACTGAGCAATCAGGTTGGTACCATCGTCAAGCTGGTGCGGGTGCTGATGATCGGCCCGGTCGTGCTCGGTCTGTCGCTTCTGGCAACCGATTTGCGCGGTGATCGCGACCGTCCGAACCGCAGCCGGCCGGCGTGGCATGAACTGGTGCCGTGGTTCATCACCGGCTTTCTGATGCTGCTGATCGTTCGCTCGCTCGGCCTTATTCCGCAGAGCGTTCTGCCTGCGCTCACGTATGTTGCGGGCACGCTGACGACCATTTCGATGGCGGCGCTCGGGCTTGGTGTCGATGTTCGTGTCGTGGCGCGTAGCGGAGTGCGCGTGACAGCCGCCGTCACAGCTTCGCTGATCGTGCTTGGCCTGATCAGCTACGCGCTGATCCGTCTAGTCGGGATCGCCTAGCTCTTTCGTTCCAGCCAGCGCTTGAGCAGCATGGCGTGATTGTGGGTCTCGTCGCGCGCGGCATAGACCAGCGTGATACGCCGCTTTTTTGACAGTGCGCGTAAATCGGCGAAGGCGCTCCGGGCCGGTTCGTCTTTAAGCTCGCGGGCATAGGCCTTGACGAACTCATCCCATTTCGATGGATCGCTGTGAACCATGCGGCGCAGTTTATCGCTTGGCGCCATGTCCTTCGGCCAGAGATCGATCTTTGCTTTTGCTTTAGTGACGCCGCGCGGCCACAGCCGGTCGACCAGAACGCGAAAGCCGTCACCGGCGGAGGCCGGCTCATAAGCGCGCTTTACACTGATGCGAGATTTCGTAACGGGTCGCTCTGCCGGCATCAGCCTTTGCTTTTTTCGTCGGGAATGACGATCTGCGTTTGCGTTATCAGGGCGCAAAGCCGGCCATCGTTCCGGGTGATTTTAGTCTGCCAGACCATCGTGGTGCGGCCACGATGCAGCGGCGTGCACTCGGCGCGCGCTATGTCGCCGACGGGCACGGGCGCAAAAAAATTGGTCTTGCTCTCGATGGTTGCGGTCCGTTCGCCTGCGCGCAGGTTGGCGAATGTCGCGGTACCTCCAAGATTGTCGGCGAGCGCCATGATGGCGCCGCCATGCATCATGCCAAACCGATTGTTGAGCTCTTCACGCATAGGCATCTCTGCCTCGATTTTGTCTTTGGAGACATGCGTGATTTTCATTCCCATGAAGTCGGCAAACGGCGGCTGCAAGTGCGGGTCGCGAATGTCCATTGTGTTTCCCTGGAATTTCAGTCGCGGCCGACTGCGTAGAGCGGCCGTAGTGGCAGGAAGTCGGATACGCGCGACCCCGGAAGGTATGTGGCCTGGAAAGCCGGTCGCGCTTGCAGCCGCTTATACCATTCGCCGACGCCAGGATACTTCCCCTTCCATACCGTCGACAGTCCGAGATCGGCCATGCGGTCTATGCTCGGCATCACCAGCACATCAGCGAGAGTAAACTGCTCGCCCATCAGCCACGGGCCTTTCTTGCTGACGGCGTCGTCCATGCGGCGGCAGGTTTCGGTGAGTTGCTCTAGCGATCGGTCGATCTCTTCCCTGGGGAAGCCTTTCGGCGAGCCCATGCGTTGAAACAACTCACGGCGCACGGGGCGCGGGCCGATTTCGCTTTGTTCAAACTGCGTCTGGTCCTGCTTTTCAAAGCGGTAGAGGAAAGCGCGGTTGAACGACGGTACACGAATGGCGCCGACAGCGACTTCCTCGATGTAATGCGTCCAGGCGCGCATCCGCGCCCGCGCGATCAGATCGGAGGGTACCAACGGGTTTTGCGGGTATTTCTCGTCGAGGTATTCGCAGATCACGCTCGAACTCGATGATTGGCACGCCGTCATCGACGAGCGTCGGCACAACGCCGTTTGGATTGATCGCAAGGTATTCCGGCTTGAGCTGCTCCTTCTTGCCGAGATCGATCCGTACCTCGTCGAAAAGAACGCCCTTCTCATGCAACACCATGCGAACCTTTTGGCTGCATGTGGAGTGAGGGGCGTGATACAGCACCAGCATCGAAACCTCCGGCCGCAAACGCAAAGGGCGCGACCAAAGCCGCGCCCTTACTATCAAACCAGAGATAGGAAGGCGTTACTACCGCGGTTGCGGCACTACCCGGATATACGGCTTCGGGGTCTTCCAGCCGCCGGGATAGAGCTTCTTCGCTTCTTCATCCGTGACGCTACCGGCGAGGATGACATCCTCGCCTTGTTTCCAGTTCGCCGGCGTTGCTACGCGATGCTTGGCGGTAAGTTGCAGCGAGTTGACCACGCGGAGCACTTCGTCGAAGTTGCGGCCGGTAGTCATCGGATAGACCAGGATTAGTTTGACCTTTTTGTCTGGTCCAATAACGAAGACATTGCGTACGGTCTGGTTGTCGGCGGGCGTGCGACCTTCCGAAGATCCGCTCGTGCTAGCCGGCAGCATGCCGTAGAGCTTGGAAATCTTCAGATCGGTATCGCCGATCATCGGATAATTCGGGGCAAAGCCGACGACGTCCTTGATGTCGCCAGCCCATTTCTTGTGATTTTCGACCGGATCGACCGACAGACCGATGATCTTGACGTTGCGCTTGTCGAACTCCGGTTTCAGCCGCGCCATGGTGCCGAGTTCGGTGGTGCAGACCGGCGTGAAATCCTTCGGGTGCGAGAACAGCACAACCCAACTATCGCCGATCCAGTCGTGGAAATGGATTTTCCCTTCGGTTGTTTCGGCTTCGAAGTCCGGAGCGGTATCGCCAATTGCCAGAGCCATAAAATCCTCCGTGTCGGTGCCGCTATTTTCGGCAGATGCAGTGTTTTGAAATGTCCGCAGGCGATTATGTACGGCTCAAGGCGTCGCAATACCAGTCCCGGCGAGCGGTATTATTGGCTCAAATTTGCCGAAGCACAGCGAGAAATTCATCGCTGCCACAATAATTTAGAAAAGATTCTTGCGGTTCTGCGATCGTTCAAAATGGCTCCAGCGGACTATCGCCGGACCTGAGCGGGGCCCCGAAACGCGTGGCCGTCAATCACACAGCGGTGAGCGAAACAATCCACACTGCCGCGAGTTTGCCTAAGTGTGGCCCTTGGGGGGCCACCCTGGCGTTAGAGCTTTGAACGGTAGCGCCGAGTCGAACGACCAATGATTGACAGGCGCGACCAACGGGCAAATTGGCAATGAAGTTTGAAACTTCAGATCGTCCGGACCTTGAGACGCTGATCGCTGTGATCGTGCGCTCGCCGATCGTCGCAGCCGAGCGAGCATTCGCTCATGCCGCTCTCCCTGCCGGCTTCGAGAAGGTAGACGTCGCTATCCTGCGTTGGATCGCTGCAGACAGCCGCCGCGCCGATCGCGGAAATCGCGCCAACTAACTCCCGTTATTGGGTCGTCGTTCCGGGCAGTGGCGTGACCGAAAGTCCCACCGTACGTCCGGGAAAGCCGGCGGCATCAAAATAACGGGTATTCCCAACCGTCTGCATATTGAGCACGGTGGTGAGCCCGTTCGGTGCGGGATCCGATGTCACGACGCGGCTGGTCACGTCGGGCAAAGTTCCGTTCGGTAGAGCTTCTGAAAGCACGCGACCTACGAGTTTGCCCTTGTCCGAAGTATCAAGCTGCATGAGCTGCGCGATGGTGCGGCCGAGGTCGGCATTGCTGGACGGGGCCGTATCGACAAAGCCGGCTTTGAAATCCGGCCCCTGCATGGCCATGAAATTCCAGGTATCGGCACGGCTGAACGAGCCGTGCATGCCCTGGCCTTCCTGAAGGACGGTGTCGGCGATTTCGGCCGTGCAGCGGACCGGCTCGCCGCATACTGTGTCGAACGAACGGAAGTTCACCGCAATCGCCGGGTGCGGGGTGATGGCGCCGCCCTCGAGCGCGATGTCATCGAGTGACAGTGCGCCGGGGAATTTGCCAAGCTTGGTGTCGACAAAAATGCCGCTGACGTAATCCTGCGTTAGCAGAAAGTCGACGATACGCTTTGCCGCTGTCTTGTCGCCGTCCGGAATGTAGATCAGATCCGAGCCGCCATTGGCCGCGACCGCAACCTTGGGATTGTTGGCGTCGCCGCCGATCAGTCCGTTGCCGAACTTGGTGTGAGCTGCGTCGCCAACGGTCTTGTAGCCGTCGTCCGGATCGATCAGCGGCATCCCGAGCGCGTGCGAAAGATCGAGTGCGACGAAACCCATCGGCAGGTGGCCGGGCACCGTATCGGAGAATGTAGTCTTCACCGACGGGCTGGTCTGGCTTTCCTTGGCGATCGTCGAGAAGCCGTGATCGGCCGTGGTGATGATGTCGGTGGAGTCGAGCAGGCCGAGGTCGTTCAGCGTCGAACGGATGCGCGCCAGATCGTCATCGGCGTTGTGGATCGCAGCGAGTGAGGTCGGACCATTGATGCCTGGGACGAGGGAGTTGAGGCTGTCGCCCTGATTGTGCTGAGAGCCATCCGGATCGCGCGACCAGAATACCAGCAGGAAGGGCTTGTTGCGCTCCTTGAACAGCGGCAGCACCACACGCGTTGTCACCGCGGCGAAGTAGTCTTGCTGCACCACGTTGGCGGTGGTTGTGCCCGGCGTCGACATATTACCGGCCTTGCCATTTTCACCGCGTGACGGTGTTGCGAGCGGCAGAGTTGCCGTCTGCAGCCGTTGCGTCACTGCCTGCGATAACGGGATTCCCTTGGGTGTGCCGGTTGCGTCATCGACAAGCACGGTCTGATTGCCGCTGCGCTCCGTCGGATCGAAAATCAGCGTCGGCCCGATCTTGCCGATCGATGCCGTGCTGTAGCCCTTGTCGCGCGCAAGCTTCAGGATCGTCGCTTCGTCGAGATAGTTACCCGCGAAATGCTCGTCGACATCGCCAAGTACGGCATCGCTTTCCAGGAACGGAACCGTGGTGTTGTTTGCGCCCGGCACCTGAAAGCCAGTGTAGATCGTGTTGGAAAAGTCGCCGGTATCACCAAGCTGATGACCGGTTGCCATGCCCGATGCATTCGCGGTGGTGAAGGTCGGAAATAGTGAGTGGCTGTTACGAAGGCTGACACCATTGCGAGCGATTGCTGCCATGGTCGGCGCAGTGATGTCGTCGACCATGCGGAAGCGCAGGCCGTCGGCTACAAACAGAACGACGTTGTGCGGCTTTGCGGCAGGTGTTTGCGCAAACGACGTCGACGCCAAAGTCGAGAGGATCGCCGTACCGAAGATGAGCAGCGGGCGCATGGGATCGCTCCAGAGATGACTAGGGAAATTATAGCGGTTCTCGCGGCCCGGTGTGACCGTGGTGTGACGGCCCATGAAGCCGGTTGTCGCCTTCCCCAATAACGGATTTCAAGCGAAGGGGCAGGTCACCGGCTGCAGCAATTGGGAGCAGAAGCCAAATAAAAAAAGGCGGCCGCCCAAGATCACTGGGAGCCGCCAAGAAGTCCGTGCACAAGGAGGAAGCCCGGACCAGACCTACGAGCGGCCATCATGCTCGCAAGGAACCATCAAGGAGAAGTGGCCGGTGAGCCTCGCAGCTCACCGGCTTGGCAGATTATTCGCCTTCGGTACCGATCGCGTAGGCGGTCTCGCCGTGCACCGCATCGTCGCCGACCTTCAGGGTCGCTTCGTCCATGCGCAGCGGCACGATGAAGCCAATCACCTTGAGGATGATGAAAGTAGCGATGACATTGTACACGATGATGAAGGCGGCACCTTCGATCTGGGTGAGAACCTGCGCGGCGTTGCCGTAAAGCAGGCCGGTCACGCTCACGCCAGGAGCTTCTTTGTCGGTGCCGATATACTGCAGCATATCCGGATTGGCGAACACGCCGACCAAGAATGCCGCCCATCAAACCGGCGATGCCGTGGGTCGAGAACACGCTGAGCGTGTCGTCGATCTTCATCATGAACGAAGTCTTCTGGAACTTGTTCATGCTGAGCCACGGAATGATACCGGCGCAGACGCCGATCGCAATCGCGCCCCAGCCGTCGACATAGCCGGCGCCGGGAGTGATGGCGACGAGGCCGGCGATCATGCCGTTGACGGCGCCGATCACCGACGGCTTGCCGTAGGCCATCTTGTCCAGCAACGTCCAGACCAGGAGGGCAACAGCAGTCGCGGTATTGGTGTTGAGAACTGCCGCGCCCGCGTCTGCGTTGGCGAAGTATGGGTCGCCACCGTTGAAGCCGTTCCAGCCGATCCACAGGATGCCGGCGCCGACGAGTGTCACCAGCAGGCTATTTGGCGGGAAGTTATCGCGATCCGCTTGCAGCCGTGGGCCAACGACCCATGCAGCGACAAAGCCAGAGGAGGCCGCGGCGAGATGGATGACGTAGCCACCCGAGAAGTCCGCCACGCCCAAACCGGCGAGCCAGCCACCACCCCAGACGCTGAAGGCGCCGACGGTGTAGACGAGCGTCATCCACACTGGGCAGAAGATCATCCAGGCGCTGAAACTCATCCGGCCCAGTACGGAGCCGGCGAGAATGATCACCGTGATCGCGGCGAACACAAACTGGAAGTAGATGAGTGTCGCCATCGGGAACGCCATCGGCGGCATGCCCGATGCAGCCTCAGGAACTGTGGCCTGACCGAGCGTGAATGCAGCGGAAGTCGCGAGCGCTGGCATTCCTAAAAAAGTTTGTCCCCCAATTGAGAGCCAAGCGTTGCCAAACGCCAAATTGTAATCAAACAAGACCCAGACGACGAGGACAGAAGCAAAAGCGTACATCGCCATAAAGGCGGAGTTGATCGCCCATTTCTTCTTGACTATGCCGCCGTAGAGAACGACCAGGCCGGGGATGCTTTGCAGTCCAACGAACGTAGCCGCTGCTAACTGCCAAGCATTATCGCCGGTATCCAGCCATTGTGGTGACGGAACGAGTGCCATGTGCCTTCCCCCAGTAATGCCCCTTGTGCGCGGAACGGCACACGGGCGAGCGATTGAACGAATACAATTTCTGTGCCAGTTAATCGGATAGGTTTTTCAGATGCTTGGGGTTGTAAAAGCGTCTTGCTGATTAGAAAAACTGCAGCATGATTATAAAATAGGCAACAAAATGTCGCACCTCTTAAGGCTGACTAAGCCATTGGCTGTGGCAGCTGCTGCATTGGCTTACAGCGCGGCAGCCCCTGCGCTTAGTATTGAAGCACTGCATGGTCAGCGGGCGATCACTTGCGTGAACAAGTCGAGCGGCACGAAGTGGCAGATCAACGTCGACTACGATCACAGCACGGTCGATACCAATGCAGCGAGCATAAGCGACTCCAAGATTGCCTGGCGCGATGCAAACGATGGCTGGCGCTACTTGCTTGATCTGAAGACCGGTGACCTTACGGTAGTGTTTGCATCCTCCATGGGTGGCAACACTTACTTCCATCGCTGCCAGCTCGATCGCTGAAAACATGGCGGCGGCATTCACTGCGTTTTCTTTTCGTGTTCACCAGCGTCCCACGGACCTGCGGGTTACTTGAAGGCGGGGGCGATGGCCGAGCGGATATCCGGCGTCAAAGCGACCATAGGATTTGCCTCCGAGACGGGCCGACGCAAAGCCAATGAAGATTTTGGTGGGGCAGTTTTCGGCTGGGAATTGTCGCCGCCGCGGCGCGATGTCGTTGCGGCGGTGGCGGATGGCATAGGCGGCGCCAGAGGCGGCCGCACCGCATCTGAAACAGCTGTCCGTGGATTTCTCGACGGCTTTTGCGATATGCCGGAGACGATGGAGGTGCGTCGCGCTGCCGCGACCGTCATCAGTTCGCTCAACGGCTGGATTTACGGGCAGGGCAAGCGCGATCCGGACCTGGCGGGGATGGGATGCACCTTCACCTCGTTGGTGCTGCGCGGGCGCATCGCACACATCCTCCACGTCGGTGACTCGAGAGCCTATCGGCTCGGCGGCAATCGCCTGACATTGCTGACCACCGATCATGTACGCGAAGGAACCAGCGGCGGACGCTCGAACGTTCTCTACCGCGCGCTTGGCGTTGAAACCGAGGTGCGGCTCGACTACGCGACGCAACCCGTCGCTTTGCATGATCGCTTTCTGCTGTGCAGCGACGGCGTGCATGCGTTTCTGAGCCAGGAAGCCATCGCAGAGATCATGCGTGCGCGCTCCGCGTCCGACGACACCGCGCGTGAACTGGTGCGCGCTGCTTTGGATGCCGGGTCGACGGACAATTGTACGGCGATGGTTGTCGATGTGGTTGAACTGCCGACGGCGGAGTCGACCAGTGAAGTCGGCAGCAGCATCATGCAACTGCCGCTGATCCCGGTGCCAGTCATGGGTGAGGCCGTGGATGGCTTCCTGCTCAAGGTTCTGGTGTCCGACGGCCGCTATAGCCGCCTGTTCGGCGCACTGGACGAAGTCGAAGGCGGCGATGCTGTGTTGAAATTTCCGAAGCCGCAGGTTGCCGCGGTTGCGACCTATCACGCGGCGTTTGTGCGGGAAGCCTGGGTCGGTGCGCGGGTTAACAGTCCGTGGATCGGCCGCATCATCGAACTGCCGCCCGGACGGCAGACTTGCCTGTACACCGTCATGCCGCTCTATCAGGGCGAACTGCTGTCGAACCGGCTGACCCGCCGCCCGGCAGTCGGGCTCGAAGAAGGCCGTAACATTGCGATCAAGCTCGCGCGCGGCGTAGCCGCGCTGCATCGTGCCGGCATTATCCACCGCGACATCAAGCCGGATAACATCATTCTGGAGGCCGAAGGCTCGCTGAAGCTGATTGATCTTGGCGTTGTGCGCGTGCCGGGAATGGAAGATTTCCCGCCGGAAGATGTCCCGGGGACCATGGGTTACATGGCGCCGGAAATGCTCGCCGGCGAACCTGGCAACGAAGCGACGGATATGTACGCGCTCGGCGTCACCATGTTCCGCGCCTTCGCAGGCGAATTTCCCTACGGCAATCTCGATGCGGTCAACCCGCCACGCAAAAGCCGCCCGACGCCGCTTGGCGATTTGCGGCCGGATCTTCCGGCCTGGCTGCAGGCGGCGCTTGGCCGCGCCATAGCGGCCGATCCCGCCGAGCGGTTTCGTGACATGAATGAGTTCGCGGTGGAGATGGAGCGGGGGCCGGAGCGCCAGCCCATGTCCGCGCGGCGGCCGCAGACGCTTTACGAGCGGTCACCCGTCAAGTTTTGGCAAGGTGTATCTGTGGTGCTGGCAATCGCGCTCGCACTTTCGTTGTGGCTGCGCCACTAGAGCGTGATTCGGGGAAGTAGATACTGGTTTCCCGCAGAGGTTATGCTCGACGGAGAATGGGGGGAAACGCGATGCGCCAAATTCTTGGTGTTTTGCTTGGGCTGGTCGCTCTTTGGGCCGCGCCTGCATCTGCGGAAGATTATCCAACGCGGCCGATCCGGGTGCTGGTGCCTTATGCTCCCGGCGGCATTGCCGACATCGCAGCGCGCATCGTGGGCGCCAAGCTGACCGAGCTTTGGGGACAGCAGGTTGCGGTTGAAAACCGGCCCGGTGGCAGCGGCTTTATCGCGATGGAAACGACAGCCCACGCGGCGCCCGATGGCTACACGCTGGTGATGTGCACCGTTGGTGACATCGCGATCAATCCATTCCTGTTCAAGGACATGCCCTTCAATGTCGATCGTGATTTTGCGCCGATCGGTTCGGTGAGCGATGCGCCGATGGTGCTGGCAACGAATGGCAACTCACCGTTCAAGCAGGTCGGCGAGGTCATTGCTGCGGCCAAAGAGAAACCCGGCTCTCTCGATGTCGGTACGCCGGGCTACGGCAGCATCAATCAAATCGTGATGGAGTTGATGGCGCTTGCGACCGGCACCAAATTCGTTCACGTGCCTTACAAAGGCGGTGCGCCCGCGGCACAGGCGCTGGCGGCGGGTGATATTCCCCTCGGAATTCTTGCCAGTTCATCGGTCGCGCCGATGGTCGCCAACGGTAATATCCGCGTCATCGCCATCACCACGGCCAAGCGCTCACCGCTCAATCCGGATTGGCCAACGATGCAGGAATCAGGCGTGCCCGGCATTGCCTCGTCGAACTGGACGGCATTCCTCGCGCCTGCCGGCACGCCGCAGCCGATTATCGACAAGCTCAACGCGGCCGTCGTGAAAATCCTCGATACTCAGGACGTGAAGGACCGTTTTGCCGCCGGTGGCGTCAATACCATTCCGTCAACGCCGGCCGAGTTGACCGCTCGCGTTAAACAGGAGGGTGCCGCGTACAGCGACGTCATCCAGAAGGCCAACGTCCACGTCGATTGACATTTACGCGCCGCCGCCGCAAAGCCAATGGGCCGGCACGCGTGACAGTAATGTTCAAGCGAATTCTGATCGCAAATCGCGGCGAGATCGCCTGCCGCATTATCAAGACCGCTCGGCGGATGGGGATCGCAACAGTCGCGGTCTATTCCGAAGCCGATCGCGATGCGCTTCACGTCGAAATGGCCGATGAGGCGGTCTTGATTGGCCCGCCGCCGGCGGCGCAAAGCTATCTCGTCATCGACCGGATCGTCGACGCCTGCAAATCGACCGGCGCTGAAGCGGTGCATCCCGGCTACGGGTTTCTCTCGGAGCGTGAAGCCTTCGCCCAGGCACTCGCCAAGGCTGGCATCGTCTTCATCGGGCCGAACCCGAAGGCGATTGGCGCCATGGGCGACAAAATCGAAAGCAAGAAAGCTGCGGCCGCGGCGAACGTATCGACGGTGCCCGGTCATCTCGGCGTGATCGAAGACGAGAAGCAGGCTGCGAAGATCGCCGACGAGATCGGCTATCCGGTGATGATCAAAGCTTCAGCCGGCGGCGGCGGTAAGGGCATGCGCATCGCCCATAGCCGCGACGAAGTTGCCGAGGGCTTTGTCCGCGCCCGCTCTGAAGCCAAGTCGAGCTTCGGCGACGACCGCGTCTTCATCGAGAAATTCATCGTCAATCCGCGCCACGTCGAAATCCAGGTGCTTGGCGACAAGCATGGCAACGTCATCTATCTCGGCGAGCGGGAATGCTCCATTCAGCGCCGTAACCAGAAAGTCATCGAGGAAGCACCAAGTCCGCTGCTCGACGAAGCTACGCGCAAGAAGATGGGCGAGCAGGCCGTCGCGCTGGCCAAGGCCGTCGGGTACGACAGCGCGGGAACTGTCGAGTTTGTCGCCGGCCAGGATCGCAGCTTCTTCTTCCTGGAAATGAACACGCGGCTTCAGGTCGAACATCCGGTCACGGAACTCATTACCGGCGATCGATCTGGTCGAGCAGATGATCAGGGTCGCCGCAGGCGAACCGCTCAAGCTCAAGCAAAGCGACATCAAACTCAACGGTTGGGCAGTCGAAAGCCGCGTCTACGCCGAAGATCCTTATCGGAATTTCGCGCCCTCGATTGGCCGGCTGGTGCGTTACCGCCCGCCTGCGGAGGGCACGCACGACGGTGTGACGGTCCGTAACGACACCGGCGTCACCGAGGGCGGCGAGATTTCGCTCTACTACGATCCGATGATCGCCAAGCTCGTGACGCACGCACCAACGCGGGAGCAGGCGATCGATGCGCAGGCCGACGCGCTCGATGCTTTCACCATCGAAGGCATCCGCCACAACATCCCGTTCCTGTCGGCGATCATGCAGAAACCGCGCTGGCGCTCCGGGAAATTGTCGACCGGATTTATCGCTGAGGAATTTCCCAAGGGTTTTGAACGCACGCCGCCCGAAGGAGAGGTCGCGCGGACAATCGCCGGTGTTGCTGCGGCAATCGATCACGTGCTCGGCGAGCGAAAGCGGCAGATTTCTGGGCAGCTCAACACCATGCTGACCCGTGAGCGTCACCGCGTCGTTTTGCTTGGCGGCGAAGAAATGGAAGTGGATGTCGAGCGCGAAGTCGACGCCATCGCTATTCGTTTTGCCGACGGCAAGGTCGGCAGATTTTCCTCGAAATGGCTGCCGGGAGTGCCGCTCTGGGCGGGAACCGTCGATGGTGAGCCGGTCGCCGTCCATGTGCGGACGATCCCGAACGGCTTTGAGTTAGCCTATCGCGGCGTTGAGACTAAGGCCTTTGTCTATACCGAGCGCGAGGCGCGCTATGCGCGGCTGATGCCGGTGAAGGCGCTGTCCGACAGTGGCAAGGCGGTGCGCTGCCCGATGCCGGGCCTGGTGGTCTCCATCGCTGCGGCCGAGGGGCAGGACGTGAAAGCCGGTGAGACGCTCGCCGTGGTCGAAGCGATGAAAATGGAAAACATCCTTCGCGCCGAGCGTGACGGCGTCATCAAGAAGATCAACGTCAAACCGGGCGACAGCGTCGCGGTCGATGCGGTGATCATGGAATTCGCCTAAGCTGTCGCCTGGAGACTCGGCGCTACGCGTCGATCCAAGCCGATAGGTGTGCACGCTTTGGGCACTGTTCTTTCACCGTCCGGCCGAATGGCGCAGCAACCGTTTGTCGCGGCCGCTCTCGCGGTCTATGCCGCCGGCATCGGTGCGCAATGGCTGACAATGCAGGGCGTGCTCGCCCACGTTGGCATCTGGCCTTTTGCGATCGCGCAGGCGGTGCTGATCTGGATCTGGTACGTGCTGCACGCTAGGCGGCTTCATGACTCAGGCCGGCCTGCCGATGTCGCTGCCGGCGCCGCGGCGCTCTACGCGCTTTCGATTGTGCTGCTACTCATTGTGGCAATGAACTTCTTCGCGCCTTTCGCCGGGGCCGAAGAGCCTAACGCGACGGCCGCGCTTAATATCGTGCTGTTGATCGCCGTCATTGCGGCGCTGACCCAGTCGTCGGGCAACGGTGTCGGCGCGCTGATCCTTGGCGTGTGCGTTATCCTGGCTTTTCTGCCGGTGATCGTGGCCGTTGCTGTGACGCTGTGGGCGGCGACGGGGCCGACGGTGCGACCAGGCGCGGGTGAGCCGAAACCGTGATCCTGCATTTTGCCTACGGCTCTAACATGCATCCCGCCGTAATGCGCCGCCATGCGCCGGCGGCGGAGCCGCTCGGTATCGCGACGCTCTCCGATCATCGTTTCGTCATCACCGGGGACGGCTACGCTTCGGTGGAGCGCGGGGCCGCGCGCACCGTTCACGGCGTGCTGTGGCGCCTGACGCCACGCGACCGGGTCACGCTCGATGGCTGGGAAAATGTCGCGGGCAAGCTTTACCGTGCGGAGACGATCCCGGTGCGGCACCACAGCCGTCTGCACAACGCGCTTATCTATCTGGCGCGGCCGAGCGGCGAGGGCCGGCCGAAGGCAGGCTACATGGAGCTAGTGGTCGCTGCGGCGCAGGAGTGGAAATTTCCGGCTGCGTACACTGCAGACCTGGAGCGGTGGCTGCCGGTCGGTCCCGCTGCGTCGGGGACACGCAAGCTCGGAGATATCGTATGGACGTGACGCGCCACGTTATTATCCGGGGCAGGGTGCAGGGCGTTGGCTATCGCGCGTGGACCGAATACACCGCGCTCGAATGCGGCCTGCAGGGCTGGGTACGCAATCGGCGCGATGGTTCGGTGGAAGCGCTGTTCGTCGGTCCGTCAAGAAGTCGTCATCGCCATGATTGATGCCTGCAAACAGGGTCCGCGCGGTTCGGGCATCGACGGGATCGATCAGCGCGACGGCACCGTCGATGAATTTGCGCTGCGACGTTCGCGGCGATTTGTTCTCCGTACTTGCCATCAGCCTGAGCATCGCGCGTCGGCCCAAATAGCGGCTCGAATGCGGCGCGCAACGCCATGTCGACCTCCGGCATAGTTACTGTGTGACCGAGATCCGCAAGCGACGTCACGCCATAGCGCGCTTGGAAACGCCGCACGGCACGATGCCGGAGAAATGCGACAGGTCGGGTTCGACGTTGAGCGCAAAACCATGCAGCGTGACCCAGCGCGACACGCGGATGCCGATGGCCGCAACCTTGTCTTCGAAGCCGTCGCCTTTATCCGGCCGCCGCACCCAGACGCCGATTTGGTCATCGCGCCGCTCGCCACGCACGTTGAAAGTGGCAAGCGTGCGTATGATCAGCTCTTCAACGGTGGCGACGAAGCGGCGGACGTCGGGTGCACGACGCCTGAGATCAAGCATGAGGTAACCGACGCGCTGGCCGGGGCCGTGATAGGTGAATTGACCACCGCGGCCGGTCATGTGGACCGGAAAGCGCGCTTCGAGCAGTTCGCTCTGCTGTGCTGATGTACCAGCGGTGTAAAGCGGGGGGTGCTCGAGCAGCCAGACCAGTTCATCAGCTTCACCGCGCGCAATCGATTCGGCGCGCGCGGTCATCGACGCAAGCGCCAACTCGTAATCGACCAAGCCATCGCTCACGCGCCATTCGACCGTCGATGTGGACATCGACGGCAGCAGGCCAAATTTCAGTTCGTTGCGGCTATTAACCATCCGATAACCATAACGGGGCGATAGACTATGGCAGCGAAATCGCTGCCATAAATCGGCGCGGGAGCTCTGTTTGCCGACACTCGATAATGTTTCGATCGACATCGCGGTCGTGCTAGGCACGACGTCGATGCCGATCCACCAGGTGCTCCGCCTTGGCCGCGGCGCCATCATCGAACTCGACTCGTCCGAGGAAGATGAAGTCCGCATTCTCGCCAATAATCTGTCGGTCGCTAAAGGCACCGTGATCGTCAGCGGCAACAAGATTGCCGTTGAGGTCAAGGAGCTGCTGCCGCGCTCGCCCGAGGCTAAGTAGGCCTCGCAAGTCCGCCTCCGCGAAGGCTTCTGCGCGACAGCCTTTGCTTAGCTGTTCGTTTTCGCTCGCCGAGCCGAAGCTCGCGGAGCGTAGGCTGGTGCGGCCAAGAGGACTCGAACCTCCACGGGTTGCCCCGCTAGCACCTCAAGCTAGTGCGTCTACCAATTCCGCCATGGCCGCATTTGTAGGCTGGACCCGTGCCCGGCAGGCACGGTGGTGCCGGATGTAACAGCTAGGCTTTTGGGGGACAAGACCTTGGTCCGCCGAGATTCGTGGTCCGTTGATGTCTTGACCTGCCAAAGCCTTGGAGCAGGACCTTGCCTTGGCAGTTCAGCTGCGACGGAGGGGTCGGCGCCTATGTGCTGGCTTTGGAGGACGAGCGCGCGTGACTATGCGCATTGCCATGGCTGGTGGTTCGCGCAGCCTTTGGCGTGCTCTCCCTCGAATAGCTTTCCTTGGCGTCCTCGCGACGGCTGAAACGAGTTTTGGCCTTGGGATTGGCGGCGCCGTTGTCGTGGCTGGCGACTTCGGATTTGCCGCCGCGCGCCAGCCGGTGTCGGCCACCGCGTGAGGCCCGTGCCTCAAGCGTGGAATGGACAAAGGCCGGTGTTTCGATGGCGCGGAGCTTTTCTGTTGCCGGCCAGCCAATGTCGGCTACGGCGGGAGCCTGGACAACTGCGTATCGGTGTCGGCCGAAGTCGGTACGTGATCGGGCCAAAGCGTTCGGCCAAGTGATGACGCGGCTTCGCTTTCTGACACCGAAGCGGTTTGGACATTGCCGCTGAGGGCCGCCGGCAGCATCGGATAGTCGGTCAGGAAAGCATTGGCATCGGGAACCAGAAGCGCGATCTGCTCCGGTGTAGCGGCGGTTTTTGCGGCCGGCCAGTTCGGCGCGGCTGCACCGCCGTCGATGGCGTTCTGCTGCGCCATCGACCACGACACCGTCATTTCGCTGGCTGCGTCGACTGCGGTGTCGACCGACGTTGGCGTCGGTACGACCTGTACGAGGTGAAAGCCCTTTTCTTTGAGTTGTTTCAAAATCTCCGGCAGTGCGTCCGCTGTCCACGGATGAATATCGTGAAGCAGGATGATGCCTTTGCCGAGTTTTTCGAGCCGGGTCACTGCCAGATTGATGACCTGCTTCGCGTTGTGGCGACGCCAGTCCTCTTCCTCGGTGTCGGTGCTGAAGACGACCAGATGGCGCGCCGCGACTTCTTCTTCAGCCGCACTGGAGCGGTCGAAACCCGGGAAGCGGAAGAACGGCGCCATCTTGTGAGGATCGCCAAGCGCGGCGGCGACGTCTGCGATCCCCTTGTCGATCTCCCAGCGGATCTTTTCGATCGGCATTTCGCCAAAACGCCGCGGATGATCTTCGCTGTGCGTGCCGATGACATGCCCTTCGTTGTACATCCGCCGCACGACCCACGGATAGTTGCGGGCCATCTCGCCAACGAGAAAGAAATTCGCTTTGACGCATTGCGACGCCAACACGTCGAGGACCCGCGTCGAGGACGGCGGGATCGGGCCGTCATCGAAAGTCAGGACGACTTCGTGATCCTGGAGCGGCAGCGGCCCATACTGAAATATGCCGACCTTGGAATATTCGGCCGGATCGATCATCAACTTTCGGCTGGTGCCGATCGCATCCGGGTTCCCTGGACAGTCTTCGGCGTGGGACGCCGTTGCGGCGGCCAGAACACCGAACAATGCGCCCGCCGCCGCGAGAGCAGTGGCGCGCGAAACTATCCCAGCGAAACGCATGTATTACCCGGAACTTTTGCCTGTTACCGCGAGCCGACCTGCACCATACGCAGGCCGATGATTAACCGGGGATTAACGGGTCGGAGCCTGTTGATAAATCAGGCAAAGCGCCGCGCTTTTCCTTGATGTTAATCATACGCCACTAAGGTTCACCGGTATTTCGGGTGTCTCTAGTCCAGACGGGGCGTGTGAAATGAAGGCCGCTGCGGCAGCCCGAATATGGTGGGCGGCACTTCGGCCGCGTTTTCGTCGGCCGTCGGGCAGGGGGGCGGGCACCACCGCCTTACCACTGAACACCGCCGCCTCGCAAATTTCATCTTACGTACTGATGGCGATGGCGGCGGCAATGGTGATCTGTTCCGTCATCGGCTTCACGGTCGCGCTACGTGCGGACCGCTACGTCTCCGCTGGGCAGCACGCGGCGCTCCAGCTCGCGCTCGACGATATGCAATATGTTGCCGGCGACAAGGGACGTCTCGACGACGGTCAGGTTGCGGCGATCGCGCGCCGCGCGGGCCTCAAGGACTTGCGCTTCGATGCCGACGATTCCGCAATCGGCGGCAGGGAAGCGCAATCTATCCTCGACGGGCGAGGACGCATTGTTGGCTGGTTCAGTTGGGCCCCCGACCGTGCGTTTATCGCAGGCGTAATCTGGCTGTGGGGTATCGTTGGTGTGCTGGGCGTTGTGCTCGGTGTCTCCGCGTCACTTGTTGGCGCGTTGATTATTCGGCTCGCGCGACGGCTGTCGGCAAGCCTTCGCACCATTCGTAAACTCACCAGCGAAGATGAGTTGACCGGGCTGCCTAATCATCGCGTGATGCTCGAGAAGCTGAACAACGCGCTGGAGCACCGTGCATCCGGTGTTGTGGCGTTGGCGCTGATCGACCCCGACGGCTTCCGCGAGGTCAACGATATGCATGGCCGCAACGGTGGCGATGCGCTGATGAAGACGGTTGCCGAGCGCCTTGCTACCAGTCTTCCTGATGGCGCCCAGTTCGGCCGGTTCGAGGACGATGAGTTCGCGGTCATTCTTGTGAGCGAAGACGCGCGCTCTGCGGCCGCGCTGGCGGAAACGCTGCGTGCGTCGCTGTCACAGCCGATCTTCATGGAGCAAAACTGGCAGATCACTGCCGGCATCGGCATCGCGCAGGCGCCGGCCGACGGCAACACGGGTGAGGAATTGAGCCGGCGTGCCGATCTTGCACTGCGCGCTGCTAAGCGCGAGGGCCGCGGCGCCGTACGGGCTTTCGAGACGCAGATCGAGATCGAGTACACCGACAGGACCTTTATCCGGCGTGAGCTCGAGACCGCGATCGCATCGGGCACATTGGAGCTTCACTACCAGCCCGTCGTCGCTGCGGCGGGCGGCGGTGTTGTCGGAGTAGAGGCGCTGTGCCGCTGGAACCATCCGGTGCGTGGAGCGATCGCGCCCTCGGTTTTCATTCCGCTCGCTGAGCAAAGCGGACTGATGCCGCAACTCGGTGAATTCGTGCTGCGGCGGGCGCTCAGCGAAGCGGTGCGATGGCCGAACCTGACCGTGGCAGTGAATCTTTCGCCGCTGCAGATCCGTGACCCCAAGATGGTCGATCTGGTTGCTGCCGTCATGCGAGAGAATGGCATTGCGCCGTCGCGCATCATCCTTGAAGTCACCGAAAGCGTGTGGATCGACGATCCATTGACGACACAGCAGAGCCTGGAAGCATTACGCACGCTTGGTGTGAGCGTCGCTCTCGACGATTTTGGCACCGGTTATTCGAGCTTGAGCTATTTGCAAAAATTTCCGTTCAATCTGCTCAAGATCGATCGTGCGTTCGTGGCGTCGCTGGGAACCAGCGGCAACGCCGGCGCCATCATTCAGTCGATCGTTACGCTCGGCCATGCGCTCGGCATGAAGGTGCTGGCGGAGGGCGTCGAGACCGACGAACAGCGTGTGCTGTTGCGGCTTGCCGGTTGCGATGAAATGCAGGGCTTTCTGTTTTCAAAGCCCCGGCCCGCTGAAGCCATCGACAAGCTGGTAACAAAAGCGGACTCCGGCCGCGCCGTGCCTAGACAGGCAGCATCGGCACGCTGACACGCCCGGTCCCAGAGGCTATCTATGAGGACGACCTTCGGCCTTTATAGCCGCGGGATGGGAGCGTGCGATGGTGCAGAACAGCATTCCCGGTCTCGACTTTGGCCTCGGCAGCGACCTCGACATGCTGCGCGATACAGTGCGCGCGTTTTCCCAGAACAAGATCGCGCCGCTTGCCGACGAAATTGACCGCGCCAATACATTTCCGCGCGAGCTGTGGCCGCAGCTCGGCGAACTCGGTCTCCTCGGTATCACGGTCGAAGAGGAACTCGGCGGCGCCGGCCTTGGCTACCTCGCGCATTGTGTGGCGATGGAGGAGATTTCCCGCGCATCTGCCGCGGTCGGTCTCTCCTACGGCGCGCATTCCAATCTTTGCGTCAACCAGCTACGCCGCAACGGCAATGACGATCAGCGCAAGCGCTATCTGCCGAAGCTGATTTCCGGCGAGCATGTCGGTGCGCTGGCGATGTCCGAGCCGGGAGCGGGCTCAGACGTGGTCTCGATGCGCACCCGCGCTGACCGCAAGGGCGACCGCTACGTGATCAACGGTTCGAAAATGTGGATCACCAACGGCCCGGTCGCCGACACGCTTGTGGTCTATGCCAAAACCGACCGCACCGCGGGTGCGCGCGGCATCACTGCCTTCGTCATCGAGAAAGGTTTTAAGGGTTTCTCGCCGGCGCAAAAGCTCGACAAGCTCGGCATGCGCGGCTCCGATACCAGCGAAATCGTGTTCGAGGATTGCGAAGTACCGGCCGAGAACGTGCTCGGCGTCGTTGGCAATGGCGTCAACGTTCTGATGTCGGGCCTGGATTACGAGCGGACGGTGCTGGCGGCGGGACCGCTCGGCATCATGCAGGCCTGCCTCGATCTGGTTGTGCCCTACGTGCACCAACGCACACAATTTGGCCAGGCGATCGGCAAATTCCAGCTCATTCAGGCGAAGCTCGCCGACATGTATGTCACGCTCAACGCCTCGAAGGCTTATGTCTATGCGGTGGCGCGTGCCTGCGATCGCGGTGAGACGACGCGTGAAGACGCCGCCGGCGCCATTCTCTACGCTGCGGAGCGTGCGACCTGGATGGCGCTTGAGACCATCCAGTGCCTCGGCGGCAACGGCTACATCAACGATTTCCCGGCCGGGCGATTGCTACGCGACGCCAAGCTTTATGAGATTGGCGCCGGCACCAGCGAAATCCGCCGCATGCTAATCGGGCGCGAGATTTTCGAGAAGACGCGCTAACCCAGCCGCCGGTCGAATTCCAGCACCGCGTTGAGCAACACCTGCGCTCCGGCCGCGCATTCATCGAAGCTCGTCGATTCTGCCTCGTTGTGCGAGATGCCGCCGGCGCAGGGCACGAATATCATTGTCGTCGGCGCGACGCGGGAGACGTAGACCGAGTCATGTCCTGCGCCCGACGTCATGTCGCGAGTTGGATAGCCCGCCTTCTGGGCGCCGATACGTACGCAGTCGATCAACTCCGGCGCGAATTTGACCGGCGCAGACTGCCAGATGCGGGCCTCGCTGTACGTGAGTTGCATTGGCGGCAGCACCTCCGCGAGCGCAGTGCGCAATTCAACTTCCATCGCGTCGAGCACCACTTCTTCGGGATGACGAAAATCAACGCTGAAGAAAACCTCGCCAGGAATGACGTTGCGGCTATTCGGCTTGTTTTCGATCAGCCCCACGGTGCCGACGGCGTGCGGCGCGTGAGCGCGGGCAATAGCGTCGACGCGTTCGATCATGCGGGCTGCGCCGATCAGCGCATTCTTACGCAGCGTCATCGGTGTTGTGCCGCTGTGGGAATCCTGTCCGGTGATGGTGATTTCGTACCAGCGGATGCCCTGCACGCCCTGCACCACGCCGATCTTGCAGTCCTCGGCTTCGAGGATAGGTCCTTGCTCGATGTGCAGTTCGAACATCGCTGCGAGTGGGTGCGCGCCGGCTTTCTCGTTGCCCTTGTAACCGATGCGCACAAGCTCTTCGCCGAAGGTCTTGCCGTCGCGATCGGTGCACGAATAGGCGTAGTCAGATGTGAACACTCCGGCGAACACGCCGGAGGCCAGCATGGCCGGCGCGAAGCGGGCGCCTTCCTCATTGGTCCAATTCACCACTTCGATTGGCGCGTTGGTCTCGTAGCCGGTCTCGTGCAGCGTCCGCAGCGCTTCGAGCGCGGCAAGCACGCCGAGCGCGCCGTCGAATTTGCCGCCGGTCGGCTGGGTGTCGAGATGCGAGCCCATCGCTATTGGCGCCAGCGTTGGGTTTTTGCCGGGCCGCCGCGCAAACATGTTGCCGACGTCGTCGACAATGACGGTGCAGCCGAGAGCTTCGCATTGCGCCCGGAACCAGTCACGCACTTGCCGGTCGAGATCCGACAGGGTGAGCCGGCAGATGCCGCCCTTCGGAGTCGCGCCGATATGGGCGGTCTCCATCAAGGTATCCCACAGCCGCTGCGGGTCGATTTGCAGGTTCTGCAAGGTGAGGGGCTCCGTATCCGTCGACATCATCTCCGGAATGGACGGTTGAACCAACAGCCCATTTGCTGCGACTGGATTGAATGATGGCGCGACCAATCGTCCTTTCAGCAATTGCCCTGATGTTCGTTTCCGCGGCAACCGGGGTCCAAGCGCAAAGCAGGAAACCGACCGGAGCGGAAATTGCGGCTGTCCGCGCCTGCACAGAGAAAAACAAGGACGATATCGACAAGGGTGAACGGGATTGTCTGTTTAAGCTCGTCGCAGAGCGTTGTATCGGCGATCCGGGTGCTGCAAACGACGCCAAGATGGCCGACTGTTATCAGATCGAGTACGCGATTTGGGACGGGCTGCTTAACGAGAATTACAAAACGCTGCTCGGTGGTCTCGACGAGGCGCAGAGCGCGAAGGCTCGCGCGATGCAGCGCGCCTGGGTCGCTTATCGCGATACGACCTGCGGTTTTTACTACGACAAAATCCAGGGCTCGATGGCGGGATTTATGGGGGCGGCTTGCGAAGCGCGTGAAACTGCGCGGCGCGCGATGCTGTTGGCGTTTTTCAGCCGGCTGTGACGCTACGAGCTGGGTCTGAGTAGTTCGCTGGCTCAGATTCAACAGGCCAGACGCCCTGTCGGCCTAACTACTAACTCATTGAATCAACGACGAATCAGCTATGGTGGTCCGCCGGTCACGCACGGGGATATATCGCCATGCTGCGGGTGCGCCTGAAAGCCGACGGACGTCTGGTCGAGGTTCTGCCCGACGGCAGCGAGCGTGACATAGCCACCGATCCGCGATCGATCGCCACGGCTGCGCACAACGCAGCGCGTGCTGCGAGCGGGCGTGCCGATGATGCCACCTACGCTCGAAGTGTGCGAAGCCGTACGGGATTGACGCAAGCTGCGTTTGCCGCCCGCATCGGCGTGCCGGTCGAGACGGTGCGCAACTGGGAGCAGGGCAAGCGCTCGCCGCGCGGTCCGGCCCGTGCGCTGCTCAGGGTCCTTGAGGAAGCGCCCGACACGGCTTTCGCCGTACTCGCCAAAGCGCGCTGATTTCACCGGCTTTAACACGTGGCCGCCGTATGGGCTGGAATTGCCCAGCGCGATGGTCAATTCTTCCGCTGGGTCGTTGCCGCTCAGGGAGGTCTCGTGAACACGGTAGAACTCTCTCCAGTGATTGAAGCCAAGGGTGCGCGCATTCCGCTGCTCGGTTTGGGCACTTGGGAGCTGCGCGGGCGGACTTGCGCGCGCGTCGTCGAACAGGCGCTGCGGATTGGCTACCGGCATCTCGACACTGCGCAGATGTACGGCAACGAGCGTGAGGTCGGGGAGGGGTTACACGCATCCGGGGTCAAACGCAGCGAGGTTTTCGTCACGACGAAAATCTGGCCGAGCCATTTTACCCCGCGCGAGCTCGCTCGTTCTGCGCGCGAGCGGCTGGCGCAGCTTCGTATGAATGAAGTTGATTTGCTATTGCTCCATTGGCCCAACCCGCAAGTGCCGCTCGCCGAAACGCTTGGCGCTTTGGAGAAGGCCAAACAGGACGGTCTCACCCGTCATATTGGTGTTTCCAATTTCACCGTGGCGTTGATTGAGGAAGCACTGAAAATCGTCAAAGAGCCGCTGGTCTGCGATCAGTTCGAATGTCATCCGCTGCTCGACCAATCAAAATTGATTGCAGCCTGCCGCGCCAACGCCATGGCCGTCGTCGCCTACAGCCCGATCGCACAGGGTACGGCGCGCAACAACGAGGTGCTCAAGCGTATCGGGGCTGTGCACAAAAAGACCGCGGCACAGGCTTGCCTGAGGTTTCTTGTGCAGCAGGGAATCGTCGTCATTCCCCGCACCAGCAAGCTCGAGCGGCTCTCCGAGAACGCCGCGATTTTCGACTTCACGCTAAGCGATGACGAAATGATGGAAATAGCAAAGGTTGCTGGCCGCGGCGGCCGCATCGTGGACTGGGCCTATTCCGGCCGCATGAAGTGGGACTGACGAGCCACTGTCAGAACTCGACGTCGAGTTCTTCCAGCTCTTCGGGCTCGGTCTTGGCGGCGCCGATCCACTCCTGCATGTGCGGCATCGCCATAACGGTTTTGCAATATCGCGCCGATGCCGGATCGAGTGCGACGTCGTAGGTCAAAAAGCGCGTGCAGACCGGTGCATACATGGCGTCGGCGGCGCAGGGGCTGGCTCCAAATAGATACGGGCCTTTGTACTGATCAAAGCATTCGCGCCAAATTGTCGTAACGCGATCGATGTCGGCACGTGCGCCGGCCCACGATTTGAAGCCCGGAAAATGCGCCTTCAAATTCATCGGCAGCGCCGAACGCAAATTGCTGAAACCGGAATGCATCTCGCCGCATATCGATCGGCAATGAGCGCGTTGCGCCGGATCGGAGGGCAGTAGCCCGGCTTCGGGTTTCAGCTCGTGGAGATATTCCGCGATCGCAAGCGTATCCCAGATTTTCAGTCCGTCATGGGTGAGGCAAGGCACCAGGAATGAGGGCGAGAGCAACAGCAATTCGGCGCGAGTTGAGGGGTCGTCGCTGCCCGCATGGCGCTCTTCAAATTCGAGATCGGCCATTTTGCATAGCAACCAGCCGCGCAGCGACCACGAGCCGTAGTTCTTGCTGGCAATGCTGAGAGTGGCTTTGGACATACCGCGCTCTCGTTTCCAAGTTCGTCAAAAACCAAAGACTTTGAAATGTGTTACGACCGGATGGATGAACGCAGCGTGCGGATCAGGCTGCCCGATTCAACCGCTCCGTTCCCCGACGTGTAGATTGTTCATATTCTTGTCGCAGTGCAACAAGAAATGCACTAGCCTTTCCGAGTTGGGGGGCCGGGGTGTGCCGCTGAAAGGCGGCCCGCAGCGGCCCGTGGGCAACGGGAAATGCTGTATCTCGCCTATCAACTGCAGTCCGACTTTATGACACCCGTCCGGGCCTGGGCGGGGATGGCCATCAACGCTGGCGGCCCGCCGCTGCTGTCTGACCATCCGGCAGTGCGCAATCTGACCGCGGTCTATGAGTTGATCGCGCGCGCCGGACTTACGCACACGCGACCGCCGTTCGCCATCGACAGCATAACGGTGGGCAATCGCGAAGTCGAAGTGCGCGAGGAAGTAGCCGCTACGACGCCGTTCGGCACGCTTCTGCATTTCAAGAAGGACGTTACGATAGCGCAGCCACGGGTGTTGATGGTGGCGCCGCTGTCGGGACATTTCTCGACGCTGCTGCGCGCCACGGTGCGGACGATGCTGCCGGACCACGATGTTTACATTACCGACTGGCATAACGCACGCGACGTGCCGCTGACGGCAGGGCGGTTCGGCTTCGATGAATATATCGACCATCTGATCAAGTTTCTCGAAGTGATGGGACCGGGAACGCACGTTCTCGCGGTCTGCCAACCCTGCGTTGCAACGCTCGCGGCAACGGCGGTGATGGCGCAGGACGGTAATCCCGCGCAGCCGCGCAGCATGACCTTGATGGCCGGTCCGATCGACGTGCGCGTCAACCCGACGACGGTCGACGATCTCGCCAGAAAGCAGACCATCGAATGGTTCGAGCGCACGCTGACGGCGTCGGTTCCGCTACGCTATCCCGGCGCATTCCGCCGCGTCTATCCCGGCTTCGTCCAGCTCGCCGCTTTCATGAGCATGAACGTCGACCGCCACGTCAAAGCCCATCGCGAGCTTTACGAAAACCTCGCCAACGGTGAACTGGAGAAGGCGGCCACCACCAAGGCGTTCTACGACGAATATTTCGCCGTGCTCGACCTCACCGCCGAGTTCTATCTCGAAACGGTGCGGATCATCTTCCAGGAGTATGCGTTGCCGCTCGGCAAGCTCGAATGGCACGGCCAGCGTGTCGATCCGTCCGCGATCCGCCGCACCATGCTGCTGACCGTCGAGGGCGAGCGTGACGACATTTGCGCTGTCGGCCAGACTGTCGCCGCGCACGATCTGTGCACCAAGCTGCGACCCTATCTGCGGCGGCACCATATGCAGCCCGGCGTCGGCCACTACGGCGTGTTTTCCGGCAAGCGCTGGGAAAGCCAGATCTACCCGATTTTGAAGAACGTGATTTTGTCGAGCGATTAGGGTTCGTCGCTGTCGAGGCTTGCCGTATCGTGCGGCTGCTGAAAACCCGATAGTCTCCCGCCTTTCGGAGCACAACAGGGACGGAACGCCATGGCCACGAGCGTCAAGCAAATGATGGAAGCCGCCAATGCAGCGGTGCCGAAGATTACCGCAGCTCAGGCGAAGGAGATGATCGCCAACGGCAACACGCTAGTGGTTGACATCCGCGACGGTACCGAAGTCGCGGCGACCGGAAAAGCTGCCGGCGCGCTTCACGTCTCGCGTGGCGTTTTGGAGTTCAAGGCCGATCCGGAATTGCCGTCCCATGACAAGAATTTCGCTAGGGACAAGAACATTATTCTCTATTGTGCTTCCGGTGGCCGTGCGGCGCTGGCCGGCAAGCTGCTCAAAGACCTCGGCTACGAGAAGGTGTTCAATATGGGCGGCTTCAAGGATTGGGCCGATTCTGGCGGCGCGGTCGACAAGTAACCGCGGTTTTTAACGCAGAAACTTCTTCTCGATCTCTCGCATCTGAGCGTCGCCTTGTAACGCGAACACATCCGCGACCGAAACGATGTCTTTTTCGACGCCGGCAATGCCGCCGTCGGCCAGAATGCGGTGGAAGACGCTTTGCATCGCAGCCGTCGCGGCGCGGATCGCATGATTGCCGCAGATGATCAGGCCGACTTTTCCCAGTGCGCCAATGTCGGCGAATGAGAGCTGCGGATAGCTGGTTGGCACCAAAACAAGTGGCACCCGGCCCGGCCAAGCTTTGCAGAAGGCCACGATTTCGTCCGGTGTCTTCTGCTTGCTGTGGATCAGCACCGCGTCGGCCCCGGCTTCGGCATAAGCGTCGCCGCGGCGTAACGCTTCGTCCTGGCCTGCTCCGGCGATCAGAGCCTCGGTTCGCGCGATGACAAGGATGCCGCCGGTTGCTCTCGCCGCAGCAATCTTGCCCTGGAATTCCTCGACTGGAACTAGTTCCTGGCGTCCACCCGGTCGCAGGCTGGTGTCCTTGGGGAAGGTCTTGTCCTCGATCACAATGGCTGCGACGCCGGCGGCTGCGTATTGCGGCACGACATAGGCGACGTTCACCGCGTTACCGAATCCAGTATCGAGATCGGCGATTACCGGCGCATCCTGCGCCGTGCATATCGCGCGCATCATTTCGAGATGCGCACCCATCGAAAGAATGCTGGCGTCGGGCACAGCGAACGAAGCCGATAATTCGAATCCGCTACCCCAGATCGCATCAAATCCGGCATTGTCCGCGAGCTTCGCGGCGAGCGGATTGTGCGCCGCCATGGCAACGGCAGGGCGTTGCACATTCAGCCGTGCGCGCAGGCCTGCGCTTTTGCTTGCAGCCGCCATGATCAGCGCATTGCCGCGGCGATGTTGCCGCCATCGACCGTGGTAACGTCAGCAGTGGTTTTCAGCGCCAGCGCATGATGCAAAAAGGCTTGCGCGACGTCTTCGGCGGTGACCTCTCGGCCGAGCAGATTGCCGCTCATGTAATCCTTCTCGCTCAGGCCGCGCGCCTTGGAGCGTGACGCGATCATCTCTTTGGTGAGGAGGCCGGAGCGGATGCGGTCTGCATTGATCGCGTTGGCGCGGATGCCATCGGCACCATAATCGACAGCGTATTGCCGCATCAGCGCGAGTTCTGCCGCTTTCGGAATTCCGTAAGGGCCGAAATTTGGTCCCGGATTCACCGCCTGCTTGGAGACGTTGAACAACAGGCAGCCGCCGGTGGCCTGTGTCAGCATGATTTTCACGGCGGCCTGCGCCACGCGCTGGTGGCCGTAGAAATTCAGCTCAAAACTTTTGCGCATGGTGTCTTCGTCGACTTCGCCAATGCGCCCTTGCCAGGCCGCGCCGGCATTCGACACCACAATATCGACGCCGCCAAATGCCGCGGCAACCGCATCGAATGCAGCACGAACAGCGGCGGCATTGGTCACATCGCAAACCAACGGCAGGGCGGTCGGGCCAATCGCTTTGGCTTGCTCGCTTGCGGCAGCAAAATTCATGTCGAGGAGCGCGACTTCGGCGCCAGCCAGTGCAAAGGCTTTGGCGGTCGCCGCGCCGATAGCGCCGGCGGCGCCGGTAATGACCGCGACCTGACCCGCGAGCGGCAGCTCTTTGCGCGCCCCGAGCTTGGCCTGTTCAAGCGGCCAGTATTCGCAATCGAACATGTCGGCCTCGGAGATCGATTCGAAGCGGCCAGTCGCCTCGGCGCCGCTTATGCCCTCAACCCAGGCTTCGGCAATGTCGGCAGCGATCTCTGCATCGCGCTTGGTGCGGCCGAGCCCGAACAGGCCGAGGCCGGGAATGAGCACGACGCGGGGCAGGGGATCGAGTTCATGCTTATGACCGCCCGCGCGCGCATTGTGTTGCTGGAAATAAGCGTGGTAGCGCTCGGCAAAGCGCGCAGACGCTTCGCGCGCAGCACGCGCGAAGTCTGGAAGCTTGCCGGGTTCAGCCGGCGGCAACACTAGTGGCCAGTTTTTGGTGCGAATGGTGTGATCCGGTGTCACCACGCCGAGCTGGCTGATCCGTGCCAGATCGCGGCTGTTGACGAAATTGAGCACTGCATCGGTGGCGCGAAACTCAAGGATGAGGCGGCGCCATGCACCTTCAAGCTTTTTGTCTTTTTCGCTGCAGATGCCGCGTACGATCGGTGCGATCTCGTCAAGCTCCGCGTGCTTGCGCGGTGCGGACGCTGCTACGGGTACCGTTGTGCGCTGGCTTGCGACGAAATTCTCCGCGAGCGTTACCATTTCGATCATGCGCTCGTAGGCCTCGCGGGCCGTTGTACCGAATGTGACGATGCCGTGCTTGGAGAGGATCAGGCCATCGCTCGGCTTGGCACGCTCGAAGACCTCGATGGCCTTTTTCGCCAATCCGAAGCCCGGCATGACGTAAGGCACGAAGGCGAGGCGGCCGGCAAACACTTCGGCACACTTCCTGTCGCCGTCGGGCTGGTCGATGACGCTCAGCACCGCAGTGGCGTGGGTGTGATCGATGAATTTATGCGGCAGGAAAGCATGCAGCATGATTTCTACCGATGGGTTTGGCGCCATCGGTTCGATCAGGCTGGTGCGCTCAACTCCAACCAGTTCGTCATCGTCAACTTCCGCGAGCTGGCGCAGTTTGCGCAGCGGCGCGAGCCGCACCGCCGGTAATCCGGCCGCGTCGATGACGCCCATGTCGGCGCCGGTTGCCTTGATGCGCAACACTTCGGTGTCTTCACCGAAATGGTCGCGCATCATCTCTTTCACAGAGGTATTGCCGCCGCCGTGCAAGACCAGTTTTGGATCGCGGCCAAGAAGCCTCGTCGTATAGACACGAAGCGCAAAGTCGCGGCTGATGCCGGCCTTCGCGCCCTGCACGACGATCGCCTCGGCATCGCGGTCGACCCATCCGCTTTTCATGGCGCTCCCCGCGGCAGGGCTAATCGTCTTTGATCAGCCGTTGCCGAAACGGCGCGACCACCATCCGGTTTTGCGCGGACGGTTAGGATCCTCGGCCTCCGTGGCCTCCGAAGCGGCGTTCTCGGCTGCCAGCTCAGGCGCAGGCGGGGCAGAATGCGGCGCGGGCACCGACGAGGCAAAGCTCTCGCTGCTCGGAACCGGTGCTCGCTCACGCACGGTAGAACGCCGCCGCGGCTGTTCCGGCTCGGGCGCGGCTACCGCCGGCTCGACACTCACGGGTGCGGGTGGCGTAAATTCTGCCGCCTCACGATGCGGTTCAGGCTCATTCGCGTGTGGAGCGGAATGGTCGTGCGACGCGAATTCGTTTTGCGGAACCTGCGCATCGTGCTCGTGCTGGCCGTTACCATTGCGGTCATAGGGTTGGTCCTGGCCGTTTCGATCCTGACCACCACCGTTGCGGTCATTGCGACCACGGCCTCGGCCACCGCGGCGTCCACGCCGCCGCCGCCGCCTTTCGCCATCCTGCTGCTGCCCTTGCCGCTCGCCTTGATATTCCGGCTGATCTTCGCGCTCGGCGTCGCTCGCTTCGCCGGTATCTTCGCCGGCCATTCCGCCGGGCGCGAAGTCATCGCCGGATGCGGCAAACGGCTCGCTTGCCGGTTCATTAGTGGATTCGCCGCCGTTTTCGTTGATCGGGATTTGCTCGAAGCGGCTCTGCTGCTCATCACCTTGGCCCCGTCCACGACCACCACGCCCGCGGCGCCGGCGTCGCCGTCGTCCGACGCCGCCTTCGCTGTCGGGTTCCGGCTGTGACTTTTCCGCCGTCTCGACACTTGCCTCCTCGATTTCGTCGACAATGCTCTCGTCTTCGAGATCATCGTCCTCGTCCATCGGCGCTGCCGCTGCGGCCGCCTGATTTTGCTCGGCGATCACGCGGGCCTGATCGGGCGAATGGATCTGTTCGCCGCGATCGATCACAAACGCTTGTGGCGGCACGACCGTCTCGTCGGCCACGATCATGATGGTGATGGCAAAGCGCTCTTCGAGAGCGCGCAGATGTGCGCGCTTCTGATTGAGCACATAAGCGGCCACGTCACCCCGCGTGCGCGCAATGAGATTGTGCGTAGCGCCTTTCATCAACTGTTCTTCGAGCGCACGCAGCACCTGCAGCGCCAGCGATGACACCGAGCGGACATGACCTGAGCCGCCGCAATACGGGCATTTCTCGGTCGAGCTTTCGAGCACGCTGGCGCGGATGCGCTGCCGTGACATTTCGAGAAGGCCGAAATGCGAGATGCGGCCGACCTGGATGCGCGCCCGGTCATGCTTGAGGCATTCTTTCAGCTTGCGCTCGACCGAGCGGTTGTTGCGGTTCTCGTCCATATCGATGAAATCGATGACGATGAGACCGGCAAGGTCGCGTAGCCGTAACTGCCGGGCGATTTCGTCCGAGGCTTCAAGATTGGTCTTGAGCGCAGTGTCCTCAATGTGGTGCTCGCGGGTAGCGCGGCCCGAGTTCACGTCGATGGCGACCAGCGCCTCGGTTTGGTTGATGACGATGTAGCCGCCCGACCGCAATTGCACGACGGGCGAGAACATCGCGTCGAGCTGGTTCTCGACGCCGTAACGCGACAATAGCGGCTGGGTGTCGCTGTAGAGTTTGACGCTCTTGGCATGGCTCGGCATGAGCATGCGCATGAAGTCTTTGGCTTCGTGGTAGCCGTCGCTGCCTGCGACAACGACTTCGTCGATTTCCTTGCCGTAGAGATCGCGGATCGATCGCTTGACCAGTGAGCCTTCTTCATAGACGAGCTTCGGCGCCGTGGATTTCAGGGTGAGGTCGCGGACCGTCTCCCACATCCGCAGCAGATATTCGAAGTCGCGCTTGATCTCCATCTTGGTGCGGCTGGCGCCGGCAGTGCGCAGGATGACGCCCATGCCCTCGGGCACTTCAAGTTCGGCTGCTGCTTCCTTCAGGCGCGCACGATCTTCAGAACTGGTGATCTTGCGGCTGATACCGCCGCCGCGCGCCGTATTTGGCATCAGCACGGAGTAGCGTCCAGCAAGCGAAAGATAGGTCGTCAGCGCCGCGCCCTTGGTGCCGCGTTCTTCTTTGACCACCTGCACCAGCATCACCTGCCGGCGTTTAATGACTTCCTGGATCTTGTACTGGCGGCGATAGCGCGGCGCGCGATCGGGGACTTCCTCCATCGCGTCGGCGCCGCCGACCGACTTAACATGTTCAGCTTCCTCGTCGTGACCGTTGTCATGAGCGTTCTCGTGGCCATTCTCTTGGCCGTTTTCCTGAACGTGTTCGTGGCCATCGCCGATGTGGCTGACGTCCTCGACATTGCTTTCGCCGGACGCAGCTTCGCTGCCTGCTTCGGCAACCGCGCTGGATTCAACCTCGACGGATGTCTCACTTGCCGTCAGCTCGATAGCCGGCAGGTCGATTTCTTCCGGTTCCGCGCCGTGCTCGGAGCTGTCCGAGTTGTCGGCTTGTTCCGACTCAAATCGTGTTTCGGCGGCGATGTCGCCGTGCGAGTCCGGAGCATCGACATCGGTGATTTCGGCCTGTTCGCCCGACGTCTCCTCCGGGCTCTCGGCAAAGTCTTCCGCAACTTGGTCGGGACTGGCGAAATCCCCCGCAGGGGCTTCCGGCGCGTCGCGGTGCACGGTTTCGTCGTTGCGGCGTGCCGGGCGGCCGCGATGACGGCGGGAGCGGCGATCAACCTCGTCATCGGCATCGCGTTGTGCGCGTTGCTCCTCGTCGATCAATGCCTGCCGGTCGGCGACCGGGATTTGGTAGTAATCCGGATGGATTTCGCTGAAAGCGAGGAAGCCGTGGCGATTACCGCCGTAGTCGACAAAGGCCGCCTGCAGCGACGGCTCAACGCGCGTCACTTTCGCCAGATAAATATTGCCACGGAGTTGTTTACGGTGCGCAGACTCGAAGTCGAATTCCTCGACGCGATTGCCGCGCAGTACGACCACCCGGGTCTCCTCGGGATGGGTCGCGTCGATGAGCATTTTGTTGGCCATAAGGCAATCTCACGAAGGGCGGCCTGCCGTCCGCTCCGCGCCGTATCGGCGATGGGGAACGGGTGCCAGCCCAATTGTTGGTGAAGGGAACGGATTGGATTCCCTGAACGCAGCCGGAAACGTTTGCAAAGCCGGCGAGCGTGCCGCGCGAATGCAAGCGAACCTCGACTTCCCTTTGGGAGATTTGCGGGAAGACCTGCGTGTTGAACATGAACTCCAAACCGCGATGAGGGCGACGACCTAGGCCGTCGCAATTTCTTTCGGTCGCTCACGGTATCGGCGCGACACGCGTTCCTGCGGCTCGTCTTGCCGCTGGGAGACCCGTCACGCACGGGATTCCGGCTGTCCTTTTCCTAAAGGGTATCGGCTCTGCTCGCTGGTCCACCTTCGTCTGCGCGTTTCGGCGCCGAAGGGGGTTCGAAAGCTTGATCCACCCTGGGTCCCGTCCTTCTCTTGGGGAGCCACTCTGGGGGCTGGCTTTCGACTAGCGTTCGCCGGATGCCCTAACGCGACACAACCGGAACCTGTCACCGTCAGCACGTTCTTTCTAAAGCCACGAACCGTGAATTGGCAAGCAACATCTGAATTTCGCTTGATTTCAAGCACTTTCGGCGGTTTCCAATGAGCCATATTTTAGGATTAAGAATCGCTTAACCGCCCGTCCTTAAGGGGTAGGAGGCGCGCGATGGGGTTCGAGCCGATGCATGTCCGGGGCGTGATCTGGGCTTTCCTCGGTATCATGTCCGCTGGAATTGCCGGTGCCGCGGAGCGCCCGGCGGCACCTCCTGCAGCCGACTCATACCCGGTGGCGACCGAGGTCCGGCTGGGTGGCGACGACTCGCAGACGCGCTTCGTCATGGACCTGAGCCGCAAGATCGACTTGCACGCTTTTACGCTTGCTGACCCGTATCGTGTGGTTGTCGATATTCCGGAGGTAACGTTTCAGCTTGTATCGAAAACGGGAGAAACTGGCCGGGGGCTGATCAAGGCATTCCGCTACGGGTTGATGATGCCGGGTGGTTCACGCCTCGTGTTCGACCTCACCAAACCAGTGCACATCGATAAGGCTTTCGTCGTCGACCCTACCGAAGGCGCTCCTGCGCGCATGGTGCTCGAATTGGCGCCGACGGATCGTGAGAGCTTCCTCAAGAAAATTGCACTTGAGAATAAGGCTGTTCCTGCCGACACGGCGCCTGCGGGGACATCCGAGGTCAACAAAAGTGACCCGCGCCCGCTGGTAGCGCTGGATCCGGGCCATGGCGGCCCCGATACGGGAACGAGGGGGCCTGCTGGGGAGCTGGAAAAGGATATTGTCCTCGACTTCGCGCAACGGCTGCGAGATCGCATCGAGAAAGCGGGCAAATACCGCGTCGCGATGACACGCTCCGACGACACCTTCATACCGCTGCCCGATCGCGTGCGTATCGCACGTAATGCCGGTGCGTCGCTGTTCGTATCAATTCATGCGGACTCATTGCCGAAGAAGGAGGGCGACGCGCAGGGCGCGACCATCTACACGTTATCCGACACCGCGACCGATCCTGAAGCCGAGCGGCTTGCCGAACAGGAGAACAAGGCCGACGTGGTTGCCGGCGTCGATCTCAAGGACGAGCCCGATGATGTCGCGGGTATCCTGCTCGATCTTGCCCAGCGTGAAACCAAAACCTACTCCCTGCAATTCGCGCACAAACTTGTGGACGATTTGAAGGGCGCGACTCGCCTCTACAAGAAGCCGCTGAAGTCGGCGGGATTTCGCGTTCTGCGCGCGCCGGACATGCCTTCGGTGCTGGTGGAACTCGGTTACGTATCGAACAAGCAGGATTTGGCGTCGCTATTATCCGATAGCTGGCGCGACCACACGGCGGATGCGGTTGCGCATGCCATCGATGGATATTTTACCGCACGCGTCGCCGGCGTTCGCGCGAACTAGGGCTGGTATGGATGTAGTGGCCTCAGTTTGAACAAAAACCCAAGCGACCACAGCTCAGCTAAACGGTTTGTGGCGGTCGGGCGCTAAAACTGCCAAAATGTACGTGGCTAAGGGTGAATCGGCGCGGCGTGGGAGCCGGCCGGGCCACGGCGGAATGTTGCAATGAGATTTGTGCTGAGACTGCTCGGCTTCCTGTTTGCGGCAGGTACCGTCGTCTTCATCGTCGGTGTGGCCGGTATTGCCGCTATGTTGTGGCACTACTCCAAAGACTTGCCGGACTATTCTCAGCTTCAGGATTACGAGCCGCCGGTGATGACCCGGGTCCACGCCACGGACGGCTCGTTGCTCGCGGAATACGCCAATCAGCGCCGGCTCTATCTGCCAATTCAGGCAATCCCGAAGCTGGTGACCAACGCCTTCGTCGCCGCCGAAGACAAGAATTTCTATCAGCACCCGGGCATCGACTTTACCGGCATGGCCCGCGCCGGGCTGTTCTATCTGGAAAATTATGGCACCGGGCGTCGTCCGCAGGGCGCATCGACGATCACCCAGCAGGTGGCCAAGAACTTCCTGTTGACCAACGAGGTTTCGTTCGAGCGCAAGATCAAGGAAGCGCTGCTCGCGCTGCGTATCGAGAAGACCTACTCGAAGGAGAAAATCCTCGAGCTCTATCTCAACGAAATCTATCTCGGCTTTGGCGCCTACGGCGTCGCTGCGGCTTCGCTGTTGTACTTCGACAAGTCGGTTCACGAGCTGACGATTGCGCAGGCGGCCTATCTCGCGGCGCTGCCCAAGGGCCCGAATAACTACAACCCGTTTCGCCGCAAGGATGAGGCGATCGCGCGCCGCAATTACGTGATCGATCGTATGATCGAGGACGGTTACATCACGCAGGCCGATGGCGATCAGGCTCGCAAGCAGCCGCTTGAGATCACCGTTCGTCCGACTGGCGCGCACATTTTCGCCGCCGAATATTTCACTGAAGAAGTGCGCCGCTATATCTTCGACAATTACGGAGAGAAAAAGCTTTACGAGGGCGGCCTCTCGGTGCGCACCACGCTCGATCCGAAGATCCAGAGCATGGCGCGCCAGGCCATGGTCAACGGCCTGGTCAATTTCGATGAGGGTCTCGGGTTCCGCGGACCTGTCACCAAGATCGACATTTCAGGCGATTGGGGTCTGAAGCTCGCCGAGGTCAAATCGCTCTCGGATATCGATCCGTGGCATATGGCCGTCGTGCTGGAAGTCGCCGACCAATCGGCGAGCATCGGGTTACAGCCGGCGCGCGATCCGGGCGGCAACGTTACCAGAGACCGGCCGACAGGGATTATACAGCTCGACGGCGTGAAATGGGCGAAGCCCGCAACGGGGCCGTCGAAGCCGATCACGAACGTCGCGCAAGTGCTGCAGCCGGGTGACGTGATTTACGTCGAACCGATGGCGGATCAGGGCAAGTATCGTCTCCGCCAGGTTCCGGAGATATCCGGTGGCATGGTCGCGATGGATCCGCACACCGGCCGCGTGCTCGCGATGGTCGGCGGCTTCTCGTTCGACCAGAGCCAATTCAACCGCGCGACACAGGCGCTCCGGCAACCAGGCTCGTCGTTTAAGCCGATCGTTTATTCGGCTGCGCTGGACAACGGCTACACACCTTCGACCATTGTCATGGACGCGCCAATTGAAATTGATACGGGCGCCGGTGGTAGCGGTATCTGGAAGCCTGAGAACTATGGCGGAAAATTCTACGGCCCGTCGACGCTGCGATTCGGCCTTGAAGAGTCTCGCAACGTAATGACGGTGCGGCTGGCGCAGGACATCGGCATGCCGCTCATTGCCGAGTACGCCAAACGTTTTGGCGTTTATGACGAACTACCACCGTATCTTTCGTACGCTCTGGGAGCGGGCGAAACCACCGTGATGCGCATGGTCACGGCCTATTCGATGTTCGACAATGGCGGACGCCGTGTCATCCCGACGCTGATCGATCGGATTCAGGATCGCTACGGCCATACCATATTCAAGCACGATAAGCGGGACTGCCAGGGTTGCGACGCCGCCAAGTGGGACAACAATTCGGAGCCTACATTGGTAGATCATCGCGAGCAGGTGATCGATGCGATGACCGCCTACCAAATAACTTCTTTGATGGAAGGTGTGGTTCAGCGCGGTACGGGGACTGCGCTCAAGGCAGTTGGCAAACCGATCGCAGGAAAGACCGGCACCACGAACGATTCCAGGGACGTCTGGTTCGTCGGCTTCTCACCCGACGTCGTCTGCGGCGTCTATATGGGTTATGACAAACCGCGCAAAATAGGCCCCCGCGCGACCGGTGGCGGCCTTGCCGCGCCAATCGTGCGCGATTTCATGAAAGTGGCGCTTGCCGACAAGCCACCGATTCCATTCCGCGTGCCTCCCGGCATCAAGCTGATCCGCGTCAACGCCAAGACCGGCATGCGCGCTGGACCCGGCGATGGCAACGTCATCCTCGAAGCATTCAAGCCGGGCACAGCGCCGCCAGATAACTATTCCGTCATCGGTACGGATACAGCGAACGGCAAGCCGATCGATACCTCGGTGTCGCCGGACGCCGCAGCCGGTGCGGTGCGCCCCAGCACCGGCGGGCTTTACTGATCCACGCGTTGCACGAAAGCCCGTAAGCGATTAAATCGCCGCCTGGAGCAACATCATGCGCGCAGAAATCTCTGCCATCGTCGAGGATATCAAGCAGTCTGCCGGGCTGCTGAGGAGGCATCTTTGACGTCGACAAGGCGCGTGTGCGGCTTGCGGAACTAAACCGGCAGGCAGAAGACCCCGACCTCTGGAATGACCCGCAACGCGCCAGCCGCGTGATGCAGGAGCGCACGTCGCTCGACGACAACCTCAGTGCACTCACCCGGATAGGTCAGGAGCTCGACGATCAAGTCACGCTGATCGAACTTGGCGAAGCGGAAAAGGATCAAAGCGTCATAGCGGACGCTGAAGCTGCCCTGCGTGCGCTCAAGACTGAAGTAGCGCGCCGCGAACTCGAAGCGCTGCTGTCGGGCGAAGCCGACAACAACAATACCTATCTCGAGGTCCATGCCGGCGCCGGCGGCACCGAAAGCCAGGACTGGGCTTCGATGTTACTTCGCATGTACAGCCGCTGGGCCGAGCACCGCGGCTTCAAAGTCGACTTTATCGAGGAGACCCGCGGCGAAGAGGCCGGCATCAAATCGGCGACGATCGAGATCAAGGGCCGCAACGCCTACGGCTGGCTCAAGACTGAAAATGGCGTGCACCGGCTGGTGCGGATTTCCCCATTCGATTCCAACGCCCGCCGTCATACCTCGTTCGCCAGTGTGAACGTCTATCCGGTCGTCGACGACGCGATCAAAATCGATATTAACGAGTCCGACGTGCGTACCGATACGATGAGGTCGGGCGGTGCCGGCGGTCAGCACGTCAACAAGACGGAATCGGCGATCCGGCTTACTCACATTCCGACCAACATTGCCGTGGTGTGCCAGGAAGACCGCTCACAGCACCGCAACCGCGCCCGCGCATGGCAGATGCTGCGCGCGAAGCTTTACGAGCTCGAGCTGAAAAGGCGCGAGGAAAAAGCCGCCGCGGACCAGGCCGCAAAAACCGATATCGGCTGGGGCCACCAGATCCGGTCCTACGTTTTGCAGCCGTATCAGATGGTGAAGGACCTGCGCACCGGAGTTTCGACGTCCAATACCGACGGCGTGCTCGACGGAGATATCGATCAGTTCACCGAAGCAGCGCTTGCGCAAAAGGCGTTCGGAACCGGTCCGGCACAGGTCGAAGACGTCGAGTAACGTCTTTATCCGCCGTACAGCTTTTCGCCGGCGTCGAGGAATTTTGCCGGATTGACCGCTTCGCCGTTGACCCGGGTCTCATAGTGCACATGCGGTCCAGTCGAGCGCCCGGTCGAACCAAGTCGCCCGACCACCTGGCCGATACGAACAACCTGACCGACCTTCACGTCGATTGCCGAAAGATGGCCATAACGGGTCGCAAGCCCGTTGCCGTGATTGACCTCGACCATGTTGCCGTAGCCGCCGCTCCAGCCGGCTGATGTCACTGTGCCCCCCGCCGTAACGTGGATGGGCTCGCCCATGGTGCCGCGGAAATCGATGCCGGTGTGCATCGCTGCGACGTGCATGAACGGATCGACGCGCACGCCGAACGGCGAGGTTTCGTCGATGTCGCCGGTGACCGGCGCACGCAACGGCACGGAGGCAAGCGTTGCGCTCAGCTTGTCGGCGTAAGCACGAGCGACACTCACCTGCGTGACCGCGCGTTCGAAACTCTGGCCTGCCAATGGCAGCTTCACTGGAACGAACGGACCGCCGATCCCGCCCCCCGGCGGTGTCTCGGTTTTGAGCCCAAGATCCATAAGCGCGCTGCGCATTCTGCGCGCTTTGCCGTCATAGCGATCCTGCAACTGCGTCAGCAGCGCGACCTGGCGGTGATCGACGCGATCGATCGATGCCTCGATGCGGCTGAACTTGGTGGCGATATCGGCATCTTTGATATTGCCGCGATTGCCCGGTGCATTCGACGGTTCGAGGTAAGTACCGCGATCGAGCGTTTGCGGCCGCAGCATGGAGTCACCGATCGGCGATGCTTTCGCCGCAGCGTCTGCGCCACCTTGTTTGATCGATCCGGTCGTGGCCGGATCGGTGATGCTGCCAAGTGCAGTGGCGTGCGATTCAAGCGTCGACTGGCGTCGCACGAGATCGTTGAGCTTTTGCTCGAATTGTTCCTGATCGAGCAATTGCCGGCTCATCGTGCGATCGATCTGCGCCCGCAATTCGGCGATGCGATCTTCATAGGCGTATTGTTGCTGGGCCTGTCGGGCGAGGACGCCTTTGATGACGTCGTCGCTGAAGGCGAAATAAGTCGCCGTCGTCGCCGACCAGCCGGCGAGGACAACGAAGCTGCCGACAACGATCCAGAACGCTACCGGGCCAAAGCGGAACTGCCGGCCGCGGTGCGCAATCGTGTAACCGGCGCCGGCGTTTTGCGCTTGTTGCTGTTTGGCATTTGGAGTTGCGCTAGGGGCAGGCGGACGTGGACGGGTGCCACGCGCATCATCCCAAGCATAATGCTCGGCACGTGCTGCCCGCTGCGACGAAGACGCCGACCACTGCGACATTGACGCTCCCACCCGCTCCGGTCACCGAGATGACCGGTAAGTCCGGGTGGGGAAGTTGCATCGTTTATGGTTAACATTCGGCAAATTGCGGCAGCGATTTTGCTCGCTTCGGTAAATACTTCCGCAACGATCACAATGCCTTGGCGGCCGCCAGGACTTCCTCAACGTGACCGTCGAGGAACACCTTCGGCCAAATCCGGGCAATCTTCTGGTCGGGGCCAATCAGGAAAGTCGAGCGCACGATTCCCAAGAACTTTCGGCCATATAGCGACTTTTCCTGCCAAACTCCGTAAGCCTCCAGCATGCCGTGCTTTTCGTCAGAGGCGAGCGGAATGGCGAGCTTGTATTTGGCTTTGAACTTATCCTGCGCCGGCACCGGATCGGCGGAAACGCCAAGGACTTGGGTATCGGCTTTAGCGAACGCGCTTTGCAGCCGGGAGAAGTCGATCGCCTCTCTGGTGCAACCGGTGGTGTCGGCCCGCGGATAGAAATAGAGCGCAAGCTTCTGTCCGGCGAAATCGGCGAGAGAAACGACGCCACCGCCGTCCCGAGGCAGGTTGAAGGCCGGTGCTCGCGCCCCAAGGGCGAGCTTGGCGGCCGGCTCCTTGGCTATGGTTTTGGTCTTGGTGGCTTTGGTCGCCCCGGTCTCGACTGCCTTGAGCTTGGCAGGCTTGGTCTTGCCAAGCTCAACCTTGCCAAGAGTTAGCTTTGGGGGACTTGCCCTCAGCTTTCCTCCTGGTTTTTGTGGGTTTCTTCGCGGCAACCTTTCGGCTGGGGCGGGACTTACGGGCCATACGCCTTCCTTTCGACGCTTTCCAAGGGGCATTCTGTCTTGCCAGAATACGCGGGCCAGAGGGGGTGGTCGATTCCGTCGACCCCATGGGATGTACCGGCGTGCGTAATGATAGGCTGCGATAGGCTCTGACAGCGCCACGGTCGAGGGGACGCCTGAAGGGGGCATGACTAACCAGGATAGGCAGAGCGCTGCGCTTCCACGTTGGGAGTCGGGTGTGCATTCGCGCCGGCCCGGTCCCCGGACGGCAGACACGCGCGTGCAGCGGGTCAGTAACAATCCGTACGCTGCCGCCTACCGCCGGCTGCTCGGGCGGCATCGACTTGTGATTCGCAGAGTTGGAATTGGCAGCGCGATTGCCGCGACTGTCGTGCTGGCCGCTGTGCTTGGGCTGTTGTGGCGTTTGTCGAGCGGCCCGATCCAGTTCGACGTCGCGACGCCGTGGCTCGCGGCCGCGATCGAAGAGAATTTCGGTAAAGACCATAAGGTCCAGGTCGGCGGCACGCAGATCGAGCGAACCTCGAACGGCGGCGCCGCCGTGCGGATTCGCGATATCGTTGTGCGCGATCCCGACGGCACAGTAGTGGCCAGCGCGCCGAAGGCGGAAGTTCACGTCTCCGGCATGAGCCTGTTGAGCGGTCGCATGCGCGCCGAAAGCCTCAACCTGGTCGGCGCCGAAATGGCGGTGCGCATCGAGCACAACGGCGACGTCACCGTATTTGCCGGCGCCGACAAGCATCCGATTGCGACCGCGCCCGCGGCGTTGACGGCCGGTTCTGTGATCGGAGCCGCGCCATCGGCCGCTACATCTTCAACCGGATCGCCAGCGGCAGCTGCGGGACCGCATTCGTCCGGCGATGTCTTCGCCGCTCTGCTGAACTGGATTGACGGCATCGGGGAGAGCGGCCTCGACGGTCACGATCTGCGTGAGCTTGGATTGAAGGACGGCAATCTCACTGTCGATGACGAGCGCACCGGCAAGCAGTGGAGCTTTCGCGACATTACGCTGAGTGTGGAGCGCCCGCGCGGCGGTGGCGTCGTGCTCACTGTCGGTTCCGACAACGCGGCGCGGCCATGGGGGCTGACGGCCTCGATCAAGCCAACCCGCAACGGCGCGCATAGCATCGCGCTGGAGGGTCGCCGCGTTGCCGCGGGCGATCTGCTGTTGGCGAGCCGCGTTGGCGACGGCAGCATGGAAACGAACTTGCCGTTGTCGGCGAGCCTGCGTGGCGAGATCGGTGCTGACGGCGTGCCGCAGAGCCTGACCGGCCGGATCGTTGCGGATGCCGGGTTTTTCAGTAGCGGCGACGATGGCCGTATCGATCTTGATCGCGCTGAAATCAAGCTGGACTGGGATGCGGCGAGCCGGGTGCTGACGACGCCGCTCCAACTCATTTCCGGGCAGAACCGAATGACCCTGATGGGACAGCTGCACGCACCCGATCAGATCGGCGGCACCTGGGCGTTCCGGGTCGGCGGCGGTTCGATTGTGCTCAATCCATCTGCCAACGCGAGTGATGCGCTGGTTCTCAATCGTATCGCCGTGACCGGCCATTATGACGCGACCAAGAAAATCTTTGCCATCGATAACGGCGACATCGGCAACGGGGACATTGGCGTCGCGATATCGGGCAGGGCGGAGCCCGCCAACGGCGACGTCCGGCTGGTAGCCGGAGCTGCCGTAACGAAAATGCCGGCGGAGTCGCTCAAACGCCTGTGGCCGGTTTTCATTACGCCGAAGGTGCGCGACTGGTTTCTCGAACATCTTAAGAGCGGGTCGGTTGAGCGCGTCGTGATCGCCGTCAACGCGCCGTTCGAGACACTTAAAGCCACCGGCCCGCCTGTGCCGGACGACGGGCTCTCGATCGATGCGCAAGCGAGCAATTGCGTCATTGCTCCGGTGGACGGTTTGCCGGAGCTTCACGATGCCGATCTCAATGTTCACATCGTCGGCCGCGACGTTGTTATTTCGGTCAATAAGGCGACCGCGGATATGCAATCCGGGCGCAAGCTCGTGCTCTCAAACGGTCAGTTCGAGGTGCCCGATACTGCGCCGCACGCGCCGCCCGCGAAGGTAAAATTCAAGCTCGACGGTCCGGTGCAGGCAGCAGCCGAATTGCTGGCCATGGACCGGTTGCGCGACGCCTCCGGCGTGCCGTTCGATCCGGCGACGACGCGCGGCACGATGAGCGCGCAAGTGCAGCTAGGTATGCCACTGCGTTCCGATCTGCCGCCTGGCTCGACGCAATATCAAATCTCGGTCGACGCGACGAATTTCTCCGCCGACAAACTGATCATGGGGCAGCGTGTCGATGCCGCGGCGCTTAAAGTATCGGCGAATAATCAGGGCTTTGCGCTAAAGGGTGATGTCAAGATCGGCGGTACGCCGGCGAGCCTCGACTATCGCAAAGCGCGCGGCGATAACGATGCCGACGTCAGCCTGACAGGCATGCTCGACGAGAACGCGCGCAATAATTTTGGCATCGATCCGCAAAACTCAATCGGCGGCTCGATTCCGATTCGGCTTACCGGCCGCGTCAGCAATGGACCGGACCGCGATGGCCGCTTCGCCATCGAAGCCGACCTGACTCCGGCCCAGGTCAACGGCTACCTGCCGGGATGGGTCAAACCGGCCGGCAAGCCCGCCCGTGCGACGTTTACACTCACCACCAAGCCGCAATCGACCCGTATCGATGATCTTGTGGTGGAAGGCGCAGGCAGCGGCGTCAAAGGTTCGATCGAACTCGATGGATCCGGCGACCTGCTGTCGGCCAATTTCCCTTCGTTCGGATTTTCCGATGGCGATCGTTCCAGCCTGAAAGTCGATCGCGCTCCAGATGGTGCGCTGAGGGTCGTGATGCGGGGCGACGTGTACGACGGTCGCGGCTTCATCAAGACCACAAGCAACGGGCCGGCAGCAAATCCGCCCCAAGGCAAGCAGAAGACTGTCGACATCGACCTCGACATGAAGCTTGGCGCAGTCGTCGGCTTTAACGGCGAGGCGGCGCGCAACTTCGACCTGAAGATGTCACGCCGCGCCGGCGAAATCCGCAGCTTCGGCCTTTCCGCCAAGATTGGACGTGACGCCGGGTTGACCGGCGACTTGCGCGGCGGCCGGGCAGGCGGCCGGCAGGCGGTTGTGTTGACGACGAACGACGGCGGCGCGCTGTTCCGTTTCACCGACGTTTATGCCCGCATGGCGGGCGGCCAATTGGTGATGGCGATGGATGCGCCGTCGGCGGATAATCCGCTACAGCGCGGCACATTAACGGTGCGTGATTTCTCAGTTCACGACGAAGCGCAGTTGCAGCAAGCGGTGTCGTCGAATGGCGATTACGCGCAGCGCAACAGCATGGCGTTCTCGAGCATGAAGGTCGATTTTGATAAATCGCCGGGACGCGTGGTTTTGCGCGACGGCGTGGTGCGAGGACCGATACTCGGCGCGACCATTGATGGGATGGTCGATTATACCCGCGATGAGTTGCGGATGCACGGCACGCTGGTGCCGCTGTACGGCCCGAACAATCTGCTCGGCCAGCTACCGATCGTCGGCCTCTTCCTCGGCGGTGAGAAGGAAGGGCTGATCGGCGTCACCTACGAAGTGGTCGGCAAGCCGGGCAATCCGGTCCTGCACATCAATCCGATGTCGGCGCTGGCGCCGGGATTGTTGCGCAAGGTGTTCGAATACCCCGGCGGCAATTCGTCGTTTCCGTCCGCCGACAGCAACGGCAATCAGTAAATCACACCGGCAAGGTTACACAGGCTTCAGCAGGACGTGACGCTTGCGGCCGAGTGAGAGCTTTACAACACCGTCCGCGGTGACATCGGCCTCACCGATCGTAGCTTTATCGCTGGTGACGCGAACGTCGTTGACCAGAATAGCGTTGTTGGCGATGGCGCGTCGCGCCTCGCCGTTCGACGTCGCAAGGCCGGCTTTGACGAAAGCGGCAAGAACACCAAGGCCAGCCTTCAGTTCGGCGCGGGGCACCTCGACGCTAGGCAGGCTGGCGCCCAGACCGCCTTCCTCGAAAGTGGTTCGCGCGGTAGCGGCGGCCTCGTCGGCAGCGGCCTTGCCGTGAACGAGGGCGGTCGCTTCGGTCGCGAGTACCTTTTTCGCCTCGTTGATTTCGGCGCCCTTGAGCGCGGCCAGGCGCTCGATCTCGTCGAGCGGCAGAACGGTGAACAGCTTCAGGAAGCGCGAAACATCGGCGTCCTCGGTGTTGCGCCAGTATTGCCAGTAATCGTACGGGCTCACCTGCGCTGCATCGAGCCACACCGCGCCCGCTGCGGTCTTGCCCATCTTTGCGCCTGATGATGTGGTGAGCAGCGGCGAAGTCAGCGCGAAGAGTTGCGCGTTGTTGGTTCGGCGGCCGAGATCGATGCCGTTGACGATGTTACCCCACTGATCCGAGCCGCCCATTTGCAGCACGCAGTCATAGCGCTTGTTCAGTTCGACGAAATCATAAGCCTGCAGGATCATGTAGTTGAATTCGAGAAACGACAGTTCCTGCTGGCGCTCGAGCCGAAGCTTGACCGAATCGAACGACAGCATCCGGTTGATCGAGAAGTGCCGGCCAATGTCGCGGAGGAAATCGATGTAGTTGAGCGTGTTCAGCCAATCGGCGTTATTGGCCATCACCGCGTCGTTTTTGCCTTCGCCGAAGCGCAGGAATTTCGAGAAAATTCGACGAATGCTTTGCAGATTGTCGTTGATGATCTGATCTGTGAGCAGTCTCCGGCTCTCGTCTTTGCCGGACGGGTCGCCGACGCGCGTCGTGCCGCCACCCATCAGTGCAATCGGACGATGACCGGTCTGCTGCATCCAATGCAGCATCATGATCGGCAGCAGCGAGCCGACATGCAGGGAAGGGGCGGTGCAGTCGAAGCCGATATAGGCGGTCACGACCGACTTGCAGGCGAGCGCATCCAGCGCCTCGGGTTCCGAGACCTGGTGAATGAATCCCCGGGTGGCGAGGACGTTTAGAAAATCTGATTTGTAGGCGCTCATGTCAGTCGGTCGTTAACACCACGGTTGGCAGCAGCGCCGCTGGTGTAACAGGTCCGGGGCATGATTCAACCGCGGGCGTTATTGCCGGATTCACAAATGAAGAAGCCGCCATCGCGAGGCGATGGCGGCTTCTCTTGCTGTGCTTTCGGGACGACTACTTCGCCGCTGCCTGCTTCAATGGGTCTTTCACCGCTTCGAAGGTCGAGAATTCGACGGCCCACGGCTGGCCGTCTTCTTTTTTCTCTACCTTGCGGATGTAGACGTTCTGGATGATGTCGCGGGTCTCTGGATCGATCGAGATCGGGCCGCGCGGGCTTTCCCAGCTCATGCCCTTCATCGCGGCGAGAACGGCATCAGGATCGGTCTTGCCGCCAGTTTTCTTCAGCGCCTCGTAGATCAGGTGCATACCGTCATAGCCGCCGACCGAGATGAAGTTGGCGCGATGGCCGGTCGCTTTCTGATACGCGGCGACATAGTCCTTGTTCAGCGCGGACGGATGTGCGGCGGAGTAGATGCCCGCCGTCACAACGCCGAGCAAGGTGTCGCCGGTCGTCGGAAGATCATCGTCGTCTGTGATGTCGCCCGGACCGATCAGCCGGATGCCTGACTTGTTAAGCCCGCGCTCGGCGAATTGCCGCGCGAACGTGCCGGCTTGTCCGGCGGGTACGAACACAAACAGCGTATCGGGATGGAGGTCCGCAGCGCGTTGCAGGAATGGCGCGAAGTCCGCATTCGCCAGCGGCACCTTGAGCGTGTCGAGAATTTGTCCGCCGCCCTTGGTGAAGCTTGCTTCGAAGACCTTGCCGGCTTCCGCACCCGGCGCCCAGTCCGACAGAACAGAGACCGCCTTTTTAGCGCCGTCCTTGATTGCCCAGTCGGCGATGATGCCGGACTGCTGGCCGAGCGTGAACGATGTCCGCACATAGTAGGGCGAGCGCTCGGTCACGACCGAAGTGCCTGACACCATGACCACGGTCGGCACTTTCCCCTCGGCGGAAATCGGCGCCATCGACATCGCGCTCGGCGTCAGGCTGGCGCCGAGAAAGGCGACATGATCGTTGACCACCATTTCCTGCGCGATGCGCTTGGCATTGTCGGGAACGCTGCCATCGTCGCGAATGATCAGTTCGATCTTCCTGCCGGCAACGGTATTGCCGTGCTGTGCCATGTAGAGGTTCACGGCGGCGGAGATTTCGCGGCCGACCGCGCCGGACGTGCCGGTCATCGGCGTGACGATGCCGATTTTCACGGCATCTTGCGCCAGCGCGCCGCCGGCGCCGAATGCAGCGGCGGCAAGCGTCAGACCGCCGGCAACAAAGTACTTGTAACTCATTGAGCTTCCCCTCTGGATCAATTCGATGCGGGGTGAAGAGGATCCTTCACTGCATCAAACGTTGCAAATTCGACGGACCATGGTTGGCCGTCTTCTTTCTTCTCGACCTTGCGCATGTAGACGGTCTGTACGATGTCGCGCGTTTGCGGATCGATCGAGATCGGCCCGCGCGGACTTTCCCAGCTCATGCCCTTCATCGCCGCGAGAACGGTGTCGGGATCGGTGTTGCCGTTGGTTTTCTTCAGTGTTTCATAGATCAGATGCATGCCGTCCCAGCCGCCAACCGCGATAAAATTGGCGCGCTTGCCGCCGGTCGCGGCCGCGTAGTCGGCAACGAATTTTTTGTTCATTTCAGAACTATGAGCGGCAGAGTAGAAGCCGGCGGTAACGACACCGAGCAGAGCATCTCCGCTGCCGGGCAGATCGTTGTCGTCGACAACGTCACCGGTGCCGACCATCTTAATTCCCGACTTGTCGAGACCGCGTTCCGCAAACTGCCGCGCGAACGCTCCGGCCTGGCTCGCAGGCACAAATACGAACAGCGTGTCTGGCTGCAAGTCGCGCGCCCGTTGCAGATACGGCGCGAAATCAGGATTGGCGAGCGGCACCTTTATGTACTCGAGAACCTGGCCGCCGCCTTTGGTGAAATTTTCCTGGAATACTTTTGCCGCTTCAGCGCTCGGTGTCCAATCAGTCAGGACCATCACCGCTTTCTTGCTGCCATTCTTGATAGCCCAGTCCGCAACAATGCCGGCCTGCTGACCGAGTGTGAAGGTCGTGCGCACGTAGTAGGGGGATCGCTCTGTCGTGACTGACGCGCCGGAGATCATGATGACGCCCGGCACTTTTCCTTCGGTCACGATCGGGGCCATTGACAGCGCCGTCGGAGTCTGATCCGGCGCCGATAAACTGCACCTTGTCGTTGACGATCAGCTCTTGCGCCAGCCGCTTGCCTACGTCGGGCACGGTACCGTCGTCGCGAACGATGAGCTCGATCTTTTTCCCGGCGACGGTGTCGCCGTGTTGAGCCATGTATAGCTTCGCGCCAGCGACAGCTTCCTGACCTGCCGGTCCGAGCGTTCCGGTCATCGGCATCACGAGGCCGATCTTGACGGTGTCTTCCGCTGCCGCGCTACCCGCGCCGGCAGCCAAAGCGGCAATCGCAAAGATAGCGCCGGCTAAGTGGTTGCTGTGCATGGCTTTCCCCCGGGAACCTTATTGTCCGGCATTGAACGACCGGGGCAGGGGTAATGCAAGAGCGCAACGGTCGCACACCTGCAAGTGTTGCGGCCGCCCACGGATTGAATTCAGTGCGCGTAAAATCAGGCGGCGGTCGCTGGCCGTCCGTTCTTGCCAAGACGCTTGTCGAGATACTGGCCGATCGAGGTCATCAGCGGCTCGATCTTGGCGTCGAAGAAGTGGTTGGCGCCGGGCACGACTTTTTGCTCGATGACGATACCCTTTTGCGTCTTCAGCTTCTCGACCAGCGTGGTGACGTCGCGAGGCGGCACCACGGCGTCCTTGTCACCATGAATGATGAGGCCGGACGACGGGCAGGGCGCGAGAAACGAGAAGTCGTAGAGGTTCGCCGGCGGCGCAATCGAGATGAAGCCTTCGATTTCCGGCCGCCGCATCAAGAGCTGCATGCCAATCCAGGCGCCGAACGAGAAGCCGGCGATCCAGCAGGCTCGCGCTTCGGGATTAATGGTCTGTGCCCAATCGAGCGCCGACGCGGCATCTGACAATTCGCCGATGCCGTGATCGAAGCCGCCCTGACTGCGGCCAACGCCGCGGAAATTGAAGCGCAACGCCGAAAAGCCGCGATGCACGAAGGCGTAGTAGATCTGATAGACGATCGGGTGGTTCATCGTGCCGCCGAACTGCGGATGCGGATGCAGCACGATGCCGATCGGCGCATTCTTTTGCTGCGCCGGATGGTAGCGGCCTTCGATGCGGCCAGCAGGACCCGTGAAGATGACCTCGGGCATTCTTTGAAACCTCGATCGCTATGGCGCGGGTTAAGCGGCAGAATCAGGCGCGCTTGACGGAGCCGGTGGACGCTCTTAAGCCTCTATAAGTATTTCAGATTTTGGAACCGGCAAGATGCTTTCGCGCCCAACATTGGGGTGGCGACTTTTAGCACAGGCCGGGGGACAAAAAGCAAGCATTACGAAACGCCGAAACCAAAGCTGAAACCATGCTGGATCGCAGCTATTTCGACTGGAATGCGACGACCCCGTTGCGGCCAGAGGCCGTTTCGGCGCTGCAGTCGGCGCTTTTGCTCGGCGGCAATCCTTCTTCGGTGCACGCCGAAGGCCGCGCGGCGCGCCGGGTTGTGGAACAGGCGCGCGAGCAGGTGGCGGCTCTGGTGGCAGCTCGGTCCGCCGACGTGATTTTTACGTCCAGCGGAACCGAAGCCAACATGCTGGCGCTGACGCCTGCAATCGAGACGCGGAGCGAACGACAGCCGCGCGGCAAGCTGCTGATTTCCGCTGTTGAGCATTCCTCGGTGCGGGCCGGCGGGCGCTTTCCTCGCGAGGCAATCGCGGACCTGCCGGTCGATGCAGACGGCCGCGTCGATCTCGGCGCGCTGAAAGATGCAGTCAACCGGGCATCGCGGCCGCTGGTCTCGATCATGCTGGCCAACAACGAAACGGGTGTGTTGCAGCCTGTCGCCGAAGCTGCCGCGATCGTCCACGAAGCCGGCGGCATTTTGCACGTGGACGCGGTGCAGGCCGCCGGACGGATTCCAGTCGATATCGGCGCGCTCAACGCCGATTTGCTTACGCTGTCGGGGCACAAGATCGGCGGCGCCAAGGGCGTAGGCGCGCTAATCCGCCGGAGTGAGGACTTTCACATCGCCGATCCGTTGATCCGTGGCGGCGGCCAGGAGCGCGGGATGCGTGCCGGCACCGAGAATGTCGCCGGCATTGCCGCTTTCGGAGCAGCTGCGATTGCTGCCCGCGAAGGGCTTGGCGCCGAGGCTGAGCGGATGCGGGCGCTGCGAGACGCACTGGAGGCCGGGCTAAAGGCCATCGCGCCGCAGGCCGCGGTCTTCGGTTCCGGCGTTGACCGGCTGCCCAACACGACGCTTTTTACCCTTGAAGGATTAAAGGCCGAGACCGCCGTAATCGCCTTCGATCTTGAGGGGGTCGCGGTGTCTTCCGGGGCTGCCTGTTCGTCGGGAAAGGTGCAGCCGTCGCATGTCCTTGCAGCCATGGGAGTTTCTCCGCCGCTGCTGCGCGGGGCGGTCCGGGTCAGCCTTGGCTGGACCACCGCAGAAAGCGACGTGGAGAGGCTCCTCGCCGCTTGGAGAAAGCTCGCAACTGCATTATCTAAGGGCCGACACGGTATTGCCGCCTAAGACGCTGCACCGATAGCGGATTTGGCGGTGTTTGGAATCATTCAAACCGCTTAGAACGATTCTAATCTGAATAGGTGACTGGAAGACAGGACACCGACCCATACCGACTTAATCCAACCCGCGGCCCTTGAAGCCGTGAGCGGAGGGACGAATGCCGGCAGTGCAAGAGACCGTCGATCAGGTCCGGCGCATTGACGTCGATCAGTACAAGTACGGCTTCGAGACGTTGATCGAATCCGACAAGGCCCCAAAGGGCCTTTCGGAGGACACGATCCGTTTCATCTCGGCCAAGAAGAATGAGCCGGAATGGATGCTGGCGTGGCGGCTTGATGCCTACAAGCGCTGGTTGACCATGCGCGAGCCGAAGTGGGCCAAGGTCGAGTACGGCCCGATCGACTATCAGGACCTCTATTACTATTCGGCGCCGAAGAAGAAGGACGGACCGAAATCGCTCGACGAGATCGACCCGGAGATTCTCAAGACCTACGAGAAGCTCGGCATTCCGCTGCGCGAGCGTGAAGCGCTGCTTGGTATCCAAAAGCCGGCCGATGACGCAGGGATGGATGGCGAGCAGGCCAGCTCAAGACGCGTCGCGGTGGACGCGGTGTTCGACTCCGTTTCGGTCGCTACCACGTTTCAGGCTGAACTGGCCAAGGCCGGCGTGCTTTTCATGCCGATCTCGGAAGCAGTCCATGCGCATCCGGAGCTGGTGAAAAAATATCTCGGCTCGGTGGTTCCGGTCAGCGACAATTTTTTCGCCACGCTCAATTCGGCGGTGTTTTCCGACGGCTCGTTTGTCTATGTGCCGCCGGGTGTGCGCTGCCCAATGGAACTGTCGACCTATTTCCGCATCAACGAGAAGAATACCGGGCAGTTCGAGCGCACGCTGATCATTGCCGACAAGGGCTCCTATGTGAGTTACCTCGAAGGCTGCACCGCGCCAATGCGTGACGAGAACCAGCTTCACGCCGCCGTCGTCGAACTGGTGGCGCTCGACGATGCCGAGATCAAATATTCGACAATTCAGAACTGGTATCCGGGCGACGCGCAGGGGCGCGGCGGTATCTACAACTTCGTCACCAAGCGCGGCGATTGCCGCGGCAAGAATGCCAAGATCTCCTGGACCCAGGTGGAGACCGGTTCGGCAATCACCTGGAAGTATCCGAGTTGCATCCTGCGCGGCGACAATTCGCGCGGCGAATTCTACTCGATCGCGATCTCCAACGGCTATCAGCAGGTCGACTCCGGCACCAAGATGCTGCATCTCGGCCGAAACACCACGAGCCGCATCATCTCCAAGGGCATCGCCGCCGGCCACTCCAACAATACTTATCGCGGTCTCGTGACTGCGCACCGTCGAGCCGCCAACGCGCGCAATTTCACCAATTGCGACTCGCTCCTGATCGGCAACCGATGCGGCGCGCATACCGTGCCTTATGTCGAGGCGAAGAATTCCTCGACGGTGTTCGAGCACGAAGCCACCACGTCGAAAATCTCGGAAGACATTTTGTTCTACTGCCGGCAGCGCGGCTTGTCGGCGGAGGAGGCGACCGCGCTGGTCGTCAACGGTTTCGTCAAGGACGTGCTGCAGCAGCTTCCGATGGAATTCGCGGTTGAGGCGCAGAAGCTGATTGCGGTCTCACTGGAGGGAAGCGTTGGCTGACAACGGCCGGCTTGGTTCAGATGGCGCATTGGCTGGAAGTGCCGGAACTCGAAGCGCGATTGCAGGCAACCGATGACATGCCGCCGTCGCTTATGTTGTTGCGCGACTGCGTGGCGGCGATCGCTGCCGAACTTGAGCGTGAGATCTCGCACGAGGGCCAGCCGCCGATCGTCACGTTCCGAAATCACCATGGCGCTTTTTATAACGTCAGCATCCATGAGGAAGAATATCGGGTCGTCTATATGCACAATGCCCAGATCGAATTTGCACTGCGCCGGACGGCTGAACTGGCCTGGCGGATTTGCGGTTATCGCTGCACGCCCGCCGAGATGCGGGCGGCCAAAGAGCGCGCAGCACAAGAAGGTTTCACCGGTGAAACTCTTCCCAATGAATATTTCGTCCGCGCACATCGCAACCGCGGCAAATGAATTCCGAGAGTTCGGAAAGGTAAATTGATGGCGTTACTCGAAATAAGAAACCTGCACGTCGAAATCGACGGCAAGCCTATCCTTAAAGGTGTCGACCTCACGGTGAATGCCGGCGAAGTGCATGCCATCATGGGCCCGAACGGCTCCGGCAAGTCGACGCTCGCTTACGTGCTTGCCGGCAAGGCGGACTACACGCCGACAGCGGGCGAAGTGCTGTTCAACGGCAAGAACATCTTCGAGATGCAGCCGGACGAGCGTGCAGCGGCGGGTCTGTTTCTCGCGTTTCAATATCCGCTGGAAATTCCCGGCGTCGCGACCATGACGTTCCTGCGCACCGCGCTGAACGCGCAGCGCAAGACGCGTGGCGAGGCGGAATTGTCGACGCCTGAGTTTCTCAAGAAAGTACGCGATCTTGCCGGCAAGCTCGGTATCGATCCGGACATGCTGCGTCGTGCGGTCAATGTCGGATTCTCCGGCGGCGAGAAAAAGCGCAACGAGGTGCTGCAGATGGCGCTCCTTGAACCGCGTCTCGCGGTTCTTGACGAGACCGATTCCGGATTGGACATCGACGCACTCAAGGTGGTCGCTGATGGCGTCAACCGGCTGCGATCGCCCAAGAACGCTTTCGTCGTGATCACCCACTATCAGCGGCTGCTCGATTACATCGTGCCTGACATCGTGCACGTGCTGTCGAAGGGCCGGATCGTCAAGACCGGCGGCAAGGACCTTGCGCATGAACTCGAAGCGCGCGGCTACGCCGAGTATCAGGAAGAGGTTCCGGCGTGAACGCCGAAGTCACCCCGATCAAGACCGCAGCCGAAACGACGCTGGCGCAGGAGTTTGTGCAGGCACGTGGTCGGCTGCCGGGTGATAAGGGCGTCGCGGCTCAGCGCGCCGCGGCCTACGAGGTGTTTGCCAGGCAGGGCCTGCCGCATCGCCGCATCGAAGAATGGAAATATACCGATCTGCGCGCGCTGATGCGCGATGCCAAGCCGCTCGCCGCGCCGCCGGATGCAAAGGCCAAAGCGGGCGCGAAAGCCGCCGGTTCTCTGGTCGGGGACGTTGAAACGCGACGTCTGGTTTTTGTCGACGGTGCATTTGTCGCCGAATTGTCGGATGTCTCCAGCCTGGAAGAGGGGCTTTCGATCGGCTCGCTTGCCGATGCTCTTGCAGCGGGCGATTCCGTACTGGCCGAGCACCTCGGCAAACTTGCGCCGGCAAGCGATGTTGCCGTGGCGCTCAATACCGCGCTGATGGGCGATGGCGCCGTCATCCGCATTTCCGCGGGCTCGACGACCAACCGCCCGATTCATCTGGTCTTCGCCGCATCGGAAACACCTGCCGCGACCTTCACGCGGTCACTCGTTATCGTCGAGAAGGGTGCGCGCGCCATGCTGATCGAGAGCCACGAGGGGCCGGCGAACAGCGATTATCAGGTCAATGCGGCGGTCGAGATTTTCGTCGGCGACGAAGCCCATGTCGATCACGTCAAGCTCATCGGGGAGGGCGCGCAGGCGCTGCACGTTTCGACGCTGGCGGCGGCGATCGGCGCCCACGCGCGGTTCAATACGTTCACCTTCACTGTCGGTGGCGCGGTGGTGCGCAATCAGCTGTTCCTGAAATTCGACGGCGAGGACACGGTCGCCGGAATTCGCGGCGTTACGCTGATCAAGGGCAACCAGCACGCAGATTCGACGCTGGTCGTCAGGCACAACGCGCGGGGTTGCCAGAGCCGGGAAGTGTTCAAGGCGGCGCTTGATGACGAGGCCCACGGTGTGTTCCAGGGGCGCATCATCGTGCAGCAGGCCGCGCAGAAGACCGACGCGAGGATGATGACGCGGGCGGTGCTGCTCTCCGAGCGCGCCGAGATGGATCACAAGCCGGAGCTGGAGATCTTTGCCGACGACGTGCAATGCGGCCACGGCGCCACGGTCGGTGCGCTCGACGACGAGCTGAAATTCTATCTGATGGCGCGCGGTATTCCGGCGGCGGAAGCCGAGGCGCTGCTGATTCAGGCGTTTCTTGGCGAGGCGATCGAGGGCATCGAGCATGCCGGCCTGCGCGAGGCGCTGATGGACAGTATCGTGGCGTGGCTGAAGGCGCGTGGATGATGGCCGAGGCAAAAACAAACGGCGCCTATGACGTGAACCGTATCCGCAAGGATTTTCCGATCCTGGCGATGGAGGTTTACGGCAAGCCGCTGGTTTATCTCGACAACGCAGCCTCGGCGCAGAAGCCGCAAGCGGTGCTCGACCGGATGCATCGGGCTTACACGACCGAATACGCCAACGTGCATCGCGGCCTGCATTATCTCGCCAATGAGGCGACGGAGGCCTACGAGGGCGCGCGCGAGAAAGTGGCGAGCTTCGTCAACGCCAAGCGCAAGGAAGAGATCATCTTCACCCGCAACGCCACGGAAGCGATCAATCTTGTCGCCTATACGTTCGGCCGCGAGCGCATCCAGCCGGGCGACGAGATCGTGCTCTCGATCATGGAGCATCACTCCAACATCGTGCCGTGGCACTTCCTGCGCGAGCGGCAGGGCGCGGTGATCAAGTGGGCGCCGGTCGACGATGAAGGTAACTTTCTCATCGACGAATTCGAGAAGCTGTTATCGCCGCGCACTAAAATAGTCGCGATCACGCAGATGTCGAACATGCTCGGCACCGAGGTGCCGGTCAAAGAGGTGGTGCGTATCGCGCACGCCCGCGGCATTCCGGTGCTGGTCGACGGCGCGCAGGGCGCGGTGCACCTCGACGTCGATGTGCAGGATATCGATTGCGACTTCTATGCCTTTACCGGTCACAAGGTTTATGGCCCGACCGGGATCGGCGTGCTGTACGGCAAATACCAGCACCTCGATGCCATGCCGCCGTTCAACGGCGGCGGCGAGATGATCCGCGAGGTATTCCAGGATCGCGTGCTTTACGGCGAGCCGCCGCACAAATTCGAGGCCGGAACGCCTTCGATCGTGCAGGCCATCGGTCTTGGCGCGGCGATCGATTATGTGAACTCGGTCGGCAAACCCGCAATCCGCGAGCACGAGCACGATCTCATGCGCTATGCGCACGAGAGGCTCCGCTCCATCAATTCGCTCCGCATCATCGGAACGGCGAAGAATAAAGGGCCGATCGTTTCGTTCGAGATCAAAGGCACGCATCCGCACGACGTCGCGACCATTATCGACCGCTCCGGTGTCGCGGTACGCGCCGGTACGCACTGCGTCATGCCGCTATTGTCGCGCTTTGGCGTGACAGCGACCTGCCGCGCCTCATTTGCGATGTACAACACACGCGAGGAAATTGACTGCCTTGCGGAAGCGCTGGTCAAGGCGCAGGGTTTCTTCTCATGAGTGATGAAATCAAAACCGAACTCACGCCGAGCACACCGGCGAACACCGGCGAAAAGCCGTCCAATATTCCGGCCGAGGAAATGACGCGGCTGACCGACGAAATCGTCGGGGCGCTCAAGACCGTTTTTGACCCGGAAATCCCGGCGGACATCTATGAGCTTGGGCTGATTTACAAGGTCGATATCGACGACGATCGCATGGTCAATATCGACATGACGCTGACCACGCCGAATTGCCCGGCCGCGGGTGAATTGCCGGGGCAGGTCGAGAACGCCGTCGCCGGTGTTTCCGGTGTGCGCGAGGCCAAGGTCAATATCGTATGGGATCCGCCGTGGGATCCGAGCCGGATGTCCGACGAAGCCCGCACCGTGCTGAATATGTGGTGAGCGTTGCGCGCACTCATGCGCGGTATTACATGCAGTGTTGTCAGGTCGTTCCTAGATTCGACTTGTTAAAAGTCAAAAGCGACTGACGAGGAGAAGAAAGCCATGGCCACTCCGCGGCCGAGACCCCAGGTGATGCGGCTTACGGAAGCTGCTGCCGACCGCATCAAGGCGGTGATGGCGAATGCCGATCATCCGATCGAAGGCGTTCGGGTTGGTGTGAAAAATGGCGGCTGCGCCGGCATGAGCTACTTCATGGAATACGCCGATAAGGCCAACCCGCTCGACGAGGTGATCGAGGACAAGGGTGTACGCATCCTGGTCGATCCGAAGGCGGTGCTGTTCCTGCTCGGCACCGAGATGGATTACAAGGTCCAGAAACTCTCCGCTCAATTCACCTTCAACAACCCGAACCAGACCGCGGCCTGCGGTTGCGGCGAGTCGGTGCAGATCGAGCCTGCCACCGAACACTAATCCGGCTAAGTGTTCGCCTTGCGCACGCTGTCGAGCAGCGAAGCCCGCAACAGATAGGCGCGATGCGCCACAGGGTCGGCGGCGGTGGCCCGGAGCGCCGCATTGTTGCGCTCGCGCGCCGCTTCGTCCTTTTCCTCAAGCCGCTTCTTGTTGGCAATCGTCTGCTGCTGCACGTACTCGACATTGAGCGGCCGGCGCCGGCGGTCATAGCCGTCGAGAATGGCTTCATCCGCTTCGCGCCGCAGAACCTTGCCGAGCAAACCAGCAAGCTCCACGGCGTCGTGAATGCCGAAGTTCAGTCCGAGTCCGCCGAGTGGATTATTGACGTGAGCTGCATCGCCAGCGAGGAACACCCGGCCTTTGCGAAACGAAGCTGCGACCCGCTGATGCACGTTATAGATGGCGCGGTGTGTGACCGGATAGTTGCCGGACTTAGGAAAAAAGCTTTGCAGCCGTTGCTGCACGGCGGCTTCGTCAAAGGCCTCCGCATCGGTTTCGCCAAGCCGGGTCGGGAACAGCATGCGCCACAGGCCTTTGCCGTCGTCGCCCGTCACCTTGAACAGCGCGCACCATTCATTGGCGTCGGAAAAATAATTCCGCGAACATTCCGCATAGGTCGTGTCGAACGAGAACGGCGTGGTGAGAATCAGGAACCGTTCCGCATGGGTGTAACCCTCGAATTCAATGTCGAGCGCCTTGCGGACTGTCGAGCGGCCGCCGTCGCAGCCGATCAGATAGGCCCCTGACACCGTCCGTGGGCCGGATGTAGTCTCGACAGTGACTTCGACGCGATCGGCGCCCTGCGTCAAACCAGTGACGCGCGCGTTAAATTCGACCGACGCGTGAGGAAACTGCCGTAGCCGCTCGATCGTCATATTGGCAAGCTTGTGCTGCTCGCACTGCACGACATACGGATATCGCGTGTCGTCTTTGAGCACGCCGAAATCGAACTCGACGCTGAGTTGTCGTGGTTCGCGGTTCCAGATGCGGAATTTCGGTTCGACCAGACCGCGCTGGATCACCTCGTCGACCAGTCCCAGGCCCTCGAGGATTTCGAGGGTCGCTGCATGCGTCGTCGCAGCGCGCGGGTTGTCGTTTACGCACGGTTCAGCCTCGAAAACCTGAACGGGGATGCCTTGGCGGGCGAGAGCAAGGGCGGCGATAACGCCGACAGGACCGCCGCCAGCGATGAGAATGGGTAGGGGCATGGGCCGGCATTTTTACGCCAAGCCCGTTAGCGCGGCAATGCAACCAAGCCGAGCTAGGCGACCTGCGCGGTGGCGGGTTCCGCTTCGGGATCGGTCTCGCAAATCACGCGGTTGCGGCCCGCGCGCTTGGCGGCGTAAAGGCACTGGTCGGCCCGTTCGATCAGCGTCATCGCCGTGTCGTTCGGATGCAGCGCGGCGGCACCAATCGAAATGGTGACGCGCCCGAGTTTCTCGCCGGTAGACCGCTTGACCAGCTCTTTGGTCATGACGGCACGGCGAATGTGGTCGGCAACGGTGATAGCGGCCTGTAGAGGCGTATTTGGAAGCGCGACGACGAATTCCTCGCCGCCGTACCGCGCGGCGACATCCTTGCCTTTGACGTTTTGTTTAACGGCGAGGGCAGTCAGGCGCAGCACTTGATCGCCGGTCAGATGGCCGTAGGTATCGTTGAACTTCTTGAAGTGATCGACGTCGCACATCAACAGCGACAGCGGCTCACTCTTGTCTTTCATGCCGGCCATGGCCTTGGCGAGCGACTGATCGAAGTACTTGCGGTTCGCGAGCGTGGTCAGCGGATCGGTCATGCTTTCGACCTGCACGGCTTGCAGGCTGTGCTGCAACTGCTCGATTTCCTGCTTCGATGCAGAAAGACTCGATTCGAGTTTCCTGTTGTTGGCTTCCATCTCTCTGGTGCCGGCGACCAGGCGTTCAATGATTCTGCGTAGCCCTTCGCCGTCTGCGGCGCCGGACAGGCTGTTCGTCGCGTCTGCGAGGCTTCGGCCATATGTCGTCGCCGAACCTGCGGCCGAACTGATGGTGTCGAGAACATGCGCGACTTCATCGAGCAGGCGGTCGTTGACCGCATCAAGGCGGTCACCGACGCGGCTCGGTGCAATATACGAATGGAAAAGGTGATCGAGATCGGACTCGGTGAGTGAGCCCTTTTGCTCGATTGTTTGATTGATCAGCTGGTTGAGCGCCGGATTGTAACCCGTCGCGTAGTTGTACCAAATCTCGTAATTGCGCGGCGATGCCGACTGAGCGAGCGCGCGAATCTGACCGAGTGCTATTTCAGCAAAGGCAATCGTTCTTTCGTGCTCGTCGCGGGGCACGCTCATCTGTCCACTCCGATTGCACTGCCAAATTTCAGAAGTTTTTGAACGGCAGCTGCCGACGCAATTCCCACTTGAAAGCTAGGAGATAGCGATGAAGGAGCGGTTAAATATGGTTATCCGTAGGGAAAAACCTGACGCAACAGGCTCATAAAAATTCGCAACAGTTTTGCCGAAGCATCAGGCCTTGAGCGTCACTGGACGCAACAGAAAGGCCGGTAAATGCGAAGCGTCGCCCTCGTCCGTCTGTGCCGGTTTCGGCGCACGGCGCGAGCGCGCCTCGTCAATGCGCGCGACTGGAGCAGGCTGTTGTGGCCGACGCGATTGTTCGTTGCGATTACGATTCGGTTCGCGTTTTGCTTGTCGTGGCCGCGCAGACTTGGCAGGGCGTTCATCATGGCGCTCATCACGGCTTTCGTCTTGCGCCGGCCGATTGTCCGGAGTTCTCTCCATGTAAGGAATTGTTTGTCCGGTCAGCTTTTCGATCGCGGCGACAGCCTTGGTGTCGTTTGATCCGGCGACGATGGTGATGGCCTGGCCAGATCGGCCGGCGCGGCCGGTGCGGCCAATGCGGTGGACATAATCATCGGCATGGACCGGCACATCGAAATTATAGACGTGGCTGACGTCAGGAATATCGAGACCGCGTGCGGCGACATCGGAAGCGACCAGCAGAGTAATCTCGCCCTTGCGGAATTGTTCAAGTGCCGCCGTACGTGCGGACTGATCCATGTCGCCATGCAGTGCGACGACCGAAAAGCCGTGCCGCTTTAGCGAACTGTACAGGGTTGCGACGTCGCGCTTGCGATTACAGAAAACAATGGCGTTCTTCATGCCTTCGGCGGAACGGATCAGTTGACGCAGTGTCTCGCGCTTTTCGAAAGACTCGCGGCCCGAGCGGGCAAGAAGCTGGGTGATGGCGGCAACGGTGGTGGCCGGCCTGGAGACCTCCACACGCACAGGATTGTGCAGGAACTGCTCGGTGATGCGCCGGATTTCCGGCGGCATGGTCGCGGTGAAGAACAGCGTCTGGCGGGTGAACGGGACCAGCTTGCAGATGCGCTCGATGTCCGGGATGAAACCCATGTCGAGCATGCGGTCGGCTTCGTCAATAACGAGAAGCTCGACGCCGGTCAGCAGCAGGCGGCCGCGTTCGAAGTGGTCAAGCAGGCGGCCTGGCGTCGCAATCAGCACGTCGACGCCGCGCATCAGTTTGGTGTCCTGATCGTCGAATGAGACGCCGCCGATGATCAGCGCGACGTTGAGCTTGTGATTGACGCCGTACTTGACGAAGCTTTCCTCGACCTGTGCGGCGAGTTCGCGGGTCGGTTCGAGAATAAGTGTCCGCGGCATCCGTGCCCGGGCGCGGCCTTTCTCCAGCATGGTCAGCATCGGCAACGTGAAGGCGGCGGTCTTGCCGGTACCGGTTTGCGCGATGCCAAGCACGTCGCGCCTTGCGAGCACGTGGGGAATTGCCTGATCTTGAATGGGAGTGGGAGTTTTATAACCAGATGCTGCAACGGCAGCGATAACCTTATCGGACAAGCCGAGATGGGAAAACGACATGAACCCTCAAAGCCACCCGCGATGATAAAATAAGAGAACTGAAGGGGGGCGCAGGGCGGCCGAATCTGCCTCAGTTGACGCGGAACATAGGGTCGAATAGCCGAAAGTCAACGGCTAAACCCCCGTTGCATCGCACTAAGTTAATCAGATTATTCACTTTTTCTCGATGCCGCGTCAGCAGAACGTCACACTGTTGCCGGCGCTGGCTGCGGCACTTGGTGCAGGGCAGGGAACGCGGACTGTGCTAACGGTGCGGCGAGTATCGGTGTCGAAAACCGGGCATCAGGGATGGAGAACGAGAATGCGAACGGGTGACCTTGGTCGTGGACTGCTGCTAGCGGCAGCTTTGGCACTTTCGGCAACCGCGCCGGCAGCGCGCAGAGCGATTTTCCGACACGGCCGATCCATTTGTATGTCGGCTTCGCCGCCGGCGGCGGCAACGACATCTTCGCGCGCATCGTCGCCGACAAGGCCTCACAGATCCTCGGCCAGACCGTGGTAGTCGAGAACAAACCCGGCGGCGCCGGACGGCTCGCCCCTGAATACACTCTGCAGCAGCCGGCCGATGGCTACAGCCTGGTGGTCGGGCCGAGCGGTGCAATGGCGATTGCGGAAGCCGTGTACGCGGACGTCAAATATTCCGCGAACAGGGACTTTGTGCCGATCGCCATGATTGCGCACTTCCCGTTGATCATGGTCATCGGCGCCGACAATCCGTCGAACAACCTCAAGGAGTTCGTCGCGTGGATGAAACAGCATCCCGATAAGGCGAATTACGCGAGCACATCACCGGCCTTCACTGTCGCTTCGGAGCTGCTGAAGTTGAAGACCGGCATGCCTGGCACCATGATCCCGTACAAGAGCAGCAACGAGATGAATCTCGCGGTGATTCAGGATCAGGCGGCAATGGCAATCGCCGATGGGCCGCCGACGATCCCGCAGGTCAAGGCTGGGAAGGTGAAGGCTGTCGCCGTGACTGGAAAGACCCGGTCGAGCGAACTCCCTGACGTGCCGACCATGGCCGAAGCTGGCTACCCGGATGTCGACATTGAACTGTGGAGCGGAGTTTTCGCTTCAATCAAGACGCCACCGGCCATCGTCGCCAAATTGCAGAAAGCATTTGGTGAAGCCATTGCAGACCCCGGCGTATGCGCAGAAGCTCAAGGTGCTGGCGGTCGATCCTGGCGGCGCGACGCCTGAGCAGTTTGTGAAAATCATCGACAGTGACGTCGCCAAATTTCGCGACGTTGCCAAAGCGGCCAATTTGAAGTTCGAGGAATAATCTACTTCGCGGTGAGCTGCGCTTTCACGGCTTGCACAAAGGCCGCACGGTCAACCGGCCCGGTGACGTTTGCCGCGAGCCTCTCGCAAAATTCGTCGGGCGTGCCGGCTTCCTTCGCCGCCTTCTCGATCAGTACTTTTGCGATCGGGCCGATATGGCGGGCGAGCAGCGCGCGGATCGCCTCGAACTGTTTGCTGCCGCTGGCGACAACCGGTTCGCGCGCCGGCTGCACAACACGGTGCGTTGTTGGCGCCGCCGGTGCTGGCGCAACGCTTTCCTCAACTTCTGGATTTTCGATGACGTTCTTGACAGTCGAGACGAGTTTGGTGAGCGCGGCCTCGCGGTCCGGAAAAATATCGATGTACTGCCGGGTCGCGAGTTCGTAACGCAACGCGCCGGTCGCCACGATCGGCGAAAGCCGCAACGGGAAGACCGGCGTCTTGACGCTGCCGCCGATCGACAGCTCTTTCCTGATCTCGCCGGACAAGTTGGACAATTCCGAGAACAGAAAAACGATGGCTTGGGCGGCTTCGATCGCCTTGACGATCAACTCCTGATAGTTGTCGCCGGGCAGGACGTCGCGCAGCGATATCCAGCACTTCAAGCCCACGCTTTCGAGAAACTCGACAACGCCGCGTGCGATCGCTTCGTCTTTGGAGGAAAAGCAGATGAAAACGTGGGAGGTAGCCAAGGTTTGCTCGTAAAAGACTTTCGCTTGCGGCGCATGGTGCCCGGCCGGACGTTAGCTGCGCGGCGCGGGCACTGGCAAGGCGCTCAATTTATGGGCGTTTTCAGACATATAAGCCTTCCCCGCAGCGCCGCAAAGGCCGTGATATAAGGGCGTCCAAGGGGCGGGTGCGATTCACAGCCGAAAATCCGGGAATGGAACTTAATTCGATGGGTCTTCAGTCGTTGGGTCTTCGGGCCAAGTTCAATATCGCGATCCTGGTGGCCTTCGGCATCGGTTTCGCCATCGCCGCCGCCGTGCTGCATCGCATGTTCATCGACGACGCACGCGATGTGGTGATGCAGAACGCCCGCATTATGATGACGGCTGCGAACGCTATCCGCAAATACACGGCCGACGACCTGGTGCCGTTGTTGCCGATGCAGGCCAACGGCAAATTCGTTGCCGAGACGGTTCCGGCGTTTGCGGCGCAAACCAATTTCAAGGACGTGGCGGCCGCTTTTGCCGGCTATACCTACCGTGAGCCGGCGCTCAATCCGACCAACCTCAACGACCGCGCGCAGGATTGGGAAGCCGACATCATCCGGGCATTTCGTGAAGACGCCAGTAACACAGAAATGGTGGTCGAGCGCAGCACGCCGCTCGGACCGACACTCAATCTGGCGCGCCCGGTGACGATCACCGACCAGGCCTGCCTGATCTGCCATGATACGCCCGGCGTTGCGCCTGCCGCGCTCATACAGACTTACGGCAGCAACAACGGTTTCGGCTGGAAGTTGAACGAAACGATCGGGGCTCAATTTGTGTCGGTGCCAATGGCAGTTCCGTTGCGGGCCGCCCACGATGCTTACATTGCGTTCCTCGGTACGCTGGTCGGAATTTTCGCCGCGATCTTCGTGATCCTCAATCTGCTGCTGCACTATGTCGTGATCGTTCCAGTCAAGAAGGTGGCGGCTGCGGCGGACGCGGTCAGCCTCGGCGAGGAAAACGTCGAGGTCTACGTCAAGCCGGGCAAGGACGAGATTTCGTCGCTGTCAGTGGCATTCAATCGCATGCGCGAGAGTCTCAAGCGCGCGATGGATATGCTGAAGTGATTTCGGCGCATCGAGCAGAAGAACCGAGAAAGCAGGCATCCATTTCCCTCTTCCTAGCGTACCGGTAAGGGTGTAGGTTCAATTGCTGGCGAAAGCAGCGTCAGGGTCGCTGCCGAGTGGAATAACAGCGTGACTGATCTGATGTCACGCATACGCGACCCCTCAATTCTAGCAGACAGCATTCTGTATAGCGGCGCGGTTTCGCGTCTGCATGAGATTTATGCCGGCATCGAAGATCTCGCGCGGGGCGGCTTGGTATGATTCGCCGATAAGGAAGCAACATATGATCGACGCAGCGAGCGGCACCGCCCGTTTCTTTCGCCGAAGCGGCCCACATCCTCTCGCTGTTGTCGCGAAAGCTGCGTGTGGGGCGGCACGGAGCCTCGATCTTTCTTTCGTGGGGGTTGCACCGCTGCAGACGGCCGGCCCGCATGACGTGAGTTTTCTCGACAACCGGCGTTACGCCTCGGCGCTCGACCGAACCACCGCTGGCGCGGTCATCGTCCATCCCGACATGCAAGACCGGGTCCCGGCGGCGACAGTGTCAATTGTTACCGATGAACCTTATGCAGGCTGGGCTCGAGTCGCTGCGCTGTTTCATCCGCTGCGGCCGATCTCTCCCGGTGTTCACCCGTCCGCAATTGTGGCTGAAGGCGCACAAATCGATCCGTCGGCAGAAGTCGGACCGCTCTGCGTTATTGAAACCGGGGCGGAGATCGGTCCTGGCTGCCGGATCGGACCGTGCGCAGTGATTGGAAGTGGCGTGGTGGTCGGACAGGACTGCCGCATTGGCGCCCATGTCAGTTTGAGTCATGCGCTGCTCGGAGCCCGCGTTTATGTCTATCCCGGAGCGCGAATCGGCCAGGAAGGATTTGGCTTCGCCTCAACCGATGGCGGATTTCTGACGGCCCCCCAACTCGGAAGGGTCATTCTTGAGGACGATGTCGAGGTCGGCGCCAACACGACGATTGATCGAGGTTCGGTCCAGGACACAGTGATCGGCTCGGGTTCGCGTCTCGATAATTTGGTCCAGATAGGCCACAACGTGGTTATCGGCCGCTGCTGTGTTATCGTCGCTCAGGTTGGTATTTCGGGTTCGACCGTGCTTGATGATTTCGTCCGGGTCGGCGGGCAGGCGGCCATGGCCGGGCATCTTCGGATTGGGAGGTCGGCGCAGATCGGCGCCCAGGCCGGTGTCATTTCGGATTTGCCGTCGGACGCGATCGTGCTCGGAAGCCCGGCTCAGCCAAAACAGGAATTCTTTCGGCAAGTAGCGACGCTCAAGCGGTTGGCGCGGCGACCCAAGCAACCTTGAAGATTTTCGATGCGCACAAATCCGTTTGTTGTCGCGCTATTAGCTCCTCGGAGCGGGCCCCGCGTTCGCGGGAGAGCCGATGTCCGCGAGCGATATCAAGACGACGTTTTTCAACGGCCAGCCGTTCACCGCTTCTTCTCCGACCGGCACCAAATTCACAATGACCTTCACGCCGGACGGCAAGATGACGCGCACGGCGCTTGCGCCATCCGGAAAAACCAACGTCGGCACGTGGAAGCTCAGTACAACGGGCTTTTGCACAAGCTGGGAGCATGCAAAGCAGAATTGCTTCACCGTCATTCCAAACGCTGAAAACAAGTGGTCAATTCAACACATTGCGACCACCATCGTAACCACGGTCGCAGTGTGGTCGAAGTAGCGCCGCCTGCCGGGGCAGCGCAGGCTCTAGGGCGGGTTCGGAATGGTCGGCATTCGTGGTCTTTGCGGTGTTGTTCTCGCCGGCACGCTCGTCTGCTGCACGCCCGCCGTGGCCGAGGACATCGATCTTGCGGCATGGAGCTGCAACAAGTTCATGAACGCGAGCAAGGACGATGTTGGCATCATCCTCGCCTGGCTGGATGGCTATTATAAAGAAGAGAACGAGCCGCCGCTGATCGATACCGATGAACTGGTGGCGAAGGCGAAGAAGCTTGGCGAATATTGCGCCGCCCATCCGGAAAGCAATTTGATCGAGGCGACTGACAAGCTGTTTCAAAAGCAGTAAGTCCGGCAGTCTGGGACTGCCGTGGAATGGAGCCTCTTGATGAGTAATGCGCAGAGCTTCGAGATTGTCGAAGCGACGATTGGGGATATTCACGCCGCCTATCGAAGCGGCGCGTTGACGGCGCGAAGTCTGGTGCAGATGTATCTCAACCGGATTGATGCGTACGACAAGAACGGGCCGGCCATCAATTCGGTCATTGCCCTCAATCCCAAGGCTCTCGATGAAGCCAGTGCTCTTGACGCTGCGTTCAAGGCATCCGGTCCGGTCGGCCCGCTTCACGGCATTCCGGTACTGCTGAAAGACCAAATCGATCTCGAAGGCATGCCGACGACACTTGGCTCAGTCCTGTTCAAGGACTTCACGCCGAAGCGTAACGGGTTCGTCGTCTCACAACTGAAAAAGGCCGGCGTCATATTTTTGGGCAAGGTGACGCTCGGTGAACTTGGTGGCGGCGACACGCACGGCTCGCTGTTCGGGTCGACGCGCAGTGTCTACGACCTGGAGCGCACCGCGGGTGGTTCTTCCGGGGGCTCCGGCGCCAGCGTGTCGGCAAATTTCTGCACGGTATCGATCGGTCAGGAAGGTTTCGCCTCGATACGGCGGCCGGCGACCTGGAACGGCGTTGTCGGCATGCGGCCGACCATGGGGCTTGTGAGCCGCTCGGGCGTCTATGGCGGATGGCCCACGACCAATGGCTCGATTGGCCCGATGGCAAGGACGGTGACTGATCTTGCCGTCGTCCTCGACAGCATGGTCGGTTACGACCCCGCGGATCCGGTCACAGCGCGTGGCGTCGGTCACGTCCCCAAGAGCTATGCAGGTGACCTCGATACGAGGCTTTCTGAAAAACGCGCGTTTGGGAATTCTGCGGGAGCCGATAGGGCACCACACCGAGCCGGATTCGGATGATTTCAAGGCTGTGACGGAAGTGTTCGACAGAGCCATCGGCGATCTGCGCAAGGCGGGAGCAGAGATCGTCGATCCCGTCGTCATTCCCGGTCTGAAGGAAATGCTCGCGCTCCGCGCCCGCGACACCGAAGGCGATGACGAAATGTTCCGGCTTTATTTCGCCGGCGGCAACGCGCCGTTCGCGACACGGCAGGAAGCGGTGGCGTCGCCGTTATTCGCGCAGGTGACGCGAAGCGCGAAGCGGCGCTGGTCGAACGCCGACACGCCGCAACAGCATCACCAGTACATGATTGCGCGCGAGACTTCTCATGACCAGCCTGCTCAAAGTGATGGCAGATCACAAGCTCGATGCGATCATCCATAAGTCAGTCGAGCACCAGCCGACCTTGATCAAGGACGGCGTCAACCCGCCGTTCGTGGATCAAAAGGGCGCGCCGCATCTCAATACGTTCCTGATGTACGTGCCTTCGATCGCCGTGCCGGCAGGATTCACGCGTGATAATTTGCCGGCGGGCATCACGTTCCTCGGTCGCCCGTATGACGATGCAAGGATGATCAAACTGGCATTCGCTTACGAGCAGGCTACGCATCATCGCCGTGCGCCGGCTTCCACGCCCTGATCGCAAGCATTCATCTGACCGGACAAAATCCGTCTGGCCATGCATTATTGAGCCGGATCCGCGAAGACCTGCCGTCTGGCCGGGACCGAAGGATAGGCATGATCGACAAGCTCGAATTCCTCATGGCGCTGGCGCGCGAAAGCATTTCGGCCGCGCCGCCGAAGCCTGCGGCGTCACCCAGCCGACCCTCTCCGCCGGCATCAAACAGCTGGAGGAATGTTCGGCGTGCTGCTGGTGCAGCGCGGCTCGCGCTTTCACGGCTTCACGCCGGAAGGCGAGCGGGTGCTGGAATGGGCGCGGCGCATCGTCGGCGACGCGCGCGCCATGCGCCAGGAATCGCGCGCTCAAGCGCGGCCTTGCGGCCATTCCGGATCGCCGCCATCCCGACCGCGCTCGCCATGGTCGCGATGCTGACCACGCCCTATCGCGCCAAGCATCCCGAAGTCCGCTTCACCATCCTGTCGCAGACCTCGATCGAGGTGCTGGGCTGCTCGACAATCTCGAGGTCGATGCCGGCCTGACCTATATCGACAACGAGCCGCTCGGCCGGGTGCGTCGGTGCCGCTCTATCACGAGCATTACCGGCTGCTGACCTCGCGGCCGACGCCGCTGGGCGATCGCGACAGGTGACCTGGGCGGAGGTCGGCGCAAGTCCCGCTCTGCCTGCTGACGCCCGACATGCAGAACCGCCGCATCATCGACGGCCTGCTGCGCTCGGCCGGGCAGCGAGCCGGCGCCGACGCTGGAATCGAATTCGATGATCGTGCTGTTCGCCCATGTCCGTACCGGCCACTGGGCGAGCGTCATGCCGGCGAAGCTGGCCGAAACCCTGGGCCTGACCGAAAGGTCCGCTCGATCCCGATCGTCGAGCCGGCGGCGACGCATGCCATCGGCCTGGTCGTGCCCGCACCGCGAGCCGATGACCCCGCTGATCGCGGCGCTGGTGGCCGAGGCCCGCGCAGCTGGCCAAAGTTCTCGGACAGCCGCCGGCGACGTCAAAAGCATTAGCCAAAACAAACCGCAGACGGCAAGCGCGCGGAGCGAGGTCGCCGAAGAGCCGATCGCCAATCGACGTCGCTGATCGCAACTTGATCAGGAATCCTGATCGAACGACCGATCAGCTTTATTGATCCGGCGCGGCTAATGCGTATTTTGTAATAGTTCCAATATCTTGAGTGCGATCGCCGGAGGGACGACTGCGCGGAGCTGGTACAGACGTGCCAAGCTTACGAACCATGGAGCGCGGAGCGAACCGCGCAAATCATTGCCGAGCATCAGCGGCCTCGAAGGTCCGCTGCTGCCGATCCTGCATGCGCTGCAGGAGGAGTTCGGCTACATTGACCGGGCGGCGCGAGCCGCTGATCGCCGAGGCGCTGAACATCTCGCGCGCCGAAGTCCATGGCGTCGTCACCTTCTATCACGACTTCCGCGCGAGCCGCGCCGGCCGCCACGTGCTGAAGCTCTGCCGCGCCGAGCCTGCCAGGCGGTGGGCGGCGATGCGCTTGCCGCGCGCGCGCGAAGCGCGCCTCGGCATCGCATTTCGGCGCGACACCACGGCCGACGGCCGCGTGACGCTGGAGCCGATTTATTGCCTCGGCCTTTGCGCGGTTCGCCCGTCGGCGATGCTCGACGGCAAGCATCGTCGGCCGGCTCGACGACAAAAAGCTCGACGCACTCCTCGCGGAGACCGACCGATGAGCGCGCTGCGCATCTATGTCCCGCGCGATGCGGCGTGCCGTCGCGTGCGGCGCCGACGAGGTCGCTGCCGCGATCGCCGCGGCGGCCGCCAAACGCAAGCTCGACGATCGAGATCGTGCGCACCGGCTCGCGCGGCCTGTTCTGGCTCGAGCCGATGATCGAGGTCGCGACCCCGGACAGGCCGCATCGCCTACGGGCCGGTCGAGCTCGCCGACGTGCGAAGCGTGCTCGACGCGATGCTCGCCGACGGCGGCGATCACAAATGCGCCTCGGCGTGCCGGAAGAGCATCCGTTCCTGAAGCGCCAGACCCGCCTGACCTTCGCGCGCTGCGGCATCGTCGATCCGCTCTCGCTCGACGACTACCGCGCCACGGCGGCTGCACGGGCCTGGAAGGCGCTGGCCAATCCCGGCGCGGCATCGTCGAGGAAGTGACGCAAGTCCGGCCTGCGCGGCCGCGGCGGCGCCGGCTTCCCGACCGGCATCAAGTGGAAGACCGTCGCCGACGCCAAGGCCGACCGCAAATACATCGTCTGCAACGCCGACGAGGGCGACTGCGGCACCTTCGCCGACCGCATGATCATGGAAGGCGATCCGTTCGTCCTGATCGAGGGCATGGCCATCGCCGGCATCGCGGTCGGCGCGACCAAAGGCTACGTCTACATCCGCTCGGAATATCCGCACGCCGATCGCGGCCATGAACGCGGCGATCGACGCGCGCGCGGCGCGGCGGCATGCTCGGCCAGAGACGTCGCCGGCTCGGCCATTCGCCTTCGATCTCGAAGTGCGCGTCGGCGCCGGCGCCTATGTCTGCGGCGAGGAAACCTCGCTGCTGGAAAGCCTGGAGGGCAAGCGCGGCATGGTGCGCGCCAAGCCGCCGCTGCCGGCGCACAAGGGCCTGTTCGGCAGGCCGACCGTGATCAACAACGTGCTCTCGCTCGCCACCGTGCCGGTCGATCCTGGCCAAGGGCGCGGCGTTCTACAGCGACTTCGGCATGGGCCGCTCGCGCGGCACCATGCCGATCCAGCTCGCCGGCAATGTCCGCCACGGCGGCCTGTTCGAGACGCCGTTCGGCATCACGCTGGGCGAACTGGTCGAACGATATCGGCGGCGGCACCGCTCACCGGCCGGCCGGTGCGCGCGGTGCAGGTCGGCGGGCCGCTCGGCGCCTATTTCCCGCCGGCGCTGTTCGACACGCCGTTCGACTACGAAGCCTTCGCCGCACGCGACGGCCTGATCGGCCATGGCGGCGTCGTGGTGTTCGACGACACCGTCGACATGGCGAAGCAGGCCCGCTTCGCCATGGAATTCTGCGCCGTCGAATCCTGCGGCAAATGCACGCCCTGCCGCATCGGCTCGACCCGCGGCGTGGAGGTGATCGACCAGATCATCGCCGGCGATCGAACCGCGAGAAGAATCTCGCGCTGCTCGCCGATCTTTGCCACACGATGAAATTCGGCTCGCTCTGCGCGCTGGGCGGCTTCACGCCCTATCCGGTGATGAGCGCGCTGACCCATTTCCCCGAGGATTTCCAGCCCGCGCGCCGCGCGCTGCAGGCGGCGGAATAAGGAGACACGCCATGGCCCTCATCCACGAGATCGACTACGGCACGCCCGCCGTCCGCAGTCGGCGAAAGCCGGTCACGCTGACCATCGACGGCGCAGCAGGTCACGGTGCCCGAGGGCACCTCGATCATGCGCGCGGCGATGGAGATGGGCATGCAAATTCCGAAGCTCTGCGCCACCGACATGCCTGGACGCGTTCGGCTCCTGCCGCCTGTGCCTGGTGGAGATCGAGGGCCGCGCCGGCACGCCCGCCTCCTGCACCACGCCGGTCGCGCCGGGCATGATGGTCACGACCCAGACCGACCGGCTGCAAGCGTGCGCCGCGGCGTGATGGAGCTGTACATCTCCGACCATCCGCTGGACTGCCTGACCTGCGCCGCCAACGGCGATTGCGAATTGCAGGACATGGCCGGCGCGGTCGGCCTGCGCGACGTGCGCTACGGCTATGAGGGCGACAACCATCTTCGCCAACGACGCGCGGCCAAAGACTGGCTGCCAAGTCGAATCCCCGTATTTCACCTTCGATCCGTCGAAATGCATCGTCTGCTCGCGCTGCGTGCGCGCCTGCGAGGAAGTGCAGGGCACCTTCGCGCTGACCATCGACGGCCGCGGCTTCGACAGCCGCGTGTCGCCGGGCATGGACGAGCCTTTCCTCGGCTCGGAATGCGTCTCCTGCGGCGCCTGCGTGCAGGCCTGCCCGACCGCGACGCTGATCGAGAAAACCGTCGATCGAGATCGGCCAGCCCGAACATTCCGTCGTCACCACCTGCGCCTATTGCGGCGTCGGCTGCACCTTCAAGGCCGAGATGCGCGGCGACGAGCTCGTGCGCATGGTGCCCTACAAGGACGGCAAGGCCAATCACGGCCATTCCTGCGTCAAGGGCCGCTTCGCCTGGGGCTACGCCACGCACCAGGACCGCATCCTGAAGCCGATGATCCGCGCCAAGATCACCGACCCGTGGCGCGAAGTGACGCTGGGACGAGGCGATCGGCCACGCCGCCTCCGAGTTCAAGCGCATCCAGGCCAAATACGGCCGCGATTCGGTCGGCGGCATCACCTCCTCGCGCTGCACCAACGAGGAAACCTACCTGGTGCAGAAGCTGATCCGCGCCGGCTTCGGCAACAACAACGTCGATACCTGCGCCCGCGTCTGCCACTCGCCGACCGGCTACGGCCTGAGACAGACCTTCGGCACCTCGGCCGGCACGCAGGATTTCGACTCGGTCGAGCAGGCCGACGTCATCCTGGTCATCGGCGCCAACCCGACCGACGGCCATCCGGTGTTCGCCTCGCGCATGAAGAAGCGGCTGCGCGCAGGGCGCGAAGCTGATCGTCGTCGACCCGCGCCGCATCGATCTGGTGCGCATCGCCGCATGTCGAGGCGCGACTATCATCTGCCGCTGCGGCCCGGCACCAATGTCGCGCTGCTGACCGCGCTCGCGCATGTCATCGTCACCGAAGGGCTGGTCGACGAGGCATTCGTCCGCGAGCGCTGCGACCGGGACGCGTTCCAGCACTGGGCCGCCTTCGTTTCGCGAGCCGCGCAACAGCCCGGAAGACGTCGAGCAAGATCTCCGGCGTGCCGGCGGCAGACGATCCGCGCGCGCGGCGCGGCTCTACGCCACCGGCGGCAACGGCGGCGATCTATTACGGCCTCGGCGTCACCGAGCACAGCCAGGGCTCGACCACCGTCATGGCGATCGCCAATCTCGCCATGGCGACCGGCAATATCGGCCGGCCGGGCGTCGGCGTGAACCCGCTGCGCGGCCAGAACAACGTGCAGGGCTCCTGCGACATGGGCTCCTTCCCGCACGAGTTGCCCGGCTATCGCCATGTCTCGGACGACGCGACGCGCGCAACTGTTCGAGAACGATCTGGGGCGTGACGCTCGACGCCGAGCCGGGCCTGCGCATCCCCAACATGCTCGACGCCGCGGTCGACGGCACGTTCAAGGGCCTCTACATCCAGGGCGAGGACATCGTGCAGTCCGACCCCGACACCAAGCACGTCATCGGCCGGCCTGGCGGCGATGGAATGCGTCGTCGTGCAGGATCTGTTCCTGAACGAGACCGCGAACTACGCGCATGTGTTCCTGCCGGGCTCGACCTTCCTGGAAAAGGACGGCACCTTCACCAACGCCGAGCGCCGCATCAACCGCGTGCGCAAGGTGATGGCGCCGCGGAACGGCTTGGCCGACTGGGAGATCACGCAGGCGCTCTCCAACGCGCTCGGCTACCCGATGGACTACGCCATCCGTCGCGAGATCATGGACGAGATCGCCGCGCCTGACGCCGACCTTCGCCGGCGTCTCCTACGACAAGCTCGACGAGCTGGGCTCGGTGCAGTGGCCGTGCAACGACGCGGCGCCGGAGGGCACGCCGATGATGCATGTCGACGGCTTCGTGCGCGGCAAGGGCAAGTTCATGATCACCGAATACGTGCCGACCGACGAGAAGACCGGGCCGCGCTTCCCGCTGCTGCTCACCACCGGCCGCATCCTGTCGCAATACAATGTCGGCGCGCAGACCCGCCGCACCGAGAACGTCGTGTGGCACGAGGAGGACCTGCTGGAAATCCATCCGCACGACGCCGAGGAGCGCGGCATCCGCGACGGCGACTGGGTGAAGCTCGCAAGCCGCGCCGGCGAGACGCGCTTGCGCGCGCACGATCACCGACCGCGTGGCGCCGGGCGTGGTCTACACCACGTTCCACCATCCCGACACGCAGGCCAACGTCGTCACCACCGACTATTCCGACTGGGCGACCAACTGCCCGGAATACAAGGTGACGGCGGTGCAGGTCTCGCCGTCCAACGGGCCGTCGCGACTGGCAGGAGGATTACGACGAGCATGCCGAGCAGAGCCGCCGCATCGCGCGCTCGAGGCGGCGGAATAGCAGCGATGCGCGACGCCGCGTCGCCCGCGTCGCCGCGCACGCGTCTGGCGGCACGGCGCGCCGGCGCGGCCGACGCGGCGAGCGCGCGATCTCCGGAGGAGACCGCCGTCGCCCTCACCTATAACGGCGGCACCTATGCGGTGATGATGGCGACGCCGCAGGACCTGGAGGATTTCGCCGTCGGCTTCTGCCTGACCGAAGGCATCGTCGGCGCGCCGACGAGATCGAGGCAGCTCGAAGATGGTGGAGCAGCGACGCTCGGCATCGAACTGCGCATGTGGCTCGCCGAGCCGCGCGCTGCGGCGCTATGACCGGCGCCGGCGCGCATCGCCGGCCCGACCGGCTGCGGCCTGTGCGGCATCGAGAGCCTGGCCGAGGCGATGCGGCCGCCGCCGCAGGTCGCCGCGGCCGGCAGCGTTCATCGCCGGCCGAGATCATCGCAGGCGCTGCGCGGCGCTGCCGCCGCGCAGGCGCTGAACCGCGCAGACGCGCGCGGTCCATGCCGCGGCGTTCTGGACGCCGGGCGCAGGGCCTGGTCGCTGCTGCGCGAGGATGTCGGCCGCCACAACGCGCTCGACAAGCTGGCCGGCGCCCTGGCGCGGCGGCGTCGCCGCCGCCGACGGCATGGTGCTGCTGACCAGCCGCGTCTCGGTCGAGATGGTGCAGAAGGCGGCCGTGATCGGCGCGCCGATCGCTGGTCGCCGTCTCGGCGCCGACCGCGCTCGCGGTGCGCACGGCCGAGGCCGCCGGGCATGACGCTGGTCGCCATCGCCCGCGGCGACGGATTTCGAGATTTTCACCCATCCGCAGCGGATCGTCGAGCGGAGGCGCCGCGCCATGTCGCCTGACCAGCTCGTCTACATGGCCAACCAGATCGGCAAATTCTTCGCGAGCCAGGGCGGACGAAGCCGCGTCGCCGGCATCGCCGACACATCCGGAAATTCTGGGACCCGCGGATGCGCGGCGCGATCTTCGCTCATCTCGACGGCGGCGGCGGCGGCCTCGACCCCGCTGTGCGCACCGCTATCGAGAGTTTGCGCGTGACGTCGCCTCAAGGTTGAGGCGAAGTCTTAGTTCTCCTGCCGGGCAGCGATCTATCGCAAGGCCGACGCGTTGTGCGGGCCTGCAAAGCGGGTATCCTTAGGCAAAGCACTTTCATGGGGGACGCCCGTATGACGATGCAAGGATGATCAAACTGGCATTCGCTTACGAGCAGGCTACGCATCATCGCCGTGCGCCGACTTCCACGCCCTGATCGCAAGCATTCATCTGACCGGACAAAATCCGTCCGGCCATGCATTATCCATCGGGGAGAGCGCCTCGGCCCGCAGATCGGCGGGACGAAGGAGACTGAAGATCATGCGACAGAAAATCATCATCACGGTGGCGCTGTGCCTTGCGCAGCTTGCGATCGTTAACAGCGCAAGCGCCGCTTTTCCGGATCGGCCGGTCCGGTTGATTGTCACGTCGCCGCCCGGTGGTCCGCCGGACATCATGGCGCGGCTGCTTTCGGAGGAAATCTCCAAGGCGCTGGGACAGCCGCTTGTCGTCGAGAACCGCGCCGGCGGCGCGGGTGGCATCATCGGCGCCAAATTTGTCCTGGGCACGGATCCCGACGGCTACACGCTGCTGATGGGCAGCACCAGCACGCTGCTCACTTCGCCTGCGATCTACAAGGATGCCGGCTACACCGCCGCCTCGTTCGCACCCGTCGCCGGTCTTTCGGAAACGCCTGAGGTGCTGACGGTTAGTCCGTCCATCGGAGCTCATACCGTGGCCGATCTCGTCCGCGTGGCGAAGGAGAAGCCGGGCACGCTGCATTTCGGCTCGGCGGGAATTGGTTCGCTGCCGCATCTCGAAGGCGAGTTGCTCAAGGTGCGGGCCGGGATCGACATGGTCCACGTGCCTTATCGCGGTGGCGGTCCGGCGCTGGTCGGACTTTTGGGCGGTGAAGTGCAGGTCTTCTTCTCCGCACTCACGCAGATGCTGCCGTATATTCTCGACGGTCGCTTGAACGGCTTGGCGGTGACCAGCGCGTCGCGCAGCGAACTGGCTCCGGACATTCCGACGATGCAGGAAAGTGGCTTCGATCAGTTCGTGACCGCGTCGGTGAATTTCCTCGTTGCGCCGCCGGAAACGCCGCTGCCGGTCCGGCAGCGGATCAGCGACGCGGTGGCGAGCGCGCTTGCGAGCGGTCAGGTCAAAGACGCTTTCGCAAAAATGGGAGCCAAGGCCCAGCCGGCGACGCCGGCGCAGCTGGTGCCTTACCTGGCGCAGCAACAGAAGCGCTGGACCGATATCGTCGCGACCACACACATATCGGCGGAACAGTAGCGAGCTAAACGCCCAATCAACCGTGGCGTTATCCTGACGCAGTCAGGACGCCGCAAAGACCGTGTGCAGCAACTCCCGGCATTCGACCAGGCGCTCAAGCGCCAGAGCGGTGCCCCAGTTGTCCTGGATTTCCCGCAAATCCCGAATAGCCACGTCGACGGCAGTGTGCAGGTCTATTTCGTTATCGGACTCGGCGAACTTACGCCTGTCGCACAAACTGATGATCTCAGCACTCACAGCAGCATCCCCCGAATCAGTCGCGAAGATGCCTGCGTCGCACTAACCAATGGTTACCGCTGCGTGCGCCTTCGCATCAGTTCAATTTGAGGAGCCGCGCGGCGTTGCCCGAAAAAATCCTGTCCTTGTCGGCGGCGGGAATATCGAGATCGCGGATCAGTTTGATGGCGCGCGGCTTCAGGGAGGTGAGGGGCGGCGCGTCGCTGCCGTAGATAACGTGGTTCGGGCCCACCCAATCGAGCACCATCTTTAGCGCCGGCGCGTTGTAGGTCACGGAGTCGAGATACATCATCTTCAGATAATCGCTCGGCTTCCGTGTGATCTTCATCGGCACGTAAGGCCCGAGGAAGAACGCCTCGTCGCCCAGCTCGTAGGCGTAGTCCATGCGGGTGATTGTTTCGCAGATGCCGCCGCCGCCATGCGACGCGACGAGCTTGACCCGCGGAAACGATTCAAACAGGCCGCGCACGATCAGGCGTCCCAGCGCGAGGCAAAGGTCGAACGGGCGGCCGATGCTCGACGCCAGACGATACTCACGCATCCGCTCTTCGCCGAACCCGGCATTCGGCGGATGAATCATGACCGGCACGTCGAGATCCTGCACCAGCTCCCAAAACGGCCGCGCTTCGTCGTCGTCGGGGTAGCTGCCCTTGTGGCTTGAATGGATGAACACGCCCTTCAGCCCGAGCTGGCGGACCGCGCGCTCGGTTTCCCTGATGAATGCTGGTCCGCTGCAGGGCAGGATGGTGGCGAAGCCGTACAGCACGCCCTTATGATCGCTCTGCAGTTTGGCGGCGTAGTCGTTCCACTTCTGCACGGCGCCAAGCTCTTCGCTGGCCGGCTTGCCGCGCAGGTAATGCGCCGCGTTGGTCACGACACTGACGTCGACGCCTGCGGCGTAGTGGGCTTTGAGGAAATTCTCCAGCACCATGGGGCAGCCTCTATCGCCCCAGCGCGGCCCGTCGTTGCCATCCCACGCGCCCTTGTCGTCCGCCGCCTCTTCGGGCGTGTAGATGTGAGCGTGCCAGTCGATGATCATGGCTGTGCGTCCTCCCTTGGGAGCGCGGCTATCGGACTTGCCGGCCGGTACGCGCCGATCGTTCTTATGGCCGTCCCTATAACGCCGTCAGCTACTGCGCTTTGTCATTCGCCCTGATCGAAGGCGGCAAATTTCCAGTCGTTGTCGGCGGTGAGCGCGTAGCACAATCGGTCAGTCGTCAGCGGAATTGCGGCGGAGATTGGTATCCAGCCGCTCTTGCCCGAAGGCAGAAGCACTTGCAGGTGCGTGATCGCAGGCTTTGCTTCGCCGGCGTTTGCCTGCGGTGATACGGCTAGCACCGGCAACGCGACCTGGCCGGTATGTCCGACCGCCGTTGCGGCGTCGGTGGGGGCGCTGGTCGCCACCACGTCCGCCATTGTGAAATACCATTCAACGGAGTCATCCGCCGCGATTTTCTTCTTCGCAGCATTAAAGTCGTCGTTATCGACGATGCTGGCGCTGCTCGGCCCGCAAACCAGCGAGTCGGTGGCTCGGTAGAAGGTTTTGTCGCCGGCAAACCCTGCCAGGATGTCCCAGAGCGGACCACCGCTTGCCGCCGCACTTTCCGCAGACGAGCCGAATCCGAGTACCGCAGAGAAATTATCTGTTGCGCTCCGTCCAAAATCGAACTGGTCATTCAGTTCGCCGCGCGACATCCACAAGAAGGTCGGACCGACAAGAGCGAGCAGAGCCTGACGATCTTTCGCTGCGACCGCCTGCGCAAACGCAATCTGCATTTTCTGAAATGCAGCGTCCGGTGCGTAGGCCTCCGCCAGCCTTACCCTGACCGTCGGATAGGGGACCAGTTTGGTTTCCGGAAAAGCCTCAGAGCTAATGGCTGCAAAGAACGCGGCCATGGTGAGCGAAAACAATATGCTGCGCATTGCCATGCTCTCCGTTTTATTTGCCGATTGCCGATAGCCGGCTGCGGTTTGCTGCGACCCAGTTGTAGATGGAGTGTCCAAATAAGCGGCTGACGCCGGGAATATAGAACAACGGCACCAGCCACCACAGGCCCGGAACGCGTATGACGACGTATCGGTAGGCTTCGAACCCCGGCAACGCGCGGCCGTCGGGCAAAACGGTGAAGAGTGCGCTCTGGAGACTTGCGTTGCTGACAATGGGCGACGGATCGGTGCGGAAATTCCGGACCCGAATCTGGGCAAGGCCGTCGAAGGCCAGAAACCACGCCATCGAGCGCACGCAGAATCCGCAATCGCCGTCGTAAATCATCTCCATGCCGCCGATCTTGTGCTTCCACCATGCGCCGACGCGCGACAGCCAATCGGGATAGAGAAAACTCATATGGCCGACGATCATCGCGAAGGAGAAATAGATCAGGCGCAACAGGATACCGAATAACAGATGGAGAAAAACGGCGCCGCAAAGCAGATAGGGCCGCGTGGCGCGTTGCCAGATCAAAAACGGGAAGGCGAGTTCGATCAGGAGCGTTGCGTAGGTGGCGATATTGACCATCCAGTAGTGCTGCGCCAGCAAATGCAAAAGCACCGGGTGATAAAATTCATATGTACTCGTCGCCAGCCAGATCGCGTCGCCGCCCCACCATTCATCGACGCGCAGTTTGTCGGTGGCGCTGTAGAAAAACAGGATCGCCATCTGAAGCTGGATAAGCCGGGTGCAGGCGCCCGCCCACGGGCTGGTATAGGGCGGCAGGGTTGCGGTGAGATTTTTGCGCTTGGCGGCGCGGACAGCCCGCACGCGATCAAGACTGATCGCACGCCCGGCTGGCGCCAGGCACAGAATGAACAGCAGGCACGCGATAATGCTGTCGGCGCCGTAAACGATGGTCAGATTGCGATGGTCGTAAGAAATCTGGCCAAGCAGTACTATCCATTTCACCCAGGATGTCCGCCAGCCAACAGTGAAAGCGGCGCAGCAAAATAAAAACAGCCCATGAAAGGCGATCCATTGCCACGGTGCGGTGAAATAGAAGAACACCGACTGCATCCACGGCGCCTGGATATAGACGTGAGCAAAGTTAGGCGGGACCCAGCCGGTGTCGCCCCATAAATCAAACAAAAACGGTGTCGCCATCGTGAAGTGGAACAGCACCGCCGCTCCAATGCCGATGCGGACGATCTCCAAGGGCGTGGTCGGGACGTCCTGAAACCAGATTGACGACCATGTCCGCTCGATCGCCGCGAGTGTTGCGAGGACAAAGCGTGTGAAGGGTAGCCGTGCGATGCCACTCTGTGTGGAACGTTCTCGCTCTGACGCATCAAGCGTTGTTGGCTTGGGCGAGATTGGCTCCGGCGATCTGCCAGACGGAGCTGCGAAAGAGGGGCCGTCTATTGCAGAGAAGCTCATGACGGCTGGTGCGCCGGAGAGATACCCGAATTGGATGGCGGTGCGGCGCTGTCCGGGCATGCAACGCGCCGAAGCGGTACGACGGCGACAAATTGCGGGTCGAGTGGCCGCTTGCCGAGAATTTCATCCTGCGGCCGATAGTCTTGCTCCACGATCTCAAGGAGTGTCACCGCAACGGGACGGAGGTCGGCGTGTTCGCGGCAAAACCGAACGCCCGCTGGATCACCGCGAAATTCGGGGTTCGCCATGACTCCGTCCAGCAGGTACTTGAACTCTCGCCACATGGCATAGCGCGCCACGGATGGGCTGGGTTCCTCGGCCGGTATGAAGGTCTGGGCATGGCCCGCAGCATCTTCGATGACGTAGCGGAACTGCGCATGCTTTCCGACCGGAGCAAAAAAACCCCACGGTGTTTCGAGGCGAAACAGCTCAAGGTAGGGATGAAAGACGGATCGGAGCGACTGCACCAGCGTACTATCGTTCGGCGCCGGCGAGACCATCATCGCGAGGCTGTGCCACGCGACTACCGACGACATCAGCAGATAGGTCAGGCGCTGCCGCCATTGCGCTGAAATCACGATCGCCCCTGAATTCGCGTCCGTCGGACCTTCGCGCACTTTCGCGCGCCGGTCTTCGCCAGCACAGCGATGCTATCGAAGTCTCTCCGGCAAAGAAAGACAGTGCAGTTGTTCGTAAAATAATCCGACAGAGATCGCGTAATCATCGGGCTCAGCTTTTGCGCGCGCTGGTATCCCGGTGTTTTCACGCTTCTGTTGGTTCACGCTATCGAACTCCGAGCAGCGACGGACGTAGCATCATCGCAGAGCTTCAGCCTTGGGCGCGGGCGACGGCATGTTTGGGGCGGCTAAGCCGATCGGTCAATTAATCCTGGCACGCCGTGCAGTCATGGCCGGCGCGGTACGCTTGCTGGCCATCGTCGCCGCTTTCGTCACGTTCGCGCTGATGAACGGTGCTGCGCAGGCGCAGACCCAGCAACAGTTCGTCACGTTCGAGTCCGTGCTCTCTACGCCGACAGCCGCCTGGTGCGCGGATGTTCCGCAAGGGCAGTATGTGGCGGGCAATCAATTGGCGATCGCAAGCTGTACCGGAGGTCCGGCGCAGCAGTTCGGGACCAGTGACGCCGGCAATTTGACAGCCGGCGGATTTTGCGTCGACGCTGTGCCGCCGAGCGAGGGAAGCACCGCACTGCTGAACGAGTGCAATGGCACTGACCAGCAGGTCTGGTATCTGGTGCCGTTTAGCGGCAATCCCGACGTTTACGCGATTGCGGACTCGACCGGCCTTTGCGTGACCGTCAACGGCGACATCGGCTCGGGCGCGCAACTCGTTCTGGCGCAATGCCAGGAATATGCATCGCAAGGCTGGATATTCTATCCGCCGCCGACGCAGGCCCCGCCGGTTTACGGCACTTACCCAGAACCGCAGTATTACTGGATCGGCGCTGCTCGCTATTGCTGGTACGAGAATGGCGGCTGGAGCGGGCCCGGCTGGTACATCTGCGGGCAGTTCACCGATCCTGGCCTCGGCTGGGGTGGCCCCGGCGGCTTCCCGGTGTTTTCGCCGCCTGGCGGACCGCCACCGCCTCCGACTGTTCCACCGACAATGCCGCCGACCGTTCCACCGACGGTGCTGCCTACAATCAAACCAACTATTTTGCCGACGCTGAAGCCAACGCTCTTCCCGACGCTCAAGCCAACACTTAAGCCGACGCTCCCGCCGACACTTCTGCCGACGCTCAAACCGACGGTTTCGCCGACAATCAAGCCAACGCTCTTCCCGACGCTCAAGCCGACGTTGCCCCCGACGTTGAAGCCAACGGTGTTGCCAACGATCAAGCCGACGCTTCTGCCGACGTTGAAGCCAACGGGCACGCCAACGATTCCACCGACGCTCAAGCCGACATTGGCGCCGACACTTTTGCCGACGATCAAGCCGACGTTGGAACCCACGGTCACGCCGACGATCAAACCGACACTCGAGCCGACGTTGACGCCCACGGTCAAGCCGACGCTCGAGCCTACGCTTACACCGACGATTAAGCCGACGTTGGCACCCACGCTTGTGCCGACCCTAAAGCCGACGGTCGAGCCTACGGTCACACCGACGGTCAAACCGACGCTTGAGCCGACATTGGCGCCCACGATCAAACCGACGGTGGAGCCGACACTCACGCCAACGGTCAAGCCGACGCTCGCGCCAACATTGCTGCCGACAATCAAGCCGACGGCGGAGCCTACGCTCGCACCGCCAACGATTTTGCCAACGGGTAAGCCGACAGCGTCACCTACGGTTACACCCACAATCAATCCGACGATGCAGCCGGTGGCGCACCCGACGCTGGAGCCAACAACGCTTTCTCCAACTATGAAGCCGGGAACGCCGATAAAGCCGACTGCTGAGCCGACGGGCAAGGCGACTTTGGCGGCCACGATCAAGCCGACAGGGGAGCCGATCAAGCAGCAGTTCGAGCCGATAAAGCCTCAGGGCAACAAGTTGAAGGTCGCGCCGACGGTCAGGCAGACCATAAGGCCAACCGTTCACACGGCTGGCCCGAGAGCGGTGTCCAAGCCAATCAAAAGTATTGGCACCGGGGATCACAAGTAAGCGACCGAACTTCCACGATATTCGCCTGTCGATTGAATGAACTTTCTTCTCGATACGCGAAACCGGCCCGCCGAATCAATCTCATTTCCTCAAGTGCTGCGTTCCGGCTCGGTGAGCGGCGGGACACATAGCCTTGATTTAAAAGGCTAAATTCTCTGGAATAAATTCCTTGACAGCGGTGTTGCGATAGTGACAAAGGCCATCCGCTCGCTCGTCGTGAGGGACGTCATCTGCAGAGACGGCTTTTGATGGAGCGGGCGCGGGTTCTGCGGATAGGAGTTCGTCGCTCTTGTTCGCAGGCGACCTGGGCATCATGCCCGTCCAGCATGTGTCTGGACTGCGAGGTGCTCGCTGCACTGGCGCCGGCGAGGGAGTGCAGAACTCCCGTTTGCATCCGGTAATTCCAGGAAGCGCTGGCCCGGGCTGGGGCAGGACGCAAGTCCGGTCAATCCGCACAGTGGAGCACCGAGAGGTGAGCGGTCCCGCAAGGGATCGCGGCTGTACCTGGTAACAGGTGCAGTTCTCTACCCCCGCACCGATCGGTGCTCCGCTTCCCTCGTTATCGGGGAAGCAGAAAAGCGTGGCCCCGTTTTTCGGGCCGATCATTGCCCCGCGTCACAACGCGCAGATGCCCACGCATCGCGAGAACGAAGGAGCTCGTCATTGCGAGCGCAGCGAAGCAATCCAGCGTTCAATGCTGGCTGCCCCTGGATTGCTTCGTCGCTAACGCTTCTCGCAATGACGAAATTAGACGTCCAGTGCGTCGTCGTCGGCGAACTCGGCGCGTTCCTGAATGAATTCGAAGCGCGCCTCGGGTTTGGTGCCCATCAGCCGCTCGACGGATTTCTCGGTGGCCTTTTGCTCCTCGGCCACCAGCTTGACCTGGAGCAGCGTGCGCTTTCTTGGGTCCATGGTCGTCTCTTTGAGTTGAGACGCCATCATCTCGCCGAGGCCTTTGAAGCGGCTGATCTCGACCTTGGCGTTGGCGTGGAATTCTTTTTTGAGGATTTCGTCGCGGTGATTTTCGTTGCGGGCATAGAAATTCTTGCCGCCGTGGGAGAGCCGATAGAGCGGGGGGACTGCAAGATAGAGATGACCTTTGTCGATCAGTTCGCGCATCTGCCGGTAGAAGAACGTGATCAGGAGCGAGGCGATATGCGCGCCGTCAACGTCGGCGTCTGTCATGATGATGATGCGGTCGTAGCGCAGGTCGGCGTCGCGATAATGCGCGCCGGTGCCGGAACCGAGTGCCTGGATCAAATCGGCAATCTGCTGATTCTGCGCCAGCTTGTCCTTGCCGGCCGAGGCGACATTGAGGATCTTGCCGCGCAGCGGCAGCACGGCCTGTGTCGCACGGTCGCGTGCCTGTTTTGCCGAGCCGCCGGCGCTGTCGCCTTCGACAATGAACAGCTCCGCGCCGTCGGCCGCGGTGCGCGTGCAATCGGCGAGCTTGCCGGGGAGGCGGAGTTTGCGCACCGCGCTTTTGCGAGCGATATCTTTTTCCTGGCGGCGCCGGACGCGTTCCTCGGCGCGCTCGGCGACGAAATCGAGCAGCTTGTTGGCCTGCAGTGGATTGCCGGCGAGCCAGTGATCGAAGGGGTCCTTGATCGCCTGCTCGACGATTTTCTGCGCTTCCGCGGTGGCGAGACGGTCTTTGGTCTGGCCCTGGAATTCCGGCTCGCGGATGAACACCGACAGCATGGCGCCGGCGCCGACCATCACATCTTCGGACGTAATCGCCGCGGCGCGCTTGCCCTGATTGAGGCGCTCGGCGTGATCCTTCAGGCCACGCAGCAGCGCAGTGCGCAGGCCGGATTCGTGGGTGCCGCCATCGGGCGTCGGAATGGTGTTGCAATAGGAGTTCAAAAAGCCGTCGGCATCGGCGGTCCAGGCGACTGCCCATTGCGCACCGCCGTGGGCGCCGGTTTTTCCCGAGCTGCCGGAGAAAATATCCGGATGGACCAAAGTCGAGCCGGTGAGCGTGGTGGAAAGATAATCCTTCAGGCCGTCCTCGAAGTGGAAGGTGGCCTTCTCAGGAACGTCCTCGACGCCTTTCAGGAGTTCCTTGGCGCAAGACCAGCGGATTTCGACGCCGCCAAACAGATACGCCTTGGAGCGCGTCATCTTGAACACGCGCTCGGCCTTGAAATGCGCCTTGTCGCCGAAGATTTGCGGATCGGGCCGGAAGCGGACTTTGGTGCCCCGCCGGTTCGGCGCCTTGCCGGCATCCTGCAATTTGCCCTTCGGCTTGCCGCGCTCGAAAGCCATTCGGTAGAGCTTCTGGCCGCGCGCGACCTCGACTTCCATGCGTTCCGATAGCGCATTGGTCACGGACACGCCGACGCCGTGCAGACCGCCGGAGGTTTCGTAGACCTCGGAGTCGAATTTGCCGCCGGCGTGGAGCGTGCACATGATCACTTCGAGCGCCGACTTGTTTTTGAATTTCGGGTGCATGTCGACGGGCATGCCGCGGCCGTTGTCGTTCACGCTGATAAAGCCGTCAGCCTCCAGTTCGACCTCGATCCAGTCGGCATGGCCGGCCAGCGCCTCGTCCATGGCGTTGTCGATGACTTCAGCGAACAGGTGATGCATGGCCTTTTCGTCAGTGCCGCCGATATACATGCCGGGCCGGCGGCGTACTGGCTCGAGGCCCTCAAGCACTTCGATGTGCTTGGCGGTATAGCCGCTCTCGCCGCTACTGCTGCGCGCGGCGGGGGCGCTGCGGGGCGCAGGAGCGCGCTTGCTGTTGGCGCCGCCGAACAGGTCCGGTGCTTTAGAGGATTTCGCAGCTTTTCCCACGGGTTATTCCACGGTTCTTCATGTGCAGGGTTTATATGGGGCGCGCCTTCGAGGGCGGCGAATCATGCGTCAGACTATGCCACTTGTCGGGTAAACGATCAGCAGATTGACGGCCCAGATTGACGGCCCCTGGAACCGGACTTATATGGCGCGCCATGAACGGGTTTTTTGTGACCAGCATCGTCTCGCGCCGCCGCCGTCGCACCTGCGATACGGCACGGGCGCGCGTTCGCGTATAGCAAGCCCGCCGTGCCGCCGGTTCTGCGGCACCCTTCACTTGATATCGTGCCAGCAGAGACGGCCTGAGTTTTCCTCAAGCCAAGAAGGTTAGTCATGTCTGCGAAAGCGAAAATCGGCATTCTCGGCGCCTCCGGATACACCGGGGCGGAACTGTTGCGGCTTTTGATCCGGCATCCGCATGTCGAGATCGTGCTGCTGACCGCCGACCGGCGCGCTGGAAAGCCGATGTCGGAGGTGTTTCCGCAGTTCGCGCCGTACAACCTGCCGATCCTCACCTCGATCGAAAGCATCGACTGGAAAAAAGCGGCCCTTGATCTGGCGTTTTGCGCGCTGCCGCACGGCACGACGCAAACCGTGATCGCCGATCTTCTGGCCAAAGCGCCGAACACCAAGGTGGTCGATCTGTCCGCTGATTTCCGGCTGTCTGACGCGGAAGCCTACGCCTATTGGTACGGCCACGCGCATCACGCGACCGAATTGCAAAAGGAAGCGGTCTATGGGCTCACGGAAATTTACCGGGACGGCGTCAAGAAGGCGCGGCTGGTGGCTAATCCCGGCTGCTACACGACGTGCGCGCAGTTGCCGCTTATTCCGCTTTTGAAGGCCAAGGCCATCGATCCCGATGAAATCGTGGTCGACGCCAAGTCCGGCATGACCGGCGCGGGCAGGGCGGCGAAAGAGGAGATGCTGTTCTCGGAGGTGTCGGAGGGTTTTCACGCCTATGGCGTCGGCCATCACCGGCACATGTCGGAACTCGATCAGGAGTTCTCCAAGGCTGCGGGGCGGGAGGTTATCGTGTCCTTCACACCGCACCTCGTGCCTATGAATAGGGGCATCCTTTCAACGATTTACGTGCGGGGTGTGAAAGCAACGCCTGAAGACCTGCATGCGGTGCTGGCGAAGGCCTACGCCAATGAGCCGTTCGTTCACGTGCTGCCGTTCGGCAAGCTGCCTCAGACCCGGCATGTGCGCGGCTCCAACATGACGTTCATCGGCATCGCCAATGACCGGATCAAAGGCCGAGCGATTATCGTCTCGGCGCTCGACAACCTGACCAAGGGTGCGTCCGGTCAGGCGGTGCAGAACATGAATGTCATGCTCGGCTTCCCGGAAGCGACGGGCGTCGATCAGGTCGCGATGTTTCCGTAGAGCATGGCGCGCTTCAGGAGAGTTTGAACAGCGCGATTGCGAGGATGACCTGCGCAACGAAGCCGCCGACAAACGACAGCGTGCGCAGCATCGGAATACCGAGCGTGTAGAAAATGACGTGCGCCAGCCGCGAGTAGAAGTAGAGCTGGCAGGCGAAGGTCGTCCCGGCGGTGGCGAGATTGACGTTGAGATCCTGCGTCGCCAGCACCAGCGGCGCGAAGATCACGAGGTTCTCGACGGCGTTGAGGTGCGCTGCCTTGAGGCGTTGCGCCCAGGGCGATTGCGGCTGGTCGTTCGGGCCCGGGTTTGCCATCGAACCCATCAGGCCGCGCACCATGACGCGGTCGAGGATGTAAGGCACCCACATCAACCCGGTCATGCACGTGGTCATGACCAGCCAGAACAGTTCGTGCGACATGTCGAGTGCTCCCCAGCCCGTCGTCGAGTCGCGTCAGGATTGCAGCAATATCGCCGGCTTGGAAGGGGCTTCAGGGCCTTAGTCGCGCGCCCGCACGTATGATCCGGGAGCGTCCTCGATCGCCTTGAGTGGGCCTTCGCCGGGGATGCGGGCGGGCACTTCGGTCGGGCTTTGCCGGGTCAGCCAGACCAGCCAATCGGGCCACCACGAGCCCGGATATTCCTTGGCTTTTTGCATCCAGCCGTCGAGATCGGCGTTGCGAGGTTTTGGTCCGGTCCAGTACTGGTACTTGTTCTTCGCCGGCGGGTTGACCACGCCGGCAATGTGACCGGAGCCGGCCAGCACGAACTTCACGGGCCCGCCAAAAAACTTGCAGCCGAGCAGCACCGATTTCGGCGGCGCGATGTGATCTTCCCGGGTCGCCAGATTGTAGATCGGGATCGTCACGTCTTTCAGCTTTACCGGCAGGCCGTCGATGATCATCTGGCCTTTGGCCAGCTTGTTTTCGAGATAGCAGTTGCGCAGATAGAACGAATGATTGGCCGCCGGCATGCGCGTGGCATCGGAATTCCAGTACAGCAGATCGAACGGGAACGGCGCCTTACCCTTGAGGTAATTATTGATGACGTAGGGCCAGATCAGGTCGTTCGAGCGCAGCATGTTGAACACGGTCGCCATCGAACTGGCTTCGAGAAATCCCTTCTCGGCCATTTTCTGCTCGAGGGCTGAGACCTGTTCCTCGTCGACGAAAACTTTCAGATCTCCGGCGTGGGTGAAATCGACCTGCGAGGCAAACAGGGTCGCGGAAGCTATGCGGTCGTCTTTATGTGCCGCGGTATAGGCGAGCGTAATAGACAGCAGGGTGCCGCCGACGCAGTAGCCGGCGGTGTGAACCTTGTCCTCGCCGGTCGCTTGCTTGATCGCGTCGAGCGCCGCGAGCGGCCCTTCGTGCATGTATTCGTTGAAGCTCTTTTTGGCCAAGTGCGCGTTGGGATTGACCCATGAGATGACGAACACCGTGATGCCCTGATCGACGCACCATTTTATGAATGATTTTTCCTGCGTCAGATCGAGCACATAGAATTTGTTGATCCAGGGCGGAACGATCAGAAGCGGCCGCTTGAGTACCGTCGCGGTTGTCGGTGAGTACTGAATGAGCTGCATCAGCTCGTTCTGGAAGATCACCTTCCCCGGCGTCGTTGCGAGATTGCGGCCAACCTCGAACATCGAGGAGTCCGACTGCCGGATTTTAAGGTCGCCGCCACCGCTCTCGATATCTTCGGCGAGCATGCGCATGCCGCGCACGAGATTGTCGGCGTTACTGAGCAGCGTTTCCCGCATCAATTCGGGGTTGGTCAGCACGAAGTTCGACGGCGACACGGCATTGGAAATCTGCCGCATGTAGAATTCGGCCTTTTGCCTGACGTGCGGATCGAGGCCGTCGGCTTCGGTCACCAGCTGGTTGGCCCATTTCGACGACAGCAGGTAAGCCTGCTTGAGGAAGTCGTAGAACTGGTTCGACGACCATTCCGGATCGTTGAAGCGCTTGTCGCTCTTCTCAGGTGTGATGAGGGGAGAGCTCTCTTCGCCGGAAAGCCGCTTGGCGGCCGAAGCCCAGAGGTCGAGATAGGCCTTGCCCAGCCGGCTCTGAACGTCGAGCGCGCGCTGCGGATCCTCCATCCAGTATTCAGCGACCTTGCCGAGAGTTTTGGCGACCTCAGTGATCTCTTCGGCGAGTTCGCTGGAGTTGCGGCCTTGCTCGCGCGGCTTGAGATAGGCCGCAAGCGCGCGACCGCTTTCCTCGACGAGCCGCGCCAGATTGCGCGAAAACTCTTCGACGTCGACGCCGCCGATCTTCATCGGTTCTTGCGACGGAGCCCTCAACTGGTGTTCCTCAATGGCGGCCATGGTGCAAAATCTACCCGGCTCTTGGAATCAGAAATGGACTGGTCCGGCGGCACACGCAAGGCATCTTTATGAGCATTATCTGACAGCGGCTTGCGCAGTCCCAGGAACAATTCCAACGGACAAGGGTCCACACTTCAGGACATAGTGCGACGCAGCAAGGTCCTTGTTTCGACATATTGGACTTGTACTTTGTAAGCTCAGGTCAGATAGCAGCAGACTGCGTAAAGGTATTGAGTTATTAAGGTTTGCTGAGACGGTTGGGGGATCGGGTGCGGAAACGTACCACTACGAGCAGAAAGTCGATGGTGGCTGCGGCGATTTTCGCTGCATCCGTGACCGTTGGCGGCTGTTCGCAAGTCACCGAGTATCAGTCAGCTTATCCGTCCGTTCTGGCCCCGCCGACGCCGCGGGCGGAGCAGCCGATGACTGACGCCGAGCTCAAGCAGGCGACCGATGCTCTGCTTTCCGACCGGTCGAAGCTTAGCGCCGACGTCCAGGCCGCCCAGCAGGCGAGCGCACCAGCTACCACCGGCACCACGCATTAGCGCTGGTGCCGCCGCAGGACGATGATAAAAGTCCGCCTCTAGGTCCAATTCAGGGTTATAATTCAGCTTCTTAAGAACGAACGTCGAGCCGCTGGCTCCGGGGCTACCATGGAAGAATTTTACCGCATTCGCAGGTTGCCGCCTTACGTCTTCGAGACCGTCAATCGTGCCAAAGCCGTGGCCCGCAACGGCGGCGCCGACATCGTTGACCTCGGTATGGGCAATCCGGACCTGCCGACACCGGCCCACGTCATCGAGAAACTGAAAGAGACTATCGGCAAGCCGCGCACCGACCGCTACTCGGCGTCGAAGGGCATTCCGGGACTGCGCCGCGCGCAAGCGGCCTACTACGCCCGCCGGTTTGGCGTGAAGCTCAATCCGGAGACACAGATCGTCACGACGCTCGGCTCGAAAGAAGGCTTCGCCAACGTCGCCCAGGCGATTTGCGCGCCGGGTGATGTGATCATCGTGCCGAATCCAACCTATCCGATTCACGTGTTCGGCTTCCTGATGGCTGGCGGCGCCATCCGCTCAGTGCCGGTCGAAATCGGGCCGCAGTTCTTTCAGGCTCTCGAGCGTGCGGTGCTGCACTCGATCCCGAAGCCGATTGCGGTCGTGGTCTGTTATCCGTCCAACCCGACAGCTTGCATCGCCAATCTCGATTTCTATCGCGATCTTGTAGCGTTTGCGAAGAAACACAGTCTTCTGGTGCTTTCGGACCTCGCTTATTCGGAAGTGTATTTCGACGACAATCCGCCGCCGTCAATTCTGCAGGTGCCGGGCGCGATGGATGTCGCGGTCGAGTTCACCTCGATGTCGAAAACCTATTCGATGCCTGGCTGGCGCATGGGCTTTGCCGTCGGCAACGAACGTCTGATCGCGGCGCTGGCGCGGGTGAAATCCTATCTCGACTACGGCGCGTTCACACCGATCCAGGTGGCGGCGACTGCGGCGCTGAACGGCCCGGATGATTGCATCGTCGAGATGCGATCGATCTACAGGAAGCGGCGCGATGCGCTGGTCGAATCGTTCGGCCGCGCCGGGTGGCACGTGCCGCCGCCGGCGGCTTCGATGTTCGCCTGGGCGCCGATTCCGGAACCATTCCAGTCCGTCGGAAGCGTCGAGTTTTCGACCTTGCTGGTCGAGAAAGCCAGTGTCGCGGTGTCGCCGGGTGCGGGCTTCGGCGAATATGGCGAAGGCTATGTACGCATCGCGCTTGTGGAGAACGAACAGCGCATCCGGCAGGCGGCGCGCAATATCCGCCGGTTTCTTGAAACCGGCCCGGAAATGCTGCACAACGTCGTGCCGTTGGCGACGCGCCGTTAGTCGCGGGTCGCTCTCCCACCAACCTGTTTGGCGACGTTTATGGCTAAGCCGCTGAAAGTCGGTCTTGCCGGTCTGGGCACCGTTGGCTCCGCCGTGGTCGCGCTATTGCACGAAGGGCGCGAAAAGCTTGCGGCGCGCTGCGGCCGGCCGATCGAAGTGGTCGCTGTCAGTGCGCGTTCGCGCAGCAAGAAGCGCGCTATCAATCTAAAGGGCCTTCACTGGCATACCGATCCGGTTGCGCTGGCGCGTGATCCTGCAATCGATGTTTTTGTCGAGCTGATGGGAGGCGCCGGCGATCCGGCAAAGCGCGCCGTGGAAACAGCGCTCGCTTCCGGCAAGCCGGTGGTTACAGCCAACAAGGCGATGCTGGCCGCACACGGACAGAAGCTGGCTGCCGTTGCCGAGCGCCATCAGGTTGCGCTCAATTTCGAGGCGTCGGTTTGTGCGGGTATTCCGATCGTCAAGACGTTGCGTGAAGGGCTTGGTGGCAATTCATTCACCCGCATTTACGGCATTCTCAACGGCACCTGTAACTACATCCTGTCGCGAATGGAGCAGGAGCGGCTCGCGTTTGACGACTGCTTGCGCGATGCGCAACGGCTTGGCTACGCCGAAGCCGATCCGTCATTTGACATCGAAGGTCATGACACGGCGCAAAAGCTTTCGATCCTTGCGAGCCTCACCTTTGGAACGAAGCTCGATCCGAAAGCGATTTATGTGGAAGGCATTTCCTCGATCACGTTGGCCGATCTCGATGCCGCTACGCAACTCGGCTATCGCATCAAATTGCTTGGCGTCGCTGTGAAGACCGACGCGGGCATCGAGCAACGCGTACACCCGACCATGGTGCCGAAAAACTCGGCGATCGCGCAGGTCATGGGCGTGACCAACGCCGTGACGGTCGACGCGGACGGCCTTGCGCCGATCACGCTGGTCGGTCCGGGTGCGGGCGGCATGGCTACAGCTTCCGCTGTGGTGTCCGATCTTGCCGACATCGCTTGTGGAGTGCGTACGCCGCCGTTCGGTCGGCCGGCAGCGCGCATGACCGTGGTGCGCAAGGCGCCGATGCAACATCACGAAGGCGGTTACTACATTCGTCTTCTGGCACGCGACCGGCCGGGCTCTGCGGCGACTATTGCGCGGCGGCTGGCGCAACAGAAGATTTCGCTGGAGTTGATTGTGCAGCGTCATGATGGGCAGGGCGCGACGCCGGGTAAGTCTGGCGAGCCGGTGCCTGTCATCATGATTACTTACGCGACGAGCGAGGATGCCGTGCACAAGGCACTCGTCGCTGTGCGACGTGACGGTGTAATCTCCGGGCGGCCGCAAGTGATCCGGATCGAAAAGAACTAGTTTGGAATTGGCAGGGGCGAAGAAATGGTATCGAACCCAATGTTGGAACGCGCGTTGTCGATCGAGATCGCTCGAGTAACTGAGCGTGCTGCCGTTGCTGCGGCGCGATTGCGTGGCCGCGGCGCCGAGAAGAAATCCGACCAGGCGGCGGTCGATGCCATGCGCCGCGAGCTTGGCGGCTTGGCAATTGATGGCACGGTGGTGATCGGCGAGGGCGAGATGGACGAAGCGCCGATGCTGTTCATCGGCGAGAAAGTAGGGACTGGGTCTGGCCCCAAGGTCGACATCGCTGTCGATCCGCTCGAAGGCACCACGCTCTGCGCCAAGAACATGCCCGGCTCGATCGCGACGCTGGCGATGGCCGATCATGGCGCGATGCTGCACGCACCCGACATCTACATGGACAAAATTGCGATCGGTCCAGGCTTTCCGAAGGATACCGTCGACCTCGACGCGCCGACGGAACAAAACATTCTCGCGCTTGCGAAGGCAAAAGGCGTGAAGCCTGAGGAGATCACCGCGATGGTCCTCGATCGGCCGCGCCATGCCGATATCATCGCCGCGGTGCGCAAGGTGGGCGCCGCCGTAAGCCTGATCAGCGACGGCGACGTCGCCGGCGTCATCCACACCGCCGAGCCGGATAAAACCGGCATCGATATCTATCTCGGTATTGGCGGGGCGCCGGAAGGGGTGCTGGCAGCCGCCGCACTGCGTTGCATCGGCGGCCAGATGCAGACCCGCCTTATCGTCGATACCGACGAGAAGCGCGAGCGCGTCAGCAAAATGGGCATCAAGGATCCGCGCAAGAAATATCTGATCGAAGATATGGTGCGCGGGGACTGCCTGTTTGCGGCGACTGGCGTGACCGATGGCCCGATGCTACGTGGCGTTCGGTTTGCCCCAGGTGTCATCGAGACCGAAACCGTGGTGATGCGATCCGCTAATGGCACTGTGCGCCGTATCATCGCCGAGCATCGCAAAATCGATAAGTTTCTCTAGCGGCAGCCTTGTTGCTGAAGCGCGCAGCCGTGGCGAACGCGTCGCTCACGGCATAGATACCTTTGCCGTTAAAGCGTCTTACAATTGGCTGTATGGCAGAGAATCGGCTGTTTCTTGGCGTCGAACATTCGGCGACCGGCCGCGCGTGGCGCGACCGGCTCGACGAACGCGGTTCTGCGCGTGCGCTTGCGATTGCGCAACGACACGACCTGCCGGAATTGCTGGCGCGCATTATCGCTGGCCGCAACATCGAGGCCGACGAGGTTGAGGCGTTTCTCGACCCAACCATCAAACGCTCGATGCCAGATCCAAATGTGCTGACGGCAATGCCGGAAGCTGCCGAGCGGATCGGCGCGGCCGTCACGCGCGGCGAAAGCGTGGCGATTTTCGGCGACTATGACGTCGACGGCGCGACGTCTTCAGCCCTGCTGGCGCGTTTTCTCCGCCATTGCGGCCTCGATCCGATTGTCCATATCCCCGACAGATTGTTCGAAGGCTATGGGCCCAACGTCGAAGCCGTGCGTGCGCTTGCCGCGCGTGGTGCGACGCTTCTGGTGACGGTCGATTGCGGCACCACCAGCATCGAGCCGCTGGCGGAGGCGAAGTCGCGCGGCATGGATGTGGTGGTCATCGATCACCATCAGGCCGATGAGACGCTGCCGCCGGCGGATGCGATCGTCAATCCGAACCGACGCGACGATCTTTCCGGACTTGGCCATCTCGCCGCAGTCGGCCTGGTGTTCATGACCGTTGTCGCGGTGAACCGGTTGTTGCGGTCGCGCGGCTTCTGGACAGCGGAGCGGCCCGAGCTCGATCTGTTGTCGCTGCTCGATGACGTTGCGCTCGGCACCGTCGCCGACGTCGTGCCGCTGATCGGGCTCAACCGCGCTTTTGTCGCCAAAGGGCTGATCGCGCTGCGGCGGCGCGAGCGACCCGGCCATGTCAGCCTGATGGATGTGGCCCGGTTGTCCAGTCCTCCGGAAGCCTGGCATCTCGGCTTCCTGCTCGGCCCGCGCATCAACGCCGGTGGCCGGATCGGCCGCGCCGATCTCGGCGCGCGCCTTTTGATGGAAGACGATCCGATCGAGGCGGCGAAGATCGCCGCCGAGCTCGATCGGCTCAATCACGAGAGGCAAACGATCGAACTGCAAACCGTGGCGCAGGCCGAAGCCGAAGCAATGGCGGCGCTCGGCATCGAGGACAAGGGCTCGGTCGTGGTGACGGCGGCGGAAGGCTGGCATCCGGGCGTGGTCGGTCTCGTCGCCGCGCGGCTGAAGGAAAAGTTCGGCCGGCCGGCTTTTGCGATTGCGCTTGAACCCGGCGGCGTCGGCACCGGCTCTGGCCGCTCGATTACCGGCGTCGATATTGGACGCGCGGTTCGGCGCGCTGTGGCGGAGGGACTGCTGCTCAAGGGCGGCGGTCATGCCATGGCGGCCGGCGTCACCTTGAAAAAGGGAGCGCTGGCGGAGCTGCGGGGGTTTCTTGAAAGTACTCTCGCACCGGATGTGCAGGTGGCGCGTCGCGCGCAGGGACTGATGATCGACGGTGCAGTTAGCGCCGCGGGCGCGAATACCGATCTGGTCACGATGATCGAACGAGCCGGCCCCTTTGGCTCCGGCAATCCGGAACCGACCATCGCGTTGCCATCACATACCGTGATCTATGCCGACGAGGTCGGGCAGGCGCATATGCGTGTGCGGTTGAAATCGACCGATGGGGCGGTCGTGAACGGCATCGCCTTTCGGGCTGTTGGTCAAAAGCTCGGCATAGAACTGAAGAACAACCGCGGCCGACAAATCCATGCAGCGGGGACGTTCTCACTCGACCGCTGGCAGGGCGAAGAGCGGGTCCAGTTCAAGCTGACTGACATCGCATCAGCCGAGCCTTTCGCGGGAGGTGAGGCCGCAAGGGCACGCGGTCTGGCCTTTGAGAAATAATATTCTACGGATGGCCTTGGACGTGCTCGTCCATTTACGAACTGGGCCAATGTCTCTTAAATCAACAGCAATCCATGCTATTTCGACGTATCACGGAGCTTTTCCAAAATGTTACCGATTACCCGCCGTAACGCGCTGCTGTTGGGCGCCGGCCTGACACTCACCCTGGTTGCGGTCGACCCGCTTATGGCGACCCCGGATGAGGCGGCTGCCGAGATCAACAAGTTCACCGGCGGCAAGGCGACTGAAGCCGGCAAGATCTCGATCGATCTCCCGGAGATCGCCGAGAACGGCAACACGGTGCCGTTATCGATCAAGGTTGCGAGCGCGATGAAGGCGGATGACTACGTTAGCGAAATCCGCGTCATCGCTGATGGCAATCCATTTCCCGGCATCGTCAAGTTTCACCTGACGCCAGCGGGCGGCCGCGCTGAAGTGGCAACCCGCATAAGGCTCAATTCGACTGAGAATGTGATCGTTCTCGCCAAGACATCGGCCGGCAAGCTTTATATGGATCGCCGCATGGTGAAGGTCACCGTCGGCGGTTGCGGCGGCTAGGAAGAGAAAACACCATGGCCGACAAACCGAGACTTCGGATCCCCGAGACCGCGAAAAAGGGCGACATCATCCAGATCAAGACGCTGGCGTCGCACCCAATGGAAACCGGCTTGCGCAAGGATGAGAGCGGCAAGCCGATCCCGCGCAAGATCATCAATTCGTTTGTCTGCACTTTCGGCGGACACGAGGTATTCCGCGCCGATCTCGAACCGGCGATCGCCGCCAATCCCTATTTCGAATTCACCATTCAGGTGCAGGAGAGCGGAGTGTTTGCGTTCTCCTGGACCGACGACGACGGCACGGTCACCACCGCCGAGCAGTCGATCACCGTCACCTAGCGGCATCTGCCCGGTCATCTTGGCAGGCACCATCCAAGCGGGTAATTGGAGTACCTGCTTAAAGGATGCGCAATGCCCAATCTCAATCTCTCCGTCGCCGTTGGCCCTTATGACCGTACCCGCGCACTGATCGACGGCGCGGTCCAGATCGACGGCGTCGATCCGGTTTTCATGCAGCTGGTGCCGGAGGAGATTTTCTTCCGTGCTTTCCGCGCTGCCGAATTCGACATCTGCGAATTGTCGATGTCGAGCTACACGGTGAAGACCGCGCAGGGTAATTGCCCCTATATCGCAGTGCCGGCTTTTGTGTCGCGCGCGTTCCGGCACACCTCGATCTATGTGCGGACCGACCGGATCAAGAAGCCGCAGGACCTCAGGGGCCGCAAAGTTGGCGTGCCGGAATATCAGCTCACGGCTAACGTCTGGGCGCGCTCGTTCCTTGAGGACGATTACGGCGTAAAGCGCACGGACATCCACTGGATCCGCGGCGGTATCGAACACGCCGGACGTCCGGAAAAGATCACGATCAGCCTGCCGCCCGGTGTGAAGCTCGACAACGCCCCGGAGGGCAAGACGATTTCAGCGCTGCTGGCCGAGGGAGAGATTGACGGCTTTATCGCGCCGCGGCCGCCGACGCTGGTGGAGAAAGGCCATCCACATATCGGCTGGTTGTTTCCTGATCCGGTAGCCGTAGCGAAGGACTACTACAAGCGCACTGGCTTCTTCCCGATCATGCACGTGCTCGGCATCCGCCGCGAACTTGCCGAGAAGCATCCGTGGCTGCCGAGCGCCGTTTACAAGGCTTTCGAAGAGTCGAAGCGGGTCGGGCTGGAGAAGCTGTCGGATACGTCGGCAACCAAGGCGACATTGCCATTCGTCGAGGAGCGCTTGAAAGAAGCGCGCGACCTAATGGGCGACGATTTCTGGTCCTACGGCGTCGGACCTAACCGCAAGGTGCTCGATTATTTCCTCGAGCAGCATCACCGCGAAGGCCTGTCGTCGCGCCGGGTATCGGTCGACGAGATGTTCCACCCGTCGACCTATGAGACGTTCAGCGTCTAGTCCTCAGATCCTGTCCGGGAATTTGATGATGAAGTTGTCGTGGTTCGGCATCTTCACTTTGGGCAGAGTTTGCGCATCCATCACCTGATCCTGAGGGATCAGTTCGTTCGATGCGAGCAGATAGGCGCAAACCGCGTAGACCTCGTCGTCGGTGAGCGTGTGCGGCGTCGGCCACGGCATGGCGCGGCGGACGTAGTCGAACAACGTCGTCGGGTAGGCCCAGAAATTGGCGATGGTCTTGTTCGAGGCGATGCCGTCCTTGGTCAGCGGCGGATTACCGACCAAGGATGTTGCTCGATCCGCCTTTGCCGCCTTCGCCATGGCACTGGTTGCAGCCATGCTCGACGAACACCTTCGCCCCTTGCGCGGCGTTACCACTGCCGGGCGGCAGATTGGTGCCGTCGGGCAGCACGCTGATGTCCCACGCCTTGATATCGGCTTCCGAGATTGGTTTGCCGAGATGGGGCGAGTCAGCCGCAACGGCAAGCGACCCGCAGGAGAGAGCGCCAAACAACGCGAGCGCAAGTGGCTTACGCATAGACATGCTTGATCTCCCCGCTGTTCTGGATGCCCCAAGCGGTGAGGCTGTTGTAGTGCTGGTTTGGAAAGCCGAGCACGTTCGGAACCTTGTTGGCTTGGCCGCGTACGGCGACGAAATCCGCACGCAGCGGCTGCACCGCGCCTGAATCGTCCCATGCACGGCTGGTCAGAACGGCCGGTTGACCGTCCCATTTCCACGGCATGGTGAAGCGGGTGAACGCCTTCGGACTGACCGGACCTTCGACTGCCGCTTCGCCCCAGCTCTTGCCGCCATCGGCAGACACCGCGACTTTGGTGATGCTGCCGCTGCCGGAATAAGCAATGCCGGAAATTTCGTAGAAGCCCGGACCTTTCAGGCTCGTCCCGAACGACGGCTGGGTGATGAACGATTTCACCTCGCAGACGAAGTAGAACTTGTAGGCTTTGCCGTCCGGCAACAACGGCGAGTAGTTACGTGAACTCGTAATAAGTCATGGCCGGCTGATCGACCACTTTGATCCGGCGCAGAAACTTCACGTTCATGTTGCCTTCGTAGCCCGGCAACAACAGCCGCATCGGATAGCCGTTGCCGGGCATGATGCGCTCGCCGTTTTGGTAAAGCGCGACGATGGCATCGTCGTAGGCTTTCTTCATCGGCACGCTGCGGCTGACTGCAAGCGAATCCGCGCCTTCGGCCAGCATCCATGTGGCTTTCGGGTTGGCACCCGCTTCATCGAGCAGGATCGACAGGGGGACGCCGGTCCATTCGGCGCAAGAGGCGAGGCCATGCAGTGCCTGCAGCGGAGCCTGGATCGGCTCCGGCGAAAACATTGGCGCGCTGTTGCCGCCGCATTCGACGAAATGCTTTCGGGTCACCATTGGGTAGCGCATCAGCGCATCGACGGTGAATTCCAGCGGCTGCTTGACCATGCCGTGGATCACCAGCCGGTGCTGCGCCGGATCGATATCGGGAATGCCGGAATGCAGGATGGTGAAATGCATCGAGTTCGGCGTGATTGTGCCGTTGAGCATTTGCAATGGCGTGCGGGCGTGCTGGGTGCGGGGCTCGCCCTTCGGATTGCTGAGCGTACGCACGACCGCGGCTTCAAAGCGCGATGGCTTTTGCAGGGGCGGAGTCACTTCGCCCGGGTACATACTCCATTCGGGCTCGGTGAGTGGTTCTGCTGCTGCGGCGTTTAGCGAAGCGCCGGTACTGATCGCGCCAGCAAACATGGCGCCGCCACGGAGCAGCGCGCGACGGTGCAGAAGGCCATTGCCGGCGATAGCCTCAAGTTGCGGCGCAGTGCCGCCCTTGCGTTTCCTCATAGTCACTCCTTCGCGGATCGGCGTCCGACGACGCTGCCCGGTTCGTTATTGGAGCGGATGGGACATCTCCCCAAACACATCGTGCGCTATTCGGCGCCCGATGTGAACTGGGATTTCACGAGATTATTTCTGCTTGATGGAGTCGACGCAGCCCATGCGGGCGACGAGGCTGTTAACGCCGATCGCGAGCGCAAACAGCACGATCAGGATGGCGTACATGCTCGGCATGTCGAAGTTGGCGTAAGCCTGGATCACCAGGAAGCCGATGCCGCGATTGGATATCTTGGTTTCCGCGAGCAGCGTCCCGACGAGTGCCACACCCATGCCAAGCCGAAGCCCGTTGAGGATCGGATATCGCATCGCCGGCAGGTAGATTTTGGTGGCCATCTGCCACGGGTTGGCGCGGAAGCTCTCTCCAACCCGGATCAGGATCTTGTCGATCTGGCGCATGCCGGCGGCGACGTTGAGTGCGATCGGAAAGAAGCAGGACACCGCGCCCATCGCGATCTTCGATCCGGCGCCCGCGCCGAACCACATGATCATCACCGGGAAGAAAATGATCTTCGGCGTCGGGCCGAGATAGTAGAGGTAAGGCTCGAAGGCTTTGCCGATGAACGGATTGGCGCCGACGATGAGGCCGGCGATCACCCCGGTTACTCCGCCGATCGCGAGGCCAACGGCGATCTCGTCGATTGTGTACCAGGCGTTCCAGTAGAAATCCTGATGCGACAGGAGCTTCACCAGTGCCGCGCCGATTTTCTGCAGCGTCGGGACGACCTCGTTGTAGAACAGCCCGGAAATCGCCATCAGCTGCCAGATTACCAGCAACGTCAGCACGATCACGACGCGCACCATCGTGACCGCGGAGAGGCGCGGTCCTGCGCCTGCGGGCACTACCTGGCTGGCGTTAGCCATCGCTCGGCCCTTTCTGTCGTCATGAAAAAGATGACGCTGACCAGAATCACAAAGCAGATTGCGGCATAGACGCCAGGAAGGTCGTAGCGCTCGGCGAGATCGTTGATGAGTTGACCGAGGCCGCCGAAATTGATCAGGAATTCGACGCCAACCACGTTAATCAGCGCGAAGATCAGCCCGAGTCGGATGCCGACAAAGATCGTCGGCAAGGCTGACGGCAAATAGATTTTCCAGAATTGCTGCGCCGGCGTGAGTTTGAAACTCAATCCCACATTGACCAGCACCTTCCGTGTTGCGGAAAGGCCTTCGATGGTCTTGAGGATGACCGGCGAGAGCCCGGAAATGAAGGCCAGCATGATGATGGTCGTCGAGCTTCGGCCAAACAGCACCAGGAACAGCGGGTAGGCAAGAACCAGTGGCGCGGATGCGAAGGCGGCGACCCAGGTCTCGCAGGCAAGCCGGAGCAGCTTCACCCGATGCAGCAGCACACCGATGGTGACACCAAAGACGCTGAGAAGCAGGCCGGAGGCCAGGCATTCCCACGCGGTCACCAGAAAGCGGTGCGGGATATTCTCTTCGGTAACGACTCGTCCGAAGCTCGCGATGACGTCGGAGGGAAGCGGGACAATGAAGCGGTTGATCAGGCCGATACGAATGAAGCAGTTCGACGGCGGCCAGCAATCAGGACTATTGAGCCCAGCCCGACGGCGGTCGGCAGAAAACGCCGTGCGCCGGACGTTTGCATCAAGCCGCTCCGAGACGCGGCAGCAACGCGATAGCGTTGCCGCGATCGATGGCTTCACGTTCGCTGTCGGAGAACTGGGTTTCCTCCAGTTCCTTGACTTCGTTTGCAGCTTTCACGAACGGATAGTCGGTACCGAACAGGATGCGGCTTGGATCGGCCATGACGCGCAACGCCGCCATCGCGCCGGGCGCGGTGGCGCTTGCGGTATCGTAATAGAGCTTGCGCAGCTCGGCGCCGACGCCGTTCGGCGTCACTTCCGCGGAATTCGGCCGGTGACCCAGCGTTTCCGACATGCGCCCGGCGAGCATCGGCGTCACGCCGCCACCGTGGGAGAAGATGAAACGGATGTCCGGGTACTTCATCAGCGCGCCGTTGATGATCAGGCTGGCGATGGTGCGTGTGGTGTCGAATGGGAATTCGATCGCTTGCGGGATCACGCCCGGCAGAACGCTGCCGCAGCACGCGGCGATGGTGGGATGCACATAGACGATGGCCTTGCGGCGGTTGAGTTCCGCAAACACCGGCGCAAAGGATGCATCGCCCAGATATTTGCCGTCATAGGTGCTGACGATGCCGATGCCGTCGGCTTTGAGCGTATCGAGCGCGTATTCGATTTCCTTCAGGCTGCCTTCGGTATCCGGCAGCGGGATTGGCGCGAACAGCCCGTAGCGGCCGGGATATTTCTTGATCTGCTCGGCGGCATAGTCGTTCCAGATCCGCGAGGCCTTTCTGCCGCCGGCGACGTCGCCGAACCAGACGCCGGGCGTCGTCTGCGACACGATCGCTACGGCGATGTTGTTGGCATCCATGACCTCGATCGATTTGCTGGCATCCCAGCTCAGCATTTGATCGGTCGAAACACCGCCGTGGGTGTAACCGCTCAGCCGCTCGTGCTCCGCTTTCATGTATTCCGGCGGCAGGAAATGGTGATGCATGTCGATGCGTTTGACGGCGGGCTTGGCAGCCTGCGCGTGAACGCGCGGCGCGGCCAGCGCGGTTGCCGCGGCCAGTCCGCCAGCAAGAAACCCGCGCCGGCTGGTGCAGCAGCCGCAGGAAAACAGAGCCATCGTTACGTCCTCCCGGTTTAGTGTTCTTATCCGCGCAACGCGCGCGATTCTGCATCAACCATTCCGCGGCTTGCTTCTTCACGCAAGTCCGCCCAGATCTGCGCCACGTAACGGCCGAATGCTTCACTCGATACGACTTCAGAAGTCCGCGGCCGCGGCAGGTTGATTTCGACCATGCGCTTCACGCGGCCGGGCCGATAGGTCATCACCAGGATGCGGTCGGCGAGCTGCACGGCCTCGGTGATGTTGTGAGTGATCAGCAGCGTGGTCTGCTTTAGCTGCTGCTGGATTTGCAGCACCTTGTCGCCGAGCAGGAGCCGGGTCTGTTCGTCGAGCGCGGCGAACGGTTCGTCCATCAGCAAAATCTTCGGCTCGGATGCGAGCGTGCGCGCCATCGAGACGCGCTGGCGCATGCCGCCGGACAGTTCCGAAGGGTAGCGCTTCTCGAAACCGTCAAGGCCGACCATCGAAACGAAATGCCGGGCCCGCTCGATGCGCTCGCGCTTGCCGACGCCGGCGATTTCAAGCGGGAAGGCGACGTTGTCGACGACGTTGCGCCAGGGGAACGTCGACTCCTCCTGGAACACCATGCCGATCGAGGCATGCGGCCCGGAGACCTTCTCGCCCGCAACCGAGACCTTGCCGTCGTAGCCGCCGAGCAGGCCGCCGATGACATTGAACAGAGTTGATTTGCCGCAGCCGGAAGGGCCGATTATCGCGAGGAATTCACCCGGATTGACGGTGAATGACACGTTGTCGAGCGCGGTCACATCACCTTCGCCGGTGTGAAAGCGCATGGCGACATTATCGACGACGAGAAGCGCGTCGCCGCTATCCGGTTTGCGGCAGCGGCGTCACGCGATTGCTCGTCGAGGCGACCGCCATGGTGCGATGTCAGTTTCCGGCGCGGGTCATGGCCTGGGTCATGACGGCCGTGTAGCCGGGCTCGACCCGCGCATCGACGACGGCAACGCCGCCGGCATCGACTGCGGCAATCGCTTTCTCCAGCGCCGCCGGCAGATCAGCCGGCTTGGTGATCGGGCCGAAGCCGACAGCGCCCTGGGCGCGGGCCATTGCGGCAAGATCGACCTCGGGATCCGACATGCGCTGACCGATCCACTTGTTTTCGACCGGGCGATTGCGCATCCGCGCCATCCGCTCCTGATGCAATTCGTCGTTATAGAACGAGCGGTTGTTGCAGATCACGAACAGCAGCGGGATCTTGTAGTGCACGGCGGTCCACACCGCAGTGACGCCCATAAGGAAATCGCCGTCGCCGCCGATTGAGATCGGCAGGCGGCCGGAGCCTTTGAGCGCCAGCGCCGCGCCGACCGAAATGCCCGGTCCGCCGCCTACACCGCCGCCGCCGTCGGAGCCGACATAATCGAGCGGATGCTTGAACGTCGCCCAGGTGTCGTCCCACGACAATGGCAGGTGCAAGAGCGAAACCGAGCCGGTCCTTGAGGACGCTCGCGTAGCGCGCGGGCGACGGTCTCGTTGGTGAAGCCTTCGGGCTCCTTGTCCGAAATCTTGCGCGGGCTCGGCATCGCATGTGGCTTTGAGCTCTTGCCGATTTCCTTGACCAGTTCCTGCACCACGAGATCGGGATCGGCGGAGAGCAGAAGATCGACCGGCGGCAGCGCCTGATGATCCATGCTCCAGCCGTTGTGGATGCGGTGGTCGAGCGAAATCTGGATCACTTTCGCCGACGGGTTCGGTCCGGCGTAGCGCATCGCTCCGGCGAGATCGACCCAGTCGAGGCTGAGCACGACATCAACGTTTTTGAGGCCCTCGACGCTTTCCGGTGCGACGGCGCGCGGCGCACCGACGTAGAGCGGATGATCGGTCGGGAAGCTTGCACCGATCTTCAGGTCGGTGACCACGCGCGCGTTGAGCGCTTCGGCGAGCGCGACGCGGGCATTCCACGCCTCGACGCTGCGCGAGGCGCGGCCGGCAAGGATCAGCACTTGCTTGGCGTCTTTGAGCATCGCCGCCGCTTTGCGAATGAGCTCGGCGGGCGCAGCCGTATCGACCGGCGGCATGTAGCGGTCGATATTGATCTCGGGCAGCGGGTCGGAGACTTTCATCTCCTGCAATTCCGCGTCGAAATTGATGTAAACCGGTCCCTGCGGCGCGGTGTTGGAAATCCAGGTGCCGCGCAGGATCGCTTCACGGGCAGCGGCAGGCGACGCGGGTTGATCGTCCCACTTGGTGTATTCGCGAACCAGGGAGCCCTGGTCGCGCGCGGTGTGGATCCAGTCGATCCATGGCCGGCGCTTCGCGGCATCGACCGGACCGGTCGCGCCGAGCACGACCATCGGCATGCGGTCGCACCAGGCGTTGAACATGGCCATCGATGCGTGCATCAGGCCGACGTTCGAGTGTACGGCGGCGGCCATCGCCTTGCCGGTCACTTTGGCGTAGCCGTGGGCGATCGCGACAGCGGCTTCCTCGTGCAGGCAGAGCAGCATCTGCGGCGCGGAATTGCCGAGATAATTGACGATGCTGTCGTGCAGGCCGCGATAGCTCGCCCCCGGTGTCAGCGCGATATAGGGGATGTCCAGCGAACGGAGCGCGTCGGCGATGACGTCCGAGCCAAAGCCCGGCGCGTTGGCGCTGGTCAGCGATTTCGGACGTTCGACGCCCGCGACTGCGGGATCGGCGGCATTGGCGCGTGCGGTCGCGGATGAGGGCGGAGTCATGGGAGGCATTTCCTCGTACTACGGGCTTTAAGGGAACTAGTGGGGCGCATCCAACCGGATCACGAGCCAATTCACAAGCCGTGGCGCAACTGGGCGAGAAGCCCCATGCCGGGGCAATCGTTTGCAGGCGTAATTCCGGCCTTATGCTGGAAATTCTGAACCACCGCCGTGGTTGTGCAGCCCATCCGGCCGTCGTCGCCGTTTCGGCGAGCTGCCGCCGGTTTCTTGCCGGAGAGGCCTGCGCGAGAGCAGCCCTGCGATTGCGGATCGCCTCGAGTCCGACGGCGTCAGGACGAATCCCCACCATGACGTTCGTGCACGTATCGTCCGTGATGCCGTGTGCGACGGCCTTGCTCCGGAACGCCGCTATCCACTGATCGAACGTTTCGGCTTTCGCGTTCGCGCGCCTCGGTATCATCGCTGCTGCAAACGCGCCGGCGATGCCCGCGATGCACGACCGTCGTGCAATGTTCAGCGCTTTTTTCTTCGCTTGCAATCTTCGCCTGCTTGTTGCGCCGCTGATTGCGGTTCTGCCGCCACGATAGCGCCTGGGGCGACGAGTTTGGCGTCTCCGCGGCTTTGGGTGCTTCTGCCGCAGGGCTAACAGCAACGCCATCGGATGGCGCGGGTGCGGCAGTAACGGTCGGCGGCGGCGCGAACATCGCGTCATTGACGACCTGGCCGCGGCCGCCGATCGAGCCGCTCGTAGGCGCCGACCAACGTCATATAGGGGTTGATGAACACCCAACCGGCGCGGGTCGGGACCTGCGCGTCAAAGTGCAGATGGTAGCTGGTGCCCCGTTCCGATTCACCGTAGCTGCCGACCGAGCCAAGCACTTCGCCTTCGACGACATGGCGGCCAGTGACCATGCCGGTGGCGTCGAGCATTTGCGGGCTCATGTGTAGGTAGCGGACGCGGATGTGCTCGCCGGGCTTGTCGATCGAGCAGATAAAGCGCGAGATCGCCGCGATCGCGGATCAGAACGCCATCGCTCACTGCGACGGCGTCCTCCTGGTAGGGCTCGCAGCGGCCGGCGGCCGGATCGCGTTCGAAGCAAAAGCTCGGGCGGATATCCTGACCCTGATGACCCATGCCGCCCGGACACTGGCTGACCTCGTAGGTGCGGTGCTCGCAGAAATTGTCGCGCCACGGATAGGCAAAGTTCTTCGCCTCATCGTTGACCAGCGGCTTGTCGTTGACCCTGCAGTGATAGTTCCATTGGCGCCGCCGCCCCAGCCGACGCGGCCGGTCAGGTCGCAATTGCCCCAATTCATGAATGACTGCGAGACGGCAAAATCCGGTGCTTGTGCGATGGGGAAGCGGATTTTGGCGTAAACAGTATCGTCGGCGACGACCGGATTTGCCGTGAACGCCGGTGCCCGGAATGAGGTCGCCCGCTGCGAAATAAGTGAAATCCGACGAAATCTGCTCGGGCCGGTCGACGGTTCGCGGCGACGGCGAGCCTGCCCAGGTTTCAGGGGCTCCGCCGGCGAGATTGAGGGCTTGGAGAAAGCGGAGTGCGACCTTGTCAGCCTCGCGGCAAGACAGGCGTCGGGAACTGGCGGGGCCATCGAAGCAGGCAATCGAAACTGCATACGGCACACCGAAGCGAAGGAAGGTGTAGCGCAGGTGGCTTTCGATCAAAGATCGGCGGATGCCGGGGAATTGCACTTCGAGTTGCGGTACGGCTTCGCCGGCGGCGGGCGAAGGACCGTCAAGCTCGTAGACGAACGCAGCACCGGTGATCTCCACATTCACGGGCTTGGCATAGGTCAGGCCGAGGCCCGGCACATCGGGACGCATCGTCAGAATAGCGTCGTAGCCGGACGGGCCCGGGAAAAATAACGCCGGTACAAACCCGGAAAGATATTTGCTGTTGTCCCCGGCGCTGCCTTGGGCGATGTCGCGCACATATGCGGCGGTATCGAACGGCAGCAGGACCGGAACGGGACTCGTTTCGATCTGCGCAAATACCTTTCCGGTCTCGGTGTTGAGTTTTACCAGAGGATTGATTTTTTCGTCGTCGGATGCGGATGCGATAAAATCCAGCGATATTTTTCGTGCGGCATCCCAATCAATGTCGTTGATCGTGATTTGTGGCAGCTTCATCGGTGGCCGCGCGTCGTCCGCTCTTGCCGGCGACGAAGCGATGATGGCGCTGTCAGTCCGGCAAATGATTATTTGAACAGAGGGCCGCATTAGCGCGGTTGCATCACTGTTGTGCGGCCTGCGCCGCTTCGGGCCCGCGCAGTTTCTCGATCAGCAGATTGATGCTGTTGCCGAAGGTCTCGGCGTCGAAGCCCATCGGATCATCGTGGCCGTCGCGAATGCCGGCATCGATCGATGCATGATAGGCCGGAATGAGCCAGCGCCCGGCGCGTACGCTGGCAATTGTGTAGAGCAAGGCGAGCCGGTCGTATTGCGCGGTGGTGAAAGCGGGGCTCGGCGGTTGCGCGTCGTTGTAACGGCTGTGTCCGGGCGCGCTGCGCCGCGGCTGAATCATTTCGACGTGCAGGAAGAGCCCTTTCAACGTGCCGACAAAATCGACCGCGCGTTCGAATTTGGTCTCGCGCCACGGCTGTGCGAAGTCGTGATTGAGTAGCATGTCGCCGGCGCGATTGATGACGACATGGGCGATGCCCCAGCCGTCGGAGCATGCGAAGTTGCTCAGGTTGTTGAGCCTCGCGGTGCTGTCGATGTCGTCGGGAAAATCGCGATGGCCGAAGTTCGGCCCGCTGGTGTCATGAACGACGAAGTAAGTTGCCTGAGGCGCTTCCGGATTGTTGTCTTCGGCGCGTGAGACCGGCTGCCAGAGATTGGCTGCAAAGCTCCATTCGAGATCTTGCTTGGACAGGAACGTGCTTAACTTCTCGCGCGTCGGCAAACCGGTGTCACGCCCGACCCGGCTCGCAAGAGCTTCAGGAAGCTTTGGCAGCGGCGGGCCAAGATTACGCGATTGGTCTTCGGCTCGCATCAGGCACAGCGCCTGTTCTTCCGGCGTGCCGCGATAGGCGAGTGAATCAAAATTGAAGTCGCACGCGCCCATATTTTTCAGGCTGATCGTTGGCAACGCATGCCGCGGCTTGCAGGACTCGCTTAATGCGACGTGCGCGGAAGCGCATAGTGAGGCGCAGGCCATCGCCGCGCTAATGAGGCGGCTACGTACAGATCGGAGCGATGAAGGTGCGGGCGACACAGGCAGAGTCCAAGTGTGAACAATGCACTATCGCTATCAACGCGCATCCTGCCAAGCGGTGCACGGCGCTAAGGTGCCGCTTCGTCTAAGAAAATTTGTCGTTTAGGGCTGCGGAAATGAATGGACGTTCAGACTGCGGCGCAAAACTCGCCGCGTCAGTCTTTGGAGCGTTCGACGTAGCTGCCATCGGCGGTCATGACGACAATCTTGGTGCCGACACCGACGAAGGCCGGGACCATTGAGCGCACGCCATTCGAAAGTATCGCGGGCTTGTAGGACGAAGCAGCGGTCTGGCCCTTCACTGTCGGCTCGGTCTCGGTCACTTCAAGAATGACTTTCTGCGGCAACTCGATAGCGACCGGATTGCCCTCATGAAGGCTGATAGTCACTTCCATCTCGGGCTGCAGGTAAGCGGACTGATCGCCGACGATGTCTTCGTTGAGGGCGACCTGCTCGTAGTTCTCCATGTTCATGAAGTGAAAGCCTTCGCCGTCATGGTACATGAACTGGAATTTGTGGTCTTCGACGAAGGCCCGCTCGACCTGATCGGTGGTCTTGTAGCGCAGCGCCACCTTCACGCCGTCGGCGATGCGGCGGACGTCCATCTGGGTGACCGGAGTACCCTTGCCCGGATGAATGCTCTCCACTGTAACGATGACCCCGAGTTTGCCGTCGATATCGACGATATTGCCTTTTCGGAGCGAGCTGGCGATGACTTTCACTGGACAAAATCCTTAAGTTCCATAAGGCGGGATTCGGGGCGCAACATACCGATCTTCCGCCCGCATGCCAGATATTTTCTCGATCGCCCGCGAACAAGGTTATGGCCTCAGATCAGCCCGGTTCCTCGCCCTTTTGGGCCCCCCACGTGCATGCCGACCGGCGGCCGGCGCTGCTGGCGCGGGGACGCATCGTTGCTGCGCTGCGGTCCTGGTTCGCGGGGCAGGGGTTCATCGAGGTCGAGACTGGGGCGCTGCAGGTCTCGCCTGGCAACGAAACCCATCTGCACGCTTTTGCGACCTCGCTTCTGGCCCCTGATGGAGCCGGCTCGCCGCTGTATCTGCGGACGTCGCCCGAATTCGCCTGCAAGAAGCTTCTGGCTGCCGGCGAGGAACGCATTGTCGAGTTCGCCAAGGTGTTCCGCAATCGCGAACGCGGCGCGCTGCATCATCCTGAATTTACGATGGTGGAATGGTATCGCGCCGGCGCGCCGTATCAGGTGTTGATGGACGACTGCGCAGCGCTGCTGGCGCAGGCGGCTCAAGCGGCCGGCACGACGCAGTTTACTTTTCGCGGCCGCACTGCGGATCCATTTGCAACGCCGGAACGACTGACGGTTGCCGACGCATTCAAGAAGTTTGCCGGGATCGATCTGTTGGCGACACTGCCGGGCGGGAAACCGGATCGCACGCTTCTTGCACGGGCCGCCGAAGCGTCTGGCATTCGTATCGCCGGTGACGATACGTGGGGCGATATTTTCAGCCGGGTGCTTGTCGAGCGGGTCGAACATCAGCTTGGCATCGGACGCGCGACGATCCTTGACGAATATCCGTCAGTACAGGCCGCACTGGCAAAGCCGTCAAGCGATCCACGCATCGCTGAACGGTTCGAGCTTTATGTATGCGGCGTCGAGCTCGCCAATGGCTTTGGCGAATTGACCGACGCAGTCGAGCAGCGTCGTCGCCTGGAACAGGAAATGTCCGAGAAGCAACGCCTTTACGGCGAGCGTTATCCGATCGACGAGGATTTCCTCGCGGCGCTCGCGCAGATGCCGCAAGCCTGCGGCATCGCGTTAGGGCTCGATCGCCTGGTGATGCTCGCGACTGGAGCCGCGCGCATCGACCAGGTGATCTGGAACCCGCTTACTTGCTGACCATGACGTTGAGGATGGCGGTTGTGCCTTCCTGGACTTTCTTCAGGCCATTCTCGATCGCAGCCTTGAGCTTTGTCGGATCTTCGACGCGCTCGCCGTGCAGACCGAAATGCGCAGCCAGTTCGTTGTAGTCGAAGCCCTTGAGCTGCGAGCCGAGATGCATGTTGGCATTTTCGGCAGCACCGTCCGGATAGTGATGGACGTGCCCCTTCTGCATCGCCATGTAGCCTTTGTTGTTGAAGATGACGATCAGGATCGGGAGATTGTGCTGCTTGGTGGCCCCCAGCGCCTGGATCACCGGGTTGTAGAGGAAGCCGCCGTCGCCGACGAGCAGCGCCACCGGCCGCTCCTTCGCGGCGAGCTTGACGCCAAGCGCCGTACCGAGGCCCTGGCCGAGGCCGCCGAAGCCGCGGAAGAAGCTCTGCGGCGTCGTGAAGGGCAGATGCTGGCGTAGCATCGGTCCGTGCATGATCGTTTCGTCGACGATGACGGTATCTTTCGGCAGCACGTCGCCAAGGGTCGAGATCAGCGCTAGCGGATCGATGCCCTTGCCGTTGCTCACGGCCTTGGCCTTTTCGGCCTTTAGACCAGCGACGAACTTGTCGTGTTCGGCTTGCCATTTCGCACGCCGTGTCTTGACCAGCTCCGCGTCGACTTTTCCGGCACGCGCAGCAGCGGTCAGTGCTTGCAACGCGGAAGCGATGTCGCCTTCGAGATACGCATCGGCATGCAGGTTCTGATAGATCATGTGACCTTTGAACTGATTGTCGTTGATCGCGACAATCTTGCCCTTGGTCGGCTTGGTGTGCGGCGGATACCAGGGCGCACGGCCGCCAACGAGCAGGACGAGATCGGAATCTTTCAGATGCTCGTAGCTGGCCACGCCGAGATAGAGCGGATGGTCGGTCGGAAAATTGGCGAAGTTCGCGACGCGTCCCCACGTCACCGGAATTGCCAAAGTGTCGGCCAGTTCGACCAGCGCCTTGAACGCGGCCGGATCGCGGCCTGATTGTTCGGCAACGACGACGGGGTTCTTCGCTTTCAGAAGCAGCTCGGCAACCTTGGCGACTTCGCTCGGATGCGGTTCGACCTTCGGCGCGAACGGCACATCGCGGTCGTTCTCCGGCGGTGTCCAGTCGTGCAGCATGTGCTCGAGCGCGACGTTGAGATAGATCGGCCCGCGCTGCCCGCGCTGAGACATTTCGCCGGCGCGGATGATCTGCTCATAAAGCGTGAACGGGCTCGTGACCGGCCGCGCGAGTTTGGTGATGTTTTCGACAAAACGCTCGATGCCGCCGACGCTGAGGCCACCGTACCACTGCTGCTCGATCGGCATATCGGGGTCTTCGCCGAGCGTGGTGGATTCGCCCGACATCACGATCATCGGCACTTCAGATTGCATCGCGCCATGCACGCCCATGCTGCCTTGCAGGAGGCCGACGCCGGCGTGAACGAGCACGGCTTGAGGCCGGCCGGTCATCAGCGTGTAGCCAGTCGCCATGTTGACGGCGAGCGTTTCGTGCCAGCAGTCGATGTAGGTGGGGCCGGCGTGGTTGCCGGTTTTTTGCCGCACCAGCGCTTCCCAAACCGGCGACCATTCCGAACCGGGCGACGACAGGATGTAATCGATCTTGAGCTTGCGGAACGCTTCCAGGATCGCTTCCCCGCCGTCCATGTAGTTTTTCATTTGTGTTTCCTCACCACTTCAAAATTGGCCCCACATGGGCCGATCTTGCTACCAAACCGGCGCTTCAAGCATAAGGGGCTTAGCTACCTGAAATCGAGGCCGTCGTCATGCCAGCTCATGCTTACAACCGCCCGCAAAATCCTGCGCACGCCAGATGATTTGGTCCGCGCAGATCTCGCCGGGGCGACCGGCTGCGGGCCATGGAACAGGTTGCCTTGCGCTATGCCGTGGCGATCACGCCCGATGTCGCCGATCTGATTGATACCGCCGATCCGAACGACCCGATTGCGCGGCAGTTCGTTCCTGATGCGCGAGAACTTGCGATTGCGCCGGAGGAGGATCGCGATCCGATCGGCGACGACGCGCACAGCCCGGTTGAAGGGATCGTGCACCGCTACCCTGATCGCGTGCTTGCTCAAGCTCGTCAATGCCTGCGCGGTGTATTGCCGGTTCTGTTTCCGGCGCGAGATGGTCGGACCGGGGCAGGGCGCGCTTTCGCCGACGGCGCTTACCATGCCGCGCTCGACTACATCCGCGATCATCCGGAAATCTGGGAAGTCATTTTGACCGGCGGCGATCCGCTGGTGCTTTCGGCGCGCCGTCTGAAGGATGTTGTCGCGCAACTCGAAGCGATCCGTCACGTCAAGGTGATCCGCGTGCACACGCGCGTGCCGGTCGCTGCGCCGGAGCGGATAACGCCGGCGATGGTTCGGGCGCTGCGCGACGCGGAACAAGGCGACGTTTGTTGTGCTGCACGCCAATCATCCGCGCGAACTCACCGCCAAGGTGCGCGCGGCCTGCGCGCGGTTCATCGACGCCGGCATTCCGATGCTGTCGCAGTCGGTGCTGCTGCGCGGCGTCAACGACGATGCGGAGACGCTTGGCGCGCTGATGCGGAAATTGGTCGAGTGCCGGATCAAGCCCTACTATCTGCACCAAGGCGATCTCGCGCCGGGCACCGCGCATCTGCGCACCGGTATCGCCGAAGGCCAGGCGCTGATGCGGGAATTGCACGGCCGCTATTCGGGGCTGTGCCAGCCGAACTATGTGCTCGATATTCCCGGCGGATATGGCAAATCGCCGATTGGTCCTCGTTACCTCAGCGACGATTGCGCTGTGGTCGAGGATTTCAACGGCCAGCGACACGCCTATGCGGCTACCTTTTCAAACGCGGAAAGAATACCGCGGTTTCGAACTCGTAGCCGCAGGCATCACACGACCACGTATGACGGACGCAACGTTCGCTGAGATACTCCGACCAATTGGGCGCAAGCAGCGACGCGCTGCATTGCGGACAGTGGTTCTTGCTTTGTGTAGCGAGCCGGGTACCAGCGTCGGCTTCAGCATGCAGAGCCATGATTCTTCCTCCCTGAACCACTCCCTCCGCCCCGCACAAGTCATACAGACGATCTGTGGCAGCCAAGTGACCGCATTCGCACGCGCGCGCGGAGATTTTGCGAATTCGTGCGCTGCGTTGCAGCAAAAAGGTGTTCTGCTACATCCGAATACTTTGGGAATAATTTGTCGCAATTTTCGCGGTAGCGGATCACCAAAGTAGACGCGAATTAATTCGCCGGCGCTCGTTTCAATTTCCGAAGGATGAACTCAGTGCGAGCTGACACCGACATCGACGAAGCCGCCCAGCTTGAAGCAGGTGTCGGTGCCATCGACCCGGTAGAAGCCGGCGCCAAATTCGGGGCAGGCTTTCATGTGCTTCGCCGCTGTTGGCTTTCCCGCCGCTGGGCGTGGTGAATTGGAGTGCGGCGGATAAGGGTCGGTCAAAGTTTGAGCCGTGGCGGCCGTCGCCGCCCCGACAAGGAGCGCTGCTGACAACTTGCAGCCGAGAGCAACGGCCAGAGCGCCCGGATACCTCATGGGCTCCACGCTACCATATTGATCGGTAGTATGCTGGCGGCCGGAAAATTGGTGGGGAGCAGCCTGAAATAGAAAACGGAACCGCCCCGGTACATCCGCGGTAGCGATTCCGCTCACAGCCCTATGAGGGGCAAGTCGAGATTCTTGGTCCGAAGTGTTTAATAAAATCTTAAGCAGCCGCTTGGTTCCGCGGGAATAGTGGCGCGCCCTACGGGAATCGAACCCGTGTTACCGCCGTGAAAGGGCCTTTCGGGAAGTTTTTCCAAGTCTGTCGCAGTCCATCAAATCGCAAGATTATTCGCGATTTTGTGTGCATAAGTCGCTTCCATTGTGCGTCGGCGTCTGTCACGGTATATTGAACATATGTTGAGGATGGACATGAGCGCATGCCCCGCAAGGTGAAAGACCGCGACCTGGATTCCCGCGAAGGGCGCGGCAAGCTCAAGACGAGGGGAATGCCTTATTTCAAGGCAGCTCGACCGAAAACTTCACCTCGGTTACCGCCGGCTGAAGGGAAGCCGGGAACATGGTGGGCGCGGCATTACCTAGGCGATCAGCAGTATTCGCTCGAGCCCTTGGCACCGCCGACGATTTCACGAATGCCGACGGCGTCGAAATACTCGACTTCTGGCAGGCCCAGGATAAGGCACGGCGGAATAGGTGCCTGGAATGCACCAACGCGTGCGCCCGGTGCTGATGGCGAAGCTTTCACGGTCGCCGCCGCACTCGATCGATACGAAAAGGATCTGATGGTCCGTGATCGCAGCACCGAAAACGTGAAGCGGGTGCCGAGTTCACCTGCCGGACGATTTGGCGGACGTGGCTGTGGCGGCTGCTGACCAGCAAACGGCTTCGGACGTTGCGCGACGATCTTTTGGAGACATGGCGCCGGCGAGTGTCAATCGCGTCTGTACGCCTCTGCGGGCCGCTCTCAATCTCGCCGCCGATCTCAGTGAAGGCGCGCTCAACCGTGAGCCATGGGAAATCGGCCTTAGGGCAATTCCGGTTGGCGACAACTCGCGGAATGTCACGATAGCTGACCAGCTGACCCGGCGTATTGTGACCGAGGCTACGAGGGAAAGTGTGGAGTTCGGGCTTTTCGTTGAAGGCGTCGCGGTGACCGGCGCGCGGCCCAGTCAGCTGGCCCGCGTTCTGGTCGCGGGGCTCAAGGATGGCCTCTTGGAGGTTCCGAGCAGCCGCAAAGGTAAGGGCAGCAAAAAGCGACCCCACGAGCCGTGTACCGATTTCAGCGTCCTTCGCGGAGCGACTACGAGAGGTGCGCAAGGTAAGTCCTTGAAGTGCTTCGCTTTTCGTCAAACCGAGCGGTGAGCCATGGAAGAAGTCTGACCACAGCAGGCCGTTCGCACGCGCCGCGAAGCGGGCCGAGCTCGATCCAGAAGTTGTTTCGATTTACGCGCTTCGCCACGGCAGCATTGTTCGGCAAATTTTGGGGAACGTCCCGATCAGATCATCGCCGCAATGCACGACACCAGCGTTCAGATGATCGAAAAGCATTACTCCACTGCTATCGCGCAGGTTTCCGCCAACATCGTGCGACCCGTATTATTGGATATCGGCGCGCACTACGATGAAAACGTGGTGCGATTTGACGGCGCGGGGAGCGTCGTCCGATGACCGACGACGAGTTACTAGTGCTGGAATATATTCACGGCCGGCTGCGCAAAAAACAGGGAGCGGTCATTGTCGAGTACTTTAGTCTAGGAAGCGAGGAAGAAAAAAAAGCCAAGGAGATCTTGGCTGAACTTCTCCGAGATCACAATGGCTAAGTCTTGCAGTGGGGTATGGTCTGGCTGGCTTGTTTGATTTGGATTTGAGTTTCAGCCGCGGAAATTGACGATTGTAAATCGCCGTAGGGGCAAGCAACCGCAGCCAACGCGCGATCGTTTGTTGGCGAAGTTTATAACTTCCGAGTTGACCGCGGGTCGGAAGCTTTAATCAGTTATTGCCGAAGTAACAGAAAGATTTGGCATAAGCCGCGCTCAATTACTTCGCATTTGGAAAAGGGCCAGGAGTCCGCTCGGAATAATGAGATTCCATGAAAATCATTCAATGCCCCTAATGTGAGACCTCAGTTTGTGATGCCGATGTGAGACCCGCATTTGCTGGCGTTTGTTGCAAAATGCCTATTAATCCTGCGTGGACCTTTTCAAACCGAGGTACACGCCAATGGACACTACAAAAGGCCGTAAGCCAAAGAGAAAACCCCAAGAGCCGGATGCAGTTCTCTTTTCGCAGATCGCGCCCGACTTCTTGATCCCGATCGGGAAGCTTCGCCAGTACGGCTAACCGCCGGCGCGGACTACGAGATGTTTCAGTATTGGGTGAACGTTTGGTCGGCGATCGGGACGAAGTTGCTGCCGTACAATTACCCGATGTTGAAGGCGCGGGACGTCGACCCGATCAGGCCGCAGGAACCGATGCCGCAGGCGAGGGACGGTAACGCGATAACAATGGCCGCGGACCCCGTAAGGGCTGCCCGGCTGTACCAGCAGTTCATGCAGGCACCGCGGCAACTCGTGCCTCCAAGCCCAGGACACCGCAGCTTAGAGCAAGGGAGGGCCCGGCCGGGTGAGTAAGCCTTGGCCAAAGGCCCCGCTTTACCACCACATGATGCCGTGACATGCGGTGATGATGACAAACCGTTAGATCTCGCTCCGTTCTGCTCGCAGGCTGGCGTCCATTAGGGCCTCATGGAAGCGCGTGGGGAGCTTTTCATTCGTTTTTCGTCAGCGCTCCGACGCTCGCGCCGAGGTATCAAGGTCATTCAGCGCTGAGCAGGCAATCTGATCCGCTCTAAGGACGCAGCAGACATCGCGCGGGAAGTCGGCCGCTTCCTCTCGGTCGAGACTACCAGCATAACGTAGATCGGCTGACGCAGTATCGCATGACACAAATCGTCTCGATTGCCGCATTTATCGTAGCTAGAATGTCGCGGTTCAGGGTTGGCCAAAACTTGGCCGCCTCTGAGTCCGGAAGTGTTACGCTGTCGTCCGGGGGTCACAGTGCTCGAAAGACTATTCGCGCGGCTCACATTGCCGGTCGCTGGAAGAACAGTTTTCGCAGCATCCTGCTTTGTCGCAGCGATCGCGGCAATAACGATTTTGCCCGACGCCGCCCAAGCGCAATTTGTGGTCACGAATAACAACGACAGCGGTGTTGGATCGCTGCGCCAGGCAATTTCCGAGGCCGACGCTGCGGGTGGAGTCTGGCACGATTTCGATTAACGCTGGCGTGGGAACCATCACGCTCCAATCTAACCTGCCACTGGTTGCGACCTCAGTCACCATCAGTGGCAACGGCGCCACAATCGATGGCAGTAATCAATTTCGGGGCTTCCTGATTGGCCTGCACCCGGTTTCACGGACACCGAGTTAGGTGTTTTGATGGGACCGGAGGTGAGAGATGGAACGACGCAGGTTTACACGAGAGTTCAAGCTTGAGGCTGTGAAGCTGGTCAGGGAGCGAGGTGTTTCGATTGCCCAGGCGGCGCGGGATATTGGGATACACGCCAATGTTTTGCGTGATTGGGTGAGGTCATTAGCGGCTGATCCGCAGCAGGCATTTCCGGGTCAGGGCCGGATGAAGCCAGATCAGCTGGAGCTGGAGCGGCTGCGACGGGAAGTCGCCAAGCTCAAGGCGGAACGCGACATATTAAAAAAAGCCGCGGCCTACTTCGCGAAGGAATCGACATGAAGTTCGGTTTTATTGCGAAGCACCGGGGAATCTGGCCGACGGCGTGGTTATGCGAGGCGCTCGGTGTCTCGCGGGGCGGGTTCTATGCCTGGCTGACACGACCGCGAAGTCGACGCAGCCGCAACGACGAGGAGCTGGGCGCGAAGGTTCGTTCGAGCTTCCTCGACAGCGATCGAACCTATGGCGCCAGACGTGTCTGGCGTGACCTTCTGGCTGAAGGAGTGTCGTGTGGCCTGCATCGGATCGAACGGTTGATGCGGCTACAGGTTCTCAAAGCTCGCCCGCGCCGGCGTCGACTCCCGCTCGATCCGGGCGAGCGGCAGGCCGCCGCCGTGGCTGCGAACGTGCTCGACCGCAGCTTCGAGGCCTCTGCTCCCAACCGCAAATGGATCGCTGACTTCACCTATGTATGGACGGCAGAAGGCTGGCTTTACGTTGCTGCCGTGATCGATCTGTTCTCCCGGCGTGTGGTCGGCTGGTCGATGAGCACTGCGATGACGGCGCAGCTTGTGACCGATGCCCTGGTGATGGCGATCTGGCGACGCGGCAAGCCTGACGCCCTGCTGCACCACTCCGATCGCGGCAGCCAATACACCAGTGAGCAGTTCCAGCGGTTGATGGCAGATCACGGCGTTATCTGCTCGATGAGCCGGTCAGGCAACGTCTGGGACAACGCCGCGATGGAGAGCTTCTTCTCATCGCTGAAAACCGAACGCACAGCACGCAAGACATATCGCACGCTTGATGATGCCAAGGCCGACGTGTTCGACTACATTGAACGCTTCTATAATCCAAAACGCCGGCACTCGACGATCGGATACCTGAGCCCCATGGAGTTCGAGATGCAAGCCGGATTAGCTTAGGACGCTGTCAACTAAACCGGGTGCAGGCCATACCGCCAAGCGCGTTCGCGTAGAAGGATACCGTCCCAGTCGAGATATTGGCCGAGCCGTCCGAGCCCACAATCATTGCTGCAGGACCGCTCAAGTTTATTTGCAATGCCGACAATTGCAGCGAGTTCGCGCTGATGGTCGCGCCGCCGCTGATAGCCGCATTGATATTCATGGTGGCAAAGGAGCCGGGGCCGCCTCCGCCGAAGGTAACCGACTGGCCTCTAATCTGAGCGCCGCCGTCCAGAGTAATGATCGGCGCGCCGATGCTGAAATTGGCGACCGAAGTCGCGTCGACGATACCGGAAGTAATCTCGATTGAGGTGGTCGACGTCAGTCCGAGCGTGCCCGAGCTCGGCAAGAAAGCTTTATATGCGGTGATGGTCGAATTCGCGACATAGCCTGCGGCATTGGTGTTCGAGCCGCCTACGATCATCGCGGCCGCGCCGGTCGTCAGGTCGAGCGTGCCAGTGATGATCTGCAACGGCGACTGCGGTGCCGTCACGAGCCCAACGGCACCGGTCTTGGCAACGTTAATAGTGACGGTCCCGGTTGAGCCCGCATCGAGGGCGATGGTGTGACCGCGGAGGTAGCCGTTGCCGGAGCCGCCCGCGATGTAGCCGGCCCCTCCTCCAGTCAGCGTGATCGTCGGCGCGTTAAGCGCCACGTTCACCGCGGTGCCGGCGTCGATGGTGCCGTGCGTATCGAGCACAATCGTGTTGAGCCCGGTGCTGTCACCGGAGGCTGTCAACTCGAACTTGCCGGATCCGCCAAGAGCCGCGACGTATGCGGCAATCACCGTGTTCGCGAGGAACGTGCTTCCGAGGATGCTGGCGTCAGCGCTGTCGAGCGTGGCATCGCCGATGATTAAAGTGCTCTGCTGGATGTCATAGTTGACGGTCGCGGCAGAGAACCCCGCGCCGCCCGCGACCGTAATCGTCGGCGATGTCAGCGTCGCTGTCTGCGTTGCATCGATTACGGCTTGCGAGCCGAAAGCCAGCGCGGTGCTGGCGGTGATATTCACATTAGTACCGCTGCTCAGCGTTGCACTGCCGGAGCCGGCCGTGGTCGCGACATTGATAGTCGGCGCCGTGAGCGTAATCGCCTCGACGGCATCGAACGTCGCAGGCACACCAACCGTGATCGTCGAGCCTGCGAGAATAGTGATGCTGTCGCCGTTGAGCGTGCCTGCCGCCGCAACAGCTCCGCTCGTGGTGGCGTTGGCGTTGAGCGTGATGCTGCCACCGGTGAAGCCGGTGCCGACCGCGTTAGCAAGTATCTGGCTGCCCGATGCAGTATTGACGGTGGGCGCGACCAGCGAAACATCCTGCGAATTGGCGACCGATGCAGTGCCGCCGACGTTGAGAAGCTGCGTATCGATGACCGCCGTGGCGGCAAGCGTCACTGACGCACCAGCTTGAAGCGTCGTTTCGCCGCCTGAGATGCTGCCGGCGAGCGTAACGCTGCCACTGGTCGCACCCGTTGCGTCGAATAGCACGGTGCCGGCGGCGAAGCCTCCGATAGCGCTGGCGACGACCTGGCTTCCGGATTGGGCGTTGATGGTCGGCGCCGTCAGCGTGACGTTTTGCGAGTTGGCGACTGAACTGCCGCCCACGAGAACCTGCGTATTGATAATTGCAGATCCGCCGAGTGTGACGGACGAACCGGCTTCAAGCGTCGTCGCGCCGGCGAAAAGATGGCCCGACATTGTGACGGTGCCTGTGGTCGCGCCAGTGGCATCCAGAGTGACCGTCCCACCGCTGTAGGGCGATGGTTGTGCGGAATTGAGGGCGTTGGCTTCAATCTGGGCGCTGGATGCGACGCTGATGGTCGGCGCCGTCAGCGTGACGTTCTGCGAGTTATAGAGCGATACGGTGCCCGAGGTATTAAGCTCCTGGGTATCCACCGTTCCCGACAGCGTCACCGAAGAACCGGCTTTGAGTGTCGTAGCGCCGCCGGCCAGCGTGCCGGCAACCGTGACCGTGCCGGCCGACGAACCGGTCGCGTCGAAAGTGATCGTGCCTGGCGTGTAGGTGCTCAGGTTGGCGTTGACCACGCCGGCCAGGACTTTGCTCTGGGCGCTGGTGACGATGGTCGGGGCTGTGAGCGTGATATCCTGCGAATTAGCGACCGAGTACTTCGTGCTCGCGTTCGACGTCGCCGCCGGATTAATCGCCTCGGTCGTGATGATGGCGTTTCCGCTGAGCGTAATCGACGAGCCGGCTTCGAGTGTGGTCTGTCCTCCGATCAACGAGCCCGCGATCGTGATGCTTCCACTCGAAGAACCGTTGGCATTGAGCAGGATCTGACCGGCAGCGTAGCTGGTCGCACCCGAGCCAGTAGTGTTCACCGCGGCGGTGACGATCTGCGCTCCAGCCATGACGGTAATTGTTGGCGCATCCAGATCGACGTTGAATGGATTGCCGCTCGAAACGCCGCCGGATAACCGGCTGGTATTGATCACAGCATGTGGATCGAGCGTGATCGAATTATCCGCGACCAGCGAGAACGTCCCGCCGTCGGACAGCGCAGCGATAAGGCTTGCGACCGTGGCGTTGCTCATAGTCACGCCACTGTCCAGACTCAAATCGCCGACGACGATGTTGGTGGGATCGACCAGCAGCGTGCCAGCTTTGCCGTTCGGCGCGCCGACATTGACCTTGAGATTGTTACCGATGTTGAACGTGCCGTCCGAACTCAAATCGACAGTGCCGCCGTTGCCGACCGTGGAACTGGCGTTGAAATTCGCGCCGCTCGCGACGGTCAGCGTGCCGCCCGCTTTGAGCGTGACATCGCCGGCATCACCGGTCCTGCTCGCAGTCACGAGCTTCGCATTCTTGCCGACGTTTATGTTGTTGCCGGCCTCGACCGTGATTGCGCTCGGTGTCGTCGTCCGGCTCTTCGCCACGAGACGCCCGGAGACCTGCGCGCTCGCGTAGCACTTGTCCTGCGGCTTGTTGGCGGTCGATTGACAGCGAGGATCGCTCGCCGGCAGCGGCACATTGGTGTTGAGCACAGGCGGCAGCTTGTCGAAAACCTTGCCGTCCTTGTCGAGCTGGGTCGAAGCCGCCTCGCTCGCGCCGGCGACGCCTTCGGCGCCGGGAAACAGACCATAGAGATTGTCGAAGCTGCGGTTCTCCAGATAGAGAACGATGATGTGATTGATTTTTTCCAGGCCCGCGACGGGCTTCGGCGCCTCCTGAGCAGCCGCCGAGGCGACGGCCGCCGCTAGAGCCAACGAGGCGACAAAACTTCGCATCCTGATCCCCATGTCAGAAGAAACCGGCGAGCGCCTGCAGCGTCGCCTCCGGCGCCTCTTCGGGCAGGAAATGCCCGCCTTTGATCGGCTTGCCCGCGAACGTCGCGCGCCCAGCGCCGCCAGATGTCGAGCGGCGAGGCGCCCGCGGCGGGAATGCCGGCTTCGCCCCAGAGCGCGAGCAGCGGCGCCTCGATCTTGCGGCCCGGCCGCGAAGTCCGCTTCGTCGGCGGCGCGGTCGAGCGTCGCGCCGGCGCGATAATCCTCGCACATCGCGTGGATGCGCTGCGGATCGGCGAAGGCGGCGCGATAGGCAGGCAGCGCGCCGTCGAAACAATCGAGCGATTTTGTCGCCGTCCAGCTCGCCAGCGTGTGGTCGATATAGGCTTGCGCGCGACGCCGGCAATCAGCGTTTCCGGCAGCGGCTGCGGGCTGGGCGAGGAACATCCAGTGATAGACCTGCATCGCGCGCGCGGCGTCCATGCCGCGCCACATCTCCGCGGTCGGCACGATGTCGAGCACGGCGATCTTCTCGACCGCTTCGGGTGGTCGAGCGCGAGCCGATAGGCGACGCGCGCCGCCGCGATCGTGGCCGGCGAGCGAAAAGCGCTCGAAGCCGAGCGCGCGCATCAGCGCCACGACGTCGTCGGCCATCACGCGCTTGGAATAGCCCTCGCCGCCGTTGCGAGGCGCGGCGCGGCGGACAGCGCCGTAGCCGCGCAGGTCGGGGACGACGACCGTGAAACCGCTCGGCGAGCGCGGGCGCGATCTTGCGCCACATCAGTGCGATTGCGGATAGCCGTGCAGCAGCACGAGCGGCGGCCCGTCGCCGCCGATCCGGGCATGGAGCGTCGACGCCCTGCGCCGCGATGTGGCGCGAGGCGAAGCCCGGAAACAGATCGGCGCCGCTCAAGTTTTTTGCCTCCCGATCGCCGATGCAAGGCCAGCATTTGACGCCCTCTATGTCATCCCCGCGAAAGCGGGGATCCAGCGTGTGATGCTTAGCTTGAAGCAGAAGCTGTAAACACAAGCCGCTGAGTACGACGACCCCTGGATCCCGGCGTTCGCCGGGATGACAGCGTTATCAACCCAGCCTATTCAGGGCGCCCCGCCCATCCGCATCATCACCGCCTGCGGCGACGCATAGGCCTCCTGCCGCTCGACGCTCCAGTACCGCAATTCGTCGAGCGGAATTTGCACGCCGGTGACCGCGCAAAGCACGAACAGCCCCGGCCGCAGCACCCGAAAATCCCCGTCCTGATAGAGCAGTTGCGCCTCGCTCGCGGCGGGCGGGCGGCGTTCGTAGCGGTTCATGGGTAAAACCTGTGCAAGCGAAGTCGCCGTCTATATCGTGATTTTCGGCGCGGGTCACGATCAACGTGGGGCGCGCCGCCACTGTAGCCGAGTTCGCTGAGCTCGGCCGCCGCGGTCGGCGACCGCGGCGACAACGCACATTTTGCCCCGATGGCGAGGGGCATTGCCAGAACGCTGATTTTAAGCGAATTTCGAGCCGGCAAGCTCGCAAATTTGAAGATCGTCAGTCATTTCAGATCGAGCGGAAGCGCATGTGGTCAGATTGAGCCCCTGGGCAAAGGCCAGACTTCGCCGCAGGAAGCGCGGCGGAGGGGCTGAAGCGACATCCGACGCCGCGCCCGAAAGCAGCGCAAGCGGCGCAACAACCGGGCCGCCTCAACCTCCGTCCCCGGACCTTGCGACGAAAGCCGAGGATCTTGAGGCGCTGAAGAAAATGGTCGACGACGCGGCGAACGTCGGCGGAACGTTCTGGTTTTCCTACCTGTTCGTGCTGTTCTACCTTGCCGTGGCGGCTGGCGCCGTGACGCACGCCGACCTGTTCTTCGAGAAGCGGGTCAAGCTGCCGTTCCTCAACATCGAACTCCCGCTGCTCGCCTTCTTCGCGCTCGCCCCCTACCTCTTCGGCGGGTGCACGGCTACGTTATGCTGCATCTGGCTATGCTGGCGGAGAAGTCGAAGCGCTACAGCCGAGTTCGACGCGCAGATCGCGGCCCTCCCCGCCGGTACAGACGGGCAACGCGTAAGCGATAGCCTGCGCGGACAATTGCCGAGCAACCTGTTCGTCCAGATGCTGGCCGGACCGCCGATATTCAGCAAGGCGTTTTTCGGCTGGGCCTTGCGCGGCGTGGCCGCTTACACTGATAATCGCGCCGATGGGGCTTTTGCTGCTCTTTCCAGTACAGTTCCTGCCCTATCACTACTGGCCCATTACGATGGCGCAGAGAATCGCGCTGTTCATCGACTTCGTCGTGATCACGTGGCTCTGGCTGAGGATATTTTTGTGGAGCAGCGACGCCGGCGGACTGATCGCGAGATTCAACTGGGCTCAGCTCTGGCTGTCGGCGACCGTTGTCGCGCTGCTGTTTTCGTTTGGTCGCGACCTACAGGGGGGAGCCTTGGGGAGAATGGGTTACAAGCCCGGATCGCGATTTCAACCAAGGCGTCGATCTGACATGGGACAGCTCCGGCCCGCACATCAACGTCCGGAGGAATTCGTTTTTCGAGGATCTCCACAAGGCGATCTTCGATACCGCGGTTGACGGAGTCGTAGTCGGCGTCGGCCGTACCCGTTTTCCGACACGCTTGTTCTGTCGGGCGTCAACGCGCTCGAGGAACTCGGGATCGACGATCCGAAGAAGTCGATTGGCGCGACTACATTTACCGCGCGCGAGGCCGCGATCTCAAAGGCGCCATCCTCGACTACGCGCTGCTCGCCCGAATCGACTTCACAGGCGCAAATCTGGCCGATGCTTCGGGCCGAAGCGCGCAACTCGACCGGGCGACTTTCGACAACGCCCATCTTGAGCGGGTGGACTTCACGGGCGCGGAGCTCAAAGGCGCGAGGTTGCAGAACACCTACCTCGAAGGCTCGAATTTCAGTGACGCGAATCTGCAAACGGCGACTCTCGATGACGCCCGCCTGGCGGGCGCAATGTTCGACAACGCCCGCTTGCACGGCGCAACACTGGAACGCGCGCAACTTCAAGGGGCCAGTTTCTGGGCGTCACAATTGCAGGGCGCGTCTCTGGCCAGCGCAAACGCCGGCAGCGCGCTGTTCTTCCTCGCAAATCTCGAAGGGGCGTCGCTTTACGGCGTACATTTCGAGGCCTCCGCCCTCGTTCAGACGCGTCTGCAAGGCGCGTCTTTCGATCAGGCGGTTCTTGTGGGCGCCGACCTGACCGGCTCCAAATATTGGCGTAGTCAGGGACGGGGAGTGACGACACAGGATCTGCGCATCGAGGCTGACGACGGGAGTTGGGGCCCCTTCGTCGGATTTCCGATCGGCGCCGAGCCTTGGAACCAAACCACCTATCAGGCCTTGAGGACGGAAATCGAGGCGCTGCCCGCGGGGGCGCTGCGCGAGGCCGCTCTTGCCCGCATAAAGCTTCTCGATTGTTCAGACACGACGCTCCCGTCCTGCGACCCGCAAGCGGCGCAGCAAGGCGATCCGATATTCGCCGATTGGCGAAAGCAGCTCACGGGCGCGAAGGCAAAGGACGGGGCGGCCTTTCAGCGAACATTCGCCGCTCACCTGCAGGACGTCGTATGTTCGCAATCGGAAGACGCGATCTATGTCGTGCGCTCGGCGGCGTTTAGCTCTTTTTTGAGCGCCGCCGGCGATCAAGCCGCGACGCTGGGCAAAATGCTGCTGGAATCGGACCCGCGTTGCCCGGTCGCCAAATCCCTTGGTCCCGCCGATTTGGACCGTTTGTTCCCGCTTCGAGCCCTACTGCAACCCCCAACCTTGACGCCTCCGCCCGCTTCCCCTATAGGCCCGCGACCCTAATCGCCAGGGGACCTGCGGCGGATCGCCTGCTGTTTCCTAAATCGCCCTCGAGGGGCGAAAATTTTGAAGGAAGTTCCATGTCGCGCCGTTGCGAGCTGACGGGCAAGGCCGTCCTGAGTGGCAACAAGGTTAGCCACTCGAACCGCAAGACGCGGACCCGTTTCCTGCCCAATCTCGTCGAAGTGACCCTCATTTCCGAGGCGCTCGAAAAGTCGGTGAAGCTACGCGTCGCGGCGGCGGCGCTGCGTTCGGTCGAACACCGCGGCGGCCTCGACGCCTTCCTGCTCAAGGCCGACGACGCGGAGCTTTCGCGCGGCGCGCTGGCGATCAAGCGCGAAATCGTCAAGAAGGCCGAGGAAGCCAAGGCCGCGGCCTGAGTTTACTCCCGACGAAGTTTTAGGCCGGCGCTTTTTACGAGCGCCGGCTTTTTGCGTGGTTTCGCTTAGAGCGGCGCGCGCCGGCGTTGCGCCTTCCCCGCGAAGGCGGGGAAGGTGGGCGAAGCCCGGATGGGGTGCGGCGGACAGCCTCGTAATCGGTCGAATTTGGCTCGGCGTCGTTTGCGAGCTTTTCAGCCGAACGTCATCGTTCCACACCTCATCCGGCCTTCGGCCGCCTTCTCCGCCAAGGGGAGAAGAACAGACTCGAAACCGCCAGCGCCAGGTCGCTCCAGAAATCAATTGCCAATAAACGAATTCTATGTGCTAAAATTTATTCTGTATATTAGAATATTACATTCTGTATATGCAGAAATCGAGATGGAAATTGCCGGAAAATGCGAAAAGTGCGTTAACCACTCGCAAGTCCTTGAAATTCACAAACTGGCCTGATTGAATTTGGATTTGTTTGGATTTGTTTTGCTCTTGTTTGGATTTGTTTGGTGGAATGCACCCCTTGGGTGAGACACGCTAATTCGGTGACAAGGCGGTCATAGCCGTTCGGTTGCGCGCTTCAATGTCTCGGAACTCGGCCTCGAAGGCAATTGGGGACTTGTAGCCGAGCGCCGAGTGCAGGCGGTCGGCGTTGTAGACGTCGTCGATGAAGGCGGAGAGGTTGTGTCGGGCGTCTTCGAGGTCGCGATAGGTTTGAGCGTTCACCTCCTCGGCCTTCAGCGTCTTCATGAAGCTCTCGGCCTTTGCGTTGTCGTATGGGTTGCCCGGCCGGCTCATGGAGCGCTGGAAGCCGCGTTCATCGAGCCTGGCCGCATATTCGCTCGAGGCATATTGCACGCCGCGGTCGGAGTGGTGGATGAGGCCGGGCGGGGGCTTGCGCGCCGCAATCGCCATGTCGAGCGCGGCGAGGGCGAGACGGGCTTCGAGATGATCGTCGATGGCGTAGCCGACGACCTTGCGCGAAAAGGCGTCGATGATGACGGCGAGATAGACGAAGCCCTCGCCAAGCCGGATGTAGGTGATGTCGGCGACCCAGAGCTGGTCGAGGCCGGTCGCCTCGAGGAAGCGCGCCAGATTCGCCACGATCTTCAACTTGTGCCGGCTGTCGGTGGTCGCCGGCGCAAAAGGCTTGCGGCGCAGGCTCAACAGATTGTCGGTCCGCATGAGCCGCAATACGCGCTTGGCGTTGACGACGAGGCCCTGGTCTCTGAGCCGCTGGGTGATGCGCCGATAGCCTTCGTGGCGGCGCTGCAGCGCCAGACTCTGGATTGCGTCGCGCAAGTCCGCGTCGTCTCTCGCCGAAAGCTTCGGCTCCAGCCAGCGATAGTAGCTCGCGCGGGAAAGCTTGGCGATATCGGTCAGATGCGCGATGCGGGCCGCGGGGGTCGCAGGTTTGCCTTGCGGTTCGTCGCGCGTCATTTCTTCGATGACGGCGAACAGATGGGCGCGCCGCTCACGCGGCGCTTCTCGTCCCATGACCGCAAGGCTTTTTGAAAAAAATCGAGGTCCGTCTGCTGGCGGCCGACGAGCCGCTCCAACTCGGCGATGCGCGCTTGCGCCCTCGCCAGTTCGTCGGGGGGTTCAGGGTCGGGCGGTCGCGCGTCTGGCGGGCCGGAGGCGGCCGCCGCAGGTCCGCCAGACGCGCGACCGCCCGGCTTCGGCCCGCGTTTGCGGTTCAACCCCGCCGCGCCCCAGGTTTTGTACGCCGCCCGCCATTGGTACAGCGACTTGCGAAGCACGCCAGCTTCGAGCGCCAACGCCGAAGCCGGCGCCCCGGCCTCCAGCCGGCGAACCAAGTCCACTTTTTCACTAGTCGATAACGGAGATCTTCCCCTCATCACAAGGCTCCTTATCACGAAGCCTTGTCACCGAAATCTTACTGTCTCACTTTCGGGGTGCACTCC